>UBMU01000127.1 GCA_900466605.1 Hyphomicrobiales bacterium
GGCCAGGTGCGGGCGCGCATCGCGGGCGAGACGCAGGAGTCGCTGTCGGAGCTGTCGGCGATCACGCAAGAGACCCTGAGCGTCTCCGGCATCCTCCTGTCGAAGTCGTTCAACCGCCAGCGCACGGAATCCGCCCGCTTCGACGCCGAGAACGACAATCAGGAACGTCTACAGGTGCGCCGGGCCATGAGCGGCCAGGGCTTCTTCGCCGTGGTTCAAGTGATCATGTCGAGTGTTCCCGCGGTCATCTACCTCGTCGCGGGGTACCTCATCGGAGGCGGCGCGGGAGCGATCACGGCAGGAACGATCGTGGCGTTCACCACCGTGCAGGCTCGGTTGCTCATGCCGTTGATGGGGCTCATGCGCGTCGCGCTCGACGTGCAGACCTCGTCGGCGCTGTTCGCCCGCATCTTCGAGTACCTCGACCTGCGTCCCGCGATCGTCGACGAGCCCGACGCGCGGCCCGTCTCGGCCGCTCCGGGACCGGTGGGGCGCATCGAGTTCCGCGACGTCGAGTTCCGCTACCCCGACGCCCCCGCGCAGGCGCGGCCCACCCTCGACGGCGTCTCGTTCACGGTGGAGCCCGGCCAGCACGTCGCGTTCGTCGGCCCATCGGGCGCGGGCAAGACCACGATCCTCTACCTGACTCCGCGCATGTACGAGGCGACCGGGGGAGCGGTGATGTTCTCGGGCGCCGACGTGCGCACCCTCGACCGGGCCTCGATCATCGACGAGATCGGCATCGTCTCGCAAGAGACCTACCTGTTCCACGCGACCGTTCGCGACAACCTGCGCTACGCCCGCCCCGACGCCACAGACGCCGAGATCGAGGCCGCGTGCCGCGCGGCGAACATCCACCACGTCATCGCCTCGTTCGAGGCGGGCTACGACACCATCGTGGGCGAGCGCGGCTACCGTCTGTCGGGCGGAGAGAAGCAACGCATCGCGATCGCGCGCGTGCTGCTGAAGGACCCGCCGGTCCTCCTGCTCGACGAGGCCACGAGCGCCCTCGACACGGTGTCGGAGCGCATCGTGCAAGAGG
>UBMU01000126.1 GCA_900466605.1 Hyphomicrobiales bacterium
TAGAGACTCCCCGCAGCCCCAAGGAGGGCCTCATGCCTCACCCCCGCGGATGGCATCGCGCCAATCTCGGAAGACGACGAACTCGGCCCACCGATAGGCGCTGGGTGGCCGCGAACGAGCGCGAAGGCCGGCGGAGCAGAACAGATCACCCATCGCGAAAGCAATCCACTCTTTCCACACCTCTCGACATGGACCGAGCCGACAGGGACCCGCTGCACCAGGATGATCTCCACCACTCGCCGAGCTCGAGATCGTCTGCAGAGAAGCCCAGCTCCAGCACCATCCGCGACCGTCAAAGGTTTCACGTGAAACATCGCAATAAGAGCCGCGCGTTCGCACTGCCGCCGGCCAGGGGGAGCGGAGCATTCGGTATGCGACCAGGACCCGGCATCACACCCCACCCGCGGCCGGCACACACCCATCGACGACGAAACCACTAGCGGCCGACTGCGGCTTGCTGAAAGGCTCGGGACACTTAACGTACTCCCCGACCTCAGCCGTAAAGTGTTGTCCCCGATCGCCGACAACACCCACGCGGACCCGGACAGTCGTTCGATCACCACCATGAGAGAGCGCACGAGACATCCCTACCCACGGGATGCCGAGTTAGCGCGGACCACTCTCAGCGGAAAGGACGGCCCACCCCACCAGACGCGGGGGCCTGCCCAATGACCAGGCGCTGGCACCCGGACCCCGGTTCGCTCCATACAACCGCCACGTCGAGACAACCTCCCCACCGGCTTGTTCAGCGCCCGTTTCACGTGAAACGCACGCGTCTCGCGCTTGGTGTCCCACCGTCCCACCACTGCAAGGCACGCGCGCTCGATCCTGCCGAAAGCGCAAGCATCACGTTCGCGTCTCACAGAAGCAGCTCGAGCTGATCGACGACGAGATCGGGACGCGGGACGAAGGGATGGTGGCCGGGCGCAAGCTCGACGAACCTTTGCGCACGAGCAGCATCAACGCGCTGCAGGACGACAGACGTACTGCGGTCCTCTTCGGC
Source organism: Hyphomicrobiales bacterium (assembly GCA_900466605.1). Classification (GTDB taxonomy): domain Bacteria; phylum Pseudomonadota; class Alphaproteobacteria; order Rhizobiales; family Rhizobiaceae; genus Rhizobium. Next base: position 1,004 of record UBMU01000126.1, read on the forward strand.
ACACGATGTACGTCGAATCCACCCCGCGCCAGCCCGCGCACGAGACCGGAGTCGCGAAAACCGACGTGGATTGAATCGTGACTCGGTCCCAGGCTTCGGACTGGATGGCGGCATCGGCGTCTTGGAGGAAATCGCCGCCCGAACGACGAGACATCCTCTCCCTCGAGCTCGAGGAGCCCTCCATCGCCGAGCTTCACGCGCACCAGGTCAGGGTCATCGCTCATGATGCCTCCTTGCGATTGACCCACCTGCGGCAGATAGGAGGTTGCGTACAGCGGCTTCTTCACCGCAGGATGAT
>UBMU01000123.1 GCA_900466605.1 Hyphomicrobiales bacterium
CTCCAGGATAGGATTTCTCCGAATTTCATTACTGATACCTCATTTTATCAAGAAACCAACGGTAAAAAGCTCAAGCTTACGAGTACTATCTATGCCGCGGCGCAAGATCCGCCCGGACTAAATACCGTCTTGCTGATCTGGGAAACACATTAAAAGACGACCTCCCCTAGCGATCTAGCCCGAGCGTCAATTCTTCGCCCGTGAACCCCAAGTGCGATCCTTCCTATCAGGTCTGGCGCCCCGAGTGTCGCGAGGGACGCGAACGGATAATTCGGCCTCGCGGCCAAGGCCGTCAGCGCGAGCGAGAGCACAGACAATCCATAAGAGGCGTACTTCAAAACATTCGCAACCGTTGCGGTCGTCTCGCGCCAAGCCGCGGCATGCCTCGCCGTTAGCACGGACGTCGATCGTGGTGTCGTAGCCACGGGCTTCACCGTCTTCGAGGCAGGCGTCAGCGCGTAGCCCGTGAACGTCTTGGACGGGCTGTAGGACGACCGCGGTGCCCTTGCGTTCAGCTGCGGCCACACCCCCGGTGCGGTGAATCGCGGCCGCACGGAGTTCCCGTCAGTCCAGTCACCCCCTCAAGTAGCCGGAAGCCGAGGAGGTCCCGTGACGTGATCGGGTTACGTTCGACGTACGCGTACCCGTTCATCGAGGAGGGTGATCCGAGGACGCCTTCCCAGGAGTCTCTCGAATGCCATGACCACGATCGGCGGTCGTACCCGAGGGTTTAGAACATCCCCAGACCGGCGACGGGGTCGACGCGCTCGCCCGAGTTTCTGGCCGCGGCGTTTCACCCGGAGATGGAGAAGCTGGGGACGCCCCAGTCCGACCACTCGATACTCGTGTGCCGCACCCCTAGTACTTCAAGCCGCGCACCGCCCGAACCATCCGACAGACCTCATATCCGAGAGCACCGCCGTCGGGGATTCGACGCGTCCACCAAAAATTTGCGTCCGCCCGATGCTTCTCCAACATTGGCTCGGATTCGATAATGACGAGATTCGGATCGTCACGCGTAAGAATACGGAAGAGCTCATCGGAAGCCCTTATCGCGTAGTACTCATGGTCACCCTGCGTGATTTCTAGTTCTAGCGCCGCCTGCTCGAGGTACGTGCGCGTGAACAATGCGTCCATGAAGTCGTCGTAGCCAAACTCTCCCACTACCTCAGCTGGGAATTCCCGCATGTCTGCAGACATTCTCAGAACTTGCGCGGACCATAGGCC
>UBMU01000122.1 GCA_900466605.1 Hyphomicrobiales bacterium
TAGTAGTCCTGCGCGAAGGACGTGAGGCCGTCGGCGTTGGGGACGAAGCCGGTGTTCGTGAACGCCATCGCCGCGTAGTACGGCGCCTCCCACAGGGCCACGAGCGGATTGATCCCGCCGATGATGAGCGAGGGGTAGATGAGGACGGTCAAGCCCGCCTCGATGACGAGGGTGGACAGGGCCACCGTCCGCAGCAGCTGGCCGACCTCGCCGAGCCGGACGGTCTGGCCCTCGTTCACCGGCCCGCCGTGGACCCGCAGGGGGTTGCTGTCGCCCGCGGCGATCAGCTTGGCGCGCAGCCCGAGGCGTTTCGAGATGACCAGGCCGAGGATCGAGGCGAGGGTCAGGACACCCAGGGCGCCGACGTTGACGCCGATGTAGGTGATGACGCGCCCCAAGGGCGAGAAGTCGGAGTACATGTTCAGCGTCGACAGGCCCGTCACGCAGATCGTGGACACCGCGGTGAACAGAGCGTCGGCGAAGGCGATGCGTTCGCCCGTCGCAGACGCCGCGGGCAGCGAGAAGAGCGCGGTGAACAGGGCGATGAGCGTGACGAACACGAGCACCGCGAATCGCGCGGGTGAGGCGGTCGTCAGGTTGCGCAGACGATCCCATGCCTCGTAGGCGATGCGACGCAGTCGCACGGCCAGTCGAGCCTCGTTCGGCGTCGCCGCCATGCGCCGCTCCCTTCGGTGCCCGAACCCGAGTCATGGTACTCGGGCCGGGGCGCCGCTAATCTGATGCCATGGCGGACATCTTCGACGTGATCGCTGACGGAACGCGTCGCGACATCCTTCAGCTGCTCCTCGACCGGGCGACCGGTGGCGAACGCGGAACGAGCGTGTCGCAGATCGTCGCGGCACTCGGGGTGAGTCAACCCACCGTGTCCAAGCACCTCAAGGTGCTGCGCGAGGCCGAGCTCGTCTCGGTCCGCGAAGAGGGCCAGCACCGCTACTACAGCCTCGCGGTCGCGCCCCTCGACGAGGTCGACGATTGGCTCGTGCCCTTCTTCTCGATCGACGACGACAACGAACCCGCGCTCCCCGAATCCGCGATGCACGCCGCCGAGGTGGTGGGGCGCGCCGCCGCATCGGTGAAGCACTCCTTCTCGACCGCGTTCCGCAAGCTCCCGGGGCGATGACGACGATGGATGCCGCGGATTTCCGGCATCCATGAATCACATTCGTCACAGTGGGCCCATAGGTTTACAGCCGTCCCGGCCAGACCCTAGAGTGTGCACAGCATCAGGAGGGTGAGTTCACCCGGAACGAGGGGTGAGCGATGGCCGAGCTGCCGGACGTGCGGTTTCTGACGGTC
>UBMU01000121.1 GCA_900466605.1 Hyphomicrobiales bacterium
GCGGGTGGCGAGCACGCGTTCGTCGGTGGTGCGACCTTCGGCGCCGTGGTTGAACGAGCGGTTGGTGTCGGCGCCGTCGCGGTTCTGCTCGCCGTTGCCGAGGTTGTGCTTGACGTCGTACGAGACGAGGTCGCGCAGGGTGAACCCGTCGTGCGCGGTGACAAAGTTGACGCTCGCGAGGGGCCCGCGGTCTTCGGAGAAGGTGTTCGACGATCCCGCCAGACGCGTGGCGAAGCCGCCGATCCCGACCGGGGCGGTGGCCGCGCGCCGGGCGTAGTCGATGTCGCTCAGCCAGAAATTGCGCACCCGATCGCGGTAGCGGTCGTTCCACTCCAGCCAGCCCTTTCCGAAGTTGCCGGTCTGCCAGCCGCCCATGCCGACGTCCCAGGGTTCGGCGATCAGCTTGGTGCCCGACAGCGCGGCACCCTCTCGGATGGCCCTGAGGAGCGGGTGATCGGGCGTGAAGGAGTGGTTCTCGTCGCGGCCGAGGGTGACGGCGAGATCGAAGCGGAAGCCGTCGATCTGCACCTCGTCGCTCCAGTACCGCAACGAGTCGAGGATGAGTCGTGCCGCGGCATCCGTCGAGGTGTTCACCGCGTTGCCGCAGCCGGTCTCGTCGATGTACGCGCCCTCGGCGGTCTGGCGGTAGTAGGCATTGTTGTCGATGCCGCGCAGGCTCGTGCGCGGCCCCCCGATGCCTTCTTCGGCGGTGTGGTTGTAGACGACGTCGAGCAGCACCTCGAGGCCGGCCTCGTGCAGGAGCTTCACCATTCCCTTGAACTCGCGCAAAACGGCCTCGGGACCCTCGGCGCGGCTGGCGGCCGTGGCATACGGCGCGTGCGGGGCGAAGAACGCGATGGTGTTGTAGCCCCAGTAGTTCGACAGCCCCTTTTCTTCGAGGGTGGAGTCGTTGACGAACTGGTGCACCGGCATGAGCTCGATCGCGGTGACGCCGAGCTTCTTGAGGTGCTCGATGACGGCGGGGTGGGCGATGCCGGCGTAGGTGCCGCGCAGCTCCTCGGGCACGTCGGGGTGCAGTTGGGTGAGGCCGCGCACGTGGGCCTCGTAGATGAACGACTCGGCGTAGGGGATCTTCGGCTGGCGGTCGCCCGACCAGTCGAAGAACGGGTTGATGACGACGCCCTTCATCATGTGGGCGGCGGAGTCCTCGTCGTTGAACGAGTCGGGGTCGCCGAACTCGTAGCTGAAGACCGCCTGCCCCCAGTCGACCTG
>UBMU01000120.1 GCA_900466605.1 Hyphomicrobiales bacterium
GAGGGGGATCGGTGCGTCGAGGGGCGTCTGCGCGGGATCGAGCCGGCGCAACGCGCGCGCGAGGTCATCGTCGTTCATCGAGCACCTCCTCGGCGGACAGGGGCCCGTCGGATAGGAGCGGGCGGAGTTTGGCTCGGACGCGATTCAGGCGCGTCCACACGGTCCCCGCGCTCGCCCCGACGACGACACCCACCTCGGCGGCCGAGAGGTCCTCCCAGTAGGTGAGCCAGAGGATCTCGCGCTCCTTCTCTGAGAGTGCGCGGATCGCGTCGACGAGTCGATCGATCATCTCGCCCTCCGACGCGTTCGAGAGGGTGCGCACCTGGTCCTCGATGTGCGTCCACAGTGCCCCCTCTCGGTCTCGTCGTCGGTATTCGTTCGCGATGAGGTTCCGCGCCGTGCGGTACAGCCACGGCAAACCGAACGGCTCTCGCGGATCGCGCTTGCGCCACGCGATCTCGAAGCATTCCATCGTGAGGTCGTCCGCGGCCTCGCGGTCCGACACGCGCCGTTCGATGAATCGCCGAACGGCGTTGTAGTGCTCACGGAAGAGCGCCACGAAATCCGCGTCGTCCGTCACCGCTGTCTTTCCTCGTGCGTATACCGGGGCTGTGTCGGGGCGGTCGTGGACCTTACAGAGGAAGGCGAGAAAAGAATTTTCGGACGGTGTGTAAGGAAAGGCGCTCGGCGGACACGACATATGCGGGGGTGGGTGCCGACTCCGGCTTCGAGAAGGCACCCATACGCCCGTCGTCCGATGTTCGGGTCTGACGACGACGGGCGAGGGGTTGCGCCGCTTGGGGGCGGCGCAACCCCTCGGATCTTCGTCATGCGATCCAGAATGGCAGAGACGGGCAGTGCCCCGAGACGACGCCGGGGTGCTCAGTCGGGGGCGACCAGCAGATTCGTGATCCGCGCCGTCGCGACGAGGCGGTCCTGGTCGTCGATCACGCGGACGTCGTACGTGGCCAGCCGGCGACCGCGATGAGCGGGAGTGGCTGTGGCGTGGATGCGGCCCCCGGTCGCCCCGCGATGGTGCGTGATGTTCAGGTCGACGCCGACGCACACCATGCCGAGGGTCGACGCGTGGATCATGGCCGCCCACGAGCCGACGGCCTCGGAGAGCGCGGCCGTCGCGCCACCGTGCAGGCGGCCGAGGGACTGCGTATTGCCCTCGACGGGCATCCACGCGCAGACCCGGTCGGCCGACTGTGCCGTCACGGTGATGCCCAGCCGGTCGTCGAGGGCTCCGGGAACGATGGTCCAGGGCGTCATGGGGTCTCCTTCGGGCTCCCTCTTGTCGGGGGCGTGTCCCTCTGACACTATTACTGAACGCTCGGTCGGTAACAGATTCTGGTCGAGTCCCCACACCCTGCCCCACAGAACGACGGAGTTCTCATGGCCTCGCTGACCTCGGCATCCGCCCCTGCCACCGGGATGAAACGAGAGGAACGGCGCGTTCTCGCCGGCACCCT
>UBMU01000119.1 GCA_900466605.1 Hyphomicrobiales bacterium
TTCGGTTCCGATGACTTTGAGCTGTTCCATACGAAACACCCCTCCGATCTGCGGTCAGCGTTCATGCTGACACGCACACGGTCCGCATCCGGGAATATCGCGGGCGCGCCGCGAGTTTCCCGTCAGGCCTGACACGCACGCCCGTCTCGGAGCATTTGCTTATCGAGGACGGGTCATGCAAACTATGGCCGCCCGATCGGGCACCCGATGGGGCACAGCACCACGAAAACCGGAAGTAGAGACCTGCACGCATGGCAACCGATTACGACGCACCGCGCAAGACCGAGGACGACAGCGAGTCGATCGAGGCCCTCAAGGAGCGCGTGCCTGACAAGGCGTCGGGGTCGATCGACAACGAGGATGCCGATAACCCCTCGGGCTTCGAACTGCCCGGCGCCGACCTTTCCGACATCGAGCTCGATGTCGTCGTGCTTCCCCCTCAGGAAGACGAGTTCACCTGCATGAACTGCTTCCTCGTGAAGCACCGTTCGCAGATCGCCGAAGAGAGCGGCCCCGGCTTCATCTGCCTGGAGTGCGCAGCCTGACCTGAGCGCGCTGGATCGCCGCCACTAGGCGGTCCGGCGTGCGGGTGGACACCACCCACGACGGAGTCGGATCATCGGGATCGATCACGGGAACCGTGACGATCCCGTCGATCCCGCCCCGGATGACATGCCACGCCCGATGGTCGAGACCACTCCCACGGGCGGTACGCGCTTCTTCGGCGATGACGCCGGTGGGAACGCCCAGAAGATCGACCGGGATGTGCGCCCGTCCCGCTCGGAACTCCCCGTCACGGATCTCGATGACCGGTGCGAGCGCGAGAAGGCCCGTCACGATCGCCACCGACACGAGCAGCCCGATGAAAAGGGCCAAGGTCGTGTCGAGCGGGGAGAAGACGACGGCCGCCATGGGGCCGCACACGGCTGCGGCGACCAACGCCCACAGCGACGGGCTCAGACGCTCTCGATACTCGGCTGCGGTGCGGATGCCGCACCCCCTCTTCTGCATTACCCTCGTGGGGTG
>UBMU01000118.1 GCA_900466605.1 Hyphomicrobiales bacterium
ATTGTTTGCTAATTGACCTCGATGTCTCTGAGCCAATCTCACCCATCTTCGCGCCCCCCGGCTTCCACTCTGGCAATCAGATTAGTGCGCGTCGCGGTGTGATGTGCGCAACCTATCGGAAAAGGCCGCAACCCACTGAGCGCCATCTCCTTCCAGCGTCGCGGCCGGCCAATTGGGAGAGCGTGGCGTTTCGATAGGCGGCTCGCGGTTAGGCGTTGCTACCTGTCAGCGATAGTTGGCGATATTTGCGATCCGCACCGGAAGGGTCAGCCGGAACCTCTCAACGTCCCTCTTAGAGGAGCCGGATCGACAGCTCCGCAGAACGGAGCATCAATGACAACTCTCGACGAACACACACCCACCCAAGACCTCGGCCGGAGACGCGAAGACGCGGTGATTGTGGTGCGGGGTATCGGCATCGCGCTGGCCACGTCAATCGCGACCTGGGTCGGGGTCGCCGCCGCGACCTACAAGGTGCGCCACGCCATCGCCTCCGCACTCAGCTAACGGAACCGTTCACCAGGGAAAACACGCAGCCCCGCGAACACCGTTACGAACTTCAACCCGCGGGTGACCTGGTGCAGCGGATCAGCGCCGCGTGACATGAAGGAGACGGTATCGGAGAGTCGGGAATCAAAGCTTCCACGGTGCTCGCTCATCGATCCGCTCGCCGCCTAGGGCACTGCCATGGTCGTCTGCGCCAGTGCTATCGCGGTGCGTCCATTTAGCAGGGGCCACGTCGAGGCGTGCAGTGATGACAGACTCAAGCATCGGCGCCCAGGCGTTGCGCTTCTCAGCGTTCCGCCCCCGTGAGCCCACTGATTGCCGCGAGTAACCCGTGCGTCAGGCGGCTTGTGCGAACTTCTGTCGCAGGCTTATGTAGCGGGCGCTGCCCTTGATCCAGTTGACTCGGAACGAGAACGTGAAAGCGCCACGAACGGCATGCATTAGAACGCGCAACTTTTCTGCTTCTTCGAGTGTGCCGCGGTCGGCGTGCTTGATCTTCTGCGCAGTGGTGCGTGCTCGAACGATACTATTGG
>UBMU01000132.1 GCA_900466605.1 Hyphomicrobiales bacterium
CTTCCCACCGAGGCGGTCAGGAAATACAGGGCCGACCAGCGTCGACGCGACAGGTACAGCACCAGCGCACCGAGCACCGGCACGATCAGCACCGCGGTGAGATGGCCTCCGACGGCGTCCATCGCGATCGCGAAGACCAGCAGGGGCTGAGACGGCGTGGATGCGAACAGCTGGTTCCACCACACGTCGATCGCGAAGGGACTCGGCCCCCGAAAGAACACCCACGCGCCCAGCGCGCACGCGAGGGCGATGAGCACCACGCCCACCGTCGCGCGGAAGCGCTGCGGGCGCGTGTCGAGCACGTCGTCGATCGCGGAGGCGTCCATCGCCTCATGATGCCGTCTCCACGACGACGACGGAATGGGTGGACGCCGCGCGCGTCCCCCGGGGATGGCTCTGCTACTGTGTGCGCCGCGCGAGCCCGGCAACGGCCAACGCGTCGGCGCCATCCCGCTCTGCGGCGATCGCGATCTCTCCCGGCTCGCTGCTCGCGCTGGCCGGGCCGAGGACCCGGCCGGGCCGCCGCGGCGATCAGGGCGCGAGACGCTCGACCGTGCGCGGACGCACCAGGATCCACAGCGACAGCACGCCGATGACGGCGCAGCCCAGCATCACCGAGGCCATGGTCGTGGCCGTGATGCCCGAACCGGTGGCGAGCAGGCCCACCAGCGGAGAGATGATGCCGGCCACACCGAAGTTCGCCGCGCCGATGATCGACTGCGCGGTCCCCGCGGCCTTGCCGTGACGATCGAGCGCGAGCACCTGAGCGCACGGGAAGGTGAAACCGCACGCGGTCATGAAGAAGAAGAGGGGCACGATGGTTCCCCACAGCCCGAGGCCGAGCTGGTCGGTCAGCACGATCGCGCCGCCGGCGAGCACGAGGACCGCCGTCGACACGGCGAGAACCCACTGCGGCCCGAAGCGGGCGGCGAGGCGCGAAGCCACCTGCACACCCACGACGACGCCGATCGAGTTGGCCGCGAACAGCACGCCGTATCCCTGCGCGCTGAACTGATAGGTCACCTGGAAGAGGAACGAGGATGCCGAC
>UBMU01000117.1 GCA_900466605.1 Hyphomicrobiales bacterium
AGCTTAGAGGAGAGCCGTCGTCGTGCCTCCTCGACTGAGTACGAGATGACGGCACGGACCCGAGTCACTGCAGCTCGCGTCTGTCGATGCGAGGGCGGCACCACCGAGCGGGCGAGTCTGGCATCACCGTCGTTCGGCTTTGCTCTATCGTCGAACCATCGCCGAGACGTTGCGGGGGCATGGTGTACTTCAGTGATGCATTTGGGTTGACGGTCGATGACGACACGGATTGGTTCGATCCGGTTCTCGAAATCGATAAACCCCTGTTCGTAGACCCGTTCTTGATCTACGCCGACGATACCGCTGCATGGGCGGGGTCGGCTGACGCTCTGGCAGCGCATTTCCAAACCGGCTTTGAGATTCTGGCGGGGCACCAAGACAATCCCTCGTCCCTCCAGTATCGGAAGACGGTGGACATCATGAAGTTCCCGGAGCCGAAAGAATTCTGCCTGGGCCTCACATCTAAATCCACTCGGGGGTCCGGCACCGGCCTGGGCCTCGCGAGAAAGATCGTGGAAGGCATGTCCATTGCCGTTGAGCGCGGGCTGGCAGACCTGCATCACTTCGAAGAGCTCGGCGTACTCGTCGAGAAGATCGGTCGAGACCGTATTTCCGACATCACCTGCAATATCCTGAAGGTGCGCTTCATCGAGTACACCAAGCAGGTGGCGCACGAACATGGCCTGCCCGTTCAGACTGTTGCGGTTCCGAACGCCGGTTTCGATGAACTGCGGCGTCGGTGGGTTGCCCTCCCGCACGATCTGCCGGTCAACCCCACGACGGGCCAGCCCATCCTGCTCACTCCCAAGCGCTTCCTTCGAGAGCTTCCTACGCTCAACGCCTACGACTGGTGGGACTACGTGGAACCAGGTCTACGGGATGACCTGAACCTCGACATCGGTAGTCGTCTCCCCAAGGCGTCGATCGTGGCTCTTGCTCGGCAGCATCCCGACCTGGTGCAGGCCTGGACCGAGGCGCGCGAGAACGCACAGCCATTGCCCTACGACGTCAATCGCGACCCGGAGGGC
>UBMU01000115.1 GCA_900466605.1 Hyphomicrobiales bacterium
CCCACGACGCCCCCGACGCGCACGCGCAGCGCCGGTGTCGAGGGGCTGCGCCCGTCACCCTAAGATGATCGGGTGCGCGGCACGCCGCACGGGAGGTCCTCTTGGCACAGCTTCTGGTACTCAGCTCCGCCCCGGGCGGCGGCGCGGCCCTGCCTGCGCTCGAACTGCTGAGCCACCGCGTCCGACAGATCCCCGCCGAGGTCGCGCAGCTGGTGAACGCCCCCAGCGCCGACGTCATCTTCGTCGACGCGCGCTTCGACCTGGTCGGCGCAAAGTCGCTCAGCAAGATCCTGACGACCACCGGCGTCGAGGCGCCGCTCGTGCTGATCGTCACCGAGGGCGGACTCACCGCGGTCTCCACCGACTGGGGCATCGACGACGTCGTCCTGGTCGGCGCGGGTCCCGCCGAGATCGACGCGCGCATCCGACTCGCGATGGGCCGTCGCGCCGCCGATCAGGTCTCCACGCGCATTCTGACCTCGGGCATCACGATCGACGAGTCGTCCTACTCGGCGAAGGTGCACGGCAAGCCCCTCGACCTCACCTACAAGGAGTTCCAGCTCCTGCACTTCTTCGCCACGCATCCCTCGCGCGTCTTCACGCGCGAGCAGCTGCTGAGCGAGGTCTGGGGCTACGACTACTTCGGCGGCACGCGCACGGTCGACGTGCACGTGCGACGCCTGCGCGCGAAGCTCGGCGATCTCGAGCAGCTCATCGGCACGGTGCGCAACGTCGGCTACCGGTTCAACGTCTACGAGGACGACGCCCCCGCCGCGGCATCCCCCTCCGCATAAAGCCACACGCACCGTGTGTTCACTCCCGTGTCACCGACCCCTGCAATGATGTGGGGATGATGGAACACGACTCGCTGGATGCCGGTCTCGGCGACGCCGACGACGACGACTTCGACGAGGCCGTAGAGGCCGAGGACGACCAGCTTCCCGACCACCGCTACCTCGACCGCGAGATCAGCTGGCTGTCGTTCAATCAGCGCGTGCTCGAACTCGCCGAAGACCCCACGGTCCCCGTGCTCG
>UBMU01000112.1 GCA_900466605.1 Hyphomicrobiales bacterium
TGTCGGTGATGATCGACGCGATGTCGTGCCGGTACCGCCCCACGACGAACACCGCCGCATCGGTGACCCAGCCGTCGACCCTCTTCTGCAGGGCCTCGTCGCGCTGCAGGCGGACGCCGACCTCGGCGAGGGCGGCGGAGGCGCGGCGACGCAGGGCGCTCTCGGGGTCGGCGAGCGAACGCAGGAGTCCGGCCTTAGCGGTGTTCCAGGCATCGGCCGCCAACTGCCGCACCCGCGGGCTGTCGAAGACCGCTGCCTTCGCCTCCTCGAGACGCACCATCGTCGCCGGGTCATGCTGAAGGCTGTCGGCCAGTCGCCCGAGATAGCCGTCGATCGCACCCCGCGCCTGGTGCCGAGGATCGGCGCGCACCGCGTCGACGAACTGCACGGCCTCGCGGTACACGGTGTCGTCGACGAGCCGTGCGGCCATGCTGGGCACCCAGGCCGGGAGTCGACGCGAGACCAGGCCCTGGAACGTGTCGCGGTTGTTGCCGANNGCCGACGACGCGTTCGAGCCATCCGCCGATCGAGGGGCCCCAGTCGGGGGAGAGGAGGTGTTCGCGGGCGAGGTCTTCGATGAGACCCTGCACGTCGTCGTCACTCAGTGCGGTGAGGACGCTCGACGCGAGCGTCGCGCCCTCGGCGGCCACGCGGTCGGCGTGTGCGGTATCGGCGAGCCAGGCCCCGGCTCGCGCCGAGAGGGGCGTGGACTCGAGCTTCGTGCGCACGACGTCGCCCTCGAGGAAGTTCGTCTCGACGAACTCGCCCAGCTGGCGCCCGATCTCGTCTTTTCGTCGCGGGATGATCGCCGTGTGCGGGATGGGAAGGCCCAGCGGGTGCCGGAACAGCGCGGTGACAGCGAACCAGTCGGCCAGGGCGCCCACCATGCCGCCCTCGGCCGCCGCGCGGACGTACTGCAGCCACTCGACCTCGCGCTGCAGCGAGAACGACACGGCGAAGACGAGGGCCATCGCGATCAGCGCGCCGAGAGCGACCCCCTTCATCACCCGGAGAGCGCGGCGGCGCTCCTGAT
>UBMU01000108.1 GCA_900466605.1 Hyphomicrobiales bacterium
CTACCCCCAAGGCTTCGAAACCTCATCCCGGCAGCCATCAGTTCCAGCGGGGACGAGCCGGGTCTTTGCGTACTTCCTTGTTCGGCACGGGCGGAATACGCGCGCGGTCCTCCGGGCGGTTGTTCTAGGCGTTCGCGAGAGTGTGTTCAACCTAGTGGATCGGCTCTCGCAGGCGGTGGTTGCCGCGAGAGCAAAGCCCTGCGGGCGAAAGATGGGAAAGATCTCATCTAAACGCTGGACGCAGCGTCGTACAGTCAATTGTCCGAACGGCGAAGGGGGCTCGTATGGTCTGGGGTGCTGACGAAGCAATCGAGCGGGTGGCTGAGGACGTTCGACGAGCGCAGCAACGAGCGGAGCGGTATCCAGCCCTTCAGTCCGCGATCGATGGTGTCCGCGGACGAGCCATGTCAATTCGTCGTGACGTCTCCGTCGAAGTGGATGCTGCGGGCGTTCTGAAGGATCTGAGGATCGGCGACACCGCGCTCGATCGTGGCGGGGACCGTCTCGCGGCCGAGATTTTCGAATTGATGAGCAAGGCAACGAAGCATGCTCGTGCGGACATCATGAACATCACGACCGAGATCATGGGTGAAGACGATCCCATTGTGAAGACGATCGCAGCGGATCTCGAGGCGCGTAACGCGGGCGACGAGCTCGGCCGGCCCGGGAGCATGCCGTGACCGGCGGCGACATCCGCGTAGACGCGGATCTCCTTCACGAACACGCGGCACGGATGGAACAGCTCTCCGATGATGCGGCTCAGGCGTTGTCTGCGTTGCAGTCGATGAACCTCTCTGGGGGTGCGTTTGGATTGTTGTGTTCGTGGATGGTGCCGCCGTTCGCGATGGCCTCCGACGCGGTGGGATCAGCTATCCGCGCGGGCGAGGACGTGATCGAGCGGACCGGAGAGGCCGTTCGGGGTATGGCAAGTGACTTCCGGGAATTTGAGGAGTCGGTTGTCGACACCGTGCGGAGTCTCGAACAGGGGCTTGGCTGATGAGCGACAACCCGCTTGTCGCGGCGCCCGTCGCGCCCCAGCCGTCCGCGTTTGGCGGCGCGTATCTGCTCCA
>UBMU01000106.1 GCA_900466605.1 Hyphomicrobiales bacterium
CCCTGCGTCTGGTGCGCCTGCCCTACCACCTGAGCGCTCTCACCCAGGCGGCCGCCACCGCCGCGCTGAGCCACGCCGAGACGATGCTGTCGATGGTCGACGAGATCGTCGCTCAGCGCGACCGGATCTCGGCGACGGTGTCGGCGCTGGGGTACACGGCGCACGAGTCGTGGACCAACTTCGTGCTGTTCGGGGGCGTCGAAGACCCGGCGGCGACATGGAAGGCGCTCTACGACCGCGGCGTCCTTATCCGCGACGTTGGCATCGCCCACCACCTGCGGGTGACCGCGGGCACGGCCGACGAGACCACCGCGTTCCTCGACGCGCTGGCCTCGGTAGGATCGCGATCATGACCGGCCCCGCCTCGCCCCGCACCGCATCGATCACGCGAGAGACGAGCGAGTCCCGCGTCGAGCTCGAGCTCGACCTCGACGGCCGCGGCGTCAGCGACATCTCGACGAGCGTGCCGTTCTTCGACCACATGCTTACCGCGTTCGCGAAGCACTCGCTGACCGACCTGCGGGTCCGCTCCACAGGCGACACGCACATCGACGCCCACCACACGGTCGAGGACACCTCGATCGTGCTCGGGCAGGCCATTCGTCAGGCGCTCGGCGACAAGTCCGGCATCGCCCGTTACGGAGACGCGCTCGTGCCGCTCGACGAGGCCCTCGCGCAGGCCGTGGTCGACATCAGCGGTCGTCCCTACCTCGTGCACACCGGCGAGCCCGCGGGCTTCGAGCACCACCTGATCGGCGGTCACTTCACCGGTTCGCTCGTGCGTCACTCGTTCGAGGCGATCTCAATCCACGCCGGCCTCACGGTTCACGTGCGCGTCCTGGGCGGACGCGACCCCCACCACATCGCAGAGGCCGAGTACAAGGCGCTCGCCCGCGCGTTCCGACAGGCGAAGGCCCTCGACCCGCTCGTCGACGGGATTCCGAGCACCAAGGGCGCGCTGTGACGAGTAAACCCGTCGTCGCGGTCTTCGACTACGGCTCGGGCAACGTCCACTCCGCCGTCAAGGCGCTCGTCGAAGCCGGCGCCGATGCGCGCC
>UBMU01000103.1 GCA_900466605.1 Hyphomicrobiales bacterium
GGCGTCGGTGACGCGTTCACGAGTGAGGTCGGAGACATAGCCGCCGCCCGTGAGAGCGCGGCTTGCCGTCGACTTGGACACGCCGGCCAGGCGTGCCACATCGGCGATTCCGCTCATGCCGTGATCTTCCTCGTGATGCGTCGACGTCCGTGTCGACGTCGAAAAGAGTATCCGAGAATCACCCAAAGTGGAACCGGTCCCGGCCCGGTATACCGGTAAGTTTCCGCGTCTTTCCGCTAGTTATCCGTTCGTGACCTGCGGCCGGTTGCAAGTCTTGTGGATTGGCTCTACGGTTGCCTGGAATCGGTTCCCGACGGGATCCGGTGCACCAAGACACTCAAAGAGGAGAGACCACATGGGTATGTCACAGCGGTACCGCCTGCTGGCGCCCGTCGGGCTGTTGGCGGTCGGTGCGATCGCTCTCGCGGGCTGCGCCGAAGGCGACAGCGGAGGCACGAGCGGTTCCGGAGGCGAGACGACCGTCCGCATCTCCGGCGGCATCACCGGTAGCGAGGCCGACCTGCTGAACCAGTCGTTCGACCAGTTCACCAAGGACACCGGCATCAAGGTCGTCTACACCGGCGACAAGAGCTTCGAGGGCAACATCGTCACCAAGGTGACCGGTGGCGACGCCCCCGACATCGCGATCGTCCCCCAGCCGGGTCTGCTCAAGACCCTCATCGGCACGGGCGACGTGAAGAAGGCGTCCGACACCGTGTCGTCGAACGTCGACCAGTACTGGGGCGAGGACTGGAAGTCCTACGGCAGCGAAGACGGAACGTTCTACGCCGCACCCATGCTCGCCAACCTCAAGGGCTACGTCTGGTACTCCCCGGCGAAGTTCAAGGAGTGGGGCGTCGAGGTCCCCAAGACGCTCGACCAGCTGATGACCCTCACGGCGACCATCCAGCAGAAGACCGGCGCCGCTCCGTGGTGCGCGGGCTTCGCCTCGGGTGACGCCTCGGGCTGGCCCGGCACCGACTGGATCGAGGACATGGTCCTGCGTCAGTCCGGCCCCGACGTCTACGACCAGTGGGTCGCCAACGAGGTCAAGTTCACCGACGCACCGATCAAGGAGGCCTTCGAGGCCACCGGCAAGATCCTCCTGAACCCGTCGTACGTCAACGCCGGCTTCGGTGACGTCAAGAGCATCAACTCGGTCGCCTTCGCCGACGTGGCCGCCAAGGTCGCCGACGGCAGCTGCCCGATGACCCACCAGGCGTCGTTCCTGTCGTCCAACTTCCTCACGGTCAAGAACGCCTCGGGCGGCGACGTCAAGGTCGCACCCGACGGTGACGTCTACGCCTTCCTGCTCCCCGGCG
>UBMU01000102.1 GCA_900466605.1 Hyphomicrobiales bacterium
ACGTCGACGTGGTCGTCAACCTCACCGTCCCCGCCGCGCACGCCGAGATCGCTCGCGCCGCGATCGCCGCGGGCCGAGGGGAGCGCCTCGGCGACCTCGGTCGCGCGATCGGCGCGCAGGTCGGCGACGGCGACGATCCGGACGGCGGGATGATCCCTCAGGGTGCGCAGGTATTGGTCGCTGATGACCCCGAGGCCGATCAGCCCGATGCGCGTCGGCTCGTCCACAGCAGTCCCCTCTCGATGATGGTCCGCACGTGCGGGTCGGTCAGAACGCCGGGGTCGTGACCGGGCGTCGCGACGAAGACGCGCCCCCGCCCCCATTCGCGCGTCCAGACCGCGGGCGAGACGACCGGGCGGTGCCACGGCTCGTCGTCGCGCACCGGGTGCGTGGTCGTGGCCAGCACGTCGTTCAGGTCGTCGTGCAGCACCCAGTACTGCTCGGTGACGAGGGGAAAGGCGTCGATCCCGCTCGTGATCTCGTGTGCGCGCCCGAGGTCGGTGATCTCGATGAGGTGCTCGACGAAGGCGTCGGTCGCAGGATCGGCGCGGTCCCCCGGGTCTTTCCGGGGGTGTGCGGCGAACTGCCCGCCCACCAGCTGCAGGTACGCGGCGTCGTGGCGGTAGGAGTCGACGATGCCGCCGTGCCACCCGGCCAGACCCGTGCCCGCGGCCACCGCCGCGCGGAGACCTGCGATGCTCTCGGCGTCGGCCTCGCTCATCGTCACGGCCTGGACGACGAGGTCGACACCGCTCATGACGTCGGCGTCGGCGTAGATGCGGGGGGACTCCTCGATCCGCACCTCGAAGCCGTTGCTCCGCAGGAACGGCAGGAACATCTCAGTCGTCTCGACGGGGTGGTGGCCGTCCCACCCGCCGCGCACGATCAGCGCCGTTCGTGACGTCATCGTCCCTCCTCCGCTCCGGACGCCGGCCCCGGCTTCCGCATCGACGCCTCACGCTACCGTCGGGCGCCGACATCGCCCAGGGCTCTGCGCGAACGGGCCGGGACCGTGGCATCCCGTCCGATAATGGGGGAGTGGAGGTCTGGGAGACGCGCGAGTGGTTCGCCGACTACCTCGAGGCGCTCAACCGCCACGACCTCGAAGCGGTCCGCGGGCTGCTGCACCCGGCCGTGC
>UBMU01000101.1 GCA_900466605.1 Hyphomicrobiales bacterium
ATACGCCGCGGCCTTCCGGAGCACCTCGTTCTCCTGCTCGAGCAACCGGATCCGCTTCTTCAACTCCCGCGCCTCAGAAGCGTAGGCGGCGGTCTGACCGGGACGGTTTCCCTCCTCGACATCGGCCTGGCGGAGCCAGTTCTGCAGCGTTGCTTCGCTGATACCGAAATCGGTGGCGATCTGTTTGATGGTGACGCCGCTCTCACGGCGACGAGCGACCGCGACAACGTCCTCGCGGAACTCTCTGGGATAGGGACCGGGCATGATGACATCCTTCCCGTCAGCGCCTCCCGGCACTAACGATCAGTTGTCACCGATTCGTTCCTCACGCCCGAAGATGGGCGCCGCCTATGTCGCGCCTGAGTTCATTGCGTTACGCGTTTGCACTCTTATACGCATCAACGATGTTGGCGGGGACACGACCGCGATCGCTCACCGTGTGCCCGTTTTTGCGCGCCCATTCGCGGACCGCACGCAGATCTACGTCGCTCCCGCGCTGCGCTGCACGGCGGTTCCGCCCTGCACCGCCAGCCCCCACCGATCGAGCGGCGTCCACGAAAGGTGCCAACGCTGCGAAAAACTTGTCCGCATTCTCCCGGGACAGATCGATCTCGTATACCCGACCATCAACAGAGAAATTCAGCTGTTTCCCGTTGCCATCCTCAAGAATTGTGCCATCGATGTCATCGATAAAATGCGATACACGCTTAATTGCCATAAAGCCATCCTCTCACTGCACGTCGTTAGACGCGAACCTTCATGGCACAAAGAGGTTGAATCGGCGGAGCCGCCCGAGTGGTGGAAGGCCCTGCTAGTACGGCTCCAGCCACTGTCATTTTTCGCTGGTGCCAGCAGTGCGAGTCTCCTGCGCAATTTCCGCGTCCCGACGCGTCTGTGTCTCAGAGGAAGGGTTGTACCCCTGCCAATGTTCGCTGGTCGCCGCGTCCCATCGATCTTGGCGTTGATGGCTTTTCCGGGTGAGGGGGATTGAAGTTCCCCCGTCGTCGGCCCAGTGTTCGGCGGCGATGTTGTCGTCATCTTCTGTGTGTGTATCGCCCATAACCGGACTCTACGCGCGGATCGGACCGCCCGATAGGTGCGTTCTGCACCGTCCCCTGGCGCGCGATCTCGGTGCCTCAATGGCACACGGGATACGAGGTCGATCTCAACGGTCT
>UBMU01000099.1 GCA_900466605.1 Hyphomicrobiales bacterium
AGCGAAGGTGACCGCCACAGACGGTTCCTTCACCGGCGAGGCCACAACGGACGAGCGCGGTCGCGCGACGATCAAGGTCCCCACGAAAGAGGGGGCGTGGACGGTCGACCTCGACCGCAACTCGCTCCCCTCGGGAGTCACCGTCCCCGACGGGCAGGAGTTCGAGCGGCAGGTGCAGTTCGGCAGCTCCAGCACCGTCTCGAGCAACTTCACCCTCGGCGCCGCAGAGCGTCAGACGGTCGGCTTCATGGACCAGCTGCTCTCTCGCACGGTGAACGGCCTGAACTTCGGTCTCATGCTCGCCCTCGCCGCGATCGGCCTCTCCCTCGTGTTCGGCACGACGGGCCTGTCGAACTTCGCGCACGGCGAGATGGTGACCTTCGGTGCCATCGCCGCCCTCTTCTTGAGCGCCGGCACCGGGTGGTCGATCTGGATCGCCATCCCGCTCGCGGTGATCCTCTCGGGGGTCTTCGGACTCGCGATGGATGCCGGGATCTGGCGGCCCCTCCGGCGCAAGGGCCTCGGCATCGTCCAGCTCATGATCGTCTCGATCGGTCTCTCGCTCGCGCTGCGCTACATCTTCCAGATCTTCATCGGTGGTGGCACGCAGCAGCTCCCGGGGGCGTCGAGCGACATCATCCCGGGCCTCGGGTCGATCCGCATCAGTGTCACCGACCTGACCAGCATGGGCATCTCGATCGTCGTCATCGCGGCGTTCGCGTGGTTCCTCACGCGCACGCGACTGGGTCGCGCCACGCGCGCGGTGTCGGACAACCCGTCGCTGGCCGCTGCGAGCGGCATCGACGTCGACAACGTCGTGCGCATGGTCTGGATCCTGTCATCGGCGCTGGCCGGTCTCGCGGGCGTCCTGTGGGCCTACTTCCGCCCCGGCATCCGCTGGGACATGGGTTCCGGCATCCTGCTTCTCATGTTCGCCGCCGTCGTGCTCGGCGGACTCGGTACCGCGTTCGGAGCCCTCATCGGCTCGATCGTGGTCGGCCTCCTCGTCGAGGTGTCCACCCTGTGGATCCCCTCCGACATGA
>UBMU01000098.1 GCA_900466605.1 Hyphomicrobiales bacterium
GGCCGGAGGCCGACTCGGTGGGGACCGACGGCGGGACGAAGGGGGTGTAGTTGGCCGGATTGATGAAGAGGATGCCGGCCACGATGACGAACAGCACGATGAAGAGCTTCACGGCCACCAGCACGAGGTTGACCCGGAGGGACTCCTTGATGCCGACCGTCATGAGGCCGCCGAGGACCAGGACGAGAAGGATCGCGGGCACGTCGACGACACCGCCGGAACTCACCGCCTCGGGCAGGACGATGCCGAGTTGCTGAAGGAAGGTGCTGAGGTAGGCGCTCCACCCCTGGGCCACGACGCTCGCGCCGAGGAACATCTCGAGGATGAGATCCCACCCGATGATCCACGCGAACAGTTCGCCGAGCGAGGCGTACGAGAAGGTGTACGCCGATCCCGAAACGGGGACGGTGGAGGCGAATTCGGCGTAGCACATGGCCGCGAGACCGCACGCGATCGCGGCGATGATGAAGCTGATCACGACAGCCGGGCCGGCGACCTCGTTGGCGGCGCGACCGGTCAGGGTGAAGATGCCCGCGCCGATCACGACGCCGACACCGAAGACGGTCAGGTCGACGGCGCTGAGGGACTTCTTGAGCCGGAACTCCGGCTCATCGGTGTCGGCGATGGATTGCTCCACCGACTTGGTTCGGAAAAGACTCACGCGACGCATCCTCTGTCTCGAGCGATGTCCAGGGAGCGAACACCACCCAGGGAGGATAGTCCCCCGACGGGCGCGGTGCCTATCTTCGGGGAGGGCTCGACAGCCGCGCCTTTATCAGAGATGACTAATGCGGGAAATTCATTGACTGCGGGTGTAAGGTTTTTCGTATTATGGCTATGAAGCACATCACGCACCTCGTCGACGACCTCGACGGCTCTGTTCTCGAAGACGGCCAGGGAAAGCAGATCACCTTCTCCGTCGAAGGTCGCGCTTACGAGATCGACCTCTCCGACCGCAATGCGGACAAGTTCTATTCGGCGATCGCCCCGTTCGTGGATGCCGCTCGTTCGGTGTCCCGTGGCAATTCGTCCGCGCGACGCCCGCGTGCTGCTCGCCGCTCGAACGACGTCGATCTCGGTGCCGTTCGGGAATGGGCGCGCGCGAACGGACACACCGTGAGCGATCGCGGTCGCGTTCCCGCGACGATTCTCGACGCGTACGCCGAGGCGAATTCCTGAACCTCGTTTGTTCTCCTCTCGGCCGGGCGTGAAAGCGACGGCCGAGAGGATGACGCTGTTCGCCCCCGCGCTTGTCGCGTGCTGCGTCACCCGCGTGGATTCGCGGACGCGCCGCGCAGGGCGGGGG
>UBMU01000114.1 GCA_900466605.1 Hyphomicrobiales bacterium
GGCGCGTAAGAAACGAGTGATGCCGCGCAGACCGCGAGGATCGCGAGGCCGGACACGCCGATGACCCACCACAGCTTCCGCCACCTCAGGCCCAGGGTGAGAACGACCGGCCACACGAGGTAGAACTGCTCCTCCGTCGCGAGGGTCCAGATGTGATTGATGGCCGGGCTGCCGTGGTCGAAGGGCAAGTTCCCCGTGTAGGACAGGGCTACGAGCCAGGTACGCAACAGATCCCCTCGATCACCGAGCAGATTGGTGGCGAGTGAGACGATGGTGATGCCAACCAGCATGAGTACGAGGGCGGGGATAAGTCGGAACGCGCGATCTCGGTAGAACCGTCCGTAACGGACTTTCCCATGACGAGTAATGGAACGGTGAAGGATCGCCGTGATCAAATAGCCCGAAAGCGTGAAGAACACCACGACACCGACGATCCCACCACCCCCAAAAGTTTCGGGCCACGCGTGCCGCAGCATCACAAGAAGAATGGCCAGCCCTCGAAGCGCGTCCAGACCCTCGATGCGGTTGCTCACGTCGTGCCCCACCCCTGTATGGGCGACCTCACCGGTGCGCCTGTTGGAGTGTAGCGACCGAGCGTTACGGCCGTGCGTCGGAATCTTCCCGCCCGCTACCATGAGGCTCATGACCCCCCGCGCTAAGGATGATCAGAGCACCCTATTCAGGTCGCTGTGGCTCCTGGCCGTGGTCACCTGCACCAGCGCCGGGGTGTTGATTCGGGCCGACCTTCACCCGCTCCGAGAGGGCGCCAGTTGGGGCACCTACGAGATCGACGGCTTTGCCGCCGCGGCGGTCGTCGCGTTCGTTGGTCTCATCGTGCACGCACGCTCCAATGCGTAACGTCCTGGTCGGGCTCGCCTCGGTAGCGTTCCTCCTCGGCGGAGTCCTCACCGTGGGGCCTGTCGTCGCGATGCTTATCGTGGCCGCCGCCTGGGTGCTGGCAGGCGCATGGCGGCGACCGCTTCTTACCGGTTACATCTGGTGGATCGCGGTAGCCATCGTCCCAACATGGATCGGCATTGGGCTCGCGGACTCCCAGTTCGTACTCGGATCGATCATCGCCCTCATGCTGATTTCCTTTGCGGCCGGCGGATCACGCGGCCTTGCTGCCGACAGCATCTTCCAGTGGGGCATCCCGTTCCTCCTGCTCCGGCTGATCTCCCTCAGAACAACGTCGGAGGAGCTGGGCCGCATGATCCTCAGAGTCGGACTATTTTGCGCACTGTGGGCCATCGTCGAGTTCCTGTTCGGAGTGCACCTCTTCCAAGC
>UBMU01000097.1 GCA_900466605.1 Hyphomicrobiales bacterium
CGCTGCTGCTGGCCCGCCTCAACGCGCGGACGCACTGATCGAGGCCGCGGGGGCGGGACGGGCGTAGACTCGACTCGTCCCCGCGACCGAACAACCCGAAGGGCATCGCCATGACCGACACCACACTGTCGTCCTCCGCCGAGACCCGCGAGCACGGCGTCGGCCTGACCGCGGCCGCCTCCGACAAGGTGAAGAGCCTGCTGTCGCAGGAGGGTCGCGACGACCTGCGCCTGCGCGTCGCCGTCCAGCCCGGCGGCTGCTCCGGCCTCATCTACCAGCTGTACTTCGACGAGCGTTACCTCGACGGTGACAAGGTCGTCGACTTCGACGGCGTCGAGGTGATCGTCGACGACATGAGCGTCCCGTACCTCGACGGCGCGAACATCGACTTCAAGGACACGATCTCGGAGCAGGGCTTCACGATCGACAACCCGAACGCCCAGGGTTCCTGCGCGTGCGGAGACAGCTTCCACTGACCCCCTGACGCCGTTCTCCGGCGCCACGTCGAGAGCCCCCGGAATCCCGGATCACACCGCGGAATCCGGGGGTTCTCGATGTCTCGGCACTGGACGAATGGCCTGAGAACGGTGAGAGGTTGCTCTAGACTGTCAGAGCAACATCCACGACCCGGAAAGGTGCATTGTGCCCTCCAAACGTCGCCTTCGCTGGGCAGCGCTTCCCCTCGGCATCGCCTCCGTAGCGCTCCTCTCCGGCTGCACCACGACCCAGCTCCACGGCTTCCTGCCTGGCTTCGTCGATGACGGCCCGGCCGCCACGAACCACACCGACATGGTCGCAGGTCTCTGGGTCAACTCGTGGATCGTGCTCCTCGCGGTGGGTGTCATCACCTGGGGTCTCATGCTCTGGTCGGTCATCGCGTACCGCCGCCGCAAGGGCCAGTCCGGGCTCCCGGTCCAGCTGCGCTACAACATGCCGGTCGAGATCTTCTACACGGTCGTGCCGCTGATCCTCGTCGTGGGCTTCTTCGCCTTCACGGCGCGTGACCAGAACACGCTCGAGACGCAGTACGACAACCCCGACGTCTCCATCACCGCCTATGGCAAGCAGTGGGCGTGGGACTTCCAGTACAACGGCACGAAGGAAGACAACTCCGACGCCGTGTACTCCATGGGTGTGCAGGCCAAGGCCACGTCCGACGGTTACGACCTCCAGGACGTCCCGACGCTGTACCTGCCGGTGAACAAGACGGTGAAGATCGACCTCCGCTCGCGCGACGTCATCCACTCTTTCTGAATCATCGCCTTCCTCTACAGGAAAGAGATGTACATCGGTCGCG
>UBMU01000019.1 GCA_900466605.1 Hyphomicrobiales bacterium
TAAAACGGGGAGGATTACCGCGCTGCCGTTGAGCGTATCTGTGGAAAGCGTGTCGCGTAGACTGCCTCAACAATTCGACGCGAGGAACGCGCAACGAAACGTTTCCTTGTTCCTTATTCCTTGTTACACGAGCCACGCGGGCAACGAGAGCCACGCACGTCAGTTTCACCCACTCAAGCGAGCATCGCCATGAGCCACATCCCGCAGATCGACTACGCCAACGCCTCAGACCAGATCCGTGCCGCACATGATGAAGAGGTTAGGGTGCGCGGGCGCATGACAAACATGAAGCGAACGTTGCTGCACTCCCCGGCGGCTCACCGGATCTACGCTGAGTGGTTTACGCTGCGCTCCGAGCTTTCAGCAATTCCCGATCGACCAATCTGGGTCTTCTCACACGCGATTTCAAAAGCCTCGAACTCTAGAATCGCCATCACCTTCTTCCGCCGAGCGCTGATCAACGCAGGGTTCGACCCGGACGCTCTGGTGCTTTCTGAAGAAGAGGTCCTTCTCGATACCTTTGGTAGGGCAATCGTTGCCGATTCCAACGCAATCCCCTCCGATACATGGACGAAGCTGAAGGATCGCTACGATGCCAAAACGCTTGTCGATCTTGTGGCTTTCGCTGGCATCATGCTTGCGACAGCGGTCTTCAACAATGTAGTTGAAGTCGACTTCGATCCAGAGCTCGAAGCCTTTGCAGAGGCTGGTTAGCAGTCAGAATACATTTCACCTGCCACCCTAGCGCGGAGAGCGTGTCCACGGGCTGGTGGACACGCACCCACGCGGCCTAGGCGCAATCCCGCATTGACTTTACTTTTGTGGCCAACTCACCGGCCACAAAAGCCGCATGCTCAGTGATTTGTGGCAACCCCATCAATTCTCCGAAAGTGCCACGAGCCAGCGGACCGGAAATAAGTAAACTCGGATCGGGGTAGCCGTCGGCACCAATCGCCTCCGAGCGCTCGGAACACGCGATTCCGAGACCGGTCGGGTCGAGCTGCAAGTGTGACTGATCGCGCAGGCTCGAAAGCCAGGCCCGACTTTCGAGAATGCCGCCATGCGCCGGACCGGTCGTAACGACAACGGCGTCGTAGCTCCGCTGCAGCGGCGCACCGTACCGCTGCCTAAGCTCTACGTGGATAGTCTCACTCTCGCGATTAACACGACCAACGGAGGCAGCGAGAACCTCCATCCGGCCCTCCGCGATCGCTTGCTCCAGCACCTCTTCCACTTGAGGCGCGATGCGGAACCGATGGACATCCCAATAGGGCCTGATATGACGCACAATTCTGCGCCGCTCCGAAACCGGCAGCTTCTGCCAGATTGCGTGACCATGGCTGCGTACCTGATCGATGACGACATGCCATGTCAGCCCAGCCAGCTTCGCTTCCGATATCGCCCGCCGGACACGCCGCAGCAATGCGGTTGCACTGTGAGCAGGCGCCGCCTCGAACTCACCCAACGGATCCTGCGCAAAAGGTGCATGTCCCCTTGATCTCAACCCTCGGCGCGAAATCGATGTGATCGGCCCCCTATGTCCAGTCCGCGCAAGCGAGGCGACGATGTCAGCGGCGGTAAGGCCATTGCCGACGATCAATATGCGATCGTCGGGGCGGATCGCGTCAAGCGCTCCGGTGCGGGTGGAATCTGCTACAAATCGGTCGTGTCCCTCGAGAACTCGCAAGACAGCGGGCGTCGACGGCGAAGGGTGACTCGTTGCAATTACCACGAAATCCGCAACTATGTGACCGTCCTCGCTATCAGATATGTGCCAGAGCGCGCCGTCCCGGCGCACCTCAGTCACGATGGCGCGGTTATGGCGCACAGCGCCGTGCAGTACCAAGGGAGCGAGCGCCGAGGCCACGTACGCGCCGAAAACATGGCGTCGGGGAAAGAGGCTACCATCCGGCCGGTTGGCCTCCGGGTCGTCGGCCACGGCATCGTTGATGGCAATCCAGTCCAGAAAGTCTTCCGGCCGATCTGGTAGCAGGCTCATTCGAGCGGCGGGAACGTTGATGCGATGCGCCGGATCGGTTGTATCGTAGGCCAGCCCTCGACCGAGTTCACGTCTCGGCTCGAAAACCACAATTGCTGGTATGGGGTCTGCAGATCGTGCCAAATGGTATGCCACACCCGCCCCAGAAACACCTCCCCCGATAATTGCCACCACGGGTCGGCGCCCGCTGCCGCGGGCACCATGTCGAATCTTCTCGCTGTCCTGCTTCACTGCCCGCGGTCCAGATCACCGTTGCTTTGGAGCGTGCGTTTGTCCTTCACGCTCGGATGGTTTAACTTAGAGGCCGGCAAGCAGACCGGCAACGGCAATATTCTACAAAATCAATAGAATTTTTATCCCGCTATTGCGCGTGATGCCGAAGAGTATTTCCGTGCTGCAGCGCAATAGAGATCGGCTTGCTTGGTTTACCATCAACGGTTTTGAAATTATCTGGCCGTTCGAGGCTCGCCTCACCAAATCAAGACGGGAAACACCAAAATGAACAAGAAGACGTCCAAATCAAGCCTGACACGTCGTGCAAGCCTCGCCGCGATCGCCGCCTCAACGGTCGCGCTGATTGCCTTTGCATCGCCTGTCGCTTCCTTTGCCGAAGACAAATCGATCAAGGTAGGGATCATGAGCGGCGAGGACGAAGACGTCTGGCGCGTCGTCAGCAGCGAAGCCGCCAAGAAGGGT
The DNA here is from genome assembly GCA_900466605.1 of Hyphomicrobiales bacterium. Taxonomy (GTDB): domain Bacteria; phylum Pseudomonadota; class Alphaproteobacteria; order Rhizobiales; family Rhizobiaceae; genus Rhizobium. Next base: position 2,696 of record UBMU01000019.1, read on the forward strand.
CTCAAGATCGAGACTGTAATCTTCAACGACTATACGCAACCGAATGAAGCACTCGAACGCGGCGAAATCGACGCAAACGCGTTCCAGCACAAACCCTATCTCGATAACCAGATCTCCCAGCACGGTTATCATATCCTACCGGTTGGATACACTGCCGTTTGGCCGATCGGCCTCTATTCCAAGAAACACAAGGCAGTCTCGGAAATTCCGGAGCGTGCCACTATCGGCGTACCGAACGACCCGTCGAACGAAGGTCGCGCACTACGCGTTCTTCAGAACGAAGGCATTATCAAGCTCAAGGACGGAACGGGCATCCTCGCAACTGTCACCGACATTACCGAGAACCCGAAGAACGTCGAGATCAAGGAGCTCGATGCCGGTGTGGTCGGTCGTGCCATCGAAGATCTGGATGCTGCGGTCGTGAACACCGATTGGGCCCTGAAGGCAGGGCTCTCTGCTTCTGACCGCATCGCGCAGGAGCCGATCGCGGACAATCCCTATCGCAACTTTATCGCCGTCAAGCAAGGCAGCGAGAACGAAGCGTGGGTCAAGACACTGGTTTCGTCCTATCAGAACGATGCCGTTAAGGCCGAGTTCGATAAGGTGTATAAGGGTACTGGCGTCAGCGCCTACTGATCAACATTCGCGCCAGGGGGTTAGGCGCGTCGAACAAGGCGGTCTGGGCGTTCCTTGCCCAGGCCGCCTTGGGCGTTTCCGAAGGGAAAGACCATGAATTCTATTGTTTCGGCCTCCAGGATAGAGGCCCCGCCCGGGGAAGCGGCACAAGAAGTTGTCCGTCTTGTCGATGTTCACCGGCATTTCGGCACCACGGCTGCACTCGACGGCATATCGCTCACCGTCCACAAGGGCGAAATCCTCGGCATCATCGGGCGCAGCGGTGCCGGCAAATCCACGTTGATCCGATGCCTCAACGGCCTGGAACGTCCTGATCGCGGCGAGATCGAAATCGAAGGTCGCAGCATCGTCGATCTCGACGAAAAGGAGTTGCAGCCGCTGCGTCGCCGCGTCGGCATGATTTTCCAGCACTTCAACCTGCTCGCGTCGAAGACCGTCGAGCAAAATGTCGCCCTGCCGCTGAAGATTGCCGGCGTGGGAAAGGCCGAACGTTTGAAGCGCGCGCATGAATTGCTTGAACTTGTCGGTCTCGAAGGCAAGGCAAAGTCATATCCATCGTCATTGTCCGGCGGCCAGAAACAGCGGGTCGGCATCGCCCGAGCGTTGGCTGCTCGTCCCGCATTGTTGCTCTCGGATGAAGCAACATCGGCACTCGACCCCGAAACGACCCGCTCAATCCTGGCCCTTCTGAAAGACATCAACCGCAAACTTGGGCTCACCATAGTACTTATCACCCATGAGATGGAGGTGGTGCGAAACATTGCAGATCGCGTTGCCGTTATTGATGCCGGCCGCATCGTTGAGGAAGGGCAGGTCTGGTCGGTCTTCGGTGATCCAAAGGCACCAATCACCCAAAGCTTGCTGTCAGGAAGCCGCCCACAACTGCCCGAGCACATTGCAGCGCGCCTATCGCCAACGTCAGGGCAAGAGGCAATCCTCAGCATCGACATGGCGGGACCTGCTGCCCAAGGAGCGGTGTTTGCCGATCTCTCCAATGCGCTGCCGCAATCCTTCCGGCTCGTACATGGCGGCATCGATCATATCCAGAACCAGCCGGTGGCGCGGTTCTTCATTGCTGTCCCGATGCGGGACCCGGCCCTAAAGGGAAAGGTTCTGCAGTTTCTGAAGACCCGATCAGCGCGGGTGGAGGTTCTCGGCTATGACACCGATCATGTTTAATCTTCTGCTTCGTTCCCTATGGGAAACGATCCTGATGACTGGTGCATCCGGGCTGATCTCGCTGGTTTTCGGCCTGCCACTTGGTCTCGCGCTGGTTCTCACGAACAAGGGCGGAATTGCCGAGAACGCCTGGGTGAATGGCATCCTCGGTGCCATCATCAACGGCTTCCGCTCCGTGCCGTTCATCATCCTGTTGGTGGCACTGATCCCGCTGACCCGCCTTATCGTCGGCACGGCGCTTGGTACCTGGGCAGCCATCGTGCCGCTCGCCATTGCCGCAACGCCTTACTACGCACGCATTGCCGAAGTGTCGCTGCGCGAGGTGGATCGCGGCCTGATTGATGCCGTACGCGCCATGGGCGGCAATCGCTGGACAATCATTCGCGAAGTCCTCGTTCCGGAGGCGCTGCCGGGCATCGTCGCCGGCTTCACGGTCACACTGGTGACCCTGATTGGCGCATCAGCAATGGCCGGCGCAATTGGTGCAGGTGGTCTCGGTGATCTTGCCATCCGCTATGGCTACCAACGCTTCGAGACGACCGTAATGGTTGCTGTCGTTGCGGTGCTGATCGTACTCGTTTGCGGCATTCAATGGCTCGGCGACCGTTTGGTCACCCGGCTTGATCACAAGTAGCGAAACGCGGCGGCAGGGTGCGAAGATGGTAGCCTGCCGCTGCCGCCGAACAACTTTTGTCTAAGGGGGCCTTCGGCGTAGTCCGCCTTGAACAACCCGCGCTCCTGGAGCACGGGCACGACGAGATCGACAAAATCGCGCAGGCTTTCCGGGGCTACCGTACGCGCCAGATTGAAGCCGTCCACGCCACCCTCCGAAACCCATGCGGCCAGGCGATCGGCCACCTGCTCGGCCGATCCTACGATTGGTTTCATGCGGCTGCCGAGTACCATTTGATCAATTATCTGACGCAGCGTCACGGGCTTTGGCGCCTCCTTGGTAATTGCTGCGAGCGCAGACTGATTTGCGTTGGTGGATTGCTGTGCGATCGGCTCGTCGAGGCCGTATTTCGAGAAATCTACCCCTGTCGAGGCGGAATAGTGCGCCAGCGAGGCTTCCACGCTCGCGTGCCGGCGATAGTCTTCTAGTTTTTCCAATGCTTCCTTCTCTGTGCGACCGACAACGACGCTGATGAGCCCAAGAACGCGCAAGGCATCAACCCCGCGCCCGAAGATCTCGGCCTTGCGTCGCAGGGCTTCAACTGTCGGCCGGGCCGCCTGCGGATTGGGTGCGGCGATGAAGACGCATTCGGCGTGGCGGGCTGCAAAATCTTGCCCCCGCGCCGAGGCGCCCGCCTGGAAGAGCAGCGGCGTTCGCTGCAGCGAGGGTTGCGAAAGATGAACGCCTTCCATCTTGTAATACTGGCCGTCATGCCTCACTGCGCGGACTTTGGCCGGGTCGGCGAAGACGGCCCGCCTCTTATCGCGAAGCACCGCATCGTCGTCCCAGCTTCCTTCCCAAAGCTTGTAGAGGATCTCCAGATACTCCTCCGCCGCGTCGTAGCGCACATCATGGTCTGGTAGAGCATCAAAACCCATCGCACGCGCGGCGCTGTCGAGATAGCCGGTGACGATGTTCCATCCGATCCGGCCCTTTGTCAGGTGATCGAGAGTCGACATGCGCCGTGCCAACAGGTACGGCGGTTCGTAAGTCGTATTGACCGTTACACCAAATGCGAGATGCTTGGTGACATATGCCATAGCCGAGATCGGCATCAACGGATCGTTGACTGGAATTTGCGCCGCGGTTTCGATGACGGAGGCTGCGCTGCCCTTGTAGACATCATAAACGCCGACGATATCGGCCAGAAATATCCCGTCCAACATGCCTCGCTCCGCAGTGCGGGCAAAGTCCACCCAATAGTCGAGATCGGTATAGTGAAGCGACGTATCGCGTCTATGCGTCCACATGCCGTGGTTGATATGGCCAACGCAGTTCATGTCGAACGCGTAGATCTGCATCTGCCTCATGTAATCGTTCCTGTGCCGGTATGTCCAACCGGCTTGCGAGCCACAGGGCGTCTGCGCGCCCTTCTAGCTCTTACCTTTCCATGGAACGAGGGTGGCTTCCAAGAGCCGAACGGCCGCACTGAAAGCGAATGCACAGGCAGCGATTATACCTATCCCGACAAAAACCACGTCGGTCGCCAAAAATTGGGATGCGGACATGATCATGTAGCCGATCCCCCGATTGGAGGCGATAAGTTCGGCCGCGACGAGCGTGCCCCAGCCGATGCCAAATGCGATGCGGATACCCGTCAGGATCTCAGGTAGGGCGGATGGCAATACGATGCTGGCAAGAAGCTGCCAGGGCCTGGCCCCAAGGGAGCGTGCCGCGTTGACGCGCTCGATTGGAAGCGAGCGCACGCCGGCCTGAGCCGAAAGGCAGATCGGTGCGAACATGGCAAGCACCAGCAGTGTCACCTTCGACGTCTCGCCGATTCCCAGCCAGATGATCATCAGCGGCAGATAGGCAAGCGGCGGTAGCGGCCAGTAAAACTCGATTGGCGTATCGAATATCCCCTTTGCCCAGCGATTGAGCCCCATGAGTAAGCCAATGGGGATGCCAAACGCGATGGCGATCGCCGCAGCCGTTGCGATCCGAAACAGACTTGCCGAGATGTGTTCACCAAGCGATGCTCCGGCGTAGCCGTCGTGATAGACAGCCCCGATCTGCGTTATGACCTCCTGCGGTGTTGGGAGGAAAAGACGCGACACCAACCCCAACTTGGCGACCAGCCACCAAGTGCCAATCAATACAACCGCCGTCGCCAAACTGATGACAAGCGTGCCGCCTTCTCCCACGCCGAAACCCTTCATCTGAACGGTTTTCGGTTGATCGGTTTCGCCCCGAACGACAACGCCCCTCGTGTCGATGACATCGCTCATTCGGCGGCACTCCTGATCTCGTCGGAGCCATGCAGGATGGTCCGGATTTCTTCTCGCAAACTGGCAAACTCTGGTGCGGTTTTGATCGATCTCGCATTGCCGGTCCGTGCGAACTCACGGACAAAATCAAGATCAAAACGTGCGACGATACGGCCCGGACGCGGCGACATCACCACCACCTGTGTGCCGAGGAATAGTGCTTCCTCGATCGAATGGGTAATGAAGAAGATGCGCTTTCCTGTGGCATTCCAGACCGATACGAGCAGTTCCTGCATCTGCTCTCGGGTCAGGCTATCCAAGGCACCGAACGGCTCATCCATCAGGAGCACGTCGGGATCGGCGGCAAGAGCGCGGGCAATGCCAACGCGCTGGCGCATACCACCGGACAATTCATAGGGAAAGGCATTTGCGAAGTCGCTCAGACCGACCAAAGATAGAAGCTCTTGTGCGCGGGCCCGCCGTGCAGTCCTTGGAATTCCGGCAAACTGCAAACCAAGCCCGACATTGTCGACGACAGACTTCCAAGGCAGCAGCGTGTCCTTCTGAAACACGACACCACGATCGGCTCCAGGACGCGTAACCGGTCGCCCGTCAAGCGCAATCGTCCCCGACGAAAGAGGCAGAAAGCCAGCAATTGCATTAAGGAGCGTGGATTTGCCACACCCCGAGGCGCCGAGCGCCACGACGAAGCTGTTATCTGGAATGTCGAGGGAAACGCGGTCCAGGGCATGGACAGTGCGGCCATCCCGAGCCCTGAAATAGACGCTTGCGTGATCCACTTTGAGCATAGGTGGTCTCTTCATATTGTGACGCTGGCGCGATCTCGCGCCAGCGCTTCAGAATGGGAGGATGATTTGTTATTTCAGTTGCTTGCGTTGACAACAGCATCCGGCGTGACAAAAGCGGCGTAGCTCGGCAGCACTTCGGTCACCTTACCCTGATCCTTAAGGAAGGCAGCCGTATCCTTGAGGATTTTGGCAGCACCGGACTTTTCGCCACCGCCAAGCCATGCTTCGGAAGCCTGAACCTCAGGCGTCAGCAGCGTGAGATTCTTAAGCGCGGCAGCCTGTTGTTCAGGGGTCCCGCCAAGTGCCCTGGCGAGGAGCTTGGCATTCTCGCTATCGGCGTCCCAAGCCTTCTTATCGGCCGCGAAAGAGGCGTAGTACTTGTTGATGACGCTGGCAAAACTCTTCAGGAACGCCGGATCTTCGTCCGCAAACTTCGATGCCGCGACCCAGGCGGAAAAGGTCGGAGCGCCCTTATCCGCTACGTCCTTCGACGTGACCAACACCTTGCCGTTCTTCTTGAGTTCGGTCAGCGCCGGGTCCCAGACGAAGCCACCATCAATGTCGCCCCTGTTGTAGCTGGCAACGATCTCCGGCTGCGGGATTGCAAAGACCTGCACATCTTTTTCGGTCAGGCCCAGCGACTTGATCAACGCCAGAAGCTGGTAGTGGTCGGTGGAAACGGGTGCGGCAGCAACCTTTTTACCCTTGAGGTCATCAAGAGACGAGATCCCGGAGCCGTTGCGCACAACAAGCGCCTCGTCGATGCCGGAGATCGAGGACAAATAGAAGGCCTTGACCTCCAACCCGCGGGATGTCGCAGCAGCAAACGGGCTTGAGCCTACGTAGCCGACCTGGACGTCGCCCGAAGCGATGGCCGCGAAGATCTCGGCCCCAGAGTTAAACTTGCGGAAATCGATTTCGTAGCCGGTTGCCTTGGCGAATTCGCCATTGGCAATCGCGACCGAAGACGGCAGAGCGTCGGTCTGATAGGCAACAACCACCTTCTTGTCGGCTGCCTGGGCAACAAAAGGTGCCAACAGGCTTGCGGAACCGACCGTAATTGCGGCCAATAGTGTCTTGATATTCATGTTTCGCCCCCTTGCGGCTGAGCCTAAACTTCAGCTTCAGCGCTTGAACTTGTTTCGACATGGAAACACTAGGGCGGACGCTTCCCCCCACACAGATAAAACTATCTATTTTATAGAGTATGCGGACAATATTGTTTTTGGATTGATTTGGGACGCAGACGTTCGAGCCTTGGCCAGCCGGCACCCGTCCAGTTGGCAATCACATTCGAGCATCGCGAGATGCTCCACATGCGTTTCGGCGGATCGACAGAAATAGACACGCGTCGTCCCATGAGGCATCTCGGCGCCTGTCAGCTTAGCGGGTCTTCCTTCAGCCACCGCTTCATGACGATGCGCTCCAAAAATTTTCGGCCAAGAAGACGTTCTCGGCAAGCGTTATCAGATGGGACCGATGGAGATCAGAAAACAGCGAGCTTTGCCGCTCAGCAGCACATCCGTACCTTCGGCGCCTTCGAGAAGAAGTGCATCGCCGGGACCAAGATCGGCGCGTTGATCGCTCCACCCGACAACAACAGGCCGACTATGGCAAAAAACGAGCCATGCTGGCGTCGATGGTCGTACCGTGGCCATGGAACTGATCTCCAAGCTCTCGACCCGATGGCTCAGAGCGCCACGGCGGGTCATGACGTTCAAGTCCGTGATCTGGCCACCAGGCAACGTTGCCGATACCGGGACATCGGCGGGAAAGGCGAGGGGGACACTTCCCTGCGTCAGCAGTACCGGAACGGCGCCTTCTATCGTCAGCGACATACCATTGCCTTCGAGGATCGATAGCGTCCGGTCGATGCCGGTGAAGATCGAGAACGGCCCATCCGTCGCGACTGTTGCCATGCTGATGCGCCAATCGAAATCCGACAATGCAGCGCCTTCCGGCGAGACAGCGATTTCGACGGTCTCTCCGCCGCCGTTCTTCCACGGCATGCGGCGATAGGTGCTGGACCTGAGGACGGTGGCGCGGATCATTTTGGCTCCGTTATTTGCAAAGCAAGGCGAAGTGGACTAAGTTTAGTGGACTAAGTTTATCGAGGTCGCCATGCTCACCGTCAACATACACGAAGCGAAGACGCATCTGTCTCGGCTCATCGAAAAGGCCGCGAAGGGTGAGGGATTCATCATAGCCAAAGCCGGAAAACCCTTGGTGAAAGTTGTTCCTCTTGAAGACAGCGATGCCCCGAGGAAGCGGAGGATCGGTTTCATGAAGGGTATGATCTCGGTCCCCGACGACTTCGACACCATGATGGCCGATGAGATCGAGGAGATGTTCTATGATGGTGAATTGCTTCCGGAATGAAACTGCTCCTTGATACCCATATCCTGATCTGGGCCGCCAGCGAGAGCGAGCGACTGCCTCCTCGCCTGCGCGCGCTGATCGAGAACGAGCACAACGAGCTCCTTTTCAGTCCCGCCAGCCTTTGGGAGATCGCTATCAAGCATTCGCAGGGTCGCTCGAATTTTCGCGCCGACCCCTCGATACTGAGAGAACGTCTCCTGCAGAACGGCTACGTCGAGCTGCCGATCAACGGTGAGCACACTCTCGCTACTGTTGCTCTCCCGCCGATCCACAAGGACCCCTTCGATCGCATCCTGATTGCCCAGTCAAAGATCGAAGGTATTCCTCTCGTCACGGTCGATCAGACCGTGCTGCAGTATCCGGGCCTCATGGAATTTTGAGGCCCGACGCAACAGATCAATTTCCGAGGATTGCCGGCAGGCGCAAGCCCTGTTCCCTAGCGCAATCGACGGCGATCTCGTAACCCGCGTCGGCATGACGCATGACGCCTGTCGCCGGGTCGTTCCACAGAACGCGCTCGAGGCGGCGAGCCGCGTCGTCCGTACCGTCGGCGCAGATAACCATGCCCGAATGCTGAGAGAAGCCCATGCCAACGCCGCCCCCGTGATGGAGCGATACCCAGGTCGCACCTGACGCCGTGTTCAACAGCGCATTCAGGAGCGGCCAGTCCGAAACGGCATCCGAGCCGTCTTTCATCGCTTCCGTCTCACGGTTTGGAGAAGCCACCGAGCCGGAATCGAGGTGGTCGCGGCCGATAACAACGGGAGCTTTCAGTTCGCCGTTCTTGACCATCTCGTTGAAGGCAAGGCCGAGGCGATGGCGATCACCGAGGCCAACCCAGCAAATGCGTGCCGGCAGCCCCTGAAAAGCGATCCTGTCGCGGGCCATATCAAGCCAGTTGTGCAGATGCTTGTTGTCGGGCAGCAATTCCTTCACCTTTGCATCCGTCTTGTAGATGTCTTCCGGATCGCCAGAGAGCGCTGCCCACCGGAAGGGACCTATGCCGCGGCAAAAGAGCGGGCGAATGTAGGCCGGCACGAAGCCCGGGAAGGCAAAGGCGTTCTCAAGGCCTTCATCCTTGGCGACCTGGCGGATGTTGTTGCCGTAGTCGAGCGTCGGAACGCCGGCGTCCCAGAAGGCAACCATCGCCTCTACGTGCTGCCGCATCGAGGCGCGAGCGGCAACCTCCACCGACTTCGGATCGGTCTCGCGCTTGGCCTTGGCTTCCTCGACGGTCCAGCCGGCGGGCAGGTAGCCGTTGCGTGGATCATGCGCGGAAGTCTGGTCGGTGACGATATCGGGACGCGGACCTCCCGCATTCATGCGACGAACGAGTTCTGGGAATATCTCCGCCGCGTTGCCGAGCAAGCCGACCGACTTGGCTTCGCCGGCCTTCGTCCACTTGTCTATCAGCGCCAGCGCCTCGTCGAGGGTCTTTGCCTTTTCGTCGACGTAGCGAGTGCGGAGGCGAAAGTCGATACGGGTCTCGTCGCTCTCGACGGCCAAGCAGCAAGCGCCCGCCATAACAGCAGCGAGCGGCTGCGCGCCTCCCATACCGCCGAGGCCGCCAGTCAGTATCCACTTGCCTTTGAGGTTGCCGTTATAATGCTGGCGTCCAGCCTCAACGAAGGTTTCGTAAGTACCCTGCACGATGCCCTGGGTGCCGATATAGATCCACGAGCCGGCCGTCATCTGGCCGTACATGGCAAGGCCCTTCTTATCGAGCTCGTTGAAATGGTCCCAGGTCGCCCAATGCGGCACGAGGTTTGAGTTTGCAATCAGAACGCGCGGGGCATCCTTGTGCGTGCGGAACACACCAACCGGCTTGCCGGATTGAACAAGCAGGGTCTCGTCCTCGTTCAACGTCTTCAGCGTCGCTGCGATCCGGTCAAAATCGTCCCAGGTGCGAGCGGCCCGGCCGATGCCGCCATAGACCACGAGCTCGTTCGGGTTTTCGGCGACGTCAGGATCGAGGTTGTTCATCAGCATGCGCAAGGGCGCTTCGGTCATCCAGCTCTTGGCGCTGAGCTCATTGCCGCGCGGAGCGCGGATTTCACGGATGTTGTGGCGTGGATTCGAGGTCATGCGGGGCTCCCCCTGTCGAGTGATCTTTATCGTTTCAGGTCCGGCGCGATCTGTTCGATACGCGCCAGAATGTCTTTGAGATGGATGCGCAGTCGCTCCGCCTTGGCTGTGTCGTAGGCAAACGGCGGCGCCTCTGTCTGGAGGTGTGTCGATTGCGCGAGCTCCATCTGGATGGCATGCACGCCGGTCTCCGGCTGCCCGTAATGCCGCGTGGTCCATCCACCCTTGAAGCGGCCGTTCAGCACGCCGTCGTAACCCTCGGCAGCTTCGACGGCCGTCAGTGTCGCCTGCTCGATGGCGCTGTTACAGGTCTTGCCCATATCCGTGCCGATGTTAAAGTCCGGCAGCCTTCCTTCAAAGAGGAAAGGGATGTGAGAGCGGATCGAATGGCAGTCAAAGAGGATTGCCACACCGTGGATAGCTCGCACGCGTTCGATCTCGGCAGCAAGAGCCGCATGATATGGTGCATGGAAGTCCCGTAGCCGCACTGCGATGTCGGCCTCGGTCGGGGCCTGTCCATCTTTCCAGATGGCCTTGCCGTCGAAATCCGTCTCGGGAACAAGGCCGGTTGTGTTCTGGCCGGGATAGAGGCTGACACCAGCCGGATCGCGGTTCGCATCGATCACGTAGCGATGGAATGGCGCCCGCACAGTGGTCGCCTCCGACAAAAGGCCATCATAAAGATGGTGAATGTGCCAGTCGGTATCGGCGAGAATCCTGCCGTTGTCGTTCAGTCGCTCCCAGATGTCTGCCGGCACCGCGGTGCCGGTATGTGGAAACCCGAGAATGACAGGCGATGATCCAGTTTTGACTTCGAATACGGCCATGTCAGCTCTCCAAGACTGGAAGGATGCCGGAAGAGACAGATCCGTTGAGCGCTCCCGTCGCGATCAGATCGCCTGCCGCCCTGAGATCGTTCGCCATATAGCGGTCGAGTTCCAGTGTCGGCACTACACTGCGGATGGTCGAAATCGCCTTTCGCAGTTCGGGGCTCGTCGTTAGAGGTGCGCGGAACTCGACGCCCTGAGCTGCGGTCAGCGCCTCGATGCCGATAATATTGAAGAGGTTTTCGGTCATGGGCAGCAGGCGGCGTGCACCGTGGCACGCCATTGACACGTGATCTTCCTGATTGGCCGACGTTGGCGTCGAGTCGACCGAGGCAGGGTGCGACATCTGCTTGTTTTCCGACATCAGCGCCGCGGACGTCACTTCCGCGATCATCAAACCGGAATTGAGACCAGGCTTCTTTGCGAGGAAAGCCGGCAGGCCGTAGGACAACGCAGGATCGACCAGCAACGCAATGCGACGTTGAGCAATCGCGCCGATCTCGCACACGGCAAGCGCGATCTGGTCGGCCGCAAAGGCAACCGGCTCCGCATGGAAGTTGCCACCGGAGACAACCGAATTGTCCGAAAGCACCAGCGGGTTGTCGGTTACGGCATTCGCTTCGATTTCCAGCGTGCGAGCGACCGAGCGCAGGAGATCCAGGCAAGCCCCATCGACCTGCGGCTGACAACGTATGCAATAGGGATCCTGGACGCGCTCGTCGCCCTCAATATGGCTCTGACGGATCACCGAGCTTTCGAGTAGCGCCCGAAGTGACGCAGCGGTGTCGATCTGGCCCTGGTGGCCACGCAGCGTGTGAATATCCGGATGGAAGGGAGCGGATGACCCCATGGCCGCGTCTGTCGACATGGCCCCTGTAATCAGGGCCGCTTGTGCCGCCCTGTGCGCGCGGAAAAGACCAGCAAGAGCCAGAGCCGTTGAGGTCTGCGTACCATTGATGAGTGCAAGACCTTCCTTCGCAGCAAGAACGGCGGCCTTCAGTCCAGCCCTCTCGAGAGCCTCACGGCCAGAAAGCCGCTCGCCAGCAAAAAAGGCCTCGGCTTCGCCCATCATCACGGCAGCCATGTGGGCGAGGGGAGCAAGGTCACCGGAGGCACCAACGGAGCCCTTTTCGGGGATGACCGGGATGACTCCCTTTTCCAACATACCTTCGATCAGCCGCACCAGTTCCAGTCGCACACCGGACGCGCCGCGGCCAAGCGAGACGAGCTTCAGAGCCATAATCAAGCGGACAATATTTTCAGGCAGAGGTGCACCGACGCCGCAGCAATGCGAGAGGATAAGATTGCGCTGGAGAGTCGCCACGTCGGCACTGTCGATCTTGATCGACGCAAGTTTTCCGAAGCCGGTATTGATGCCATAGACAGGCGCGTTGCCGGCAGCAATCTCAGCGATGCGTGCAGCCGCCTTGACAATAGCGGCGTCGAAGGAGACGTCGAGCTCTGCCGGCTCGCCCGTCCAGTAGATCGTCTCCAGATCCTTCAGCGAAACGGAGCCTGGATGAAGAGTAATGGTCAACGGTCGATCCTTTCGCCTTTGAAGACATGCGCATAAAGCGGGTTGAAGCCGATGCGGTAGACGAGCTCGGCAAGGCTCTCGACGTCCCAGATGGCAAAATCTGCAGACTTACCCGCCTCGAGCGTGCCGGTCTCGTCCAGCAGTCCGAGGGCACGTGCGCCTTCCCGGGTCGCACCGGCAATGCATTCCTCGACAGTTAGGCCGAAGAGCGTCGCCGACATGTTCATCGTCAGGAGCAACGACGTCAAAGGCGACGTACCGGGGTTGCAGTCCGTGGCAATGGCGATCCGGGTGCCGGCATCCCGTAGTGCCTGAACTGGGGGCTTCCGCTTCTCATTGATCGCGTAGAAGGCACCCGGCAACAGGACAGCCACCGTGCCAGCTGCAGCCATGGCACACGCACCTTCATCATCCAAATATTCCAGATGGTCAGCTGAGAGCGCATCATAGGACGCCGCGAGCTTGGCACCGCCGAGGTTGGACAATTGCTCAGCGTGCAGCTTGACCGGCAGACGCAACGCTTGGGCCTTATCGAACACCCGTGCAATCTCGGCTGTTGAAAAGGCGATCCCTTCACAGAATCCATCGACAGCGTCGACCAGACCCTCGGCATGAGCATATTCGAGTGCAGGAATGACAACGTCGGTGATGTAGTCTCCGTTGCGACCCTTATACTCGATAGGGGTGGCATGAGCGCCAAGATAGGAAGTAACGACCCGGACCGGGCGAACGCGCTCGAGCTGGCGTGCAGCCCGCAGCATCTTCAATTCGCCGTCGACATTCAGCCCATAGCCGGACTTGACCTCGATCGTCGTGACACCTTCACCAATAAGTGTATCCAGGCGGGGAAGAGCCGCCCCGACGAGGCCTTCGACCGAGAGTGCGTTCGTGGCCTTGACGGAAGAAACAATTCCGCCACCGGCACGAGCAATCTCCTCATAGGTAGCGCCTTCCAGGCGCATCTCGAATTCGCGGGCGCGATTGCCGCCGTAGACGATGTGAGTGTGGCAGTCGATGAAGCCAGGCGTAAGCCAACGACCTTCCAGATCCGTGATTTCAGCGCGCTCAATCGCCGCCACCGGCACGTCTGCTTCAGAACCGACGAAGACTATACGGCCATTTTCGGTAACGACTGCACCCCTCTCGACGATCCCCAGACCCGGCTCTTGCGGATCGAGCGACGCTATTCGCGCATTCCTCCACAGATGCGGACGCAGCTCGCCGGGTGCTCCATCGCTTGAAAAATTGTTCCCGCTCATCAGCTTTCCGCCTTCCTTTATGTCGAAACATGTATATACATAATAAGCAAGTGACAAGTGAAATTTTGTGCGTCTCCATGGAAAAGAAAGATGCGCGGCGCCGAAGAGGAGAAAAAGCGTTATGGCTCAGACGGTAGCGACGAGACTTCATTCAAGCGCAGCACTTCTGCCGACCGGATGGGAAAAGGACGTGCTCCTGACGATTTCCAATGGCCGCATCGCAAGCATTGAAACGGGCGCGGCTGCCGCGCCGGGCGATGAGCATTGCGAGACGCTTGTCCCTGCCATGAGCAATCTCCACAGCCACGCTTTCCAGCGCGCCATGGCCGGCCTTGCAGAAGTACGCGGACCGGCGAACGACAGCTTCTGGAGCTGGCGTACGGTCATGTACAAGTTCGCCCTCTCAATGACGCCCGAGCATGTCGAGGCGGTGGCTTCCCAGCTCTATATGGAAATGCTGGAAGCCGGTTTTTCGCGTGTCGGTGAGTTCCACTATTTGCACCACGACAGGGATGGCAGACCCTATGCCAACATTGCTGAGCTCGCCGAGCGCATCGGGGCGGCGGCAAACATCAGCGGAATTGGGCTGACACTTCTTCCGGTATTTTATGCTCATTCCGGATTCGCCGGCACTGCACCGATTGACGGCCAACGGCGGTTCATCAACTCGCTGGACAGCTTTGCCGCATTGATGGATGGCTGCCGCAAGCTAACCTGCGCGCTTCCCGGTGCCGAACTCGGCCTTGCTCCGCACAGCCTGCGCGCTGCAACGCCCGAGGAGCTCACCAAGGTCTTGTCGCTGGCCGGTGACGGACCTATCCATATCCACGTCGCCGAGCAGGTCAAGGAAGTCGACGACTGTATCGCCTGGTCCGGTGCCCGTCCTGTGCAATGGCTCCTTGCCAACACACCGGTGGATGGCCGGTGGTGCCTGATACACGCAACACATATGACCGATGAGGAAACGCGCGGCATGGCGCGCATCGGCGCGATCGCTGGCCTTTGCCCGATTACCGAAGCCAACCTCGGCGACGGTACCTTCCAGGCGCCGCTCTTCCTCGATGAAGGCGGCCGCTTCGGTGTCGGCTCGGATTCCAACGTCATGATCTCGCTACCGGGCGAGCTGCGACAGCTCGAATATTCGGAGCGCCTGGCGCTGAGAGCTCGCAATGTCATCGCAGCACCGGGCGGCTCGACCGCGCGTAGCCTTTTCGACCAGGCGATCACCGGCGGCGGCGGCGCACTGAAGGCGCCAGGCGGGATCGCCGTCGGTCATCATGCTGATCTCGTTTCGCTCGACACGACGGCCGTGCCCTACCTTTCGGGTGACCAGTTGCTCGATCACTGGATCTTCGCCGGTGGAGTGGCGGTCGACAACGTTTGGGCGCTCGGCCGCAAGCAGGTCGCTGGCGGTCGCCACCTGGCACGCGACCAAATCAACCGCCGCTTTCTCAACGTAATGGGCGAGCTTCTGGCAGCATAGGCCTTTTCAGGTCGAAACCCAGGCGTTAGAGCGGGAGACAGGAAACGGAGCGTGACGATGAACCAGAGCAAGGACACGACCTTGCACCAGCGGATCGTGAGCGACATCGAGGGCCGCATCGTCTCAGGCGAGTGGCCACCGGGTTACCGCATTCCGTTTGAAGTCGAACTCACCAAAGAATACAACTGTTCGCGTATGACCGTGAACAAGGCGCTAACCCAACTCGCAAAGGCTGGCCTGATCGAGCGCCGCAAAAAATCCGGTAGTTTCGTCACCCAGCCACAGGCACAATCGGCCGTTCTTGAGATCCATGACATCAGGGCCGAGGTGCAGTCACTCAACCTCGCCTACTCTTTCACTGTCTCAAAGCAAGAACAGAGGAAGGCGAAAGCCGACGACATTCGCCGCCTTGACGTAGTGCCAGGTTCCTCGGTGGTTGACGTATCATGCGTTCATCATGCAGGGGGTCGCCCGTTCTGCCTTGAAGAGCGCCTCATCAGTTTGATTACCGTGCCTGAGGCGGCCGATGCCAATTTCATCGACATGGCGCCCGGCGCCTGGCTCATCAACCAGATCCCCTGGAGCAGTGCCGAGCATCGTATCCAAGCCGTGCCTGCCGGCTCGGACGAAGCCGCGGCCCTTGGCATTCCACGCAATGCCGCTTGCTTGGTTGTCGAACGCCGTACCTGGAGCAACGTTGGACCAGTTACTCACGTGCGCTTTACCTATCCAGGCGACCGGCACGCGCTCGTGGCCCGGTTCACGCCTGCTTCACAGTAGGCCCCCGGCGGCATTGATTTCCCGATGGCCGGTCATAACATGCCTGCATGATCCCGAACATTGAGACCATCAGCCTCCGAGCCGCCACTGAAGTGGACAAGGATGCAATTGCAGAGGTTTGGCACGACAGCGCAAGCCTCCCTACCGTTGGACCCGCCGTCATGCCGTCCGTTTGTGAGTTCAGGCGCAGGATCGACATAGAAATCGCTGCCGGCTGGCGCGTAACGGTCGCCGCCGTTAAAGACGAAGTCATTGGCTTTGTTGCCATAAAACCGGACGACGCGCACCTGGACCAGCTGTTTGTTCGACCGCGATCGATTGGCAGCGGCGCGGGAAAAATGCTTCTCGCGCACGCTATGGCGGCCATGCCAGCGGGTTTTACGCTCTTCACACGCTCTGCGAACACACGTGCTCGCAACTTCTATGAACGCGCAGGCCTAATTGAACTGCGCAACGACAAACATCCGAGTACCGGCGATCCGATCACTTACTACCGCTGGACAGCCGCCTGATCTCCGCAAACAAATCCGAAGTCTACTGATTGCCGACTTCGATGATCCTGGCGCCGGAGAACTTCTTTTTCTCAAGGCCGGTATATTCGACCCTGACAAGCTTGCCGGCCAAGGGCTTCAGGGGCATGTCCCTGCCGTCAAGCCCAACAGCATCGGCCAGAATCAGATGGTGACCGCGCAAGACTATGTCGCTTGCATCGAGAATCTTGATTCTGTTGCGGTCATCGCCTTCAAGACGCCCGATGACGCAGCCGGCGACCGAGGGGCTGCAGTTCAAAGGCCTGTCTCCCTTTTCGACCTTCCTTGCCAGTTCACTCGGCTGCGCAGTAACCGCCGATCTGCTACGAAGAACCGCAGTTGCCTCCGTTCCCACGCACGGGCCGGTGGGATCAAGCGCCTTGCCGATTGAGTTGACGCTGACGGGCTTGTTATTCTGAGAGATATTCTCGCAGATCTTGCCCTGGGGCGCTCGTTGAGCACGGATCAGCCCGACACCCACATTGCGAAACGTATTTCCGTAGACGTCGTTGTTGATGCCATCCGTTTCCTCGTCACCGCCGAGACGAACGCCTGCGCCGACGACATCGTAGACCAGATTATAGCGAAAGACATTGCCGTTGCCGCGCGAGTCAAAGCCGCCGGAGTTTGGATCCTTCTGTCCTGTGCAACTGTTCTTCTCGACGATGTTGCCGCTTGAGCCCTCCTTAATATCTACGCATTCATTGCCCCCGGTAGAGATGATGTTGTCATGGATGCGGTTCCGATCGGAGCGGTCAATCGCCTTATCCGGCGCACCACGTCCGCCCAACTGTTCTGGAGCAGTACCGATATAGATCCCCTCGCCATTCTTTCCACCATCGTTAAACACGAAATCGAAGCGGCCGCAGGAGCTTATCCTTGAATAGGCAATTTCGTTCTGCCTTGCCTGATAACGCAACCGAACGCACTCCCCACCCGCGTTACGAATATCCATCCCGAGTATGCGAAGGCCGGTCAGAGCCTCTCCGGGCGTGTGTCCGATTGCGTAGAGGAGCTTGTCGCGATAGCTCTTCTTCGTATTGGTTCTCTCGAATCGCCCGTCGATCGTGAAATTGCGCAGCTCGATATAGCTGTGGTTCACTTCAATGACCCGGGGCTGACCGCCACCCTTGACGACCGACGCAAGCGAACCCTCGATTGAGATCGGTTTTCCGGGTTCACCGTCCCGAACCGACCGAAAATCCTGCATATAGGTTCCGGGCGCCAGCACGATTGTATCGCCTGGCTGCGCGACGGCGAGCGCATCCTGAATCGTGCGGCCTTCGTCGCGGCCCTCGTTTCTTGGCGAAACGTTAATCGTTGCACTTTGCGCTAGGTCGATAGTCCCTAAAAAGCCAGTGACACCGAGCATGATTGCCGTCAAGCGACAAACCACGCATGCCTTCCGGATATCGTTGGTCATAGAATACCCCCGGTAGTGGATGCGGGATGGAATAAAAGCACACGCTAATATTTAACTCAATTACTCTCGTTGCCTTTTTGATCAGATGCCGCATTGTGGGTATGCCTCGCCGGCGGCGCACAAGTTGCACCCTGCCTGCTCTACCGTCATGATAATCCCATCAGATACCGAAACCACGGCGACCAATGCGCATCTTTCTCGTTCGACACGGCGAATCGCTCGGCAACATTAATGAACGAGCCTATGGACAGTTCGGCGATCACAACGTGCCGCTGACGCAATGGGGCTATCGACAAGCGCTCGTGGCTGGACGAGCAGTCTCCTCCTATCTCTACGATCTGTCGCACAAAGAAATTCCAAAGTTGGATATCTGGTATTCACCTTATCTGCGGACGCGACAGAGCAAGGACGCATTGTTGGAGACCCTGCAACCCGAATGGATAAGCGGCGTTCGAGAGGACTATCTCCTGCGGGAGCAGGATTTTGGCCTTTTCACCGAGATTTACGACCATGCAGAACGGCGACACAAGTTCCCTGATGAGTTCGAGAAATGGGCCAGGCTGCGAAACAGCAGCGGAAAATTCTATGCAAGACCTCCGGATGGCGAGAGCAGGGCGGATGTGGCGCAGAGGCTCCGCCTTTTCCTTCAAACCGTGATCGACGACGCATCCGATGGCGTGAACGACGTTGTCATCGTCGGCCATGGCGTTACAAATCGGGCCTTCGAGATGAATTTTCTTCACCACCCCGTCGACTGGTTTGAGCGTTCTGACAATCCTGGAAATTCCGACGTGACATTGATCGAAGGAACCCGCCTCCAAGGTTACCGATCAACGCTCCTGCACAAAGCAAACGACCGCCAGGCTGGCGATGAAGCGTTGCGCGACGCCCACGGATCAGTATTGAAAATCACGCCGAAGCCGACGCTCTAGTCCAACCGGAGTCTGTCGGTCGCCAAAAGCAGTTACTCGCGGAATGTTATCCTCTATTGTTGGACCGACGCTAGGCCGCATTCGGTCACCGCTGGCTCGTCTTTTACGCTCGCCTTGATGCGCAATTCCCAATCACTGCCCAGTTGAAAACCATGTGCCCGCAACATGTCGACAACCTTTGGACAATCGGCAGGGCTGTCATACTGTCCAGCTAGTGAGACCTCGATGAGAGTCTCTTTGGCATCGACGGCGCAATCCCCGTTTAAGCCGGTATTTTCGAGAAACGAGCAGACGGCTTGTGCGCGCTCGAGGCTCAAGCCGTCATCCGACGCAACTGGAGAACCGGCCGCAACGATGGCTGCCTCGATCAGTGATATGATGGATCTCATTGTTCTCTCCATGGAGGGAGGCTTGCGACATCTGTTGCCACGATATCCTAAAGCCTCCCTCGTCCTTCCAGGAGATGAAGGATAAGCGGGGACATAGGCCAAGAATCGGAGTGGGGAAGGGGGACCGAAGCCCTCAGACAGCCGAATGTGTGATCCTGCAACGACGGATAGGGTTGCAGTAAATTCAAGCACCTAGAAAGTGCAGTCGATCAACCCCATCAAATAAATTTGCCCGCCCTGTCGATTCTCATAGCCCGCAAACGTTCTTTGTCCGAACGGTCGACAGCGTTACAAAATCCGTCGCATCGTTCTGTCAAAACCGAAGGAGGTTCATGTCATGGATGCGAATAGTCTCGTTTCGGCAAGGGAACTGGCAACACGAAATGGGCTCAGCTTTCCAAACGAAACACCCGAGTATCGGCAGGCGCGCGACGAGCTCCTGGCCGAGGAGATCGAATTGCGCCGGCATATCGAGCGTGTTGCCGAGCAACGACGCGCCCTGCCACCCGGCGGCCAAGTAACAAAGCACTATCGCTTTCAAGGACCGGATGGCGAGATGACGTTAGGGAACCTGTTTGGAGACAAATCCACACTTGTCATCTACAGTTATATGTATGGGCCGCAGCGCGAGCGTCCGTGCCCGATGTGTACCTCGATGCTGTCGGCTCTCGACGGAGAAATTCCGGACATCAGTCAACAGGTCGCCTTCGCTGTTATCGCACGCTCGGCAATTGAACGGTTGCTGGCATTCAAGGAGGAGCGCGGTTGGCATCACTTGCAACTCTATTCCGACATGACCGGCGACTTCAGCCGCGACTACCACGCCATCGGCCCTGAAGGCACCGATGAGCCCTCCTACAACGTCTTCATGATCAAGGACGGTGTGATCCGACACTTCTGGAATCCGGAAATGGGGCCGGCAACGGCGGATCCCGGCCAGGACCCGCGGGGCGCACCAGACTTCATGCCGCTCTGGACCGTCCTTGACACGACGCCTGAAGGCCGCCCGCAGACATGGTATCCAAAGCTCAGCTACGACAGTGCGCAGTAGCGTCCGCGCTTGGCGAGGGCGTCACCGCCCTTTGCCGACGCTCGCATACATGCCTGTTGTACGAAACTCGGTTGGGTTTGTGCCGTAGACGCGGCGGAAAACCTTCGAGAAATAGTTAGCGTCCTCGAAGCCCGAGCGGATAGCAACCTCCTTGACTGGCATGTTGGCGGTTTTCGTAAGGAGCTTGACGGCGCGCTTAAGGCGTTTCTGCAGAACAAATTCCGCGGGCGGCAGGCCCTCGTTCGCGGCAAACATCCGAGAGAAATGGGCGCGACTGAGACCCGCGACGCGAGCAAGGTCTTGCACAGGTAGAGGTCGCTCGAGATTGCTCATGATGTAGTCGATCACGTGCTGCATCGTCCTGTATTCCTCGCTGAACACCGGATGCGATCCGAACACGTCGTCGTAGAGCGCCATCGCCGCCTCGTAGGCGATCGCCGACGCAAGCCCGGGCGTCTCCGCGCCGTTGATCAGGCGCAGGCTGCAATCAGCAAGATGCTCAATCGTCTCGGGCTGCAGCTTGAGCACCGGGCCGGTGACGGCGAGGATCGAGCGATGGATGCGCAGCGCCTCTTCCCCGTTCATCGAGATCCAGAAAAACTCCCAGCGCTCGCCATCGTCCAGCCAGTAGCGGTGATTGTGGGGCACGAGAACCAGCAAGGTTTCACCCTCCTTCACCCGGAGTTCGCGATTCTCGTATCGCAGGTTCCCGGAGCCGCTGATCGTGTGCTGAAGCACTGTGAAAGGCGTCTGGCCGCGCTTGCGGCCATCCCAGTCATAGGTCGCGTCCTCACGGATTTCATATCCGGTGCTAGTCGGCATGGTGTGCAGGCTCTGTCGTCCGCGGGGCAGCGAAACGGTGCGCATGACCGGGCCGTTCCCAATCAGTTTCTGCAGCACAGAATTACCCATGAAAGCATAATCCTTCTCTGGCGGCCTCGCCGAAATTGCGCATAATCCGCCTCCAAGAGAGAGCACACCGCCAGCATCGAGGAGCGGCGCGGAGGAGAATAAGCCGGATTTCTGGCCTTTTTTTACGCAGAGCGCAAGCCTGCGCACTATTCTTCTTCTCGTCGTCCCGTGCCGGCATTTTGATCGCATCGAGGTTAGGATCATGAGTTTCAAAATCGCTATCATAGGCGCTGGCAGCGTCGGCTTCACCAAAAAGCTGTTCACCGACATCCTGTGCGTGCCGGAATTCCGGGACGTTGAGTTCGCGCTCACGGACATGAGCGAACACAATCTGCAGATGATCAAGCAGATCCTCGACACGATCGTCGCATCCAACAAGCTGCCGACGAGGGTGTCGGCGACGACGAACCGCCGCGAGGCACTGACAGGCGCACGCTATATCATCAGCTGCGTGCGCGTCGGCGGCCTCGAAGCCTATGCCGACGATATCCGCATCCCGCTGAAATATGGCATCGACCAGTGCGTCGGTGACACGATTTGCGCCGGCGGCATTCTCTACGGCCAGCGCAACATTCCTGTTATCCTCGACTTCTGCAAGGACATCCGCGAAGTCGCCGAGCCGGGTGCCAAGTTTCTGAATTACGCAAACCCGATGGCGATGAACACTTGGGCTGCGATCGAATATGGCAAGGTTGATACGGTTGGTCTCTGCCACGGTGTCCAGCATGGCGCCGAACAGATCGCCGAGGTGCTTGGTGCGAAGTCTCCTTCCGAACTCGACTACATCTGCTCAGGCATCAACCACCAGACCTGGTTCGTCGATCTCAAGCTTAACGGCCGAAAGATCGCCAAGGACGAGCTGGTTGGCGCCTTCGAAGCGCATCCCGTGTTCTCTCAGCAGGAAAAGCTGCGCATCGACGTGCTGAAGCGCTTCGGTGTCTATTCCACGGAAAGCAACGGCCACCTGTCGGAATACCTGCCCTGGTACCGTAAGCGGCCGGACGAGATCACCAAGTGGATCGACATGTCCGACTGGATCCACGGCGAAACCGGCGGTTACCTCCGTCATTCCACGGAAACCCGCAACTGGTTCGAGACGGAGTTCCCGCAGTTTCTCGCCTCCGCAGAAAAGCCGATCGATCCGTCCAAGCGTTCGAACGAGCATGCGAGCCACATCCTGGAAGCGCTCGAAACGGGGCGTGTCTATCGCGGCCACTTCAACGTCAAGAACAACGGCGTCATCACTAACCTGCCTGCTGACGCGATCATTGAATCGCCCGGTTTCGTAGACCGCTTTGGCATCAACATGGTTTCCGGTGTCACCATTCCGGAAGCCTGCGCTGCGACCTGCATGGCCTCGATCAACGTCCAGCGCATGTCAGTTCATGCAGCCGTCAGCGGCGATATCGACCTTCTCAAGCTTGCCGTGCTGCACGACCCGCTGGTCGGTGCCGTCGCAACGCCGGAAGAGGTCTGGCAGATGGTCGACGAGATGGTCGTCGCCCAGGCCCGCTGGCTGCCGCAATATGCAGATGCTGTTCCGGCCGCAATGGAGCGCCTGGCGAAATCGACGGTCAAGACCCGCGAATGGGCAGGCGCTGCCCGCCGCAACGTCCGCTCGATCGAAGAACTTCGCGCCGAGAAGGCGGCGCTCAAGCAGGCCGTCTAAGTTTCCCGGACAACGGGTGGCGATGGGGCTCCGGGAGGGACGCCATCGCTGCAAGCCCGTTCCCGGATCGTTTGAGGAGAACCGGGGTCGCCGCAAGCGCCTCGAAACAAGAGGGAGAGACGATGAAAAATTTCCGCAACCTTAGTGTCCTTGCCGGACTGGCGCTGAGCGTCTCAGTCTCGGCGTTGAGCGCCTATGCCTCCGAGCCAACTGCGCCGCCGGTTCCGCCACCGTTCCCGGCGGAGGGCAAGATCAAGTACGTTTCGAGAGATTCGATCGAAGAGTTCAAAGCGCTTCCTTCGTATAACGAACCGGACTGGGTAAAGAAGAACTTCGTTGACACCGGCAAGCTGCCGCCAGTCAATGAACGGCTGCCGAAGGAACCACTCGTCTTCAAGACTGAAAACATGGTCGACGGCGTCGGTGTGTATGGCGACACACTTCGCCACGTCATCGGTGGCCGGCCGGAAGGCTGGAACTACGGCGCTGGCCAGACGCAGGGCTGGGGCGGCATCGACATTGGCCTGTCTGAATGCCTGACCCGCACGGCACCGCTGTTCCAGGTGCAGGCCAAGGACACCGAACCGCTTCCGAACCTCGCCAAGAGCTGGGAGTGGTCCTCGGATGGCCACAAGTTGACCATGCACCTCATCGAAGGTGCGAAGTGGTCGGATGGCGTCGCCTTCAATGCGGACGACATCATGTTCTACTGGGATGACGAGGTCATCGATCCGAACGTCTCACCGCTCGGTGGCGGCGCATCGCCGGAAGCTTTCGGCGTGGGAACGACGCTGAAGAAGATCGACGACTACACTGTCGAGTGGACCTTCAAGGACGCTTTCCCGAAGCAGTATCTCTATACGATGTCGTATCCGAGCTTCTGCCCGGGGCCATCGCATATCCTGAAGCCGCAGCATCCGAAATACTCAAAGAACACCTACGATCAGTTCAAGAATGCCTTCCCGCCGGAATACATGAACCTGCCGGTCATGGGTGGCTGGGTGCCGGTCGAATACCGTCCTGACGACATCATCGTCATGCGCCGCAATCCGTACTACTGGAAGGTCGACGAGAAGGGCAACCAGCTGCCTTACCTCAACGAACTGCACTACAAGCTCTCCACCTGGGCTGACCGAGACGTGCAGGCCGTTGCCGGTTCTGGCGACATTTCAAACCTGGAGCAACCGGAGAACTTCGTAGCGTCGCTGAAGCGCGCTGCCGAGAAGACCGCGCCGGCACGTCTTGCCTTCGGACCGCGCCTGATCGGTTACAACCTACGCATGAACCTGTCCGGAAACGGCTGGGGTGAACCTGATGCACGTGGCCAGGCTGTTCGCGAACTGAACCGCAATGAAGACTTCCGCAAAGCGGTCACCATGGGTCTCGATCGAAAGGCGATCGGCGACTCCCTGGTCAAGGGTCCGTTCACGGCGATCTATCCGGGCGGCCTTTCTTCCGGCACGAGCTTCTACGACCGCAACTCAGTGGTGTATTACCCGTTCGATCTTAAGGGCGCCAAGGCACTGCTTGCCAAGGCCGGCCTCAAGGATAGCGACGGCGACGGTTTCGTGAACTTCCCCGCCGGCACTGAAGGCGGCAAGAACGTCGAAATCGTTCTGCTCGTGAACAACGCCTACGCCACCGACAAGAGCCTTGCAGAAGGCGTCATCGGACAGATGGAAAAGCTCGGCATCAAGGTCATCCTCAATGCATTGGATGGGCCGAAGCGTGACGACGCCCACTATGCGGGTCGTTTCGACTGGCTGATCCAGCGCAGTTCGCCGGAACTTGCTTCCGTCGTGCAGAACACCGAACAGCTTGCACCTGTAGGTCCGCGCACGAGCTGGCAGCATCGCGCCGGCAAGGACGGCAAGCTTGATCTGATGCCCTACGAAGAAAAGCTGGTCGAGATTGTCACCAAGTTCCAGACCAGCCAGGACAACAACGAGCGGGTCGACCTGATGAAGCAATACCAGAAGGTCGCGACCGAGAATGTCGATACGGTCGGACTTACGGAATATCCGGGCGCGCTGATCATCAACAAGCGCTTCTCGAACGTGCCGGCCGGAACTCCAATCTTCATGTTCAACTGGGCCGAAGACTCCGTCATCCGCGAACGTCTCTGGGTGGCCGCCGACAAGCAGGGCAAATACGAGCTGTTCCCCGAGCAGCTGCCCGGCAAGCCTGGCGAAAAGGGCCCGATCAACTAAGCGTTCTCCTCCCAACGAAAGACACCGGTCGCGCGTGCTGCGCGCGACCGGCCAAGATCAACAAGCCAGCCGCACCGAGATACTGCGCGACTGGCCGCAATGAGAAGCGAACCGTCAGATGTTCCGATTCCTGCTCGTGCGCATAGCCTCCGCGATTCCGGTGCTGATCATCCTTAGCATCGTGACCTTCGCGATCATCCAGGCGCCGCCCGGCGATTATGCCGATTACATCCGTTCGCAGCTGATCAATCAGAGTGGAGCGTCCTTCGCTCAGGCCGACGCACAGGCCCAAGCCTACCGTGTCGCCCATGGCCTTGATCAACCCATGGTCATCCAGTACTTCAACTGGATCAAGGGCATCGTCACACACGGCGATTTCGGCTACAGCATGTTCTACAACAAGCCAGTGGCCGATGTGGTGGCTGAGCGCTTGCCGCGCACTCTGGCACTTGCGCTTGTTTGCCACATTCTGGCATCGGTACTCGGCATCGGTTTTGGCATCTGGGCAGCAACCCGCCAATATTCCTGGATCGATAGCCTGCTTTCGGGCGTCTCATTTCTCGGGATGACGGTGCCGCGCTTCCTGATGGCGCTGATCATCGTCTATCTCATGGTATTCCAGTTCAATGTCGCGGAGATCGGGAGCTTCTTCTCGCCGCAATATGGCGGAGCGCCGTGGTCATGGGCAAAATTCGTAGACCTCGTCAGGCACGTCTGGCCGGTGGTCGCTATCGCCACATTTGGCGGGCTCGCCTACAACATGCGCGTCATGCGCGGCAATCTGCTTGATACGCTGAACGCCCAGTATGTCGAGACGGCGCGGGCAAAGGGCCTGTCCGGCAGTGCGGTCGTCCTGCGCCATGCGGTGCCGAACGCGCTCCATCCGCTCGTCATGTATCAGGGTGTCGTACTGCCCTACATGCTGACAGGCGAGATCGAGACGGCAATCATCTTTTCGCTACCCACCGTCGGACCGGCGATCGTCGGCTCCATGGCGATTGGCGACGTCTATGTGACGGCCACCTTCATGATGGTGCTGTCGGCCACCCTCATCGTCGGCAACATCATCGCCGACATGCTGCTCGCCATGCTGGACCCCCGCGTCCGTACGTACGGAGGAGCGTAACATGCTCGCATTCGATTCCGCTCCCCCACCGCCGCACGAAGAAACCGCCAAGAGCGCGCCGCACGGCAATGAAAGCTACATCGCATTGGTCTGGCGCCGCCTCAGGCGTTCATGGACCGGCGTTATCGGTCTTGTGCTGGTCGCGATGCTGCTGGTGATGGCACTGTTCGCGGAGTTCTTCGCCCCGATGGATCCCAAAGCCACAGACGTGGGTTTTGCGCCACCGCAGATGATGAGCTTCCACGACAAGGACAGCAACTTCGTTTTCCGGCCCCGGGTCTACGGACAGACGGAGTCGGAAGAGCTCGATCCGGTGACCTTCCAGCCGATCGTCGGTCCCGACTACGACAATCCGAACCTCCTCGGCTTCTTCGTGAAGGGAGCCGAATACAAGCTACTTGGCCTCATTTCTATGGACCGTCATTTCTTCGGTTCGACCACGGGCCAGCCGGTACACTTCCTAGGCACCGACAAATTCGGGCGCGACGTGTTGTCGCGTGCCATCATCGGCTCGCGAATCTCGCTGACGATCGCGCTGACAGTCGTCTTTATCGTCACGGTGATCGGGACGACCGTCGGCATGGTCTCCGGCTATTTCGGCGGCTCCTTCGACACCTGGGTGCAGCGTTTCGTCGAAGTGGTTCTCGCCTTTCCGCAGCTGCCACTCTACCTCGCGCTGACCTCGCTGATACCGGTAACAGCACCGACCAACGTCTTCCTCGGTTTCGTGATTATCGTCATGTCCGCACTCGGCTGGGCGCAGATGTCTCGCGAAGTGCGCGGCAAGACGCTGGCGCTCGCCCGTATCGATTATGTTAGAGCGGCCATGGCCGTCGGCGCCACCGACCGGCGGATCATCTTCCAGCACATCTTCCCGAACGTGATGAGCCACGTCATCGTCGCCGTCACCCTGCATATCCCGAGCGTCGTGCTGCTGGAGTCCTTCCTCGGCTTCCTGGGCTTTGCCGTGAAGCCTCCGCTGATTTCCTGGGGCCTGATGCTGCAGGATACCGCCAACTATTCCGTTATCGGCACCTATCCCTGGATTCTGGCGCCTGTCGGCTTCGTGCTTGTCACCGTCTTCGCGTTCAACGCACTGGGTGACGGATTGCGCGATGCAGTCGATCCTTATTGAGGTGACCAAAATGGCTCTTGCACTCGTCAACTCGTTCGCCCCTCCGATGCGCCTCGATCATGAGGGACGGTCGGAAAGTCCTGTCATCGACGCTCGCAACGTCGCGGTCAATTTCAAGGTCGAACACGGCACGGTGGAAGCGGTGAAGGACATCTCCTTCCAGCTTTATCGTGGCGAAACGATCGCGATCGTCGGCGAATCCGGTTCCGGAAAGTCGGTCACCGCGCGCACCGTCATGGGGCTGCTCTCCAAGCGCGCCGTGGTGTCGCCGAAATCCACCGTGACCTATGACGGCGCCAACATCCTGAAATTCTCCGAACGCGACCGCCGCAAGCTTCGCGGCGATCGTATCTCGATGATCTTCCAGGAGCCGATGAGCTCACTGAACCCGATCTATACGATCGGCAGCCAGATCGTCGAAGCCATCAGGGTGCATCGCAGGATGAGCAAGAAGCAGGCGGAAGCCCGCGCGCTGGAATTGCTGAAGCACGTCCAGATTCCCGATCCTGAAGCCCGGCTCAGGCAATATCCGCATCAGTTGTCCGGGGGCCAGCGCCAGCGCGTGATGATCGCAATGGCGCTCGCCAACGATCCCGATGTGCTGATCGCCGATGAACCGACGACCGCGCTCGACGTGACGGTGCAGGCGCAGATCCTGAACCTCATCCGCAACCTGCAGAAGGAATTGCGGATGGCGGTGATCCTGATTACCCACGACCTGACGGTGGTGCGCCAGTTCTCGGACTACGTGTACGTGATGCAGCATGGCGAGATGCGCGAGCACAACACCACAGATGCTCTCTTTGCCAATCCGCAGCACGCCTACACCAAGCATCTGCTGGGTTCGGAACCGCGCGGCCAGGCCAATCCACTGCCTGAGGGTTCGGACGTCATTCTGGATGCCAAGGACGTACGCGTCTCCTTCATGATGCGCCATGGCGGGTTCTTCAAGCCGGAGCTGAAGGAGCTCATCGCCGTCAACCGGCTGAACCTGACGCTCAGGCGGCATGAAACGCTCGGTCTCGTCGGCGAGTCCGGCTCCGGCAAGACGACGTTCGGCCAGGCGCTTGTCCGACTGAACGAGCCCGATAGCGGCGAGATCTATTTCGACGGGCAGCCCATCCACGGCAAATCGCGCGCCGAAATGCGCCCGCTGCGCTCGCGCATGCAGATCGTGTTCCAGGATCCATTTTCCTCGCTCAATCCGCGCATGACGATCGGCCAGATCATCGAGGAAGGGCTTGTCGTTAACAATCTCGGCGCGACAAAGGCTGAGCGACTCGACCGTGTCCGCGAGGCGCTGATCGCCGCAGGCATGCCCGGCAACATTCTCTCGCGCTTTCCGCATGAGTTTTCGGGCGGCCAGCGGCAACGTATCGCCATTGCCCGGGCTATCGCACTCGAACCGGAATTCATCCTGCTCGATGAGCCGACCTCGGCGCTCGACCTTTCGGTCCAGGCCCAGATCATCGAGCTATTGCGCAAGCTGCAGGACGAGCGGGGCCTCAGCTATCTCTTCATTTCGCACGATCTCAAGGTCGTGCGTGCCCTCTGCCATCGGGTGATTGTCATGCAGCATGGCAAGATCATGGAAGAGGGACCCGTCAACGAAGTTCTCACCAATCCCAAGACCGCCTACACGGAACGGCTCGTTAAAGCCGCTTTTGAGGTAGCCTGATTGCACATGCCGGAGGTTATAATGGCAAGAAATCCCAAGATCACGTTTATCGGTGCTGGTTCCACCGTCTTCATGAAGAACATCATTGGTGATGTGCTGCAGCGCCCGGCGCTGTCAGGCGCGACCATCGCCCTGATGGACATCAACCCGCAGCGTCTCGAAGAGAGTGCCATCGTCGTCAACAAGCTGATCGCGACGCTTGGCGCTAAGGCTAAGGCCGAGACCTATTCCGACCAGCGCAAGGCCCTGACGGGCGCCGACTTCGTCGTCGTCGCCTTCCAGATCGGCGGCTACGAGCCCTGCACGGTGACCGATTTCGAAATCCCGAAGAAGTTCGGCCTGCGCCAGACGATCGCCGACACGCTCGGCGTCGGCGGCATCATGCGCGGGCTGCGCACCGTGCCGCATTTGTGGAAGATCTGCGAGGATATGCTCGCGGTCTGCCCGGAGGCGATCATGCTGCAATATGTCAACCCGATGGCGATCAACACCTGGGCGATCTCGGAAAAATACCCCACGATCAAGCAGGTCGGTCTTTGCCACTCGGTTCAGGGCACCGCCATGGAACTGGCGCACGACCTCGACATTCCCTACGAGGAAATCCGTTACCGCTCGGCCGGCATCAACCACATGGCCTTCTATTTGAAGTTCGAGCATCGCCAGGCAGACGGTTCCTACAAGAACCTCTATCCGGATCTCGTGCGCGCCTACCGTGAAGGTCGCGCTCCGAAGCCCGGCTGGAACCCGCGTTGCCCGAACAAGGTGCGCTACGAAATGCTGACGCGCCTCGGCTATTTCGTCACAGAGAGCTCGGAGCACTTTGCCGAATACACGCCCTACTTCATCAAGGATGGTCGCGAGGACCTGATCGAGAAGTTCGGCATTCCGCTCGACGAGTATCCGAAGCGCTGCATCGAGCAAATTGCCCGCTGGAAGGGGCAGGCGGAAGCCTACAAGTCCGCCGACAAGATCGAAGTCGCGCAGTCGAAGGAATACGCCTCCTCGATCATCAACTCGGTATGGACCGGCGAACCCTCCGTTATCTACGGCAACGTCCGCAACAACGGCTGCATTACCTCGCTGCCCGACAATTGCGCCGCCGAGGTTCCCTGCCTTGTTGATGCATCAGGCATCCAGCCGACCTTCATCGGCGACCTGCCGCCACAACTAACAGCGCTGATCCGCACCAATATCAACGTGCAGGAACTGACGGTGCAGGCACTGATGACGGAGAATCCCGAGCATATCTATCACGCCGCGATGATGGACCCTCATACGGCTGCCGAACTCGACCTCGACCAGATCTGGACGATCACGGACGAACTGCTCGCCGCCCATGGTGACTGGCTGCCGGAATGGGCCCGCACCAACCGCAAAGTTCAGGCCGCCTGACCATCTCTCTCCCGGTCAGGGACCTCAAGAAGTCCCGCGGTTCTACCGCGGGACTTTTTATTTATGGATATGCGTCACGC
This sequence comes from Hyphomicrobiales bacterium, assembly GCA_900466605.1. Classification (GTDB taxonomy): domain Bacteria; phylum Pseudomonadota; class Alphaproteobacteria; order Rhizobiales; family Rhizobiaceae; genus Rhizobium. The sequence continues at coordinate 33,077 of UBMU01000019.1, forward strand.
GGCAATGGACGACCGTTTGATTAAATCACCATCTCTGATATAGAACGCGATTACGCATTCTTATCTGACCCGATCGGAGCCCCATGAGCCGAAACTTCCTTGTTGTCGACCCAGAAGAAGGCATGCCAATCCTGAAGGGCCTAGCATCCCCTGCGCGCGTCGCGGTGCTGAAGCTACTGCACGAGAAGGGTGCCCTGAACGTCAACGAAATCGCCGATTTGCTCGATTTGCCGCAGTCAAGCGTCTCCACCAACGTCCAAATGCTGGAGGAAGCGGGCCTCATCCGAACGGAGACGCAGAAGGCGCGAAAGGGCAATCAGAAAGTCTGCCACAGCGTCTACGACGAGATACTCGTCATTTTCAAGAATGAAATCAAAGAAACCGAACCGGACGCGATCGAAGTGTCCATGCCACTTGGTCTTTACACGAGCTTTGAGGTCACGGCGCCCTGCGGTCTGTGTTCTGCTGATGGTATCATCGGGCTCCTTGATGTTCCCAATACCTTCCTCGATCCGGACCGGATGAAAGCGGGGCTCATCTGGTTTACACGCGGTTATGTCGAGTATCAGTTCCCAAACAACGCACGATTGACCAACACAAGTATTCGAGAGATCGAGTTCGTGATGGAATTGAGCTCAGAAGTCCCAGGCACCAGTGCGGACTGGCCCTCGGACATCACGCTCACAATCAACGGCACCGACATCGGGACCTGGACATCTCCTGGCGATTTTGGTGACAAGCGGGGCGTCTTCACGCCCGACTGGTGGAAGCTGAAGGGTTCGCAATACGGCAAGCTGAAGAGCTTCCGAATCAATGACGATGGTGCTTTCGTCGATGGCCTGCGCATCTCCGGCGTGACCCTCACGCATCTCAAGCTCGATGAACATCATTCAATCCGTCTGCGTATCGGAGTACGCGACGACGCCAAGCATCCTGGCGGTATCAACATCTTCGGTCGGGGATTCGGCAATTACGATCAGGACATCCTGCTGCGTTTGAAGACTCGGTGAGTCTACCCGAATTTCTGAACTTTAAGCTTGACCTCACACCGGCCTTCCGCTTTATTAATCTCAAATTGTGATACAAATCGCAAATTACGATATAGTGGAGGACGACATGAAGGCTGCGGTCACAGCGCACAGCAAATACACAATCTCTGACATCGATCCGCGCCTTTATGGCTCGTTTATCGAGCACCTCGGTCGCGCCGTTTACACCGGCATCTACGAGCCGGATCATGCCACGGCCGACGAGGCCGGTATGCGCAAGGACGTCATCGAACTCGTCAAGGAGCTGAACGTCCCCATCGTGCGCTACCCGGGCGGCAATTTCGTATCGGCCTATAACTGGGAAGACGGCATCGGCCCCAAGGAAAGCCGTCCGACGCGCCTCGATCTTGCCTGGCACACCTCGGAGAGCAATCAGGTCGGCATCCACGAATTCGCCGATTGGTGCACGTCGGCCGAAACCCAGATGATGCTTGCCGTCAACCTCGGCTCGCGTGGCCTGGATGAAGCGCGCAACTTCCTCGAGTATGTAAACCATTCGGGCGGCAGCAAGTGGAGCGACAAGCGCATTGCAAACGGCCGCAGCGAGCCTTGGGATGTCAAGCTCTGGTGCCTCGGCAACGAGATGGACGGGCCTTGGCAGATCGGCCACAAGACGGCGGACGAATACGGCCGGCTTGCACATGAGACAGCCAAGGCCATGCGCGCCTTCGATAGCTCGCTCGAACTTGTCGTCTGCGGTTCGTCGAACGCCCACATGCCGACCTATCCGGAATGGGAAGCCACCGTACTAGACCACACCTATAACGAGGTCGATTACATTTCGCTGCACATGTATTTCGAGAACCGCGCCAAGAACACGGCCAACTATCTTGCCCGTAGCATTGAGCTCGACAAATACATCGGCACGGTTGCGGGCGTGATCGACTACGTCAAGGCGAAGAAGCGCTCTTCCAAGAGCGTGTACATCTCATTCGATGAATGGAACGTCTGGTACCACTCCAAAGAACGCGACAAGGCCACACTTGCTGGCGCGAACGGTTGGCCGCATGCACCGGCCCTCTTGGAAGATGACTATAACTTCGAGGACGTGCTGCAGGTCGGCTGCATTCTCAACACCTTCATCAATCGGGCGGATGTCGTCAAGATTGCCTGCCTTGCGCAGCTCATCAATGTTATCGCCCCGATCATGACGGTTCCAGGTGGTGCGGCATGGCGCCAGACGATCTACTATCCCTACTATTTCGCCTCCGTCTACGGACGCGGAACGGCACTCAAGCTGATGGTCGACAGCCCGACCTATAAGGTCGATGACCTCGGCGATGTTCCTTATCTCGACGTGTCGGCGGTCCATGACGCCGACAAGAAGACGGTGACTTTCTTCATCGTCAACCGCCACGGCACGGAAACGCTCGACCTCGACGCAAGCCTGCTGGAATTCGGCGCCTTGCGTGTTATCGACGATCAGGTCGTTGCCCACAGCGATCTCACGATCACGAACACTGCAGCCAAGCCCGACAACGTTGTGCCGAAGGCTGTGACCGGTTCGAGCTTCGTCGACGGCAAGCTTAGTGCGAAGATCGCCCCGCTCTCTTACCGGATGATCCGCCTGCAAGCATAATCTAAATCCTATTTTGTGATACATATCAAACGATATGTTGACAAAGCAATTGTATGATTTAACGTCAGTACACCGGTTTTGACGTGCCACTGGGAGGAAAGGATGGGAGCAAGTGCTTCTGTTTTGGCACTATCACGAACCGAGGAGGATCCGTTTTTGACCGCGGATTCTTTCTCGGCGGAAGTATGCCACACACGTATCCATATCGGCATTTCGGGTTCTGACTGCCACTCAGGAGCAGCCGGATGACCGCCAACATCGAAATCCAGAATGTCACCAAGCGCTACGGCTCGATGACTGTCCTCGACGGCCTGTCCCTGTCGATCAAGGCAAACGAGTTCATGGTTTTCCTCGGCCCGTCCGGATGCGGCAAGTCTACGCTCCTCCGTATGATCGCAGGCTTGGAAAGCGTGGATGAGGGTGCGATATCGATCAATGGCGAACGCATCGATACCTTGCCGCCCGGCCAGCGTGATATCGCCATGGTATTCCAGTCATATGCGCTTTATCCGCACATGACCGTAGCCGACAACATGGCCTTCGGACTGCGCAACATCAACGTTTCCACCGATGTGATCTCCGCACGCATTGCCGAGGCGGCGCGTATGCTCGAGATCGCCCATCTGCTCGAGCGTAAGCCTGGCCAGCTCTCTGGCGGCCAGCGCCAGCGTGTCGCCATTGGTCGCGCCATCGTCAAGGAACCAAAGGCGTTCCTCTTCGACGAACCATTGTCGAACCTCGATGCCGCGTTACGCGTTCGTACCCGGGTCGAGCTGGCACAGCTGCGCAACCGGGTAAGATCGACAATGATCTTCGTGACGCACGACCAGATCGAGGCCATGACGCTGGCCGATCGCATCGTCGTCATGAACAATCGGAAGATCGAGCAGATCGGAACGCCAATGGAGATCTATTCCCGTCCGGCAAGTCGCTTTGTGGCCACCTTTGTTGGTTCGCCGACCATGAACTTCTTCAGGGTCGGCCTATCCGCACAAAACGGCTTCCTGCGAGCGAAACTCCAAGATGGTACGGAATTGCAAACTGCTATCCGGGCTATTGGCGTCAAGGATGGTGAGTATTCGGTGGGCATTCGCGCCGAGGCGGTCAAACTTGCCAATGGCGTTGCCGCGACGACGACAGGCAAGGTGGATGTACTCGAGCGCCTCGGTGACCGCACGCTTCTCTACACCAGGCTCAAGGATGGCAATGTCATCGTTGCGGAAGATATCGGCAACAGCCGAGTTGCTATCGGCGACGAGGTTGGCTTGATACTCGACGGCACGCGCACGCATCTTTTCGACGATGCCGGTCACGCCTGGCACAACGAGGAGGCCAGTCATGGCTGAGGCGGCACTGTCATCGTCCAGATCCGTCGCCGGCGCCTCTGCGCGGCAAAAGGTGCAAAACATCAATGCACCGCTCTGGCGAAACGCCCTTTTCGTTGCGCCGTACCTCTTCTTTTTCGTCACCTTGCTTGTAGTGCCGCTGTGCTGGGGCATCTGGCTCAGCCTTCACAAGGCAGACGCGTTCGGAATCGGCCGTTTTGTTGGCCTCGGCAATTATGTCAGGCTGTTTAACGACAAGATCTTCATCCAGGTCATCGGAAATACCTTCTACTTCGTGCTTTTGACGGTGCCGACATTGGCCCTCCTGGGCTTGCTCCTGGCGCTAGCCCTGAACCGTAAGACCAAAATGGCAGCCGCATTGCGCGCCGTTTATTTCTCTTCCTCCGTTCTATCCGTGACCATCGTTACGCTTATATGGCGCATCGTTTTCATTGGCAATTTCGGCTTGCTTGCCACCGTTTACGGTTGGTTCGGCGCCCCGGCACCAGCCTTTCTGTCTGACCCGAACCTCGCCATGATCGGAATTGCGATTGCGACAATCTGGTGGTGCATCGGCTTGCCGATGATGCTCTTTCTTTCCGCCCTGCAGCAGGTACCGGCAGAAATTTATGAAGCAGCGGCACTCGACAATGCCAGCCGTTGCCGAACACTTTGGTACATCACGCTCCCTTCGATCCGGCGAACTTTTGTGCTCGTGTTGATCATCCAGGTCGTGCTCCAGTTCCAGCTGTTTGGCCAGGCAAAACTGATGACGCTCGGTGGTCCGAACAACGTGTCGAAGCCAATCGTGCTGTACATCTATGAAGCTGCATTCACCAAGTGGGACCTCGGCCTTGGTGCCGCAGCGTCCGAGATCCTCTTCATACTGATCCTGATTGCTGCGATGGCGCAGTACTTCATCTCGCGCCGCAAAGGAGAAGAAGGATGAGCGCTGTGTCCGGTGGAAGCATGGTCGGTCGTTCGACTGGCGATCGGGTGATCCTTATCCTGGCCCTAGCATGCGCGGTGATCATGATGGCGCCGGTCCTGTGGGTGATCGGACTGTCTCTCAAGGACAACAAGGAACTGATGGCGGACATGACCTCCGTCTTCCGTGCTCCCTATACGATCAACAACTACATCAATATCCTGGCCACATCCTCGGTGTTCCGCTGGATCTTGAACAGCATCATCGTTGCCGGCGGCTCGACCACCTTCACGCTGATCCTGTCTTCGCTTGCAGGCTACGGCTTTGCCCGCCTGAACTTTCCGTTTCGCAATGCGCTGTTCATCATCGTGTTGCTCGGACTTGCCATCCCTGAGCAAGCTGTCTTGATTGCTCGCCATCAGATTTTCAGCTGGCTGAAGTTTCACAACACGTATCACGGTCTGATCCTGCCGGGACTGTCGGCACCATTCGGCGTGTTCCTGATGACGCAGTACTTCCGCGCCATCCCGAAGGAACTCGACGAGGCGGCACTCCTGGACAACGCCAGCCGTTTCAAGATCTTCTGGAAGGTCCTACTGCCGTTGACCGTTCCCGCGCAGGCGACACTCGGCATCTTCACCTTCCTCAGCGCCTGGAACGATTACTTCTGGCCCCTGATCTCAGGCACCAAGAAAGAGATGTACACACTGACGATCGGGATTGCCTCGACGCAGACCAACTTTGCACAATCGGAAGGTCTTGGCTTCCTGATGTCGCAGGCGGTCTTTGCCGGTGCGCCGATCCTGGTTCTCTACCTGTTTTTCCAAAAATACATCGTGACGGCAGTGTCGGGCGCCGCCGTGCGCTAACAATTTGCCCAGCGGTGCGTTGCAACCTGTCCCCGGGGAGGGGGCTTGAAGCCAAGGGTCGAGGACCCATTGAGGAGGAGATGTAAATGACGCTTACGCTTAGAAAATACATGCTGGCGGCGGCCTCTGTGGTCGCACTTGTCGGCGCAAGCCCGGCCTTCGCCGCCACCGAACTTTCCGTCCAGCGCTTCTTCGGCGCTTGCGATGCCGATTTCGGCACCAACACCGATGTCAGCAAGGCCGTCGGTGAGTGCGGCATCATCACGTCGCTGATCAACAAGTTCAATGCCGACAATCCAGATGTGCATGTCACGGTGACAACGGTGGAATGGCCAGGGTACGACCAGCTGACGGCACAGTTCGCCGCCGGCGACCCGCCCGATATCGTCACCATCCACCAGTCCGTCCTTGCCGACTATCAGTCCAAAGGTCTGATCATGCCGTTGGACGACGTGCTGAAGTCCGTGGGCGTGGCATCGTCCGACTTCACTGATGCCAGCCTGAACGGCGTGACCAAGGACGGCAAGATCTACGGCTTGCCGATCGACAACTGGACCATGCTTTACCACATCAACATGGACCTCTTCAAAAAGGCAGATCTGGTCAATGCCGATGGCACGCCAAAGCTGCCGACGAGTGTCGATGAACTTCTTGCGCAGGCCAAGCAGTTCAAGGAGAAGACGGGCAAGCCATACTTCGTCCAGAACCTCGCGAACGAAGTCGCACTCTATACCCGTAATCTCTACACCTACCTGTTCCAGCAGGATTCGAACTTCTTTGCCGACCCGAAGCAGGTCAAAATCAATACACCCGAGGCCAAAAAGGTCCTCGAGATGTACAAGGCGATCTACGACAACGGCGACACGACAAAGGATCTAGACTACGCCGCAGGCATCAATGCTTTCCTCGCAGGCGAGGGTGGAGTCCACCTGAATGGAACCTGGGTGATCGGTGACTACACGGCATCGTCCGAAAAGGCCGGTACAGCGCTCAATGCCGGTGGCTACGCTGTGTATCCCTATCCTCAGCTTTTCCCCGGCAAGAAGGCGCAGTATGCCGATGGTCATAGCTGGGCCGTATCACAGAAAGACCGGTCCGAAGAACAAACCGCTGCAATCGCCAAGTTCCTGAAGTTCTTCCATGACAACGACTTCGACTGGTCGCGCACTGGCCATCTGCCATCTGTCAAGGCTGTGCTGGCCTCCGACAAGTTCAAGGCCCTTCCGCATCGCGACACCATCTCGGCCATCGCCACGCTGGGAACGCCCCTACCGTCCACCGTCCAGCGCCAGTTCGCGATCCAGGACATTATCGGCCAGGAAATGAGCGCGGCGATCACCGGTCAGAAGGAGGTTGATGCGGCGCTCACTGACATGGAGCAGCGCATCAACGAGTTGCTCGCCAACATCTGAGGCTCATACTCTCTCCCGAGCCTGAGAGCAGATGCCCGCCGCCGATCTCGCGGCGGGCATTTCCGTCAACGCGCGGGAGGCTGTGTCGCACTTGGCGCCGCCGCTGGCCTACCCTGGCTACTTGGTTCCATCGAAATACAGAAGCATTGCGAGGCCGATTATGCCGGCGATCGAACCAATGATTGCGGTCCCGGAATAGCCACTGACGCCAGTCCCGATCGCAAAGAGAAGAGCGCTCAGCCCAGCGCTCACAAAGATATTGACGGATATCAGCGCACTGCCAAGGCCGGCCCGCTCGGCGATCAGGTCCTGCAGATAGGTGATCGGAATGCTGATGAGGGCTGCGGCACCGATCCCGCTGATGATACTCAGCGCGTAAACATGCCAAGGTGTAGAGGCAAGGCCGAGCAAAACGAGATAGACAACATAGATGATCGTGCCGATTGCCAGCGCCGTGACGTGATTCATGATTCGCTGTGCCCGCCCCCACACGACGATAAAGACGACTTCGAGGAAGGCCACGATACCGACTAGGATCCCAACATCGCCAACGCTACCATGAGCGGGGCCAGTGACAATCAGGGGCAAAATGGCGCCATTCACGTGAAGGGTGCTACTGATCAGCGACACAGCAATCACGCGCATGAAGACGCGTGGCGAGATGACTTCCGCGAGCGCTGCCAGATAGGAAAGATGGTGCGTGGCCGCGTTGTCTGTCCCGCTTTGGCGCGGCAGGAAGGCGGCAATCAGACCGAGGCACAACACGCAGGCGAGGCTCGCAAAGAGATAGGCCGGCAGCATGCTTGTCGAACGGGACAAAAGCACACCGACAAAGCCCGGTACGAGAACCCAGGAAAGCGAGATCATCGCCCTCACACCTGAGTTGACCGTCGCGACCTGGCCGCGCGGCATTCCGTTCGTCCTCGCACGCACATTGGCGAAGAGCAGCGAGTTGAGCGCGTTGTAGATCGGCAGCAGAAAGAGTGCGCTGAATATGAAGGTCGCCTGCGCAGGAAAGAGGTAGACCGCCCCGTAGCCGAAGATTCCGAAAACGGCGACCGTCACCATCAGCGAGCGATATTCGCCAAGTCGGTCGGCAAGATTGCCGAGCAGGATACTGACCGTGACGTTGACGGCAGCGGCTGCAAATATCAGGGCAGAGTAAAGGCCGTTGCTCAAGCCGAGCTCGCGAATACCAATAACCGATTGATAGGGCGACGTCGCCGCTCCGGCGAAGCCAAAGGCAAAGATCGCGAGCATGCTGACCCGGATCGTCGGGTCGCGGAAAATTTCGGGGAGGAAACGGGTCATGACATGTATCAGGCGGCGACGGATCACCAGCATTGCGGATGAAGGCGCCTTAGCAGGTTCGGCGCCAAGCCGAAACCTGCCTCAGCAAAAGATCAGTCCTGCCAGCGCGCCGAAAGACGCGCCCGCGGTGTGTAGTCAAAGTCGCGGTCGAACGGGAAGGCAGGCCGCGCCCGCCGCTCGCTGACCAAGCGTTCGATGTCCTGGTTCACGACGCCTTGGGTCAATGCCATCAGGTTTGGATTGGCGATTGGCGCCAATTCAGGGGACAAGTAGCCGGATTTGACCACGAGAATCCGAACTGACCTCGGATCGAGCCGGAGCCGCTCGAAATCTGCGATATTGTGATATGGACGCCGCCGTGCCGCGAGCACAACGGTGACACCACCAGCCTTTATAACCGCCTGACGCTCGTCTGCCGGGCCGGGGTCGTAGAGAAGAACGACTTCCGCTTCAATGGCAACGGGAGCGCTCGATGGGTCGAGCGCCCCGCCGATGCGCAGTTTGATCCTTGCATCCTCGCCGGCCGCAAAACATGCTGCGACGGCTGGTGGATCGGTAATACCTGCGACCAGCGCTCCATCAAATCCACGGTCCAGCAATGCCTTCAGCACGTCAGCCCGGTCGCCAACGCCGCCACCTGTCGGATTGTCCGCGGAATCGGCAAGGATGACGGGGCCTGTTGAAGCGTTCTCGGCAATATCGAGCATGGCGTCGAGCGGACCGGTCACCGGACCAAAGACGAAGTGATTGCGCGCCTCCCAGTAGGAAAGGGCAATCTTCTCTGCCTCGCAAACGGCTGCCTGCTTGTCGGTCGCCGTCACGACTGCGCAAGCTGTGGCTCTAGGTTCGTCCGCCCAAACATAGCCAATCATCAGGTTTGCATCGAGGATGCCCCTGCGTTGATCGATTTCCGGCAGAGCCCTATAGAGGCTCTTCGCGGGCTCGTCCTCGGTCGACGTTCGCTCGCCTGGCCACAGAACCGGCACTGGAGACCAGGCTATACCCGGCCGCTTGCCTGACTTTAGAGCGTTCACCAGCAGCGACCAGGCACGCACCATCGTTTCGCGAACATCGATATGCGGCGCAGTTCGGTAGGCCGCGAATATATCGAGCTGATCGATGATCCTCTGGCTGACGTTACCATGCAAATCATAGCTCGCTGCGACCACGCAACCTTCACCGACGACGGAGCGAGCCGCGGCAATCCAGTCACCTTCGGCGTCGTCCATGCCTTCGACATTCACCGCGCCATGCATAGCAAGGTAAAGTCCATCGACAGGCAAAACGGCCTTCAATCGGTCGAGAAACTCTGTCTTGAAGGCTTCGTATGCCACCCTGGAGACTGGGCCGCCAGGCACCGCACGCGCATGCATGAGTGGCAGGTGCTCAACTCCAGCGGCTTCAAGGAAACCGAAATATTCCGAAGCGAGAAGATCCCCGCCGCGTAGAACGCGGAAGTCCTCGACTGTCATCAGCACTGGCGAATAGGTGCTGCATTCCGTATGAATTCCGCCCACTGCGATCCGCATCGTCGACCTCACAATTTCGGGCTCAGGGGCACAATGGCAGCAAAGCGTTGCCAATCCTTCATCGCCCGTGGCGTCCATGCGGCTTCGGCAATCGCCGGCAGACGCGGGAAAACAAGTCGGTTGAAGTAACCGCGCGACAGGAAGTGTTCCGACCAGATGCAGGCCTGAACACCCTTCATCCTGTCTTTCAATTCCTCCGGGAAGTCACCTTCCGCCTCGTAAGCATAGGTATGGGCCGGGGGCACCGTTCCGGCCCAGCTTGCGCCGGGCTCCCGAAACGCCTCCGCCTGTACCATGTCGAGATAGTAGGCCTGACCGGGGGTCATGACGACCTCGTAGCCTTCCTTGGCCAGATCGATGCCGACCTGCGGGTTCTCCCAGGCCATCAGCAACGTGTCCTTGGCGGCAACGCCGCCGCCGTGAGCCACCTCGTTCCAGCCGGCGAGTTTGCGCCCGCGCACCGTCAGCATGTCCTTCACACGCTTCAGGAAATACGACTGGAGCGCAAACGTGCCAGAAATATTCTCCCTCTCCATCAATGCCTTGGCCAGCGGAGAGGCAAGCCACGAGCCGTTTGCCACCTCGTCACCGCCGATGTGGAGGTAGGAGGAGGGGAATAGCTCGACCATCTCGTCGAGTACTTTCTCGAGGAATTCGTAGGTTAGCGGCACTGCGGGATTGAGAGCATTGTTCGGATATCCCTGCACGGAATGGTAGCTGTCTGGTGCCTCCTGGCCGTCTGTCAGATCCGGCAACGCCGTCAATGTCGCCGTGCTATGTCCCGGAATGTCGATCTCGGGAATGATCTCCACATTCAATTCCGCGGCATGGGCAACGACGTCGCGCACATCTTTCTGGGAATAGAAGCCACCAACAGGTTCAGCGCTATTGCCAAGCTGCGGCAGGAGCAACTCATCGGGACCGCGCAGGACGCCCGTTGTCGTTAGTTCGGGATAAGCCTTAATTTCCAGACGCCATGCCTCGTCGTCGGTCAGATGCCAATGGAAGATATTGAGCTTAAGCCAGGCAAGGATGTCGATCAGCCGCTTGATATCGGCTGTCGGGTAAAACTGACGCGAAACGTCGAGGTGGCAGCCGCGCCAAGCATATCTCGGCCTGTCCGAGATCGAACCGGAGATCGGAAAGCGGAACGTCTGTGGATGGCTGCGGGCACCATGCAGCAGCTGCGCAAGCGACGTCAATCCATATTGACGTCCGGCAGCATCGGCAAACGACAAGGTGATCTGCGTGGCCGAGAAGCCAAGCTTGTACCCTTCCGGGGCTATCGCTGTATCGATCAAAAACTGCACTGCCTTACCTTGCGGCGACGCAACGAGATTGAACGGGGCGTGATCGCTCTCGAAAAGCCGACGGCAAAGTGAAAGCGCCGTCGAGATCGCACGAACGTCGTCTTCCGACGATCCTTCCGCAGGATAGAGAACGACGGGAAAATCATCACCCGCCTTGGCGTCGATCTCTGCTGGCCAAGGTTGCAGGGAGAAGGGAAGTGAGAGCTTTCCTTCCGGCAAAAGTACCGGCGGCGGTTCATTGACGCGACCTTCGAGAAGCAGATCGGAAACGGCAATCGTTAAATGCTTCCCATCTGCCAGCGTGACATAGGCCGACTTGGCGCCATCCGTACAGTGGCGCGCGGGCCGGTGAAGACCGCTGACGGTGAAGCTCCAGCTCTTGCCGGGCTCCAGCGAAAATCCTGCCGGCGGAGCAAACTCATGGAAATTGGCGTTGCGGCGGAGAAAAGTGGCATTCTCGCAGGCCTTCGCATCGATCACGCGCGTCAGTGACGTGTAGACCAGTGTGAAGCCTGAAAGCGCTACGTCGGAGAGATTGAAAAGGGAAAAGGTAAAGCGGCCATTCGGGCCGCCATCTGGCTGCCACGAACTCTCCAGGCGATAGTGCGCCAAAGTCATGTCTGTTCCTCTCTTACTATACCTTTTAATAGTGCTCGGACTGGGAGAACGTGCGGGCAAGCTCCGCCTGACCAGCGGTAAGACCACAATCCACGGGGAGGCAGACGCCGGTGATCGCGGCAGCTTGCGGTCCCGCTAGAAACGCCACGGCGTTGGCGACGTCCTTGGGGTCGACGACCCGCTGAAGTGGATACCAGCGACGAGCTTCTTCGAAAACGTTGGGGTTGGAGGCGGCGCGCGCCTCCCATGCCTGCGTGCGTACCGTACCGGGCGCAACGGCATTCGAACGGATGCCCAGCTTGCCATATTCCACAGCAACAAGTTTGGTGAGGTGCAACAACCCCGCTTTCGCAGCACTGTAAGCGGGGTGGCCAAAAACGTTCATTCCGTTGACGGATGCAATATTGACGACCGAACCCTTAGACGCCTCAAGCAAGCCCTCCACAGCGCGAAAACACAGGAAAGCGGCCTCGAGATTGAGAGCGTTGTCCATGCGCCAGATCTCAGCTGTCGTATCATGCAGGCTGACAGCGCGCGCCGCCCCAGCATTGTTTACGAGCGTTCGAACTGAACCGAACGAAGCGGCTCGTTTTGCCATTTCCGCTACGCTTGCTTCGCTGGTGACATCGCAGCCGTGCGCGACGAAACGCGCGACCGGGCCGAGAGCGCGTGCGGCCTTTTCGGCAGCAGCAACGTCGATGTCGACCAGCAATATCACGTCGTGATCGTCTGCGAGCCGCTCGGCAATGGCGCGGCCTATATCGCCCGCGGCACCGGTTACGATCGCTACCGTCTGTGTCATTCTGCGTCCTTTTTTGGCATGGAGTTGTCAGTCCCCGAGCAGTTGTCGGTCATCGCCATCTCGGTGGGCAACGAGCTGTTGCTTGATCCGGCGCAGCGCCACAGCAGCCTTTGGCTGGATCGCGTAGGCGACGAGGCTGGCGAGAATATCGACCACCGCCAAATAGGCGATGCGGGTCGAGGTGGGGCGGAAGATATTGTTTCCTTCCTGCAGATCGATTGGCACGACAATTTCTGCAACTTGTGCAACCGGGCTATTGCTCTGAGTGAGCGCGATGGTCGTCACCCCGGATTCACGTGCAAGCGCAAAAGCGCGTACAAGTTCGGCGTTCCGCCCGGTGAAGGACGAGCCTATCAACACGTCAGTCGGCTTTGCAGCAGCAGCCATCATCAATTGCATGCCATGATCGGAGCTTGCCGTCACATGTAGGCCGAAGCGAAACAGCCGGTTCTGCAATTCACTGGCGATCATAGAGGAGTTGCCCCCGGAGCCGAAAGCATAGACCATCTCTGCGCGCGAAAGTCGCTCAGCCGCCAGCTCGATCGCCGCAAGGTCGAGCGAACGATGAAGCAGGAAAAGCGCGTTCTGCGCCTTAGTGATGATGTCCTGCGCGACATCTACCGGGTTAGTGCTCTTGGGCTCCGGCTTCAGGTATCGCATACCGACATAGGCCGTCCTTGCGAGCTGGACTTTGAAGTCGGAAAAGCTCTCGCAACCTAACCGACGGCAGAAACGTGTAACGGTCGGCGGAGACACGTCGGCCTTTTCAGCAAGCTCGATGATCGAGGCGTTTACCGCAAACTCAAAGTCATTGAGGAGGATGTCCGCGATACGGGTTTCCGAGGGCGAAAGCCGGGCTTTCTCTTCCTGCAATGTAGAGAAAATATCCATCGCCTGCCCCGTCGCCCGTGCTTACTGACCCTTCGGCTTATATGCCACGCAGTCAATTTCGACCTTGCAGTCGACCATCATCGACGATTGAACACAGGCGCGCGCGGGCGGGTGCTCACCAAAATACTGCTGGTAGATGCTGTTGAACGTCCAGAAGTCACGCGGATCATCGAGCCATACGCCACAGCGCACGACATGCTCCACGCCGTAGCCTGCCTCTTCGAGAATCGCCAGCACATTCCCGATCGTCTTGTGCGTCTGAGATACAATATTTCCGTCGATGATCTCACCGTTTTCCATGGCAACCTGACCGGAAACATAGAGCCAACCGTCGGCTTCCACGGCGCGTGCAAAGGGCAAATGCTTGCCGCCGGCACCCGTTTGAACCGCACCATAACGCTTGATGGACATCGACCAATCCTTGCAAATTATTTTCGTAGCAAGTTGACAAGTGACCATATAAAGCTGATTTTGACCAGTGAAAAACGGCATTCATGAAAAGAATTTCAATGAGAGGGAGATAATGCGCGATCCTTTCAAGAATCCATTTCCTACATCCGACGTTGCACGGCACTCCATTTGGGAGATGCTGGTTCCTCGGGACATCGATGCGTTCCTGGCGGCCGACTGGTCGATGGTCGAGAATGATTTCATCGAGGACGGCTTTATCGGCATCGATGGGCGCAAGGAGGTAAATCCGGACAACTGGCGCCTGGCGTTTCCGACGCTGTCGGCCTATCGTGAGGAGTGGTTGCGACAGGCGAAGGACTTTGCGACGCAGTCATTTTCGGAGGATACCCGAACTGCGATCTTCACCACCACAACCCTCGAGGATATCGAGATTGAAGGCGGCATGGCGTTGGTGCGTAAGAAGTTCGACGGCGGGCTCACCAAGGCCGACGGCACGCGTGACGTGATGCAGTGGCAAACGCTTTATTATTGCCGTTTGCACGATGGCCGCTGGAAGATATCCGGCTTTACCGGCTATTTGCCGAATCCGATGGGCTGATCAACACAAAGGCCGAAACCCCTTGCGCATTTTCACGGCGGCGCTCGCGACCGAGACCAACACCTTTTCCCCCATTTGCGTCGATCGGCGCGCGTTTGAGGCGTCTCTCTACGCGCCGCCTGGCCAGCATCCGGAAACCCCCACACTCTGCTCGGCGCCCATAACGGTTGGGCGTCGCGTCTGTGCACAAAAGGGCTGGGAGCTTATCGAGGGCACGGCCGCTTGGGCCGATCCGGCCGGGCTCGTGAACCGTTCAACCTATGAGGGACTACGCGACGAGGTGCTGGATCAGCTTAGGGCTGCGATGCCACTCGACGCCGTTGTCCTTGGTCTGCATGGCGCCATGGTTGCCGCGGGCTACGAGGATACAGAAGGCGACATATTGGCCCGTGTCCGCGAGATTGTCGGCCCTGACATCCTCGTCTGCGCCGAACTTGATCCGCACAGCCATCTTACTGCGAAGCGGCTCGCGGCCAGCGACTTCTTTGTCTACTTCAAAGAGTTTCCACATACGGACTTTGTCGATCGAGCTGAGGACCTTTGGCGAATTGCCGTTGAGACCCTTGAGGGCCGGCTGAACCCGGTCATGTCCGTCTTCGACTGCCGGATGATCGACGTCTACCCCACTTCCCGCGATCCGATGCGTTCCTTTGTCGACAGGATCATGCGTCTGGAGAAGGAAGACGCCGATATCCTGTCGATCTCGGTCATCCATGGGTTCATGGCGGGAGACGTACCAGAAATGGGTACCAAGATGCTTGTGGTCACCAACGACAAGCCGGAGAGGGGCGAGGCTCTGGCGCGCGAACTCGGCCTGGAGCTGTTTTCCAAACGCGGCACGTTCATCATGCCGCAGATAGACGAAACCGCAGCCGTGACGCAGGCTGCGGCCGCGACCTCTTGGCCCGTCGTCATCGCCGACGTATGGGACAATCCCGGTGGCGGCACCGCAGGCGACGCCACCGTACTTCTGCAGGAGCTTCGAAACCGGAGCGTAACTGGCGCCGCGATCGGCACCATCTGGGACCCGATGGCGGTGCAGATTTGCATGGCGGCGGGCGAGGGCGCCCAGATTCCATTGCGCTTCGGCGCGAAGTCTGCACCGGGCACCGGCAACCCTGTGGATGGCGTCGTCAAGGTGGTAAAGCTTGTTACGAACGCCGAGATGCAGTTCGGCGAGAGTTTTGCGCCCTTCGGGGATGCAGTACACATCACACTCGACGGTATCGACATCATTCTGAACTCCACACGCGCCCAGAGTTTTGATCCCAGTCTTTTCTCCGTTATGGGGATCGACCCGATGTCTAAGAAGATCCTGGTCATCAAATCGACCAATCATTTCTACGCGTCGTTCTCGAAAATTGCCGCGGAGATCATTTACTGCTCGGCCGGAACGCCGTATCCCAACAATCCAGCCAAGACACACTACCGTCGAGCGCCGAAGAACATTTGGCCGATGGTCGCCGACCCCCACGGTCGCTAACGCGGAGCAGCGTCACATGCAGGAAAGTCCCTTCGCCGTCGTCGCCAAGCCAGGCGATAGGGTTGCTGATCTATCGACGCCGCGGCCGATCATCGACGAGGATCGGATGGAGCGAAATATCGCGCGAACGCAGGCTTATATGGATCAGCATAGCCTGAACTTCCGGCCGCACATCAAAACCCATAAGATCCCCGCGCTTGCCGCCGCGCAAATCGCAGCTGGCGCGAAGGGTATAAACTGCCAGAAGATCAGCGAGGCTGAGGTTTTCGCTGCGGCTGGTTTTGAAGACATCCTAATCACCTTCAACATCATCGGCGCACAAAAGCTTGAACGCCTTGGCGCGCTCAACGACCAGATCTCCGATCTAAAGGTGGTTGCCGATAGCATCACGACGGTAGACGGCTTGTCATCCTACTTCGCATCCACCAAGCCACTGACTGTTCTCGTTGAGTGCGACACCGGCGGCGGGCGCTGTGGCGTACAGACGGCAGAAGAAGCACGAACCCTGGCAAGGCGCATCAATGACCTTCCAGGTCTTACGTTCGGGGGCCTCCTCAATTACCCGAAACCCAGCTCCGCGGAAGCCGTGCAAGCCTTCTTCAGCAAGGCACTTTCACTCCTGCAAACCGATGGGATCATTTGCCCGATCGTCAGCAACGGCGGCACACCAAGTCTCTTTGAAGCGCATCTTGTTAGCGCCGCGACCGAGCATCGCGCAGGCACCTATATCTATAACGATCGTTCCATGGTTCGCACCGGCCATTGCAGCGAGGACGACTGTGCAATGCATGTGTTGGCAACAGTGGTGTCCCGGCCGACCGTCGACCGCGCCGTCATAGACGCTGGATCGAAGGCGCTGACCTCCGACCTGCTTGGTTTTTCGGATTTTGGAAAAGTTGTCGGCTATCCAGAGGCAGTAATTGCCGGATTGTCCGAGGAGCACGGCGTCATCGACCTCTCGAAATGTGGCGACCGGCGTCCGTTGATCGGCGAGAAGGTCCGGATTATTCCCAACCACACTTGTGTTGTCTCCAATCTGTTCGACACGATGGTTTTCCATCGTGAGGGGGTGGTGACGCGCGTCGAAAGTGTCGCCGCACGCGGCCTTGTCTGGTAACCGCTCAAGCTGCCCGTACTTTCCTATTGTGTATGCCCCTTGACCTTACGCGATTGAAAAGCATCTTCTTTTACGCGTGCATTGGGCCCGCGGGAGGTCAAGTCGATGAGAGTCACGGTTCTAGTAGGAATAGCGGCAAGTCTGTTGGCGATTTCAGCGGCCGAGCCGCCTGCACAGTGGCAGAACCTTCACGGCGTCCGAATGGATTCCGATCGCGTCCTTTTGGCTCGGTTTGACAGGGCCTACCGCTATTGTGAACCGGAGGCTGTGTACCGGGGCTCGCCTTACCCTGCAAACGCTTGGCATGTCACAGCGCTAAGAAGCTGCATGTACCGGTTAGGCATCGTGGATCGGGGCGCCTATGCCTACCCAGCCAATAGGCTCTTCTATCCTCTTTATTGAGGCAGCGACGAGGCGCGGCCAAGCATCATCATGCAGCCGTCGGATTGAGCAGATTCATATCGATCTCCGTTAGCTCCACCCGGCGCTCGAACGAGATTCCAGCCTCATCGAACAGATGGCAGTCGGCAACCTCGATCCCGGCCGCCAGCGGCTGCTCAGGGCGAACCGCAGCGCTGCCTGGCAGGGTGGCGCAGAAATTCTCGCCTTCTCCATCGAGAGAGGCGTAAGCCACGGTCTGCGCACCAAGGCGCTCAATGACAGTCGGAGTCACCGTAAACGCGATATCGCCCGAACCGATCTTGATATGCTCTGGGCGAACGCCGAGCGTCAGGGGCTTGCCAACGGCAACGTGATGCGGAGTGACCGGGATGACGACCCGCTGTCCCTTGTAGTCAACTTCAACCCCGGCATCGCTCACACCGGTACATGTCACAGGCAGGAAGTTCATCTTCGGATTGCCAATGAAGCTCGCCACAAAAATATTTGCGGGCTTGTGATAGAGCTCGAGCGGTGCACCCGTCTGGGCAATCTCGCCAGCGTTCAGCACGACGATACGATCTGCCATCGTCATCGCCTCGATCTGGTCGTGGGTGACGTATATCATTGTCGCCTTCAACTGGCGGTGCAGTTTCGCGAGCTCGATGCGCATGTCTGCGCGCAACGCCGCATCAAGGTTGGAAAGTGGCTCATCAAACAGGAAGATTTTCGGCTCGCGCACGATTGCGCGGCCGATTGCCACGCGCTGACGCTGACCGCCTGATAGCATGCCAGGCTTCTGCTGTAGTCGCTGTTCCAGGTGTAGGATTCGCGCGGCATGCTCGACTTTGGCTTTCAGTTTTTGCTCTTCCATCTTTTCCACGCGGAGCGGAAAAGCGATGTTCTCGAAAACAGACATGTGCGGGTAGAGCGCATAGGATTGAAATACCATCGCAATGCCGCGCTTTACCGGCGGTAGATCGTTCACCCGCAGACCATCAATGACGATGTCTCCTGCTGTCGTGGCATCGAGACCGGCAATCATACGCAGCAACGTCGACTTGCCACAGCCCGATGGACCGACGAAGACCACGAACTCGCCGTTCTTCACCTCAAGCTGAACGCTCTTGAGAACCTCGAAGTCGCCATAGAACTTCTGAACTTTGTTGAGAAGGAGCTGTCCCAAAACCTGTCTCCGGTGGCCGCCCCAGCGGCATGCATACTGTAAAAAGGGGGGATCGCGGTTGTTGCGACCGCGATCCCGACAAAGGCTTACTTGAACGCTTCGATTTCGCCAGAGGCCTTCTTGATGGCATCGGCCGGCTCGGCCTTGCCCGTCACGACGGACTGGACCATTTCGATGATCGAGTTCTGGAAGCCCTTGTAGTCGGTAAAGAGAGGCTCGGGACCGCCGAAAGCGATACCGTCGATGAACGGCTTCCAGGAGGGATCAGCCTTGACGAATTCGTCAACCTTCGCAGACGGACGCAGCGGGGTCAGGCCGGCGCCGCCCTGCAGCTCGTACTCGCCCTGCGGACCCGGCGATGTGATGAACTTGGCGAACTCGATCGCCTTGTCTTCCACGCCCGAGCCCTTGAAGACGGCGAGGCTGTCGGTGATCAGCAGGGTACCTTCACCCTTGGCGGAAGGACCCAGCGGCAACGGTGCGACGCCCCAGTTGATTTTGGTATCCTTCAGGCGGGCAGCGGCACCCGAACCAGCCTGGATCATACCGACCTTGCCGTCGAGGAAGATCGCGCGGATTTCGTTCTGTTCGTAGGCGGTTGCGCCTTCGACGGAATAAGGCGTGATGTCCTTATAGGCCTGCAGCGCCGCCAGCACTTCGGGGCTGTCGAGGGTGATCTTGTCGCCATCGATGACCTTGCCATTGTTGGTGTAAACCCAATGCATGAACTGGTGCATGGTGTTATCGAAGGTCTTAGCCGGAAGACCATAGCCTGCAATGCCGGTCTTTTCTTTGATCTGCTTGGCGTCAGCGATTTCCTCAGCCCAAGTCGTCGGCGGCTTTTCAGGGTCGAGGCCTGCCTGCTTGAAGATGTCCTTGTTCCAGTAGAGCGCCTTGGTGGAGAACGCCACCGGTACGCCCCACTGATTGTTGTCGAAAGTGACGGTATCGACGATATTGGGGTAGTAGCTCTTCTTCTCTTCATCGGTCATTGGCACCGGAACGATAAGATCGTTCTGGGCGAATTCCTTCAGCGTACGCGAGCCGACATAGGCCATGGCGACTGGCGTACCAGCAGCGGCGAGTGTCGTGGCCTTGTCCTGGCACTGCTCCCAGCCGACGACTTCAGGCGTGACCTTCCAGCCTGGATTCTTGCCTTCCCATTCCTTGATGTACTTTTCGTGGATGGGGTCGATCTTGTCGCCGCAATAGATCCAGCTGATCTCCTGATCAGCGGCGTGTGCGGTCATGGTGCCAAGCGCGGTCGAGCCGAGCAGAGCAAGGGCCATGAGCCCAGTCTTGAGTTGAATCGTCACTTTATTAGCTCCCGTTTTTTCTCTGGTGGTTGACTTACTGTTTCACCGCGCCCGCGGTCAGCCCGCTGACGAGATACCGTTGAAGGAAGAAAATCACGATCATTGCCGGTGCGATACCGACGAAACTGGCCGCCATCAGTTCATTCCAGACCACCTCCTGACGTCCGAAATAGGCGAAGAGCCCGACCGGCAACGGCGCGTATTCGGTCTTGGAATTGAAGGTAAGAGCAAAAATGAACTGCTGGGCGTATGAGCCGATGAAGGTGGTAATTGCCACCACCATGATACCCGGCATAGCGATTGGCAGAATGACGCGCCGAAGCGTGTAGAACTGGCTGGCGCCGTCGACGAAGGCAGCCTCATCCAACTCCCTCGGTATGCGCATCATGTAAGTTCTGAGCAGCCAGATTGCAGACGGAATAAGGAAGGCAACGCCCGGAACCATGATCGCGAAATAGGTATTGAGCAGGCCGAGAGAGCGCATCAACCGGAAGAGCGGAATGAGCAGCACTGCGCCTGAGAACATGTTGACCGCCAGGAACGCGCCAAGCAGAAGCCCGGCGCCTTTGAACTCGAACCTAGCGAACGCATAAGAGGCAGGGATTACGAGAACCAGAACGACCGCGGTCACAACGGTAGAGATGAAGAAGGAGTTGAAAATATAGCGCGCAAAGCCTGGGACGCTGATCCACATCGTCCGGTACGCCTCGAAAGACCCGTTCTCGGGAATGAACCGATAAGGCGAGGAGAACAGCTGGCTGAGTGGTTTCAATGAGACAAGGAAGCCCTCGACGAATGGAGCAAGCACAAAGGTCAGGAACACCAGCACGCCGGCATAGATGCCGATCATCTCGTACCACCTATACCGATTGATGAGCAGATGCGGTTGTTTCATCGCTTGTCTCCGGAAGCAAGACGGCTGGTTAGTCGGAAATAGCAGACGCAGAAGATCGACAGAAAGATGCAGATCAGCACGGCGCGTGCGGCACCTTCGCCATACTTGTTCGAGCCAATCGCCGTACGGTACGTATCGATGATCATCGTGGTCGTTTCGCCGCTCGGGCCGCCACGTGTCAGGATCCAGATGATATCGAAAGAGTTGAAAGTGGCGATGAGCGACAACATCGACATTGTGATCATCGAAGGAACGATCAGCGGCAGGGTAATGCGGCGGAAGCGATAGAAACGGCCCGCCCCATCCGTCCACGCGGCCTCATAGAGATCTTGCGGGATCGCCTGCATGGCAGCGAGCATGTAAAGGGTAACCAGAGGGACCCCAATCCACACGTCGGTAATGATCGTTGCCCAGAACGCCGTTGAGCCCTGCGCAAGAAACGCAACTGGAGCGTCCACGAGGCCGAATCGCTGAAGCATGCCAGAAATCATGCCGAACTGGCCATTATACATCCAGCCCCACATAAAGATGCCGATCGCCATCGGGACGATCCAAGGTGGCATGGTCAATACGCGGAAGAGAGCCCTGCCTGGCACTGCGGAATTCAACATTGTGGCGCCAAACACGCCTATGATCATTTTGATCGATACGGAAAAGAACGTCCAAATGAAGGTACGAACAATGACTTCCGCAAATGTCGCGTTGAAGATCTTACTATAGTTGGCCCAGCCAACCCAATTCGTCGTTTTCTTCAACGACGCATCGGTGAACGATAAGATGAAGGTATCGACAAGAGGGTAGGCGACAATCGCCGCCACATACAGTACTGCCGGAAGAAGAAGGATCCAGGCGAAGATGACTGCGTTGCGTTGGACGCTCATCTTGCCGCCCCCCTCAAGCCGCTCTTGCGTGTAGGGCGTCGTCGAACCTGTCCCAAACGGGACGCAGATCGATGACCGCCTTTTTCATCCGGGCCTCGTCCATCGAAAGGGCAAGGATACCGGCCTCCAGCGCGTTGAGCGTCGACACAGGAAGCTCGTTACCGGTGCGAACACTCTCCAGTAGGTCCGCCGCCATCTGTTCGTCGGCGCCGTAGTGCTGCGACAACTCGGTCGCGACATACTTGTTCTCAACCACCTTCTTGCCGGTCAGCTGCTCATGAACATCGAGATAGCCGCGCACGAAATCGCCCTCGGCCATGCCGCGTGAACCCATAATGGCGAAGCGACGGAACTGATCAGGCACGTTGAGATTGGTATGGAAGTTCATGCCAACGCCGTTGGCATATTCCACGATCGCAACTTGGTAATCAATAATATCAGCATCGCTGTCAAAGACCTTGTCGGACCCCATCCAACCGCTTGGCTTGCGATGGAAGAGCTCGAGGTCATTGATGCCTTCGCGAGCAGGGTCGTTCGCCGGCGTGAAACTCTTTCGACCACCGAAGCTGGCCACACGCTCCGGACGAGCGCCGACGACGCCGTTGTAGAGGTCGAGATCGTGGCAGCACTTTTCTAGCATGAAGCTGCCGGAATAGCGCTCATAGCGACGCCAGTCGCGCATAAAGAATGCGCCATGATAAGGTTCGATGTGCTCGGCGGCTTCGATCGAGACAATCTGGCCGAGTTTGCCGGAAGCTTGGATGGCGCGCAGGTCCTTATAGAGCGGTGAGTAGCGAAGAACGAGACCCACCATTAGGCGCTCTTGGCCGAACTTCGACATCAGGCGCGCCAGCTCGATGCTTTCGGCGATCGTCGTGACAATGGGCTTTTCACAAAAGACCTTCAGGCCGCTTTCAAGGCCAAGCCGGATGTGATCGAGATGCATGTGGTTCGGGGAACCTATCATCAGTAGATCGAGCTTTTCGTTGGCGATCAGATCTTCAGGAGAAGCGTACGCGGTGCCGGCAGAGATGCCTTTTTCGACAAGACCCGGAAGCCCTGCTGGATCTGGATCGACGTAACCTACGATCTCGAAGCTTTCATCGACCGACTTGAAGACATAGCCAAGATACCCGAGCCGGAAACCTAGCCCGATAATTCCCACTTTCATGCTGCTCTCGTTCCCACTTACGTAATTTATTTTCGTCAAGTTGAGACAAAAATTCGAACTCGTCAACACGAATCCAGCGAAAAGTTGAACCTATGAAATTAATTTTCATAGGAGCATGCTTTTCGTACTTCTCAGCTTTCAAGCAGAATGCCGAATTGATTAAGCTGAGGAATGGCGAGAACCTTGGTTTCCCTCCGCAGGGCCAGGCTGCAAATACAAAATGCGGCGCCGCTGGCGCGCGAAATCTATTGATTTCGCCGCTTGCCTTCGAGCAGATCGAGAACCGAATTTGCCGCATCAAGCACATTGGTACCCGGGCCAAAGACGGCTGCGACACCATGATCCATCAGGAAATCGTAATCTTGCCGCGGGATGACGCCTCCGACGACGACAATAATGTCACCGGCGCCTTGGGCCTTGAGTTCATCCACGAGTTGCGGTGCCAGCGTCTTGTGACCTGCAGCCAGGGACGACATGCCAACTACATGCACCTTGCTGACGACCGCCAGATCGGCCGCTTCCCTGGGCGTCTGAAAGAGTGGCCCTGCCAGCACGTCGAAGCCGATATCTCCAAACGCGGAGGCGATCACTTTCGCGCCACGGTCGTGACCGTCCTGGCCGAGTTTCGCAACCATGATTTTCGGCCGATGGCCGAGAATCTTGCCGACGTTAGCCATGCGGTCTTTCAGGATCGCCAGTTCCGGCTCGTCGCGATAGGCTTGGCCGTAGACATCCCTGATGACTTCGGGTTCGGCCGCGTGGTCACCGAAGGCACGGCGCATGACATCTGAAATCTCCCCGACCGTTGCCCGTGCGCGCGCCGCCTCGATCGCCGCTGCAAGGAGGTTTCCGCTTCCAGAACTTGCAACCTCGCCAAGCGCTGTGAGCGCCGATTGCGCAGCCGCTCCATCGCGACGTCGTTTCGTCTCCTCGAGCCGCTTGATCTGGGCAGTGCGTACGGCGGCATTGTCGATTGACAGGATCTCAATCTCGTCCTCGTTCTCTAGCCGATATTTGTTGACGCCGACGATGACCTCCTCACCCTTGTCTATCGCGGCCTGGCGTCGCGTCGCTGCTTCTTCGATCAGCCGCTTGGGAAGGCCCTCGTTGACCGCCTTGGTCATGCCGCCCAGTGCCTCGACCTCCTCGATCAGGGCCCAGGCCTTGTCGGCCAGCTCCTTGGTGAGGCTCTCGACATAGTAGGAACCGGCCAGCGGATCGACGACCTTGGTCACGCCGGTCTCGTGCTGAAGGATCAGCTGCGTGTTGCGGGCGATGCGAGAAGAAAACTCTGTCGGCAGGGCTATCGCCTCGTCGAAAGAATTCGTGTGGAGCGACTGCGTGCCGCCCAGCACCGCCGACATCGCTTCGAAAGCGGTGCGGACAATGTTGTTGTATGGATCCTGCTCCTGAAGGGACACGCCCGACGTCTGACAATGCGTGCGGAGCATCAACGACGAGGATTTCTTCGGTTTAAACTCCTCCATGATACGACTCCAGAGCAGCCGTGCCGCGCGCAGCTTGGCCGCCTCCATAAAAAAGTTCATGCCGATGGCGAAGAAGAAGGACAGCCGGCCGGCGAAATCGTCCACATTCAACCCTTTGGCGAGCGCGGCACGCACATATTCGCGTCCGTCGGCGAGCGTGAAGGCAAGTTCCTGGACCAGCGTCGCGCCGGCCTCCTGCATGTGATAGCCAGAGATCGAAATGGAGTTGAACTTCGGCATCTCCGATGCCGTATATTCTATGATATCAGCAACGATCCGCATTGAGGGTTCCGGCGGATAGATGTAGGTATTGCGGACCATGAACTCCTTGAGGATGTCGTTCTGGATCGTCCCTGAGAGCTCAGCGCGAGACACGCCCTGTTCTTCGCCAGCAACGATGAAGCTTGCCAGTATCGGGATAACCGCACCGTTCATCGTCATCGAGACCGACACCTTCTCCAACGGTATGCCGTCGAAAAGGATCTTCATATCTTCGACACTGTCGATCGCAACTCCTGCCTTGCCGACATCGCCCACGACGCGCGAATGATCGCTGTCATAGCCGCGGTGAGTTGCGAGATCGAAGGCAACCGAAACACCTTGTTGGCCCGCTGCAAGCGCCTTTCGGTAAAAGGCGTTGGAGGCCTCCGCCGTGGAGAAACCAGCATATTGCCGGATTGTCCAGGGCCGACCAGCATACATCGTGGCGCGAGGGCCGCGCGTGAAAGGTGCAAAGCCCGGAAGCGAGCCCAAGTGTTCAGCAGCCGCAACGTCGCCCTCGGTATAAAGTGGCCTGACGTCGATTCCCTCGGGCGTCTTCCAGACGAGTGTCTCGGGCGATGCCTTAAGTTCTCGTTGGGCAAGAGCCTGCCAGTCCCCTAGCGTTTTCTCGGTCACCTTATCCTCCGGCATCGTTCTTTTACCGCAGGCTAGCATCTTAACCGCCCCCGGCGCGATAGAGCCTTGGATAATTTATTTCCGCACCCCTTTGTTTGGTTCACCGATCACACGAAGGAGACGGGGGGCCACGTTTCACGTTGGGTCTACGAAATGTCGACCGGCTTGGAGCGCAAACGGCTCGCTGTGGCGGGGTCAGCTCTTCGACAAAGCTGCGGCGGCAAGCCCTTCATTATGAGTTCTGCGTCAGCGACAGCCATAGAGCCGAGAGCGTAGAAAGCATCGCGTGTACCGCCGGTGCGATGGGCCGACAGCAACAGTCCGTCCACCTTGCGCACGCTATCGGCGCGCGGGACCGGCTCCTCCGGGAAGACATCTGTAGCGGCGCGGATATGTCCGGAATCCACGGCCTCAAGCATCGCAGGAAAGTCGACGACAGCGGCACGGCTCATCAGCAGGAAGGCGGAGCCCTGCGGCATTAGCGCAAACTCACGTCGTCCAATGAAACCTTCATTCTCACTGGTGACGCTCGCGAAGACAAATACCACCCGACTTTCACTCAACACTTCGTCTAACGAAGCCGGAATGCAGTCCAGCCGCTCGACAAACTCGGCCGGCAACCAGGGATCGAAGACACGCACCATGTTGCGAAACGGCCGAACGAGCTCGCGCAATTGGCGTCCGAGGTCACCGAAGCCAATCAATCCGATCGGAGCACCGGCGAACCGGAACGTTCCATCATTTCCGGCAAGACCATATTCCTCAACTCCTGCACGGAACTGGCGATCAGCTCGGGTGATACCGCGCGCGAGATCAATTGCCATGCCAAGGGCTGCTTCAGCAACAGGCGAGGCAAAAGCAGACGCTGGCGTGATCACCCAAATACCTCGTTCGACGCAGGCTTGGTAGTCGATGTTCGGCAGGAAGTTTGATTCGACGTTGATAATCGCCTTTAGCCTCGGAGCGCGGTCGAGACGCTCTTTCGGCATATCGGTCTGACCGAAAATAAGCACCGTATCAGGCAGCAGTGCCTCGACCTGCTCAGCCGGCATCTGCCGGTCTTCGCACACGACAACCTCACCCAACTTTTCCAAGCGACTGCGCACGTCCGATGTCATGATAAGATCGAGCGTCCGCGGCAGTGGGTCCACAAGGATAATGTTGCGCGGCATGATTTCCCCCAGTTGCTGTCACGACCCGGTAAGTGGCGCATTTGTGCCACGACCTGTGAGTTTTGCCTGCAAGACAACAACAATCAATAGAAACAGGCCACGGATCACCGATTGCCAGTACGCAGACAGCGAAATCCAACCAAGACCGTTTTCAAAGTTGAGCACATTGAACACCATGCCGAGCAGCAGAGCGCCAGCAAGCGTTGCGCCAACGGAGCCAGCACCGCCAGTAAGCAGAGTACCGCCGACCACGACCGATGCAATTGCGAAAAGCTCCCAACCGACACCCTCGGTCGGCTGGCCGGCGCCGAACTGGGCAGCAAGGATCACCCCAGAAAGTCCGGCCAACAAACCGGAGCAGGCGTAGACCCCAAGGAGCGTCCGCTCGACCTTAAGACCCATCAGTGCAGCTGTCGCCTCACCATCACCGATAGCCAGAACGTGTCGCCCGGATGAGAGTCGTTCTAGAAACATCCACCCGAGGACATAAGCGGCAATCGCTATCCAGGCGGGGATCGGAACGCCAAGAAAATCATCCTGCCCAATGGCAGTAAAACCGGTGTCATAGGAAACCGATACAGATTGGTTGTCGGCCAGAAGCAGGGCGGTTCCATAGGCGGCAAGCATCGCAGCCAGGGTTGCGATGAACGGCTGAATGCGCATCTTGGTGATCACAGCGCCATTCAACAGACCAACCGCCAACCCGGCTACCACACCTCCGGCCAAGCCCGCAAACCAGTGATAAGGCGACAGGAGCGCCGAAACAACACTTGCAAGCGCTACCACGCCGCCGACTGAGAGATCTATGCCACCGGTCATGATCACAAACGCCATCCCGAGGGCGATGAGCGCAAACATCGAGTTGTAGCGCAAGAACGTCAAGATGTTGAAAGGTGATAGGAAATTTTCATAGCGTAGCGCCCCGAAGACGATTAGCCCAAGAAGCGCAACCACGACGCCGAGCCGGGCAAGGTCACCAGACGATTTTGGCAAGAAAGGCTTAATAATAGCGGACGCCATCAATCCATCTCCTTAAGACTTGTCGGCGCGTTGCTGGATGAAAACCGCGACAATGATCAGCGCTGCCTTTACGATCAGCGCTGCTGCATCTGGCACGCCGTTGGCGAGCAGGGTATAACGAACGAGTTGGATCACCAGTGCACCAAGAACGGTCCCAACGATATTGGCCCGACCTCCGGTTAGTAGCGACCCGCCAACGGCAACGGCCGCAATCGCGTCGAGCTCCATACCCATGCCGACAAGGTTGGCATCGCTGGCAGAGTTACGTGCGACCACGATCAGTCCGGCGAGGCCGGCAAGACCACCGCTGACAACATATACAAACGTCTTGACCCGACGCACGGGAATGCCTGTCAACCGGGCAGCTTTTTCGTTGCCACCAACAGCAATGATCTGACGACCGATTACAGTGTACCGGATCAGGCAGTAGGCAAACGCGGCAATGATCAGCATCAGGGCGACCTGCGTAGGAATGCCCGCAATCCGGCCCATCGCGATGAACTGGAAAGCATCGTTTTTAAAAACCTGCAGATTACCGTTTGTAATGACTTGTGCCATGCCGCGACCGGCAATGAACAGCACAAGGGTCGCTACAATCGGCTGAATAGAAAATCGGGTTACAAGGAAACCATTGAACCATCCAAATGCCATTACAATCAAAATAGGAACGATGAAAGCAAGCCCGATTGCGAGCGCCATGCTCTCAATAGGAAATAGAGTGCCCATAAAAAGCATGGGGGCGATTGCGCCCGAGATTGCCATCAACGATCCGACGGACAAGTCGATTCCACCCGTTGCAATGACAAGGGTCATGCCGGTGGCAACGATGACAATGGTCGCAACCTGCGTCAGATTAACGTTCAGCGTCTGCCAGGAAAGAAAGTTGGGCGTCACTGCGATATTAAAGATAATCAACGCAAGAAAGGCGAGCAACGTCCCGTGGCGACTTAGGATCAGGAGCGAGGTTGTCCGCGTTTGAAGCTGCGGCTTGGCCGTTGTATCGGAAATCGTCATTCAGTTCACCTGGTGAGCCATGGCCGCCAAAAGGGTTGCCTCGGTGAGCTCTGCGCGCGAAAGATGCGCCACTGATACTCCGTCACTGAGCACGGTGACATGATCGGCCGCGGCAAGCAGTTCCTCCAGCTCAGAGGAAATCATCAGTACGCTAAGGCCCTCGTCGGCGAGACCGCGAAGCAGTTTTAGTATCTCGGACTTGGCCCCGATATCTATGCCACGCGTCGGCTCATCGACGATCAACACCCGCGGATCGGTGCAGAGCCATCGGGCAAGGAGGACCTTCTGCTGATTACCGCCGGACAGCTCCTTGATGGGCTGATCCGCCGAGGCGCACTTGATTCCCAACGACGTGATAAAGCGTTCGACGATCACGTTCTGCTTGGATCGGTCGACGATGCCCGCCCTCTTTAGTTTTGGCAGGATTGCAAGAGTCATGTTCTCACGAATGCTCATATCAGGAATAATGCCATCGATTTTTCGATCTTCGGAGACGAGGCCGATGCCATCAGCTATCGCATCGGCCGGCTCACTGTATTGGCGCTCCGATCCCTCGAAACGGACCGATCCGTGCTCCAGCTTGTCAACTCCAAAGATAATCCGCGCCGTCTCGGTTCTGCCCGATCCGAGAAGGCCCGCAAGGCCTGAAATCTCGCCTTTGCGCACAGATAGATTGACATCGCGCACCCGCACTCCTGAGCCGACATTCGTAAGGTCTAGCCGAATGGGTTTTTCCAGATAATCAGGAACGTCACGGCTGATGGCCGCAAAGGCCGCCAGTTCACGCCCCAGCATGTTGCGCACGAGTTCGACCTTTGGCATATCACGCATTGCGCTGACCGCCACTGTCTGTCCATCGCGCATGATAGTCACTCGGTCACATATCGCGTAGAGTTCGTCGAGCCGATGGCCAATGAAACAGACTGCTACACCGTTGTTCTGAAGCGTCCGGATTGTCTCAAACAGCACGGAGACCTCGCGCTCATCAAGCGACGAGGTCGGCTCATCCATGATCAGCAATCGGGCGTTTTGCGTGACGGCTCGAGCAATCGAAACCATCTGCCGCGTTGCGGCACTAAAGCTTGAGACCGGCAGCTCAACATCAATGTCCAACTTGAAATTCGTTAATACTCTCTGCGCTCCTTCGCGCATGGCACGGCGATCCAAGAATCCATACCTGCGAGGCTCGCGTGAGAGATAAATGTTTTCAGCAACTGAGCGCTGCGGCGCCAAGTTAATTTCCTGATATATCGTAGCAATCCCGGCGGCCTGGCTTTGAGCGGGCGAGACAAATGAGACTTCCTCACCGCTAAACCGTACTGTACCATCGTCACGATGATATGCTCCGGTCAGTATCTTGATCAACGTCGACTTGCCGGCTCCGTTCTGGCCCACAAGGGCCATGATCTCCCCCTCGGCGATCTCCAGCGATGCCGAGCGCAAGGCAGCAACGCCCGAAAACGACTTGGATACTCCCTGCATGGATAGAAGCATACCTATCCGCCCCGCGACATCTTAATGCATTATCATTGATAGAAAGCCGGCCGGTGCGGCAAAGCCAGACCGGCCGGAAGTGTTCAACCTGGAAGCTCAATAAGCGCCGGCCAGCTCTTCCTTGGCGTTCGAGCTGTCGTAGAACTTATCATCATTAATCAGCTTGGGCTCGATTTTTTCCCCCTTGGCGTACCTTGCCATCGTTTCAAAAGCCTTGGGCCCGAAGCGGGGGTTGCACTCGACGACGGCGCCAATCTTTCCGTCCACCACGAGGCCAACAGCTTCCTTGCCACCGTCGATCGACAAGACGAGTATGTCCTTGCCAGGCACCTTTCCGGCCGCTTCAATTGCCGATATGGCGCCAATCGCCATCTCATCGTTGTGCGCGTAGACGATGTCCGCATCCGGGTGGGCTTGAAGCAGCGCCTCGGCAACTTGACGTCCCTTGTCGCGCGCGAAATCGCCAGACTGCGACGCAACGATTTCAAAGCCACCCGCTGCCTTGATTGCCTCGTCGAAACCCTTCTTGCGGTCATTGGCAGGAGAGGCGCCAGTGGTTCCTTCGAGTTCAATGATCTTCGTCTTGCCGTTAGCGTTCTTTGCCAGCCATTCGGCAACACGCTGGCCTTCCTTGATAAAATCGGAGCCAATGAATGTCAGATAGTCGTTACCAGCCTTTGCAAGCTTTGGATCAACGCTGCGATCAAGCAATATCACCGGAATCCCAGCCTTCTTGGCGGCCATGACAGCAGGGATCAACGGCTTTTCTTCACGCGGCGCCAAAAAGATGAGATCGACGCCCTGAGCGATCATCGAGTTGACGTCGGCAACCTGCTTGGCGGCAGAACCTGCAGCGTCGGTATAAACGAGTTGATATCCGAGCTTCTCGGCTGTTTCCTTCATGCTGTTGGTCTGGGCAATTCGCCACGGATTATTGGACTCGGTCTGCGCAAACCCGACCTTATACTTTTCCTTCTGCTTCAGCTTTGGAACTTCGGCCATCGCGGTTGCACCGGCAACGGCCATCGCGCCGATTGCTGTTGCAGCAAGCATGAATGTACGACGTGAGAATGCGGACATCTCAGTTACTCCTCCCAAATTTTCCGGTATTCCTCCAACCGGAAGTGAGCGAAAAGCGCTTCACATGAGCGGATCTTGTCGCTAATATTATTAGCAGTCAAGCGCCATTTTTATGAGCAAAAGCAAAACCCGATTTGCGCCGCGGCAAATCTCTGGAGGACAGGAATGGGCAAGGGCAGTGGCCGAGACGCTGATCGTCGGAACGGAAGAACCCGACCTACCATGACAGATATCGCCAAGATTGCGGGGGTCTCTCAGTCGAGCGTGTCACTTGTCCTAAACGAAATGTCTGGTTCCCGAATCTCCCCGGAGACGCAAGCCAAAGTGCGCGATGCTGCTAATAAAATTGGTTATAGATTACCAGCTATTCGCAACGCGAGCTTTGCCGATACTGCAATTGAAAGGGATACCATCGCATTTATTGTCGACGAAATCTCAACCAGTCCGCACCCCGTCGTCAGCCTCGACGGCGCGCGTGACTTTGCTTTCGAGCAGGGGTTTCTCGTCTCTGCACATGCCACCCGATCCAATCCGGGCCTTGAGGACGCCGTCCTACGATCGGTCCTGCGCGACCAAACGATTATTGGCGTCATCTATGCAACGATCTTCACCCGAAAGGTTCATGTACCGGATGAACTCAGGCATATCCCGACGGTTCTTTTGAATTGTTATGCAGAACCACGACAGCACATGGCGATCGTTCCGGGCGAAGTGGCGGGCGGCTTTGCTGCGACCGCCCACCTCACCGCTCTCGGTCACCGGCGGATTGGGTTTATCAATGGCGAGCCTTGGATGGACGCAGCGATCGATCGCCTCAAAGGATACAAACAAGCGCTTGCAACCGTCGACGTCGCCTTTGACGAAAACCTGGTGCGTAACGGAGATTGGCTACCCTTGAGGGGATACGAGGCAGGCCTTGAACTTCTGTCCCTAGCAAGTCCGCCAACCGCAATACTGTGCGGCAACGATCTCATGGCGATCGGCGTCATGGAAGCCGCAGCAGAGAAGGGCTTGCGGGTCCCCGAGGATCTGTCCGTCATGGGGTACGATGACCAGGAACTTGCACGTTACACCCATCCCCCATTGTCGACACTGGTACTACCCAACTACGAAATGGGTCAGAAGGCCGCAGAGACGCTCATCGACATGGCTGTGCATGGAAAGAAGCTTCGCCCGATGACAATCAAGGTTGACGGCCCGCTCGTGGTTCGCAGTTCCACAGACAGGCCGGCACAGAGTGCGACCCAACGGGCCGGGGCAACAGCAGTGCTCTAGGCGCTAGCATTGTAACCGGCCCTTGGCAGAATACTCCCGCACCGCTGGGCCACCTTGAAGAGCGGCCTGTCCGTTCAGGCCGCGTATCTTCCTGCCCGCATCTTGCAAGAGCTTGAAGGCCTCATATCGCCGGTGGTGCCTTTCGCGTGCTGCACCTGATGCAGGCTGATATACCTTGCCTATACGCGACATCGCATGCATCGCGGTTGAAATCGTTGCCTGATACCCCCCGCAACGGCACCGAGCATGGCTGCTCCGAGCAAGACCGGCTCCGGACAGGTCACGTTCGCCACATCGGTCGAGGTCGTATCGGCAATCATCTGCAGGACGAGCGGACTATTTGCTGCCCCGCCGCTGGCCACGATTAAGTCAATCACGATCGACTTGTCTGATAAAGCGTCGAGCAGTTGGCGCAGCCCGTAACCAAGCCCGCTGAGGCCGGCAACGTAGAGAGCAACAAGGGATGCTTCATCGTCATCAAGCGTCAGCCCGGCAATCAATGCGCGCGGATGTGGCATGCCGCTCCACCACATTCGCTGCTGCATACCGATACTTTTTTTGTCACCCGACACATGGCTGGCTAGATGCCTGGGCATCCATTTGCAGCTACGTTTGTACTCGGAGGTACCTCACAAGCCATCGAGGAGTTGAAATGGACTGGACTGGAAAACGCGTTCTCATCACCGGGGCCGGTAAAGGAATTGGGCGAGCAACCGCAATCATGTTGGCGAACCGCGGCGCTACCGTCGTGGCACTGACACGCGATCAAAACGACTTGTCGTCGCTTGTTCAGGAAATACCCTGCGAACCGATCTGTGCGGACCTTTCAGAAACCGAGGCGATCAGCGCATCGGTCGCGTCGGCGCTGCCAGTCGACATGCTGGTGAATTGCGCTGGCACAACGGCGCTTCAGTCGTTCGTTCAATGCGACCTCCAGGATTTCGGTCGCGTTCTGAAGGTCAACACGGTTGCGCCCATGGTGCTCGCGCAGATCGTCGTACGGGACTGGCTCGAACGTGGGGTGAGGGGTTCAATAGTCAATGTTTCGAGCGACGCGGCACGCCGCGGTGTCGCCAACCACGCCGCCTACTGCGCATCCAAGGCCGCCCTAGATGCTATTACCCGCGTCATGGCCGTAGAACTCGGTGCTGCCGGTATCCGCGTGAACAGCGTCAATCCAACAGTAACGCTAACGCCCATGGGGGAACTAGCCTGGAGTGATCCCGTAAAGGCAGATCCCGTCAAGGCCAGAATCCCCCTTGCACGTTTTCTTGACCCTAATGAAGTTGCCGAAGCGATCCTCTTCTTGTTGAGCAACGAGGCCTCGATGGTCACGGGGATTTCGCTTCCCGTAGACGGCGGCCTCGCCATTTCTTAGTGGAACTAATAGATAAATCCACGGACATCTAAGCTCGCGCCAGCCCACTCGGCGCGGGCGCTCCGGTCGCCAGCGTTTCGCCCTCAAGCAGCCGATCCACGATCATTCGCCCGATCGGGATGGCCGACGTTGCAGCAGGCGATGGGGCGTTGCAGACATGAAGCATTCGTTCAGTCTGCTTGAACAGGAAGTCGTGCACGAGGCTCCCGTCAGCCATGACTGCCTGAGCACGAATGCCAGCCTGCGGATGTCTCAGGTCATCCATTGTCAGCGACGGGCAGTACTTACGGCATTCCATCAGATAGCGGGCGCGCGAGGCCGAATTGGCAAATTCGGAAATCGCCGATCGCCAGTATCTCCGCGCCATTTTCCAGAAGCCCGGAAAGGCAACCATGCTGCCAACATCCCCGAGCGCAAAGCTACCCTTCGCATAGCCTTCGCGCGCGAAGCCAACTACGGCGTTGGGTCCCACAGTCATACCTCCATCAATAGTCCGGGTCAGGTGGATGCCGAGGAACGGCAAATCGGGATCGGGGATAGGATAGATGAGCCGCTTCGTCACCTTCGCCTTGGATGCAGGCAATGCGTAATATTCACCGCGAAACGGCACGATCCGATGATCAATCTTCACGCCGGCTGCTAGGGCAATGCGGTCGGACTGAAGACCAGCACAGGCGATTAGTCTTTGCGCGTTGACAACCTCGGAGGCACTATCGATGCGGACGCCCTTTTCATGCTCGCGAATTGCTTTAACCGCCACACCGCGTCTGATTTCCCCCCCTCGCTCCTCGATTTTGCGCCCCATGGCACGGCACACGGCAGCGTAATCAACAATTCCCGTTGAGTGAACAAGAAGTGCGCCAATACCCGCGATGTTCGGCTCATCGGCCCGCAGCTGCGCGGTTGACAATCGGCTATAGTCTATGCCGTTGCTTCGCGCCCTAACCTCGAGGGTTTCCATCCGCTGCATCTCTACGTCATTGGTCGCAACCAACAACTTCCCGCAGGTCTCGAATGTTATGCGATTTTCAATGCAAAAGCGCTTTGTCGCCTCGGCACCGTCGCGGCAAAGTTTCGCCTTTAGCGAGCCTGGAGCATAATAGACCCCGGCATGGATGACGCCACTATTGTGGCCAGTCTGATGTCTTGCGAGCTCAGCTTCTTTCTCCAAAACGACGATTCTGGTGCCAGGTGACCTTTCCTGAAGCGCCATGGCAACCGCCAACCCGACGATACCCCCGCCAATAATGCAATGGTCATACATCCCGACACCCAAATTAGACGAGTCCGACATTAGGCTAGCATTCACGCGAGCTGCCGTCTTGCGATCCTTATGGCGTAGGGCTGACGCCACGCCTCTGGCCCTCGCGGATTTTACTTCGACCGCGATGGAAGCACATTGCGGATGGAAAAACTCGAATTGATCCGCAGCACGCCAGGCAGGACAGAGAGGATTTCCTTGTGAATCCTCTCAAAAGCGCCGGCGCTTTCGACGTCGATCCGCAAGAGATAGTCCGAGCCACCCGCCATCAAGAAGCACTCCCGAATTTCCGGATATTTTCGGACGGCCGCTTCAAAGCGGTTGAGGTACTCGTCTGTCTGGCGCTCGAGCGTG
This sequence comes from Hyphomicrobiales bacterium, assembly GCA_900466605.1. Taxonomy (GTDB): domain Bacteria; phylum Pseudomonadota; class Alphaproteobacteria; order Rhizobiales; family Rhizobiaceae; genus Rhizobium. Next base: position 68,568 of record UBMU01000019.1, read on the forward strand.
ATCTGAATGATCACGGCTATGGCTTCCTCTCCAAGCACGTCGATAAGCGCCGTGTAACCCTTTATGATCCCGGCCTTTTCCATTAGCGCGATACGGCGAAGGCACGCCGAGGCGGACAGGCCGACCTCCTTGCCGAGATCAACGTTGGATATGCGGGAATTCAAGCGCAACTGCCGGATGATCTTTCGGTCGATCGCGTCAATCTCATACATTATCGCCTCATTTATATTCGGCCATTATCGCACCAAAGCTATCCACAGCACAGGTTACTCCCCGAATACGAGAGAATCGCTTCGCTTGGCAACGGCGCGAAAACCTGCAACCCGCCGCCTCCTACTCTCCTGCATTCGCCTGGTTGCGTAGATGATCAAACATCCACCGGCTCGCAGCTGGCTGTTGCCGCGGTCGGGCGGCAAGCTGACCATGCCGCAGCATTAGGTTGCGCAGTGTTCAACGGACCGCCAAATCTGGCGAAAAGTCGAAGCAAGGCCGCTCGGTTCCAATCCGCCGCTTTCAATCGGACGAACTGTTGCGCGTCGGTGCTGCATCCGAATTTCGGCGCGACAGACGCGTGGACGATTTCTTCAATATTTCAACTCCTTTACTATTACCAGCGGCTGCTCCGAGCAAAACTATGCAGCGTGCGGTATCTCTCCTTGACGCGCTCACGCACAAAACAATCAATGCCCTGACGAATGCATCAGGAATCCTCGCAAAATTGCTTGTTTTCATAAAGAATTGAGCGAAAACTTTGCACGACCAACGGTACATTTTAGCCAACGGAAACTGGGGCGTGTTTATGGACAGCAGCACTGTTGATGTGACACCCTCAACCGACGGATGCGGTGTCCTGACGATTGATCTCGGCGCGATTTGTGAGAATTTCCGGCGTCTTGCCAAGGACGCAAGTCCAGCGGCGCTAGGGGCAGTCGTGAAGGCCGACGCTTATGGCCTTGGAGCTATTCAGGTCAGTCTGAGACTACTACAGGAAGGCTGTCGTGCATTTTTCGTAGCGCACTTCATCGAAGCAGTACAACTGCGCCCCGCCTTGCCGCAAGATGCCAAAGTCTACGTGCTGAACGGCCTCCAACCTGGCCAAGAGGAGCGAGCGGCGCTCCTTGGCGTCGTACCGTTGTTGAATTCACTTTCCCAAATCAAAGCCTGGTCGCGTGTGGCAAGCAGCTTAGGCCGAACACTACATGCCGGTCTACAAGTCGACACCGGCATGTCGAGGCTCGGCCTTTCACCGGATGAAGTCCAGACGCTCACAGCCAATCCCGAATTGGCTTCCAATATCGAGCTCACCATTCTTGCGAGCCATCTCGCCTGCGCCGATGAACCAGAGAGTCCCACAAGCGCAAAGCAACTGGCGGCACTTCGCGCGATATCGGGCGCGTTCCCGGCGGTACCGATATCAATGGCGAACTCTGGCGGCATATTTTTGGGTAGTGACTATCATGGCACCCTGGCACGTCCGGGGATTGCCCTATATGGCGGGGCGCCGGTCGTAACTGGCGACAATCCTATGATGCCTGTTGTCGGCCTGCGAGTGCCCGTCATTCAGACCCGAACAGTCCCGGCCGGCACCCCAGTTGGTTACGGGGCAACAATGACGACGGAGCGAACCACACGTCTTGCAACCATTTCGGCAGGATATGCCGACGGTCTCCCGCGTAGCCTGAGCGGGCGGGGCGCAGTCTACTTCGACGGAACGCGCCTCCCGATTGCCGGGCGCGTTTCCATGGACAGTACCACGGTGGACATCAGCGCACTGCCGGAAGGTGCTTTGGACCTTGGCACGCAGGTAGAGGTACTTGGGAAACACCAGACCCTGGAAATGGTCGCTACCGACGCCAACACCATCTCCTACGAAATCCTAACCCGGTTGGGCCGCCGCTACCAGCGTCGCTACATCTAATCCAACCGTTCCGTTCCTTTCTCTGGGGTTTGCAATGAAAATCACTGTTCTTGGCGCCGGCGTTATCGGCGTTACCACCGCGTACTATCTCGCGAAATCAGGGCACGAGGTCACTGTTCTGGAGCGCCAGAGCGGACCGGCGCTGGAGACGAGCTATGCCAATGCCGGAGAGATTTCGCCGGGTTACGCATCGCCCTGGGCAGCTCCTGGCATCCCCCAAAAAGCCATCAAATGGCTTTTCATGAAGCACGCGCCTCTTATTATTCGCCCTACGTTTGATCCAGCCACCTGGGCATGGGTGATCGCGATGCTGCGTAACTGCACATCAGCGCGCTATGCGACCAACAAGAGCCGCATGGTTCGTCTTGCCGAGTACAGCCGCGACTGCCTGATCGACCTTCGTAGCGAGACAGGCATTTCCTACGATGAGCGGTCCAAAGGTACGCTCCAGCTTTTTCGCACACAAAAGCAGCTAGACGCAATTGCGAAGGACATTGAGGTCCTGGCAAAGGATGGTGTCCCCTTCGAAGTGTTAGACGCTGCGCGATGTGTTTCGGTTGAACCCGGACTGGCACCCGTGCGGCACAAGATCGTGGGCGGGCTTCGCCTTCCTAACGACGAAACAGGGGACTGTTACAAATTCACGAACGAACTTGCCAAGCGTGCCGAGGCATTGGGCGTGCGGTTCGTTTATGGAGTCGACGTTCAAAAACTTAACATCGACAACAACCGGGTCGATACAGTTTTGACCTCGCAAGGCATTTTCTCCGCGGATACCGTCGTCGCCGCGTTCGGCAGCTTCACCCCAACGCTGTTGAAACCGCTCGGGCTCAAAATTCCTATATATCCGGTCAAGGGATACTCAATCACAGTTCCGATTATCGACGAAAGCCGGGCTCCGGTCTCGACAATTATGGACGAGACGTTCAAAATAGCGATCACGCGGCTCGGCGATCGGATACGCGTCGGCGGCATGGCCGAAATCGCTAGGTATAACAGGGACCTGCCTCCTGTTCGCAAGGCAACCCTTGTTCATTCTGTCGAGGACTTGTTCGCAGGGGCCGGTGACGAACGCAGCGCACAGTTCTGGTGTGGACTTCGTCCGATGACGCCAGACGGGACTCCAATCGTCGGCAAAACCGCCTATGACAACCTATTCATAAACTCTGGGCACGGCACATTGGGTTGGACGATGGCGTGCGGATCTGGTCGCGTGCTGACGGACCTAATTAATAGGGTATCGCCACAAATACCAACCGAGGGTTTCGACCTCACTCGCTACGCCTAACGAGCAAAAATCGATTTCGTACGCTATCCTGACAAAAACATCGACGCCGCGTGTGCGGCGCCGACGTTCATCGTCCAGCCGGCTTAACGCGCTGCCCAGTTCGCACCACGCCGGAAAATTGTTTTCATCTGCGGGACTGAAAACTCCTTGGCCTGATGGCCCAGGGAGGAGTAGAAAACACGACCCTTTCCATATTTTCGTTTCCATGCAACGGGCATCACCACTCCGTCAATCCAATAGGCGTGATCGCCCGTAAATCTCGTTGTCGCGAGCACCTCGTTCGAAGGATCGACATGCATGTAATATTGCTCGGAGTTATAGGCAAAGTCGCCGATTCCCTTCATGACGGGATCATCAGGGCGGATGATATTAACCGTGTAGTCTATGATGTTGCCCGGGTGTGCGACCCACTGCCCTCCTATGATGAACTGATATTCCACACACTCTCGGAAGCTGTCGCCTGCGCCGCCATGATAGCCGGCAATGCCCACCCCCCCCTCGATCGCAGCCGCCAGATTCTTGATCTCCTCCTTTTCGATCTTTGACATCGTGACGATCGGCACCACGAGGCTGAGGTCGTGGACTGACGGGTCGGCAAAAGCCTCGGTTGTATGCTCGACGTAGACCTTGAAACCATCTTCTTCGAGCATATCCTTGATAATTGCGGCACATTCCTGCGGCTCGTGGCCACTCCATCCGCCCCAGACGATCAGTGCTTCGCGCATATTCTTCCTCCTGATGATTACTTGGCCAACCGCCCTTCGAGGAGCGATCGGGAGAGCGGCATCGGCCGCTCGACTTGAGTGGCAATGGAAACTGTGCGGCCACTCTCGGAGGCCGTATGGAACGCTTCCATGACCTCCAGGACATGTAGCGCCAGATCACCGCTTGCGCGATGCGGGCGGTTCGAGCGAATGGCGTACGCAAGATCCGCTACGCCGATCGAGCGATAATTACCGTCACCGTAAGGGGAAATTAATTGCTGCGTTTCGAACGCTCCTCCCTTTTTCAGCAACTCAACATCACCTCCGAAGTGGTTGGGATCCGGCACAATCAACGTTCCTTCAGTGCCATAAATCTCCAGCGGCACATGCCGGTGGCCAGCGACATCAAAGCTCATCGCGATCTGCACGACCGCACCATTGGCAAAGGCCATGAGACCAGCCACGTGGGTTGGCACATGCACTGGAATTCGCTCGCCGTTTCTAGGCTCGCTGGTAATCGCGATCCTTGCGGGGACTGATCGCAAACCCTGCCACCTGCGCAACCGGTCCAAAGAGGTTCACAAGATCGGTGATGTAGTACGGGCCCATATCGAGCATCGGTCCGCCCCCGACTTCGTAGTAAAAGGCGGGGTTGGGGTGCCAGCGTTCGTGGCCGGGGCACATGAAGGTGGCCGTGCCGCCAACTGGCTGGCCAATCACGCCTTGATCGATGAGGTTGCGCGCGGTCTGGTGCCCACCGCCGAGGAACGTGTCGGGCGCAGCACCGATACGCAATCCCTTGGACTTTGCTTCGTCCGCAAGCCGTTTAGCTTCGGCAAAATTTATTCCTAGGGGCTTTTCCGAGTAGGCGTGCTTGCCGGCCTCAAGCGCTTGTAGTCCAACTGCCACGTGCGCCTTCGGGACCGTTAGATTGACGATTATCTCGACCGTGGGATCGTTAAACAGTTCATCGATCTTTTTTGCCCGCACGTTGAATTCGGCGGCCTTGGCCACAGCCAGATCATGATTGAGGTCTCCCACGCCGCGGACGTCAAGGATCGGAAAGGAAGACATCGCTTTCAGATAGGCACCTGAAATGTTGCCGCACCCAATGATGCCTATGCCGACTCGTTCCATGATTTCCTCCCGTTGGATGTTGTGACTATTGTCTTCAGAGCGCCGGACCAGTGGTATTCCAAGGCGACTCATAGAGTTCGTAAAGAGCGACAGCAGCTGCCCCTTGCGCCCAGAAGTCATCAGTCGAATCGTCGAAGACGAGTTCGGCGACACCCTTCAAGGACGGTGGGATCGCAAGTGCATAGGCATTGCGCAAGCTGTTCAGAAAAGGCTCTCCGAGGGCGAGGCTGGAACCGACAACAATCACCCGCGGCGGTGCAAACAAGGTGACGATATTGGCGATCGCTACACCAACAGCTTCACCTGCGCGAATTGCCGCGCTGATGAGCGTATTGTCTTCTGCTTTGATCAGTGCCTGAGCATGGTTCATGCCTCGCCCAAGTCGGATTGCCTCGGCAAACCGACCGCTTGCCGGTTGCTCCCCGAGGATCTCGCTTTCACCAGCTTGGCTCGACAGCCGCACGATGCCGCTCGGTCCCAATCCAAGGACTAGGTCGCCGAGATTGTGGCTGAGGCCGCCGGCGCCCCGAAACAATTGATTGTCGTGAAGAACGCCCAAACCAAGGGTCTGCTCTAGCGATATCAATACCATATCCTCCAGATCACGGGCCTTGCCAAACCAGTGGTGAGCAAGGGTGATCGCGTGCGCATCACTCTCAACGATGGTAGGGGTATTCAGACGGGCAGTCATTTCACTCGCGAAATCGACGTTAACGTCGCGAAAAATAGGACTACTGCGAATATGACCGGTACGATGTTCGATTACACCGGGAAGCCCAAGGCAAACCGTATCGACATCCTCCAGCGAGAGACCGGCGTCAACGACGCAGCGGCGAACACCATCTTCCACAAGGTCAGCGATCACGCCAATCGGTTGACGATCTATGCGAATAGGCAGCATCAGCTTTGAAAGCACATCACCGCGAAAGTCGGTAACCACGAAAACAAGGCGGTTTGCCGCGATCTTCGCACCAACCACCCTAGCCGCATCCGGATTGAGCTCCAGCATAACGCGCGGTCGACCACGCGCCGCCTCGTTACGGATATCGCCCTCATGGCGTGGCAGGATCAGGCCGTCATCAAGCAGGGAGGCCGTGATCGCTGATACCGTTGTGGTCGACAACTGCGTGCGCTCGCTGATCTCAACGCGCGATATCGGTCCGTGCCGGCGAATAGTATCCAGCACGTTCAACCGGTTGATCGCGCGCATTAATTCGGGATCTGCAGTCTTCATGGGGTCTGCGTGGCTCTTCCATGCTGCGCGACGCGTCGTCGTGTGTATTTTCAACGGTATGCGAATTAAATAACTCCGCGAAAACCGCGTCTGTCAAGCCAATTCTAGCAATTTCGGGGAGGGGAGTTGACATTCGGAAAAACCTACCGATGATTTAATCCGCATGCGGGAAAAATTGAAGAGGACAATTTTTGCCCTTTCTGGAGGAGAAATCATGTTTGACCAAATGAGGGCGAAAGCCTCGCTTCGAAGCCGCTTCATTGCCCGCTCGGCCGCCACTGGGCTGGCGCTCCTGATCGCCGTGGGAAGCGCTGCAGCAGACACGACTGTCAAGTGGATGCACCTCGAAATTGATCCAAACTACCTGGCCGTCTGGAAGAAGATCGCTGCCAAGTACGAAGCTGAGCACCCTGGCGTAAAGATCGAGATGCAATTTCTCGAAAATGAGGCTTTCAAGGCAAAGCTACCAACGCTGCTCCAATCGAGCGACGCTCCGGATTTGTTTTTCAGCTGGGGCGGCGGCGTGCTGAAGCAACAGCTTGCCACCGGCACGTTGCTGGATCTAACCGATGCGATGAACGCCAAGGATGGCGCATGGCTGAAGACCTACAACCCGGCATCCATCAGCGGCCTTACCTTCGATGGCAAGATTGGCGCAGTGCCCTACAAGATGGGTACGGTTTCCTTCTTTTATAACAAACAGATGTTTGCGAAGGCAGGCGTGGACGCAGCGTCCATTAAATCGTGGGGCGATTATCTCGCCGCGGTCAAGAAACTCAAAGATGCCGGAATTGTGCCGATAGCAGGTGGCGGCGGCGAGAAATGGCCGATCCATTTCTACTGGAGCTATCTCGTCATGCGTGACGGCGGCCAGAAAGTCTTTGACGCCGCCAAGAACGGCCAAGGTGATGGCTTTAACGCCCCTTCAATCATAAAGGCTGGCGAACAGCTCGCAGAACTAGGTAAGCTTGAACCCTTCCAGCCCGGTTACCTCGGTGCGACCTGGCCGCAGGCACTCGGCATTTTCGGTGACGGCAAAGCCGCAATGATACTTGGCTTCGAGAACACGGCTGCTAATCAACGCACCAATTCGGGCGACGGAAAGGGCCTTGACCCCGACAATATCGGTCGCTTCGCCTTCCCGGCCGTGTCCGACGGCGCTGGCGCAGCAACCGACACGCTTGGCGGATTGAATGGTTGGGCCGTCACGAAGAAAGCTCCACCTGAAACGCTTGATTTCCTTGCGTATCTTACGAACGCCGAGAATGAACGGGAAATGGCTAAAGCAGGCATGCTCATTCCTGTCGCCGTCGGCGCCGAGGACGGAGTGACCAATCCTTTAATGCATCAGGCTGCGGAACAGCTCGCCCACTCGACGTGGCATCAGAACTTCTTCGACCAGGACCTCGGCCCGTCCGTTGGCCGCGTGGTCAACGATGTCTCTGTTGCGATCGTTTCCGGACAAATGAGCCCCGCCGATGGAGCACAGCAGATACAGGAAGCCTTCGAGCAAGACCAACTCTGATCCGACCATTTCCGGCGCGGAGCATTTTTCCGCGCCGCCCTCATTATGACCACAGGGGATCGGCTCCATGTCCACCATCAGCGCGACGAGCGTCACCCGTCCGCGCCCGACTGTCAGATCGTCGGTGCGCAGCAAGGATCCTAGTTTGGCGCGGCGCCTTCCTGTCATACTCCTATTTCTGCCACCGGCACTTCTGCTTTTCACGATCTTCGTCATCATGCCAATGGGCGAGGCGGCGTGGTACAGCCTCTACAAGTGGGATGGCTATGGCCTCCCGACCCAGTTTGTGGGGATGAGGAATTTTGAAGTATTGTTCAAGAATAGCGCCTTTCTGACAGCGTTAAAAAACAATGCCCTGATCATCGTCATATCGATCCTTATCCAGATCCCCCTCGCAATCTGGCTGGCGATGATGCTAGCGCATCGGATCGCCGGTGTAGTCATCTTTCGCCTGGTCTTTTTCCTTCCCTACATATTGGCCGAGGTAGCAGCTGGCCTTATCTGGCGCTTCGTCTACGACGGCGATTATGGCTTATTTGCTTCTGCTGCTCACCTAATTGGTGTCGAGACACCGTATGTTCTGGCCGACAAAGACCTAGCAATCTATGCAGTCCTGGCCGTGGTGGTCTGGAAGTACTTCGGATTCCACATGATGCTGTTCATCGCTGGACTGCAATCGCTCGACAAAAGCGTTTTGGAGGCTGCTGAAATTGACGGCGCTAGCGGCTGGCAGCGGTTCCGCTACATCACACTCCCACTTCTGGGCTCAACGGTGCGCCTCTCCGTGTTTTTCGCCGTCGTCGGCTCGCTGCAACTCTTCGACCTTATCATGCCGCTGACGGGAGGCGGGCCTTTCAATTCGACGCAAACCATGGTCACCTTCCTTTTTAACTTCGGCGTCACGCGAATGCAGGTCGGCCTTGGCAGCGCCGTAGGCGTTGTACTGTTTGTCATCTGCGTGAGCCTCGCCTTCGGCTACAAGCGGGTATTTATGCGCAATGACTGACATGGCCTCATCCGCCCGGATCGCTACCGGCACGAAAGTCTACCTCTACGTCTCGCTAGCTATCATCGCCGCGATCGTGCTGGTACCTTTGCTAACCACGGCGCTTGGCGGCTTCAAGGATCTGGGCGATTTACGCACCAACCCCTTTGGTCTGCCGGTTGCATGGCATCCAGAAAACTACACAGACATTATTTTCGGAGACCGCTACTGGCGCCAAATGACGAATTCGCTAATTATCGCGACGTTGACGGTGTGCCTAACTGTTTCGGTCTCAGCCATGGCCGCATTTACCTTCGCCCATGTCAAGTTCTTCGGCGCCGGCTTCCTGCTTAACTACTTCCTGATTGGGCTGATGTTTCCGGCTGCAACCGCCATCCTGCCTTTGTTCATCCGAATCCGAGACCTTGGCCTACTGAACACCTACTGGGGCGTCGTCCTGCCACAGGTTTCCTTTGGCCTTGGCATGAGCATTCTCTTGTTCCGGAACTATTTTCGAAACCTTCCGGAAGAACTATTCCAGGCAGCGATCGTCGACGGCTGCGGTTATATCCGGTTCTTCTGGCACATCTCGCTGCCGCTTTCGCGCCCGATCATCGCAACCGTGAGCATAATCTCCTTTGTGGGTAGCTGGAACAGTTATATTTTGCCGCTCATCATGCTGAATTCAGAAACGATGTATCCATGGCCGCTTGGTATCATGGTTTACCGTGGCGAGTTCGGGACGGCGTGGCAGTTGGTGTTAGCCTTCATTACCCTCACTATAATGCCGACGATCATTGTTTTTTTCCTGGCGCAGAAACATATCATTGCGGGCCTGACGGCCGGTGCCGTCAAGTCATAGAGCAATGGGTACCCTGGTTGCTACGCTCCGCAAGCTCCGTGTAAGGGATCGCGGGGCATTTTCTTCGGAAGCGCCTACCAGAGCGCATGAAAATGGTGCACCGGCCCGTGACCAGAACCTACACTCAACTGATCGGCGTGGGCCACGGTGCCAGCAAGGTAAGCCTTTGAACGCCCGGCGGCCTCCTCTATCGTTGCACCCTTTCCCAACTCGGCGGCCAGCGCGCTCGAAAGGGTGCACCCGGTACCATGAGTATTTGCGGTGCCGACTCGCTCTGCCTCAAACCATGCCAAATCAGCAGCCGTGGCGAGAACATCCGGGCTTTCAGGGCCTGCCAAATGCCCGCCCTTGACGAGCACTGCATCCGGCCCAAGGTGGAGAAGGGCGGTTGCTTGCTCCGCCATTTCGCCGCGCATTGTGGCAACCGACGAATTAAGTAGCGCTGCGGCTTCTGGCAGGTTGGGTGTTAACAAGGTTGCGAGCGGGAGAAGTTGCCTTATCAGCACGTCAACGGCAGCAGGGTCCAGCAGCGAGGCTCCGCCCTTGGCGACCATAACCGGATCCAAAACGATTGGAATACCCTTATGTGGAGCAAGCGCGCTTGCCACGGCATCAGCAATCTCGGCCGTAGCGATCATGCCAATCTTGACGGCATCCACCCGCACATCGGCAAAAACAGCTTTTATCTGATCCGCCACGAAGGAGGCAGGTACGAGGTGCACGCCCGAAACACCTTGCGTGTTCTGGGCTGTTAAGGCTGTAAGTACGGCCATGCCATAGACACCACATGCAGACAGTGCCTTGAGATCGGCCTGGATGCCGGCGCCGCCGGAGGGGTCGGAACCAGCAATCGACAAAACGTTCTTGATCATGCTCTTGACTCTCTAATATTCTCGGAAATTCGGCGCGCTGAAAACTCGGGATTGGATGTCCCGCAAATCGCAGAGACGACAGCTAGCCCATCCGTCCCGTTCGCAAAAACGTCGCGCACGTGGTCGGAATTCAATCTGCCGATAGCAACGGCTGGTACCGGACATGCTTTGACAAGGCGCAAAAGCCCCTGGAACCCAAACGCGGGCTTGTGGTCCGGCTTTGTCGTAGTCGTAAAGACCGGCCCCAAGCCGGCGTAATCGACAATCGCCGGATCGATTGCGAACGCCAGCGCCTCTATCTCTGCTGAGAGGCTAAGGATCATCTCGGGCCCGCGCCGTCTTCCTCAGCATGCACCATTGCAGGCAAAGCACCGGCCGCAAGGAGCACAATAGCCAAAATGTTCATTGCAACGAAATTGGTGATACAGTGAAAGAATGGCGAATTCGCGCCCAATTCCCTCAGCGACGACCCCGGTGAGTTCTTATTCTCCAAGCCACGCCTTTCGGCCGGGCAAGAGGCGCAAGAACCTCTGCTGTAGCATAGGCTCCAATACGACTCCCTCCGCCGGCATTATCCGGTTCAGGTTCAAAGGGTGCTTCTCAGCCCAAAAGGGCGCCCCTGTCTTACACCTTCTTGTCGCAGAGAAGCATGTGCCTGTCACTCACAAAAATTCAGAAGCTGATCGGACAAAGCAGGTGTCTGGGAATGCCCTTTGCGCCGAACTTCAGGACCTAATCTCTGCAAGTGAATACGATTCTCTGGGGACCCAAGGTAGCCGTGCGCAACGCGATCATGTGCTCTGTCTGTGCATATCTAAAAAACGAGAGAGCGGTGTGCGATTCTACTGGAAATAGTCACAGTAAAGAGCTGAAAAGCCGAATGCTGGGGCGAAGAATGTGGTCGACGTCTACCGATTAGTGGTCGCTGAACAGAGATTAGACCTCGAGGATGCGAGCGCGATCAGATTAATTCAAGAAGTGGCGCACATGGTTTCAGTGCGTATCCGATGGCCTCGATGTGACCACAGGTCACGGCTCGATCGATGCTAGCAAAGGATTGAGCCACATAGTGGTTTCCAGGACCAAGGATGTTGCGGAATTTGTTGATGACCTCGCTTATCATGTCGAGAACGATGTGGACTTCCAACACGCTCTCGAAGAAAACCTGATGCGTCGGGTACCTTTGTTTGCCGAAGCAAAGGGCAAAGCAAAGGCAACCATTGATCGATCTGCCACGCCGAAGCATGGGCAACAAGTTTGCCGAAGCGAGTGCTCCAGCGTGTGCGATCACCCATCCGAAACGCGGATGGAAACCCAAGCGAGGAGCCACGAGCAGTTGAGTGCGGCCCGCTGTAAAAGGGTCTCTTCTTGAGGCTAGGCGATACATTCAATCAAAGGAACTCATGCACTTTCTATCGCGTATACGTCAATTGCCCTTCGTCAGAATTCGGGCAGCGTTGTAGCCGATACCGGAGCATTTACCTAGTCACTAAACCAAAGCATAGGCCCCTCACATCGAGTGTATAATTACGTGCGAGCTTAGTCGGCGTGCATCTTCGCTCCTGGCAACGACCAAAAGAGAGAGCGAAGATGTCGATACACGATCTGCAACCATTTTTTTCAAAATTCGCAATCAGCTACGCAATTGTGGTCGGTTCGGCCCTGTCGCTTGCAGCTTGCACGACCGTGGACACGGCTATCCCCTCAAAGGAAAGCAGCTTAGCCGCAGCTGGGTTCATTGCAAAACTCGCAAGCACCCCCCAACGAAAAGCAATGCTAATGCGCCTGCCGCCGAACAAATTCCTATTGCGGACACATGGAAACACAGTGAACTACGTCTACGCCGATCCTTCAAATTGCAATTGCCTCTATGTTGGATCTCAGCAAGCCTATGATCGGTATCGCCAGTTTCAACAGCAAGAAAAGAATGCCGACCGTCAGATGTCAGCTGCGCAAGCCTATCAAGACGCCAACTGGGACTGGAGGCGGTGGGGGCCGTGGATCTCTGACTTCGAGGGTCCGTTCGGTCCAGGGTACGGCTGGTGAGGTGTTTGCATCCAAAAGGTGGTTGTCGCCATCCACCTCTCGCTGCGTCAGCATACCTAAACTGAACTCGGCTTGTTCGACCAACTGCGCGGGCGGCCAGCTACTGCTGACCGCCTAACGCAAGTAGAGTATGAGGGGATCGAACTCACGTTATCAGACGAGGGCTTTTCGATAGAGTCTGCGCCTCATTAGTTGACACTCCGTAGGCAGCCATTAGCCATAAACTCAAAGCGACACCGCGTGGGATATGCTGCTCGCCTGTCTCCCACCTCCGACTTGTCGGCTCATCAATCCCGAACAGCTCCCTCGCGGTACCCTCTGTCATACCGACCACGGTAAGCGCCGCCCTGTATTCTAACGGGGTCATTGTAACACGTTCCTGTATGGCCGCGAGGGCGGTGTCGATGTTCCTTGCCCCGCTGCCGGTTTGTTATGGTTCAGCTCGGCGTAATGATAGCTTCCAGGTATTCGCTCGGCACAACCATTGTGCCGTCATCAGCGCGGTTAAACCGGTCCGTGAGCATAAGCAGGTCGTTAGCAAGCACCTTTTGTGCGGCTGGTGCGAGAGCAGCAAATGCTTTCAACACCGGACCGTAGAAGGTTTGGAATACATCTAACCAGTGCTCAGGAGACTTGTAGCGGAAGACAAACTGCCGAGGTGTTGCGGCAAGGGAGGCCTTCGCGACCGGAAAAAGCTCCTCCAACCGCTGGCGAGAACCCCACAGTGCAGGTGAGCGAGCACCAGCCGGTGGCGGAACGTGCCTGCCGATCGTCTTGAAAACCTGTCCAATAAAGCCATCGGGCGTCCAGTTGGCAAGTCCGATCGAGCCGCCTCTCTTGCAGACCCGGATAAGCTCGGCGGCTGCGCTCTCCTGATCTGGTGTAAACATCACTCCGAAGATTGACAGCACATTGTCGAAGGATTGATTGGCAAATGGCAGGTTTTCCGCATCTGCCTCCTGAATCGTCAGGGAGAGCCTCTCAGAAGCAGCACGCTCACGTGCTCGCTCCAGCAGTGCAGGGACATAGTCGCTCGCAGTAACATCGCACCAGCGCCTTGCTGCTGCTAGGGCGCCGTTCCCGTTGCCCGCAGCAACATCAAGCACCTTGGAACCTGCACGTATGTCCAGCGCCTCGCAAAGGCTTTCCCCGACGATCTGCAAGGTGGTCCCGACGACGGCGTAGTCCCCTGAAGACCAGGCGCTATGCTGGCGCGACTTCAGTGCGCCGAGATCGACGGTTGGGCTATCAAAGGCCACGGATGTGGACATTGGTGTCTCCTTGGGTCAGATTGCTTAACCTCAGGCGCGTCCATCGCGGCCGAAGATCCGGGCACCTTTTGTGCCAAGGTCTCTGGTTTAAACAGAGATAGTGGAGACCTGCGTGGTAGCTGACGTGGGAATGACCGTGGAATCTCGTGGGTGGAGCCGGAGCAAGAGATGCCCCCGCCGCTAGAAATCCGATTGCTTGGACCGATGGCAGTTCGGCGTGATGGCGCCGAGGTTAAATTGCCTGGATCCCGCAAGGTTCGCGCGCTACTTGCCTATCTTGCTCTTTCCTCTCAGCCTCCTTCGAGAGCGCAGCTTTGCGATCTGCTATGGGATCTACCCGATGATCCCCGTGGTGAATTGCGATGGTGTCTGAGCAAGGTTCGATCACTGATCGGCGAACAGCGCGTGATGGTGCAAGGTGATGGAATCGCCCTGGACTTATCCGGCTGCTTTGTGGATGCAATCGAAACTCAGTCTGCCGTCAAACATAACTTCAAGGCACTTTCCCTCACCGATTTAAGGAAACTCACTGCGTTGTTTGTCGGCGACTTTCTCGACGGATTGACGGTCGACAGATCACCTTCTTTCCAGACATGGTTGGCAGCGCAACGTCGCCGCTTTCGCGACATTCATGCGGCACTTCTCGAACAGCTTGCGCAACAGCTCAACCCACGGGAGGCATTAGTCTATCTCGATCGCTGGATCCAGCTTACCCCCTTCGACCTCCGCCCGCACGAATTGCTGCTCACGTCCCTAGCTGCTTCCGGACACCTCCGAGAAGGCGAAGAGCATGTTGAAGCGACAGCTAGGCTGTTCGGCTCCGAAGGAGTTGAAGACAGGCCGATTCGCGAGATCTGGAACGCCGCCAGGGCGCAGGTTGTCGAGCCGACCATGCAACGTCCATCCGTTTCTGTGGCCACTCCAACTGCTTACGAACCGACGAATTCCCTAAGGGAGCTCCGACGTGCCTCGATAGCAATCATGCCCTTCACCGATACTTCCGCGGTCGTCACACCAGGCGGGCCTTCCGATGCACTCTCGTACGACATCATTACTCGGCTTGCAAAGCTCCGCTCACTGAAGGTGATTGCGCAGGGCACGATGTTCGCATTGCGCGAGAGGCGGCACACCGTCGAGGAGGTGGCGACCTTGCTCGACGTCGACTATATCGTCGATGGGCTGTTTGAGCGCCGCGGCAACCGGGTCATAGTTCGTGTAGAATTGACGGAAGCACGAACCGCTCGCATCGTTTGGGCCGAAGTGTTTGACCACAATGCTGCTGAAACGCTTATTCTCCTCGAAGAAATTGGGAGCAGGATTGTAGTTTCGATCGATCGCGAAGTTGAAACGATTGAACGCAATCGAGCGATGCTAAAGCCCCCAAACTCTCTTGATGCATGGGAGGCCCACCACCGTGGGCTTTGGCACATGTATCGCTTCACCAGGAGCGACAACGCACAAGCGCAGCACTTTTTCGAGAAGGCCATTGGCCTTGACCCGACATTCGCGCGCGCCCATGCGGGCCTGTCCTTCACTCACTTCCAGAACGCGTTCCAGCACTGGGCGGATCGGGATGTGGAAGCCGAACTCGCGTACCGAGCTGCAAATCAGAGCATGATGGCTGACGATCGCGATCCGACGGCGCACCTGGCGATCGGCCGCGCACATTGGCTTAAGAGGGCTCACGAGCAATCGGTCAGCGAGCTGCAACAGGCGATCGAGCTCAGTCCGAGTTTTGCCACAGCCCATTACTCCCTCGCATTTGTTCAGTCCCAGTCTGGCGATGCCAAGGCGGCGATCGCTGCGGCCGATCATTCACGCGCGCTGAGCCCCTTCGACCCACTCCTTTTTGCCATGCTCGCGAGCAGGGCGCTGGCCCTGGTACGCCTTGGGAATTTCATGGAAGCTGCGGACTGGGGAGTAAAAGCTGCTGCCCGACCGAATGCCCATGCCCATATTCTGGCAATCGCTGCAATTTGCCTCTCACTTGCTGCAAGGATCCAGGAGGGACGGGCTTGCCTTGGCATATTGTTGGAAAGGTTCCCGCATTATCGTCTAAGCGATTTTCTGACAGCGTTTCACTTGGCGCCTGACGACCAGACAGTATTCTGTAAGGGCGCCAGACAAATCGGTCTAGAATAGGTAGATCCGTCCACCGGCGCTGGGTGGACGGAAAGCACAGCCGGGCAGGGGCACCCGATCGGTGGGTACGTCATTGGCGAGAGCGCGAGCAAGGCCAACTCTTTGTTGCATGCCACCTGAGAGCTGGTTGGGGTGAATTTGCTCAAATCCGATCACGCCCAGGCGCTCTAACCAGCGCACGGCGACATCCACGGCATTTTGGCGCTCAATACCCTGCACCTCAGCCCAAAAGCTGTACTCTCGAGGACATTGCGATGGGGAAGATGGGGGCGAACAACCTTCACCCTCGAGATTTCTATCGCGAAACGCCCATGTTATGATCTTCCAGCAGTGTTATCAACGCAGGGTTATCCGCACAAAGGCTTTTCGGATGAGCGAAGTGGACGTGCTTTTTGTCGCCCTAAGACAGGCAGCAGACCCACAGATAGTCGGGTGTATCGAGGCTGTGGTCTTGTATGGCTCGGACCGCGAACTCAACCGCATCAACGCGCTCGCCTTTGCGAATGAGCATCATCTCGATGAAGAAAGAACGATCGCGGCGCTTTTGCATGCAGCTCGCATAGGCGCATTCGAGATGACCTGGAATGTCCTTTGCCCAGGATGCGGCGGTGTCCTTGACACCGGCGCCACCCTGAAGGGAGTGGTCAAGGACACGTACCATTGTGCGCTATGCGCGGCCGGATACAAGCCAACACTAGATGAGATGGTCGAAGTAACGTTTACGGTCAGTCCAAGAGTTCGCAGGATTGCTGGCCACGATCCAGACCGATTACCTCCGCTGGAGTACTACCGCCAAATCTTCTTCAGCTCCGGCGTCGATCTGCCCGAGAACCTCGAAGCGAGGTTCGATCGTATCATATTGGAGATGATCGAGTTGGCGCCCGGAGAGAAGGCTTTTGTTTCATTGAAACTGCCTGAGCAATTCGTCATCATCTTCGATGCAGTGACACACTCAGCGCAGTTTATCGACGTGAAAGGTGAGGCGACAGACGAACGCCAAAACCTCTCGATGGTTATCAGCCGAGGGCATGCCTTAAACGAGACGATTACGCTGCGACCCGGCATGCTGCGGCTCACGCTGGAGAACCATACCGATCGCAGAGTTGTGCCAAACGTTTGCGTCGCGGGGGACGACCTGCACGATTTGCTTGGCCGCAGACGGCCTTTTTTGACTGCCAAGCGCCTACTGACGAACCAGACCTTCCGCGAAATATATCGCACCGACACGCTTGATGTCGACCAGCGTCTCCAGATCACGAGCCTGACTTTCCTCTTCACAGACCTGAGAGGCTCGACCGCGTTGTACGAGCGGGTTGGAGATCTTGCCGCTTTCGATCTGGTGCGGGCGCACTTCCGCGTTCTTCAGGATATCGTCGCCACAGAGACCGGGGCAGTCGTCAAGACCATAGGAGATGCCGTAATGGCGACCTTCCCGAGCCCTGACCGCGCGGTCGCCGCCGCACTGCGAATGCGAGAGGCTATGCTGCAGTTGAATACTGAACACGGTAGCGACGATCTTCTCTTGAAGATCGGAATCCACGAGGGGCCATGCCTCGCAGTTAACCTAAACGACCGGCAAGACTACTTTGGCCAGACTGTCAATATCGCTTCCCGTGTACAGGGCCTCGCCGATCCCAATGTGATACTAACGACAGAGGCGATTATCGGAGACTCCCAAGTCTCAGAGATCCTACGAGATTCCGGCGTTACCTCTGTCTCCCGAATGCAGGAACTACAGGGCATCGGGCGGGAGGTGAGAATCTTCGCCTTATCGTGACCACCGACTCATCGGTGTCATGTCATCAGCGGCCCTTGCGAGTGTTCCGATTAACCTTCTGCCTACGCTGTCCTGACGCTTGCAGAAGTCAAGCTTCGCGAGGGATTTGTAAAAAGACGTTCAAGTTCATTCACGCCATCGACGTGTGGCCTTCTCTTCTTCGGAGGCGTATTCCAAATAATCGCGACATTACCCAATATCGACTTTAGGGTTCTGTCAGACAAAGAGCGCGTGGCTCTATTAGCCCTGATGGTAGTGGCAATGACATCTTCGTACGCATCTCGGCCTTCCAGGCTTCAGGCATTCAGTCCCTTCAGGACAGTCAGCAAGTCTCCTACGATATAGAGCCCAAAGGTCCCAAAGCCATCCACATCGTGCTCCGGGAGCGATCGAACGTGTCGGGTTCGAATCCGCGGGCGATGGGACTGAGTGCTACCACTGCCACGACTGAAAGTACTTAGCACCTTTTCAACCCTCCTGCTTCGTGGCGACGCGCAACCGTGGCCATCGCCCCTTGATGCGCCAGTTTTCCACGCTACTTCTTGAACGAAAGCGTTAGATTTCAGTTCGTCTCAAATTATCCATGCAATAGGCGCGCGGCTGCCATCACTTTGTCGCTCGAAAACCGTCTCCATCTGCCAGAAACCGCCACGCGAGCTTTTTTTGCGAACCGGCGCTTCGACAAATCGTTGGCACGGGAAAGGAGATAATTATGGACGGCAGTTCGAAAACTCTGACTGATATGACTGCACTGGAAAGATCCAGCCTGATCGACACCGTCGCCGACGCACTCGAGGCAACTGCGGACGCAGCCGAGGATGAGGGCGATCATCGTTTCGTTGCGAACTCACTTTTTGTGGCCAATACAATACGAGGCTTCTCAGGCAATCTTGGACCCGAGGATATAAAGGCCGCAGAGGTTCTCCTTGAGCAAGGCATCATGCTCGTCCAACAGTTCTCGAAACGGGGGGCGGTGCTCAACTAGGAGCTAGCATCGAGTATTAAAACAATCTAACCCACGCGCCTTTCGCGACGACAGCGGAAGGGAGTGCTTGAACACTTCTGTACCGCGTCAATGCTTGCATCCTTGCAACGGGTATCGCTCAGCCCTTGAAAGCGGCATAGTTGACATCATGATGCTAGGGTCTGCTTCACATATGATGCGAATTATCCGAAGAGATCAAGGCAGAGCCACCAAAGGGCTCGCTTGCCACGGGGCAGAGAGTACTTGTCGATGACGGATCATGCCCCGCGGGCCAAGTAAAGCAGGTTACTGGGGCGACACCTGGGACGCCTCGTTTGAAAGCGTGCGTGCCAATGCCATCACGGTGAAGCGTTAGCACGTGCGTACCGAACTCCCAGTGGATCAACTGGGGCGGCGGGAGCAGTGTCGGTTGAGTATATTGCCAGGGGGTTGACGGACGTTGCTCAACCGGCACCGCATCTACGACGCCTGCCTTGACTGATAGCCGAATAAACTTCGTGTCACGCGGTTGGTGGTGGTCGCGCGACAATACGGAAACTAGCGACCTCATCTTGGCACGCAAAACCCGGATGGCCTCCCTACCTCGCTCAAGTCATAGAGCCGCGATTTTACGCAAATCCTCAATCGCACCTGGCGCGGCGGCAAGGACTGGTGCACCCTTTGTTAGACCCTCTCCATCCGTTGGGAATGGGTAGTACCAACCACCGGCTTCCTTGACGAGACAGTAGCCGGCCATGCAATCCCACGCATGCATGTACGGTTCGTAATATCCGACCAAGCGGCCTGCGGCGACGTAGGCAAGCATCAGGGCACCAGATCCGTTCCGAACGAAATTGCCGCCCGCATCGAGAAGACGTTCAACAATCCTGCCAACCAACGCGGGGGTAACATGGTTGTTTGCTCCTATGCCCGTAACGGAATCTCGGATGGTGCGGCGTGAATCAACCGAAAGCGGCTTGCCGTTGAGTGTTGCACCATGACCAAGCGCGGCTGCGTACAGTTCATCGTGGCAGGGAGCATAGATCACACCAACGACCGGTATTCCTCCATGAAGCAAGCCAATGGAAACGCACCAGTTCGGCATACCGTTGACGAACGGACTTGTGCCGTCGATTGGATCGACGATCCAGGTAAAGCCTGAACCTGTTGCTTCAAGCCCGTATTCCTCGCCAAGCACGCCATCAGTGGGGAAGGCCTCTTTTATCCGCGCGCGGATGAGGTTCTCCACGTCGCGGTCGGCGATGGAAACGACGTCTTGAGGATCCCGCTTGGTTTCGATTACCAGCGTGCTTCGTCGCTTGAAATAATCGATTGCCAGCAGACCCGCCTCATTGGCCACTACTTCGGCGAGTGCAAAGCGGGCTTCGAGCCCTGGTACGACATGCGACGTCATAGGTGTTATCCTCTTGATAAAAAGCGACTATCAGCCGCCGATAATAGCAATACCGCGATCTTTGAAACCGATCTCGACTTCTGTGGTAGGCTGCAGTGCCGTTTCCACTGCCGGATCAATAACGAAAAGCGTGCCGTTCCTCGTCTTAACCTCGTACTCTATGTGGTCCCCGAGATACGCGGCATGGGTAATATGGCCACTAAAGGCTCCTCCATTTTTGGGCGCCAGCGAAATCGCATTGGGGCGCACGGCAAGCTGCGCAGGTCCGGGGCGAATGTTACGGCTCGTGACGCGATGAATAAGACCCTCGACGCTAATGATGGCGTGGTCGCCTTCAACGTTAACGATGTCGCAAGGCACCACATTCGCCTCTCCGATAAAGTCCGCGATAAAGGCTGATGCAGGTTGCTCGTAAAGGTCGCGGGGCGGTCCTTTCTGGGCGACCTCTCCATCCTTCATCACAATGATCTGGTCGGAGACGGCGAGCGCTTCGTCCTGATCGTGGGTGACATAGACCGCAGTAAAGCCCAGCTGCTGCTGTAGTTGACGGATTTCAGTTCTCACCCGGCGGCGAAGCCGCGCATCGAGGTTCGAAAGGGGCTCGTCCAGTAACAGTACTTGTGGTTCGAGAATCAATGCCCGAGCAACGGCCACCCGCTGCTGCTGACCGCCCGACAACTCAGCTGGAAGGCGCTGCCCCATGCCGGCAAGACCGACGAGTTCCAATCCTTCCTCGGCGCGCCGACGCGCATGCTGTCTCTTAAGTCCTGAGGACTCGAGTCCGTATGCAACATTGTCGACCGCCGTCATATGGGGAAATAAGGCATAGGATTGGAAAACCATCGAAACGTCGCGTTCGTTTGCCGGCAGCATTGTCACATCCTTTCCCCCGATTATAATCTTGCCGGAGGTAGGATTCTCAAGTCCAGCAAGCATGCGCAGTGTCGTTGTCTTGCCACAGCCGGATGGGCCCAACAGTGTGACCAGAGTGCCGGGCTCGATCGTCAGCGTGAGATTTGGGATTGCGGTAAAGGCGCCAAAGTTTTTGCGAACGCCCTCGAAGACAACAGAACCTGGCTTTTTGGTGCTCATGCGGTTTTCTCCTGACCGAGAGGTGCCGAAGCGGTGGCCGTCGGATCGGAAAGTGCAACGCGGTTCTCACGTCGCAAGCGCCGCTCACCAACAAGAACCTGAAAGACTGCGATGACGGCGACCATCACTATGATCAGAGTTGACGAATAAGCGATGGCGACACCGTATTCACCATTTTCAACGAGGCCGACAATGTAGGAAGTGGCCATATTGTATTGAGCACTCACGAGAAACACGACGGCACTTATGGATGTGATGGCGCGCACGAAAGAGTAAACAAGGGCTGCAGTGATGGCCGGTCGCAGCAGCGGAAGAATGACTTTCCGGATCGTCCGAAAACTGTTGGCGCCCAGTGTCAGAGAAGCTTCGTCGAGGCTTTTATCAAGCTGGCTCATGGCGGCTATACCGCCCCGTACGCCGACCGGCATGTTGCGGAATACGAAGCAGGCAATCAATATGATTGCAGTTCCGGTCATTTCGAGTGGTGGCAGGTTGAACGCCATGATGTAGCTAATGCCAATAACTGTGCCTGGGATAGCAAAACTCATCATGAGCGCAAACTCGAAGAGGTTTCGGCCGGCGAACCTCTGACGGACGATCAGATAGGCAGTCAGCAGACCGACCACAGCGGTGATCGGGGCTGAGAGCAGCGCAATCTCCATTGTCGTCCAGAACGAGTTCCAGGCAACGCCCGTCCAAGCCAGACCACCGTCATCACGAAACCCGACAGAGAACGCACGAATGTAGTGTTCCGCTGTCAGTGTGTTGTCGAGCCCCCAGGTGCGTACGAAACCGCCAAAAAATATCATTGCGTAGACCACGACTGTGAAGGCCATCCACGAGATGACGATCGAATATACGGCAATAGTGATACCGCGCGGCAGCGCGATATGCTGGCCGGAGTCGCCCTTACCGGTGACGGTTGCAAAGCTCTTCCCCGAAAGCCAGAAACGCTGCGCGATGAATGCCGAGAGAGTGAAGCAAAGGAGGATCATTGCGAGAACGGCCGCGCGGGAGGGATCGTTTTGCGAGCCCACGACAGCAAAGAAAATCTCGGTAGATAACACGCCGTGGCTGCCCCCGAGTACCAGAGGGTTGCCAAAGTCAGCCATGCTTTCGATGAAACCGATGAGGAATGCGTTGGCAAGGCCGGGCTTCATAAGGGGCACGGAGACCCTCCAAAAGGTGCGCCAACGGCCGGCTCGCAACGTTTGCGAAGCCTCTTCCATTGATGGACTGACTCCCTCGACGACTCCGATGAGGACGAGAAACGAGATCGGCGTGAACGAAAGGACCTGCGCGATCCAGATGCCCGTCAGACCATAGAGCCAGCGTCCGGGCTCAACACCGAACAGATTGGACGCGAACTGTGTAGCAACCCCTGAACGACCAAAAAGCAAGGTCAGCGCAAGGCCGACGACAAACGGCGGCGTAATGATTGGCAGGATGGTAAGAAGCCGAAGGACTTTCTTGAAGGGAAGACGAGTTCGGGTGGCCACCAGCGCGAAGCAGAGACCAAGGGTTGTCGAACTCGCGGCTGTCAGAATTGCCAGCCAAAGTGTGCGCCAAGCAACGCCGCAGCGCTCGCCGCCGACCACACAACCGAGACCCCAGACCGACGCGTCTTGGATGTTGGCGGCAAAGCCGTGGGGATTGAACGTCCCGTCGAAATCCTGGAAGGCTCCGATAAACATGCTGCCGATCGGATAGAAGACGAAGACGGCTACAAGAAATACCAACACGGCGATGGCGCTAACGACAAAAGCATCACCCTTCATCACACCACGTTCAGCAAGACCAAACGATAGGAAGAGAACGAATGCAAAGCCAACGACGACGGCGCCGGCGCCCATCGAGGGTTGGCCGTCTGGAAGTGCCCCAAACAGGGTTTCGCTGATGGACCAGTTCCAGCCAGTAAAGCCGATCGCAAGACCCTCCAGGACAAGGAACAAAATTCCAAGGCCACCTGTCCAGGAAAGCAGAGTACCGCGACGGATTGGATCGGACTGGAAGCGCGCGACCCCGCCAAACACTACAAATAGGACGGCGATCGCGAGCCACCATCGGCCATGGGAGGCGACCTGCAGGATACCCGGCGCGGTAGAGGGGAGACCTGGAAAATCCGCCAACCATCCCAGGCCGAAGAAGCCGCCTTCGACCCGGTACCACGGGAGAAGTATCAGGGCGGCAACGGCGGAGACGAGAGCAATATCCAGTCTGCGATTGTGGTTTTTCATCCGATTGCTCCCGCTCGAGCACACCATCACAGGGTGGCCGGCAACTGATGCAACCGGCCACAAAATCATGAAAAAATCAGTTCGCCTTCGCTCCAATTTCCTTGTCCCAACGGGACAAGAGCGCCTTGCGCTTATCCGGCTCGCCGTAAGTTTTGAAATCGTAATCGATCAGCTTGATGTCCTCGAATTTCGGTGACTCCTTCGGAACGTCTGCCGATTTGTTGGAAGGCAATTGGAAGGACTTGGCATCCTTCATGTGTGATTGAACTTCCGCGGTAAGTGCCCAGTCGTACCACTTCTTTGCATTCTCCAGGTTCTTGGCGCCCTTGATGATCGACATCGAACCAATTTCGTATCCAGTGCCTTCGCAGGGCGCCACTGACTTGACCGGAAAACCTTCGACGGCCTGAGCGACAGCGTCGTGCATGAAGACAATTCCAATCGTCGTTTCACCGCGAGCAGCCGCCTTCACAGGTGCCGAACCCGACTTGGTATATTGCGAGACATTGGCGTTTAGCTTCGCGAGGTAGTCGAAGGCTTTGTCCTCACCCATGATCTGCACTAGCGTTGCAAGTGCTGTGTAGGCAGTTCCGGAGGAATTCGGGTTGGCGATCTGCACTTCCCCCTTGTACGAAGGGTCCAGCAAATCAGCCCAGCACTTGGGCTCCTTCAATCCCTTCTTCGCGAGAAGATCAGTGTTGTAACCCCAGCCGAGGGCCCCTGCGTAGACGCCAACCGTTCTGTACCCGGCACTCGCTGCCTGACTTTTTGCCCAGTCCTGAAGTTCGCCGAGCATTGGCGACTTGTATTCTTGCGTAAGCCCTTCACTCGCGGCCTGCAGATGCGGGTCGCCGGTGCCTGCCCACCAGATATCAGTTTTCGGATTGCGCGCTTCAGCGCGAACCTTGGCATATGTCTCGCCCGACGACAGACGAACCATGCTCACCTTGATATCGGTTTCCTTCTCGAATCTGTCCTTCATCATTTCGCAGATAACAACGTCGGCCGAGCATATGAGATTGAGATCGCCCGCAGCATGCGCCGAATAGGCTGCAAAAGTAGCACTCGCGACAAGCGCCGCGACGATAGCTTTAATATAAACCATGCTTTCCTCCAGATGCGCCGGCGCCTCCACGCCTCGCGCGATTGCAATCGCGTGCAAATGCTGCATGAAGCGGTGACCACTGTCAATTCATTTATCCCTTGCTACATTCTTTTTCTTTCGCAGCATATGATGCACTCGTGTGCATTTCTGCACGTCATCCGCGCGCAGCGGGATCGGGCACAGTTTTCACGAAACGAGGGAAGGGCGCTCGCCGAGCCAGGCGAAAGGACTCGCCACCGAAAGGCACGAAGGAGCGGGCATAAAACAGTAGGTCATCGCCTCGCGCCAATACTTTCTTTGTAACCAAATGTATCTATCAAACAGGATGTTACAAAAATATTCACAATAGCCAGCCAGCGACACATCGGGGATACGTTTGCGCAATCTAATGCCCGATCAGATCGGCTCTAATTGAGGAGCTAATAGTTGCTGCCATAGAGGTGACGTGAACGACGCACGATAACCTTATAAGGCGAACAGTGACACTAGACGTTCAGGTAGAGTAAGCCTTTGGCGCACGCCCGAGCACGGACCACCATTAACAGGTGGCTACTTGAACGTTTGCTTCATGAAGATAGGCTGCGGCGACGGACCACAAGACTTATTGGAAAGGTTGAAGAGGCAATGGACCATGTCGATCACATTTTAATTGTCGACGACGACAGGGAAATTCGCGAGTTGGTCTCAGGCTATTTGCGGAAAAATGGCTTAAGAGCGACGGTCGCAGCCGATGGCCGACAGATGCGCAGCTTTCTCGCGGCAAACACCGTCGATTTAATTATTCTAGACGTGATGATGCCTGGAGACGATGGACTGGTGCTTTGCCGCGAGCTTCGAGCGGGGAAGCACAAAACCACTCCAATCCTGATGCTGACGGCACGCAGCGACGAGATGGACCGAATTCTTGGCCTCGAGCTGGGTGCCGACGACTACTTGCAAAAACCTTTTGCGGCGCGGGAGTTGCTGGCGAGAATAAATGCCATCCTCCGACGCACACGAATGCTCCCGCCAAACTTTCAGGTCACGGAAGCCGGCCAAGTGCTGAGCTTTGGCGATTGGCGGCTTGACACAGTTGCCCGCAATCTTCTCGACGTGGAAGGTACGGCAATTGCGCTCAGCGGCGCCGAATACCGTCTCCTCCGCGTCTTCATCGATCACCCGCAGCGCGTCCTCAATCGTGATCAGCTGCTCAACCTCACTCAGGGTCGCGATGCCGAGCTGTTCGACAGGTCGATCGACCTCCTCGTAAGCCGTCTTCGCCAACGTCTAGGCGACGACGCCCGGGAACCAACCTACATTAAGACGGTACGCAACGAGGGTTATGTTTTTTCCGTTCCGATTGAAGTATTGGAGTTGCGTCAATGATTGCCCCTGAGCGCATTCGTCCCGGCCGCTACTGGCCGAGAACATTGCGATCACGGATCTTCATCATCCTTCTCGTCGGACTTGCGATCGCATACGGCCTTTCGTTCAGCGTGCTCTACGCCGAACGTTACATGTCTGCAAAGGCGGTGATGCTTGGCACCCTCGAGAGTGATGTAGCAACATCCATTGCGCTCCTCGACCGGTTGCCGGCAGATCAGCGAACAGACCTCACCGAGCCTTTGAGCCGCGGCAACTACCGATTCGTCCTCGGCCCCGGCACGCCCGGGGTGCCGGATGGATCGCGGCGAGGTGCGGAGATTGCCTCAACCATTGGTGATGCAATCGGTCACCGGTTCCCAATCCGCATGGAGTCCATTCCCGGAGACACATCGCGGATACAAGCTCACCTGATATTAAGTGATGGGACGCCACTAACGATCGACATCACACCGCGAGGGATCATGCCGCTTGCGACCTGGCTTCCCTACGTCTTCGTCGTGCAAATGCTACTCATCGTTCTCCTCACTTGGTTTGCGGTCCACCAGGCCACACGTCCGCTCGCCGATCTCGCAGCTGCTGCCGACGCGCTCGATCCCTACGAGAAGGGTTCAGCGCTGGTCGACAGCGGTCCGAGTGAAGTCGCACATGCCGCACGGGCCTTCAATGCGATGCGCGAGCGTATTGCCCACTATCTAGAGGAACGAGTCCAGATCCTCGCTGCGATTTCCCATGACTTACAGACACCCATCACGCGAATGCGATTGAGGGCCGATATGGCTGACGACACTCCGGAGAGGACGAAACTGCTGAAGGATCTCGGAGAGATCGAAAGGCTTGTGCAAGATGGTATTGCCTATGCCCGCAGCTCGCACGGGAATAGCGAAAAATTCACCCGCATCGACCTCGCGTCTTTCGTCGAGAGCCTGTGTTACGATTACCAGGATACCGGAAAACCCGTTTCGATCGTCAGCCTCGTCACCGGCACGGTCGCAACCAAACCCCACGCATTGCGCCGTATCCTTTCCAACTTCATCGACAACGCTCTGAAGTTTGGCGGCGCGGCAGAGGTCGTTGTTGAGCGAAAGGATGGGGGCGCGATCGCCATTACTGTCATGGATCGCGGCCCAGGGATCCCCAAGGATCAGATAGAGGCCGCAATGCAACCCTTCTTCCGCCTGGAACAGTCACGAAATCGCGAGACCGGAGGCTCAGGCCTGGGCCTAGCCATCGCCCAGCAGCTTACTTCAGCCATCGATGGGTCGATACGACTCTACAATCGGGAGGGTGGCGGCCTAGCTGCCGAAGTGACGATCCATTGAGATCGTGACAGTCCGTCGTACTTGTATCGGATAGTATCATCACCTCCTGTAGCTACGCTTCGTTACAAAACCGCCTCATCGCGAAACAAGCTGGATACGTCTTAGCTTCAAAACGGACATCGTCACACGACGCCGCATAAACCGGCGCTAGCGAAGGAATGTTCAATGACCAACATCGACAAAGTCCTTTATACCGGCAAGACGCACACAACCGGGGGACGGGAGGGGGTCGCGCGTAGCGACGACCGCGAGCTTGACATCAAGCTGTCTCCTCCCGGCAGCGGACGGGCTGGCACCAACCCCGAGCAGCTCTTCGCCGCGGGATGGTCAGCTTGCTTTATTGGGGCGATTGGTATCGCAGCCGGAAAACGCAAGATCAGGTTGCCCGCAGAAACCGCTGTCGATGCTGAGGTGGATCTCGGCACGACCGAAGGCGCTTACTTCTTGCAGGCACGCCTTAAGGTCAGTCTGCCGGGTATCGAGAAAGACATTGCCAGCGCGCTTGTCGAAGAAGCGCATCAAACATGCCCGTACTCGAAGGCTACACGAGGCAACATTGCCGTAGAGCTGACGCTCATCTGAACGTTACTTCTACCAGAAACTAGAACGTGAGACGAGGCGAGGGCCTCGTCTCAGGAGGACGCCCATGAAACTCGCAATAATCTGTGTGGTTGCGGCAACCATATTCGCAGCTCCCTGTATCTATGATATCAGCTCGAAAGAGCCGTCGCCACTCTCGGGCCTGCTGGCAGCGTCACAGGCAGTCGAGCTACCGCTTCGCTCCTTCGCGCCCTCAGGCCAAGACCTCTTCTAAGCGCCAAGGAGAACGTCTGTGAAACTCTATCTAAATGGCATTTCCTCTGCATCGTCGCGCGTTAGGATCGCACTTGCGCTAAAAGGGCTGACGGTCGAGACACAATCGGTCGGCATTCTTGGTGAAGATGCCGAGAGCCGTCAGTCAGACTTCCGAGCAATCAACCCACAAGGTCTGGTGCCGGCGCTTCTGACCGATGACGGCGTATTGATAACCCAGTCCCTGGCCATTATCGAATATCTTGATGAACTGCAGCCGGAGCCCCTATTGGTCCCCAAATTGCAATGTGAACGGGCATTGGCGCGTTCAATCGCGATGGCGATTGCCGCCGAAATCCATGCACTTCTACCTCCACGCATTGCTTTGTACCTGACGGCAACCTTTCAAGCCGATGCCAATTCGATAGCTGAATGGAACCGACACTGGCTCCGTGAGGGATTAACCGCGATCGAGAAGTTGCTCGCCGATCACCGGCACGGCGCATTTTCAATTGGCAATGAGCCGAGCATCGCTGACATTTTTCTGTTCCCTCAATCGATCGGCGCAACACGGCTCGGCCTCGATCCCGCTGGCTGGCCCAATATATTAGACGTTGTTACTCGGCTTGGGACGCTACCGGCGTTTGCCGAGAATGCACCAGCAGCGAGGAAGTAGTCACGTCGCTGGGCGCGATGAATGACTACTGCAAAAGCAAAGAAGCTCCTCGGCGAGGCAACGATTTCGACACGTGCGAGCGTGTAGTGTCCGGCATGAAATCGCCTCACAATCTCCAGCAGCAGGCTTGGAAAATAACTTGGCCTTTCGGCCAATACAACCACCCTCCAAGATGATATCTTGAACTAATGTACACTCGAACCTGGAGAGATCCGCGGAAGAGTTCCATGAGCAGTGAGATTGTGACCGAAAGGTGAGGCGCGGCGGCGCTGTGATTCCACCATAGAGGTCAGCGTCAGCCGTACCCGTAGGTTCGCAAATCAACACACAGGGGGAGGTCAATCAACGCTGCGGGAAAAGCACCAAAATGCTGCTCGATCTGAGAAATTGTGCGCGATGCCAATCTATCGACTTCTCACTTTTTCCAACCGCATACATTTAAGCGTCTATCTATTCCCAATGGCGCTGATGGTGTACTCGCCCGCCTATCCTAGAAGCAGCTTGTCCGAAGTTGACTCCCAAAGAGGAGTCTTTTTGCAATTGACGGAGGCAGGTTTCCCAAATGCACCAAATGCCGTCTTCCATGCAATTTACGGCGTGATGAATGCCGTCAATTGGATCCAAGCTTCCGTGGTTACAGGCCCATTGCTAGAACTGGCCATCGTTCGAAGTAGGAATGACGCGATAGAGGGGGCCGCCCCGATCCCGCCGTCCATCCGTAGACAGCTGACCGGCTACGCGACTGAGGCTTCGATGAAAATCGTTCGCTACAAGATCGGTAACGTCGGCTCTTTTAACGTTGCTCATTTGATTGAACGGGGAGGGTTCGCCGACGCCGTTACGCTCATCGACGTCGTTGTCTTTCGTGACGCCAATTCTGCGCGGAATGTCTGCGCTTGGGCTCACGAACTGAGACACGTGGATCAGTTTACAAAATGGGGAGCCCAAGGCTTTGCGATAAGGTACATCTTGAACTGGCATAGCGTTGAGACTGAAGCCTATGCAAGGGGTGAGGGGTACCCGGCGTGGAAACGACGTAAGCTTCATTCGCAGTTGCCCCAAACTACGAAGTCTGCATGCTGGAGTGAAGGTGAGGAATGATAGAGTTGTTCGTCGTGCCCACTCCTTGCAGCGCCCGAAAATTTGTCAGCCCTTTCTAAAGGGGGGAAGGCCGGTGGCCCCAGCTACCTAGCTCAGCACTTTTTTTGCCCCCCCCGGGGGCCGCAAAGGCATCGCCAACCCGATTTTGCGAACCGTCTTCAACACCTCGAGAAGGAAGCAACTACTACCGATCGGAAGAGATTCATTCTCGTTGGTTCGTCGGACCATGGAAGTTCTAGTAGGGCAGTTGTGCCCCCCCTAAAGTGCCCGTCAATCATCGATCCGGAACCCGACCTTCATCACGACTTGATAATGTTCGACCGTCCCATCTTTAATGTGACCACGAATTTGATCGACCTCGAACCACTCGAGGTTGCGCATTGTCTTTGAGGCCCTCCCTATAGCCGTCTCGATAGCCTCTGTGACGGAGACCTTCGAACTACCGACAAGTTCCACTTTCTTGTAGACATGGTCACTCATTTCAATCCTCCATTTTGCACGATTGAAGCGCCCTTGGCAGAAGGTCAGCTCGACTATTGCCTCCTTAGAGCAAAAAGCCTTCCCTTCCGGTGGCATTCGAGACTACGCCCTCTCTAGGATGCTTTGTCCCGCTGCGTCCGGCATAAGCCGCACCGCTCGGTTGCCATCGAAGAATATTAGCGAACTGAAAAATTCATTGAAACCATTTTCTCAGCGAGGACAGCGCGTACTGGCGACAACAGTCGGGCCGCGGCTGGCAGGATCCGCGAGATCCTCGGACATCACACGTCGTCGAGTGTGAGGCGACGAACCAACATAGCAGGAAAACGAAAGTTGGCTTTGCGCAGAGATCTCACCGGTTCAGAAAAACGCGCAGCTCAAAAAAGACCCGGAACCTCGGCTAACTGCTCTGATGCTGGTGTTTCATTAAACATTGAGAGGAGGCCAATTGTCCTCACAGCGAACGAACCCCTACGACGCCTTTGTGGCATCGGTCATCGACACCTCTCCCTTCTTAGTGTCGTGCAGGTCGTAGGTCGGCGGTGGGAGAAACCCACCTGTTGCAGGTCTCCTTTATCTTTGTTCTTGCCTCTTCAAGGGCCTCATCGCCGTACAAATTCACAAAGCTCTGCTCATGGTATCCATTCGCCGCTAATTTCTGATGAATCTCTCTCGGGAGCGCATGAGGGGATAGTCGACCAATGTCTTGGACGGCATCCTTTCCGACCCGCTCCATAATATGAAGGCTGTGCTTTCCCTCTACAATTACATTCACGATCACTGTTTCCCGCTCGGGGCTCCAATGCTCGGTGTGCATAATACGGCATTCAACCGAC
Source organism: Hyphomicrobiales bacterium (assembly GCA_900466605.1). Taxonomy (GTDB): domain Bacteria; phylum Pseudomonadota; class Alphaproteobacteria; order Rhizobiales; family Rhizobiaceae; genus Rhizobium. The sequence goes on from UBMU01000019.1 coordinate 99,710, forward strand.
AGCTCTTCGGGCAAACCGTGCTGCTTGCCCTTTTCCGCCTCTGGAAAAAGCGAATAACTTATAAGCTTTTCGTTGCTGGTAGCCTGTTGCCTAAAGGAATGCTGCGGTTGACGCGTCGGATTTTCGCAGAGGAGCGCGTTTAGGCGAGCGAGTACAGCATCAGCGGAGCCAATAAGCGCTTGGCTTCCGAGTATCGTGAGGCGGAGCTGCCCGTCTTTCGCACGCGGTACGCTGAAGATGAAGTTCGGACTGTTGAAATTCCTCTGCACAATTTTAAAGGCAATTTGGGAATCAACAAGATCGTAGAAGAGACTCGAAGGTATCATGGTGTTTCTCCTGATAGCTTTGAACTCAACAAAGAATATTTACGCCCTGGCAACGTGGATCGCACGAGAGGGTAGGCGATCCGAATCGCTCCTTCTTAAGGGTCGCTCCTACGCCACGAGATGTCAATTTCAAGAGTGAACGCCGCCGCGCTCTTTCGACTGGCGCCACATTGTAGCAATCGACCAGAAACTGGCCGCTGGGATCCAGCAGTTCTACCAGTTGGTTGGCAGCGCGTTTCTAGTGGTGAGGTACCGCGTGTTACCCTTATCGATCGGCAGCACCTGTGGGGCTATTGTGTTTCGCGACAGTTACCATATCAATTAATTGGTATTCGTCCGCGCGACCTGCAGTGCGTCACGAACAAGCGTCCTTGGCCGTTCGGGCGGAGTCGTGCGTGACATTTCTTCGGCAGAACATCAATGCCAGGAAATCCGACCAATGCGCCGCTCTGGATTCCGTTGCCGCTTTGCGAACCGTTTGGCCAATATGAAGTGCTCCTGGAAGTGCATCACATTGGGTTCACCTTTAGTTCGGGCAGGCGAGGATTTATCCTCCACCACAGAGCGGAGAACAATGATGAAAAAGCTAACCGTTATTGCGTTGGGTTTTATCATAGGCGCCACCGGGGTTACGCCAGCAATGGCTTTTCCAATATACGCACCAAGGATCGATGTGCCGCCCCAGGTGAAACCCGTGCAATGGCGTCACGGGGGCGGCGGATCGAACGATCCGCTACTACGGCAGTTACCGTGGTCGGCATGGATCGGAGTTGGGGTTGGCCCTGGGAGAATTAAGTTTCGGTGCGATGATTGGCGGCGCCTTAGCTCAGCCGTACTATGGACCCTACTATGATCGGTACTATGGGCGCGCAGGCCCTCGCTATCGTTATTATCAACCAGTCCGCCAGTATGGACCTTCGATTGCCTATGAAGGCGGTGGGCATGTCAGTTGGTGCTACGCACGTTATCGAACTTATAGGGCGTTCGACAACACTTTCCAGCCCTATTATGGCCCTCGTCGCCAGTGCATTGGGCCGTATTGAAGGCAATCGCCACTTAGTGCCGGGCACTTAGTCGCTGGGCGCCAATCAATTCAGGTGCTCGTTGGAACGATCGGTGCTCGGCGGGGCAATTCTATCCGGTGTTGCTGCTGAAATCCGTCAGCGGAGGTGATTCCATTTCTCGGACGCCGGACGTAGCAGCCGAGTGGTATTGGCGCTCGGCTTGGCCGACTAAGCACGCCCGATGTGACGCGCAGCTGCTATCCGCTCAGTAAGTAAGGGTGGGTGTGTGTGGTGTGGTGTGTGTGGATCACTTTCTTTCTTTCGCCGTGCCACATCAGGAAGTTCCATAAGATAGATTACCTGATTTTCTTGTGTAGCCGGGTGGGTTCTAGAATGAAGTGCGACTTGCTAATGATCCCAATGGGTTATCAATTGCAAGGACGATGCAATGAAACGCACCTACTCTCAGATTGGATTGGACGAACGCCGTAAGATTGCCCGCTGGCGGTTGGCTGGGCTCAGTATTGACGCCATTGCAGAGAAGCTCGGAAGGCATCGTTCGACGATCTTTCGCGAAGTCCGGCGCAACCTATTCGTCGACAAGGAAGTTCCTGATCTCAGCGGCTACTACTGCGTGACCGCGCATCAGATGGCCTGTGATCGCCGTTTAAAGCTGCGCAAGCTCGCGCGCTTCTCGCATGTCCGGCAATCGGTGATCGAGCGGATCGTACACGGCTGGTCACCACAGCAGATTGCCGGTCGGATGCGCCTGGAGCACCATCCGATCTCGGTGAGCCACGAGACGATCTACAAATTCGCATACTCGGCCGACGGCCAGGCGATCAAGCTGTGGCGACATCTGCCGGAGCGTCGTGCCAGGCGCAGGCCAAGACATGCAAGACGCAAGCACGGTCAACGCTTTAGCGCGGATCTGAACATTTTGCGTCGTCCCGACACTGTCGCTGACCGCAAACAGTTTGGGCACTGGGAATGTGATCTTATCCAGTTCCGCAAGAAGTTTGGAAAGGCCAACGTCACGTCGCTGGTCGAGCGCGTGAGCCGATTTGCGGTCTTCCTGCGTAACAACGACCGTCAGTCACGTCCGGTCATGGACGGCCTCACAGGCCCTCAAGGCCCTACCCCATCTAGCCCGTCGCTCGATCACCTTCGACCGTGGCACGGAGTTTACGGATTGGCCGTATCTTCAGGCGAGCATCGGCACCCAAACCTGGTTGTCTAATCGCGCATTGCGAGTCAAGCATGTTTAAACGCGTCGAATGAGCTCCGGGCACATCTTCATTGCACGGATTCGGATCGGCTATATTGCGAGTTCTCAGTCTTTGCTCAGCGCTTCAATTCGATGTGAAAGCAAGCGTATGTCGGGAGCATGGTTGTCTCCGCGGTCGGTACCAAGACCGCCGCATCATGGTCTTCGCGGGAAAGGTCTTCCTATGTTCTGCCCGCAGTCTCTAAGAGCTGCCGCCAGGTTCGCGGAATGACCTGACCTACGTCCACGACAGGGACGCCTCGTCGCGTCACAAAGATATGCGCTAAGAGTGATCGCTGTCAGACCCCCATTATGCGTTGGTGGCGGCCGATGGGTTAAAGATTTCTCCCGTCTTGAGCATAGTGTGCATGATAACTGCGAGTTTGCGGGCGACGGCCACAGCCGCCCGCTTAAAGCCAAGCCGCTCGCGCAACTTGAGACCCCAGTCTTTGAGGCGGCTTTCATTCCTGGCGCTAGTTCGTGTAAGCATTGCTGTCGCCGCTTCGTAAAGCAGCCCGCGCAAACGGTTGTCGCCTCTCCGTGAGATATGCCCATCACAATCGACCTCGCCCGACTGATAGCGGCGCGTAGTCAGCCCGAGCCAAGCGCCAACTGAGCGCGAAGTTCGGAAGTTTTCTGGTTCCTCGATTGCGGCGACGTAAGACACCGCCGTGATGGCACCTATGCCCGGGACCGTCATCAATAACCGCGCAGCCCGGCACTGCCGCGCCGCTGCAATAAGCTGACGGTCAAGTATGGCCGCACGCTTGCGGATGTCATGCCACGCATCAAGTAAGGGCAAAACGATCTGTGCCAGAGAGATCTGCCTCTCCAGAAGATCCCGAACATGGGCATCAAACACGAGACCTGTGCCTTTGGGGACGATAAGGCCGAACGTCTTCATCATACCCCGGATCTGATTGCTAAGTTGTGTTGTGAGGTTCAGGAGTTGATCGCGGGCCGCCACCAACGCGCGGGTTAGCATCGCGTGAAGTGATTTTATCCGGACCGCCTTGTAGAAGCCGGCTTCGGCCAAGTGGGCCAAGCCATCTGCATCATTGGCATCGGTCTTGTTGAGTGTTTCGTTCAATACCTTTTGCGCGTGCCGCGCTTCAATGCAGATTGCGGGCATCCCCTCGGTCGTCAGCGCATGGTAGAACCACGTCGACAGCGGCCCGGTCTCGAATACGACGCGCCTGGCATGCGGGGCGTGCTTGCGGATAATTTCCGCCAGAAGCTTTGGATCCGAGGGGCACTTTCCTCGCCAAATCCGCTTGCCGTCCTCTCGGATCGAGATTGCGGTATCTTTTAATGAAACATCAAGCCCGATATATTGGTCCATGGTTGCTCTCCTTCGATGTTTGGGCCCCGGTTCCAATCGTGAGCCCGTTTTCCCATCTTATCGGGAGCAACCACCCCGATAGCTATCATCTTTTGAAATGACCTGGGACGATCGCGCCGCGATTACCCCATGTTCTGCGACCCGCAATCGCCGTGGCAGAAAGGCACCGTCGAGAATACCAATGGCCGCGTCCGGAAATGGCTTTCGAGAGAGGTCGATCCATTATCGGTCACAGATGCGGATGTGATCGAGATCTGCAACCGGCTGAACGCAACACCCCGCAAATGCCTTGGCTATCGAACCCCGGCCGAAGTCTTCCGAAAGAAACTGCTCGCGCAGATCAGACATGCCGGCTAGCTTGATGAGCCACAAAAGTCGCGGTTCAGCATGAACTCACACGGGGGTGCAGACCACTCGCTTGTAGCAACCCGATTACGGGCAAACGGCCACGTGACGGCCTGCGCCAAGCTGCCTACTGTCCTAGCCACTGGTATTCGGCGATCGAAGCCTTGCCTGATTTCTTGTCGTAGAGACATATGAGATTAATTGTCTTTTGCGACTTGCGGCTCTTCTCCCGAAGGAGGATCGCGATCTTTCCCGCTGTGTCGTCGAATACCACCGGCCCAGTCGCTTCCGGGGATACCATGCGCGACTGACCGATGCATGTGCCGTTAACCTTCGCGAAAAGAGCATTCCATGCACCGTCACTGGAGGCTCTAGAGAACTGTGTCAGGGAAAGCAAGGCAGCCGCGGCAACGACGGTGGTCTTTAGCATGTCGATGTTCCTAGTGTAATTTCGAATCGCCACACGGTGGCGGATTGTTGATTGCGGCAAACAATGGCAGGATCGAGACAACTGTGGTGCGCGCTCGCGCTGCAACTCCCCGATCAAGGTTCAATGAGCCGTCCTTCGGTATTGGATGAGCGGACGAAATGTCGATTATTTTCAAAGACTGCGATGTAAAAAGGAACGACCGGCGGCATACCCCGAGTAGAGTTCGGCTTTATCCTCTAGATAAGCTGAACAAAATTTTCCCACCCGACGGTAGGGATTTTAGAGGGTTACCGACGACGCCACCCTTCAATGGGTAGATACCCATTTTAGAGTCAACAACGACGAAGCCTTCGTACTGCCAAATGGTATCTCCTGTCGAGAAACGCAATTCAGCCATCGGCCCGGGCACCCCTTTATCCGATGTCGTTATCCAAACCGTCGCTCCATTGTCATCACCCGCCAGCACCCGACGACGCCCATCCGGCCCACTGCATAAAACACCGTAGCCATTCGCGATCCAATCCTCGTCGCCATCTCGGTCGATGTCCGAGCTCGTGACAAAGTTGTTGGCAAGCTCTATCTTGGAGCCGTCATTGCGGGCGTTGCAGACATCCTGCAGACGGACCAGGCTCTCAAGCATTGGCTCTGGGAAGGTCTCTTGCCATTTCCTCACGTACTCCCGTGCGTCGATTCTTCTCGGCTTCGCTCCCTTCAACGTCCGCGGAGCCGTCGAGGTCGGTCGGTTCTCATTGGTTTTTGTCAGGAACGCCTGGATGCGTGAGCGCAACTCCACTTCATCGCCATAGGTCGGTTGCCGGAAATAGAGGAGAAGCGACCGAGAGACTGCCTCGGGGAGATAGATCGTGCTGATCTGCTCGGGCTTCTCCTGGATCGCCACGCACGCGTCGCCGTCCTCGAGAAGATACAAGACCTGAACTTCCAGTCGGTTCTCAGTATTCGTCTTGATACCGAATGCTGCCCAGCCTTTACCCTCACGGATGGTTTGTTCAACAAGTCTCTGCGCCTTTTGCGGGACTTTGGCGAAGACGGCCTGCGTGTCACCTTCACCCTCCCCAGCGAAAACAGATCCGTCAGATAATAGGTGGAGTTGCGAGGCAACGAAGTTCTCGAACAACTCTGATCCCATCTGCTGGCATTTCGGGGACGGTTTGTCCATGGAATGCGCCGCACCTGCTGCCAGGATGCAAATCGCTGCCATGCAGAACGCTAGGCCGGACTGAGGCACTTTAGTGATCCCCACTCTAAATTAAGCTCGTCGGCATCATAGTGCATGCCGAACACCTCGTCGAACGGAGTGGAGAGGCAACCGGCAGGACCGCGATCTGGTGCTCTCGCCCGCACTGCTGGTTCCTCACGCTCCTCGTGTTGGTGAATTCGAACAGGTTAGCTGGGCAAGCGCCTCATGCCTACGCTCTCGTCCCCTCCTTGTTGACAGCCTCGGCCCTAGACCGCGCTGACTCTCACTAGGATTCAGGAACACATAGTGATGGCGGCCTGTAATATATCAAGACTCAGGCGCAACAACGTCTGTCGTTCGCCTCGCTCGCACGTCCTCTGAGACATACCAACCATCCCACTGCGAGAATTGCTCAAAAACCCTCCGGTAACCCCTACCCTCAAGCAAGCTCTGTATTGCCATTTCGGTCTGTGGATTATTCTCGACTGAAATCAGATCGAAGCGACGATCAAATTCATAAGCGGAAAGGATATCGAGCTCGCTCCCTTCGGTGTCGATTGAGAGATAATTTATGACGTCTGGCGCGCCATAGGAATTCAGTAGATCGCTCAGTGATACGGTTTGCACCTCAATGACCGTTCCACTGCTGCGGATTTCGGAGAAGTGGTCGCCGCGCGAGAAGTCAGCAATCGAACTCAATTCAGGGTCAAAAGCATCAGTCGTAAGGAACTTCACTGTATTGTGCGACCGGGACGAAACGCATCGGTGGTCGATTTGAGCCGATCTGTTTGCAGCAAGATCAAAGTGCCAGAGCGGATTGGGTTCGGCCAAAATTCCTGACCAGCCAAATTTCTTCTCAAGAAGCCACGTATTGCTGTTCTTGAGACCATTTGTTGAACCGAACTCTACGAAAAAGCCGCCTCTCATTTCCTCCGGCTCAAAACAGACCCACAAATCTTGCATGATCTGCGCTTTCGACCAAGCCCGCCTCGCCAGACAATAGCTTATGAAGCTAACATCATCGTTGACGATGAGATCGGTAATCTCCGGCCGGTTCAGCCGAATGGCATTGAAGACCATTTTTTGAAGGGACCTGTTGCCATACAACCTGTTGAGGATCGCAGCGGCTCCAGAAAGTGCCAGTTTCTTTTTGTCAAACATGCACTTACCCAAGGTTTCCCGATAAAAGTTGAAAGGTATTTCCGACGCCGGCAATCCGCGGCAGAATGTCGAACAATGCCGAAATATACTAGTGCAATTACAGCTTTTTACGAGACTCCGAGCCTAGGTGCCGCAGGTGTAGAAAAACAACCCTGCTAGTGAACGTTGACGCAATGCAACACACCCCTACCGTTGCGCGACTGCGCGCCCCCCACGTGCAGTCTCGAAGGCCCGGCGTCGTCCAGCTCGGCACCGGACTTTTGCATTCCTCTTTGCCCGGATTAGGTGGAACCGCCCGCAAATATCGTTCCTGTCTAAAATATAATCTTGTCGTAGCGTAGCATCGCTACCAGCTTACGTTTAAGTAGGCTGCTTTCGTAATAGCGGTGATGCAGAAATGACTGACAATGCCTACTTCGTCGACAAGACTGCCCTCCTTGCAAACGAGTAGCGGCTATTAATCGCTTCCTTTATTTCAAGGGAGGAACTCAGTGTGGGCGAACTTGCCTGCAAGGTTGGCCTCTCTCAATCCTCACTATCGCAACATCTCGCCAAATTTCGCCAAGCTGATGTGGTCACCACTCGTCGTGATGCCCAAACCATTATTATTCAACATCGCACCACGGGGTTCGAAAGATTCTGGAAACCGTCGACAAGATTTACGGTCAGACTGACAGGAATGTTGAAGCACCGACCGTATAACTCTGCGCGTACTCCCTTCCTTCAAAGGCCAGCTTGCAGATTAGCTTCGGCTCAGCGCATTCTGCGGGTACGGCATTTGTGGGCCGAAGGTGGCTGCCACAAATAGTATGTTCGTTACCGCAGCTCGGATGAACAGAAGCCTTATGCGGGTTTGCTCACGCGGGATCTTAACAGCAACCCTATCTATACGGACACCGCACTTGCTGAGCTGTTTGGGCTGGATCCCAATGAGACGGAACATGGATTGCCCGTACAGACATATATCGAGCGGATCCATCCAGAGGATGCCCTCAATTTGGCCAATCAGGTCAATAATGCCGTCATCACCCAGTATCCGACGGTACAATACCGCCGGTCACAGAAAGCGGACGGGGCTTACATTCCTGTTTACGCATTCGGCCGGTGCTTTGGAGATCGGGCAACAGGCCAGGGCACTATGCGGGAATATTTAAGTCGGTTGAGGACGACAATTTACTTGATCAAGCAACGCATTGAATGCTGTGCATCCCTGCACATTCAAACTTGAGAATAACTGATACCTTAACAGTGGCGCTCTTCGTTGAGCCGACACATACGCGCTTGTGTCTCGGGGCTGACTGCCAAGACAAAATTTCGAAGCAGCTGGGCAAACGCCATCCAAAATACCCAGCAGGAACTTAACGGCGCCCAAGAAGCGGCAAATATCGGTCCCAAGTACAGCTTCGATTGCACCAAAAAGCGCTGACAGGCCATCCACAGCCAACCTCGCATGGGCTCATCGTGACAATACACGTTGAGCCCATGCGTTCATCAATATCCTCACGGTGTCCCGCTTCCTTTTGGTTCTAGCCGATGGACATCAAGCTGGCATTTCCGCCGGCCGCCGCAGTATTTATCGATGTCGAAACCTCTTCGAGAAGCCAGTTCAAGCAGTAGGCATCAGCATCGCTTTCAAGTTCCGCCGTCGTGGCTGACTGCGTCAGTAGCAACGGTCCCGGCAGCGCTGCGATTTTTCCGAGCATCTCCGTGACGTACTCGACGTCGCCTTCGATAAGAGCCCCAGCCATCGGCTCAGCTGCCATCGACGACTCCCATGAAATCCGCGCTGCGACGCTGGCAGGAAGCCCGTTCAACATTGTGCGCAGGCTGTTGTCGCATTCGATCACGGCGCGGTTGCCGGTAGCCAGCACGGCAGAGACCTGACGAATGAGGCCGGTCTGAGAAGATGGAGCGCACAAAATCGCCCCACGGGGATGAAGCGCATAGAGATTGCGTTCGCCAACCGGACCCGCGAGTTCAGTCTCCAAGCCCAGAGCAGACTGGCTGCCGAGATGGCGCGCCATTTCCGCATCCTCGGCATAGCCCTGTTGGTCCAGCCATTTCGCAAACTCCGAAAGAGCCGGATCGCTGTAAACGGAGCTGTGCTGCGGTGGAATCGGGGGCGTCGTAACCAGACGGCCGAGATAGAGGGGACCGCCGGCCTTGGGACCGGTACCCGACAGACCGCGGCCGCCGAACGGCTGGACGCCAACGACTGCGCCGATGACGTTGCGGTTCACATAGAGATTACCGGCCCTCACCTGCGACGTCACATTGGCGATCGTTTCATCGAGCCGTGTATGCAGGCCGAAAGTCAGGCCGTAGCCGGTCGCGTTGATCTCGTCAATCAGACGGCTGAGGTCTTGGCGTCGCCACCGGATGACGTGGAGAACGGGACCGAAGACCTCGCGTTTCAGCTCCGAGATCTTGTTGATCTCGATGATCGTTGGCGCAACGAAAGTTCCGTTGCTGGCTTCGTCAGGCAAGTCGACGCGCTCGACCCCGCAGCCGGCGCCGCCCATTGCGGCGATGTGCGCCTCGATGATGCTCTTGGCTTCGGCGGTGATCACCGGACCAATGTCGGAGGCGAGCCGGTCGGTATTTGCGATCGAAAGCTCGCGCAACGCGCCCTTCAGCATGGTCAACGTGCGATCGGCGACGTCTTCCTGCAGGCACAGGATCCGGAGTGCGGAGCAGCGCTGCCCGGCGCTGTCGAAAGCCGAAGCGATCACGTCGCCAACGACCTGTTCGGCGAGCGCCGAGGAGTCAACGATCATGGCGTTCTGGCCGCCGGTTTCGGCAATCAAGGGAATCGGCTTGCCATCCTTGGAAAGACGCTTGGCAAGTTCCGCCTGGATGAGGCGTGCAACTTCGGTCGAACCGGTGAACATGACTGCAGCAGCTTCCGGCGCGGCGACCAGAGCGGCCCCTACCCTTCCGTCTCCGGGCATCAACTGGACAACATTGGTGGGAATACCGGCTTCGTGCAGGATACGAACGGCTTCCGCCGCGATCAGGGGAGTTTCTTCCGCGGGCTTGGCAAGTACGGGGTTACCGGCGACCAGAGCAGCAGCCACCTGACCGGTGAAGATTGCAAGCGGGAAGTTCCAGGGGCTGATGCATACGACGGGCCCGAGTGGTGCATGCGACGGGCCAAGCGTGCGGCGGGTCTGCTCGGCATAGTAGCGCAGGAAGTCGATCGCTTCGCGCACTTCAGCGATTGCGTTCAGCAGCGATTTGCCGGCTTCGCGGATAATGAGGCCGAGCAAAGTCTCCATTTTCGCCTGCATGATATCGGCAGCGCGATCAAGCAGTGCCGCCCTCTCAGCCGGCGACACCGATGCCCAGGTTGACGCTGCGTTGAGCGCGGTCTTGGCTGCCGCCGCGGCCTCCTCCACGGTCGCCTCTCGCACCGTTCCGACAACGTCTCTGCTGTCGGCCGGGTTAAGAACTTGACGCGCCGCCGGCGCCGCGTCGATCTTGTAAGTTGGGGCGGCTGTCCACGAGACCATGGCGCTTGCCTTCAGTGTGTCTGTCAGTGCCTGCAGCGAGGTCTCATTGGAGATGTCAAGGCCAGCAGAGTTGCGGCGTTGGCCGTAGAGGTCCGAGGGAAGCGCAATCTTGTCGTGCTTCTGACCGGGTATCTGCATTCTGGCGACGATCTCAACGGGATCGGCGACGAGTTCATCGATCGAGACATTCGGGTCTGCAATCCGGTTTACGAAGGAGGAGTTGGCCCCATTTTCGAGAAGGCGGCGGACAAGGTAGGCAAGCAGGGTTTCATGAGTGCCGACCGGTGCGTAGATGCGGCACGGACGGTTGAGATTCTGCCGGCCGACGACTTCGTCATATAACGGCTCTCCCATGCCATGCAGGCACTGGAACTCGTACTTGCCGACATAGTAGTCGGACCCCGCCATATGGTAGATGGTGGCGAGCGTCTGCGCATTGTGGGTGGCAAACTGCGGGAAGACCGCGTCGGTTGCTGAAAGCAGCTTCTTGGCGCAGGCTATGTAGGAAACGTCGGTGTAGATCTTGCGCGTAAAGACGGGGAAGTCTTCAAGGCCATCAAGCTGCGCGCGCTTGATTTCGGCATCCCAATAAGCGCCCTTGACGAGGCGAACCATGATGCGGCGACCGGCACGGCGAGCAAGATCGATGATGAAGTCCAGCACGAAGGGGCAACGCTTGCCGTAGGCCTGGACAACGAAGCCCATACCGTTCCAGCCGGCAAGGTCTTCATCGAGGCACAGCGTCTCCAGGATATCGAGCGACAGCTCCAGTCGATCGGCCTCCTCGGCGTCGATGTTGAGGCCGATGTCATAGGATTTGGCGATCACTGCAAGTGCTTTTACGTTCGGCAGCAGCTCGCTCATAACGCGCGCGCTTTGTGCTCTTGAGTAGCGTGGATGCAAGGCGGAAAGCTTGATCGAAATGCCGGGGCCTTCATAAATGCCCCGCCGGTCGGACGCTTTGCCGATGGCGTGGATCGCCGCTTTATAATCTTTGTAATAGCGTTCCGCGTCGGCGCCTGTAGTCGCTGCCTCGCCGAGCATGTCATAGGAGTAGCGGAACCCGCGCTGTTCCAGCGGCCTTGCCCGTTGCAGCGCCTCGTCGATTGTTTCGCCGGTGACGAATTGTTCGCCCATCATGCGCATCGCCATGTCGACGCCGCGCCGGATAACAGGCTCGCCGCAGCGTGCGATCAAGCGGGTGAGCGCGGCCGAGAGGTTGCGATCGTTGACTGTCGCGGTAAGCTTTCCGGTGACCACCAAGCCCCAGGTTGCAGCGTTGACGAAGAGCGAACGACCACCGCCAATATGAGACTTCCAGTCGCCTTCGGCGATCTTATCGCGGATCAGGGCATCGCGCGTCGCCGTATCGGGAATGCGCAGCAAGGCTTCGGCGAGACACATGAGCGCAACGCCTTCCTGGCTTGAAAGAGAGTATTCGTGGACGAGCCCCTCGACGCCAGTTCCCTTGTGCTTAGCGCGGAGCGCCTCAATGAGCTTGCGGGCGGTTGCCGCAGCCCCCTGCCCAACTTTTTCCGGAAGCGTAGCGGCCTCAACGAGGAGTGGGACGCAAACGGTTTCCGGTGTACGGTAAGCCGCCGTGATAGCACGCCGCAGATCGCTTTGCGCTCTCACTGCCGGGGCAAAATCCTCGAAGGGATTTGCGCCGCAAGACTGGGTGTCGTTGGTCTTGTTCGCCACCTGATCGTTGGTGATCGTCATGTCTTTGCTCCAGGTCGGGGTAGTGGCGAAAACATACCAGTTCCCTAAAAGGTGATTTCACTTGAAATCGCTATCTCGTGATTGTATTTGCCTAATTTAGGCGAATTACAAAGGTGATACTGTGGGCATTGTCGCAAACGGCAGGGAAATCGACCAGTTCGATCATAAGATCATCGAGGCCCTTGTTGCCGATGGCCGCATGTCGATAACCGACCTTGCCAAAAAAGTGGGCCTTTCGAACACACCCTGCCAAGTGAGATTAAAGCGATTGATCGAAGATGGCTATATTCTTGGCTTTCGCGCGATCGTCGACGTGAAGAAGCTTGGCAAGAATCATGTTGCGTTTACAGAAGTGAAACTCTCGGACACCCGGGAGCACGCGCTGAAGGCTTTCAACATCGCGGCACGGAGGCTGCAGGAGGTCGAAGAGTGCCACATGATTGCCGGTGCCTTCGATTACCTTTTGAAAATTCGCACATCGGACATTGCCAACTACCGTCTCGTGCTCGGTGAAAAGATATCGAGTCTTCCATTCGTCGCCAGCACCTCGACCTTCGTAGCGATGGAGGCAGTAAAGGAAAGCGGCGTCTGAATGACGTTGCTCTTCTAGCGCCCTACCCAGCAGTCCATCCGTCCGTTGGCAAGCAACAGCTGCCGCCTGTACATTGCGTATTTACAACTAACATGTTAGTCTGTTACATCTAACACGTTGACTGGGGAGGATTGATATTGACTAAAAAGTTTGGGCTTTCAGTTGCGCTTGCGACCCCTTTTGATGCTCGGGGTGAGATCGATCCGAACGTGATGATTGAGCAGGCAAAACAGAGCCTTGCGGCAGGATGCGAAAGTGTCACGCTATTTGGCACCACTGGCGAGGGATCCTCGATCGGTACGCAGGAGCGTGAGCGCATCCTCGCAGCATTTCTCAGCGCTGGCATTGCTCCTCAGAAGATTGTCATGGGCGTACTCGTCGACGCTGCCGAAGATGCAGCGGCTCAGGCCAGACACGCCCTTTCAAGAGGGGTACGAAACATCCTGTTGGCCCCACCCTCCTATTTCAAGAATGTCAGCGATGATGGCCTCTTCAAGTGGTTCTCGGCTGTCTTTGTAGTCCTCGGCGACAAGGCGCGTGACGTCATCGTCTACAACATTCCATCGGTAACCATGGTGCCGTTGACTGTGTCGTTGATCGGGCGCTTGCGGAAAGCTTTTCCGGCGATAGTCATTGGCGTGAAGGATTCGTCCGGCGACTGGCCGTTTACCGAAAGTCTACTGAAGACCCACGGCGATCTCATCATTCTGATCGGCGATGAGCGCCACCTCGCAAAGGGTGTACGCCTCGGCGGCCAGGGTGCGATCTCGGGTATGGCGAACTTCCTACCTCGCGAGGTCAAGTTGATGGCGGAAGAAGGCCGGGATGATGCCCGCGTTGAGGATTTTGTCGCCGAACTTCTGAAGTACCCGGTAACCCCTGCCGTCAAGGCCATGGTCGCTCGGCTCACCGGCGAGCAAACTTGGCTCGCTGTTCGTCCGCCGCTGGTTTCCATCTCCAGCGAGGGGCAGGAGCAGCTCGCTCTTGCCTTCGATGCGCTTTTCCGCTCCAAAGCAGCGTAAGTGTCATGTACGAGGGGGAGGCAATGGACGGAACGGACGAGCAGCCGACGCTGCGGGAAAAGGCGTATGAGAGCTTCACGCGCCACCTGCTGGCTCGCGACGTGCGTCCGGGTCAGTTCGTCTCCCAGCGCCGTCTGGTCGAGCTGACCGGATTGACGCTCGCGGCGATCCGCGAACTTATCCCGCGGCTTGAGGCCGAAGGGCTGATCAAGACCGTCCCGCAGCGCGGCCTGCAGATCGCCCATATCGACCTCAACCTCATTCGTGAGGCTTTTCAGCTGCGTCTATTCCTGGAGAAGGAGGCAGTAGCGCTCTTCACACGCTCGGCGTCCGATGGGGTGATCGCTGAGCTCTTGAAACAGCACCGCGATATTGCCGACGCCATTGCCAGCGGTGACGCCTCCCACGAGCTGGAGCTACGTGCTCAAGCCGTCGACTGGGGCATGCACGACGCCTTTATCGACGCGCTTGGGAATACGATCATTTCAAATGCCTACAGGGTCAATTCGATCAAGATGCGCCTGATCAGCCAAGAACGCTTCCGAATCGATGGGCGTGTCGGTCCCGTGATGGGAGAGCATCTGAAGGTCCTAGAGGCAATCGAAAGGCGTTCTGCTGAGGATGCGGTCAATAATCTCGCCGCCCACATCAACCATGCGAGGGATCGCGCCCTGAAGATCTAGTTGATAACCTGCCGGCGATGAGGAGATCGACGGCAATAAAAGAGGAGGAGTTACATGCCATCATCGTTCCTAAGCCCTACCCGTCGCAGCTTTCTCGCCGGTACCGCAGCCCTCGGTGCCAGCAGCCTGGTAGGCATTCGCTCTGCATCCGCAGCCGTCAACTGGAAGCGTTTTGCCGGTACGACCCTGGAAGTCAATCTGGTCAAGAGCCCGCGCAGCGAAACTCTCATCAAGTACCTTCCCGAGTTTGAAGAGCTGACCGGCATCAAGGTCAACGCGGAGGCGACGCCCGAGCAGCAGCAGCGCCAGAAGACCACGATCGAACTGAGTTCGGGCAAGCCGAGTTTCGACGTCGTGCATATGAGCTACCATGTCCAGAAGCGGCAGTTTGAAAAGGGCGGCTGGCTTGCCGATATCAGCGGCTTTCTCAAAGATCCTTCACTGACCGATGCGTCACTGGTCGAGGGCGATTTTGCCGAAGCCGGCATGACCTTCGCAAAGGATTCCGATGGCGTTCTGCGCTCCCTGCCCTTCTCGGTCGACTACTGGATCGTTTACTGGAACAAGGCGCTCTTCGAGAAGAAGGGACTTTCCTACCCGACCACGTTTGAAGAGATGGCAAGTGCTGCCGAGGCACTGACCGATCCGTCGACCAACACCTATGGCTTCGTCGCCCGCGGTCTCAAGAATGCCAATACGCCGGTTTGGACGACGCTGCTACTCGGCTACGGGTCGAGCCCGCTCGGAGCGGATGGCAAGCTGCGGACCAACTCCGACGAAGCCGTCGAGGCAGCCAAGCTCTACCAGCGGCTGATGACCAAGGCAGCGCCTCCCGGCGTCTCCGGTTTTAACTGGGCGGAAGCCCAGTCGGCATTCCTGCAGGGAAAAATCGGCATGTGGCTAGACGGCGTCGGCTTTGCGCCGCCTATCGAAAATCCAGAAAAGTCGCGTGTCGTCGGTCAGGTCGGCTACGGCGTCATGCCGAAGGGGCCAAAGGCTCAGGCAGCGGCAACCACGGGAGACGGCCTCGGTGTTGTGGCTGCAAGCCAGAAGAAGGAAGCCGCATATCTTTTCTGCCAGTGGGCGATTTCCCACGACATGGGTGCGCGCCTGCTTCAGGCTGGTGCCGGCGTCCCGTTCCGCCAGTCGGTCCTTGAGGATGCGAAGGTACGCGAAGGCGTAAAGATGCCGGCTGCGTGGCTTGATGCGGTCGCAGGTTCCGCGAAGGTATCGCAACTTGCCTTGCCGATCATCATTCCGGTCACTGAGTTCCGCGACATCTACGGGGTTGGTCTCACCAACATGATCGGTGGCGCCGATCCCGCCACAGAACTCAAGACGGCAACAACGCAGTTCGAGCCGGTCCTGGCACGCAGCGAGGGATAATGGCTTCGGTGAGCATGGAAACCGCAACCGCGGTCAAAGCAAAAGCAAAGCAGAAGAGCAAACCAGGTCGGTTTGCTCCCAATTACTGGCCCTTTGTCATTCCCGCCTTGGTTGTTGTAGCGGCTGTCATCGTTTTTCCGTGGGTCTTTACCCTGTGGATGAGCGTCAACAGGTGGACGCTTGGACAGGCACAGGTCTTTGCTGGACTGGACAACTACCTGCGATTAGCGGTTGACCTGCGCTTTTGGGACTCGTTGTGGCATACCGTGCTCTACACGACCTTGTCGGTCGTCGCTCCGCTGTTCCTGGGAACGCTGGCCGCGCTCATCTTCGATGCCCAGTTTCCGCTGCGCGGCATTTTGCGCGGAATATTCGTGATGCCGATGATGGCGACTCCGGTCGCCATCGCGCTTGTCTGGACGATGATGTTCCATCCGCAACTCGGCGTTCTGAATTACCTGCTCTCCTATATCGGCATCGGACCGCAGGAATGGATCTACAACCAGATGAGCGTCATTCCGTCTCTCGTGCTGGTCGAAACCTGGCAGTGGACGCCGCTCGTGATGCTGATCGTGCTTGGTGGCCTGGCAGCAGTGCCGCGCGAACCCTACGAAAGTGCGGAAATCGACGGCGCCAATGTCTGGCAGAAGTTCCGTTACCTGACACTGCCGATGATCGCGCCGTTCTTGATGATCGCTGTGATCATCCGCAGCATTGATGCGGTGAAGAGTTTCGATATCATCTATGCGATGACGCAGGGTGGGCCGGGAACAGCGTCGGAAACGATCAACATCTACCTCTACAACACGGCATTTTCCTACTACGACATCGGCTATGGCTCGGCGATGGCAGTCATCTTTTTCGTTCTGATCGTGGCGCTCTCTTTCATTCTTTTGATGGTCAAGCAGCGCGCCAACTGGTCCGATGGGGAGGCCCGCTGATGAAGCGCAAGGCACTTGACCGGATCGGACTTTTGTTCGTGGCACTTGTGATGGTGTCGCCCGTCGTACTGTTCTTCCTCTGGATGATCTCACTGTCTCTGAAATACGAGATCGACAACGGCGCCTATCCGCCGATCTTAATCCCGGAACGCTTCGCCTGGTCAAACTACGTCAAGGTATTCGAGGAGAACAACTTCTTCCTCTACCTCTGGAATTCGGTTCTGGTCACGGGGGCAGCGACGCTTCTCGCGCTGGTGATCGGCGTGCCGGCGGGCTATGGCATCGCCCGTCTGAAGGCAGAGAAATCCGCTGTCGTTATCATGATCGCCCGCATGACGCCCGGGCTTTCATTCCTGATTCCTCTCTTCCTGCTGTTTCAGTGGTTAAATCTGCTCGGAACTTTGTGGCCGCAAATTATCATCCACTTGGTCGTGACCGTTCCGATTGTCGTCTGGATCATGATCGGCTACTTCGAAACGACACCGATGGAACTGGAGGAAGCCGCAAGTATCGACGGCGCAACGCCTTGGCAGGTCTTCCGCCTTGTAGCATTGCCGATCGCGCGGCCGGGGATCGTCGTGGCATTCATCTTATCGGTCATTTTCTCGTGGAATAATTTCGTCTTCGGCATCGTTCTTGCAAGTCGCGAAACCCGCACGCTACCCGTCGCGGTCTACAACATGCTGTCGTTCGAGCAAGTCAGTTGGGGGCCGCTTGCCGCAGCAGCCTTGATCGTCACCCTGCCGGTGTTGATCTTGACCGTGTTTGCGCAACGGCAGATCGTTGCAGGCCTAACCGCGGGCGCCGTTAAGTGACGCTGGCGACCACCATCGATGGTATCCGCCCAAAGCCGCGGCATATTCTTTGCGTTGGGGCCATGGTGCTAGACACACTTTTTAGAGTGCGCACCATGCCAACCGGCCAAGGTAAGATCCTGCCCTACGACATGCTGCAGATCGCGGAAGGCATGGCATCGAGTGCCGCCTTTGCGATCGCTAGGCTCGGCGGAAGAGTTAGTCTCTGGGGCGCGGTGGGCGACGACGAAACAGGCGCGCGTATCATTCGCGATCTATCTGCAAGCGGGATCGAAACAGGCGGTGTTCTACGCGTGGCAGATGCCCGCTCGGCTGTGTCCACGATTCTGATCGACGATAACGGCGAGCGCTTGATTGTCCCTTTCTATGATCAGCGACTGCACGATGCTGCCCGGCCGGTCACCGCTGCCGACATTGCCTCATTCGACGCAGTTATGGTTGATGTCCGTTGGCCAAAGCTTGCCCTTCAAACGCTCCTCGCGGCGCGCGAGGCGGAAAAGCCCGCCGTTCTGGACGGCGACGTGGCTCCGGACGGTGTGATCGAAATGCTGGCGCCCGCAGCTAGCCACATCGTCTTTTCGCAGCCGGCCGCTGAGCGGCTTGCGGGAACAACAGATCCAGCATCGATAGTCCGCATCCTGAAAGAGCGCTTCTGCCATGCCTTTGTCAGCGTGACGTTGGGTGAAAGAGGCTCCTACTGGTTCGATGACACCACCACCTCCGTTCGCCACCTCGTCGCACCATACATCAAGGCGGTCGATACGCTGGCGGCAGGGGACGTCTTTCATGGAACATTCGCCCTAGCCATTGCCGAGGGCGTGGCGATCGACGATGTCATGCGCGCGTCGTCGATGGCCGCGGCAATCAAATGCCAGACATTCGGAGGGCGCACCGGAGCCCCGACACGCGAAGAGCTTGCTGAAGCATTGGCCAACTGGCATCCCATCGCTGTCGATGTCGCCATCTAGGACGGCAGCAAAGCCGTCTTTCGTGCCAGCCGGCTCAAGACACCAAACGGACCGATGACGTAGAGAAATGAATATCGCGCAACCTTGCGTGCCTACGCGTCAACCGCGAACCAGTGGCCGACTGCTGGTGTAGAACGCCCCATACCTAAGTGTAGTTACGCAATCTGCGGGACAGGTCTACCTTCTCCTCATCGCCTCAACCCCTCGATGAGGCGGGTAGCGTCCTCCCAGCTACCAGGCGTCGGTGTCCCTCCCCCTGCACCGAAGCCGCGGATCCCCAAGATCCGCCTTGGCCGTCTCCATCCGCCCGGAGACGGCCTTTCTTTTTGTAAGGGGCCGAGGTTCTGAAGGATGAGCAGAGAAGCGGAACATGCACGGCAACATCAATAGCCTTTCCAACACATCAGGCATGGCCCGGACAGGCCTCGCAATCGTCGCGATCAGCCTCTTCGCCGACCTGACGATCGCCGCACTCAAGTTTGCCGCCGCTTCCGTATCGGGCAGTACCGCCATGTCGAGCGAAGGGGTGCATTCGCTCGTTGATGCCGGAACCGAGATCATTCTTCTCTATGGTCTCATTGCATCAGGCAGAAGGCCGAACCCCGAACACCAGCTTGGCTATGGTCGCGAAGTCTATTTCTGGAATTTCGTGGTTGCGATCCTCATTTTTGCCCTCGGCGCCGGCATTGCCCTGCTCGACGGGCTTCACCAGATCGCGCGACCGAAGCCGATCGACAACGAACTGATCAGCTACATCGTGCTTGCCTGCTCTGCCGTTCTTGACGGTGCAGCGCTCTGTGCGGCTGTCCGTCGCACAAGCGCGGGACGCGGCAAAGACAGCCTGCTAAGGTTTCTGCAACGGCGCAGGGATCCCACGGCTTCCACGATTGTCTTCGGGGGCGTAGCGTCCATTATCGGTATCCTGGCGACCGCTGGCGGGCTGCTCGCCTCGAGTGTCGCGGGCGATCCCCGCTTCGATGGTTTGGCGTCACTGGTTATTGCGGTAATCCTTGCTGTTACCGCCTTCAAGCTTGCGGCTCAAAGCAAATCGCTGCTGATCGGCGTTCCAGCCGATCCATCGGTTGTTGCCGAGATCATCGAGGACACCAAGAAGAACCCAACGGTCAAGTGCGTCAATGGAATGATTAGCGCTCACCTGGCACCGGAACAGGTGATAGTCGCTCTGAGCGTCTGGTTCGAGGAAGAGTTGTCGAAGGCCGGCGTCGAGCAGGCAATCGCGAACATCGAGGACGACCTACGCACTCGACATCCGCAGATCGTTGCTCTCTTCATCAAACCTCAGTCGCCTGAGCGATATCGCGCACTAAATAGCCATCGGATCCGGTTTTCGCATGTACGAGTAGCGGGCGAACGGGCGGCAACCCCCTATGCTTCTGTATAGTTTGCGGGGGCCATGCCCGTTGTTACGCTCACTTGCCTGATGTGCCAATACAGGCCCTTGGTGGCCATAAGGATCGAAGGAGTTCGACATGAAGGATCAGCGGCCGGAAGGCATTGAGCAATACGATCAACCGGCCGGTGGCTGGGGCGCACTCAAGGCTGTTGCCAAGACACTGGCACATCAGCAGGTCGTGGCCCAGGGCACCAAGACCCTGTTAAAGGCCAATCAGCCGGAAGGTTTCGATTGTCCTGGCTGCGCATGGCCGGATCCTAAACATACCTCGTCGTTCGAATTTTGCGAGAACGGCGCCAAGGCGATTACCTGGGAATCCACGGCCAAGCGCTCGGGACCGGAGCTCTTTGAAAAAAACACGGTCTCGGAGCTTTGGAACTGGACGGACCATGAGCTGGAAGACGCCGGGCGGCTGACAATGCCGCTGCATTACAACACTGAATCCGATCGCTACGAGCCGATTGAGTGGGACGCGGCCTTCAAGTTGATTGCGGCCGAACTGAAAAAACTTGACGACCCAAACAAGGCCGAATTCTACACATCCGGTCGTGCTTCCAATGAAGCGGCTTTCCTCTACCAGCTCTTCGTTCGTGCCTACGGGACCAACAACTTCCCCGATTGCTCCAACATGTGCCATGAGGCAACCAGCGTCGGGCTTCCGATGTCGATCGGCGTCGGCAAGGGCACGGTGACGCTTGAGG
The DNA here is from genome assembly GCA_900466605.1 of Hyphomicrobiales bacterium. Classification (GTDB taxonomy): domain Bacteria; phylum Pseudomonadota; class Alphaproteobacteria; order Rhizobiales; family Rhizobiaceae; genus Rhizobium. The sequence goes on from UBMU01000019.1 coordinate 120,539, forward strand.
ATTTCGACTACGCCGACGCAATCTTCAGCTTTGGTCACAATCCCGGGACCAATCATCCTCGGATGATGACGACGCTGCACAATGCGTCGCGCCGAGGCGTGCCGATCGTCGTCTTCAATCCGCTGAAGGAGCGCGCGCTGGAACGCTTCGCCGCGCCGCAAGATCCGGTCGAAATGGTAACTTTGTCCTCGACGCCGATCGCTTCGGCCTATCACCAGTTACGCACCGGCGGTGACCTTGCGGCACTTAAAGGCATGATGAAGGCGATATTCGAGCGCGATGCGGCCGATATGGCCGCCGGTGGTTCCGGCGTACTCGACCGCACCTTCATTGGAGAGCACACGGTCGGCTTCGATGCCTTACGCGCCGATGTTGCATCCACCAGTTGGGATCAGATCGTCTCAGTAAGCGGCCTTGCCAGGAGCGCCATCGAGAGCGCTGCCGATGTCTACATAAACGCAAAGAATGTGATCATCTGCTACGGCATGGGGATCACCCAGCACGCCAACGGCACGGGCAACGTGCAGCAAATCGCCAATCTGCTTATGCTCCGGGGCAACTTAGGCCGGCAGGGTGCCGGCATTGCTCCGATCCGCGGTCATTCCAACGTGCAGGGCGACCGCACGGTCGGGATCACCGAAATTCCGAATAAGGCATTGCTCGACGGAATGGAGCGGGCATTTGGCTTTCGGCCGTCGGGAGACAAAGGGCACAATGCCGTCGAGGCTGTGGAGGCCATTATCGCAGGTGAATCAAAGGCGCTCATATGCCTCGGCGGCAATCTGGCCGTCGCCATGTCTGATCCGGAGGCCACCTGGGCGGGCATGCGCAAGCTCGATCTAGCGGTCCACATTGCCACCAAACTTAACCGGTCGCATCTCTTGGTGGCGAAGACGTCACTTGTTCTTCCGTGCCTCGGCCGTACCGACCTCGACACACAAGCGTCCGGCCAGCAGGCCGTTACCGTGGAAGACTCGATGTCAATGGTGCATGCGTCGCGTGGCTTCTTGAAGCCCCCGAGCGAGGAATTAAGGTCCGAACCGGCCATCATTGCCAGCATTGCCAAGGCGACGCTGGGCGATCGCCACGGTATCGACTGGGACGGCCTGATTGCAAACTATGACCGGATCCGGGAGAAGATCGAAGTGGTCTTCCCTGATTTCCATGACTTCAACAAGCGAGTTCGCGTGCCCGGTGGCTTCCGGCTCGATGTCGCGGCCTCCTTCCGTCGATGGAATACGCAGAGCGGCAAAGCGAACTTCCTCGTCGCTACCGGCCTGGATGAGGATCCGCTGATCAAGAACCCGGATGCGCTTGTCTTGACCACTATCCGCAGCCATGACCAGTATAATACGACTGTCTACGGCCTCGATGACCGATATCGCGGTGTCTTCGGTCGGCGCGACGTGATTTTCATGAACAAGGACGACCTCGCCGGTCGCGGTCTGAAAGATGGCGATCGGATCGATATTCGCGGCCTGATTGCAGCTGGAGAAGCAACCCATCTGGTCCGTGGCTTTACGGCAGTCGAATACAATATTCCGAAGGGCTCTGTTGCAGGCTATTACCCTGAGATGAATGCCGTTATGTCTTTGCGCCACTATGACCGCCTTTCGGGAACGCCGTCCTACAAGGGCGTACCCGTCATGGTGGCTGCCAGCCATAGCTGAACTGATCCATGGTTATCTCATCGGTCTCCCGGTATCGCTGATACCGGGGCATCACGGGCCCGTGTTCTCGGGCTGCAGTCCTGTTGTTTGCCAACCCCTAGACCTTCCTCCTGTACACCTACACCTACACCTACGTATGATTCAACACAGCGGTGTCTGTGACTAACCTCCTTGCATAAAGCAGCGAAGCGCCCGGTCGATCCGGGCAGATGCGAGGATCTCGTCATGTACCAGGATTCCATCACCACCTTTGCCGAGTCTGGCGGACACAAGGCACTCATCGTCCGGACACAGTTCTTCGCGTTTCTGGTCGGAGCGGCGATGGCCGGTGCCTACATCGGCTTCGGCGACATCGTCATGTTTACGGCCGCCGCGCATGTCGATCCAGCCTGGGCGCATCTCATCATGGGCATCGTCTTTTCATCGGCCCTGACGATCGTTGTGTTTGCCGGGTCCGAACTCTTCACCGGAACGGCGATGTACATGCCGCTCGCGATGCTGACGGGGCGCGCGGGCGTTACGGATACGCTGCTGGTCTGGTGCAGCGCATGGATCGGCAACCTGTTCGGCGCTGTGATCCTCGCGAGCCTCTTTCATATGGCCGGCGGCGGCGTACTATTGGGCGATGGAAGCCAAGCGTTCTTCTCCGCGGTTTCGGCAAAGATGTCTGCGGGCTCCCTTGAGCTGTTCGCTCGCGGCATCCTTTGCAACTGGCTGGTGTGCCTGGCGATCTGGATGGCAGGGCGCACCGATAATGCCGCCGCCAAGATCATGCTGATCTTCTGGCCGATCACAATCTTCGTCGCCGCTGGATATGAGCACTCCGTCGCCAACATGTTCACCTTCTCCATGGCGCTGATAGGCGACCATCCCGCCAACATCACGGTCGGCGGTGCAGTCCACAACCTGATCTGGGTCACGCTTGGAAACCTGATCGGCGGTTCGGTCTTCATGGCACTCGGCTATTGGGTGCAGTTCCATAGTACCGGGCACGTCTCGTTTGTTCCGGCTCCTGTGACTGTTCCCGCAAGAAATTCCGCCGATCGGAATGAAAAGTGAGGGTCGTGATGACCGATCAGCTCAATATCACAAGTTTCAGCCCTTCACCGCCGGCCGCTCGCGCACCGACCAGCGAGGCTCCGATACCGAGCCAACAGTCCTCGACGGCCACCGCGACGATCAGGCGGCTCGCCATTCCAGTACTCGCGGTCACCATCGTTGGCGGCAGTGTTGCACTGGTTATGGCAGACTGGAACCGCTGGGTAGCTGGCGCTGCCTGGCAATCGACTGACGACGCTGTCGTCAATGCGGATGTGTCCACACTTAGCGCGCAGGTGAGTGGTACGATAAAGAGCACGCCGGTTGAAGACTATCAGCGTGTTACGAAAGGCCAATTGCTCGCCGAAATCGATCCTCGCGAATACGATGCGGCCGTCGAGGTGGAGAAGGCAAGCCTCTCATCTGCCAACGCTTCGCTCGCTAACCTTGCGAACCAAATCGAATTGCAGAAGGCTGTCGTGCAGGCGGCCGAAGCGCAGAATGCCTCGGCGCTTGCCCAGCAGACCCAGGCCGAACTCGAATTCCACCGCCAGACAAGCCTTGGCGATGCCACCTCACAACAGCAACTGCAGCAGGCACAGTCAGCCTATCTCCAGGCCCAGGCTGCGGTCAAATCAACGGCTGCCGCAATCGAGCAGCAGAAGGCACAGCTGAAGGTCCTCGCCGGGCAAGATCCACTATTGCGCGCCCAGGTCAGCGCGGCACAGGCAAATCTGGATACAGCGTTAATCCGCCAAAGCTACACCAGAATCTATGCACCCTTCGATGGGGTTCTTGGCCGCAAGCTCGTGCACGTGGGCGATTTTGTCGCTGCGGGCACTAGCGTTCATTCGGAGGTTCCACTCCCGAACGTTTATGTGACGGCAAATTTCAAGGAAACGCAGCTTGCACACATGCCCCCGGGCCGCCCGGCTGACGTCACCGTTGATACATTTCCCGGCCAGACCCTCCATGGAACGGTTTCCCGGCTGTCACCGGCAACCGGCTCAATATTTGCACTCCTGCCCCCTGATAATGCGACAGGCAACTACACGAAGGTGGTGCAGCGTGTTCCGGTCAGAATCGATCTCGATGCTGGCCAACCTCTGATCGACCGCCTCAAGCCGGGAATGTCGGCCATCGTGACCGTCAATACGTCAGTGAATGCAGGGCCATGAGTGCCTCGGCCCGCGCCTTTGGTCCGGTGACCAGCGGTACGACTGCGAGCCGTCCATACCTCATCGTAGCAGCACTGTTGCTCGCTTCCTTTGTGGTGGGGTTCGACACCAGAGTTTTCACCGTTGGCCTTCCTGACCTTCGGGGTGCCTATTCGTTGGGAGTGGATGAAGCGTCCTGGCTGAATACCGTCGCCAACGCGCCACAGATCCTCATCTCGTCGGCGGTCGCATGGCTCGCCACCGTGTTCGGCGTGCGTCGCGTGATGATCCCCTCGACCCTCATCTATGCCTGCATCTCTTTTGCGATTCCGCTCGTCCATGGCGACACGACGCTCTTTGTGCTCCATGGTGCGAGAGCACTGCTGCTCGGGGTCTTCATTCCGGCGACCATCATGGTGATATTCCGGAACCTCGATATGAAATATTGGTTGATCGGAATTGCGATCTACGCGCTTCGCGTGCCGCTGTCGCAAAACCTGGGTTTTGTGCTGGTTGGAGTCTATGGCGACTATCTCGGTTGGCAATGGCTCTATTGGCAGGACGTGATTGTGGCGCCGCTGATTGCCTTGCTGCTGTTCGTTGCCGCTCCCCGTGAAGAGATCAACGTCAGCCTGCTCAAAACTGCTGATTGGGGCGGAATGCTTCTGCTCGGTTCATCGATGGCGATGCTCTATGTTGCACTCGATCAAGGCAATCGGCTCGATTGGCTCCAATCAGGCATCGTCACCTCGCTCCTTGTCGGTGGCGCTATCCTTGCCATCGGATTTTTCATCAATGAGAGCGTGGTGAAAGTCCCTTGGGCTCATGCGAGCGTCATCTTGTCTCGCAACATCGGATTTGGTTACGCCGTTATCCTTGCCTTCACTCTATCCAGTTCCGGTGGATCGATCGTCATCCCATCGTTCCTGCAAAACGTCGTCGGGCTGCGGCCCATCGCGATTTCCGGCCTTTACGTGGTTGGTGCTGTCATCCCTGTTTTTGGGTTCATCACACTTGCCGTCTATCTGCAACGGCGGGTGGATTCGAGATTGTGCATTCTCCTCGGGTTCGTGGCGATGGCGTTCGGATCTCTCATTGGTTCCAGGCTGACGGTCGAATGGTCGCCGTGGAGTTTCCTGCCCGTCGTTCTTCTATTTACCGCCGGACAGTCGTTCACTTTCTTTTCAACCGTCGTCTACTTGCTGGCGAATTCCGATCCGAAGCGCGCGACCGCGGCATCCGCCTATATCCAGGTGATCCGGCTCGGAAGCGTAGAGTTGGCTGTCAGCGTGCTGAGCACATGGTTGCGCCGGCGAGAACAGTTTCACTCCAATGTATTGGATGGCTCGATCGCAGCCTCCTCGCACGAACTCCACGGTATTGTCGCCAAGCTGGAAACGCTGTTTGGTACCTCCCCACGTGCGGGGCTGGAGGCGTTGTCGGTTGTCACGACGCAGGTTCGCGGCCAGGCCTATGTCCTTGCCTATGCCGACGGTTTTGTGCTCTCGTTCTGCTTCGCAGTCATCGGCATATTACTCGTCGTGTTCATGGGCGCCATGCCGTTTGGTCCGCTGCATCCGGACTTTCAGTACAGGACGCTGGCACCGCGGCCGATGCCCGAGGAAAAGTCTGTTTGATTGGAGAGCGACCGGCTCGCCTTCGAATCTATGCTTTTCCACCTTGGCTGTACCACACCTATGTATAGGTTAGATTGGGCCAATTAGCGGGTATGGTTGCGCCAAAATACCATGGGGGAACTATGTCGATAGCGTCAAAAATACTGCGCGATCACGATCCGGAAGGAGGCCACAACGTGGTCTTCGGGATGATTGCGGTCGCGCTCGCAGCGGCAGTCTTTTACGTCGACACCTACACCGACATCGAAGGCGCAATCGCGGTTCTCTATGTCGTCATCATGCTGCTTGCAGCGCAAACGACTACTCGCATCGGGCTGCTTGTTGTTGCAGCAACATGTGCCGCACTTACGCTTCTTTCTTACGCGATGACGCACGGTGACGACGCGGAGCTACAATCTACAATCCGGCTGATCGTCGCTCTTTCCGCGCTGTTCGTGACAACAGTTCTGCTCCTCAAAACAGAGACAGCCCGCCTTACCACGCTTTCGATCAATTCTGCGCTGAAAGAAAGTGAGGCCCGATACCGCTCGATTTTCGATCGCACGCGCGTTGCGCTATGGGAGCGAGACTATTCTCAAGTTCGCTCTTATCTCATGGATCTCAGGGCTGACGGCGTCACGGACATCAGGGCCCATGTGGCTGCAAACCCTGATTTGGTCGACCATTGCATTGGCCTCATCAGGGTCGTGGCTGCAAACGAAGCAGCACGTGACATGCTTGGTCCAGAAAACTCCGCGATCAGCGCCCTAAGACGCTCGATTCTCCCTGCGCAGGACGGATTTATTGACGTGCTTCAGGCGATCATGGACGGTCGAAAGCTCTTCGAAGACAAGGTTGAAATCCGGTCAGAGAACGGCGGAGACAAGCTCGTGCTATTGAGCATTAGCTTCCCCGACGATCCTGCCGCTTTCAACCGCGTTGTCGTCAGTATGGTCGACATCACCCAGCGCGAAATGGCTCTGAAAGCGCTGGCTGAAGCGCAGGCGGAGCTGACAAGAGCGTCGAAAGCCGCCACTGTCGGGGCGATGTCGGCATCGCTCGCACATGAACTTAACCAGCCTCTTGGCGCGATCGTCGTCAATTCGCAGACGTTGCTCAGATGGCTCGATCGCGATCCGCCCGATCTTGCCGCCGTGCGCCGTTCGGCGGAGAGAATGATCCGAGACAGCCAGCGGGCGAGCGAGATCATCCACAACACGCGCAACCTCCTTTCACCCTCTAGCGACAAGCTCGAGAGCATTCGATTGGATAGGCTGATCGATGAGACGATGGCTTTGATGGAGCATGAGCTTCAACGGAGCAACACAACGGTCATGATCGACAGGAAACCACACCTCCCGCCTGTCTCGGCGGTAAAGATCGAGCTGCAACAGGTCCTGATCAATCTCATCACCAATGCCATTCAGGCCATGGATGAGGCCGGGAGCCCCGAGCGCACTATCCGGATAGCAACGGACCGTCCAGATATCGAGCGCGTCAGCGTTACAGTGCGTGACACTGGCCCCGGTATCATCGAAGGTGTGAGAGACAAGCTGTTTGCCCCATTCTTCACGACCAAGGCGACCGGCATGGGAATGGGCCTGTCCATTTGCCGCAGCACGCTGGAGGTTCGCGGCGGAAGCCTAGACGGTACCAATCATCCCGAAGGTGGCGCGGTTTTCGAGATGTGCTTGCTCATAAAGCCGGAGATAGAACATGCCTGACGTTCGTAAGCTGCCAAAGGAACCGCCTGCACCCGTAGTTTTCATTGTCGACGACGACTTGTCGATGAGAGAGGCGTTGACCGACCTTTTCCGCTCGATGAAGTTCGATGCGGAAGCGTTCGAGAGTGCGAACGCATTTCTGGAGGCCGCGAATTTCAACCGACCCGGCTGCATCCTTCTTGATGTCCGACTTCCCGGCGTCAGCGGATTGGATTTCCAGACACAGCTGGAGCGTGTCGGCAACAAGATGCCAATCGTCTTCATGACCGGATACGGGGACATACCGATGAGCGTGCGGGCGATGAAGGCCGGCGCTGTGGATTTCTTGACCAAGCCCTTCAAAGACCAGGACATTCTAGACGCGGTGGCGACGGCGATGGAACGAGATGCGTCACGGCGGCGCCAGAGCGCGCAGAGCGAGGCTGTGGCCTCGCTTGCCGGAAGCCTGACGCCGCGCGAACGCGAGGTCATGGAAGCCGTGGTCAAGGGTCTGATGAACAAGCAGATCGCTTACGACCTTGGAATCAGCGAGGTCACGGTCAAACTGCACCGCGGCAACGTGATGCGAAAAATGGAAGTCCGCTCGGTTGCTGAACTTGTGCGGAAGGCGGAAATGCTCGGCTAAAGCCTAAGGCCACCTGTATCTTAGTATGATATCTTTGAAGTGGGCGTGAGAGCATAACAAAAACCTGAAAGCAGTCAGAAAAGGTCGTTTCATTGCCCCCAGTACCTACCATAGCCGTCGTCGACGACGATCAGGCCATCCGTGAAGCCATGGATGATCTCGTTAAGTCCTGTGGTTACCAGTGCCGACTGTTCGCATCGGCTGAGGAGTTTCTCGCCTTCGAACGGCGGTCCGAGATCGATTGCATGCTCGTGGACGTGAAAATGCCCGGTCTCAGTGGGATCGAACTGCAGGTCGAACTAAACAAGCAGTCGGAGCACCCCCCGATGATCTTTGTGACCTCGTACAAAGACGACCGGACGCGGAATACGGCGATGAACGGGGGAGCCTACGCGTTTCTTGGCAAGCCTGTCGATATCGAGAAGCTGATCGGTTGTCTGGAGTCGGCGCTGGGGCACTGATGGTCGAGTGCGACGGACGATTCCGATTGGTCAGCGTAGCGGACGCGCCGTTCTGTCGCGACAATGAGAGCACAGTAGAGCGCAGATGAATGATCGCTACCTTTCACACCGGCGCCTTGTTGGACCCCCCGCTCTCAAGGCAACAGCCGTGACGAGACAAACCGATGTTCCCGTTCGCGCTTCCCCATTGAAGTAGAATGGATGGGTTTGCTCAATCACTCTCGCCCTGCTGCCAGACGTAGCTGTCAGGGCTTTTGGCGCGAATCGGCCTCAGAAACGAGCAGGGCAGTTGTGATAATCACGCGACCCCAAGGCAATGCGTTGGCTTGCTACTTGATCCGTCCTGTCAGGGCGACCGCTTCCTCAACCAAAATGGAAAAGCTGCTCCATCGCAGGGGCAAACGCGATACGGTCCTGTCCGGTGAATACCTCGTAGTCGTCGCCGCGGACGAGGCCCACCAGGGTCATGCCAGCTTCCTCCGCCGTGCGGATTGCCAGAGCGGTCGGGGCCGAAATGGCAATCAGCATGGGACTGCCAAGAATTGCCGTTTTCTGTACCATCTCAACAGAGATACGGCTGGTAACGACGACGGCGCCGCGCGTACCCGAGCGGCCTGTCCGCATGACGGCACCGCAGAGTTTGTCGAGCGCGTTATGCCGGCCGACATCTTCGCGGATTGCGACGAGTCCCTCACCCGGCACGTAGAAAGCAGCACCGTGAACGGCGCGCGTCTCACGATGAAGCGGCTGCGCGCAGTTCAGCAAAGACACCGCGTAGGACAGATCGTCGCCTGTTAGAGCAAGATTGGAGGCAAAGACATCGGGCACTTGCCGCACGGCCTGCTCAATAGATTCAATGCCGCATAAGCCGCAACCGACGGGACCGATCATGCTCCGTCTGCGCGCGCGCAGCGCCTTCGAGACATCGTCGTCGAGAAAGATCTGGACGTCGATACCGAGATCGGTCTCGACTACATCTATCGAAGTGATTTCACCGATCCTACCGATAATGCCTTCCGTGAGGCTGAAGCCGACGGCAAAATCCTCCAGATCACCAGGAGTGGCCATCATCACAGCGTGGGACGTCCCTGAATACGAGATCGCGACGGGCACCTCCTCTGGCACGATGCGAGAGCTCTCGCACAATCTCCCATTTCGGTAGGAAAGGCGGTTGGCGACAGCCGAAAGCGAACGAGTGGAGGGCATTCGATGTCGCCATTCACATGAGTGGCGAGCGCTTGAGGATGCGCTGCAGCGTTCTTCGATGCATGGATAGTTGACGCGCCGCACGCGCGACGTTGGCACCACACGACACATAGACATCCCTGATGTGTTCATGGCGGATGCTGTCGGGAGCTGGCAAGGATGATAAAACCACCGACTGCCTCAGATCCTTGTTCAGGAGAACGCCGACGAGAAAATCGACATCGGTGGGTTTTGGAAGGACATCGCTCGCACCCGCCTTTACCGCCTTTACGGCGTTTGCAAGGTTGCAGAACCGGCTGTGCACCACGGTACGGCATCTCGGATAACTACTCGCAATCGCTTGCACGAGATCAAATCCCTCACCATCATCAAAGGCGAATTCAACGATGGCAAAGGAAATGACCCTCTCACGCAGATGGCGTCTGGCAGTGTCGGCGGTATCGGCAAGGCAGACGTGGAAACCGTTGGCGATCAGATGCTCGACCAGCGGTGACGCAGGTCCGACTTCGGGGTCGGCGATCAGCACGGCGGTCCGTCTTACAGTGGCCGGGTATCCCGTCGAATGGATCATATCAGAAGTCATCGTCATCCCCAGGTTTGAGTTGGTAAAACTTTAGGAGAAACGGGCCACGCCAGATACTATACATACGGTTAGATCGGCTATACTGCGGTGCATCTCGGGCGTTGTTGATGATGTCCGCGACAAGCCGCGGACATCATCAATGATTTCCGGACTTCATTTTCGTGGCGTGCTTGGCTTTCGAGCCTATAGTCCGAGCTCTGACAGACCTGGATGATCGGGCGGGCGCTTGGCGCTGCGGTCCCATCTGTACTTGCGGTCCCGTTCGCTGATCGGCAGGTCGTTAATGCAAGCGTAGCGACGCTGCATGAGGCCGCTGGGGGCAAATTCCCAGTTCTCATTGCCGTAGGATCGGAACCAATTGCCGGAGTCATCATGCCACTCATAGGCAAATCGCACCGCGATTCGGTTCTCGTGGACAGCCCATGGTTCCTTAATCAGTCGATAGTCGAGTTCTCGCATCCATTTTCGAGACAGGAATTCGACGATGGCCTCCCGGCCAGTGACAAACTCGGCGCGGTTTCGCCATTGGCTGTCTGGTGTGTAGGCAAGTGAAACCTTGGCAGCGTCGCAAGTGTTCCACGCGTCCTCTGCCGCCCGGACTTTCAAGGCAGCCGTCTCCATTGTGTAAGGAGGAAATGGCGGGCGCTCTTCATTCATTGTACGGATCCTTTGGTTGGTGGCCGACATGTCACCCGCCGGTGACGCTCATGT
>UBMU01000045.1 GCA_900466605.1 Hyphomicrobiales bacterium
ATTTCAACGGGGCAAGGTCAGCGGCGGTCCCGAAACGACCGCAAGGGGAGATCTGACTTGTTGCCTCGGGGAAGATTCTTGTCTGAAGTCGACGAATGCAAGGGCGCGCATCGCCGCCGCGGGGAGACGGTATGCGTGAGGCTCACGCTTGGGCAGCGTTCGCGTAAGCGAATTGTAACTTGCTGCCGATAGGTATGACATCTTTTGTCAGTTCGAAGACGTCATTGATCTGCCGAAGTGCGTTTAGCCGCTTTTCCTCGTCAAGGCCGTCAGGCTTTTCCTCCAGCCGATACTTGAGCTTGCCCAAGTAGTCGCAGAGCATATCCGACGATCCGACAAGCATCCAGCGCAGCACCTGTTCTTTAAAGACTCCTTCGTAATCCGTTCCGATACTCCCGATGAGTACCTGATCTACCGTATGCGCCATATCTTCTGCTGCCCGATACAAATGGAAAAACTCACCCAGCGCCGATAGGTGCTCCGTCATTCCCCTGAAATCATCCTTTACCCGTGGGGACGCATTCGAAGCTTCAACCAGCGTCCGAAGGTCTTGGATGCGGCTTTGTGCTGGCGGGTGAGTTCCAGTTTCCCCAGACTGATCGAGTGTTTCCAGGCGGCTAAGAATGTAAAGGGAGAAAAATGCTCCAATGAGGTTGGCTACTTTTTCACTATCGTCGTATTGATTCGAGAGGATGGTCGCGATGGCAAAGTTGTCCGCCTGCCGCTCGCAATTGGGGGTAACTCGCTTATGATCATGGCCGAACTCCACATGACCAAGTTCGTGGAGAAGCAAAAAGTTTGTTGCGAATACTGAGAGGTGTGTTCCTGTCTCCAGCCGATGACCGACGAAAAAAGGTCCAAAAGGAAGTGGTCTGCGGCCGTGATCCAAGTCCGGGCGCACCACCGTATTGAGGTCGGCATAGCACCTTAATGTATGTTCTACTCCCCATGCTCGATTCTTGACCTCGTCGTAGGTCGCCCGCTGTTTGCGGAACCCGACCCGCCAATACCGCATGTGGCGGCTTGCCCGCCCGTTCCAGGTTCCAGTCGCGTGCGAGAAACCCTCCGCCATTTTCTGTCGAAAGGCGAGATCGCTGCCATCCCCGAACATTTCGGCTTCGAATCGAAGAAAGGTTTGTACGCCCGAAGGGAGTGCCAGTACGAATCCCTCGGATAACTTGTAATATTCTCCATTGAAGTGAACATCGGGTGTGACGCCGACCGCAATCTTCTCATTGGCATAAAGCGTTCGCACCTGCTGAAACCGGCGACGCAAATGTTCGACGTGGTCCTTAGCCCAGTTCAATTTCCTGAGACTAGTAAGCGTGTCTTCAGTATTGAGGTTGGCCAGTCCCGTCAGGAGCCGCATCCAGTATGGCACCTTCAGAAAAATTTCGCGATCGCGTGGCATCTTTTCGAGAATGCGATAAATATCCAACTCGAACTCCCGCCTGTGAGCAAGCATTTCGAGAAATTCTTCGAGTTCTCCTTTGGGCATCCGTCTTTTCTCCGCCAAGAAATGTTAACTAGAGTGCAACAGAACTAGATAATCGAGTGACTAAACGGGTGAGAACGACGCGCCGGACAATCTACAGGCGCTCAACCTCTTTTACATGTCGAGCTTTAATACTATAATCGCATAGCGTGTCTTTGGGGAGGGGTAGAAATGGCTCAAGGCGATGAAATCTTGTTCCGATTTTTCAATGGTCTCGGCTACCAAAATATACTTGTCGGGCAAAGCGATCTCGTACCACCTGATATCTACGTCCTTTCCGGCGGAACTTACGAAAGATACGGCGCTCTGCGGAATTACCTATCGTCGCCCGAGGATATTCCCGATCCTGTGGAAGCCGCAGCACCGGATTTCGCGCAAGCTGACCTGAGAGCGCGCAACGGAACGGTGAGCTTCTCATTTCTGAAAGAGGTCCTGAAGATTTTCGGTGTCAACGGTAGCGCTGAGGCCTCTGCTGCGGGAGAGAGCAGTGGGGTGGAACAAATGCAACTGAGAGACGTCACGATAAAGCGCAACGATGTAGGTGCGATCGAGGCGGCACTAAATCGAGGATTTCGATCGAGCGAAATCGGTTTGGACCGCATCGATGGAGGGTTGGTGCACGTGGCCTACGAGTACCTTTATTCGCGTAGCCTGACCGTCGACAGAAGTGACGGGTCTTCTGGCGAGGTGAAGCTCGGGGCAAACGTCCAGGCGATCGCAGACGCCTCGGTCAAGGTCAGTGGCGAGGGGAAGGGCAGCTCTAACACGAAGTATGCAAATGACCGACCGGCCGCAATCGCCTTCAAGACCGGGAAGCTAGTCAAGGTCGAATCCGGTTGGCGGCTTCATATGGGTAACGGTGCCCACTTTGCGCCAAACCGGAATTCGGTGATCAAACCGAACGGTTACCTTACGATTGCGGCGCGAACTTTGCCAGTTGAGCCCTGAAGGCTTCAATCGCCGCGACTACGTCCGGCGCAGGTCTATAATGGGATAGCAGGTTATCTCTCCGTTCAGCGAACGATGGGTAGCCCAGCAGGCTGCCGCCGTTTACGGCGAATTCGAGTTCCATGATTGAGAACAGATCACAAACGTAAATAAGCGCCAGATCATAGAATACGTTGAACTTCGGGTCTTTTTTCGAGGATCGAAAAGCCTCGACGGCGAATATATCGGCGGCGAACTCCTGGTCGCGCGTGATCTGGTTTAGCTCGTGCTGGAGGAAAATATGTCCGGCTTCGTGCAAGATGACAAAGACGGCGATCACGTGCGTCGTCTGTGCCGAAAACAGTTTCGACTTCAAACTCGTGCCGCGAAACTTTTGGCTGCTGAGCTCGTAAACTTTTGCGGCGGGTTCGTACAGCAATCTTGCAAGGTCGACACATGCTTCCGCAAATGCTTCAATTTCGTTTCTCCTATGTTCGGCTATGGAGTTGTGAAGGTTCAGGATGCCCCTTCCGATCTCCCGCATTAGAAAAACAAGACCGAGGGGTATCTCGGCGACCTTCAAGCCAGTCGCGGCGAGCGGAATAGCCTGCCCGCCGAATGTCAATCCGGGCGAGGTGATGATGGGCGTTCGGCCGAAGTCGAAACCGTAGCTTTCGGCGAAACGAATAGCGGGCCTAATGTAGCTCACCAAAAACGGATGGGCTAACATCGCATCCACGGAAAAATAGTATTCGAATATCTCGTCAGGGATTTCAGGCGGTCTCATGCCGGCCGCCTCAACCTTTATGTGCGAGAGCAGGTCGCTGTGCTCATCGAGAGTGAGGGCGTTGTATCTACTCAGCACATCATTTCTCGCGGTCCGCGTCGCGGCCGAATTAGCCGCGAGCGCAACGCGACCACACCAGGTCATCCGCTGTTGTCCCAAAGAGGTTGCTCCCTTTTCGAGTGGCGATCCTCGCCGTCGAGCCTTGTCACGTGTCGGCGGCTCGTTGGCTAAAAGAGATCAGCTTAGCCGCGACATCCCTATTTAGACCTGCTTGCGCTCACGATCACCGGACCTCCGTCGCACATTCCATCAGAGAATATCGCTAGCTGGTAGGTTTGCTGGTTGCCCTCGGCATTGGTTCTAAGAAACGCCATTCCTTCCGGCTTTACCTCCTTGTCGCAGTCTCTCTTCTTCCACAGCTTGAGGTCTCCGAGGTCGACGGTCGAAACCGGCAATTTCCGATCGGCATTTTCGTCGACCTTCCAGAGCGAAATCGACCAGGAGCCGGGGCTCGCGCTCCCCGTGTTGTTGTCGTCGTTCGGGCCGATCAAGAGCAATATTCCGTCGTCCACCGCCACCATGTCCCTAATTGCATGACCTTTGGCGACCTTCACTTGAAATGGATCGCTCTTTAGCAACTTCGACGGATCGACGTCGCTCTCGAAGACATAGGCCAGCGCGCCGTCTTCAGCGTCCGTGGTAGGTCCCCGCAATCCAAAATACAGCTTCCCGCGATAGGCGGCGAGCCCTTCGATATCGAAGCCGTTTCCCGGATTGCCGAGGCACTTGCCGACGGAGTCTCGTAGAAATCCGTCGAGGACATTTGCTACGCGAATTTCGTTCGTCGCACCGTCAGGCTTCGTTTCCGGGGCGAGGGGAAGCTTCGTGATTGGATCGTATTCGATCCTCACGACATGGTGGCTCGTCTCGTTTGGCTCGCATCCATCGCGCTTTACGGCATGCGATCCGGCGACATAGTAGTATTTGTCGTCCGCTGCGACTGCTTCGCTATCCATCTCTCCGCCACTAGGCAAGAGTACGATGGGCGTGTCGTCGACCTTGTATTCCCCTACGCCGAGCACGACGGTGCGAGCTTCGGCACCTTCGTCGAAGGCGACGAGGCAGACATGTCGCGCGTCGGAGTATCCCGGGCATGCGATGCCGCTGAGCGACCGGCGGTTCTTGTCCTTTCCGAGATTGAAGTCCCCTTGCGCGGTAAGCGGACCGGATTGGACCAAGACCTCTCCGTAGCAACTTGCGGACGACATCGCGATGCAAATTGTCAGGATGGGAATAAATCTGCGCCGTGACATTTGCCCCTCCAATACAAGAGCGATGGTTTGAACCAGCGTTGCGGAACAAGATGAGCCAATGCCTTTGGCCGTCTTTTGAATTCCTGCAACCCGGTTCGGAGTTGGTCGTTGTACTCAACGCCTCTTAGGCGGCGACTCGCGCCGCTTCGCGTTATTCCCCTAGAACTGACGCTTGAACGAAGCACTGCTTTTCACGGACTCGAATAGCCAGATGAACATCATTCGCAAGGGGCAGATCGCACCTTGGTGCAAGCATAAGGGTATCTCGATTTACACATTACGTCGGGAGATTGTCACTTCCATCGTTCGGCGTAGCCGTGACATCGCGGCTTTCCTCAGCGACGATATGTAGCTCGCAGCTCAACGAGCTGCTGCGTTTCTACACCGATGGTCTGAGATGGCCTGTCACACAAATCGATGCCTGCTTCGACCGCTGTACTTCTTCGCTGAGTTCAAGCTTTTCCAGCGCCTTTGCATTTCTGCGACCTGATCGATCGAACTTGCCCAATGAGTGCCGACGTGACTCGCTCATCACGCATTACCCAAGCCCGCGACAGTTGGGCCCAAGCTGACCTAGCGTTCCGGCGATCGCGTTCAACGCAATCGGAAGGTGTGGCGGCACTCCGGGAGCCCCTCGGAATCTTGGCACATTTGATACTATCACGGGAAGCTCAAGTCCAAGGGTAAAGGCGACCAGCCCCACGCCTATTAGCTTCACAAGGCGGCCGTTGTTGTTCGCGACGGCCGGATCAAAAATGGACCCTCGGTGATACCTCAGTACGTCCAGAGTGGCGGCGTCGTCGGCTGCCATCATGCGAGAGTAACAAACGACGGCCGCCGCGAGTATCGCCGCCAGCCTTCGTTCGATATCATCCCGCATAGTGTTTCTCCCGGCGACAGATCATGATGGTCTACTGGGCACGATCCAAGCCGTTTCCGCCAACCGGCGTCATCCGAGCGAGTATCGAGTCGCTGAAGTTTTCCCTTCGACGCATTGAAGCAGCGAAACTTCAGGGGATCAGCGCGGGCGCTTCAAACGTTGATCAGCGGTTTAACCTGAGGCCACAGTTGGTTGGCGTCCGGCAAAGTGAATCCGCACCTTTTGCTCAACGATTGGCCAAAGATCGGGAAAGGCTGTCGATATCGCGGGCCCATATCGCTCCATGACAGTTTGTTCGCAAATGCTGTTTTCTATCCAAGTTCCTCCCTCATTGATGAGGTTCAAGAGGAGGGGCTGCAGTCGATCTAACCCTCGGGCGAAGACAGCTTCGGCGCTGTCGCCGGCTTCGAATTCATCCCACAATGCCCGATATTCCACACCCTCGTCGGAGGGTAAGAGACTATAGAGGCGCTTTGCGGCTGCCTTCTCGTCTTCCATCTTGTCTTGCCTGTCGCTGGAGTGAAACGGTGTGTCACCTGCATCGATTTCCACCAGATCATGGATGAGGAGCATCTTCACCGTCTTCAGCAAATCGACCGGTCGGTCCTTTCCGAGTACAAGGGCAAAGAGCGCCAGGTGCCAGGAATGTTCCGCGGAATTTTCGCGCCGCTCGCCGCCTGCCACTCTTGATTGACGTTCGACCAGCTTTAGCTTGTCGACTTCCAGAAGGAAGGCAAGGCGTTGATCAAACTCATCTACCACATGACGTCTCCGCCGTTGGGCGAAATGCTCTGGCCAACGAAGAACCCGGCGAGGTCGGACGCCAAATAGACATAGGCGGAAGCGATCTCCTCCGGCTCACCCGCGCGACCAATTGGCAGGGCGGCAAGCTTTGCGTTGACAAATTCCGCCCCCCCGACCCAGAGCATCGCGGTGTTGGTCATGCCGGGGCAAACGCAATTTACCGTGATGCCGGATCCCGCAACCTCTTGCGCTACACTCGCCGTAAGAGCAGTCACCGCCGCCTTTGATGCGCAGTAGGCACCATGGTTGCCAACTGGCTTATGGGCGAGCTGCGAGGACGTGTTAATGATCCGGCCGTAGCCGCGTTCGAGCATGTGCGGGATCGCATGCTTCATGGCATAGGCGACCCCCTTGAGGTTGACGTCGAAGATCGCCGACCATACAGCCCAATCCTGTTGGTGGATCGGGGCTCCCGAGCTGGTGATGCCGGCATTGTTGACGAGGATATCGATATGGCCAAGGCTCTCCAGAGCTCGGCGGATGGTCTCAGCCACTGACATTTCGTCAGTTACATCAACGTCCAACGCAACGGCATCAACCGCCATGGCTTTGAGCTCTGCCAGCAAGGACGCCTTTTCATCCTGCTTGCCGAGATCGGCGAAGGCGACGTTGGCGCCCGCTTGTGCAAAAGCAACGCAAACAGCACGGCCTATCCCGACTGCGCCACCAATTACAAGCGCGTTTCGACCTGTCAATGTCATGTGCTTCACCCCTTGACGGCAATCGGCTTCTTTGGAGCAGTAGAAGCATTGGATTTCGAATATTTGACCAACACGCTTTCGAGGCTCGGTTTTTCTTCCGGCTTCTCATCCTGCAGGAGGTCATGTTCGATATCATCGAGATGCCGTTCCATCTGCTTCATGGCGGCAGGCGTATCGCGTGCCATCAGGAGCTCGACCAGTTGGCGGTGATCGTGCGCCTTGCAGCAGGCTGTGACGTCGCTATAGGTCGCAATGACCAAGGCCGAGCGGCAGATGAGGTTGCGCAAGTACACCGCGAGCACACCATTGTTGGCAACTTCGCTCAACAGGATATGAAACTGTCCCGACAGCCTCAGGGCCTCGCGCTGATCATTTCGGTGATACGCAGAATCCTCTGCATCGACGTGGGATTTCAGCGCTGCGATATCCTTGTCGGTGGCGATCTCCACTAGGCGCCTGATGATGTAGGGTTCGATCGCCTTGCGCGCGGCAATGATATCCCTTGCTTCCTTGAGATCTGGGACAACCACGAAACATCCCTTGTAGGGCTGCACATCAACAAGGCGGTCCTGCTGCAGCCGTTGGATCGCCACCCTGACGATCGTCCTGCTAACGCCATAGTGGCTGCAAAAGACCTCCTCGGGGAGTTTCGTGCCGGGATCGAGCGCCCTGTCCAGGATTGCGTGGACGACCGTGTCGTAGATTTCATCAGGGACGCGATCGATGGATGCGGCCTCTGGCGTCTCGGCGGTTATTGACGCGGTCTGTGGCTTCTTCGGCATGAGATTGTCCCTGGTGTCACTAAACTTGATATAGCCGACGATTCAATTGCTCTCAATAGGAAAACAAGAAACATCAACTTATTTAATACGAAATATCAAAATATCGTATTGACTAAAAAATCAAACCGACTTTCTATTGTCTTCGCGGAGCCCGCTTTTTCGATCCGGGCCCATCTTAGTAAGCAAAGCGGAGGCACGCGAATGCGAAAGAAACTGATCCTGGACGTTGACACCGGAACCGACGATTCCGTGGCAATTATGCTTGCCGGCCTGCATCCTGACCTCGACCTGGTCGCGGTGACGGTCGTCAATGGCAATGTTCCAGTCGAGAACTGCACGGACAACACGTTGCGCACGCTGGACTGGATCGGCCGCAGCGACGTGCCGGTTTATCAAGGCCTGAGCCATCCGATCGTTCGAGACGATTTCCCCACGCCGCGGGCAACGAAACGTGATCCAAAAGTACACATGGCAGTGCTGCCGCTTCCTGAAGCGACATCAGCCAAAAAAGAGCTCGCGGCGCCGATCTTACTCAGCCAGGCCTTTGCAGAGCAGCCTGGCGAGATCACCCTCGTCGCCGTCGGCCCACTGTCAAACCTTGCCGCTGCGATCGCGATAGACCCGCAATTCGCCGGAAACTGCGCTGAACTAATCATCATGGGCGGCGCTGTGAACAAGTCCAACATCACACCGTCCGCGGAGTTTAACATCTGGGCAGATCCGGAGGCGGCCGCCCAGGTTTTCCGCGCGCCATTCCGCAAGATCACCCTTGTGCCGCTTGACGCTACGCATGAAGCGCTCGTTTCCAAGGACCAGTGCGACATGCTGCGCGCGCACGGCACGCCCGCATCCACGGCCTCCGCCGATATTATCGAGCATCGTATCAAGGGGTACGAGGCTAATCAGCCGACGGGCACCCCGCAAGCGGCTCCCGTCCACGACGCGGTCTGTGTCGCGGCCCTTGTCGATCCGGACATCATTGAGACGAAGCATGTGAACGTCGTCATCGAAACGCAGGGGGAATACACGATCGGCCGCACGGTAGTTGACCATGAGCGTCGCACAACCCGTATGCCGAACTGCCATGTAGCCTTCCATGCAAAGCGCGATTCTTTTGTCGCGATGCTTTTGCAAACCTTCGCGCCACCGGCAACTGGCCAAGCTAAAGTGGGATGACGTATTGACAGTTTGATACGATCATGTCTAAAGTCGTATCAACTTGCATTCATAACTTTAATAATCGACAACGGAACACCTGCAAGTTTCCAAACCGAACTGGGGATCAACAATGAAGCTCTTGAAAACCGCAATCCTATGCGCCGCCCTGTCTCTCGGAGCCATGACGGCTATCGCCGAGGCTGCCACGCGCGTTGCTTTTGTCACCGCGGAAGGCGGCTTGGGTGACCACTCCTTTAACGACATGATCAACGAGGGCCTGAAAAAGGCAAAGGCTGACCTTGGGATCGAATTCGTCGTTATCCAGCCACGTGCTGTTTCGGACATGCAGTCGTCATTGATCCGGGCCGCCGGCCAAAAATTCGACCTTGTTCTCGGGGCATCCTTCGACATGATCGAGCCGATGAAGGCGGCGGCGAAGGCGTTTCCGGACCAGAAGTTCGGGATCATTGACGTGGGGTCCGATCCGATCGGCCCGAATGTCGTTGGAGCCGTTGCCAAGGATTGGGAAGGCTCTTTCATCGTTGGGATCGCCGCCGCGCTGACGTCAAAGACAGGCACGATCGGATTTGTCGGCGGCAAGGACATTCCGGTCATCCACCGCTTCTTTAACGGCTACTACTTCGGTGCGAAGATGGCGAAGCCTGACGTCAACGTCCTTGAGCGCTATTCGGGCTCCTTCACGGATCCCGCGGCCGGCAAGGAATACACGCTCGCCCTCGTCAGCGCGAAATCCGATGTCAATTTCGCAGTCGCGAACCTAACCGGCGCCGGCGTTATCGACGCCGCCAAAAGCACCAAGACGTTCGCCATCGGCGTCGACTCCAATCAGAACGGCATGGCTCCCGGCACGGTTCTCACCTCGATGATGAAGCGTGTGGATATTCTTGCCTATGACATCGTCAAGTCGGTAACCGACGGGAGCTTCAAGGGCGGCGTCAACAAGCAGTACGGCTTGAAGGAAGGTGGCGTCGAAGCTGCCATGGACGACAACAACAAGGGCCTGATTTCTGAAGCAACGCTGAAGACGATGGACGAGTTAAAGGCGAAGGTCATTTCCGGCGAGATCGTCGTGCCGAACTACATCGAGCTCGATCCCGCTGCAAAGCAGATGGGCACGCCGCCGATCGACCGCCCGGCTGCGAAGTAGTCCGAAACTCCTCCCTAACTGCCCGGGGCGCGCTACCACGGCGTTCCGGGCAGAGAAGACATCAGCCAGAGGAGGGTGACATGTCGCAGGCACACACGGAAAGCAAATCAGTACCCGCAGAGAATATTCTTGTTCTCGAGGGGATCACCAAGACCTTCGGCGACCTCGTTGCCATCGAAAATGCCACGCTTGCGGTTCGTAAGGGAGAGATCCATGCCCTGGTTGGGGAAAATGGCGCCGGCAAATCGACACTGATGAACATCCTCTATGGCATCCACGCACGTGACGGCGGAGACATGCGGCTGCGCGGCCGGGATGTTCGCTTCAGCGGTCCTGCCGAGGCGATCCGCGCTGGCATCGGCATGGTCCACCAGCATTTCAAACTTTCCCCATCGTTCACGGTGGCCGAGAACATCATCCTTGGCTCCGAGCCGATGAAGGGTGCGGGCCGAGTTGATTTTGCCAAGGCCGAGGCTGAAACCCGCGAACTCAGCCGGCGCTTCGACCTGGAACTCGACCCGAAAGCGATCGTCGCCAAGCTACCCGTCGGGCTTCGCCAGCGCGTGGAGATCCTCAAGGCACTTTATCGCAGCGCCGAAATCCTCATCCTTGATGAACCGACGGCGGTGCTTACACCGAACGAGACACGCGAGCTCTTCAATACCATGCGCTCGCTGGCTGCCAGCGGCTGCACGATCATCTTCATCAGTCACAAGCTGCGCGAAGTACTCGCCGTTTCCGACCGCATATCCGTCATGCGCCGCGGCAAGATCATGCGGACTTTCGACAATGAAAATGTTACGGCGCAGGACATCGCCAACGAGATGGTTGGCCGCTCCGTGCTGCTGCGCGTCGACAAGTCTGCCGCTCGCGACATTGGCAAGCCGGTCCTCGAGGTGAACAACCTGATCGCCTTCGGCGATCGCGGCGAACGGGCGGTTGATAACCTGTCGCTTACCGTGCGAGCCGGGGAAATCGTTGGTATCGCTGGGGTCCAGGGCAATGGCCAGGACGAGCTAGTCGAGTGCATCGCCGGTCTTCGGTCGGCGGGCGAGGGGACGATCCTGATTGACGGCGTTTCTGGCTCGCTTGACCCTCGAACGGCACGTGAGGCGGGCCTCGCCTACATACCGGTCGATCGCGGTGGTCTTGGCCTTTCGCTCGAGAGCCCGCTTTGGGAAAACCTCAGCATTGGCCATCTGCCGGAAGTCTCAAATGGACCGTTCCTCTCGGCGCGCCGCGCGCAGGAGCGTGCGGGCAAGCTGATCGAGGCCTATGACGTGCGAGGCGGGGGCATGTTTGCGACGGCCGGCTCGCTGTCGGGTGGTAACCAGCAGAAGATCCAGATCGCCCGGGAACTCAGTCGCGACGCCCGCCTCATCGTTGCCGAGCAGCCGTCGCAGGGCGTCGATATTGGCGCGATCGAATCCATCCACAAGGTCCTTGTCGCCATGCGCAATTCCGGCAAGGCCGTCCTCGTCGTCTCGGCTGATCTCGACGAGGTGATGGCGCTCTCCGACCGGATCGTTGTCATGTATCGGGGCCGGGCGGTCGCTGACCTGGCAAGTGACGAGGCCAGCTATGAAGAGATCGGACGCTACATGGGTGGCCTTCACGAGGACGCCCATCCCGACCCGGCTTCCACGGCACAGTCAGCCGATCAGGCCGTAAACACAATCGACGGGTGAGCGAAATGGAAAATCAAAAGAGCCTGCTGAAGAAGCTAGCGATGCCCTTGGTTGCACCAGTCATCGCCATTGTCATCGCCTTCGTGGTTGGCGCGATCCTGATCGCTCTTCTCGGACGCAACCCGGTCGAGGTCTACCGGACACTGCTCGAGGGCGGGCTGTCGGGCTGGCCGAACCTTTCCGTTACACTGCAGATGACGACGCCGCTGTTGTTTACCGGCCTTTCGGTGGCGATTGCGTTTCGCGCGGGCCTCTGGAATATCGGCGCGGAGGGCCAGATGCTCATCGGCGCGATGTTTGCCGGGGTCGCGGGCTATGCCCTGGCTGGCCTACCTGTCATCATCCACCTGCCGCTCTGCATCCTGCTCGGTTTCCTGGGTGGTTTGCTCTGGGCCTCGATCCCCGGGCTTCTGCGTGTCTATCTCGGTGTAAACGAGCTCGTTGTCTGCCTCATGCTAAACCCGATCGCGCTGTTGCTGACCGGCTACATCTCAACCAAGGCCTTGAAGGCACCCGGCCCGACGAACAAACTGCCCGATATCGCCGAAACCGCTTACCTCCCTTCGTTCTCGATCTATTCACAGCTCAATGCCGGCATCATCCTGGGCGTTGCCGTCTGCCTGTTCTTCCTCGTCTTCAACGCGACGACCGTGCGGGGGTTCATCTGGAAGCTGATCGGCCTCAATCCGCGTTTTGCGCATTATGGCGGCATCGATGTGAAGACCAATGCGTTGTGGGTCATGCTTGTCAGCGGTGGCGTCGCGGGACTTGCGGGCGTCGAGCAAGTGCTTGGTCAGTATCATTCCTTCTACGACAATTTCTCGCCAGGCTTCGGCTTCGACGGGATCGCGGTCGCCATGCTCGCCAACTCCAATCCACTCGGCGTGATCGCAGCCTCATTCCTGTTTGGCACGCTGAACGGCGGTAGCGCTGTTTTGCAGATGACGACGGGCTTGAGCAAATATTTTGTCCAGGTGCTGCAGTTTATCGTGGTCCTCGTTCTCGCCGCCAAGTTTGTCTGGCGTCGCAAACCGGGTCCGCTCAAGCGCAAACCCGCAACCACGCCTAGCCAGTCGCAACCCGCAACCCAGGAAGCCTGACATGATCGAGGAACTCGCCTTTTCCGCCCTTCGCATCTCGGCGCCGTTGGTGCTGGCAGCCCTTGGTGGGTTGCTGACATTCCAGGCCGGCATTCTCAACATCGCGCTTGATGGCTTCATGATCATCGCAGCTTTCGCGGCCGTTGCCTTCGCTTACGCGACGGGAAGCCTGACCGTAGGAATTCTCGCCGCAGTCCTATGCTCGATGATGCTGGCAGCACTGTTGGTCACCTTTAATCTCAAATTCAGGGCGCATATCTTTATTGCTGGGATCGCGGTGACGTTCATCGCCTATGGGCTGACGGCACTGCTTCTCGAAGGCATCTTCGGCCAGGACGGCATGTTCACGTCCAACGAGATTCCGACGTTTCCGTCGATCAATATTCCACTCATCAAGGACATCCCCTTCATCGGGCCAGTCGTCAGCGGCCATACCCTGCTTGTTTACGTCGCCTATCTCGCAATCCCGGCAGTTTACTGGCTCCTCTACAAGACACGGTGGGGCCTCAGGGTGCGTGTCGTGGGTGAAGCGGAGGCGGCTGCTGCGGCCGCCGGCGTCAACGTCGATCGCATGAAGATCGAGACGATGCTCGCTTCAGGCTTTTTCTGCGGGCTTGCGGGTGCCTACCTCTCGCTCGGCTATGTGTCGCTCTTCGCCAAGCAGATGACCAACGACCGCGGACTGATCGCGATCGCCGCCATTATCTTCGCCAAGGGAAATCCCTTTGCAACAGCCGTCGTCGCATTGCTGTTCGGCCTGGCCTCGGCGCTGTCGATACGACTTCCGGAGGTCACGGGAATCGCACCTCAGCTGTTGCAGCTCATTCCCTATGTGGTCACCATCTTTGCATTGGTGATCGTCGGCATTCGCAGCGCGCGGGCAAGAAACAAGCATGGCAGCTGGAATTTCGACATCGCCTGATCTTGGAAAGTCAGTTCGGCTGATGCCGGCACAATGGGAGTTGCATCTTATGCGTAAGTCGGTCCTTGTCACGGGCGCAAATGGTCTTATCGGCTACGAAGTTGTGAAGCGGCTTGTCGAGGCGGGGCGCGGGGTGGTTGCCGTGGACAGGACGGTATCCGACGTCGCCGGGCTGACCGACCACGCCTTTGCTCTGGAGATTGGCGACCAGCACCGGCTACACGAACTTACGGCCCGCTTCGAGATCGACGCCATCGTCCATTGCGGCGGCGTCTCCGGGCCGATGCTCGGCCGCGACAACCCAGCAGCCCTGTTCAACATCAATGTCGGCGGCACGGTTGACGTGGCGGAAGTCGCCCGTCAACGAACCGCGCTCGGCCATCCCTGCCGCCTACTGTTCTGCTCTTCGCTCACCGTCTACGGCAACCAGCCACAGGACGACATCAGGGAGAGCAATCCGCTGCTTACGCGTCAGTGCTACGCATCGAGCAAGGTCGCGGGCGAGGCGATCGTCCTTTCGTATGCCGAGGAGCAAAATCTCGACGCTATCGTACTGCGCATCGCCGGCGTCTATGGGCCTCGGCGCAGGACCGCATGCGTGTTGCGGCTGATGATTGACAATGCGCTCGAGGGAAAGACGACGCACCTACCCTACGGCCAGGGCTTTCCCCGGCAATGGGTACATGTCGACGACATCGCCAGCGGCCTGATCCTGGCACTCGATGTCGAGGCACCCTCGGAGCGAATCTTCAACCTCAGCGGCGGCGTCAATCCCCCGATCGATGAGGCTGCCGGCATCATTCGCGCTGCAATCCCCGGCGCCGACATCCGTCTCGATGAAGGCGCCGACCCGGAGGACATTACGCTCGGTCTGCTCAGCATCGATGCCGCTCGGCGGGTGCTCGGTTATGAGCCGGCGGTTACCCTCAAGGACGGGATACACCGTCTGATCCAATTCATAAAAAACGATAGGTGAAGGAAACTCCCATGGAAAAGATTATTTTGGATTGCGATCCTGGGCACGACGATGCCATCGCCATCCTGCTGGCGGCCGCCAATCCGGCGATTGACCTGCTCGGGATCACGACCGTGTCCGGCAACCACAATGTCGACAACACGACACGCAACGCACTATCCACCTGTACCGCCTACGGCATCAAGGTGCCCGTGGCCAAGGGCTCGCGCGGTCCGATCGTTGCCGAGCAGGTTCTGGCCATCGAGATCCACGGCGAAACGGGCCTTGATGGCCCGGAATTGCCGCCGGCTTCCTTTGATCTGGATAAGCGGCATGCCGTCGACTTCATCATCGACACCGTGATGGAACACGAACCCAAGACGGTTACGCTCGTGCCGGTCGGTCCCTGGACCAATATTGCACTCGCCGTCCGTAAGGAGCCCCGCATCGTCGAGCGCGTGAAGCGTGTGGTCGGAATGGGAGGATCCTATACCCGCGGCAACATCACTCCGGTGGCTGAGTTCAACATCTATGCCGACGCTGAAGCTGCCGATGTCGTGTTCCGCGCAAATTGGGATGTGACAATGGTCGGGCTGGATCTCACGCAGACCCAGGCACTGGCCACGCCGGACCTCCAGGACAGGGTGCGTGCAATCGACGGGTCCATCAGCAAGTTCATCCTGGACATCTGGGCGTTCATCGCGACGACGCATGGTGGCCTCCTGCAGATCGCCTATCCCGCCATCCATGATGCAGTCTGCGTCGCAGCCTTGATCGACCCCGCTGTTCTCTCGACGGAAAAAGCAGACATCCGCGTGGAAACCACCGGGCGCTGGACCAGGGGCATGACCGTTTGCAACTTCGAGAAGATGGGCGGCATGCATCATTTCGGGGGAACCGCCGCGGAGCAGGTCGATTTCCGCCACAATGTCGCGATGACGCTCGACCATCCGAAATTCTGCGACATGATCGTCGACGCTGTCGAGCGGTTGACCAGGATTAAAAACTCAAGCTGAAACGGCCAGCAAGGCCGAAACCAGGGGAACTATGAATGAGAAAGATTGCGATCATCGGCTCCGGGCAGGCGGGATGCATCCTGGCCTACGCGCTTGTGAAACAAGGGTATGAGGTTACGCTCTATTCCGACAAGACGCCGGACCAGTGGCTGTACCATTCAGCGCCGACCGGAACCGCCTGCCTCTACGCCGAAGTCATCGACATCGAGCGAGAGCTTGGGATGGATTTTTGGTCGGATAGCATGTTCCCCGCCGAAGGGGTGTTGCTCGAGAGCGCTCGCTTCCCGAGCGACCCTGACGCGACCGTAATGAAGGGTCGGATTGAATATGGCCGCAGCGGGGGCGCGATCGACCAGCGCATGCGCATTCATCGCTGGCTCGAGGATTTCGAAGGCATCGGCGGCAGACTAGTGATCGAAAGCGTCACCCCGGAACGCGCTGACAGGATCGCCTTGGAAAACGACCTCACGGTTCTGGCCGCCGGCAAGGCCGATCTTGGCCGGCTTATCGCGAGAGACGCCCATCGCAGCGTCTATGATCGTCCGCAGCGCAATCTGGCAATGACCATCGTTCGCAGCAAGTCGGGCAGGCATGTGCGCGAATGGTTTTCCGAGCGCACGCCCTACAGCTCGACAAAATTCGATTTCTTCGCCGATTCCGGTGAGTACTTCTGGGTGCCTTACAATCACAAGACCTCGGGCCCTACCTACGGCATCCTCTTCGAAGCACGCGAGGGAAGCCGCATGGACCGGTTCGCTGGCTCCACCTCGGGGCAGGAAGTGACCGAACATGCGCGCAACATCATCCGCGAGTTTGCGCCGTGGGAACACGACATGGTCGACGACATGGAATACGTTGACGAGGACCCGCATGGCTGGCTGGTGGGGCGGTTCCCGCCGACCGTGCGAAAGGCATTCGGTCGCCTGCCATCGGGTGGCCTCATCATGCCGGTGGGTGACACCGCCATCACCTTCGACCCGATCTGTGGACAAGGCGGTAATTTTGCCAGCCGCAGCGCCAAATATCTGGCACAGGAAATCGTCCGGCACGGCGATGCGGCGTTCGACGAAATCTGGATGACCGAAGTTAACCTCGGCATGTGGGAGAAATACGGGCGCGGCGGCTGCGATCTAACGCGCATTTTCCTGGAGCCGGCCTCGGAGGCAACGCAGATCGTACTGGACACGGCACGTGTCGACGAGCGGGCCGCGGACGCGTATTATTACGGTTTCCCGCATCCCGAAAGCATCGTGCCGGCGCTGACCAACATCAACGTCGCGAAGGCCTTTGCCGCCCGCCACGGCATCACGCAGCCGGGATACTGACGGCCATGCCCAGGTCCGGCTATTTCACCGAACTGCAGGAGGACGTGACGGTTTCCCTGCAGGCTTTCCGGGACGGCATGAGCCGCCTCGGTGCCGCCGTGAACGTCATCACGTCTGACGGGCCGGCGGGGCGCCTCGGCTTCACCGCAACCGCCGTCTGCAGCATCAGCGACACCCCGCCGTCGCTGCTCGTCTGCATGAATCGCCGAAGTCTGCAGAACGCACCGCTCAAGCAGAACGGCGTCTTTTGCGTCAATACGCTGTCAGCCGGCCAGCAAAAGCTTTCAGGCGTGTTTTCCGGCGTCGACAAGCTGGAGATGGGCGACCGCTTTCGGCATGGCAGCTGGGCGACGTTGGAGACTGGCTCGCCCGTTTTGCTCGATGCAATCGTGTCTTTCGACTGCCGCATCGTCCAGGCGCTGGAGGTCAACACCCATACGATCATGGTCGCAGAAGTCCTGGCTGTTAAAAACAGTACGCGGGTGACCAGCCTGATCTACCTGAACCGGCAATATCACGAACTACATCAGGAGCCTTGAATGGTGCTGCAGTACGATCTTGTCATTCGAGGCGGAACTGTCGCCACGGCGGCAGATACTTTCTTCTGCGACATCGGGATTGCAGGTGGCAAGGTTGTCGTGCTTGGTCGCGATCTTCCAGGCGGGACCGATGAGGTCGATGCGACGGGGCTGCTCGTGCTCCCCGGTGGCATAGACAGCCATGTCCATCTCGACCAGTACCAGGGAGATGGGATCGTCATGGCGGACGGGTTTGAAACCGGAAGCCGAAGTGCGGCGGCCGGCGGCAATACCTGCATCATTCCGTATGCTCTGCAAAGAAAAGGCCAGTCGCTACGCGAGGCCGTGGCCGACTATCACGCGAAGGCAGATGGCAATTCGCTGCTTGACTACGGTTTCCACCTGATCATCAGCGATCCGACGCCGGCGGTGCTCGGCCAGGAGCTCCCGGCACTGATCGCCGACGGCTACACGTCGGTGAAGATTTTCATGACCTATGACGACCTGGTGCTGAAAGACCGCGAGATTCTCGAAGTGTTAAGCGTGGCCCGACAACACGGCGCAATGGTGATGATCCATGCCGAAGGGTATGACCAGATCAAGTTCCTCACCAGCAAACTGGAGCAGGCGGGCAAGACCGCGCCCTATTACCATGCCGAATCCCGGCCGCAGCTCGTGGAACGGGAGGCGACCCATCGGGCCATCGCGCATGCCGAGTTGGTCGATGTCCCAGTCATGATCGTTCACGTGTCAGGTGAAGAGGCGATGGAGCAGATCGAATGGGCTCGCACCAGGGGCATCAAGGTCTATGCTGAGACTTGCCCGCAATATCTCGTGCTGACGGCTGACCATCTGAAGGGTCTCAATATGGACCACTCGGGCGCGAAGTATGTCTGCTCGCCGCCGCCGCGCGATTATGCCTCGCAAGAGGCGATCTGGCGGGGCATCGTCAACGGCACCTTCCAGACATTCTCCTCCGACCATTGCCCTTTCCGTTACGAGGATGCCGAGGGCAAATTCAATCCGAAAGGGCGCACCTCTTTCCGCTGGGTGCCGAACGGCATTCCAGGCGTGGCTGCCCGGATGCCGATCCTATTCTCGGAGGGTGTTGCCAAGGGACGCATCTCGCTGCAGCGCTTTGTAGAGCTCACTTCGACTAACCATGCCAAGCTGTTCGGCATGTATCCGGCGAAGGGCACGATCGCGATCGGTTCGGATGCCGACATGACACTTTGGGATCCGAACAAGAAGGTCACCCTGTCTCAGGAGCTTATGCACCACGGCAGCGACTACACGCCCTACGAGGGGATCGAGGTCACGGGCTGGCCGGTAACGACAATCCTGCGAGGCAGGCTCATTTTCAACGAGGGGCGGGCAGTCGTGGAGAAGGGTTTCGGCCAATTTCTTTCACGCGACGTCGCCGGCCGGCTTTAGGTGTTTCATGATCGTAGTTCTCGGTTCAATCAATCTTGACATTCAGTTTGAAGTGGAAAACCTGCCCTTAGCAGGCGAAACACTTCATGCACGCGGCAGGTCTCATTTTGGGGGCGGAAAGGGCGCAAATCAGGTCCTTGCGGCCAAGCGGGCGGGCGCCGATGCCGTGTTGTTTGGGGCGGTGGGCGATGATGAGGCCGCGAAGATCGCTCTCAGGGGGCTGGTCGAAGCCGGTGTCACGATTTCGGACGTAGCTTCCGTTCAGGAAGACACCGGTTTGGCGAACATTTACGTCGATCGGCTCGGCGAGAACTGCATTGTGGTAGCAGCCGGTGCCAACGGGCTCGTGGATGCCGACATGGCGGCAGCAGCAGTCGCAAGCGCGAAAGAGGGCTTTCTGGTCCTTCAGCAGGAGATTCCGTTTGAAACCAACAATGCCGCGCTGGCGCATGCGCGACGTCATGACGTCAGGACAGTTCTTAACGTATCGCCTTTTGACGAGAGGTCTGCGGAATTGTCGCGTCTGGCAGACGTCGTCATCGCAAACCAGCACGAATGGGCAAGGCTAAGCAATGGGTTTGATGGCCCCGACGCAATGCGAGAATGGAGCCGCCGGAATAGCCAGACGCTTGTCGTAACCAGGGGCGCGGCGGGCGTGGCCGTCTCCGCGCCTCAGGAATATTTCGAGGTTGCTGCGCCCGCGATCCGGCCGATCGATACCGTGGGCGCCGGCGATACGTTTTGCGGATATTTCGCCGCTGAACTTGATCGCGGAAGTACTTTGCGGGAGGCCGCCGAAATCGCGGTTGTCGCCGCCAGCATAGCCTGTTTGCAGGCTGGCGCGCAGAAATCCATTCCTCTCAGATCCGACGTGGTAAGGGCGTTGGCACAAAGTCGGCCCTCCTGATCCACAAAGCAGGTCGAGTAGGCACGTTCAGAAAGGTGGTCTAGCCAGAAAGGATTGGTCATCGACGTTTTCTCATGGAGTTTGGCTGGCGCTGAGCCGCGTATCGAAAAGCCTACTTCAACTGTTTCGCGGCAGTGCCGCATCTGGCGGCGGGTCTGTCGACGAGTTCCGTTTCTAAGGTCCCTCCATCCTCCTACGCGGGCGTAAGCTTGGCAGTCGCGACGGGGGGTGGGAGCCCATCGGTCCCACAGCAGGACCAGAGCCTCTAGAGCAAGTGTATCCTTGCCAAGTCCGGGAAGTCGGCGACATGCTTGCAGAGTAGTAGTGCCCGCCTGACCTTGCGCCCAAGTGCCGTCGCAATTTCCGGTCAGCTCATTGGCGATCTATCTCAGGGGCGCGATCGACGCACGCTCAACGAGGTCACACTCCATTTTAACCTTCCGAAACTTCCTGGCTGCCGTGAGATCGGAAGCGTTGTCAAGCAGTGTTGTAACTGCCCATCGGCCCATCGCTTCATGTGGCAGGATGACAGTGCTCAATGGCGGGTCCATATCCTTGGCAAATACCTCATCGTCAAAGCCAATGACGGATATGTCTTCGGGTATCCGAAGGTTCCTAGCTTTGATGGCGTCGTAAGCGCCGAGCGCCATCCGGTCGCAATAGCAGAAGACTGCCGTTGGCCGATCGGGAAGGTCCAGCAGCGCTTCCATCTGTTCCCGCCCTGAATGCATTGTCCAGCCACCAGATCTTATCAGTTGCGGATCAGCGGCGATGTCGCAGGTGGCGAGTGCTTGGCGATAGCCGGTCTCGCGATCGCGCCCCGCCTCGATCCATTCCTCGCCATTAATCATCGCGACGCGGCGGTGGCCCGCTTCGAGAAGCGCCCAAGTGGCGGTAAAGCCGCCGGCAACATCAGCCGGAACCACAGACGCCAAGTGACCTTTCGCTGGATAACAGTTGAGGAATACCGTCGGGATATCCTTCAGTCGTTTCGGCGGGTCGATCGCCTGGGTGATGACACGGGTATAGATTATGCCGGCAAGCGGCCTGCTGGTCAGATACTCGATCGCCGCATCTTCGGCGTCGGGATCGCCGAAAGTCGGTACCGCAACGAGAAGATGGTCGGTTTCGGCAGCTTCGCTGCGCGCCCCCTCGATCAGGGCTGCCGAATGCTGCGAGGTCATCAAGCCGTTGATGAGCATGCCGACGATGCCGCCCTGGCTGTCAGGTCTGTGCATTTTCTCGTAGCCGAGGTCGCGCGCCACCTGCAGCACTTTTTCCCTCGTAACCGCTGAAATGCGCGTTGTCGGCGCATTGTTCATAACGAGTGAAACGGTTGCCTGTGATACGCCAACCACCGCTGCAATATCGGTCATGGTGGCTTTCTTACCGTCCTTGTTCATGGGCGCTAGCAATCCGAAGTTATCAAAATCAATGTCTGTCATTGCATAACTCCAAAAGATCAGTTATGAAACTAAAATTATAACTAATATCTAAGGCGTCTGGGAGGATGTTGTGGCTTCTGTAACCCTGAGGAATGTGGCGAAGCGATATGGCTTGGTGCAGGTCATCAATGATGCCTCTCTCGACATTGAAGACGGCGAATTCGTCGTCTTCGTCGGCCCGTCAGGCTGCGGGAAATCGACGCTTCTGCGAATGATTGCCGGCCTCGAGCCGATCTCCGGCGGTGAGCTTTCCATTGGCGGTCACATGGTCAACAACGTCGCTGCGCGTGATCGCGGCATTGCCATGGTCTTCCAAAGTTACGCTCTCTATCCGCACATGACCGTTGCCGAGAATATGGAATTCGGACTGGTGAATGTCGGCACGCCCAAGGACGAAATTAAGCACCGCGTGGCGGCGGCGGCCGAAACGCTGCAGATCGCCCACCTTCTCCAAAGGAAGCCGAAGGACATGTCGGGCGGCCAGCGCCAGCGGGTTGCCATCGGGCGGGCGATTGTTCGCCAGCCGCGCGTGTTCCTGTTTGACGAGCCGCTTTCCAACCTCGATGCCGCACTTCGTGTGCAGATGCGGACCGAGCTTGCTAAACTTCACCAGAAGCTTCGCGCGACGATGGTCTACGTGACCCATGACCAGACCGAAGCTATGACCATGGCCGATCGCATCGTCGTGCTGCGGGCAGGCATCATCGAACAGGTCGGAACGCCAATCGAACTTTACGAGCGGCCCGTAAATGCCTTCGTTGCCGGGTTCCTCGGTTCACCAAAGATGAACCTGGTCAAGGGCACCGTCACATCCCTGCAGGGCGGAACAGTGACTGCCACGATCGGGACGTCTGGATGCCTGACCGGTTCCTGCCGGGTCGGCGCCATATTCGCTGGTGACGACGTAACCGTCGGGATCAGGCCCGAGCACCTCCAATTGGTTTCCGGCAGCGGCGATCTTTCCGGCGTTGTCGAGGTCGTCGAAAACCTCGGCAACCTGTCGCTGGTATACGTGGCGCTTGAGAGTGGCGAAACCATTGTTTGCGAGACCCGCGGAAGGGGTCCGAAGCCTGGAGAGAATGTTGGCCTTCGCGCCGATAAGGGTGCGGTTCACGTCTTCGACAGGCATGGGGTATCTGTGGTGGATCATACGCTCAAGGCGGCGGCGATGGAGGGAGGGGCATGATCACGAGCACCGCCACGGACGCCGCACCGGAATTCGGCGCAACTACCCGCCGGAGAGATTGGCTAGTCGCCTACCTCTTTTTGCTTCCTTTCCTCGTCGTGTATCTGGTGTTCCTCGTCTACCCACTGTTTAGCGGGTTCTGGATCAGTCTCCACGATTGGGAACTCGTTGGCAATCTTCGCGACTATACCGGTTTTGCCAACTATCAGGATCTGTGGTCCGACCCGCTGTTCTGGAAGACGATCCGCAATACCTGTCTGTTTGCGCTGATCACCGTGCCCTCCATGACGGCACTGGCGCTCGCGCTCGCGCTGGCCGTGAAAAGGCCCGGTCGGCTGTTTGCCATCCTGCGTGGCATATTCTTCGCCTCCTCGGTCTTCTCGGTCTCCGTTGTGACGCTTGTCTGGCGGATGGTTCTGGACGGCGACAGGGGATTGCTCGCCAACTTTTTTCGTTCTGTCGGGATACAGCCAATCGGTTTTCTCGGCGACCCGTTCTGGGCGATGCCGTCTCTCGCGGTCGCTACGCTTTGGTGGGGTGTTGGCCTTCCTATGGCGTTATTCATCGCGGCGCTCAACCAGATCCCGCAGGATATCTACGAGGCCGCCGAACTGGATTTTGCATCGAGGTGGAAGGTTCTGAGGCGGATCACTATTCCGGGCATCAAGCGAACTTTTGTCCTGGTGCTGGTGCTGCAGATCGTTCTCCAGTTCCAGATGTTCGGCCAGGCACAGCTTATGACGAAGGGCGGCCCTGCCGACCAGACGCGAACCATCGTCCAGTACATCTACGACACCGGGTTCCGTGATTGGCAGATCGGATATGCCTCGGCGATGGCGGTGGTGCTGTTCGTGCTGATGTTCTCGATCTCGATGCTTCAACTTTGGCTCGGCCGCAAGGAGGATTGACGATGAGCAATGTAACAGTAGTCCGGCGCCCCATGTTCACGGTCGCCAATGGTCTCGCCGCTCTGATCATTGTCGTCGCGGTCCTTTGGCTGATGCCGGTTATCTGGGTTGTCGCAATGTCGTTCAAACCGAACTCGGAGCTTATGCGCTCGACGGCGGGCTTCTTGCCTATCCCGTTCACGCTTGAAAATTATGCGAGCCTTTTGTCGTTGTCGGCAACGCCGCGCTGGCTGTTCAACAGTCTTCTCGTCGCGGTCGCCATGACGGTCCTGACCCTGCTTCTTGCCTCGACCGCCGGATATGCCTTCGCCAGGCTGGAATTTCCGGGTCGCCGCGTCCTGTTCGTCGCAGTGCTTGCCGGACTCATGGTCCCGGAACAGGCAGTTTTCATACCTCTGCATGCTCTGTTTTCATCGTGGGGCTATCACAACACCCATGCCGCTCTGATCGCGCCCCGGCTCGCCGTTCCCATGGGCGTGTTCCTTATGACGCAATTCTTCAAGGCGATCCCGCGAGATATCGAGGAAGCGGCCGAGCTCGACAACGCGGGGAGGTTAGCGATCTTTCGCAAGATCATGCTGCCGCTTTCCTATCCTGCGCTGACGACGCTTGGCCTGTTTACGTTCCTTTATGCCTGGAACGACTTTCTTTGGCCGTTGGTCTCGGCGACCGACAAGCAGATGTACACCATCACAGTTGGTCTCGCCTCCATCCAGGGCAACTTCGCCGAAACGGAGGGACTGGGATCGGTGATGGCGGCTGCAGTATTCGCGAGCGCCCCGGTGGTTCTGCTCTACCTGGTTTTTCAGAAATACATCGTCAGTGGCGTCGCCATGGGGAGTTCGAAGTAAGAATTCGGCCGACGTCGGAGGACGCGGCGAAAATAGCGAGATGCGCTCGCTAGCAACAACCGGAGGAAGACAACGTGCATAAATTATCTCTCGCTTCTTTGGTGGCAGCTACCGTCCTGGTCGCTACCGCCCCGACCCACGCTGCCGACGTAAAGTTGTTCCGCTTTTTCGGTGACTGCACCAGTGACTACGGGAGCGTCACCGATGTGACGGAGGCTAATGGGGAGTGCGGGATCATCCAGGCACTGACCAACAAGTTCAACGCGGAGAACAAGATTGGTGCGAAGGTCATCACACAGACCGTGGACTGGAATGCCTATTATGACCTGCTCTCGGCGACGTATTCGACGGATAACATTCCGGATGTCGCCGTTATGCATCGCAGCGTCCTGCCAAACTTCGTCAAGCGCGATTTGCTGACGCCGCTGAAAGAACCGCTGACAAAGGCCGGTGTCGATTTCGCAGACTACATCCCGGCGGCGGCGGCTGCTGTGACGGTTGGCAATGAGGCTTACGCCATGCCGTTCGACATCCACGCATTGCTGGTGCATATCAACGTTGACCTCATGAAAAAAGCCGGACTGGTTGATGCCTCGGGCGAACCGATCCTTCCAAAAAACGCCGAAGAGCTGATCGAACAAGGCAAGAAGTTCAAGGAAGCAACTGGCAAGACCTACATCGGCATGGAATCGGACAGCAAGGCGGCGATGACCGTCCGTTTGTTCGACACGCTTGTTTGGCAGCAGGGAGCCGAACTCGTCTCTGACGACGGAAAGAAGGCCACGCTCGACACGGACGCGGGCCTGAAAGCCGCGACACTGATCGACGAACTCTATAAGGACGGGCTCGTCAACAAGGAGCAGGACTATGCCGGCTCTGAGCAGGCTTTCTTGAACGGTGAAACCGGCTTGCTCCTCAACGGAACCTGGGGGGTCGATAACTACGACAGCCAGGCAAAGGGCGGAAAGTCTGGCCTGAAAACCTATAAGGTTGCCAATTTCCCCAATCTTTTTGGAACTGCTGCTGCCTGGTCCGATAGCCATCTCTGGACGATTCCCGCAAATCCTGAGCGCTCGCCGGAGGTCATGGAGGCATCAGTCGCATTCCTGAAATTCCTCAATGACAACAATTTCCAATGGGCTCGGACTGGCCATCTGTCCGTGCGTCAGTCTGTCATCGCCTCTCCTGAGTTCAAGAAACTTCCTCACCGCAATGAGTATGCGGACACAGCTTCCATCGCACGTGCTTTCCCGCCGGTCCAAAATCAGCGCGCCATCCAGGACGTCATGATCACTGAACTGACGTCGATGTGGCTTGCCGGCACCTCGCCGAAAGACTCGCTGGTCAGCGAGCAGGGCCGCGTCGACCAGATCCTGCGCCGTAACCGCTAAACGGCTGTCGTCCCCTTGCTTGTAAGGGGACGACGGTTGCCGCAGGCCGACCTCCCAGGGTCTGCGGCATCCCTCCTCTAGAAAAATGGAACATATATCATGACGACCCGCGTGACGGTTGCCGAACCCCTTGACGAAAGCAAAATCCGCAGCCGGATATCCCTTGACGGAATCTGGAACTTCAAGCACTCGCAGCGCGATGACTGGCGCGAGATTTCCGTGCCGCTTCCCTGGCAGGCCGCGTTCGATGATCTCCGTGATGTCGCGGGGCGGGCGGACTATGTCCGCGAATTCTCGCTCCCCGCCGAATGGCAACACAGCCAAGTCGTATTGGCGTTCGGCGCGGTTGGATACTATTGCGAAGTGTTTTTGAACGGGCATCTTGTCGGGAGTCATGAGGGCGGATACCTGCCTTTTGAGTTTACGCTTCAGTCTGACATGTTGCAGGACGTAAACCGCCTCGTGGTCAAGGTGATCTCACCGACAGGCGATAGCACGGAATATCCAGATTATCCGTTTTCGGAAGTTCCGCACGGGAAACAGAGCTGGTACGGCATGCTCAGCGGCATTTGGCAGTCTGTTTACCTTGAGAGACGCGCCAATGCCCATATCGTCAGCACGCGTTTGTCGGCCGCGCTTGATACGGGGGCCGTCACATTCGAAGCAAGTATTTCCGGCCAACGCGCGACCCGTATGCAAGCGCGGGTAATCCACGGCGCGAATACCGAGGTGGCAAGTACGGAAATCGCTGTCGAGGGAAACCAGGCGGGCGGTGTGGTCGAGGTCGCGGATGTGGCGCCCTGGTCTCCCGATTCGCCTGCGCTCTACACGCTCGAACTCAGCTTGTTTGACGGCGAGCAGCTGATCGACCGTGCCGACAAGACTTTCGGCTTTCGAACATTTGTCTCCCGCGACGGAAAGTTCTATTTGAACGGAAAGCCATTTTACCTCCGTGCCGCGCTCGACCAGGACTACTATCCAGGAACCATCTGCACGCCTCCGTCACTAGAATTTTTGGAGGATCAGTTCCGCAAGGCGAAGTCGCTTGGCCTCAATTGCATACGCATGCATATCAAGGTGCCAGACCCGCGCTATTACGATGTGGCCGACCGGATGGGTATGACGATCTGGGCCGATATCCCGAATGTCGAAATTTTTTCCGAAAAGTCCGCCCAACGACTGCGCGACACAATGGCGGGCATGCTCGAGCGGGACGATCACCACCCGTCCATCATCGTCTGGACCATCATCAACGAGGACTGGGGAACGCGGCTGCGCGAAGAACCCGACCAGCGGCAATGGCTAATCCGAACAGTCGATTGGCTCAAGGCACTGGATCCGACGCGTCTGGTTGTCGACAATTCCGCCTGCGGGCCCAACTACCATGTGAAGACCGATATCAACGATTACCACTACTACCGCACCGTCCCCGAATTGCGGAGCGAATGGGATGCGTTGACTAGAGAATTCGCCGCGGGTTCGGACTGGACATACTCGCCGCATGGCGACGCAGTTAGGACGGGCAAGGAGCCACTGGTGGTTTCTGAGTTCGGCGTCTGGGGTCTGCCACACCTCGCCGACCTCAAGGATGCCGATGGCAAGGAGCCGTGGTGGTTTGAAAGCGGTGTCGGTCAGAGCGACGGCGTTGCCTATCCGCACGGCATGGAAGCGCGGTTCAATGGATACCGCCTTGGGCGCGTGTTTGGCACGCTGGACGATTTCGCCGATGCGGCGCAATGGTATCAGTACCAGAATTTCAAATATGAAATCGAGAGCTTGCGGGCCGAGGCTAGCATCGCAGGCTATGTCATCACCGAACTCACTGATGTTCACTGGGAGCCAAACGGACTCCTCGATATGGAGCGAAATCCGCGCATCTTCGCCGACAGGTTCGCCGCCTTCAACACCGATACAGTGATCGTGCCAAAAGTAGAGCGTTTCGCCTGGTGGTCAGGAGAGGCGGTTTCCATCGATGTCAGTATTGCCGCCGGCGGAAACGCCGTGCCTGCGGGCAGCAAACTTACGTGGTCAATCGCGGATATCGATGGGCGTGGAACCGAACCCGTCCCGGCAGTCCAACCACTCGACGTTGCCAAGCTGCCTGTGGTTTCGGTGCCCCTCGGAGAGGTCGCGAATGCGCGGATGATCGAGATCGCCTTCGTTCTGACCGCGGCGGGCGGAAAAGTCCTGGCGACCAACAGCCTGCGCCTGGCGCTGCATCCGAAACGCGCCGGTCCGCCGGCTTTCGTTTCGATAGCCTCCGACGAGCCGGACCTGCAAGATCATTTGGCTGCATTGGGTTACAACGTTGAAAGCGCCGAGAAAGCCGATGTTTTCGTCACGCGCAAACTGGACGAAAATCGCATTGACGAAATCCGTCTGGGCAGAAAGATCCTCTTGCTGGCTGAAGAGGCCAGCACGGGTTACCTGCGCACGGATGCACCGCCACGCGAGCCGCCGGGCCTTCCTGTGCACGACCAAACGCCGGGCATTCCGTCGCCGCCGTATTTCTCTTTTCCTGGCCACGGACTCGTCGCTCGCCGGGGCACGATATGGAATGGCGATTGGGTCACGACCTTCAGCTGGCTGGCGCGCAGCGGGCCATATGCAGCGCTTCCCGGCGGGCCGATGATCGACCTGACATTCGACCGCGTTGTCCCGCGCGCGGTGATGACTGGGTTTCGTCCATGGGAGTTCGACGCGCGCGTAAAATCGGGCGTAGTCGCCGGATGGATTCACAAGGCTGCCGCGACAATCATCGAAAAGCCATACGGAAAAGGCCATCTCCTGGCGACAACCTTCAGGTTGGTAGAAGATGAAGCTGGCTTCGATCCTACGGCAACAACGCTTCTAGATGCGCTGATAACAGATCTCAGCACTAAGCCGAGACACTGACAAATCAATACGCGCCGATGTGGATCGGCGCGTATTTCGAGTTCGAGTTTCCGAAAACGACTGACGAATTGGGCGCGCGCTGTTGAGGCCGAGGGCGACAGCCGGACGATCGTTCAAATTCGAAGTCAAAGCATTGGCCGGCCTATTGAGCACGAGTATCGAGCGTGCTTCGTTGCAACATCTACAACTGCTCGGCTTTTTTCACTTGGCAGGTACCGGGCAGCTCATGTCGCCTTCTTCGCATGACAGATAACCGTTGAGGTCTTTGATCCGATTTTGTGTCAGTCCTTCGAGACATGAATTCATAACGAAAGGATGGACACTTCCATCTGCGACCATCGAGCTAGAGAAGCTGCATTCGCCATCTCGAAATGCAACCCACGCACGTTGTGCCGTCACGAGCAGTTTTGTGGTGTCGGCGTCATCCTTCAACCTGGTCTCGATCTGCTTGTAGAGCTTGTTGAGCTCGGTGTCCGACTTTTGGAAGGATTTCTGAGCGCAGACATTCATATCGGTCTGATTGGTTAGGTCGCCACAGTTTTGTTCCGCGTAGGCTGGCATAGCCATCACACCGATCCATGCGGCTGCTAGAAATAACTTCATACCGTCCCTCCTGGTGTCCTAGCTTTTTCAACTTCAAGAATAGACACGTCTGCGAGCACTGCAATGCGCCCTGGTGGCGATAGTTGCCATTCCATTAAGCCTGCCGCTCCTAACCATCTATCTTATGTGCGAGTGAAGCACCCCTACCGGAGGTAAGTGGGAGATTGCTCAAAACCCCTCTATCCATTCGACGGCCTGACTTGCTCGTTTGACACTATCGACCCCATTGTAACGGGAGAAGTGACGGCCGACCGGTATCTGCGAACGCGAGAAGGACGCGAAGCAGGACGGTGCGCTGTTGACGACATTCGAGCTTCGTCGACGTCAGCCCTTGGACAATGGCTATGGCGACCGGCAGGATAAGGGAGCGCCCGGAGAGCGGACCTTGTCCTGCACATCCACGAATTCCATTTGGGGCAAGCGGCAAGGCCATAACGCAGTGGCGCCCGTACCATCGGCTACTAACCGAGTAACCATGCCTGAGCGTGACCACGGCTGCAACGCGTATTGCGCAATTTTTCAATTTTATGATGGCTATTCAACAAAACCAAAGATTGAGCTTGCATTGATGGTCGCGGGCATCTATACGGCTCTTGTCGGTATCGCTGATGAGCGCTGGAAACATCTGTCGCTCGCGATTGCCGAAATCGCTTTTCTGCCCTTGACCACGGATGTACTGGCATTGGTGTGAATAGTGATCTGAGGAAGGTCGGTGCGGGTTTCGCCCCGGCCTTTTTTGTTGGCCAAGTAACACCGGAAAATCACTTCGCGAACCGACCGGGAGCATACGCTTTATCACTGAAATCGACTGTCAGACTTGTGGAGCATGCTGCTCCTTTTCATCTGAGTGGCCAAGATTCACGACGGAAACCGACGCCGATCTGGATCTGATTCCAAGTCACTTTGTAGAAGGCAATCAGCGTGGCATGCGTTGCGAGGGCTCGCGATGTTCCGCACTGTCGGGAGAGGTCGGCATCAGCACTTCCTGTCTCGTGTATGAGGTGCGACCAGACGTTTGTCGAGCTTGTGTTCCGGGTGATGAAGCATGCACAACCGCGCGAGCCAAGCTCAGTTCACGCTGCTAAGTGCCGAGATCCCGAAAGAGCTAAAATGGCAAATAGGAGACCGCTCGCGCGAAGTCACGGTCGCTACGGTGTGTGAGTTCGCGGCCGCGCGCAAGCGACCGCTGCTGACATGTGCGCGCAAGGATCTTCAAGAGACTGGATTTGGTTGATCCGTCGTGGCCTACCAGGGCCACCACTTCCCCCCGGAATTTCACGGCTGATATTGGACAGGATCGGGTTGCCGCTGACCGAAAGCCCAACACCGCTGGCGTCGAATGCTTTCGTCTCTTCGGCCACCTCTGGCTCGGACTTTAGCGAGGTGACGGTCTGTCCTTTTCGACCTGAACGCTGACTATCTGATCCGCAGGTGATCGACGTCCGCACCACCGCGCCCAAACGCGATACCCACGGCTCGATTGACGGCTGGTCCGAGCACGGACATGTGGGTCTGTCCCGCGAAGAGCTCGAATTGCGTCCGAATCCCGATCGCAGGATCATTCAGTCGATCCGCCATTTCCCGTGCCAGCGCCACGGTGCGTTCCATTTTTCTTTTCTCCACACGTGATGCGGCATCCTCGTTGCTATACTGGAAAGGGGCAAGCTCATCTCCTTCGTACTCGCCGGCTGACAGGTGAAGGAAGACCGCAGGGCCGGCAATCGGTTGGCGGCTCGCCTCGTTGTTAAGGATTTCGCTTGCTTCCCAGTAGATCGTCGGACTGGCGGCAATCCAGTTGGCGAAAAGTCTTGGGCGTTCGAAGAGAGCATAAAGCGCAAAAAGACCGCCGAAAGAGTGCCCGAAAAGCGATCTGCGCGTCGGATCGATCCGTGTCATCGCATCAAGCCGCGGGAAAAGTCGGTGCTCGATAAAGTCGAGGAGTTCGCCGCTCCCGCCGATGCGAACAGGTGGCCCTCCCTCGGAATAGGGGGGATAGGATTTGATAGGTGGAGGGCCAAGGTCCCAGGCCCTCCGGAATGCATCATAGGGTTCGTCGGAAGGATAACCGATCGCTGCGATGACCCCCCAGTCGACGTTGGTCCCGGTTGGGTAAGGTGCTTGTGTCACGATTGCGGAAAACGCGAAAGGGAAGGTCGCGTTGCCGTCGGTCGTGACCAAAAGGGGCCAGCCGCCGGCAGGCGGCTCGCCTTTTGGTATGAACACAAAGATCCGGTATGGATCGCCACTGCCCATCGGTTCCAGATCAAAATATACTGTTCCAGGCAGGGTGTAGGCTTCTTCAGTCATTTGCATTCCGCTCATCGCATTGGTCGATCGGCAAGTGGCTCCTAGGCTCGTTACCACTTGAACTTCAGCGAACCCATAACCGTGCGACCCTGGCCGGTGTAGCAATAGCCATCGGTGCAGACCTGTTCGCGCCGATCGGCGAGGTTGGTGGCGCTTACCGCAAGTGACAGGCCCTTAAGATCGGGAGAACGCGCGCCAAAATCATAGGATATTACCGCATCAAAATAGGCGGCGCCTGGGTTCCTTGCGGTGTTTGCGTCGCTGGTG
Organism: Hyphomicrobiales bacterium; assembly: GCA_900466605.1. Lineage (GTDB taxonomy): Bacteria > Pseudomonadota > Alphaproteobacteria > Rhizobiales > Rhizobiaceae > Rhizobium. The sequence goes on from UBMU01000045.1 coordinate 31,734, forward strand.
AAGGAATTGCTCATCGCTCGAATCCCGCCGCCGACGCTGAGCCCAGGTATGGCCGAGGTCTCTGGCATCTCATAGTTCACCCACAAGGAGGCGACGTGGCGCGGTATCGTCGAAGGCGCGTTTCCGATCAATGCTTCGTCGATATTGCCGGTGATTTCGGCATGGGCATAGGTGTACGCGGCAATGAGGCTGATGCCGTTTTCGAATTGGGTTCGCCCTTCGAGCTCGAACCCCGTGTAGGTATTTTCTCCAGAGTTCTCGGAAAACAGGAAGCTCGAGTCATATTGGGGCTTGCCGGTTTCGACCAGGCGATAGACGGCCCCGCTCAGCGAGTAGTTCTCACCCTCGGGCTGGTACTTCACGCCGACTTCGATCTGGCGCCCTTTGGTAGGGTCCAGAACCGAGCCGTCTTCCGAGAGCGCGGTAGATGGAACGAACGAGGTACCGTAGCTGACATAAGGCGCGACGCCGTTATCGAACAAATAGAGCAGCCCAATTTGGCCGGAAAGGACGCCATCATCCTTCTCGCTGGTAGAGCCACCTGTGCCCTTGACGGTGGATTCCTGGTGTGCCCAGTCGTAGCGAAGACCCGCTACAGCGCGCCAATTGCCGAGTTCCATCTGATCCTGGGCATAGACGCCGGTCTGATTGAGGCTGCTGCCAGTGAAGTAGTCTAACGCAGGAACCGGAATGCTGGCTCCGGGCGTATTTGCTGCAACGCTGCTGCTGCCCATGGCGAAGTCAGACGAGACCCAAGTGTAATCGAGCCCCCCGAGCAGCGTGTGGGAGATGCTGCCGGTATCGAACTGGCTCTCAAGCTGGTTGTCGATCTGATAGCTGCGCAAGTCCTCTGTCACCGCGGTCGTCGGCCAGCTGTCGTCTGGATTGATAAGGATGCGGTTGAGGTAGTGGGCCTTTAGATCCACATCGCCCGCGCGCGCATTCTGCCGGAATGTCAGGCCATTTTCGAACTTGTGCTCCAGCTGATAGCCGAGCTGATACTGCTCGACTTTCTGGCTGTTGAAGTCCGGGTCGGTGTAGAGGAATACGTCGTTACCTTCCAGGTAGCTCCAGGCGCTTGCCCCTGTCTCGCCTTTTTGCGCGAGACCGTACACGGTGAAGGTTGTGTCTTCGCTCGGCTTCCAGGTAGCAGACGGCTGCAGGAGATAGCGATCATCAGCGATGTCGTAGCTTCCTTCGCCTTCGCGGGCCAACCCAACCAAACGGTAATCTATCTCATCGTTGATCGGCCCGCCGAAATCGAAAGCGGCCTGCTTGCGGCCGATGGTGCCGTATTGCAGCTCGACCTCGTGATGCTCTTCCTCAAGCGGGAACTTTGAGATGCGGTTGACGATGCCGGCCGCGCTCGCCGCGCCATACATCACCGATACCGGACCCTTCAAGATCTCGATACGATCAAGCGTATAGACCTCAGTCACAAACGAGCCGTAGTTCATGATCGGCTGGCGCAAGCCATCGCGGAAGTCGCCGGTGGTCGTTGTCTCGATGCCTCGGATGTAGATCTGGTCGAAACGCGGGTCGTAACCGAAGGCGCCGGTGGTGACGCCCGAGCTGTAGCGAGTCGCTTGGATCATGTCGGTGACGGCGCGCTCATCCATTTCTGCGCGGGTGACAACTGATATGGCGCGCGGTATCTCGACCAGCGGCGTATCCGTCTTTGTAGCCGATATCGTGCGTTTAGGCACGACCGTGCTGTTGTCCTCGCTGATGGATTGAGGATCCAGACCGTCGCCAGTGACGGTAATTTTCTCTAGCTCAGTAGCACTGCTGTCTTGTGCGAGCGCCGCGCACGCGTTCAGTGCGGTTGCAGTGACGACTCCGACAAGCATCGTAGAACTCAGGAGAGTGCGATGCGAGCGAGTTCTATTGAAGGAAATTAACATTGGGCGACCCTTCCCGGCAAGCAGAGGCGCCGGCAAGTAGCTGACGCAAGACCATAATTTCTAGACAGCAGTTTGCGCCGCCGAAGACATGAAGACTTCGGGCGCATCAATAAAAACATTACTAAAAGAGTCAAGTTATCGCTTTTGCCCTCTCCGCTTCCCCCACTCAAATGTCACAACTTTTTTGAGCCGAAGCGTCGATATTCGATTGACTGAACCGGGGAGCAGCCAGTGCCGGTCATAGGTGGTCCAGAGGGTATGGTAAGAAATCGATGTAGCCATCACCGCCGCCAGGAACTAAGCCTGCTTGGATGCAACCCGTTGATGTGGATCGAGCACCGCTGATGGCACTGCTGCTGGTAGAAACGCACAACAGAGCCTACTGTGACATACTTTCGTGTGGCGATCTGTGCGGTCATGAATGCGGGCCCGAAGGCTGAATGCGACAGACGCGCTGCGAGGGGCGCTGTGATCGA
>UBMU01000066.1 GCA_900466605.1 Hyphomicrobiales bacterium
GACGAGCCGACGAACCACCTAGACATAGACGGGCAGGAAGCGCTGGAAGGCGAACTCATGGCACATCAGGCGAGTTGCCTCGTGGTTTCGCACGACCGCAGCTTCGTGCGCGCCGTCGGCAACCGGTTCTGGCAGATCGAGCGCCGGCGGCTCATCGAAGTAGAAAGCCCGGAGCCCTTCTTCGCGGCGGCACGGCCTTAGGGATAGTCGGCCCGCCTCCCCGGAGGCGGGTCACAGCCGCCGTCAGAACGACGCCGGCGTAACACCCAGCAAGGTAAGCTTGCCGTCGCTGAGGGAATAGAGGCTCATCTTGCGCTCGACGGTACCGGCGGGCGTCAACCTGAAGAGGCCGGTCACGCCGCGGAAGCCGACCTTGCTTGTGAGATTCTCTGCATTCATCCCCTCCGGCCCCTTTGTCCGGACAATGCCCGAGGCAACGGCTGCGGCATCATAGCCGTAAGCAGCATCGGTGGAGAGCGCGCGCTTGTAGTGTCGCTTGTAGCGCTCTGCAATCATCGTCGCGCCTTCCGGCTCGATCATGGCAATCACGGCACCTGCGACGGAGGGATTCGAGTGTGCCTGCGGTGGCCAAGCGCTTGTGCCGACGAATGTCACGTTGGTTTTTCCGCTCGCTTTTATGGCGCCGGCGATCGTCGTCGTGATCAGCGTTCTTCCCAGGACGAGCACGGTATCCGCATTCTGCAGATTGGCGCCGGCCCTCTTGACCGCATCCGAGGCGGCAGCATCTGTCAGATCGTAGCGGGCAAGCCCCAGATATGTACCACCGCCGGCACGGATGGCGCTTGCCAACCGCTCCTCGCCTGCAGCCGGAAAATCGCTTTGTGCGAAAACCAGAACCTTCTTGTGGCCGCTGGCAGAGGCAGCACGCACGCCTTCGATGGCGCTGTCGATCTCATCGGAAACGAAATTGTAGACGTTTCCCGATGTCGGCGGCACGGGTGCGCCGAGATTGAGCAAGGGTGGTCGCTGGTCAGCCGGCATCGCGGCAATTGCAGCCGTGACAGCCGGTGATGCGTAGCTGACGAGGAGCACGGAGCCCCGCGCCTTCGCCGCGCTCACTGCGGTCGCAGCAGCTGGAGCGCCGGAGGCTATGTCAATGACTTTCACCAAGACCTGGTTGCCGCCGAGTTCGCCGACGCCGAGACCGGCGCCGTCGCGCACGTCTCGCGCCGCGCCTTCGTAGATGCCGGTCGCGCCTTTCGGCAGCAACAGGGTGATCTCTGCGCCGGTTTCTCCGAAGCTCTCCTCGACCTCGCTCGAAGGCGCCTTGATGTCATTGGTCTTCACATTCTTGGCGATGCCATCAACGTCGGATTGGCAGCCCGCGAGCACCCCGCAGGCGACGATGATCGACATTGCGAGAACGGATTTGATGAGCTTTAAGGAACCGACGCCTTCCGAAGGCGACACTTGCCGTGTCGAGCGTAAACCATGCGAGCCTTGCACCTGCTCGATTGACTGCACTGTCACCTGTTCCCCCACTCTAGAAATCGCGGCCTCTTCCGGCCTTTTTGGCAGGATTTCATATCTGCACAGGCAACACCGGAAAGCAAACCCTTCGCCCAAACTTGGTTGATCGGCACACTAAACTTTTATGTTCTTTTGAACGGATAATTTATACCAGCCTTATCCACGCTTAAATACCTGATTTTTATAGCTGTTTTGTACGTTTCTCTCAGCCAACGAGAGACGACAACCCATGAAGCGCAGTATAAAAATAAGCAACATCGCCGCTTTTACTTTCTCTGCAATTTCCCTTGCGTTCTCGCCGAATATCTCATCGGCATCCGCGCTTGCGTCTTCACAGATTTCGGGCGCGATGTATTCCGCCGACATTGCCGCTGAGACGGCGCGCGCCCTTACCTTTGGCAGCGTCGCAAACCTCCTCAGCCTGGCAACGAACGCCATGGACACCTTCAACGTTGCTGCGCTGGCCCGATCGCTGCAGGCCGAGCCTGCCGGCTGGGTGAAGGAAAGCGCCGCGCCGGTGCAGCCGGTCACGCGTCCGTCGATTGCCGCGCCGATGGGCAGTGGCGCATTCGGAACCGTCGCCATTCCTTTCAAGCGGCTCGCCGCTCTGAAGAAGTTCGCGCCGTCCTTGGCGGAAATGACGGATGGAACTGCGATCGACTGCAACGGCGGCAAATGCTCCGAGGCCACGACCGCGATCAAGGTTGCCTTCACCAAGACCTCGCAAGCCTCGATCCGCGACAAGCTGAACGCGGTCAACATCACCATCAATCACACGATTCGCTACAGCCGCGACATCGACACCTACAAGGTCGCTGACTACTGGGCGACGCCCGCCGAGACGCTCTCGCGCCAGCAGGGCGATTGCGAAGACTTTGCGATCCTGAAGATGGCGGCCCTGCACGCCGAGGGCGTCGATCTCAAGGACATGTCTGTCGTCGTCCTCTACGATCAGAAGCGCCACTTCTACCACGCAGTGCTTTCCGTCGCGGTCAACGGCAACCGCCTTATCCTCGACAACATGCGCGACGAGGTTTTGCCCGATGCGAGACTGCCCGACTATGCTCCGCTCTACTCGATTACGGACGGCAAGGGCTACCTGCACGGAACACGCACCGGCGACAAACAGGTGGCTTCGGCAATGCCGCTTGAAAAGGTAGCGCCCGGCGAAGGCGTGGCATTCTGAGAGATTACTGGCAAGACATCGAAAAAGGTGGCTGAGTAACAACCCACACAGGCAACCCTTTGCGGACATCAAAGCTTAAAGGAAACGGTCTTGGGGGCGATTTCACTTCTGATATCAACAGCCACAATTTCCTTGGCTTCGCTTTCCGCTATGGCGGAGCAGACGCGGCAATCGACCTATGATGACAGGCCGATGGCATGCGCAGTGTTTTACCGAGCCTTGGCAAGGGCCTATGAGGACACCGGGGACGCAGCAATTTCCGATCAATACATGGCCAAGTCCAAGATCTTATATGAGCAGGGCGTTGCAAATGTTCTCGCCGTAGGCGGCACAAGGGAGCAAGCTCGTAAGGCCACCCAGAACTTCGCCGATATCATTGAAGAAATGGCTATTTCAAAGCCCGAGGCAGTGCCTTCGCTGGTAGCGATGTGCCAGCGCGAGTATCCTTGACCGCGCTTCAGTTCACAAGGGACGCGCATGTGATCTTGTTCGGACATATTGCTCTTTTAGTTGCTCTCTTCGCGGCACCGCCTGTGTGCCTAGCTGGACAGTTGTACCCAATCTCTTTGCATGCGGCGCTTCTACGGGCTCCGATGGGCAGCATCCAGAGAATGGGTATTTTGACGGAACCAGATTTCGAGGCGGTATGCATCCTCCAGCCATATCAGGATCGACTGAACCTAATCAGCAACCTCGCCTCAAGGGTAAATGCTCATCTCGCGGAGGCCGAGTATTCATCCGATGAAGGATACTTCGCTTTTGTTTTCGTCAGTGAACAAGGCATCAAAATACAACGGATCAAGCGATCACAGGAACTGGATTTCTTTGGCAATCGAAAGCTACCGGCGGCAACTTCTGACGCCGTGCCTCACAATTTTACCCAAGAAGATTGTGTTCCTGGGCCTTCCGCTGCCATCATCAAGATAAGGTTCGATGAACGGACCTACTTCCTCTTTGGTCAGGCAACTTAACTACAGCAATGTGAGAACGATGACCGCTTTTGGCAGCCGTCATCAGTGAAGGGCTGCATTCGGCCCAAAGCCGACACAGAAGTTCGCATCGTGGAATGGCTGCTTTGCGCCCCAATATTGATCGTTGAAGCAGACCTTGCACCTGCCGGAAAGCAGACATTGTCTAGTTTCAAGGCAACGGCATCTCTGCGCCGCCGATAGCGGAAGTAGGCGTCGTCGCCTTCATGTCTCGGCGAAGCTGCTAAATGTTTCGCGAAGCATCCTGTCTTCATTCTGGGCTACGGGCTCATCGCCGTCATGATGCAACGCGGCCCAAGGGAAAAAGTCATGCGAGACTCGGGGTGGTTGACGCGTTTTGTGGAGCCTCTGAAGAAGCTTGGCACTGCGATCCCGACCGCCGTTCTCGCGCAGCTCATATCCGTTGATCAAGTCCTCGAACACGTCGCGATTGTCCCCACCTGCTGTCACATCTCCGGCAGGCCGGCCTTACGGAAGCCGTCGACAAAGTGGTCTCGTACCGATGCATCGCGCAGCGGCTGGGAGCTGAGCCAATGGCCGATGGTGAAATGAGGGTGGGCGATCAGGAACAATTCTGCTTCTCGCCGCGCCTCCTCACGGTGGCCCAACTGCGCAAGCGTAGCAGCCAGGAATTTGCGTGAGTTGGTACGATACGTATCTTCCCTGCGGAGTGTAACGGTTGCCGCCTCATAGTCACGCGCGGCGTATTGCGCCTGCCCAAGATGACAAAAATACCAGCAGGTTGGATAGGGATTGAGCCGCAGAGCTTTTTCGATCTGCGCTAGTCCGTCGGCAACCCTGCCGTCCAGCACGGACATGTCCGACATGGCGGCCCAGGTGTCGGCGTGATTGGGGTCCAGCTCCAGGGCCTTGGCGAAGGCGGCCTCCGATTCCACCCATTGCCGCTCATAAGCCAAAATGGTCCCCAGCACGTAACGGCAGCCGGCATCGTTGGGATCTAGGTCGACCGCCTTCTGCGCGAACGTCGCCGCCATCCGACGGTTAGGATCTTCGGGCTCGCCGAAATGAGTCCAGGCAAGCCAACGGTTATAGGCGAGCAGACCGAGTGCCTCGGCATATGATGGCTCGAGCTTAACCGCGCGTTGGAGCAGCATATAGGCCTCACGCTCAGTTTGCGGCGACTCTTCCGTCAGGAGGCGGGCGCGCACACACAGATCGTACGCCTCAAAGTTCTTCGGCCGATTGCGCTGCTTCGGGATGGTCAGCCGGCCGACGAGAGCTTCAACAATCTTGGCGTTAACTTCATCCTGTAACTCGAAAATATCTTCCACCGTCCTGTCAAAGCGGTCGGCCCACAATTGCTGGCCGCCAAGCGCGTCGATCAATTGGGCATTGATGCGGACACGGCCCATTGCGCGTCTGGCGCTCCCCTCGAGGATGTAGCGGACGCCGAGCTGCTGGGCGACCAACCGTAAGTCAACCGGCTTGCCCTTGTAGCCGTTCACGGAATTGCGCGCGATGACGAACAGGCCAGCCGTGCGGGAAAGGTCGATGATCAGATCTTCGGTTAAGCCGTCGACGAAATGCGCGTCCGCTTCATCCCCGCTCATATTCGTGAACGGCAATACAGCGATCGAGGGACATTCGGGCAGCGGCAATATGCTCTGCAGCGCATCCGGCCAATGCCACACGTGGACCGGGCGCGTCAGGTTCTTCAGGTAGCGTTCGCCTCCATCAACGAACCGGTCGCCGATCTTGCCGACGATCTCGCCGTGAACGGTGGCTGAAATGCAGATACCTCCCGGTGCGGCCTGCGTCTCGAGGCGCGCCGCGACATTGACGCCGTCGCCGAGCACGTCTGAACCGTCGTCAATGACATCTCCCAGATTGACGCCTACACGCAAAAGCAGGCGCCGGTCTCCGGAATCAGCAGAGGTGGCCCTTTGCATTTCCAATGCTGCTGCGACCGCGTGCACCGCACTACCGAATTCGATTAAGAATCCGTCGCCCATGACCTTGAAGATGCGACCGTTGTGACGCATCACCGCCGGCTCGATAACGGCAGAACGGAGTTCCTTGAGGTTCGCCAGCGTTGCGACTTCATCAGCCTCCATCAGGCGTGAATATCCCACCACATCGGCAACGACGATGGCAGCAAGGCGACGCTTAAGAGATTGATCCGCCATGTGAGGACAAGCCTAACGACCGAGTTCGCAAGTTATTGTTCAACCGCGGGTGAGTCAACAAGTGGTAAGAGGTCCAGGCGATCTCCACCTCCATCGAGCCGTCATTCTTTTTTGTGACCGACGGCGTCGAGGGTGGACGACATGGAAATGAGCATCCACGGAAAGCGGGCGGTTCCTGAACATCTGGCGATGGGCGGCGAGCCGGGGGGCTTCGGCGGAAGTGCCCAGTTCCGTTCGCGAAATGGCGTTCCCGGGGAGACCCGAACTGCAACTGCGCCAAGTTTGCGTTTCTGGCTAACTCTCCAGATGCGGCCAGTTTCCTTCCGGCCCCATATCGGTTGCCTGCCACGAGCGTAACGAAGACCGCCTTTGGCGCAAGGCGGTCGGCTCTCGATGTCGGCTATCGGCCCGAAGCATGCGTAATCGGGCGG
>UBMU01000113.1 GCA_900466605.1 Hyphomicrobiales bacterium
GCCGAAGACGCCGGCCCCGGTGACATCGTCGCCATCGCCGGTTTCCCCGACATCACCATCGGCGAGACCATCGCCGACCCCGAGGACGTGCGCCCGCTGAAGGCGATCACCGTCGACGACCCGGCCATCTCGATGACCATCGGCACCAACACCTCGCCCCTCATGGGCAAGGTCAAGGGCCACAAGCTGACCGCCCGCATGGTCAAGGACCGCCTCGACCGCGAGCTCATCGGTAACGTCTCGCTCAAGGTCGTCGACATCGGACGCCCCGACGCGTGGGAGGTCCAGGGTCGCGGCGAGCTCGCCCTGGCGATCCTCGTCGAGAACATGCGTCGCGAGGGCTTCAAGCTCACGGTCGGCAAGCCCCAGGTGGTCACCAAGCGCGGTGAAGACGGCAAGCTCAAGGAGCCCTTCGAGCACCTGACCATCGACGCTCCCGAAGAGCACCTCGGTGCGATCACGCAGCTCATGGCCGCCCGCAAGGGGCGCATGGACAACATGACGAACCACGGCACCGGCTGGGTGCGCATGGAGTTCGTCGTGCCCTCGCGCGGCCTGATCGGCTTCCGCAGCGAGTTCCTCACGATCACCCGCGGCACTGGTATCGCCAACGCGATCTCGCACGGCTACGACGACTGGGCGGGCTCGATCACGACCCGCCAGAACGGCTCGATCGTCGCCGACCGCATGGGTGTCGTCACCCCGTTCGCGATGATCGCCCTGCAGGAGCGCATGAGCTTCTTCGTGCAGCCCACCGAAGNNTGTCTACGAGGGCATGGTCATCGGCGAGAACTCGCGCGCCGACGACATGGATGTCAACATCACCAAGGAGAAGAAGCTCACGAACATGCGTTCGTCGACCTCCGACTCCTTCGAGTCGATGACGCCCCCGCGCATCCTCACGCTCGAGGAGTCGCTGGAGTTCGCCCGCGACGACGAATGCGTCGAGGTCACGCCCGAGAAGGTGCGCATCCGCAAGGTCGAGCTCGACGCGACCGCGCGCGGTCGCTCCGCTTCGCGCTTGAAGCGCCAGGACGCCAACGCGTAAGCGTTCCCGTCTCGAACGGCCCCGCCCAGCCTCGTGCTCGGCGGGGCCGTTCGCTTTGCGGGGTCTGCGGG
>UBMU01000038.1 GCA_900466605.1 Hyphomicrobiales bacterium
GTCATCACGTATCGACCTCCCGGGATAGATATGACCTGTAACGGATGCCGAGCCTCAGTGCGGCTTGGGTTTGGGTTCGCCCCAACGCCTGAGAATCACGACTTTCGATTGAGCAAGCGCATCGCCAATCTCCGTGACAAGCGCATCGACAAGGTTCGTATATTCCTGTCGCCGCGCATCTCGGATGCTATGGGGGAGACGATCGACATCTGCCAAGGCTTCCGCGGCGGCGGCCAAGTCTTCACACATGCTGCGAAACGTCTCGTTCATCTGGAAAAGCTGTCGTACCGTCCCGGCCTGCTCAGGAAACTGCGCCTCAGCAATCCCAAGGGCAGATGATTGTGTCGAATTGTTTTTTCCCGACGCCATGCCGCCGCCCCCGCTGTTATTTTCGCGCAAAGCAGATGGAAACATTATATTGCAGCTACTTAGGCTGGAGACGTAAAATACGCGAACTTACGCGTGACCGCAGCCTGACAGAGCGGACAACCTGATCGGCCGATCAACAGCTGGGATCGCAGCCGAGCGACTTTTGGCAGCCAAAGTCTTCTTCACTGCCGTCAATCGACGGCAATCTAAGTGTCTGCAGGGTAACTCTCAATCGGAAGTGTCCGAATTGCACGACAGCCGATAGATACTACGTGATGCTACGGGCGTTTCAGCCTTGGTCGGTCTAGTATTTTCCCTCTCGACTGCGATCGGACGGCCTGGTCGTACCAGCCGAAAAGGAGGGACCGTGTTTCTCGACTATTTTGCACTCGGGGTGCTGTTTTTCGTGGTGATCACTCTGTTCTATGCGGTGATCGCCATCCACGACATTCCGCATCTTATCGCCAAGTCCAGAAACCACCCGCATCAGGATGCCATCCACGTTGCCGGATGGGTAAGCCTGTTCACGTTGCACGCCATATGGCCCTTCCTCTTCATCTGGGCCACGCTCTATCGCGAGGATCGCGGCTGGGGCATTCGGCCTGACGGCAAACTATCGGCGGAGGCCGAGGCAAACGTCGAAATTGCTCGTCTGCATGCGCGGATCGCAGAACTCGAGGCGCAGTCGCCGGAGAAGGAGAACGCCTGATGGATCTGCTCCTCATACTCACCTATGCCGCGATCTGCTGGGTGGTCTTCAAGATCTTCCGAATCCCGGTGAATCAGTGGACGCTCGCAACCGCCGTTCTTGGTGGAGTCTTCCTGATCGCCACGCTGTTGCTTCTCATGAGCTACAACCATCCCTATTCAAGCGATGGGCGCATCTATTTCACCTCCGCTCCGGTGATCCCGACGGTTGGTGGCCAGGTGGTAGACGTACCGGTAACGCCGAACGTTCCGCTGAAGAAAGGCGACGTTCTCTTCCAGATCGATCCACGGCCTTACCAATATACAGTCGATCAGAAGAAGGCGTCCCTTGCCGAGGCGGAGCAGATGGTCCGCCAGTTGAAAGCCGCGCTTGACGCCGCAAACGCAGCCGTAACGGGTGCTGAAGCCTCGCGGGATCGATCGCTGCAAGCATTTGAAAAATTCCAGCAGTCAAACGAGAACTCAAAGTCTAGAGGCGGGGCAGCCGTCTTCTCAGAACTGGAAGTCGAGAACCGGCGGGGAATCTACCTCACGGCGGAGGCAGCTGTGGACACGGCACGCGCCCAGGCAGCCCAGGCAAGGCTCGCCTATGAATCCGAGATCAATGGCACCAATCCGACCGTGGCGAGGTTGCGGGCCGAACTGCTGAATGCTGAGTACGACCTCGACCAGACCACCGTTCGCGCGCCCAGCGACGGCTATGTGACGCAGGTCTTTCTCCGCCCGGGCATGATGGCAAACCCCCTTCCGCTGCGGCCGGTGATGGTCTTCATCAACAGCGAGGATCGGATGCTGGCTGCAGCTTTCATCCAGAACTCCCTCCAGCGCGTGCGTGTCGGAGATGAGGCTGAGGTCGCCTTCAAGGCCGTGCCCGGAAAGATCTTCAAGGCGCGCGTCAAGGAAGTTATCGACGTCATGGCACAGGGACAATTGCAGCCGACGGGCGCGCTGATTGATCCGCAGTCTCCCGAACGGCTGCCGCCGGGGCAAACGCTGGCGAGTATCGAGCTCCTGGAAAGCACCGAGGGGTATCAGCTGCCGGGTGGCGTGGTTGCCGAAGTGGCTGTCTATACGCATCACTGGCATCACGTCGCAGTTCTGCGGAAGGTGCTCCTGCGCATGAGCAGCTGGATGAACTACGTCTTCCTCGAACACTGAAAACACCAACGTTTATCGCCGTTACTTCTGTGACGGCTGGACGGACTCGGAAACAGCATAAGAACAAAGGAGCTCGAGGTGGTAGGCAGCCTACCGATGTTGCGGGGTCTGGCCGGTTTCAACAAAGACTGGCTTCGTAGCGATATCCCGGCCGGGCTGTCGATCGCTGCCGTCGGTTTGCCGAGCGCCATTGCCTATCCCGCAATAGCTGGCCTGCCGCCGGAGACGGGTATCTATGCCAGCATCGTCGCGCCGATCGCCTACGCAATCTTTGGCCCGTCACGGCTTCTGATCGTCGGCCCCGATGCCGCAACGATGACGGTACTTGCCGCAGCGATGGCCGCGATCATTGCGGCCGAGCCCGCAGCAGCCAACATCGACCGGGTTGCCATCGCATCGGCGCTTGCCCTTGGCGTCGGCGTATTCTGCATCGCGGCGAAGCTGCTGCGGCTGGGTGTTCTCGCCAGTTTCCTCTCCCGACCGATCCTTGTGGGGTTCTTTGCCGGCGTGTCGCTCTCTATCCTGGTGGGGCAGATCAGTCGCTTCACAGGCGTGAAGATCGAGTCGGACGGTTTGCTTCCGCCCGTCCTTGAAATCCTTGGCAAGAGCGCCTTGATCCACTGGCCGTCTCTCCTGTTCGGCTTCGCGGTGTTCGCGCTGCTGTGGATCGTAAAGGCCTTCAAACTGCGCGTCCCGGGACCTGTCCTTGTCGTTGTGATTTCCGTCATCCTTTCGGCGCTCTTCGACTTCCGAGGACACGGCATGGCGGTCGTCGGCGACATCCCGCGCGGCTTCCCGAGCTTCTCCCTGCCAGCACTTCATCAGATGCCACTCGACAAAATGGTGCTTGGTTCGGCGGCGATTTTTCTGGTGAGTTTCGGCGCCGGCATCGTGACCGCGCGAAGCTTTGGATCCCGCACTGGTGAAGATGTCGACGCAAACCAGGAACTGATCGGTCTCGGTGCAGCCAACATTGCACCCGGTCTGTTCGGCTCGTTTCCCGTCAGCATGTCGGATTCAAGAACTGCCATAAACCTGTCGACCGGGGGCGTCTCGCAGGCCGCAGGGCTCGTCTCCGCAGCCACGTTGATTGCAGCACTTGTCTTCCTCCATAGTGCCCTTCGGATCCTTCCCATCCCCGCTCTTGCTGCCATCCTCGCAACGGCCGCGATCAGCCTGATCGATGTCCACGAACTCAAGAAGATCTGGCGCATCAGTCGTATGGAATTCGTCTTTGCGTTGATCGCCATGTGGGGCGCGATCAGCTTCGGAGTTCTCAATGGCGTGATCGTTGCCGTCGCAGCGACCCTTGTCTACCTGCTGCACAAGACAATGTTCCCTCGCGACAGCCTGCTCGGACACATCGAGGGACGGCACGGCTTCTTCGACCTCGCTCGCTTCCCGGAAGCCCGCCCGATCGACGGCGCGGCCGTTTTCGCGATCCAGGGCAACATCCTGTTCTACAACGCCGATTATGTGCGCATGCGACTAATGCAGGTCGTCAGAGAGCTCGCCCCCGGGACCAAATGCCTCGTCCTTGATGCCAGCGCTGTCACGCATATGGACAGCACAGGGGCAACCGCTCTCGACGCCGTGGCCAAGGCTCTCACAGAACGGGACATCACTTTCGCGATCGCCGATCTCAGCGAGGAAAGCCGGGATATTCTCGAGCGTGCCGGGGTGGTCGCAGCCATCGGCGCTTACAACCTTTTCAACGGCAGAGAGGAAGCACTGCGGGCGATACTGAGAAATACCTCAGAACAGCAAAATGCGCCCTGAGCGGCGCAACACACGGGCAATGGAGGGAGCTATGGACGAAGTATATGACCCGAAGCATGACGCACCGGCAGAACGCAAGGGCAAGCAGAAGAAGGCGAAATCCTGGGACTACGACAAGGAGCTCAAGCGGCTGCAGATCGAGTTGGCGCATCTTCAGGCATGGGTAAAGAAATCGGGCGCCCGGATCGTCATCATTTTCGAAGGTCGTGATGCCGCCGGCAAGGGCGGCATGATCAAACGGATCACGGAGAAAGTCAGTCCGCGCGTATTCCGCGTCATCGCGTTGCCCGCCCCCACGGATCGGGAAAAGTCGCAGATCTATATGCAGCGTTATATTGCGCACCTGCCTGCGGCCGGCGAGGTCGTAATCTTCGACCGCAGCTGGTACAACCGCGCGGGCGTCGATCGGGTGATGGGCTTCGCCAGTGAGAAGAAGGCCCAGCGCTTCCTCGAGCTCGCCCCCCGTTTCGAAGCGGCAATTGTCGAAAGCGGCGTTATCCTTCTCAAATACTTCCTGACCGTCAGCGAAGAAGAACAGGAGCGCCGTTTCAAGCGTCGCATTGACGACCCGGTCAGGCAGTGGAAGCTGAGCCCCATGGATGTCGAGTCCTATCAGCGCTGGTGGGACTACACCCGGGCTTATGACGAGATGCTGCGGATGACTGACAGCAACCACGCGCCATGGTGGATCGTGCCCTCCGACGACAAGGAACGCGCCCGGATAAACTGCATCTCGCATATCCTGCAGTCGATCCCCTACGAACGCGTCAAGTTCGATGCACCGGATCTTGGCAAACGGCAAAAGCGGCCATCAAGCTACATCGAGGATCAGAGCGCCAGAAACGTCGTGCCGGAAACCACTCGATAGCGCCTGACCAGCTCAGGCGCCGCCTATGGAGAAACATGGAGTAGGCATACGGCAATGGAGCAACCACCGAGCGGAACTGCGACGGAAGCCCGCCCGACACAGATCTCCGTAGAGGCACGGGTCAGCGACCTGGTGCGGATCGGCATCATTGGGCTGTTTGCCTACTGGAGCCTCCAGCTGGTTGCGCCGTTCGCACTGATCCTCATCTGGTCAGCGATCCTTGCGGTCGCGCTCTTTCCGATGTTCGATGCGCTGTCCAGGCTACTGGGAAACCGGCCAAAGCTCTCGGCCACCGTCATCGTCGTGGCAAGCCTTGTGCTCATCATCGCGCCGTTGGCACTTGTCGCCGTCAACTTTACCGACGCGGTCCAGACCCTCGTCAGTCAGCTGAAGAGCAACAGCTTCACGCTGCCGGCGGCGCCAGAAACAATTCGCAGTTGGCCCGTGATCGGCGAAAAACTACACACCGGCTGGAACCAGATATCAAGCAACCTCGCTGCAGCGATCATGAAATTTCAGGCGCCTCTTCGCGAGGTCATGGGTGTCATCATTGCCAAGTTGGCATCGATCGGCGGCGGGGTATTGAGCTTCGTTGTTTCGGTCATTCTCTCCGGTATCTTCCTCACCATGTCTCCGCGCCTTTCCGCGACGATCCAGGTGCTGGCAGGCCGCATTGGCGGGGAAAAGGGTGTCGGCTTTGCGCGACTGGCGGGAATGACCGTCCGCAACGTCTCGCGCGGTGTCATCGGCGTGGCTTTCCTTCAGACGCTTCTTTGCGGCCTGTGCTTCGCCTTCTTCGACGTTCCGGCACGCGGAGCACTGACATTCCTCGTCTTCGTGCTCTGCCTCATGCAGCTCGGCCCCGGTCTTGTTATCGTTCCAGTCATCGCCTGGGCTTGGTTCTCCTGGCCGACCTCGATGGCATTTGCCTTTACCGTTGTGGCGATCCCGATCATGGTCGTGGACAATGTGTTGAAGCCGATCCTGATGGCCCGCGGACTGTCGACCCCAATGCCCGTTATCCTCATCGGCGTGATTGGAGGAACCCTCTCGCATGGCCTGCTTGGGCTCTTTCTCGGTCCGGTCGTCCTCAGCGTCTTTTACGAGCTGTTGCGCGCCTGGGCCTGGCCCTCGGCAACGGCTGAGCCGCTCTCCGAAACGCCACTTGATGACAAGACCAGACCTTCATCGTGATGAAGATCCATACCGCCGTCAGCGGCGGGACTGCTGCCCGTGCCGTTCGCTACAGTACGCGACGACCTCCTGTTCAATGTCCTGGCAAAGCCGTTCGTACTCGTGAACACGCTGCTCATCCGTCGGCCGTTCTACACGAAAGCGATCGAGCGCATCGACCGCCAGATCATATGATTCGAAGAGATCGCTGAGTGGCTCGCTCGCCGGCGACGCGAGGAAATGACGAACCTCGGGGAGCTTCAGCATCAATTTCTTGCGCCCGCGCTCTGGAGTCATCGATTGCCTCCGACCTCTTACCGTATTTAAATTTGTTGTACGTAATAGTTGGAGCGCTGGATCGTTCAGGAGCGGTTTTGGCAGCTGCAAGGCACAAGGTAGTCCATGGAGTCCAGGATGCCCCACATCGCCGACGTAATCGATCCTGGCGACGCGCTCGGTGAAATCCTGTTCGGACTGATCATGGCGCTGACTTTTACGGTCGGCTCGCGGCTGATCCTTTCCGAGGACGGCCTGGACGTGCGCGAACTGATCGTCGCGACGATCGGCTGCAACATCGCATGGGGCATCATCGATGCCGTCCTGTTCGTCCTGGGTACGGTATCCTACAAGCGCCGGCGAGTGCGTGTTCTACGACGGATCCAAGCGTCCCAAAGCGAGTCCGAAGCCATCTCGGCACTCAGGAGAGAGTTTCCAATCGACCGTGAGCCGTTCGTTTCCGCGGCTGCAGACGAGGAGGCCCTTTACCGCGCCATCCTGACGTTTGCTCGTCGTGGAAGGCCCGCTGACCTCCGCCTTTCGCGGGATGACCTTCTCGCGGCATGTCTCGTCTTCCTCCTTGTCTCAGCCACATCGCTACCCGCAGTCCTTCCCTTTTTTCTGATCAACGATCCCAACATTGCGTTGCGCGCAAGCAACGCTCTCTTGATCGGCCTACTCTTTCTGACGGGTTGTGCCTGGGCGCGCTTTTCTGACGCCAAACCGCTCACCGCAGGCATAACAATGACCTGCCTCGGCCTAGCATTGGTCGGCATCGCCGTCGCGCTTGGAGGCTGAGCATGGAACGCCGCAGTGATCTGACCCCACCGAGGAAAGTTGCCGCCGAACGTTCCGGCTGGGCTTTCCCGTTGAGGCTGCATCTCAGCGTCATCATCGTCGGCCTCCTGGCCTGCACCGCACTGCCGCTCGTCTGGATGGCATACACGCAAGGCAAGGTGACTGCGCTCGCCGCGGCAGAATCGCAGATGCGCCAACTCGGCCTGCGCACTATCGAGGACTACCGCAACGTCTTCAGTAGCGGGTATGCAGCAATCGAGACGACCGCGGTCGTTCCGCAAATGCTTACCCCGCCTCCGGCGGATCTTCCGGCGAAAAGGGATCTTCTGCTGCGGATCCTGCGTTCATCCCATCGAATCGATGGCGTCTATGCCGGTTATCCCGACGGCACCTACATACAGGCCGTCAGCATCGCCGCGAATTCGGCATGGCGAGACGCCATCGGCGCTCCCCCCCACGCTGCATATGCTGTTCGCACAATCAGCAGGGTCATCGGCATTCCAGTGACGACATGGACCTTTTTCGACAACAACGCTCGCCCGCTCGCCCAACGCGCCGACCGCGACGACATCTTCGATCCGCGCTCCCGGCCCTGGTACCACGCCGCTCTGCAGGAAGGGCGAACAACGGCGGTCGGCCCCTATATCTCAGCTGCGACCAACTACCTCACTCTTACCTTCGCAACGCCCGCGGCTGGACAGGACCGCGTGGTGATCGGCGCCGACGTAATGCTCGTGACACTGGGCGAGGTCGTCGATATCGGGACGGTCTCGCGACAGGCGCATGGTTATGTGTTCGACGATTCCGGTGGCCTCATCGTCCACTCCGATAGTGCCGTCATGACGAAACTGCGCGATCGTATCCGGCGCGGAAAGGAGCTGTCCGCTGCAGAAATGGCAGAAGCCGATCCCACTATTCCAGCGGTCACGAACATAGCGCAGAACCGCCAGCTGCCGGATGGCGAAGTCGTCCGTTTCACGGCTACGGGCCACCAGTACCTGGCGCAAAGCTTCCACGCCGACATAGCCGGCCTATTGAAAGACTACACGATCGTCATCGCTGCACCGTTGGACGATCTCATCGGTCCCGTCGAGCGCACGCTGAGGCGTAACCTTGCCGCCGCGGCGGCCTTTCTCGCAGCGGGCGCGATCGCCGCGATTATCATCTCCCGCTTGATCAGCCGCTCGCTCTATGCCCTGGCCGACGAGGCAAGGCAGCTGGGTAACCTGGAATTCAGAAAGAGCCGCGTAGCCCGTTCCTGGATATCCGAGGTCAATGCCTTGGCGAAGGCGCTGGGCTCTGCACGCGACGCAATCTGGACCTTCTCGCTCTACGTGCCGCGTGAACTCGTCCGCAGGATCGTCATCGCCGGCCAATCGGCAATAAGCTCGGCCTCCAGGCAGGAGATCACCGTCCTCTTCACAGACATCCGTGACTTTACAACCATCTCGGAGCAACATTCGCCTGAGGAGGTCGTTGCCCTGCTTTCCACCTACTTCGAGACCCTCAACATGATCGTCGAACGACATGGCGGAACCATTGCCCAATACATCGGGGACTCGGTCTTTGCGATGTGGAACGCGCCGGTCCGCGATGAACGCCATATCGAAAATGGCTGCCGCTGTGCCTTGTCCATGAAGCTGGCCATCGACGCGATGAACGCCGAAAATCGCGCCGCCGGCCGCCCCGAACTCATCACCCGCTTCGGCCTTCACACCGGACCGGCGGTCGTCGGAAGCGTCGGCGCCGAAACGCGCAGGCAATACACCGCGATCGGCGACACCGTAAATATCGCATCTCGGCTGGAAGGTCTGAATCGTGACTACGGAACCTCCATCCTGGTGAGCAGCGCGATCCGCGATGCCGTAGAGGAGAGTTTCGACTTCGCATTCATCGGAACCGTCAGCGTCAGAGGCCGGAAAGGCCAAACGGAGATATACGAACTGAGGGAGTGAAATCGCGCCTGAAACTCCACATCATCGCGTTCATCATCGCCAATTGAATTTGGCCGAGCTATCACAGTATATATGATGAAACGAAGAATCTCGGAGACAGCTTGTGCGACAAGAGAATGCCAATGAAACTGTCGCCGAAAGCAGCTACCGGCATATACGGGCCGACATCCTGTTCGGTCGGCTTGCCCCGGGGCAAAAACTCAGACTGGAACATCTGAAGGTCGCATACGAGACCAGCGTCAGCACTCTCAGAGAAGTTCTCAATCGCCTCACATCCGATGGTCTGGTTGTTGCCGAAGGCCAACGTGGGTTTGAAGTTGCCCCGGTTTCCGTCTCAGATCTGAGAGAAATCGCTGCGCTGCGTCTGCTGCTCGAGGAGCACGCACTTGAGCAGTCATTCCAGCAAGGTGACGTGGAGTGGGAAGCGAGGCTGCTTTCGGCTCATTACAAGTTGGCGCGAATGGAAGAGGCAATGGCCTCAGGCGATACCAGCAAGGCCGAAGATTGGAAACGCTATGACTGGGAGTTCCACCAGGCTCTGATTTCCGCCTGCGGGTCGCGCCTGCTCATGGAAACCCACTCGGCCGTATTCGATAAATATCTTAGATATCAGATGGTTGCACTTTCCTATCGCGGCAACGTTGCTGCGAAGGAGCATCGTCAGCTTCTGGAAGCTGCACTCCAGCGTGACAGCAAAACAGCCAAGAGCATACTGCAGCTCCACATTGAGGCTGGCGTTGAGCACGCGCTTGGAAAAGGGCTCTTGTGAAAGAAGCGGGCAGGCTGCTGCCCATCTTGACGATCGCGCAAACCAGAGGACCTCATGCTCAAACCAATCAGCGACCCATCCGAAACCGTCAGCGACGTCGTCCTGCGTCAGATCCGTCAGGACATCATCTCAGGCGTGCTTGCACCAGGCGCGAAGATCAAGCTGGAGCAGGCAAAGGAGCGCTACTCGATCAGCGTTTCATCGCTACGCGAGATACTGAGCCGGCTGACGACGGAAAATCTTGTGCTTGCGGAAGGGCAGCGCGGTTTTGAGGTAAGCCCAGCCTCGCGCAAGGAACTCGAGGAGCTTGCCGACCTCCGCACAGTGCTGGAAAGCCACGCTATCGGTCTTTCCTTTGCTGCCGGAAACCTCGAATGGGAGGGACGGATCGTCGCGGCGCACCACAAGCTTGCTGACGCCGAGAAGAAGCTCCTGGCGGGGGATAGATCGCGCACCGTCGACTGGGTCCGCTATGATTGGGAGTTTCACCAGGCAATCGTGTCAGCATGCAATTCCGCAACTCTTATGGCTGCACTATCGTCGGTGTTCGACCGATTCTTGCGCTATCACATGCTGGCTCAGAGCTTCCGCGGTCAGCCGGTCGTCAACGACCACAAGCTTCTGTTCGAGCTCGCCGTAAAGCGCGATATCGAGGGTGCACGAGCAGTCATCCGCCGGCATATTCAAAGCGGCGTAGAGCATGTTCTGAAGAGCGGACGTATCCTCTAGGAAGGATGCCAGCTGGCATCCTTCGGAATGCCCTCGGGCCGCATCTGCTTTTTCAGCGCCGCGATGCGGAAAATGGCGTTCGGCGCACCGTAGCCGCGATAGCCGCGGCGTTCGACTATTTCAAAGAAGAAGCCTTCGCCATAGGTTCCGCTATAAAGCTGGAAGTATTCGCCATGCTCGTCGCGGTCATAGAGGATATTTTCGCCCTTCAGCCGCTCGGTCAGATCCGGATCCAGCCCAAAGCGGGCTTCGACATCATCATAGTAGTTTGGCGAGATATGCAGCGGCTTGAAGCCCTGTGCGCGCAGCGTCTCGGCGGTGGCGAATATGTCATTGGTCGAGAAGGCCAGATGCTGAATGCCCGATCCGAATTTCTCGGCGATGAAATGTCCGGCAAGTGTCCGGCGATTCTCGGCACCGTTCATGGTGATGCGTAGCGCACCGGACTCGTTCTCAATCACTTGGCTGCGCACGACCCCGCTCGGGTCGATGATATCGACCATGGGCGTCTTTCTGGCATCGAAGATCGACGTATAGAACAACAGCCAGGTCAGCATTTCGTCATAGGCGACCGTCTGCGCCACATGGTCGATCCGCAGCAGCCCTGCATCAACGGCAGCGTCTTCTTCCGAAATCGGCTCGAAATCGATCTCCGAGAAACGCCCGAGTGGGCTCTTGTCATCGATCAGGTAGATCACGCCGCCACCAACGCCCCGAATGGCAGGAAACTCCAGCTCGCCATCGGCCACGGCCTGTCGAAACGGCTCCGCATCAAGCGCCAGCGCACGTTCATAAGCTTTGTCAGCATCGTCGACGACAAGTGCAAGTGCATATGCAGATGTGCCGTGAACAGCGTAGGCTGCGTTTGCAAAACCCGCAGTGTCGACATTGACAAGAATGCGGATGCTTCCCTGCTCGAACAAGGTGACCTTTTTGGATCGGTGAACCGCCGCCTTGCGGAATCCCAAGGCATGCAACAGCGCGATCAGCTCTATGGCCTCGTCCTCGTCCGTCGCGAATTCAATGAAGCCTATGCCTTTGACATCAGCCCTTTCCGGCATGGCGACGCCGATCGGCGTTTCGACGTTGCGGCGAACCTGATCCGCCAGATAGACGAGCGAGCGATGACCGTCTGCAGCGATGGCCCGGGTGGAACCGCCGCGGAACTGGTCGTTGAAGATTTCGAGCGAGAAGTAGCCGTCATATCCCGTCGAGGCCACAGCCTCGGTGAAAGCGGTGACGGGCAGGTCACCTTCACCAGGCATGTTGCGGAAGTGGCGGCTCCAATAGAGCAGGTCCATGTCAATCAAGGGCGCGTCGGCGAGCTGGACGATGAAGATCTTTTCCTTCGGGATCGACCGGATCGAGTTGATATCAATCTTTCGAGACAGCGAGTGGAAACTGTCGAGGATGAGTCCGACATTGGGGTGATTGGCACGGCGCACGATCTCCCAGGCATCGCGGTGATCGTTGACATAGCGCCCCCAGGCGAGTGCCTCATATCCGACCTTCAGCCCGCGTCGCGCCGCCCGCACACCGAGTTCATGAAAATCGGCGGCGGCGCGGTCTATCCCGCCAAGGGCGGCTGGAGAAACACTCGAACAGACGAGAACCATATCGGTTCCCAGTTCCTGCATGATATCGAACTTGCGTTCCGCCCGGTCGAATGTGCGGATGCGAAGAGCCTCAGGCATGCCCTCGAAATCACGAAAGGGCTGAAAGAGTGTTATCTGCAAGCCAAGATCTCGCGCCATCTTGCCGACATCGGCCGGACTTCCGTCGAAGGCGAGGAAGTCGTTCTCGAATATCTCGACCCCATCAAATCTCGCTCTCGCAATTGCTTCGAGTTTCTCCGGCAGCTCACCGCTCAGTGTTACGGTCGCAATCGAGGTCTTCATAATCCAAAGCCTTTCTATGGCGTGACGAGAGCCTTCTCCGGCAAACTCTGGAGCCGCCGCCTCCTGCCTCGAGGCATTATGGCAAATGTCGTGAGGATTTCAATTCAATTGATCAAACCGAAAGTCTCATATGATTTTCAAAAACTCTGTTGATTTGTGTCGCCTCCTCTGTCAAACATAGCGGCATACAGTCGGGAGAGGATGACTGTTGGGTCCAACGCGACCATCCAGAAGGAGGAGGAATCAATGTTCAAGTCGCTACTGACGCGCCGAAATGCGATGCTGAGTGCCGCCGCGCTCGTGGCTGCAATCGGGCTTGCAAAGCCGGCTGCCGCAATCACCCCGGAAGAGATCAAGGCCAGAGGAAAGCTTATCGTTGGCATCCAAGGCGACAACCCGCCATGGGGCTTCGTAACGAGCGCCGGCAAGCAGGATGGTCTGGATGCTGATATCGCCACACTCTATGCAAAGGAACTGGGCGTTCCAGTCGAATTCGTGCCGCTCGAAGTCAACAACCGCATTCCGGCGCTGACGACGGGCCGTGTCGACGTTCTCTTCGCGACGATGGCCATGCTTCCGGATCGCGCAAAGGCCGTGCAGTTCAGCAAGCCCTACGTCGCCAACGCCATCGTACTGATTGCGCCGAAGTCGACGTCGATCAAGACCAATGACGACATGGCCAACCTTACGATCGGCGTCGCGAAGGGTGCCGCCCAGGATACGCAGGTCACCAAGAACGCGCCGCAGAGCGCCACGATTCGCCGCTTCGACGGCGATGCCGCAAGTGTTCAGGCACTCGCATCCGGTCAGGTTCAGGCGCTCGGTGGCAACATCTTCTACATGGATCGCGTCGAAAAGGCCCGTCCCGGGGAATTCGAGAACAAGCTCGAATTCCAGAAACTCTACAATGGCGCCTGCACACGGCTTGGCGAGAAGGAAATCAATGCCTCGATCAACACGTTCATCGACAAGATCAAGGCCAACGGCGAACTGAAGAAAATCTACGACAAGTGGATGAAAGTTCCCGTTCCAGAATTCCCGGAGAGCATCGAGGCCATTCCTTTCACCGCAAACTGAGCCTTTCATTGATCTGACGGAGCAAGCAGGCGGGCATTTCTCGATGCCCGCGGACGATACCGCCATGCCCGCCCGCAAGGCGCGCCGCATACGTCGAGGAATGCGATCATGAACAAGACGATATTTGTGCTCAACGGGCCAAATCTGAACCTTCTCGGCCAACGGGAACCCGCAATCTACGGCACGACCACCCTCGCGGACATCAAGGAACAATGCCTTGCCAAGGCGAAAAGTCTCGGCTTCGAGGTCGATTTTCGCCAGACGAATTTCGAAGGGGAGCTGGTAGAAAGCGTCCATCAGGCGCGCAACGAAGCATGCGGGATCATCATCAATCCCGCCGGCTACACCTTCACCTCGATCGCGCTGCTTGATGCATTGAAGACGTTCGATCCGCCAAAGATCGAACTGCACATCTCGAACGTACATGCGCGAGAGAGCATCTATCACAATTCCCTGGTCTCCCGTGTCGCCACTGCGATCATGATCGGCTTCGGCGCACGCGGCTACGAGCTCGCAATCGATGCTATGGCCGGGATGGTGAAAGGGAGCTGACGTGTAAAGACGGCAGACCGGAGAGAGCGCAATGAACTATAAACTGGACTTCACCCCGGTTATCGATGGGCTGCCTAGCCTGCTTCTCGGCTGCCTCGGCACATTTATGCTGGCTATCTGTGGAATGCTGCTGGCAATCGTGATCGGCGTCGGCGGCGTCATACTAAGGGATTCTCCCTTAAAGCCGCTACGCTGGCTGGTTATCGGCTTTGTCGAGCTTATTCGCAACACGCCGTTTCTGGTGCAGATATTCTTTCTGTATTTTGCCCTGCCTCTTGCAGGAATCAGGCTGGATCCTACCCCGACCGCGATCATCGCACTCGGGATCAATGGTGGCGCCTACGCGATCGAGATCATCCGCGGCGGTGTACAATCAATCCCGAAGGGGCAGATGGAGGCAGGGCTCGCACTTGGTCTTCACAAGGCACAGGTTTTCCGGCTCATCATCCTCAAACCCGCCTTGAGGGCAATCTATCCGTCTCTCACCAGCCAGTTTGTGCTGCTGACGCTGTCCACCAGCATTGCCTCGGCGATTTCGGCCTACGAGCTGACATCGGTCGCGCAACGCATTGAGTCCGACAGCTTCAGAAGCTTCGAGGTCTACTTCACGGTCACGATCTTCTACCTCGTGATCTCCTGGCTGATGATGCGCCTCTTCACTCTCTTTTCGGCGCGTTACTTCACGTATCCGGTCAAGTAGGAGCCATGTCCATGGGCAGCGAAGAGTTCGTCTTTCTTCTGATCGGTCTGAAATGGACTGTGCTTCTGTCGGCGGTCGGATTCGTTTGCGGGTGCCTTGCCGGGCTTGGTGTGGCCCTTGCGCGGACCTGCGGAATCCCCCTGCTCGAGCGCGTCACTGCCGGCTACATCGCCGTGTTCCAGGGCACCCCGCTGCTGATGCAGCTTTTCGTCGTCTATTACGGCCTGGCCCTGATCGGCCTGAAGCTCGATGCCTGGGTGGCTGTGGCAATCGGCCTGACCCTGCATGCCAGTGCCTATCTGGGCGAAATCTGGCGTGGATCAATCGACGCCGTTCCGCGTGGGCAGACGGAGGCTGCGAAGGCGCTCAGCCTCGGATACGTGACACGCATGCGGGATGTAATCTTGCCGCAGGCACTCCGCATCTCGTTGCCGGCGACGATCGGCTTCCTTGTCCAATTGATCAAGGGAACCTCGCTTGCTTCCATCGTAGGTTTTACGGAGCTGACCCGTGCCGGCAACATCATCTCCAACCAGATTTTTGAGCCGCTGACAGTCTTCGGCATCGTCGGCGCACTGTACTTCCTCATGTGTTGCCCGCTGACGATCGCCGGTGCGCGCCTGGAACGAAAGTTCGCAGCATCCGCCCGCTAAGCTCGCAACCGATATCACGCAATGCCAGTCCAAGAGATGGATGGAATTCACCATGAACAATCCTTCAGCACCGACTGCCGAGACCATGATCACGATGAACCACGTGGAAAAGTGGTATGGCGCGTTTCAGGCCCTGCACGACATCAATATGTCGGTCCACAAGAGCGAGAGGATTGTGTTGTGCGGCCCATCGGGAAGCGGCAAGTCCACCCTCATCCGCTGTATCAACCACCTTGAGACCTACCAGAAAGGCGAGATCCGCGTCGGCGGCATTCTGTTGGGCAACCAGGCGAAGGCGATTGACGCAATCCGGCGCGAAGTCGGCATGGTCTTCCAGCAGTTCAATCTCTTCCCGCATCTGACGGTTCTGCAGAACTGCATGCTTGCGCCGATGCGATCCCTTGGCGTTGGAAAGGCGGAGGCCGAAGAGCGCGCGCGTTCGCTGCTTGGCCGGGTGAAGATCCTCGAGCAGGCCGACAAATACCCCGTGCAGCTTTCCGGCGGTCAGCAGCAGCGGGTCGCGATTGCGCGTGCACTATGCATGCGACCGAAGATCATGCTTTTCGATGAGCCGACCTCGGCCCTCGATCCCGAGATGGTCAAGGAAGTCCTCGATACGATGATCAGCCTCGCCGATGAAGGCATGACGATGATCTGCGTCACCCACGAGATGGGTTTTGCGCGCCAGGTCGCAGACCGCGTCATCTTCATGGCGAGCGGCGCGATTGTCGAAGAGGCGCCTCCGGCGGAATTCTTCACCAATCCGCGCCATGAGCGGACGCGAAAATTCCTGGGCGAGATTCTTCGCAACTAAGGGCTTGAGGCAACTGCAATGACTTCAGCTTCGTCTCAGCATCGCGTGAAGATCGCGGTCATGGGTGCCGGCCTGATTGGCAAGCGCCACGTCGAAGGCGTGCTGGCGGAACCCGGCACACTACTCTCCGCCGTTATCGACCCGTCGGATGCCGGCCGCGACTTTGCACGGAGCCTGGGCGCGAACTGGTTTGCGACCTTTTCCGAGGCCGCGGCAAGTGAACGCCCGGATGGCGTAATTATCGCCACCCCGAACCAGCTTCACGTCGCCAACGCCTTGGAGGTCATTCAGCTGGGCATTCCCGTTCTGATCGAGAAACCGATTGCGGACAATGCCGAAGCAGCTGCGGCGGTGGTCGATGCCGGTAGGAAGTCCGGCACCGCCATCCTGGTCGGTCATCATCGACGCCACAACCCGATGATACAAGAAGCAAAGCGTGTTCTGGACAGCGGGCGCCTCGGCAGAATCCTGACAGTTCAAGGCACCTTCTGGGTCGCCAAACCCGATAGCTATTTCGATGTCGCGTGGCGGCGCCAGGCCGGTGCTGGACCGACATTCATCAATCTGATCCATGACATCGACCTCTTCCGCTATCTCTTCGGCGAGGTCGAAGCCGTCTACGCGATGGAATCGAACTCCGCCCGAAACCACGCCGTAGAGGACACGACCGTTGTCCTCATCCGCTTTGCAAGTGGTGTTCTCGGCACGATGAACGCTTCGGACGCAGTTGCTTCACCCTGGAGCTGGGAGATGACAGCCGGTGAGAACCCGGCGTTTCCACGACAGGATCAATTCTGCTACCAGGTTGGCGGAACCCGCGGCTCACTGGCCATACCGGGCCTTGCCCTTTGGACAGGCCCTTCGAAGCCCGATTGGCTGGAGCGACAGACCAAAGAGCAGGTCCCGTTCAGCCCAGCCGATCCCCTGACGCTGCAGCTCAAGCATTTCTGCGATGTCATCCGTGGCCAAACTCATCCCCTTGTCAGCGGCCAGGAAGGTCTCGAAACGCTTCAGGTCATCGAAGCGATCAAGTCATCCGCACGTTCCGGGCAGCTGGTTCGCTTGCACGACTTCGACATGCGACGAGGACATTGAGATGATCACCGGAACCACACAGCTCATTGCCCACCTCGGCTACCCCACCGCATCATTCAAGGCGCCTCTGATTTACAACCCGTATTTCGAGGCAAACGGCATCGATGCGGTTGTCGTGCCTATGGGCTGCCTGCCTGAAGACTATCCGTCGTTCCTCAAGCTGGTTTTCCGGCTCTCGAATATTCACGGGGCACTCGTCACCATGCCTCACAAGGTCACGACAATGGCGCTGCTGGACGAGGCCTCGACGAATGCCAAGGTTGCCGGTTCTTGCAATGCCGTCAGGCTCAGCCCCGACGGCAGGCTGATTGGCGATATGTTCGACGGCGAGGGTTTTGTACGGGGTCTGCTGCGCAAGGGGCAAAACCTCTCGGGCGCCCGCGCTTTGATCGTTGGCGCCGGTGGCGTCGGTTCGGCAATAGCCGCATCGATGGCGGCGGCGGGCGTCCGGCGAATTGCGCTCCATGATAACAATCAGACGACATCGGAAGGGCTCAGAGACCGGCTGAAAACCTACTATCCGGACACGGAGGTAACCGCCGCTTCGAACGACCCTGCCGGCTTCGATGTCGTCGTCAACGCAAGCCCGCTCGGGATGCGCGAGGATGATCCATTACCCGTCGACGTCTCGCGGCTCTCGCCGTCCACTTTCGTCGGAGAAGTCGTCATGAAAGAGGACATCACACCGTTTCTTGCGGCAGCGCGCGCCCGCGGCTGCGCATTTCAGGTCGGCACGGACATGCTGTTCGAACAGATTCCTGCTTATCTGGAATTCTTCGGATTTCCGACGACGACCGCTGACAATCTACGGTCGATCGCCCGCATCGGCTGATCCCGCTCCACACCGGAACGGGACCGTAGCCTCATCAGGCGTTGCCGATCTTGTCCTCGGTCCGCGTGTCGAAGTCGGAGGCGTCGTGACGTTCGTGCAGTTGCTCCGCGGGTTCGCCTGAGGCACGATTGACCATGCGGCCACGCTTCACTGCCGGACGCGCTGCAATCTCAGCGGTCCAACGCTGCAGATGTCTATAGCTCTGGACATCGAGGAATGCTCCGGCGTCCCCATAGGTCTTCCCGAGTGCCAGATTGCCGTACCATGGCCAGATCGCTATGTCGGCTATGGAATACTCGCTGCCAGCCATGTACCTGTTGTCGGCCAGATGCCGGTCGAGCACGTCGAGCTGGCGTTTCACCTCCATTGAGAATCGATCGACCGCGTATTTGATGTGAAACGGCGCGTAGGCGTAGAAGTGACCGAAGCCGCCGCCGAGATACGGCGCCGAGGCCATCTGCCAGAAAAGCCAGTTCATGGTCTCGGTACGAGCCTTGTGGTCCTTCGGCAAGAAGGCATCGAACTTGTTGGCAAGATAGAGCAGGATCGCGCCGCTCTCGAACACGCGCGTCGGCTCAGGTGTCGAGTGATCCATCAGCGCCGGAATTTTCGAGTTCGGATTGACCTCGACGAATCCCGAGCCGAACTGGTCGCCATCACCGATCCGGATCAGCCAGGCATCGTATTCGGCCCCTTCGTGCCCCGCGGCCAGCAGCTCTTCCAGCATGACTGTGACCTTCACGCCGTTCGGCGTCGCCAGGGAGTAGAGCTGCAGCGGGTGCTTCCCGACGGGCAGTTCCTTCTCATGCGTGGGGCCAGCGATCGGACGGTTGATATTCGCAAACTGACCCCCATTCCCCTGCTCCCACGTCCAAACCTTGGGCAGCTCGTATCCAGCGGGGAAATTGTCGGCAGCGGATTTTTCGGTCATCAAATCGATCCTGAATTCGGTTCGTCTTGCACAGCAGCGTGCGGCGATTAGCGCGCTAAAGGTAGGTGCGATTGACGACAGCACAAGGCATTAAATCTTTCCGACCGCTGCCTTGGGCCGGACCGGCTTCAAGCTCGCCTCGATCAGGGCGACCTGTCTGGTTTTTTCGCTGACCTTGAGGTTGGTGTGAAATGCCTTCATGACCGACCGAAAGAGAGTGGTGGGCAGGGCAAGCGACAAAACCGCCTGCGCCCGGCCCTCCACTTATCGGCAACCAGCCATCACCGGCGTCTCTAACGGCTGGTCATTTCGCGAAACGCCCGCCAGCCGCCAAGCTTGGTGATTTCCTGAGCCCCTTCTACCGCATGTGCCTCGCAGACGAAGCAGGAAACGCTGGAACCATCTTCCAGCTTGACCTTGCCGATGCCGAGCGGCGCGGGGATTTTCTGAACGAATCGACCGAAGGCGTCGGCAGGCAACGCCCAGACCTCGACCTCCAGCCCGGTGCCCTCATGGCCCGGCTCGCGCACAAGGCCCGGTTTGGCCGGGGTCGTATCCGGCAATACAAAGAGCCGGTAGTCGCCTGCCGTGCGGCAAGTCCTTATCAGCCTCCCGCCAGGGCCAGTGAGTTCATGATTCAGCGGCATGCCAGTCAGATGCGCGCCGACGACGGCTATCTCCATGGAGCCGTCATCGGCGGGGGCCACGCGGCTCTCTTCCGGAGGGACGGCCGCCTTGTCGACCCCCATGCCGGCAGCGGCACCGCGATGCAACGCATCGGCGAGCGGCGCCAGCGCATCGTCGGTGAAGGCGGGGGCAATCAGCGTGATGCCACCTGGCAGACCGTTTTGACCGAAGCCAGCCGGCACGGCGATCGCTGCGCAATCCAGCAGATTTACGAAATTGGTGTAGCGCCCGAGCCGGCCGTTGAGCACGATCGGATCCGCAAGCATGTCGGCAACCTTGTACGTCGTCGGTGCCGTCGGCAAGAGCAGCAGATCGGCCTTCTCCCATTCCGATTCAGTCTTGCGGCGCAACTCCTCGAGCCTGTAGCGGCCGTTGAAAGCATCGACAGCCGTCTTGCCCTTCGCACCCTCGATGATCTTGCGCACAGTGGGGTCGAAGTCATCGGCGTTGGACGCAAGAAACCTCTCGACGGCGGCAAGGCGCTCCGCAACCCAGGGACCATTGTAAAGAAGCTCGGCCGCCTCGCGGAACGGCGCATAGTCGAATGTGACGACTGTCGCACCCAGGGCTTTCACGCGTTCGATCGCTTCGTCATAGAGTGCTTCGACATTCCCATCGCCGAAGAACTCCCGCTCTGCCTCACAAAGTATACCCACCCGCAAACCGGTGGATGGCAGGTTTGCCGGCCTGGCCCGGCGGGAGAAGGGATCAGCGGCGTCAAAGCCTTCCGCTATTTTGCGAATGGCAATGCCGTCGCCGACCGTCGCAGCAAAAATGGTGATGCAGTCCACGCTCCTGCAGGCCGGCACTGCACCGGTATTGGGCAGGAGTCCCGGCGTAGGCTTGATGCCGACGAGATTGTTGAAAGCCGCCGGCACGCGGCCGGAACCGGCAGTATCCGTTCCGAGCGCGAAACTCGCGAGCCCCGACGCGACGGTAACAGCCGAGCCGGAGCTGGAACCGCCCGAGATATAGTCCGCATCGAAGACAGACCGCGGCGCGCCGTAGGGCGAGCGTGTGCCGTTGAGGCCCGTTGCGAACTGGTCAAGATTTGTCTTGCCGATCAGGATCGCTCCAGCTTCCAGCAGTCGGGCGATGACAGTGGCATCCTCGGCTGGTTGATAGGCGTAGGCCGGGCAAGCGGCCGTGGTCGGCAGCCCCTTCGCGTCGATGTTGTCCTTGGCGGCGAAAGGGATGCCCCATAGCGGCAAACTGTTGGCTTCCGGTGCGCGCGCCATCAAGGCACTGGCCGCCTCGCGCAGCATGTCATCGGAGACCTTGGTGATGAAGATCGCCGGATCGGCAGAGGCGGCTCGCCGCGCGATGACTTCCTCAATGACATCCAATGGGGTGAGCCCGGAGGCATAGGCGGCCCGTAGCGCCGAAATATCGAGAATGGTTGGCAGCATGTCAGATTTCCTCCAGCACAACGATGATGTCACCGGCCTTGACGTTTCGTCCCGGTCCGGCGCGCAGCTCGCTCACGCGACCTGCCGCGTGAGCTGTGACGTTGATTTCCATTTTCATGGACTCGATGATGGCAAGCGTATCTCCCGCAGTGACAGGCGTGCCCGGTTCCACCAACATCTTCCAGATGTTGCCCGGAACTGCACTTGCAACGCCGAAGCAACCCATGGGGATGTCCCCGTCCATGCTCTCGACGGCTCCTTCGTCGGTGACGAAGGTGTCGAGCCCGGCTTCCTTCCAACGGTGGCGCTCGGTGTTGAACGCTGCCTGTTGGCCGGCTTTGAAACTGCCGATGGAATCCGCGTTCGCCCGCAGCTCCTTCTCATAGGCTGAATAGGAGAATTCCGCCTCTTCGATTTTGATGGGGTATCCACCATGCGGAAAGGCACTGCGCGCTTCCGTCAGCTCCTTGTGATCGACCGGAAAGAACTTGATCTGATCGAAGAAGTTGAGCAACCAGGGTTTGCCTTTGGTGAAGACTGGCGTCTGCCGCCACGTATTCCAGACCTGAATAGTACGACCGAAGAGCTGATAGCCGCCGGGGCCTTCCATGCCATAGATGCACATATAGGCCCCGCCGATGCCGACGGCGTTCTCCGGCGTCCAGGTGCGGGCCGGATTGTATTTTGTCGTCACGAGCCTGTGCCGCGGATCGATCGGCGTCGCCACTGGCGCCCCCAGATAGACATCGCCAAGCCCCAGCACGAGATAGTTGGCATCGAAAACGACATCCCGGACTGCCTGCTCGTCGGCGAGGCCATTGATGCGACGAATGAACTCGATATTCGACGGGCACCAGGGAGCGTTCGGCCTGACGAGCTCCTGGTATTTCCGCATCGCCAGTTCAGCGTCGGGATCGTTCCAGGAAAGCGGCAGGTGGACAATACGGCTCGGCACTGTCACATCCTGGGCGGCGGGCAGGCTCGTTTCGATTTCGGCCAGCAGACCTAGCAGACGCCTTCGCGTCAGCGCTGTACCGTCATAGTGGATCTGTAGCGAGCGGATGCCCGGCGTCAGATCGATTATACCGGGAAGAAGGGCATCTGAAACAGCCTGCATCAAGAGATGCACCCGCAGGCGAAGCGCGATGTCCAGGGTCATCGGCCCGTATTCGACCAGGAGATTGTCGTCACCCTGGCGCCGGTAGACGACGGAAACCGCGCCGTCATCGTTGGAACCGACGATGGGCGAGCCGATGTCTTTCTTCGGTCGGTGAACTGCCGGCGAGGCCACCGGATCATCCGGCCGCGCGACGGGCCGGAACGAAACGCGATCGCCCGGCTTCAGCTGACCCATCTTCCACTGTTCATCGCGCGCAACGACAGCCGGGCAGACGAAGCCACCGAGACTGGGGCCATCGGGTCCGAGAATGATCGGCATATCCCCGGTGAAGTCGATCGCCCCGATCGCATATGCATTGTCGTGCAGGTTGGAAGGGTGAAGACCTGCCTCGCCACCATCGGCACGCGCCCACTTCGGCGTCGGGCCAATCAGACGAACGCCTGTGCGAGCGCTGTTGAAATGTACCTCGTAAGATGCGGAGAAAAGCTGCTCGATATCTCCGTCTTGAAAGAAATCGGGCGCGCCGTGTGGACCATAGACGACGCCGATCTCCCAATCATTGGTAAGAACCGGAGGCTCATCCTTGGAGACTGCCGCCGCTGGCTGAGGCCGGCGCGCCAGGTGCAGCACATGTCCAGTCTTCAGCGTGCCGGTGGCATTGCCTCCGAATTGACCAAGACCGAAGGTCGCCCGCGACCCAAGGACCACCGGCGCGTCGAAGCCGCCAGTTACAGCAAGATAGGAACGTTGCCCGGGGCCTGAGATGCTGCCAATCGAAAGTGTTGCTCCGGCTGGAACCGTTACTGCCTCGGCATGGGCAATCTCGATGCCGTCGACCTTCATCGGCATTCGTGCGCCGACCAAGGCAACGACTGCCTCCCGGTAGAACTTGAGCGTTGGTCCGGAGACGGTGAGTTCCAGAGCCGCCGATATTTCGTCGTTTCCAACCAGCCGGTTGGCATGTCGGAACGATCGCTCGTCCATTGGCCCGCTTGGCGGCACGCCGACATGCCATAGGCCGAGACGACCGGGCAGCTCCTGGATGCTGGATTGCGCGCCGGGAGACAGAACCTCGACGACATCCGGCTCGAATTCGAGCGTACGCAGCGCCGTGGTCGAGACATCGCCGCTGGCGAGAATCTCGGAGCCGGCAATGACGCGGAGGTAATCGACATTGGTTTCGATGCCGTAGATAGCGGTCGCCGCCAATGCTGCGTTCAGCTTCTCGATCGCCGCGGGCCGACTTTCGGCTGCAACAATGATCTTTGCCAGCATCGGATCGTAAAAGGAGCTCACCTCCGTCCCGGTCTCGATCCAGGTGTCGACACGCGCGTCCGGGGGAAACTGCACCTGTGTCAACAGACCGGCACTCGGTCGGAAATCGGCGTGTGGCATTTCGGCATAGACGCGGACTTCGATGGAGGCACCGTTCGGCTTCCGGTCTTCGTCGCCGGACAAGACATCCTCGCCCGCCGCCTGCCGGATCATCCATTCAACCAGGTCGATCCCGTAAACAGCTTCAGTGACCGGATGCTCAACTTGCAGCCGGGTGTTCACCTCCAGGAAATAGAACTCCTCGCGCTTCGGATCGTAGATGAATTCGACGGTTCCGGCCGAGGCGTACGAGACCGACGCCCCGAGTTCGGTCGCGGCACGGTGCAATCGAGCGCGAACCGCGTCGCTCAATCCAGGGGCCGGCGTCTCCTCCACTACTTTCTGATTGCGTCGCTGGAGCGAGCAATCGCGTTCACCCAAGGCGACCACCTTACCCTTGCCATCGCCGAAGATCTGCACCTCGACATGGCGGGCGTTGGCAACGAAGCGTTCGATATAGACGCGGGCATCACCGAAGCTCGCCGTTGCCGTGCGTTGAACGCTCTCGAACGAGGCCTTGAGGCTCTCCGCGTCGGCGCAGAGCTGCATGCCGATCCCGCCGCCACCCGCCGTGCTCTTCAGCATCACTGGATAGCCGATCTTGCCGGCAGCCGACAGCGCGTCCTCGAGCGATTGAAGCAGGCCGCTACCTGGCAACAGCGGCACGCCGCTTGTCTCGGCGAGCTCCCGTGCCGTGTGCTTGAGGCCGAAGACGGCGAGGTGTTCCGGCCGCGGACCGATGAAAGCAATGCCCTCGCCGGCCAGACGCTCGGCAAAGCCGATATTTTCCGACAGGAAGCCATAGCCTGGATGCACAGCGTCCGCGCCGGTCGCCTTGCACGCGGCAATCACTGCATCGATGTCGAGATAGCTTTCGGCCGCTGGTGCCGGGCCGAGGCGCACCGCTTCGTCCGCCATCAGCACCGGCATGGCGAAGCGGTCGGCATCAGAATAGACGGCGACAGATGCGATGCCCATTTTCCGCAATGTGCGGATCACCCGGACGGCAATTTCGCCCCGGTTCGCGATCAGTATCTTCTTGAACATCGATCAGCCCTCGGCGTCCCAGATCAAAACCCGTATCGGCGTGGGATCGAAACCGTTGCAGGGGTTGTTGATCTGCGGGCAATTCGAGATGACGCAAAGCACGTCCATCTCAGCGACGAGTTCAACGTGATCGCCTGGCGACGAGATGCCGTCGACGATCGTCATCTCGCCGTTCGGCTTGATCGGCACGTTCATGAAGAAGTTGATGTTCGGCACGATGTCGCGCTTGCTCATGCCGTGTTTCGTCACCTCGATCACGAAATTGTCGCGGCAGGCGTGAAGATATTTCGTTGCATGACCGAACCGTACGGTGTTGCTCTCGCAAGAGCATGCGCCGGCAGAGGTGTCATGGCGCCCACAGCTGTCGGCGGTCATCTTTAACATCACATTGCCTTCGTTCGAGATCATCTTCGTGCCGATACCGATATAGGCAGCGCCTTGAGCCCGCATTGTATCCTGGTTGGAATAGCGCTCGGAAAAGTCATCGGCACGGTAGAACAGCGTGTCTATCGCCTGCTGGCCATAGCTGTCCTCGATGCGGATCGTCTGGCCCTTCCTGACGATCCCGGACCATGGGGCCTCGGCCGGGATGAAATGATCCTGCACGGCATTTTCGATCATTCGGGATGCCGACGTCTGAATAAAATCGCTCATTGTCGTCCCTTACGCTGATGCCATTGCGTTATTTTCGAAGCCTCGGACGGCCTCGGCCGTAGCCGTACGCGCCAGGTCGTCAAGCGCGGGCGTCGCCGCCCGAAAGCGGGTGATCGTTATCGGTCGCGGGGCGTAGACGGGACTCGGATCGAGCGGATGCGGACAATTGGAGAACCCGACTAGCATGTCCATCTCGGCCCGGAGCTCGCTGTAGTCGCCACTGTTGGAGCGCTTGGTGCGCCATTGAAAGGCGCCATTCTCATCGAC
Source organism: Hyphomicrobiales bacterium (assembly GCA_900466605.1). Lineage (GTDB taxonomy): Bacteria > Pseudomonadota > Alphaproteobacteria > Rhizobiales > Rhizobiaceae > Rhizobium. Next base: position 25,693 of record UBMU01000038.1, read on the forward strand.
GCTGACGGGCGCGAAAAGGTTGATCATGCCGGGAATGTCGCGACGCTCCAGGCCGAGTTTGCCGGCGATCAGAACAAGATTATCACGGGTGTTGCGGGTCTTTTGGGCAGGATATTTATCGGCATTGGTCGCTGCCGTCGAACCGCCCATCAGGCAATCATGGGCGCCGGAGCTGTCCTCGATCAACGAGAACATCACGCGCCCCATATCGGAAAACAGCACGCGCCCTTTGCCGAGCGCCGTCGTCCACTGGACTTTCGCGGTGTCGACGAGATTCAAGCGCTCGCTGGTATCGGTAGCATTCCAGGCAACGAGCGCGACGGTCGAGGCGCCCTCGCCCTGATCGACGCGGATCGCTTCGCCGCGCTTCAGCGGTGTCGACCAATACCACCCACCGGGAATGACCTCTTGGTGGATAATGTCACCGTCATCAATCGCGGCTGCAGGCAGCTGGCTGCGCGCCGGCAGCGCCTTCGGCGCGAATTCCAGCCCCTTTTTCTGGTGTTCTTCGTAGCGAGCACGGTTTGCTGCTATCTCTTCCGCTGAGCGGCTCACATGGATCATGCTTTATCTCCAGATGATGCCAGGTCGTCCTGACGTTGCCCCGGAAATGCAACCGGGCCGTCCCGGTTGGGGCTGAAAATGGAAGGCTCTCCGGCAAGACGCGGCGGCCAGATCGAAATGTCGCTGGTAATGGTCGCCCCATAGCGCATCTTCTCCTCCGGACGGTCACGGCGCCTCTCGAAGGCAATGACTCGGCTCGCAAGCGTGAAGGCCTCGCGCATGTCGTGCGTCACCATGACGACGGTCATCTCCGTCTCGTGCCAAAGACGCTTCATCAAAGTATGGATTTCGGCGCGAATACCGGGGTCGAGTGCGCCGAAGGGCTCGTCGAGCAACAGCACCTTCGGCTTCATGATCAGCGCCTGGGCAAGCGCCAGACGTTGCTGCATGCCACCTGAAAGCTGCGACGGGTATTTACCCTCGGCACCCGCCAGCCCGACCTGGGCAATCAGATGCCGCGCTTCATCAACCGCCTTGCGGCGGGCCGCACCGAAGAGTTTCGCCTTGTATCGGGCAGCAGCAAATTCCTTGCCCAGCAGCACGTTGCCGAGCACAGTCAGATGCGGAAACACGGAATAGCGTTGGAACACGACGCCACGGTCGGGTCCGGGCTCGAGGGGCAACCGCTCTCCATCGAGCAGGATAGTTCCCCTCGTCGGCTGCTCCTGACCGAGAAGCATGCGCAGAAATGTCGTCTTTCCACAGCCTGACGGGCCGACCAGAGCGACGAAGGCGCGCGATGCGACTGTGAGAGACACGTCCTCGAGGACGATCTGGTCTCCATATTCCTTCCAGACTTTCTCGATCCTGAGTTCGCTCATGCCTGCTTCTCCAGCACCGACCAGGGAAACACAGCGGCGGAGATGCGCTCGAGGATGTAGTTCATCGCTACCGCAAGCAACGTGATCCAGACGACATAGGGAAAGATGATGTCCATCGACAGGTAGCGGCGGACGAGGAAGATCCGGTAACCGAGACCAGAATCCGAAGAGATCGCTTCCGCCGCGATCAGGAACAGCCAGGCAGGACCGAGCTGCAGCCTGAGACACGTGATCAGCCGAGGCAAAACCTGCGGCAGCACGACGCGTAATGCGACCTGCCAGGACGATCCGCCCAGCGTTTCGGCCTTGACGATCTGCTCGCGCGGCAATTCGAGCGCCTTGAGCGCGAGATCGCGGATCATCGTCGGTGCGACGCCGATGGCGATCAAGGTGATCTTCGAGGTTTCGCCGAGGCCCATGGCGATAAAAAGAATCGGCAGTAACGCCAATGGCGGCACCATCGAAAACGCCGCAACAAAGGGTGCCAGCAGCGCTCTGAGATAGGGAAGCATGCCGATCAGCATGCCGATGACGAGCGCGACGAATGTCGATATCCCGAGGCCTGAAAGCAGCCGGATCAGGCTGGCGGAGGTATCCGACCACAAAAGGTATTCGCCAGTCCTGGGGTCGACCACGAAGGCCATCCGGTTGATCGCATCGGTCAGCGCCGAAAGCGTCGGTAAGAGTTTGTCATTGGCGTTTTCTGCCAGCCGTGCCGCCGAGCCAAAGGCATAGGCGATCACCAGCAGCACGAATGGCAGCAGCATCAGGGCAAGCTGCGCCCCTTTGCTTGGCCTCGTGTTTATCCAGCGCATGAAGGTGCTCCATTCACGTGGGATGACAACGCGGCGCGGGAGGCCGCGCCGGTCACGGTTGGCTCAGAGCGAACCGTCCGCAGCTGCCTTCATGTACGTTTCCGTGAAACGAAGTTTGACGTTGCCGCTGTCCCCCAGAACCTTGCCATCCGGCATTTCGATTCCGATGACATCGGCGGACGGGGCACCGTTGCCGAGCAGCCCCTTTTCGAAGAGGAACTTGCGGACCAGATCCATCGTCTTCGGGAGGCTTGGCGATGCCGTAAAGGCGACGGCATCCGCCGGCTTGCTGAACAGTTTGGTGGCCGCCATCTGCGCTTCGAAGCCCTTGAGATCGGTACCCGATGCCGATCCCATCGCCTCGCGGGCAGCCTTGCCCTCGGCGCTATCGGCCGTCATCAGGGCAGTCGTCTCGTACCAGATAGCTGCCAGCGCCTTTCCGAAGTTCGGATTGTCCTTGAGCACAGCGGTATTGGCCGCCATCAGGTCGATGATCTCGCCCGGTACCTGAGAGCTGTCGAACACCTTCTTGGCCGTCGGATCCTCAAGAATGCTGGAGACGAGCGGGTTCCAGGTAACGACGGCAGTCACATCGGGCGTTTTGTAGGCGGCAACCATGTCGGCGTCCGACGTGTTGACGACCTTCACGTCGCGCTCCGTCAGCTGAATGCTTTCAATGGCACGGGCAAGCAGATAGTGGGAGACGGAGTATTCGACGAGATTGACGCTCTGCCCCTTGATGTCGGCAAGGCTCGCCTTGTCCTTCAGGATGACCGCGTCATTGCCGTTCGAAAAGTCGCCGACGATCACGGCCGTCGTATCGACGCCGCCCGCTGCCGGGATCGACAGACCGTCCATGTTGGTGAGCGTCACCGCATCGAAAGCTCCGGCAGTGTACTGGTTCATCGACTCGACGTAGTCGTTGAACTGCGTCACCTCTATCTTGATGCCGTATTTGTCTGCCCATTTCTTGACGATACCGTGATCGGCCGCATAACCCCATGGCATCCAGCCGACGTAGATGGACCACGCGACCTTGAAATCGGTCTTCTGCTCGGCCTTCGCGATGGAGCCGAGCCCCAACGCCAAGGACGCTGTCAGTGCGGCAATGGACAGGATCTTGGAAAAAGTCTGCATTGAAATTCCCCTTTTGCTTTTCTTCAAAAGGGATTGGCAATGACCATCGTGCCGCCAATCCCTTGGCTTACGAGGTCTCCCGGGCTTTTCTCCCGCCGTGCATCCGAAGGGATTTCTCCCCCTCCGGTGGCAGCTCTCGGACCAGCCGCGCTGCAATCAGCACCGGAACCCTAGCCACCAACTCTAAGCTTGATGACGCAAACAGCGTGCCAACTATTATCATATTGAATTCATTTCGTTTCTTTCATAGCGTTGGAAACGATGCCAAAATTGCATGCACTTTTTGCGCGCCTGCTCATCTTTTGAGCTTGGTGAAAGTACCGTTCATCACGAAATTTCCTCCCGAGCAGAGATAGTCTCCGGATCACCGTCTCATGGCATCGATGGTTCCGGAATGATGGAGCATCAGTTCATCGCTACGGCTGAGAAGCGATTTTGCACCGAAGCTGGCGGCGGCAGGCTCGACAAGGCCGTGAAACGAAAAAGGCTCCACGATATTGATATCGAGGAGCTTGCGTCGGACGGCATGGCTGGCAGAATTTGCAGATTTCAGTGCATTTTGGAGGCGGTCGTTGACCGGGCGGCCTTCAGTTATGGTCGGCATGACGAGGAGCTACCATCGCCCCCGAAGATACAGTCTTCGGGTTTGGTTGCGGGGGCGCCTGATCACACGGCGAAAACGGGAAGACCGCCCGTCGCATACCACGCAGAGGCGAGAAACCCATTTGAGTTCAATGAGCGAGGCCACACCTCAAGGCACGAACATCCAGCATGCCAGTGTGGAAGAGGCTGCATGGTTCGCTAGCGGCAGCCTGATACACTGGTCTCATCCACCGGCCTGGTCCTGATTGGCAACCGCCGGCAATTTGCCTTCATCAGGAACGCGGGCTTCGGTCTGCCGGGCGGCTGCGACCACGCGGCGCTGTGCACGGATTGCGTTCCATTGTTGGTCGATCAGGACGCCGATGAGGATAACGCCACCCATGACGGCGAAATTCAGCGACGAGGGGATGCCAAGCAGATTGACAAGGTTCTGCAACTCCTGGAGCAAGACCGTTCCAAGCACGACGCCAACGATCGATCCCTCGCCGCCGCGAAGCGAAAAGCCGCCGAGTACGGCAGCGGCAATCGCGTAAAGTTCATAGAACTGGCCATGGCTCGCCGGCGAGATCGAGCGTGTGTACATGGCGAAATAGATCGCCGAGAGCGCCGTAAGCAGTCCGCAGATGACATAGGCCGACATCACCATCCGGCCAGTGCGGATACCGGAATAGCGGGCCGCCTCCTCGTTCTTGCCGATCGCGTAAAGATAGCGCCCGAAGACGGAGCGATGCAGCACGATCCACGTGACCACGCCAATGATGACAAGCGCGATGAAGGTGTTGGGTACACCGTAGAACCGTCCGGCGGTCAGGAATTCGAGATCTGGGAAATTCTGGCCAAAAGCAAAACCCGCCGTTCCGTCGGCCGTATAGAAGCGCGCCGCCCCGCGATAGATCAGGAGGCCGCAGAGGGTGACGACGAAGGGTTGCAGGTTCAGCCGGGTGATCAGCCAGCCATGAACTGCACCTATGACCGCACCGAGCGCGAGAATGAGCGGCAGCGCCAGCATCCAGGACATATCCTGGACCGCAACGAAATCGACGAACAGCACGCCGAGAAGCGCCACCAGCGAGCCGACGGAAAGCTCGATACCCCCTGTAATGATGACAAAAGCCTGGCCGATTGACAGGATGCCGAACAGGCCGATCAGGTTGGCGGTATTCGCCAGGTTGATCGGCAGCAGGAAACGCGGATTGATAATGGCGACGACGATGCCGACGACGACGATCAAGAGCAGCAGTCCAAGATCTTTTTTGATCATTCGAGATCCATTCCCCGATACCTAACTATATCGCCGCGGCGGCTATTTTAAGCCTTTGCCGACAGCAAGCAAAAGGACGCTTTCCTGACTGAATTCGTCCTCATCGAGAATGCCGGCGATCTGGCCCTCATGCATGACGGCAATGCGGTCAGAAACGCCGATCACCTCTTCCATGTCGCTGGAGATCATCAGGATCGCGACACCGGCATCGGCGAGCGCCCGCATCAGGCCGTAGATCTCGTTCTTCGCGCCGATATCGATGCCTCGCGTCGGCTCGTCGAAGATCATCACCTTCGGGCTCATCGACAACCATTTGGCAAGCACCACCTTCTGCTGGTTGCCGCCGGACAGAGTGCCGGTTCGGCTCGAAATGGAAGGCGCCTTGATGCCGAGGCGAACGCGCTGCTTTTCGGCCGCCGCCGTTTCCCGCTCGGCAGACAGCATGAAACGGCTGGCCAGCTTCGGAAGGTCAGCAAGGGTTATGTTGTGGGCTATCGGGAAATCAAGGAGAATGCCGTTGCGCTTGCGATCCTCCGGCACCAGGAAAATGCCGAGAGCAACAGCGTCCCGCGCGGAACGGACTGCAATTTTCTGCCCGTCCTGCAGGATGACCCCGCCGTAGCTGCGATCTATGCCAAAGAGCACCCTGGCAAGCTCGGTACGGCCGGACCCGACGAGGCCAGCAAGTCCTAGGATTTCTCCATACCTGATTTCCAGATCAACGGGACGGTCGGGATAGGCCTCGGTGCGCACGGCACTTACCTTCAGCGCAACTGAGCCGGGTGAGCGCTGCGGCTTTGCGGTGCGGGCCGCAAGCATCCGGCCAATCATCAGCTTGACCATCTGGTCGTGGCCGATGTCCGTCTTGGCGAGCGTGCCCACAAGCGCGCCGTCACGAAGTACGACGACCCGGTCGGCCACGCGTTCAACCTCGTGGAGCCGATGCGAGATGAAAATAACACTGATGCCATCCGCCTTCAGCAATTTGATGATGCTAAGGAGCCGCTCGGTTTCGGCCAACGGCAGGCTGGAGGTGGGTTCGTCGAAGATAACGAGCCTCGCGTTGATGGACAGCGCCTTGGCGATTTCCACCATCTGCTGCTCGGCGAGCGAAAGCGACGCCACGGGCGTGTCGGCGGAAAAATGCGCCCCCACCCGCTTCAGGAGCGGCTTCACCATGTCTCTCAGGCGATCGCGGTCGACGAGCTTGAAAGGTCCCGCCTTCAGCGGTTCGCGCCCTAGGAAGATATTGGCAGCGACGTCGAGATTCTCGAAGAGATTGAGTTCCTGATGCACGAAGGCGATGCCGGACGAGATGCTCGATTCCACCGTGAGGAAACGAAGCTCTTCCCCGTCGAGCATGATCATGCCCCGATCAGGTGCGATCACGCCGCCGAGAATCTTCATCAGCGTCGATTTTCCAGCCCCGTTTTCACCGACAAGGCCGATGACCTCGCCTGGCATGATGTCCATTGACAGGCCTTCGAGCGCAACGACGCCCGGATAGGTCTTGCCAACGCCGGAAAGCGACAGAAACGGCGTTGCGGGCGCGGCCGGTGACGGGATGTCGGAACTATGGTTCATCGCCTCTCCATGGCTGGTGATGCTCTCGGCATGAAACGCCTTTCGCGGCAGCGGTGAGTGCCGCCGCCGCGAAGGAGGGTTATTTTCCAGCCATGGCCTTCAGGTTGGCGGCATACTTGTCAACGTCATCCTTGCCGATGATCACCGTCGGGATGATGATCAAGCCATCGGCGGGAACGCCGGACTTGTCGCCCTTGAGGTAGGCGGCCATCAATTTCATACCCTGATAGGCCCATTCGAACGGCTGCTGGACGACGGTTGCCGCGACCGTGCCTTCCTTGACGCCGCCGAGCGTGATCGGGTCGTCATCAAAGCCGACGACGGTGATCTGGCCGAGTTTGCCTGCGTCGCGTAGCGCCTCATAGATGCGCGGCGTGTTGTAGGAGTAGAAGCCGACCATACAGGTCAGGTCGGGGCTGGCTACCAGCGCGTCCTCGACATTCTTCTTGGCACGGGTCTGGTCGATGTCGTCACCGCGAACATCGACAAGCTCGATCTTGGTACCCTTGAGCCCCTCCTTCATCCCTTCGATGCGTTCGCGGGCGTTATCGGCGCCCAGCAGACCGACGAAGCCCATGCACTTGCCGCCGTCCGGCATCGCTTTCTTGGCGATTTCGGCGGCCTGCTTGCCGGCGTCGACGTTCGAAGAACCGATATAGGCGACGCGGTTGGTCTTCGGCGCATCGCTGTCGGTGGTGAAAAGAGCCGTCTGCGAGCCGATCTTGTTGAGGCCGTCCGTCTGGGTCTTGGGATCGACGGCGGAGACCATGATCCCCTTGACGCCGGCGCTGACGAGATCTTCCATGAGACGCTGCTGAATAGCGACAGCCGCCTGCTCAGGATACTTCAGTTCCATGTTATAGTCTGGCATCTCGCCCTGCGCCTTCTTCACCCCCGCCTCTGCGGCTTTCCAGAAGTCGGACGCTCCGTTGACGACGAATGCGAGTGTCGGCTTGTCGGCGGCATGTGATGAAGCCATCGGCACCGCACTCAGCATCAACCCGGCGAAGAACAAGGCCGCATTTTTCCGTTTAAGCTGTTTCATAATACACCTCCCGAGGGCCGCATTTGCGAGGGCCCGTTCGCGACTTACGGCCGGCCGCATGCGCGCCCCCTCCAAGGGCCGTCGCGAAGCGACGTGTGGCATAGGTGCCGATCGCACCCCGACGGTATACCAGAATCTTAATTAGTAAATAGTAATATGAATGCAGATCAAAACATGTCGATGCGCGGTCAAATCCGCCACCTTAGGAAGAGCTATTTCAGTGCCCCTAGTGCCCGGCGGAACGAAGCTGCGTAGGCGTCTGGCCGAATATGCGCTTGAATGTCCGCGTGAAATGGGAGGCATTCTCGTAACCGACATCTAGAGCGACGTCGATCAGGGATGCCTTCGACTGTAGAAGCAGTGCCTTGGCTCTCTCCATACGCACTCGCGTGTAGGCTTTGGCCGGAGACATGCCTGCCTTTTCCAGAAACAATCTCTCGAGCTGGCGCCTGGAAAGGCGAACCGAAGCCGCGAGCCTAGGGATGGTCATGCCGCCCTCGACATGTTGCTCCATCAGGATCATCGCCGCTTTGACGCGGTCGTCTTCATACTCGTCGTGCAATGGGCGCCGAGGCTGAATGTCGCCAGCCGAGCGCGCCTTTTCGATCTGAAGGACTTCCAGGGCATTTCTCTCGGCCTCGCGGCTGATATACCGTCGGACCAGAACCGCTGCGATATCGGCTGCACTGCTGCCGCCGGCACAGGAACCGCGTTGTCGATCCAGGTTGAATATCCGATCCGATCGCACAGCGAGATCGGGAAAGCGTTCGCGAAACTCCTTGAAGTGAAGCCAGCTCACGCATGCCTCATGCTTCGTCATCAATCCAGCCTCGGCCAAGATAAACGAGCCCGTGCACAGACCGATCAACGGCACTCTCGCAGCATCCGCGCGCTTGAGGAACGCAATTGTATCGTGATCAACAGGGTTTGCCACAGTGAGGAGTCCACCCACAACGACGATGTAGTCGAACCTCGTCGGATCCACGAAATCCGAGGTTGGTGCCACTTGCACGCCGCAGCTTGACGAAATCAGATGCCTCGTACTCCCGAGCACTTGCCAATCCGCCAACACGCGTCCGGAACGATCGTGCTCGTCGCTCGCAAGCCGCAGCGTGTCCACGAATAGCGCGAACGCTGACAGGGTGAACGATCGCGCCAGCACAAATCCAACCTTGAGCCGCCCGGCGGATTTGCCGACGGTGTCTCTCTGCCGATACTCTTCTGGCCGCATCTCAGTCTCCGTGATGCTTTATCGTCGATGGTCACCGTATCTGGAATCCATGCGCGAGCGGGTCGCGTTCATCGACGAAGATCGTGTTGTGACCGATAACCCGCGCCCAACCACCTACACTGGGAAGAATGCCTCGATAAGCACCGATCTCCGTATCCGCCTCAACCCTGCCCGCAAATACCGTTCCGATGAGACTCTCATGCCTGAAAGTGGAGCCGACTTCCAGCCGCCCCTTCGCGTGCAATTGAGCCATCCGTGCCGAAGTTCCGGTTCCGCCGGGAGACCGGTCGATGGCCTTTTCTCCGTAGAAAACCGCGCAGCGTCCATCCGAGCGATCGCTGTTGGGTCGGTCGCACCAGATTGCATGGTGGACGCCCCGGATCCTTTCATCCTGAGGATGGACAGGATCGCAGATCCCGCCAAGTGCGTCACGCAGCCGCTGACTGAACCCTACGATGTCGCCTGCGGTCATGCCGTCCAGCCCGCCCCAGTTCGTCTGTGGCTCCACGACGGCGTAGAAGTTGCCTCCATAGGAAATATCGACGCGCAGCCGCCCCATTCCCGGCACATGCACCTCAACATCCGCTTCGTGCAGATAGCTCGGCACGTTGTACAGACGAACGGTGTCCACGAACCCGTCCTTTTCTTCGTAGGTGACGTCAACCCGTCCCGCAGGCGTCTCAATCGAAACCCGCCCTGGCGTGCGCGGCCTCACAAGTCCCTCCTCGATCGCTGAGGTCACGACGCCGATGGTCCCTGCCCCGCACATCGGCAGGCACCCGCTCACCTCTATGAAGAGCACCGCGAAGTCACAGTCCTCGCGGTAGGCGGGATAGATGATGGCGCCCGACATGATGTCGTGGCCACGGGGTTCGAACATCAACGCCCGTCGGACCCAGTCATGATCACGAACAAAGATTTCCCGCCGTTCCGCCATGGGGGCGTGCGGCAACAGTGGCCCTCCGCCAGCCACCAGGCGCACTGGATTCCCGCAGGTATGAGCGTCTATGCAAAAGAAGCTGCTCTTCATCGACCTTCCTCAATGCTCAGCCGTCACCGCGATCTCTGTCAAGCAGAGCACGGCTCACTCGGTCGAGCAGCAGCGCGACCGCGACAATGGCAAGACCTGCGCGCAAGCCCAGCCCCATTTCCATACGTGTCAGACCGCGGGTTACCTCGGCACCGAGGCCGCCTGCCCCGACAAGGCCAGCCAAAACGACCATGGCCAAGGAAAGAAGAATGCATTGGTTAAGGCCGACCAACAGCGTCTGCTTGGCGAGCGGAATTTCAATCTTCCAAAGCACCGAACGAGGGTGAGCGCCGATCGCGCTGCCAAGCTCCACATACTCGCGCGGCACCTGGTTGAACGCCAAAGTGGTCAGTCTCAGCATCGGCGGAATGCCATAGACGATCGTGGCAATGATGGCCGGCACCCGCCCTAGACTGAACATCATCACCGCCGGGATGAGGTAGACCCAGGGTGGCACGGTCTGCATCACGTCAAGGACCGGCCGAACGAATGCTTCAAGGGTCTTGTAGCGTGAGCAGAGGACACCAATCGGAAACGCGATAAGTACGGAGATCAGCACGGCCACCGTCACAAGTGCAACCGTCTGCATCGATGCGGTCCAAAGCCCGACAATCAGACAGAAGCCGAGGCATAGGCCAGCAAGGATCGCCACGCGAAGATTGACGGCAAAGAAGGCCGCGACGACGACAATCCCAACAAGGGCAAGAGGTGGTACGAACAAGAGCTCTGCTTCGATTGCCGACAGGATGAGCTCCACGACATAGGTGATCGCGGCGAACAAGGGGTGCAGGTTTGTATTCAGCCAGTCGACCGCGGGAGCCAGAAGAGCCCCCGGCGAAAACCGCAGGATCGAAGGGTTCATGACTGCCTCCCTACGCCGAGCCTGGCAGCACTCTGCGTTATACGGTCAAGCACCATCGTCAGGACGACGATCGCGATTGCCCCGTTGATGGATGTCGCAATGTCCAGCGTCCGGATCGCGCCATAGATCGTTTCGCCAAGGCCGCCGGAGCCGACGATACCGGCGATAACGACCATGCCGAATGCCATCATCAGACTCTGGTTGATGCCCGCCATGATGCTGGGCAGGGCAAATGGCAGGCGGATCTTGAAGAACATCTGACCGGGCCGCATTCCGCTTGCTTCCCCAAGTTCAATGAACTCCCTTGGCGTCATGCGGATGCCAAGCGAGGTCAGCCGGATTGCCGGGGGAACGGCAACGACGACGGTGGCGATAAGCGCTGTCGCTGGGCCATAGCCCAGCAGGGCGATGGCCGGCATCAGATAGATGTACGGCGGAAGCGTCTGGATCAGGTCGAGGCCCGGTTCCATGAACCGGTCGAGGGCCGTAAAGAAACCCGCCGCGATCCCCACGGGAAGACCGATCGCGAGTGCAAGCACCGTCGCCGTCAGAACCAGTGCCAGCGTGCTCATCGTTTCCGACCACAGTCCCATCGAGAAACACAGCAGCAGGGCAACAGCGCTCACGATCGCAAACCAGGCGCTCACCAGCCGCCAGCCCACCAGCGCAACGACAATTGCAATGACATAGAACGGCGGAAACTCGAGTAGCCAGAGGATCCCACCATAGAGACCCTCGAGAACCCATCTGACGTAGTCGAAAAGGGATTCTCCGTTCTCGCTTACCCATTCGAGGGCGGCGTCTGTCCATTCATCGAATGTGTCTGTGAAGCTTGAAATGTCCATTTCTTTAAGCTCCTGTTGAGCGGTCAGGCGGCCGCGCGATCGTTGTGGGAAGTTCCCTTGACGCCCATCAGGAGGCTGCGAGGTGTGACCACACCAACAACCTGACCGTTGTCGACAACGGCGATAGCATCGCGGTCCGACTGCATTGTCAGCGTGATGAGTTCGTCGATGTCGGCGTCGGGTGTCGTTCGCGCTAGCGACGAAATGTCGAAATGCGTTTCCTTGCCTTGATACTCGCTGACGCTATGCATCACCGAATGCGCCTTGATCAGATGCAGGCGCGATATCCCTGCCACGAACTCGGCGACATAGTCGTCCGCCGGATTAAGAATGATCTCCTCGGCAGTGCCAGTCTGGATGATGACGCCGTCCTTCATGATGGCGATGCGATCTCCAATGCGGATCGCTTCGTCGAGATCATGCGTGATAAAGACAGCAGACTTGCCAAGCGACTTTGTAAGTTGGCGGAACTCGTCCTGAAGCTGCCGGCGGATTAGCGGATCGAGCGCGCTGAAGGGCTCGTCCATGAGAATGATCTCCGGATCGGCGGCAAGCGCGCGAGCAAGGCCAACGCGCTGCTGCATGCCACCGGACAATTCCTTTGGGTAGCGATCAACCCAGTCTGCCAGGCCGACCGTTTCCAAGGCAGCCCTGGCAGTGTTGTTGCGCTCGAGCTTGGGAATACCCTGGACCTCAAGTCCGAAGGCGGCGTTTTCGAGCACCGTGCGGTGCGGAAGCAGTGCGACACTTTGGAACACCATGCCGATGTTCTTCGCACGCATCTGCCGGAGCTCCGCCGCAGACAGCGCGCCAACATCCCTGCCTTTCACCAGGACCTTTCCGGAACTCGGCGTGATCAGCTTGTTGAGCAGCCGTATGAGCGTTGACTTTCCGCTCCCGGACAGACCCATGATGCAGAATATCTCACCGCGCCGTACCTGCATGCTGGCGTTGGAGACGCCCACAACGCAGTTGAATTCCTTCAGCACTTCCTTCTTGCCCAGGCCGCGCTCACTGATGGATTTCATGGCTGCGGCAGACTTGTCGCCGAAGACCTTCCAGAGGGACTGGCAGTCAATCAGGACTTCATTGGCATCGGCATTAGCGGCTTTCATAGCGATCCCCTTGAGCCAATTGTGGTGGCTTCTCTCATTGGGCTTCAAGGGGCCGTCCGACGTGTCGGACGGCCCGGCGCGATTAGTTCTTCTTGATGTTTTCCCACCGCTTGATCAGGTCGGCATGGGCGCCAACCCAGTCCTGTACGGCCTGATCCATCGTCTTTCCGTCCTTGACGGCGCCGTTGATGGTGGTGATGTCGGCGATTGGGACATATACGCTGGCCATGACTTCACGGGCGTGCGGGTTCTCTTCGGAGAAGCCCTTCTGTCCGATCCAGTAGTAGCCCTGCGGCGGCGGGAAGATGCCCTTCGGATCCTTGAGATACTTGACTGGGAACTTCTGGACCATCCACGATGGTTCCCAGACCGTAACGGCGATCCACTCCTTGCGGTCGTAGGCCGACTTGAGCGCCGCCGTCATCGCGGCCGTGCTGCCTTCGACGAGTTGCAGCTTGATGTCGTAGTCCTTGACGGCTGTCGATGCATCGCGCATCAGGCCGGAACCCGGTTCGATGCCAATGATCTTACCGCTGAACTTCTCGCTGTTTTCGTTGAGCTGCTCAAGAGAGTCGATCGGCACGTAGGCCGGAACTGCGATAGCCTGATACAAGCCGTGCGAAACCGGAGAGATCTTCTCCAGGCGATTCTTGTTCTTGTTCCAATAGTCTTGCGCAACGTAGTCAGTCTGAGATGCAAGAACCTGGATATCCCCCTTGGTCAGTGCGGCATAGGCAATGCCCCACTCGGAGAATTCAGTTACCTTCACCGTGTAGCCGGCGTCCTCGAGTACCTTCTTCGTGATACCGGTAATGGGCGTCAGGTCTTCCCACGACAACGTGCCCATGTTGATCGTCTTTTCTTCGGCATGGGCTGCCACGATGGTCATTCCGAACATCGCGGCTGCACAAAGCGCTCTCCACAAAGTCTTCATCTTACGCTCCTAGTTTTTGTTCCCATTCTTATCGAAGACCCGCGTTGGCTCAGTCTTCACATTGCGCGGCAAGGGTCATCCCTCGCGGCCTGCACGCAATTCCTGCAAACGGATCACGGCGTTGATGCCGAGCCACGCCAGCGGCTCGGGCGGAAGCCTCGTGGGCGCTGCATGATCCATATATCTGTCGAGTTGTTCTGAGCCGGTTTCAGTCGCAAGTTCGGCCGCCAGCACACCGGCAAGTGTGCTCTTCACGGTCCCCAGGCCGTTTTCGCAGCATGCCGAGAACAAGCCATCATCGATTTCACCGAAGGCCGGCACGTGATTGCGGCTGAGGCAGAGGCGTCCGGCCCAACTGTATTGGAACGGCAGATCCGTCAGCTTTGGAAAGCGTGCTTCCAGCGATCGGCGATGGGCGGATGCCAGCTTGGCCAGACGGCTATCGGTTACCGTGACCGTCCGGTCGTAGGTATACTTCGTCCGAAGGACGATCCGCGAAAGGCCGTTCGAAGTGATTTTGCGAACCGTCGCTCCCATGGCGTCGGCCGGGAGCAGCGCCCACCGGTCTTGTCCCGACGCAGCGTGCCCAACGTCATCAGCCGGAAAAGGCTCCGTCATCGACGCGTAGGCAAATATATGGATCAGCCGCCCGCGAAAGTGGCCGAAGTCTTCGATATGTCCGTTGACCCCCAGGATGACCTTTGGCGCAGTAACCTTGCCCCGTGTCGATTTCGCGGTCCAGGTCCCTCCCTCACGCCGCAGTTCCGTTACCGGAGAGCGCTCAAGGATCGTCACGCGTTGTCCAACGCCGGCCGCAAGGCCACGGATATAGTCCGCAGGTTGGATCATGACCGCACCGGGCGTGAACAAACCGCCGAGGTAATAGTCTGAGCCGGTGAGCTCGCTCATTTGGGTCCGATCGAGGAAGACGTGCTTTTCGCCAATGCGCTGGAGCGATTCTCCGTAGCTGACGTTAAGCTTCATTCCCCTCGCAGTTGCGGCGGCATTGATTTTGCCCGATGGATCGAACGTCTCCCGAGACATCCCGTACTCGTCGGCGGCGCTTTTTGCGAAATCGATCGCAAAGCGGTTTTGCGCAATCTCGATGGCGGTTGCCGCCTCGCTGGGGCCCGAATACTCGCCTGCCGAGAGATTGTGCGGAACATCGATCATATAGCCGGAATTTCGACCGGCTGTGCTCTTGGCGACCTCCCCGGCTTCCATGACAACGATCTTGTCACGTGGCCGGATCTGAGAAAGCCGTCGCGCTGCGGACAACCCCGCAAATCCGGCACCGACAATCAGCCAGTCGGCCGCCACACTGCCTTCGAGCGTCCGCATGGGGGCGACGCGGTTGCTGATCGCCTCCCAGCCGGAGACACCGGATTCGGCTGGAAGCCGTCTGACCACGGTATTGGTCATCGGATCGTCTCGTCGATCGAGCGATCAGAAATGTCGATCCAGATCGTCTTCAGCTCGCAGTAGTTATCGTGGGCGAAGATGGACTTGTCTCGGCCGCCGAACCCAGACTCCTTGTAGCCGCCGAACGGCGTCGTCGCGTCCCCCTCGCCGAAGCAGTTGACCGTGACCAGGCCGGCCCGGATGTCACGGGAGAGCCTAATGGCGTTTCGCAGGCTGCCTGTGTACACCGAGGCGGTCAAACCGTAGTTTGTGTCATTGGCAAGGGCGACGGCTTCGGGAAGGGTCTCGAACGTCGTTACTGACAAGATCGGCCCAAATATCTCCTCTTGGAACAGCCTGCTCTTCGGCGTCACGCCATCAACCACGGTCGGCTCAATGAAGGCGCCCCTGTAAGTCCCGCCGCCGTGGACGAGTGAAAGGTCCTCCGTCCGCACGTCATCGAGGAACGACTTCACCTTCTGGAAATGGCTCTGACTGACGAGAGCCCCGATGCGGTTTTCCGGATCCAGTGGATCGCCGGTCTTCCACTCCCTGATGTAGGCTCCGATCCGCTTCAGCAGCTCGTCCTTGATACTGGAGTGAACAATCAGCCTGGATGTAGCCGAGCAGTTCTCGCCCATGTTCCAGAAGGCGCCATTGACCACCTGTTCGGCCACGAGGTCGAGATCTTCGGCGTCCGGCAGCACGACCGCGGGATTCTTGCCGCCACATTCGAGCACCACCTTTTTCAGATTGGAATCCGCCGCATAGCGAAGGAAGCGACGGCCCGTTGGCGTCGAGCCGGTGAAGGCCACCATGTCGACATCCATATGAAGACCTATCGGTTCGCCGACATCCTTGCCGCTCCCTGTCACAACGTTGAACACGCCCGCCGGAATACCGGCCTCATGGGCGAGTTCGGCAACACGTAGTGTCGTCAGCGTCGTTTCCTGTGCGGGTTTGACGATGACTGAGCATCCGGCCGCGAGAGCTGGCCCAATCTTCCATGCCAGCATCAGCAAGGGGAAATTCCACGGCAGGACACAGCCAACGACGCCGATAGGCTCGCGGACGACCATTGCAAGTGCGTTCGGTCCTACGTTGTTGGTGTTGTCGTAGATCTTGTCGATCAGCTCCGCATGCCAACGGATCGTGTGGATCGTGTCAGGAATATCGACAGTCTGGCATTCGCGAACCGGCTTGCCACTGTCGAGGCTCTCCATGACTGCCAGTTCGTGCCGGTTGCGTTCGATGAGCTTGGCGAGCTTGAGAAGGGCGTCTCTCCGCTCGCCAGGAGAGCGCAAGCGCCAGCGACCATCGTCGAAGGCCTCCTTCGCCTTGGCCACTGCATCGTCGACGTCACTTGCATCGCAAGCGGCGATCTCTGCGAGCGCTTCGCCTGTCGCCGGGTTCACAGACGTGAAGGTCTTGCCGGAGATTGCGGGGCGAAACGAGCCGTCAATGAATGCATTGGTTGGCAGCTGAATCTCGGCGGCGATCGCCTTGTATTCGGCGGCGGTCAAGGGTTCATGCATGGTTGGCTCCCGACGAGATGTTGGCGACAGTGCGCTTCAACGTGGCGACGACTGTTTGCAGGGTGCGCTTTTCATCCGAGTTGAGAGGCCGCAACGGCGCACGCACGGATCCGGTCTTCAGCCCGATGATCTCACAGCCGTGCTTGATGGACTGGACGAACTTGCCGCATTCGAGGAAGTCCATCAGCGGGAGCATCGCGGTCATGATTGCGCGGCCTTTGTCGAAGTTCTTCTCGCGTACGCAGGCCTCGTACAGCGCAACGTGTTCGCGTGGGAGGAAGTTGGATCCGGCGCAAACCCAGCTTTTTGCGCCCCAGGCGAAAAACTCCAGTGCCTGGTCGTCCCATCCGCAGGACAGCGATATGTGCGGAAACTTGCGGGCAAGCAGATGCAGGTTGCCCATGTCGCCGGAGCTCTCCTTGATGGCGACGACATTCTTCGATTTGCCGACGCGCGAGAAATATTCCTCGCCCATCACCACGCCCATGCGGGCCGGATAGTTGTAGAGCATGATCGGCAGGTTAGCGGCACGGTCGACGGTCAGCGCGTGGACGGCATTTTCCCTCTCCGTTGGAAGTGCATAGGGAGGCGAAGAAACAAGGATCGCATCCGCGCCGATTTCCTTTGCAGCCTTCGCGTATTCCACCGAATCCTCGGTCCGGGTCGCGCCCGTTCCAACGATGAGCGGCAACCGACCGCCAATGACGTCTTTGGCGTAGGAGGCGAGGTCGAACCGTTCCTGGCTGGTCTGAGCGTAGTACTCGCCGGTCGATCCACCGACGATGATGCCGTGTACCCCAGCCTCTACCAACGATTCCAGCACGGCAGCGAATGCCTTCCGGTCGATTTGTCCGCACGTATCAAGCGGAGTAATCGCCGGGGTGTAGATCCCCTCGAATTTCACTGTGACTTCTCCAATGCCCTGGCGGCTGGCCCACCGATAATGGCGTCGACCTTCAACCCCTGTGGAGCGATGAACATCTCCATGTTCTCGCGAGACAGCTCCCAATGTTCGAAGACGAGATCGACGACGGCATCCTCGTCGTGCGCCGCCAACGCTTCGATGAATGAATCGTGGTGCTCGGCGGCAAGCTGCAGGCGGCGCTTCATGTCTTCGTTCCTCGGCCGGAAGAAGGTGTGGCCGATCCGGGCATGGTCGATAAGCAGACGACCGAGGCTTGGCTGCAAATAAACGTTTGCGGACATCTCGCCGAAGATCTCATGGAAGCGGTTGTTCTCGAGCACCATGTCCAGCGCATCTCCATTCTCGCTGGCCCGGCGGAAGCGCTCCTGTGTTTGCTTGAGGTCAGCAAGCTGCGCTGACTTGAAATTCTGGACCGCGAGACGCCCGATCGCGGCATAGATCATCGGTGCAACCAGAAAAAAGTTTCTGAGCGTGGCATGGTTCATTGGAATGACACGCGCGCCGCGGTTTTCGCGAATGTCGACATAACCCTCGCCTGCCAACCGGCGAAAAATGTCACGTACCGGCGTTCGGGAAAGACCGTACCGTTCGCTGAGGCTGGCTTCGTCAAGGTCGGCGTCTGGGTCGAGCTCCATCGTCAGAATTTGACGTTTCAGATCCTCGTAGAGATTGCTCTTCACGGTTTTCGCCATGGGTCACTCCGCGCCGTTGGTTTCGCTATGGCTGAAACATGGCACGCATCTAATATGCTGTCAATAAATTGTGTACTTTACGTACACAATAAAAGTTCTCTAGGAATACAATTTTGGGAAAGGTGCTGCTAACAAGCTGAAATATTTTTGTTTTCGTCCCGTCGAACACGTTGCCCAGATTAACGCGGGAACAAACAAAGTCGGCTTAGACGAGCTAAGCTGTTTGGCCGCGCGTTATTTCCAGCCTTGAATTCGAACCGAGACTTTTTCCGGCTCCGGGTGATGCCTGCTGCGCTGGGTCAGGACTGTGTTCTGTCGGGTGCCCTGATTGAGGAGGTGGACAAAAACCGAAAGTCTTCATACGCCCCGACCGTGAGCCGACAATCTGCCGGCCGCAGCTGTCATCGTCGAACATATCGCTGTCCGGGCATGACCGCGTGCTTTCACTTGCAGCGGGTGGAACCATGGCGCCGCTATATTAGTGCCTGGTAGCACTGTACCACGCACGGCAGGTATGGCTTGCCGATGTCACCACATTCGAAGTCGATCGAAACGCAGATCAAACTCGGCTGGTTGATCGCCGCTATCAGCGGAACCAGCGACCAGTTCCGTCCCGACGGCATGTCGCCACGCGACACCGTACAAAGCGAGCTTTATTGAGAAGCCGGAAGCCTGCGCGATCGACACGGAGCAGAAACAAAAAAGCTCCTCGACGCGTATGAAGAGGAGCTAAAGGGCAAATACCCGGAGTGGGCAAATTTTCAGTGCTTTGGCATGGTGGATTTG
>UBMU01000002.1 GCA_900466605.1 Hyphomicrobiales bacterium
CCCTTTTCCAAGTCAACAGCGCCAAACAAAGTTTTTTGACAATTTTGTAACACACTGATTCAACTCAGCGATTTTAATGAGACGGTATTCTGAAGCAGATCCAGCCCACATATTATCGACTCCGGCCTGTGCCGAGCGTAGTGCTTCCACTTTGGGCTGTACTATTTTGACTGTTTTGGGCTTGCCGCGGTCAAACTCGACATGACTTGCGTGCAATGGGGCTGCATCGATAGGTTCAGTTCTCGATCCGAGACCTCGGGATGACCGTATGCCTATTCTGTTCTGAATGGAATTGGCTGGGGCAGCCATTCCGGCCAATAGAACGAAGACGCGAACGTGACCTTCATGACTTCCTTACCAGAGCTTCCGGTTTCGCATGTTCTTCCCGAAATCGGGGCGGCACTTGGTACACGGGGCCGCGCGGTGCTTTCGGCCCCACCGGGCGCCGGCAAAACGACGCTCGTACCGCTTTACCTGTTAGGTCAGGGCTGGCGCCGTGACGAGAAGATCGTGCTTCTCGAACCAAGGCGCCTCGCAGCACGCGCAGCCGCAAGCCGCATGGCCTCGCTGCTCGGCGAGACTGTGGGAGAGACCGTGGGCTATCGCATGCGGCTCGACACGAGGGTATCGGCCAAGACCCGAATCGAGGTCGTGACCGAAGGGGTGTTCGCCCGCATGATACTCGATGACCCGGAACTGTCGGGTGTTTCGACGGTCGTCTTCGACGAGTTCCACGAGCGTTCGCTGGACGCCGACTTCGGCCTGGCGCTGGCGCTCGACGTACAATCGGCGCTGCGCGACGATCTGCGCCTGCTGGTAATGTCGGCGACCCTGGACGTCGCCCGTGTCGCCGCACTTCTCGACCAGCCACCCGTCATCGAAAGCATGGGGCGAAGCCATCCGATCGACATTCGCTATCAGGATCGACCGGGCGGCGAGCGCGTAGAAGAGGCAATGGCACGCGCAATCATTGACGCCCACGCCAGCGAGAGCGGATCGATCCTCGCCTTTCTGCCCGGCCAGGCGGAAATCGCCCGCACCGCGCAGCGGCTTGAAGGACGCTTCGGGCCGAATACACTGATCGCGCCACTCTATGGCAACCTGACACAAAAGGAACAGGATGGAGCGATCCAACCGCCCGTGCCCGGCATGCGCAAGATCGTGCTCGCCACCTCGATCGCCGAGACGTCAATCACCATCGACGGCGTGCGGATCGTGATCGACAGCGGCCAGCAGCGGCTTCCGGTTTACGAGGCGTCAACCGGCATTACGCGGCTGGAGACGGTGCGCGTGTCTCGCGCCTCGGCCGACCAGCGCGCCGGGCGCGCAGGACGAACAGAGCCGGGTATAGCAATTCGCCTGTGGCATCAGGGGCAGACGGCCGCCCTGCCGGCTTTCACGCCGCCACAGATTCTCTCCAGCGATCTTTCCGGCCTTGTGCTCGATCTGGCCCATTGGGGGGTCCAGGACACCCGCTCGCTGTCCTTCGTCGATCAGCCGCCAGAGACGACGCTTGCAGAAGCACGGGCGCTATTGCAGCAGCTCGGCGCACTCGACAAAGACGGCGCATTGACGGCACGCGGCAAGGTGATGCGCGGTCTTGCGCTGCCGCCGCGTCTGGCCGCCATGGTGATCTCGGCCGGCGAGACAGGGCATGCGAGGGATGCGGCGGCCCTTGCCGTGCTGCTGACGGAACAGGGTCTAGGCGGTCCAAGCATTGATCTGGAAGAGCGGATGCGACGCTTCCGGTCGGAGCGCGGTGATCGCGCCGAAGGCTCGCGTCAACTCGCAGCTCGGCTCGCCAAGGGTCTCGATGTCACAAAGGAAACAGAACCCAGCCAGACGGGAAGGCTGCTGCTGCACGCCTTTCCTGATCGAATTGCGCTGCAGCGCGGCGGCAGAGGCCGGTTCCTCATGGCAAACGGGCGCGGCGCGGAATTGCCGGAGACCGAGCGACTCGCCGGCAGCCAGATGCTTGTCATCGCCGATCTGACGGGTCGTGCCGCGCAGGGGCGCATTCTGGCGGCAGCAGAGGTCTTACGCGCCGATATTGGGGAGGAATTGCCGGATGCTATTTCGACCACTGATCAGATCTACTTCGACAGGCAGAGCAGGCAGGTCAGGGCCAGGCGCGCAACGCGGCTCGGCGCCATCGTATTCGATGAGGCGCCGCTCCCGCGCCCAAGCGGCGACGCGGTCAGCCGGGCGCTGGCGGACGGCGTGCGCGAACTGGGGCTGGATCAGCTTCCTTTTTCCAAAGAGGCCACGCAGCTTCGCGAACGGATCGGTTTTCTTCACCGCAACATCGGTGATCCTTGGCCTGATGTCAGCGACGAAGCACTGTCCGCACGGCTGGACGAGTGGTTCGTCCCATACCAAACGGATGCCCGTGGGATTTCCGACATCTCCTCATCCGGTCTTTCGAACGGGTTAATGGGGCTGATACCGCACGAGCTGCAGCGCGATCTTTCGCGCCTCGCCCCGACGCATTTCGAAGCGCCGACGGGACAACGGCATCCAATCCAGTACGACGGGGAGGAGCCGACATTGACGATCCGCGTGCAGGAACTCTTCGGCCTCAAGCAGCATCCGGCGATCGGCGGAGGGCGGCTACCGCTGCTTCTCGAGCTCACATCGCCAGCACATCGGCCGATCCAGACGACGCGCGACCTGCCGGGCTTCTGGGCCGGCTCATGGAAAGATGTGCGTGCCGACATGCGCGGCCGCTATCCCAGGCATCCCTGGCCCGAGCGACCCGAAGACGCCATGCCGACGACAAGGGTGAAACCTCGTGGTACATGAGCCGAGCACGGTTCAAAGGATGCCACATGATCGATAATGTCGAGAGTTCATCGGTAGAGGACAGGCACAGCAGCAGGCGGCTGAGACTGCAGACACTGGTGCGGCTGAGATGGCTTGCCGTCTGCGGCCAAGCGGTGACAGTGTTCATCGTCGCCTTCTGGCTGAAGTTTCCGCTTCCGCTTGTGGCATGTGCAGTGCTGATCGCTGCATTGGCGACGGTCAATTTCTACCTGATGATCCGCTATCCGCCGACGCATCGGCTCTACCCGGGTGCAGCCTTCACGCTGCTGGGGTTTGACCTTCTCCAGCTCTGTGCGCTGCTCTTCATCACCGGCGGACTTGCCAATCCCTTTGCCGCCCTCGTCTGCGTTCCTGTCATCATTTCCTTCGCATCGCAGCCGATCCGCTTCAGCACAGTGCTCATTCTGGTCGCGATGGTCTGCATCACCATTCTTGCCTTCTCCCCTTTTCCCCTGCCCTGGTTCGGCGGCCTGGAAATCAATGTGCATAACGTCATGCAGTTCGGCGTCTGGTGCTCGATCGCATCGACCATGGCGTTTGCCGCCTTCTATGCATACCGAGTCTCGATGGAGGCGAGCCAGCTTGCCGATGCACTGGCAGCAACTGAATTGGTGCTGCAGCGTGAAAAGCATCTTTCACAGCTGGACGGTCTTGCCGCCGCTGCCGCGCACGAGCTCGGAACGCCACTCGCCACCATCAGCGTCGTTGCGAAGGAAATGGAGCGAGAACTGAAGGACGACGATCGTTTTCGCGAGGACGTGCAGCTCTTGCGCAGCCAGAGCGAACGCTGCCGAGACATTCTGCGCCGGCTGGCAACGCTCTCTGCCGAAGGCGAAGCTCACCTTCGGCGGCTGCCGCTGTCATCGATGATGGAAGAGATCGTGGCACCGCACAGGGAATTCGGGATCAAACTCGAGCTCGTCGAGGAAAGCCCACGCAAGGGCGAACCTGTCACCGACCGCAATGCCGGCATCATGTATGGGCTCGGCAATCTGATCGAGAACGCTGTCGATTACGCGCGCGACAAGGTGATTGTCACTGTAGAGCACGATTCGCGGAAGGTCCGCATCACAGTCGAGGATGATGGCGAAGGTTACTCCCCGGATATCCTGATGCGGATCGGCGAACCCTATGTCACGAAGCGTCAACGCGAGGACCGGGCCGGCGGGCTGGGACTTGGCCTCTTCATCGCCAAGACGCTCCTCGAACGGTCCGGCGCCTCACTTGTGTTCGAAAACCGCTCTCCGGAGAGTGCCGGAGCACGTGTTCGCATCGAATGGCCACGCATGCTGATCGATGCAAATTCGACAAAATGACGCGACCAGCCTAATGAAAAAACCCAATAGTTGACTTATATCACGCAGGCAGCCGCCGGGATTGACAGATATGAACGAGCTCGACCACGAATCCTCTCTCGCAAATGCGGATCACATCGGTCCGGATGCCAGCCTGTTGATCGTCGACGATGACGGGCCTTTCCTGCGGCGCCTGGCGCGCGCCATGGAGACGCGCGGCTTCAAAGTGGAGACTGCCGAATCGGTGACGGAGGGCGTTGCCAAGTCCAAGAGCCATCCACCGAAATATGCAGTCGTCGACCTGCGGCTTGGCGATGGAAACGGCCTTGATGTGATCGAGGCAATCCGACAGCGCCGGGACGATACCCGGATCATCGTTTTGACCGGTTACGGCAATATCGCGACGGCCGTTACCGCGGTGAAGCTCGGCGCAGTCGATTACCTGGCAAAGCCCGCAGATGCCGACGACGTCTATGCCGCCCTGACACAACGGACGGGCGAGAAAGCGGAACTGCCGGAAAACCCGATGTCGGCCGACCGTGTGCGTTGGGAGCATATCCAGCGAGTCTATGAAATGTGCGAACGCAACGTTTCGGAGACGGCGCGGCGGCTCAACATGCATCGTCGCACATTGCAGCGAATTCTCGCCAAGCGCGCGCCCAAGTAATCCTATATATCGTCGGCCTCAAAAGGCTTGCCGTTTGCCCACTCGGCCATCAACAGGCGCTGGGCGGCTACGCGGGAGAAGTTCAGCGTGACCGATTTGCGGGTGGCAGGCGCAAGCCGGTGTTCGGGCGCCTCGCGGATGATGTGCGCGCCGTAGCCATCGGACAGAAACAGGCCGCAGTCCTCCGGGAAAATCTCGAGCGGAACGTCCTTGTGAGTGGCGAAGAACAGCCGGTCGCAATGCATGCGGTATTCCGGCCACTTCCGATCAACCCGAAAGTCCTCGATCGAGGTCTTGATCTCGATGATCCAGATTTCGCCCTTCTCAGAAATGGTGATCAAGTCCGCCCGCCTCCCGCTCGCAAGCGGCAGCTCCGGCAAGACAGCATGACGCATCTCGTGAAGTAAAATCTGAGTCCCGCGGCGGACCAACATAGCTCTGTCCGACTGCCGGCCATCTATTAACGGATTGTTATTGTAAACACTCAAAATCGTCATGGATAACCGTAGGTCCGGTGCGCGCGTTGTTGCAAAAAAACCATGCGCTTCTAATTTGCCGTTGCGTATTGGTTTTGCCGCACTGCAACAGCTTGCAAAGGTAAAGTTAATCGAAAATAAACCATAATCAAAGATGGTTCAAAAGACCGTTCCTCCCTTGCCCCTTTCCTAAGAGACATCCATGCGCATCCGCAATGCATTTCCTGTATTCGGCCTGATGGCGACGCTCGCTCTGGCCGGTTGCTCTTCGACTACCGAAAGCGCCTCCGTCGAAGACAAAGCCGCGCCGGGGCCGACCGTCCAGACCGCGCAGATCTTTGATGATGCCTATGGCATGACGACGGATGCCGGATATTCGCTGCCGGCGATCCCGATCCAGAAGGTCAAGCCGCAGTTCCGCCGGCAGATCGTCTCTTACGAAACCACCGAGCGCCCCGGCACGATCATCGTCAACACCCGCGAGCGCTTCCTTTACTACATCCTGCCAGGCGGCAAGGCGATGCGTTACGGCATCGGCGTCGGCAAGCAGGGCTTCGCATGGGCAGGCACGGCCTATGTCGCCTGGAAACAGGAATGGCCGACCTGGCACCCGCCGAAGGAAATGGCCGAGCGCAAGCCCGAAGTCGCCAAGTACGTCGAAGAGGGCATGGGCCCGGGCCTCAGCAACCCGCTTGGCGCGCGCGCAATGTATCTCTTCAACGACAAGGGTCAGGACACTCTCTTTCGTCTGCACGGCACGCCGGAATGGTCTTCGATCGGAACAGCCGCCTCCTCTGGCTGCATCCGCCTGATGAACCAGGACGTCATCGACCTCTACAGCCGCGTGCGGCCGGGCAAGACGACCTCGAAGGTCATCGTTATCCAGTAGGCTGCGATTCAAATTCGTTACTAAGAAGGCCGCCGCAACGTTCGTTGCGGCGGCCTCTTTGTGTCTCGGCGTGGATCAGGCCGCGTGCCTGGCCTTCAGCTCGAGGCGGCGGCGATGCAAGACTGGCTCGGTGTAGCCGTTCGGCTGCGCCCTGCCCTTCAGTACGAGATCGAGTGCCGCCTGGAAGGCAATCGAGCCGTCGAAATCGGCAGCCATTGGCGTGTAAGCTGGATCCGATACATTCTGCTGGTCGACGATGGCGGCCATCCGCTTCATCGTTTCAACGATCTGTGCCTCGGTCGTGACCTTGTGATGCAGCCAGTTGGCCATGTGCTGGGCGGAAATGCGCAGCGTCGCACGGTCCTCCATCAGGCCGACGTTGTTGATGTCGGGTACCTTCGAGCAACCGACGCCCTGATCGACCCAGCGAACGACATAGCCCAGAATGCCCTGGGCGTTGTTGTCGAGTTCGCGCTGGATTTCCTCCGGAGTCCAATTCGGACGGACCGCCACGGGGACCGAAAGTATATCTGAGAGCTTGGCGCGGGCGCGATCTTTCAGGCCCTGCTGGACACGAGCGACATTGACACGGTGATAATGCGTGGCGTGCAGCGTCGCGGCCGTCGGCGACGGAACCCAGGCGGTATTGGCGCCGGCCTTCGGGTGCGCGATCTTCTGTTCCAGCATCGCCGCCATTAGATCCGGCATTGCCCACATGCCCTTGCCGATCTGCGCGTGACCAGACAGGCCGCATTCGAGACCGATATCGACGTTCCAGTTTTCGTAGGCCGCGATCCAGGCGGCCTGCTTCATGTCGCCCTTGCGGATCATCGGACCCGCTTCCATCGAGGTGTGCATCTCGTCGCCGGTGCGGTCCAGGAAGCCTGTGTTGATGAATACCACGCGTTCACGCGCGGCACGGATGCATTCCTTGAGATTGACAGTCGTCCTGCGCTCCTCGTCCATTATGCCCATCTTGATGGTATTGCGCACAATGCCGAGGGCATCTTCCACGCGCGAAAAAATATCGGCCGCGAAGGCCACTTCTTCGGGGCCATGCATCTTCGGCTTGACCACGTAGACGGAACCGGCACGGGAATTCTTGCGGCGGCCGTTCGGCCCGACGTCGTAGAGCGCAATCATACCGGTGATCATCGCATCCATGATGCCTTCCGGCACCTCATTGCCATCGCCGTCGAGGATGGCGGGATTGGTCATGAGGTGGCCGACGTTGCGAACCAGCATAAGCGAACGGCGATGAACTTCGAAGGGGGCGCCGGTCGGACCGTTGTATTCCAGATCGGGATTAAGCTTGCGAATGAAGCTCGAACCACCCTTGGATACCTCCTCTTGAAGGTCTCCCCTCATGAGGCCGAGCCAATTGCGATAGACGAGCACCTTGTCTTCGGCATCCACGGCCGCGACCGAATCCTCGCAGTCCATGATCGTGGTAATTGCCGATTCCAGCCAGACGTCGGAAATATGAGCCGGATCGCTCTTGCCGATGGCTGTCGAGGCATCGATGACGATGTCGATGTGGATACCGTTGTTCTTCAGCAGGATATGCGTCGGCGTTGCGGCGTCTCCCTGATAGCCCGCAAAATGTGTCGCATCGGTCAGCGAAACATGCTCGCCGTCGGTCGAGGTGATGGCAAGTGCTCCATCCTTGACCGCAAACGCCGCAACATCCTTCCAGCTCCAGCCGTCTAGCGGTGCGGCGGCATCGAGAAGATCGCGAACCCAGGCGATGACCTTCTCTCCCCGCTTGGGATTGTAGCCTTTGCCCTTCTCCGCACCGTCGTCCTCGGGAATTGCGTCCGTGCCATAGAGCGCATCGTAGAGCGAGCCCCAGCGGGCGTTGGCGGCATTCAACGCGTAGCGAGCATTCATAACGGGGACGACAAGCTGTGGGCCAGCAATCGAGGCGATTTCCGGATCAACGTTCGTGGTCGTCACCTGGAAGTCGGAGCCTTCCGGCAGGATATAGCCGATGTCGCGGAGAAAGGCCTGATAGGTGTCCATATCGGTTGGAGCGCCATGCTGGCGGTACCAATCATCTATACGAAGCTGGAGCGCATCGCGCTTGGCAAGGAGCTCGCGATTGCGCGGCGCCAGATCGTGAACGATGGCTGAGAAATCGGCAAAGAACTTGTCGGCATCGATCTTCAGCCCGGGTAGCGCTTCCTTGACCAGAAAATCATGAAGGACGGGTTCGACAGTAAGACCGTTTTTATCGATGCGGCTCATTCAATATCTCCTAGAATTCACGCAGTTTTTTGCATGCTGCCACTTTGCCTGGCTTTCATTCATAGTCTATTATGCAATAGTTCGAAAGATTTATGCCGATTTAGGCAAAAGTCGCGGCGTGACAAGCATCGGCAGGCCATTTTGCGGCTGCGTTGTCAGTTTCTGCACCGGCCAGGGCCTCGTCTGATCCGTCAGATCAAAGCGGAAACGGTGCATGAGCACCGCCAGAGCGATAACCGCTTCCTGCAAGGCGAAGGTCGCACCGATACAAACACGCGGGCCGGCGCCGAACGGCAGGAACTGGAAGCGACCGATCTTGCCGCGATTCTCCGGCAGGAACCGTTCCGGCACGTAAGCTCGCG
Source organism: Hyphomicrobiales bacterium (assembly GCA_900466605.1). Lineage (GTDB taxonomy): Bacteria > Pseudomonadota > Alphaproteobacteria > Rhizobiales > Rhizobiaceae > Rhizobium. The sequence goes on from UBMU01000002.1 coordinate 8,760, forward strand.
GCTTGTCCCAATAGAGTTCGTGGCGATGCAGCGTCCATGGCATGATGAGCACCGTGACGCCGGCCTCTATCTCGACCGTTTCACCCTTCGCATCGGTCCACCGATCAGCGGCGATCGCGGCACGATTGATCGACGGAGCCGGCGGATAGAGCCGCAGCGCTTCCTCGAAGGCCGCGCGCGTATAAGGCATCAGATCAAGCCACTTCACCGGCTCGACATCCTGCGCCAGCACGCGATCGATCTCCTCCTCCATCGCCTCGCGAATATGGTGCGTGTTGGCGACGCAGTAGAGCGTCCAGGCGAGCGCTCGCGCCGTCGTCTCGTGACCGGCACCGATGAAGGTGAGGATGTTGTCTTCGATTTCGTCGTTCGTCAGCCCACCGGTCGCGGCCTGATCGAGGAGCAAGGTTAGAAAGTCGTCCGGGGTGGCGGCGCGATTGGCCTGCATGCGTTCAAGCCGGGCGTCCATGGTCTGGCGCACGATGTTGCGGAACTTGTCGAGCACCTTCTGGCCACCGATGCGGGTGATGCGGGGAACCCAGGACGGCGCGCGCAGCAGGTCCATCGGATCGACTCGCCCCATGCGGTGCAGGAGCGCGTTAACGTCGTCGGCAAAGCTGTCGGAGGACGTGACGATCTCGCCAGTGAACAGCGTATCCGCAAGAATAGCGAAGGTCAGCTCCGCCATGTCGGCGGCAATCTCGAAGACCTCTCCGCCTCTGCAAGCAGTTTCATACTTTCTTGCATAGTCCTCGGACTGGCGAAGCATCTGGCCAGCAAAGCCATTCGCATGGCGCGGCGTAAAGACCGGCGCGACAGCCTTGCGGGATCGCTTCCACACATCCCCTTCCGCCGTCAGCAGCCCATCACGCAAGATCGGCCGCAAAATGAGCTGGCGAATATCCGACATGCGGTAGTTGGCGGCATTGTCTACGAGAACATGGCGGATCAGGCCCGGGTCATTGACGATCAGGGTTCTTTCCCGAAAGAACCGCGTCTGAATCCATGGCAGCGTGTAGGAAGGCTCACCCCAGAGCTCCAGCGGGTTTCGCAGGATAGTACGAATGATCTCAATACGACCCGGCGGCACGGTGCGCGGCAACGGTGCAGGCGGTACAAAGGGATCCGGACGCATGTCCATCTGAACTCAGCCTTTCACGGAAGATTTCGAGCTCTCCCCGGCAAGACTGAAGCTAGTGCAGGCGCTCCAGCTCGTCCAGTTTATCGTTCACCAGCCAACCGTAATAGTTCTCTTCCGGCCAGACGGTCTCGCCCGAAGCGCGGTTCCTGGCAGCGAGGGCGGCGGCTCGCTGACGCGAGTTGCCGACATTGTAGAGCGTCGCTGTCAGACCGGGATTGTTGGAAATGTCCATGCCGGCGATCTGCTTGTAATCGTCGATCGACCGGCGGACGGAGGCGGCGACAAAGGCCAGCGAGATATCGGGCTGCATGATCGCCTTGTAGACGGAGCCGGCATCCTTCTCGTTCAACTTCTCATAGCCCGACACCCTGGTGACGAGGTCCGATAGCATGAGTGCGGTCAGCGGGTTGATCTGACCAAGGCCGAAGGTCTGACCGGCGTAGAAGGGCTGGAAGAAAACGGCGCTAAAGCGGTTATCCGGGAAGCTCTTGCCATCCACGGTCTTGCCGCGGAAGTCGCTCTCCCAAATATCCTCACGGCAGCTCCACAGCGCGTAGGAATCGCCCTTGCCGTTGCATTCGGCAAACTGAGGCCGCTTGATGAAGTCGTCTACGTCCTCGCCATTGTAGGCGAAGCGAAAGCTCTCGCCGGCATAGGATGCGGCCTTCACGTAATAGGACTGCAAGCGGTCGTAGGCATCGACATTATAGGTATGCTCGCCGACGATCGCGCCGATGACGTGGATCGGGTCGATGCCATATGCGGCCGAAACCTTCTTGATCTTGGCCATCAGCTCGTGATCGGAGGCCAGAAGGTCATGGACCTTTTCGTATTTGCGATCGAACGAAGTCTTCGTACCTTTCGTGCGGCGAACCGAGGCGCCCGGAATATCTGGCTGCTCCACATGACGATTGCCTGGCGGCACCACTTGCATCGCAAAGGCCGGCGCCGAAGTCAGTACCGCGGCGGCAATCAAAAGGCTTGTCAGAAGGCGTCGCACGATCAGCGTTCCCATCATTTCTGGCATTGGTCGGCAAGCGCCGCTGACTGGACCACAATCTTGGCCGAATAATGCCAGCGCCGACAACAAAACGGGCCCTTCACTAAAAAGTAAAAGGCCCGTTGTCGAGAGTTCAAGCAGTCAAAGTTGCGGCATCACGCGAGTAAAAGAACGGGGAGCCGTGCTTAGAGATCACAAGATGAAGCGCGACAGATCTGTGTTCTGAGCGAGATCGCCAACATGCTTGCGTACATACTCGGCATCGATCGTCACGGCAGTGCCGCCACGGTCCGGTGCGTTGAAGGAGATTTCGTCCAGCACACGCTCCATCACCGTCTGCAGCCGTCGAGCACCGATATTCTCCACCGACGAGTTCAGGTGAACAGCCACATCGGCCAAGGCGTCGATGCCATCGTCCGTGAACTCCAAGGTGAGGCCTTCCGTCTCCATCAGGGCTTTGTACTGCCTGATAAGGCTCGCCTCGGTCTCCGTCAGAATACGGCGGAAATCCTCCTTGGTGAGTGGACGCAGTTCGACGCGAATGGGCAGACGGCCTTGCAATTCGGGCAGGAGGTCTGAAGGCTTGGCAACGTGGAATGCGCCAGAGGCAATGAACAGGACGTGGTCGGTCTTGACCGGGCCGTATTTCGTCGACACCGTCGTGCCCTCGACAAGCGGAAGCAGATCGCGCTGCACACCTTCACGCGAAACGCCGGCACCCATCCCGCCGTCGCGAGCGGCAATCTTGTCTATCTCGTCAAGGAAGACAATGCCGTCGTTCTCAACCGCGCGAATAGCCTCGCGCTGGATGACTTCATTGTCGATCAGCTTGTCGGACTCATCGCGGATCAGATCGGTGTAGGACGCCTTGACCGTGGTGCGGACCTTCTTGGTACGGCCACCCATAGCCTTGCCGAACATTTCGGAAAGGTTGAGCACGCCGATGTTGCCACCTTGCATGCCGGGAATGTCGAAGCCACCCATACCGGTAGCGGTGTCGGCAATCTCGATATCGATCTCCTTGTCGTCAAGTTCGCCGCTGCGCAGTTTCTTCCTGAAGCTGTCGCGCGTTGCCGGCGAGGCAGTGGAGCCGACGAGCGCATCGAGAACGCGCTCTTCCGCACTCATATGTGCCTTTGCCTCAACTTCGCTCCGCTTCTTCTCGCGGGCGAGGCCGATACCGACCTCGACGAGGTCGCGGACGATCTGTTCGACGTCTCGGCCGACATATCCGACTTCGGTGAACTTCGTGGCTTCAACCTTGATGAAGGGTGCGCCCGCAAGCTTGGCCAGACGACGGGAGATCTCCGTCTTGCCGACGCCCGTCGGGCCGATCATCAGGATGTTCTTTGGCATGACTTCGTCGCGCAGGTCGGGATCGAGCTGCTGGCGACGCCAGCGATTGCGCAGCGCGATCGCGACCGCGCGCTTGGCCTCATGCTGGCCGATGATGTAGCGGTCGAGTTCGGAAACGATCTCGCGGGGGGAAAATGTGGTCATATCGAATATCCCATCAGGGCGTGAATCTTTGAAACCGGATCAAGCTTCTGCATCGAGCGTCTCTACAACCACATTGTGGTTGGTGTAGACGCAGATATCGGCAGCAATATCGAGCGCGCGACGCGCCACTTCCTCGGCGGATTTGTCCGTGTCCATCAGAGCACGAGCCGCGGCCAGTGCGTAGTTGCCACCCGAACCGATCGCCATGGCACCATGCTCCGGCTCAAGAACGTCGCCGTTGCCTGTGATCGCCAGCGTCACCTGCTTGTCGGCGACGAGCATCATGGCTTCGAGGTTGCGGAGGTACTTGTCAGTGCGCCAATCCTTGGCAAGCTCAACGGCTGCGCGCATCAGCTGGCCCGGATATTGTTCGAGCTTCTTTTCGAGACGTTCGAGGAGCGCGAAGGCATCGGCCGTGGCGCCTGCGAAACCGGCAATGACTTCACCCTTGCCGATGCGCCGCACCTTGCGGGCGTTGCCCTTCATGACGGTCTGGCCGAGGCTTACCTGACCATCGCCAGCCATGATGACCTTGCCGCCCTTTCGAACTGTAACAATCGTTGTCATCTATTCACCTTTGCCCGTCTGCCGGGCTCGTTACGTCGGGCCGAACGCCGGCCCTGTCGAGCCCTATGTAAGTGCGTGAATGCCGATTGCAAATGGCGTCGTTTTCTGCCGCCGCGGTTCTGGATATTTCATGGCTTGCCTGATAAGGAACCCCCGTATTTCCCGATGGAGCAGCCATATGGCCGAGACCGCAGCAAGCCGCACGGGTACCGTGTCCCGCAAGACGAACGAGACTTCGGTTTCCGTTTCCGTCAATCTTGACGGTACCGGAAAGTCGAAAATTTCGACGGGCGTCGGCTTCTTCGACCATATGCTCGACCAGCTGTCACGACATTCGCTCATCGACATGGAGATCGAAACCAAAGGCGATCTGCACATCGACGATCACCACACCGTGGAAGACACAGGCATCGCGATCGGTCAGGCAATTGCCAAGGCGCTCGGCGATCGCCGCGGCATCGCCCGCTATGCCTCGATCGACCTCGCGATGGACGAAACGATGACGAAGGCCGCCGTCGATCTTTCCGGTCGCCCCTTTCTCGTCTGGAACGTCGCTTTCAGCGCGCCGAAGATCGGTACGTTCGACACCGAGCTGGTTCGCGAATTCTTCCAGGCGCTTGCCCAGAACGCCGGCATCACCTTGCATATTCTCAACCACTATGGTGCGAACAACCACCATATTGCAGAGACATGCTTCAAGGCCGTTGCCCGCGCGTTGCGTACGGCGACAGAGATCGATCCGAGACAGGCGGGCCGTGTTCCCTCGACGAAGGGCACGCTCGTCTGAGCCCCCTGAGGGAGCTTGACGACATGACTTCCAGCTATCTGGTTCTGACTGCGCCTGCGGGAACGGACACCAACCACGAAAAGACGCGCTTCATTCGCGATGGCTTTACCGTGCTCGGGTTTCTCTTTCCCTGGATCTGGCTGGCCTTCCATCGCCTGTGGCTCTACGCCATTGCGGCATTTCTCCTGCAAACCCTTGGCGGCACGCTGGCGGACCGGGCGGACCTCTGGCCGGTCGGCATAGCGATCACCTTCGGCACCAGTCTGCTGGTGGCGCTCGAGGGCCAGAATCTTCGCATTCGCAATCTGGTCGCGAAGGGCTGGGGCGAAGCCGGCCTCGTTTCGGCCGATTCGCTGCAGACCGCGGAAGAAATCTACTTTTCGAATGTCCAGACCGACACCGGCGACAGCCGATCGGCGCACTCGCCGCAGTGGGGTCCCACGACCCATGCCCCGCGACACGGCAACGCCACTTCGCTCGGTCTTTTTGGTTTTGATGGAGGACGCTGATGCGCGTCGCAATTATTGATTATGGTTCCGGAAATTTGCGTTCGGCGACGAAAGCCTTCGAACGCGCCGCGCGGGAAGCCGGCATCGATGCAGTGATTGACCTGACCGACAAGGCCGAGGTTGTAGCTGCCGCCGATCGCGTGGTGCTGCCGGGTGTTGGCGCCTATGCCGACTGCCGGCGCGGGCTCGATGCCGTTTCCGGGATGTCTGAAGCGCTGATCGATGCTGTGGAGAAAAAGGCCAGGCCTTTCCTTGGCATTTGCGTCGGTATGCAGCTGATGTCGTCGCGCGGTCTCGAGAAGACCGTGACCGATGGCTTCGGCTGGATTCCCGGCGACGTCGTTGAAATGACGCCCGCGGACGCCAATCTGAAGATCCCACAGATCGGTTGGAACACCCTCGATCTGCAATCCCCTCACCCGCTGTTCGAAGGCATTCCGACGGGGCCAGACGGGCTGCATGCCTATTTTGTGCATTCTTACCATTTGGCAGCGAAGAACCCTGGCGACGTTATTGCCACTGCTGACTATGGCGGCCCGATCACCGCTTTCGTCGGTCGCGACAACATGGCCGGAGCCCAGTTCCATCCGGAAAAGAGCCAGAAGCTCGGCCTCGCCCTGATCGCCAATTTCCTGCGCTGGAAGCCCTGAGCTCGCGCACTGCAAGGACAGAAAAATGATCCTATTTCCCGCAATCGATCTCAAGGATGGCCAGTGCGTTCGCCTCAAGCTCGGCGACATGGAACAGGCGACCGTCTACAATCCCGATCCTGGCGCGCAGGCGATGTCCTTCGAAGACCAGGGGTTCGAATGGTTGCATGTCGTTGATCTGAATGGCGCTTTCGCCGGCGAAAGCGTCAACGGCGCGGCTGTAGATGCAATCCTGAAAGCGACGAAGAACCCGGTTCAGCTTGGCGGCGGTATCCGCACGCTCGACCATATCGAAAGTTGGCTGTCGCGCGGCCTCGCCCGCGTCATTCTCGGCACGATCGCCGTGCGCGATCCGGCACTGGTGATCGAGGCCTGCAAGAAGTTTCCCGGCCGCGTTGCCGTCGGAATCGATGCCAAGGGCGGCAAAGTCGCGGTCGAAGGTTGGGCCGAGGCTTCCGAGCTCGGCGTCATCGAGCTCGCGAAGAAATTCGAGGGCGCTGGCGTTGCCGCGATCATCTACACCGACATCGACCGTGACGGCATCCTCGCCGGCATCAACTGGGCGTCGACGCTCGAACTTGCCGAAGCCGTATCGATCCCGGTCATCGCGTCCGGCGGCCTCGCTTCGATTGAAGACGTGAAACGGATGCTGCAGCCTGATGCAAGCAAGCTCGAAGGTGCGATCTCCGGTCGCGCACTGTATGATGGACGCATCGACCCGAAAGAGGCGCTGGCGCTGATTTCAGCCGCACGCACGAAGGAGAGTACTCGATGACTCTGAAGGCCCGTGTCATTCCCTGTCTCGACGTCAAGGACGGCCGTGTCGTCAAGGGCGTCAATTTCGTCAATCTGGTCGACGCCGGAGATCCGGTCGAGGCCGCCAAGGCCTATGACGCCGCCGGCGCCGACGAGCTCTGCTTCCTCGACATAACCGCATCTTCGGACAATCGCGAAACGATCTTCGACGTCGTGGCTCGTACCGCCGAGCAGTGCTTCATGCCTGTCACGGTCGGCGGCGGCGTTCGGACCATCGCTGACATTCGCAAGCTGCTGCTTTGCGGCGCCGACAAGGTTTCGATCAATTCCGCCGCCGTCAATAATCCGGATTTCGTTGCCGAAGCGGCTGACAAGTTCGGCGATCAGTGCATCGTTGTGTCAATCGACGCCAAGCGCCGACGCACCCAAGCTGTCGGCCAGGACAATCAGAGCGCCTGGGAAATCTATACGCATGGCGGCCGCAACGCGACCGGCATCGACGCCGTTGATTTCGCACGGAAGATGGTCGAGCGCGGGGCCGGCGAACTGCTGGTTACCTCGATGGACCGGGACGGAACGAAGGTCGGCTACGATCTCGAACTGACGCGCGCCATCGCGGACTCGGTTCGTGTGCCGGTCATCGCCTCTGGCGGCGTCGGCGACCTCGACGATCTCGTGGCCGGCGTCAAGCAGGGACATGCCAGCGCGGTTTTGGCCGCATCGATCTTCCATTTCGGGACCTATTCCGTCGGCGAGGCGAAGCGCTATATGTCGTCTTGCGGCATCGACATGCGTCTGGACTGAGTGGAAAGCAGAATCATGAGCGAATTCACCCTTGCCGACCTAGAAAAGATCGTCGATGCGCGATCGAAGGCTTCCCCGGAGGAATCCTGGACAGCGAAACTCGTTGCATCAGGTCAGCCGAAAGCTGCCAAGAAACTGGGCGAAGAGGCGATCGAAGCCGTGATGGCGGCGATCACGGATGATCGCGAAAACCTCACCTATGAAGCCGCCGACCTGCTCTATCACCTATTGGTCGTATTGAAGGTTGCGGGCATTCCGTTGCAAAGTGTCATGGCGGAGCTTGAGCGCCGTACCGCTCAATCCGGCCTGAAAGAAAAGGCGAGCCGGCAAAGTTCATGAGTATCGCAAGACAGCTCATCGGAGCGCCCGAGGCGCTCGATCACTTTCAGGCGAATGCCTATTCGCCCTACCATTTCTTTTCTTCCGAGGAATGGGCGCGCTTCCGTGCCGATACGCCGCTCACCCTGAAAGGCGACGAGGTCAAGCGGCTGCGCTCCATGGGCGACCCGATCGACCTCGACGAAGTGCGGCGGATCTATCTGTCGCTGTCTCGCTTGCTCTCGGCGCACGTGGAATCGTCGCAGCTGCTTTTCGAACAGCGCAATCGCTTCCTCAGCCTCTCCAATGTGGCGAAGACGCCCTTTGTGATTGGCATTGCCGGTTCGGTGGCCGTCGGCAAGTCGACAACTGCCCGCATCCTGAAGGAACTGCTGTCACGCTGGCCGTCCAGCCCGAAGGTGGATCTTGTCACCACTGACGGTTTCCTGCATCCGAATGCCGTTCTGCAGCGTGAAAATCTGATGCAGCGCAAGGGCTTTCCCGAAAGCTACGACACGGGAGCGATCCTGCGGTTCCTCGCGGCAATCAAGGCCGGACAACCGAACGTCAAAGCGCCGTCCTATTCGCATCTGGTCTATGACGTGCTTCCGAACGAATACAAGATCGTCGACCGGCCGGATATTCTGATCTTCGAGGGCATCAACGTCCTGCAATCGCGCGACCTGCCGGCCGGCGGCAAGATCGTGCCGATGGTTTCCGATTTCTTCGACTTCTCGATCTACATCGACGCGGACGAAAGCCGGATTCATGACTGGTATGTGACGCGCTTCATGCGACTGCGTGAAACAGCGTTCCGTGATCCGCACTCCTTCTTCCACCGCTACGCCTCGATCAGCGAGGAGGAAGCGCTGTCGATCGCGGAAGGCCTCTGGGAAAACATCAACCTGAAGAACCTGCGCGAAAACATCCTGCCGACGCGTCCGCGCGCCGACCTGATCCTGCGGAAGGGCGACAACCATCTGATCGAGCAGGTTGCGCTCAGAAAGCTCTAGGCTGTTACCCGGCGAAGCGTGAGATTAATGCGGCCGCCGTTCTTCAGCAGCGTCGATGTCGATGGATAGATTTTGTCGACGCCGTGGAAGCAAAGGCGGCCTTCCGCACCCAGGACCACGACATCACCGCTTGAGAGCTTGAGGGAGAGTGTGCGGTCGTTGCGCGAAAGTCCCCCAACGCGAAACATGCAGCTATTGCCGAGCGATATCGACACAACGGGTGCCGCAAGATCCTGTTCGTCCTTGTCCTGATGCAGGCCCATCCGCGCCTCGTCGGAGTAGAAGTTGACGAGGCAGGCCTGTGGCGGCTTATCGTAGCCGGAGACGTCGTTCCAGATTTGCAGCAGTTCCGAGGGCATTTCCGGCCAGGGCTTACCCGTGACCGGATGAGTCGGTTGGTAGCGATAGCCGCGCTCCTTGTCCGTCACCCAACCGAGCGGGCCGCAGTTCGTCATACGCACTGACATCGGCTTACCGGTACCAGGCATAACAGGCACGAATAGCGGCGCGTGTGCCACGATAGACCTGACGATATCGACCAATGCCTGCTGCCGCGGCCGGTCCAGGTAGTCAGGACGGTGACTGACGCCATTCGGCAGCTTCAGCATATCAATCTCCGAACGGTCGCCCGCGCATCTTCTTGACCTCTGCGCGGCCCGACTTCTCCTTCAGGCGGCGTTCAATCGATCCCTTGGTGGGTTTGGTTTTCTTGCGCGGCGGCGGCGGCGGCTTTGCCGCTTCGAGGATAAGCTCTTTCAGCCGCTCTCGTGCATCTTCGCGGTTGCGATCCTGGCTGCGGAAGCGGCTCGCCTCGATCATCAGCACACCTTCCTTAGAGAGGCGCTTGCCGGCAAGCTTTACGGCATTCGCTTTCACGCGCTCGTTCAGGGACGGAGAGTTCGGAATGTTGAAAAACAGCTGGACGGCTGTCGAGACCTTGTTGACGTTCTGTCCGCCGGGGCCACCCGCCAGAACGAACTGCTCCGTCAGCTCCCATCCGGCGATGGTGATTCGATCGTTGATATAAAGCGGGTCGCTGGCCATGCGATTTCTATCTCACATCGGCCGGTCCTTGGGAACAGACAAAGAAACCCGGCGGAGGCCGCCGGGTTTCACGTGAATCATCAATGTTTTGGCGCGTCATTCAGCGGCGGCGCGAAACCCCGGGGCCGCATCGCGCACCCCACCATCGACGTGGCCCTCGAACTTCGCGAAGTTCTCAATGAACATTGTCACGAGCTTGCTGGCCTGTGCATCGTAGGCCACCGGATCCTGCCACGTCGAACGCGGATCAAGGATGGCGGTGTCAACGCCGGACACCGTGACCGGGACCGCGAAGCCGAAGTTCGGGTCGACGCGGAAATCGGCCTTGCCAAGATCACCCGAGAGCGCCGCAGCGAGCAGCGTGCGGGTCGCCTTGATCGGCATGCGCTTGCCCGTGCCGTAGGCGCCGCCCGTCCAGCCGGTATTAACCAGCCAGCATTCGACGCCGTGACGACCGATGAGATCCTTCAGGAGACTGCCGTATTCCGACGGATGCCGCGGCATGAAGGGTGCGCCGAAGCAGGTCGAGAAGGTCGCTTCCGGCTCGGTCACACCCCGCTCGGTGCCTGCTACCTTGGCCGTGTAGCCGGACAGGAAGTGATACATGGCCTGATCAGGCGTCAGCTTGGCGATCGGCGGCATGATACCGAAAGCATCGGCGGTCAACATGATGATCGTCTTCGGGTGACCGGCAAGCCCGGTCTTCGAGGCGTTCGGAATGAAGTCCAGCGGGTAGGCGCAACGCGTGTTTTCCGTAAGCGAGCCGTCGTTGAAGTCGGGCTCGCGCTGATCGTTCAGAACGACGTTTTCGAGAACGGTGCCGAAGCGCTGCGTCGTTGCATAGATTTCCGGTTCGGCTTCGGCCGACAAGCGGATGGTCTTGGCGTAGCAGCCGCCTTCGAAGTTGAAGATGCCGTCCTCACCCCAGCCATGCTCGTCATCACCGATTAGAGTACGGGCCGGATCTGCGGAAAGCGTGGTCTTGCCGGTACCCGAAAGGCCGAAGAAAACCGCGGCATCGCCATCGGGGCCGACGTTGGCCGAGCAGTGCATCGGCATGACACCCTTCGCCGGCAGCAGGTAATTCAAGACGGTAAAGACCGACTTCTTCATCTCGCCGGCGTAGAAGGTGCCGGCAATCAGCACTTCGCCGTTCGTCAGGTCGCAGGCAATGACCGTTTCCGTGCGGCAGCCGTAGCGCTCTGGATCAGCCTTGAAGGTCGGCAGGTTGATGATCGTCAGCTTCGGAGCGAAGGTGTCGAGCGCGGCACGTTCCGGACGGATCAGCAGGTTGCGAATGAACAGCGAATGCCAGGCAAGCTCGGTGACAACACGCGTCGGCAGCGCATTGTTCTCATCCGCACCGCCAACAAGATCCTGAACGAACAGATCCTTGCCTGCGGCATGCGCAAGCATGTCCTTTTTCAGGAGCGCAAAGTGCTCCGGCGACATCGGCTTGTTGTTATCCCACCAGATCTGATCATCGATGTTGGCATCGCGCACGACAAACTTGTCCCGCGGCGAGCGACCGGTGTGCTGGCCTGTCAAGGCGCGCAAGGCACCATGGGCGGTCAGCTGAGCCTCGCCCCGGCGAATCGATTCTTCATAGAGGGAGGCGGCATCAAAGTTGTAGCGAACGCTGTTTGCGCTCCCCAAACCGATCGTCGCCAGCTCTATCGCCGGGTTGTGGACTCCGAACAGCTCCATGGTCTTTCCCTTCCCTTGAGGCTCGTGCCGTTAAGAACTGAGGGTGACCGTACGGGTGGTCTTTTTAAAACGCAATAGCTTAAAATCGATAAAATATAACAATATCAAACTATTAATCGATTTAAATTTATCCGATATATTTTAAATCGTTTGAATCAAAGATCGTCTGTCGAATTTCCAATGCAGCCCCCGGTTGCTATCGACACTTTGCAACAATCCCGCCCTTTATCTTTGCCACAATTTGTTCCACCTTTATCCCCATAAGCGCATCCGGTTCAAAAGGCCGCCTGGGGGACCTTCAAAATTCCTGGAGACGCGCATAGATGACGGAGACGAATACCATGCCGACAATCGCGCTCGTTGATGACGACCGCAACATCCTCACCTCGGTATCGATTGCACTTGAGGCAGAAGGATATAAGGTCGAGACTTATACGGACGGCGCCTCGGCTCTTGACGGTCTGCTCGCCCGTCCGCCGCAGCTTGCCATCTTCGATATCAAGATGCCGCGTATGGACGGCATGGAGCTCCTGCGTCGGCTGCGCCAAAAATCCGACATCCCGGTCATCTTCCTCACCTCGAAGGATGAGGAGATCGACGAGCTGTTCGGCCTGAAGATGGGCGCCGACGACTTTATTACCAAGCCGTTCTCGCAGCGTCTGCTGGTCGAGCGTGTGCGCGCCGTTCTGCGACGTGCATCGAGCCGCGAAGCTGCCGCTGCTGCCGGCGGTGCTGCTCCAAAGCCGGGTACTGCACAACAACTCGCTCGTTCGCTGGAGCGCGGACAGTTGGTCATGGACCAGGAACGCCATACCTGCACCTGGAAGGGTGAGCCGGTGACGCTGACAGTCACCGAATTCCTCATCTTGCATTCGCTGGCCCAGCGTCCGGGCGTCGTGAAAAGCCGTGACGCATTGATGGATGCGGCTTATGACGAGCAGGTCTATGTCGACGATCGCACCATCGACAGCCACATCAAGCGGCTTCGGAAGAAATTCAAGATGGTCGATACTGACTTTGATATGATTGAAACGCTCTACGGAGTGGGATACCGCTTCCGCGAAGCAGCCTGACGCCCGCGCGGCGCGGTATCTGAGAGTTGTCGAGAGCTCGTGATCGCGAAAGCGATCCGCTCTCCGAAAGGGCCTGTCGTTGGCACAGTTGGTGCAGGAAAGGGATTTGGATGAGGCGGACGGCGTAGGCAGTCGCCGCCTCAGGGGACGACGTTGGTCGCACCCCTTCACCATCATCCGCCGCATCTTCGGCAACGCCGTCTTCTCGAGTCTTACGCGCCGCATCCTGTTTTTCAATCTCGCGGCGCTCGTCGTTCTTGTAGGCGGCATTCTCTATCTCAATCAGTTCCGCGAGGGGCTGATCGACGCTCGCGTCGAGAGCCTTCTGACGCAGGGTGAAATCATCGCGGGTGCGGTCTCGGCGTCCGCATCGGTCGACACAAATTCGATCACGATCGATCCGGAAAAACTGCTCGAGCTGCAGGCCGGCCAGAGTATCACGCCGGTCCCGAACGACGAGGACCTCGAGTTCCCGATCGATCCGGAAAAGGTCGCGCCGGTGCTGCGCCGGCTGATTTCTCCGACAAGAACGCGTGCACGCATCTTCGACGCCGATGCCAACCTGCTGCTCGACTCTCGCCACCTCTATTCGCGCGGCCAAGTCCTCCGCTTTGATCTGCCGCCCGTGGATGACGAGGAGCAGACCTGGAGCCAGTGGTTCACGACGATCTTCAACAAGGTCTTACAGCCTGGAAACCTGCCGCTCTACAAGGAAGCGCCGGGCGGCGACGGCTCGATCTATCCCGAAGTCATGAACGCGCTCACCGGGGTGCGCGGCGCGGTTGTCCGCACCACCGAAAAGGGCGAGCTGATCGTTTCGGTCGCCGTTCCGATCCAGCGTTTCCGTGCTGTTCTGGGTGTCTTGCTGTTGTCCACGCAAGCCGGCGATATCGACAATATCGTCCATGCCGAGCGCCTTGGCATCATGCGCGTGTTCGGGGTCGCGACGCTTGTCAATGTTCTCCTGTCTCTCGTCCTATCCTCGACGATTGCCAACCCGCTGCGGCGTTTGTCCGCAGCCGCCATTCGTGTTCGCCGCGGCGCAAAGGAACGCGAGGAAATTCCGGACTTCTCGGCGCGGCAGGACGAGATCGGCAACCTCTCCATTGCATTGCGCGAGATGACGACAGCGCTCTACGACCGCATCGACGCGATCGAAAGTTTCGCCGCGGACGTCAGCCATGAACTGAAGAACCCGTTGACGTCGCTCCGCAGTGCCGTCGAGACGCTGCCGCTCGCCAAGACGGACGAATCCAAGAAGCGACTTCTCGATGTCATCCAGCATGACGTACGACGGCTGGACCGCCTGATCAGCGATATTTCCGATGCCTCCCGCCTTGATGCCGAACTGGCGCGGGTCGATGCAGGCTCCGTCGATCTCGAAATCCTGTTGCGCGACCTCATCGACGTGTCGCGGCAGATCCGCAGCCGCAAGAAAGAAGTGCAGATCGAGTTCGCAATCGAGCGCAAACCGGGCGTCAAGACTCGCTTTGTGGTGAACGGTCACGACCTGCGCATCGGACAGATCGTCACCAATCTGATCGAGAACGCCCGCTCGTTTGTACCGGAACACGACGGTCGGATTACTGTACGGCTGGTCAGAACACGCTCCCGCTGCATCGTCTACATCGAGGACAACGGACCGGGTATCCAGGCAGAGAATATCGATCGCATCTTTGAGCGCTTCTATACAGACAGGCCGGAATCGGAAGGTTTTGGACAGAATTCTGGCCTCGGCTTGTCGATCAGCCGCCAGATCGCCGAAGCACATGGGGGCTCGCTACGCGCGGAGAATATTGTCGACCCCGAGAGTGAAAAGCTGCTCGGAGCGCGCTTCATCCTTGCCCTTCCTGCCAATACGACCGCATGATCGACACCTCTTCAAACATCCACGCTACAGCTATCGTCGTCGGCAACACCGGTCTTCTTTTTATGGGTCCGTCGGGCTCAGGGAAATCGATGCTGGCCTTCGCTTGCATCAGTGAAGCACAGCGCATGGGAATGTCGGCAACACTTGTTGCCGACGACCAGGTACTGATCTCTGAACAGGATGGCGCCGTGATCGCGACCTGCCCTGCCGCGATTGCCGGATTGATCGAATTGCGCGGGACCGGCATCGTCCGACTACCCAGCACTGCAAGCGCCGCAATGCACTATGCCGTCCTTCCCGGAAACGCGACCGGAGACAAGCGGCTGCCGCCGGAGGACGAGCGAATGGCTATTGCCGGCGGCGTGGATCTACCGGTCATTCGGTTGCTGGCTAATACTCCGATCCCGCTCGCCGTATTGATCGCAAAAGCGCCGGATATTGGACGGTAATGCCTCCGAAATCGGCAAATCCCGCTCTAAAAGTCGTATTTTTGTCTTGCACTTCGGCTTTTCATCGCCAAGATGTGCCCCCACGGTGGACGCGATTGCTGCATTGCGATATTGGGCCCACCGTTTGCATACGCCACTAGGAGCAGTAATATCATGATCGGACTTGTGCTTGTCACTCATGGCAAGCTGGCTGAAGAGTTTCGTCATGCGGTCGAACACGTCGTCGGTCCTCAGAAATTCATCGAAACGGTCTGTATCGGTCCTGAAGACGACATGGATCAGAGACGACAAGATATTCTGGAAGCAGTGTCCCGTGCCGATGGAGGCCACGGCGTCGTCATTCTGACCGACATGTTTGGTGGCACTCCGTCCAATCTCGCAATATCCGTCATGAGCAGTGGCCACACCGAGGTAATCGCCGGTATGAATCTGCCGATGTTGATCAAACTGGCCGGTGTACGCGGTGAGAACAACATGGAAAAGGCACTTGTCGAGGCGTCTGAAGCCGGACGGAAATACATCAACGTCGCGAGCCGCGTCCTCAGTGGAAAATAGTGAGCACACCGCGCCTATGACGGCACTCTCCCGAGAAATTCTGATCATCAACAAGCGCGGACTGCATGCACGCGCTTCGGCCAAATTCGTTCAACTGGTCGAGAATTTCGATGCCGCGATCACCGTTTCGAAAGACGGGATGACGGTCGGCGGGACCTCGATCATGGGGCTGATGATGCTGGCGGCGAGCCCGGGCTCAAGCGTCCTTGTTTCCGCCAGCGGCAACCAGGCAGCACAAGCGCTCGACGCTCTTGACGAGCTGATCCAGAACCGCTTCGGCGAGGAAATGTGAGCCTTTCGCAGCTCATATAAACATATAAAGACTTCTTTATATCATTATTGCCTTCGTCATAGAAGCCTGCTAAACGGCCACCATAGCCGCGCATGCTGCGTGGACGCTATCTGGCGCACGCATGTGCGCTTTCGAATTTGAGCCGCTTTTCAGCCTGGAGAACCCAATGAGCACTGAAAAAGATTATGTCGTCGCTGACATCGGCCTCGCGGACTTCGGCCGCAAGGAAATCACGATCGCAGAAACCGAGATGCCGGGCCTGATGTCCTGCCGCGCCGAATTCGGCGAAGCAAAGCCGCTCAAGGGCGCGCGCATCACCGGCTCGCTGCATATGACCATCCAGACGGCCGTTCTCATCGAAACGCTGGTCGCCCTCGGCGCCGAAGTCCGTTGGGCTTCGTGCAACATCTTCTCGACTCAGGATCATGCCGCAGCAGCAATCGCCGCTGCCGGCGTTCCCGTCTTCGCCATCAAGGGCGAGTCGCTGGAAGACTACTGGGTCTATACTGACAAGATCTTCCAGTGGGCCGACGGTGGCCTCTCCAACATGATCCTCGATGACGGCGGCGACGCCACGATGTACATACTGCTCGGCGCGCGCGCCGAAGCCGGCGAGGACGTGCTTTCCAAGCCGCATTCCGAAGAAGAAGAAATCCTCTTCGCGCAGATCAAGAAGCGTCTCGCCGCTTCTCCGGGCTGGTTTACCAAGCAGCGCGACGCGATCAAGGGTGTGACCGAAGAAACCACGACCGGCGTAAACCGCCTGTACCAGCTGAGCCAGAAGGGCCTCCTGCCCTTCCCGGCAATCAATGTGAACGACTCGGTCACCAAGTCGAAGTTTGACAACAAGTACGGCTGCAAGGAATCGCTGGTCGACGGCATCCGCCGTGGCACAGACGTGATGATGGCCGGCAAGGTTGCCGTCGTCTGCGGCTATGGTGACGTCGGCAAGGGTTCGGCTGCTTCCCTCCAGGGCGCTGGCGCTCGCGTCAAGGTAACGGAAGTCGACCCGATCTGCGCGCTGCAGGCTGCCATGGACGGTTTCGAAGTCGTGACACTTGAAGACGTCGTGTCTTCGGCTGATATCTTCATCACCACGACAGGCAACAAGGACGTCATCCGCATCGACCACATGCGTCAGATGAAGGACATGGCGATCGTCGGCAACATCGGCCACTTCGACAACGAAATCGAAGTTGCAGCGTTGCGGAACCTGAAGTGGACGAACATCAAGCCGCAGGTCGACCTCATCGAGTTCCCGAAGGGCAATCGCATCATTCTTCTCTCCGAAGGTCGCCTGCTTAACCTCGGCAACGCAACGGGCCATCCGTCGTTTGTCATGTCGGCTTCGTTCACCAACCAGACACTGGCGCAGATCGAACTCTTCACCAAGCCTGGCCAGTATCAGAACCAGGTTTATATCCTGCCGAAGCATCTCGACGAAAAGGTTGCACGCCTGCATCTCGACAAGCTCGGCGTGAAGCTGACGCAGCTTTCTGAAGAACAGGCCGCCTATATCGGCGTCACACCACAGGGTCCGTTCAAGGCAGACCACTACAGATATTAATCGTTAGACAAATATCCACAACATCTAGAGGGCGCGACATTGACAAATGTGGCGCCCTTATTTTTTGACACACACCTTCCCGCCGATTCCCTTCCGAAGTATTGTTTTAACACTCGATTCGTGGCCACGGACGTGTCCGTTTGCTTCGAAAATGGGATGTCTTGTCGTGATGCGGCACATTAAAGGACGGAGACATACCGCGCATGTCGGAAATGATGCACAGCCTGGGCGAACAGGCCGGCGATGGCGCTTACGCTGACTCCTGCCCGCTCCATCCAGGTGAACGGAAACCTGTCGGAACCGAAAAGTCAGGCGCATTGTCTCGCGTGGCCCGGATCTTTGCGGCCGGCACAGCAATCGTGTCAATTGCACCGCCAGTCTTCGCGCAAGTCGAAGCCGAGGCTGTTGCTGCATCCGCGCATCTCTTCACCTCATCACAGGTCGTCGGTCTCTCCGTCGTTATCGGAGCGATCTCGGCCGCATTGCTTTCTACTCTCTGGGTGGTGCGCCAGCGCGGCAACCTCGAAAGCGAAAGCCGCGAAATACGCTCGGCGCTCTCTGACGCACAGCAGCGCATCTCGCAATATCAGGCCCTGATCGCAGACAAGAATCGCCGGATCGTCATATGGGATGGCAACGAGCGCCCCGAGCTCATCGGTCAGCTGCCGGCGGAAACTGGCGCACCGCAGGACAGCGAATTCCTTGCTTTCGGGCTTTGGCTCAAGCCACGCTCGGCATCCGAACTTGAGCGCGCGATCGACAGTCTGCGCGGGTCCGCACATAGCTTCGACATGGTTGTCGAGACCCACCGAGAGGAGATCCTTGAAGCACAGGGTCGTGTTTCTGGCGGCCGCGCCTTCGTTCGCTTTGTGGCATTGAACAATCTTCGAGCTGAGCTTGCCGAACTCAAGATCGAACGGGACCGACTGCTGTCGTCGATCTCGGCGTTTCAGAGCATGCTCGATGCTATCGATCTGCCGGCATGGCAGCGTGACACTGAAGGTCGGCTGACCTGGGTCAACCACGCCTACGGCGACGCTGTCGAGGCAGCTACGCCGGAACAGGCCATCGACGAAGGCCGCGAGTTCCTGACGACGGTAGCCCGCGAACGTATCCGCGCCGCAGCCACGGCCGAGTCGCCCTTTCACGACAAGATTTCGACCGTTGTGCGTGGCAACCGCACGTTCTTCGATGTTGTCGATGTGAAGGTCCCCAACGGGTCAGCCGGCATAGCACTCGATGTTTCCGATATCGAAGCTGTGCGTGCGGAGCTGGAGCGAACGCTGAAAAGCCACGCCGAGACGCTTGATCATCTCGCAACCCCGGTCGCGATCTTCGACGGCGAGCGACGCCTGCAATTCTACAATCAGGCCTTCGTCTCCCTCTGGGAACTCGACATTGCCTTCCTCGAGAGCCGTCCTGACAACGCGGAACTGCTGGAGCGCCTGCGTGCCGCCAAGAAGCTGCCCGATCAGCTGAACTGGAAATCCTGGAAGGAAACAGCGCTTTCCGTTTACCGCGCGCTCGACACCCAATCGGACCTGTGGCACTTGCCGAATGGCCAGACGCTGCGGGTCTTTGCAACAGCCCATCCACAAGGGGGCGCCACCTGGGTGTTTGAGAACCTGACCGAGCAGGTCGACCTCGAGACACGCTACAATACACTTCTGAAGGTGCAGGGCGAGACGATAGACCATCTCTCTGAAGGAGTAGCCGTCTTTGGGCCCGATGGGCGCATCCGCCTCTCAAATCCGGCATTCCGCGCGCTTTGGGGCATCACCGAAGCCGAAGCGAAGCCCGGCACGCATATCCGAGCGCTCGGCGAGGCCTGCATTCAGTCCTATGATCGTCCGGATGGCTGGAAGACCTTCGCCGAGCTGATCACCAGCTTCGACGACGAGCGGCGTTCCAGCCAGGGAACGCTGGAGCTGTTCTCTGGCCTTGTGCTCGACTATGCCGTTATTCCTTTGCCGAACGCGCAGACGATGCTGACTTTCGTCAACATGACCGACAGTGTCCGCGCCGAACGCGCACTGACGGAAAAGAACGAGGCTCTACGCAAAGCGGACGAGCTGAAGAACGACTTCGTTCAACACGTTTCCTATGAGCTTCGCTCGCCCCTGACCAACATCATCGGCTTCACCGATCTTCTGCGCACACCAGGGGTCGGGCCGCTGACCGATCGGCAAGCGGAATATATCGACCATATCTCGACGTCCTCTTCGGTACTTCTGACGCTCGTCAACGACATCCTGGACCTTGCCACGGTCGATGCGGGGATCATGCGGCTCAATTACTCCTCGATCGATCTCGGCGACCTGCTCGACGACGTATCGATACAGATTGCAGACAGGTTGCAAGACAGTGGCGTGACACTTGAGATTACCGCTCCGGCGCATCTGGGCTCGATCGTTGCCGATCCTCAGAGACTGAAGCAGATCCTCGTAAAGCTGCTCTCAAACGCAGCCAATTTCTCTCCGGAAGGTTCGGCGATCTCGCTCGAATGCCGGCGCGAAGCAACGGATTTCGTCTTTTCCGTCAGCGACCGCGGCCCTGGCATTTCCCAGGACATGATCGCCAACGTGTTCGATCGGTTCGCTACCGGCGCAAAGAGCGGCAAGCGAGGCGGCGCGGGGCTTGGGTTGTCTATCGTCGATAGCTTCGTCAATCTTCACCATGGGATCGTCACCATCGACAGCCAGCAAGGCAAGGGCACGATCGTGACCTGCCGAATTCCCTCAGTCGATCTCCCGACGTCCGTCGCAGCAGAATGATGACGGGCGCTCCTGTCATTTCTCTCTTCCTGGAGGACGAGGCGGAAACGATCCGTTTTGGCGAAGATCTGGCGCTGGCCCTGAAGCGAGGCGACTGCCTTGCCCTGTCAGGCGACCTTGGCGCCGGGAAATCGTCACTTGCCCGCGCATTCCTTCGCGCGATGGCAGATGACGACGAGCTCGAGGTGCCAAGCCCGACCTTCACACTGGTCCAAGCCTACAACCTGCGCATAGCGGTCGCACATTTCGATCTGTACCGTCTTGGCGATCCGGCCGAACTGACCGAACTCGGCTTCGACGAAGCGCTTCAGGACGGCGTCTGCCTCGTGGAATGGCCTGAAATGGCAAGTGGCGAGCTGCCCGAAGACCGCATCGCACTCAAGCTGGAGCATGAGGGTCTGGGGCGACGGGTGACCATTGTGGCGCCGGAAAAGCAAGCTGCTCGAATCCGGCGCGTTCTTGCCATACGCGATTTCATCGACGACGCAGGATATCCAGGAGCGAAACGCCGCTTCCTGACAGGAGATGCATCTCTGCGAGCCTACGAGGCCGTCTATGCCGGCGACGGAACGCGACGCGTCCTGATGGACTGGCCGCCGTTGCCGGGGGGACCGCCGGTCCTGGATGGCAAGCCGTATCCAAAGGTCGCCCATATCGCAGAGAACGCCTATCCCTTCGTCGCCATTGCCAACGTGCTCCGACAGCAGGGCTTTGCAGCACCCGAGGTCTACCGGGTCGACTACGACCAAGGCATTCTGCTTCTGGAGGATCTCGGCGCGGACGGCGTTCTGAACGCGCAAGGTCAGCCCATTACCGACCGTTACCGGGCAAGTGTCGCCTGTTTGGCGCATCTCCACTCGCTCGCCGTGCCGCAGGACATCCCCGTCACAGACTGCCATGTCCACCACATCCCGGATTTCGACCGGACTGCGATGAAGATGGAAGTGCGCCTCGTTCTCGACTGGCATCTACCCTGGAAGCGTGGAGGCACCTCTGCCAGCGACGCCGAGCGCGATGAGTACCTTGCCATCTGGGACAACTTGATCGACGAATTGGCAACCGCCGAGACAAACCTCCTCCTTCGAGACTTCCACTCGCCGAATATTATCTGGCGCGAAAACGAGATCGGCATCGCGCGAGTCGGACTGATCGATTTCCAAGACGCAATGATTGGTCCGACGGCCTATGATCTCGCGTCGATGACGCAGGACGCGCGCGTCACGATCGCGCCGGATCTCTTCCAACAATTGATGGACGACTATCTAGCGCTGCGCAGAGCACAGGGCGGATTCGACGAAGCCCGTTTCCTGAAGACTTGGGCAATCATGTCGGCGCAGCGCAACTGCAAGCTTGCCGGCCTCTGGGTCCGCTTGATGCAGAGGGACGGAAAGCCCGGCTACATGAAACACATGCCGCGCACGTTGTCCTATCTTTCCGTAGCCTTGCGGCACGAAACACTCGCCCCCTTGCGCGACTGGTGCGTAAAGACTGGTATAGTACCGAGCGAATCATAATTTCTCGGATCAGATGAGCATCAAACAAGCCATGATACTCGCTGCAGGTCTTGGAACCCGCATGCGGCCGATCACCGACACCATCCCGAAACCGCTCGTAAAGATCGACGGCAAGGCGATGATCGATTACGCGCTGGATTCGCTCGCGGAAACCGGCGTCGAAAGGGTTGTGGTCAATGTTCATCACCACGCGGACCAGATGCTGGCGCATTTGGCTTCGTACAAAAACCTCGAGATCATCATCTCCGACGAACGCGAAAGGCTGATGAACAATGGTGGCGGTCTTGCAAAGGGCCTGAAGCTGCTTTCTCCCGGAAAGGTTTTCGTCACGAATGCCGACCTTTTCTGGATAGGCGAACGTCCTGGCGCCCCCAGCAATCTGACAAATTTAGCCGGCTTCTTTCAACCCCAAGGTATGGATATGGCCATGCTGTGCGTCAGGCTGGAAAACACCACTGGGCACAACGGCAAAAACGATTTCAGTATGGGAGGTGACGGCCGGTTGACTCGTTTCTCCGAGCCGGCACCAAACCCGGTCGTCTACGCCGGCGCGATTGCGATGGACACGTCATTCCTCGATGATGCGCCGGCTGATCCCTTCAACCTCAATCTCTATTTCGACAAGGCAATCGCACGCGGACGGCTTTATGGCATGGTGCTCGAAGGACACTGGCTTACAGTTGGCACGCCCGAGGCGATCGGCGAAGCCGAGGAAACGATCCGGCGTTACCGGACGTTTGCATGACAAATGGCCGAGCATCACCGGCAGCAGATTCTGAACATTGCCGCAGGGCTTCCCTTCCTGAAAACCCTTGCCGAAAGCCTCTGTGATGGCCGGCTGACACCGCATTTCCGATATGATCCCAGCGATCCCCTGTCGCTTTCAAAAATCACAATCTATCTACCGACGAGGCGCGCTGCACGCGTACTCCGCTCCGAATTCGTTGACCTTCTTGGTGGGCGATCAGCAATCTTGCCTGTGATCCGCCCGCTTGGCGAAACCGACGACGACAGCGGTTATTTCGATGAAGCCCTACCGGCGATACTGGATCTCGCGCAGCCACTATCGAACACCGCCCGCTTGCTGGAGCTCGCTCGCCTCATCCTCGCCTGGCGAAACAAGCTGCCGGAGATCGTGCGGAGCATCCATTCCGATTCGCCGCTTGTCGCGCCCGCAAGCCCAGCCGACGCAATCTGGCTTGCCCGCAATCTAGCGGAATTGATCGACTCGATCGAGACCGAGGATCGAGACTGGGGCGAACTGTCTCGCCTGAACGCGAAAGACTATGCGCTTTGGTGGCAGCTAACGGCCGAATTCCTACAGATCGCCAGCGCCTTCTGGCCCGAAAGGCTGAACGAACTCGGCAAGTCGTCGCCAGCAAGGCACCGCAACGCCATTCTTCGCGCCGAAGCGAATCGCCTTGCGACCGTCCGGCCGATGGGGCCCATCGTCATTGCAGGATCGACGGGTTCAGTGCCGGCGACCGCCGACCTTATCGCGACGGTCGCCAACCTCCCGGAAGGCATCATCGTTCTACCGGGCCTCGACCTCGACATGCCGGATGAGCATTGGCGGATGGTGGCGCCCGACCATCGGAAGGATCAGGCTACGGACCCCGCGAGCCGCAGCCATTCCCAATACGGCCTCGCCCAGTTGCTGAAGCGGCTGAAATTGACGCGAAAGGACGTGATGCAGCTTGCCGAGTCGCCGCAGGAATTGCGACAGCGCAGCGAAATCCTTTCACATGCCCTCTCACCAGCCGAAGCGACCAGCGACTGGGGCGCTTGGAAGGCCCGATTATCCGACAATGCCATTTCAGCGGCGTTTGCGGACGTCTCGCTGATCGAGGCGAGCAATGAGCGAGAGGAGGCCACCGCGATTGCAATTGCCCTGCGCCTGGCACTCGATCGCCCCGGCAAAGACGGTGAGAGCCGGGCGGCTTTGATCACGCCCGATCGAAACCTGGCACGCCGCGTGACCATGGAACTATCGCGTTTCGGCATCCTTGCGGATGATTCGGCAGGCACGCCCCTTTCCGCGACGCTCCAGGGAACACTGCTGCAACTGCTCCTCGAAGCAATCCTTCGTCCCGGCGATCCCGTTGCTATCGTCGGATTGCTCAAGCATCCTCTGGCACGTTTTGGGCTGGAGCGCAGCGTGCATGCAGGGGCTGTGGCAGCGCTGGAACTGCTAGCGCTGCGGGGTGGTGTGGCCGACGTCGATATCTCGATGTTGGAACCGCTTCTCGAGCAGCAGTTGTCCGAGCAGGCACTGGACCGTCACGCACCGCAGTGGCGCAAATCACTCTCTGCCGATGCGGTGGATCTCGCTCGCGCCCTTGCCAGGCGCGTTGCCGAAGCGACCGAACCCCTGGCCTCGGCACTTGTGCGGCGCCTCCCCGAAGCACGGGGACTGACAACCACCTTTGCGCTCTCCGATTGGGCGGCCCGCACCGGACGCGTACTGGAAGCAGTAGCCCGGGACGAGCGCGGCGATCTTACAGGGCTCTGGTCCGGAGAAGCGGGCGACACGCTGGCGTCGATGCTCGGTGAAGTGATCGAAACCGAAGGGCAGATCGACGCAGACGGCCCGCAGTGGATCGACATTGTCGCCGCATTGTTGGCTGGCCAGGCTGCAAAGCCACGGGCGCTGAGCCATCCAAGGGTCTTCATCTTCGGCACTCTGGAAGCGCGCCTCCAAAGTGTGGACACGCTCATTCTCGGAGGGTTGAACGAGGGATCATGGCCGGGACAGGCACCTAACAACCCCTTCGTTTCCCGCACGATGAAGACGGAGATCGGATTGGAGCCGCCGGAGCGGCGAATTGGCCAACTGGCTCACGATTTCGAAATGGCCAACGGCACGCGTCATCTCATTTATTCGCGGGCCCTCCGACAAGGTTCGACGCCAACGGTCGCCTCGCGCTGGCTGCAGCGGCTCCTTGCGTTCGGCGGGCACGAGTTCGAGGCCGAACTCAAGGCTCGCGGCGACAATTTCGTCCATTGGGCTAGCCTGATCGACCAGGGTGACCACCAGGCGCCTGCGCAACGCCCAAGTCCGACGCCACCCTTAGAAGTACAGCCGAAGTCATACTCGTTCAGTGAAGTCGGGCGCCTCCGTCGCGACCCCTATGCGATCTATGCGCGCCGTGTTCTGCGCCTCGATCCGGTAGCCCCCTTCAACCGCGACCCCGGCGCCGCAGAGCGAGGAACGCTCTATCACAAGATCATCGACCGCTTCGTCCGTGAGGGCCATCTTGCTGGAACGCCGGCAGCGGAAATGGCGATGGAGCTCATTCTGACCGAGTTGTTCGACACTGAGCAGCTTCCGGCGCACATCGACGCCGTTTGGCGTCCACGCTTTCGGGAGGTTGCCCGTGCGTTTCTCGAGTGGGAGGCGCAGCGACGGCCGAACATTCGAAGAACGCTGACAGAAGTACGTGGCGGTGTCGAGCTGGAGCCAATCAATATCCGGCTGAGCGGCGTTGCCGACCGGATCGACATTACGGGAACAGGCACGGCCGACATCATTGACTACAAGACCGGACACAATCCCTCACCGGCTCAAGCACGCGCACTTCTCGATCCGCAGCTGGCGCTGGAGGCGGCAGCACTCCACGCCGGCGCTTTCCGGGATGCGGGCAGTCTCGTTCCGCAAGATCTTCTCTATGTCCGTTTGCGGCCGGGAAATCGATTCGATGTCGATAAGGTCAACAACGAGACATCGGCCAGGAGCGACAAGGCAAAGTCGGCGATGGACCTGGCCGCGGACTCGATCGATCAATTGATAAAGTTCGTAGCGCTCTTGCAATCGGGCGAGAAGGGCTTCACCTCTCGGCTTGTGCCGGCGCAAGAGTTCGACTTCGGTGGTGATTACGATCATCTGGCGCGCGTTTCCGAATGGTCAGCCGCAGAGAGCGATGAGGCAGCCGGCGATGAATGACGACCCAACATTGCCCGAGGACGACGATCCCCTCGCCTGGACGAGCTGGACAACCATCCAGCAATCGATCGCATCCGATCCGCAGCGCTCCGCCTGGGTTTCGGCCAACGCTGGTTCCGGAAAGACCCATGTCCTGACGCAGCGCGTCATTCGGCTGTTGCTGGCCGGGGCCCGCCCGTCGGCAATCCTCTGCCTGACCTATACGAAGGCCGCAGCCTCAGAAATGTCGAATCGCGTCTTCGAGCGGCTCGCCGAGTGGGCTGTTCTGCCTGAAGCGGAACTCGAAGAGCGTATCACGCGGATCGAGGGCAAGGCGCCAGACGCCGTAAAGCGGGCGGAAGCGAGGCGGCTTTTTGCCAAAGCTCTGGAGACGCCAGGCGGTCTGAAGATCCAGACCATTCACGCATTTTGCGAGGCACTGTTACACCAGTTTCCGCTGGAAGCCAATGTGGCCGGGCACTTCTCCGTGCTCGACGATCGGGCAGCTGCAACGCTTCTGGCGGATGCACGGCGGTCCCTCCTCACCGCGACGACACCAGAGGACGACCCAGCGCTCGCGGAGGCCTTTGGCTATGTTCTCAACCTTGGCGATGAGTCGGGCCTGGAAAATCTCCTGGAAGAGATTATCGCCAACCGTAATGCGATTCGCGCCTTTACGCAGGATGCTGAACGCAAGGGTGGCCTCGATGTGGTGCTGCGCAAGAAGCTTCGCCTTTCCGCCAATGACACGGCGGCTCGAATCGCCGAGCAGTATTGGCCGCTTCCTGGCCTCACCGGCGGTGTACTCGACCGGTATTTGGACGTCGCTGACCAAAAGGGCGGTGCCAAGGCGCACGAAGTTGCGGCTGGCCTACGGGCGCTGGTGCGTGAGCGCGACTCTACGCGACGCGCGTCTCTGCTCGAGAAACTCTTCCTGACAGGCAAGGGAGAACCAAAAGCGGATTCGCAGTTCCTGGTGAAGGCGATGTTGAGCGAAGCACCCGAGCTTATCGACGCCGTCGCCGCGGCACGATCACACGTCGTACTTTGTCGGGATCGATTGAAGACGGCGCGCATGTACGAGGCAACGCGTGCTGCACTGATTCTCGCAGACCGGCTCAACAAAGACTACGACGACCTCAAGAAGCAGCGGAGCCAACTCGATTTCGAAGATCTGATAACGCGGACAGCCGAACTCTTGAACAAGAGCGATGTCGGCCCCTGGATTCACTACAAGCTCGATCAGGGTATCGACCATATCCTCGTCGACGAGGCACAGGATACGAGCCCGATCCAGTGGAGTGTCATCCAGTCGCTTGCTGAGGACTTCTTTTCGGGCGAGAGCGCCCGCAAGACGGTGCGGACCCTTTTCGCCGTCGGTGACGAAAAGCAATCGATCTACTCGTTTCAGGGTGCTCGTCCCGAGCGCTTTTCGGAGGAGAGCCAGCAGACACGCCGGCGCGTCTCCCAGAGCGGGCTTGCCTTCTCGACCGTGCGGTTACCACTCTCGTTCCGATCGACCTCGGATGTTCTGGCCGCCGTCGACCATATCTTTACGCCGGCCGAAAATGCCCGTGGGCTGAGTGCCACAGGCGAGCCCGTTGTTCACCGTTCCAACCGTATTGGCCATCCGGGCGCCGTCGATCTTTGGGAGATGGTCGCACCAGAGGCGTCAATAACGGAAGAAGACTGGACCGCGCCTTTTGACGCCACGCCGGAGAGCGCGCCAGCATCCGTCCTCGCGCGCCGCATTTCCCACACGATCGGCAACCTGGTCGGCAAGGAAACCATCGTCGAGAAGGGCAAGGAGCGGCTGATCGAAGCCGGCGATATTCTCGTTCTGGTACGCAAGCGCGACGCCTTCGTTAACGCACTGACGCGCGCGTTGAAGCGACGCGGCGACATACCGGTTGCCGGCGCCGACCGCCTGCGCCTGACGAGCCACATCGCGGTGCAGGACCTAGTGGCGCTCGGCCGCTTTCTGCTGTTGCCTGAAGATGACCTCTCCTTGACTGCACTCATGAAGAGCCCGCTTCTCGATCTGGGTGAAGACGCCGTGTTCGCAGTCGCCGCCCTTCGTGCGGAGGGTGAGAGTGCCTGGGCTCACATGCAGAAGTTTGCCGCCGACGGCAATGCGCGCTTCGAAAAGGCTGTCACTTGCCTCAAGCTCTTTCTGGATGAATCCAGGACGCTGCCGGTTCACGACTTCTATGCGCGCGTTCTGGGATGCCACGGCGGTCGACGAAAATTTCTTGCCCGGCTCGGAACCGAGGTCAGCGATATTCTCGATGAACTCCTGACGTTCGCACTGGACCACGAAAGCTCTGGCCTGCCCGGCCTGCAGTCCTTCATTTCGACGCTCGAGATCGAAGCGCCAGAAGTGAAACGCGAGCAGGACAAAGGCCGCAACGAAGTGCGGATAATGACGGTGCACGCGTCAAAGGGCCTCGAAGCGCCGATCGTGTTCCTCGTCGACGGTGGATCCAAGGCCTTCACGCATTCACACATGCCGAAGCTTCGGCTGCTTGAGCAGGAACACGGCGAACCGCCAATGCCGGCCTGGGTTCCCCTCGGCGATCTCAGCAACTCCCTGACCCAAGCCGATGCGACACGCATCCAGTCGCTGGCGGAACAGGAATATCGACGACTGCTCTATGTCGCCATGACCAGGGCCGCCGACCGGCTAACCGTTTGCGGCTATCGGGGCATCCGGCCGAATACCGATACCTGGCATGCGATGATTTCCGCTGCGATGACGGACAGCCACCCGCATGTGTCGGCAGCGACATTTTCCGGACCGGACGGTAGCTGGGCTGGTATCGAATGGCGCGTTCCGCGAGTTGAGCGAAGCTTTGAACGCCTCGGACGCGCCGAACAGACCGCCAGGCAAGACTCCGTCCCGCCCGGCCTTGGCAAGCCGCTGCCGCCGCGCAAGCAACTGCCGCGCCCACTGAGCCCATCCGGTGTCGGAACGATCGTCGATGATGGCGCAGACGATCTCTTGGTTGCCTCCCCGCTTTTTGCCGAAAAGGGTAAGCCGGATCGTTCCCTGCAAAAGGGGCGACTTCTGCACCGTATGCTGCAGACGCTGCCCGATTTCCCGCGTAGCGAACAAGCGGATGCGGCCGTGCGCTACGCCAAGCGTGCGGCATCGTTCTGGCCGGAAGCCGAGCGGCAGCAACTGGTCGATTCGGTACTGAAACTGCTGCGAGACCCGAGCCTCGAGCCGGTCTTTTCAACCCATGCACAGGCGGAAGTCTCGGTCATGGGAACGCTGACGATCGGTGGCGTCGATCACGCCGTTTCAGGCCGCGTCGATAGGATGGCAATCTTCGGCGATCGTGTCGTGGTACTCGACTATAAGACCAATCGTGTCCCGCCTCAAACAGCCGAGGCGATCCCTTTTGCACACAAGGCACAGCTTGCCATCTATCGTGAGATCCTTGCGCCGCTCTATCCCGGCAAGGGCATCGATTGCGTCCTCGTCTACACTGAAAACGCCTCCGTTCACACGCTGACGCGGGATGTATTGGCGTCGGCGCTTGCGCAACTCGAGACAAAGTGAAATATCGGGCATTGAAATTCCCGCACCGCACGCTCACATGTGTTTCAACAGGAATCCGTAAAGGAGCAGCCTATGGCTACCGTAAAAGTCGATATCAACAACTTCCAGTCGGAAGTTCTGGAATCCGCAGAACCCGTCGTCGTCGATTTCTGGGCTGAATGGTGCGGCCCGTGCAAGATGATCGCCCCTAGCCTCGAAGAACTCGCCGTTGAGTTTCAGGGGAAGGTGAAGGTCGCCAAGCTCAACATCGATGAGAACCCGGAACTTGCCGCTCAGTTCGGCGTCCGCTCCATTCCGACGCTTGCCATATTCAAGGCCGGCGAAGTTGCTGACATCAAAGTTGGTGCGGCCCCGAAGACCGCGCTCTCGAGCTGGATCTCCAGCGCCGCTTGATTTGTCCCTAAATAGACAAGAAGAAGCCCGGCATTGACCGGGCTTTTTTCATTTTGGGGGTGTACCGTTGTCAGCAAGAACGTCGCCGACGAGATAAAGAGAGCCGCCTATCAGGATGCGTGGCGGATGCGCCTGCTCAAACGCACCCTCCTTGATTGCCTCCAACGCGTCGCTGACAGTCGACATCGGCTCTGCGACAAGGCCCGCATCATAGGCAGCGTTTGCCAGGATGACGGGGTCAATCATTGCGTCGCTACCGCGGATCGGCACGCAGTAAACCTTTTCTGCCAATCCCTTGAAAGCCTTGAAATAGCCAACCGGATCCTTGGTGTTGATCATGCCAATGATAAGGAAGAGCGGCCGCGGCTGCTTTTCCTCGAAATTCGCCATGGCTTCAGCGATGACTTCGCCGGCACCAGGGTTATGGCCACCATCGACCCAGATTTCTGCTTTGGCCGGAGCACTGGCCATGAGATGCCCGTCATTCAAGCGCTGAAGACGGCCCGGCCACTCTACCGTCTGAAGCGCCTTCTCCATCATCGTTTCGGTCACCGTAAAGCCGGCAGCTTTGACGGCGCGGATCGCCGCGGCGGCATTGGCATACTGATGGCGGCCCGGAAGGCGCGGCAAAGGAAGATCAGCAAGGCCAAACTCGTCCTGATAGACCAGACGCCCATATTCCTCGTGCGCCATGTAGTCTTGACCGAAGACGGCCGTCGGGCAGTTCAGCCGTTCGGCAGTCGACATCAGAACGTCGAGTGCCGCATCATACTCTTGTTTGCCGATGACAACAGGGTGCCCGCGTTTCATTATACCGGCCTTCTCCGCCGCGATCAGCTCGACTCGATCGCCGAGATAAGGCTGATGGTCGAGCGAGATCGGCATGATGACCGAGACGGCGGGATCGGAAATGACGTTTGTTGCATCGAAACGGCCGCCGAGGCCAACCTCGATGATAGCAGCATCGGCGGGGTGCTCTGAAAATAGAATAAAGGTAACGGCCGTCAGGATCTCGAAAACAGTGATGCTCTGACCACCATTGGCGGCTGCAACACGTCGGACGGCCTCAGCGAAGACGGCATCATCAACCAACTGCCCGCGTCCACCGTTGACGCCGATCCTATAGCGTTCATGCCAGTTTACCAGGTGCGGGGAGGTGTGGACGTGGGCGCTGTAGCCGCCCGCCTCCAACAAGGCACGGCAAAAGGCTGTTACCGAGCCTTTGCCGTTGGTACCCGCCACGTGAATGACGGGCGGCAGCTTCTTCTGCGGATCGCCTAGAACGGAAAGCAGACGGGTAATGCGATCCAGAGACAGATCAAAGCCCTTGGGATGCAGTCCCAAGAGCTTATCGATTTCCTGCGCTGCTTCGCTCACTACGGCTTGGCCCCTTGGTATCATCGCGTGACCCGCCCAGTTGGATCAGGCGCTCGCGGCTATCGCGAGCGTCCCGCTTTCCTTGTTGAGGTTTGCTGCAGGCTTCTTGGTCAGGATTTTCAGGACACGCGCCAACGTATCCGGAATATCATGGCGCTTGACCACCATATCGACCATGCCATGCTCCAGCAGGTATTCCGACGTCTGAAAGCCTTCCGGCAGTTTCTCACGGATCGTCTGCTCGATGACGCGCTTGCCGGCAAAGCAGATTTCCGCGCCGGGTTCGGCCAGATGCAGGTCTCCGAGCATCGCATAGGATGCCGTGACCCCGCCAGTGGTGGGGTTCGTCAGCACAACGATGTAGGGCTGTCCTGCTTCCTTCAGCATGTCGACGGCGACGGTCGTGCGCGGCAACTGCATGAGCGACAGAATGCCTTCTTGCATGCGCGCGCCGCCAGACGCCGGGAACATGACCAGCGGGCACTTCTCGGCGATGGCGCGTTCGAATGCCTTGACGATTGCTTCACCGGCGGCAATGCCAAGCGAGCCGCCCATGAAGTTGAACTCATGAACAACGGCAACGAGCTTCAGACCGCGAACCTTTCCGACACCGGCAACGATCGTGTCTTCCTGATCAGTCTTGATGCGGCTGTCGCGAAGGCGATCCGTGTACTTCTTGGAATCGCGAAACTTCAGCGGATCCTGCGCGACCTTCGGCTGGACGAGCGCTTCATAGGCGCCGTCATCGAAAAGATCGGCAAGCCGTGCCTTCGCCGGCATCTTCATGTGATAGCCGGAAGCAGGGATGACCCACTTGTTGTCTTCCAGATCCTTATGAAAGACCATCTCGCCCGTTTCCGGGCACTTGATCCAGAGGTTCTCCGGCACTTCGCGGCGGCCCAGCATAGAATTGATGCGGGGGCGGACGTAGTTGGTGATCCAGTTCAAGTCGAAAACTCCTGATTGACCCTTGCCAATGTGGGGAAACTATTCGGCAGCAACAAGGCGCGCCGAACGTGTCCCCGTTGACAGTCCACGAACAAGTGTGGCGACGGCCTGGACGGTATCGGCGGTTGCCTTCCCGTCCTTGGTGAGGCTCGTTGCCACCTGATTGACGATTGCAGTCCCGACAACCACGCCATCCGCCGAGCTGCCGATAACCTTCGCATGGTCGGCAGTCTTGACGCCGAAGCCAACGCAGACGGGCAAATCGGTGTGCTGCTTGATGCGCTTGACCGCGCCCGATACGAGCGACGGGTCCGGCAGCGCCGAGCCTGTTATACCATTCATCGAGACGTAATAGACGAAGCCCGACGTGTTCCGCAGAACGGTCGGCAGACGCTTTTCATCCGTCGTCGGAGTTGCCAGGCGAATGAAATTGATCCCCTTCTTGAGGGCGGGGACGCAGAGTTCGTCATCCATCTCCGGCGGAAGGTCAACGACGATGAGGCCGTCGATGCCGGCCGCCAGCGCGTCGTCGAGGAATGTCTCCACGCCGTAAATGTAGATTGGGTTGTAGTAGCCCATCATCACGATCGGCGTTAAGTCGTCGGTCTTGCGGAAATCGGCGGCAAGCTGCAACGTCTTCTTCAGCGTCTGGCCGCCCTTCAGTGCGCGCTGGCCTGCCATCTGGATCGCCGGGCCATCGGCCATCGGATCGGAGAACGGCATGCCGAGTTCAATAACGTCCGAGCCCGCCTCTGGGAGCGCTTTCATGATGCCAAGCGAGGTTTCGTAGTCCGGATCCCCGCCCATGAAATACGTGACGAGTGCCGGCCGGCCTTCTGCCTTCAGATCGGCGAAACGTTTATCCATACGTGCGGTCATGACTTACTCACCCATTCCCAGAATCTTGCCGACAGTGAAGATGTCCTTGTCGCCGCGGCCGGAGAGGTTCATCAGGATGATCTCGTCCTTGCCCATCTTCGGGGCGCGCTTGATGACTTCGGCGAGTGCGTGCGATGGCTCCAGGGCCGGAATGATGCCTTCAAGGCGTGTGAGCGTCTGGAAGGCCTCGAGTGCCTCATGGTCCATGATCGGTACATATTCGACGCGGCCGATGTCATTCAGGTAGGAATGCTCGGGGCCGATGCCGGGATAGTCCAGACCAGCGGAGATCGAGTGGCCTTCCTTGATCTGGCCGTCGCCATCCTGCAGCAGGTAGGTACGGTTGCCATGCAGAACACCAGGCGAACCTGCCGTGATCGAGGCACAGTGCTCGTCGCCATTGAGGCCCTTACCGCCGGCTTCGACGCCGACCATCTTGACGCCCTCGTCATCGAGGAATGGATGGAAAATGCCGATCGCGTTTGAACCGCCGCCGACGGCAGCGACGACGAGATCTGGCAGGCGGCCTTCTGCTTCCAGCATCTGCTCACGGGCTTCAGTGCCGATGACCGCCTGGAAGTCCCGGACCATTTCCGGATAAGGATGCGGTCCGGCAGCCGTGCCGATCAGGTAGTATGTGTCGTCGACGTTGGTGACCCAGTCGCGCAGCGCTTCATTCATGGCATCCTTAAGGGTGCCATGGCCCGCAGTCACGGGCTTCACTTCAGCACCCAGCAGCTTCATGCGGAATACGTTCGGTGCTTGGCGCTCGACATCGGTTGCGCCCATGTAAACGACGCAGGGCAGGCCGAAACGGGCAGCAACGGTTGCCGATGCAACGCCATGCTGGCCAGCGCCGGTTTCAGCGATGATACGGGTCTTGCCCATGCGCTTGGCAAGCAGGATCTGGCCGATGCAATTGTTGATCTTGTGCGAACCGGTGTGGTTCAGCTCCTCGCGCTTGAAGTATATCTTCGCGCCACCGAGTTCAGCTGTCAGACGCTCGGCGAAGTAGAGCGGGCTCGGGCGGCCGATATAGTGGGTGCCGAGATGCTTCAGTTCAG
The DNA here is from genome assembly GCA_900466605.1 of Hyphomicrobiales bacterium. Lineage (GTDB taxonomy): Bacteria > Pseudomonadota > Alphaproteobacteria > Rhizobiales > Rhizobiaceae > Rhizobium. The sequence continues at coordinate 42,798 of UBMU01000002.1, forward strand.
CCTGAAATTCCGGATCGTTCTTCGCCTTGTTCCACTCGTCCTGCAGGTCGAGGATCAAAGGCATCAGCGTCTCGGCAACGAAACGGCCGCCGTAGATACCGAAACGGCCATCTTCATCAGGCCCAGAGCGGAAGGAATTCGGTTTTGGCGTCTGGTTCACTCTCAACTCCCTGAGGCCGTTTCGGGCTGACACGCCCGCTCGACCGCATCGAAAAACTCGTCGATCATTGCCACATTCTTGACGCCCGGTGCGCTTTCGACACCGGAGGATGCGTCGATCCCGGGCGCCTTGGTAATGGCGAGCGCCTCGGCAAGGTTAGCTTTGTTCAAGCCACCGGAAAGCATGTAATCCACATTGTCGTCAAGCCAGGTCAGCAGACTCCAATCGAAGGAAACTCCGTTGCCACCAGGCAACTCCGATCCTTTCGGAGGCTTGGCATCAAAGAGGAAGCGATCGGCGATGCCGATATAGGCCTCGACCCGCTTCAGATCGTCAGCCGTCCGCACGGAGAACGCCTTCATGACCGGCAGCCCATAGACCGCCTTTATGGTTAAAACGCGCTCCGGGCTTTCGTCGCCGTGTAACTGGAGAATATCGGGCTTTAACAGCGCCACAATCTCATCGAGATCGTCGTTGCTCGGATTGACGACGACAGCAACGATCTTCGCCTTGCCGCGAGCCGGCTCCGCAAGCTTGCCGGCAATATCGGGCTCGACGTAGCGAGGGCTTTTCTCAAAGAAGATAAAGCCGATATGCGTGGCACCCCGCGCGAGTGCGCGATCGATCGCCTCAGGCGTCTTTAGTCCGCAGATTTTGATATCCGGTTTCATGGCAGCGAAGTGACACGAAAAGCTGTTGGAGTCGAGCCAAATCACGACAAAAGCTGATTTTTGCGAGGCGTCGCTTAGTCGAAATCAATGGCGTGCAGCTGGCTGCCGTGCCGCTTCAGCCAGGCCTTCGCCTCTTCCATGTGGGGGCAAAGCCTCTTGCAGAGCGCCCAGAAGCGTGGTCCGTGGTTCATCTCTTTGAGATGAGCGACCTCATGGGCCGCAAGGTAGTCGATTACCAAGGGCGGCGCCATGACGATACGCCAGGAAAAGCTCAGGTTACCTTCGGACGAGCAGGAACCCCATCGACTACGGGTGTCCTTCATGGCGATCGACCTGATCGGCGCGCTGATCGAGCGGGCGTGCAAGGTTGCTAGCCTTTCGAGATCGGCCCGCCCTTCCTTCTTTAGGAACGTCGCGACGCGCCGCCCCAGATGCTCGGGCATGCCACTGACCCTGAGCACCGGTTTGCCATCGACAATAACGGCTTCGGTCAGGCCACGAAGGCTGCCGGTATGGTGAATGCGATGGGACAAACCACGAAAGAGAATAGTGCCACCATCTTGCAGGCGGCCGTCGGTAGAGAATTTGGCAAGTTTCGTCAGCAGCCAGCCCTGATGGCGGTCGAGGAAGGCATTTACTTCCCGTTGCGCCAATCCGCTCGGGATCGTCATCTTCAACCCCCGGCCGCCTGGCTCAATCCGCAATGTGATACGGGTTGCTCGTTCGTGCTGCTTGATCGTCAGCGGCATCAACCGCCCAGCTACATCAAGCGTTCGGGTCTCGGGCGGAGCCGGCTTTCGAATACTACGGCGTGACTTTGCGAGGAGCGGGAACATGAGTATTTTCTATATGATTCGAGGGAATTCTTTGCAAAGAAAAGCCGGCATCGATGATGCCGGTCCTAGTTTTCAGTGCTGAACGATGGTGGAATTACGGAGTTTGGTATTCTGCTACCGGACCATTGTCGTCCCGCTTGGCGTTCTTGCGATCGCGCATGAAGCGGTCGAACTCATCCTGATCCTTGGCGCGGCGCAGTTCGCGTACGTAGGAATCGAATTCCTCGCGCATTTCATCAAGCTTGCGGCGCTCTTCTTCCAGTCGGTCGAGCTCGGCCTTGCGCCAGTCATCGAAGGCAACATTGCCTGTCGAGAAATGTGGGCGATAGCGGCCATGCGAACGTCGGCAGCCGGCGAAGAATCCATCGGCGGCGTTGTTGGCGTCGCGCTTGAAGCCGCACAGACGCTCCCCGAAGATAATGTAGGCAAGCATGGCGAGACCCAGAGGCCAGAAAACCACGAAGCCGAGGATCATCAGGGCAATGGTAGCCGGAGTCCAATCCGGGCGAAGCAATGCTGACTGGTTCATCGTGCGGTGTCCTCGCATTTTCCGCGCCCGACGAGATGCCGAACGCTGGAATCGATGTGGTTACAGCCCCTGCCAGCTTCAAGGCGCTTCGGGCCCAAATCCGACAACACTTTGAAATGAAATCACTAATTCAGACAAATCTAAATCAGTTGGATTTTCCGCCCTTGATAACCCTCTTCACCACGGGCTTTCCCGTGCGCGCATGTTCTCTCACGAAGTTAACGATGCGCGGCGCAATCTCACGACGGAAGCGAGAGCCATTGAAGACGCCGTAGTGGCCAACGTCGGGCTGCAGGTAGTGCATGCGCATGTTCTCGGGAATATTGACACAAATTGTCTGCGCGGCCTTTGTTTGACCGACGCCGGAGATATCGTCGTTCTCCCCTTCCACGGTGAGGAGTGCCACATTGCGGATGGCGGCGGGGTCGACAAGCTTGCCGCGGTGGAGCAACTCGCCCTTCGGCAAGGCGTGCTTGATGAAGACCTGATCGACCGTCTGAAGATAGAATTCCGCCGTCAAATCCATGACCGCGAGATATTCGTCGTAGAAGTCGCGGTGCTTCTCCGCCGGCTCGCCGTCGTTCTTCACCAGATGCATGAAGAATTCCTTGTGAGCGATCACGTGCCGATCGAGGTTCATCGACATGAAGCCGGACAACTGCAGGAAGCCCGGATAAACCGGGCGCATGAAGCCTGGCTGCGGCCACGGCACATTCATTACCACATTGTCGGCAAACCACTCCAGCGGCCGTTCCTTGGCGAGCTGGTTGACGGCTGTCGGGTTGATGCGCGTGTCGATGGGCCCACCCATCAGCGTCATCGAAGAGGGCGAGAACGGATCGTTTTCCGCCTCCATCACAGCCGCCGCTGCCAGGACCGGTACCGAGGGCTGACAAACAGCAATCACATGCGTATCCGGTCCGAGGAAGCGCAGCATCTCGATGACATAATCAACGTAATCGTCGAAATCGAAGGTGCCTTCCGTCATCGGCACCATGCGGGCATCGATCCAGTCGGTGATATAGATGTCGGCGCTTGGCAGGAGCGCTTCGACCGTGCCGCGCAGCAGCGTCGCATAGTGGCCGGACATCGGCGCAACGATGAGGATGCGCGGGTCGGGCGTATGAGCGCTCGGGACATTGCGCGCGAAATGCAGCAAATTGCAGAAGGCGCGCGACCAGACGATCTCTTCCCGCACAGCAATCTTTCGGTCACCGATGACGGTGTCGTTCAGATCAAACGACGGCTTGCCGTAACGGCGGGTCGTACGCTCGAACATTTCGAGACTCGCCGCCATCGTGCGCCCCCAGGGCGTTTGCGAAATCGGATTGAGCGGATTGGCATAGACCATACGCATGATATCGGCAAAAGCGCGATACGGAGCCATTGCAGCATGGTTCAATTCATAAAGTTGGTAAAACACGAGATGCGCCACCTTTCTCTAGTCTGGAAGACGACGCCGATTGAAAGGCATCGGACTCTTTCCAACGACGTGCTGGCACCTCAACGCAGATTAACAGGTTTTTGTTGCACAGCAACATTGCTATCCGCACCGCAAAAAGAAATGCCGAGGAATTTACCCCGGCATTCATCGTGCGCGCCAAAGCTTAACGTTCGAGAAATGGCCGATCAGCGATCGGCCAGAAAGGTCTGCTTCTGTGTACCCAAGCCTTCGATACCAAGCTCGACGACGTCACCGGCCTTGAGAAAGCGCGGCGGCTTCATGCCCATGCCGACTCCCGGAGGAGTGCCAGTCGAGATCACATCGCCCGGATGGAGCGACATAAACTGGCTGAGATAGGAAACGACGTGAGCGACGCCGTAGACCATCGTCTTCGACGAACCATTTTGCATGGTTTCACCGTTGACCTTTAGCCACATGCCAAGATTTTGCGGATCGGCGATCTCGTCCTTCGTGACCAGCCAAGGTCCGATCGGACCGAACGTGTCGCATGACTTGCCCTTCGTCCATTGGCCCGCACGCTCTGTCTGGAAGGCGCGCTCCGAGACGTCGTGGGAGACACAGTAGCCGGCAACATAGTCAAGCGCGTCAGCTTCGCTGACATACTTTGCTGTCTTTCCGATGACGACGCCGAGTTCCACTTCCCAATCGGTCTTTTCGGAACCGCGAGGGATCAACACATTGTCGTTGGGACCCACGATTGCCGAGGTTGCCTTCATGAAGATGACCGGCTCCGGCGGAACCGTGGCACCGGTTTCAGCAGCGTGGTCGGAGAAATTCAGGCCGATGCAGATAAATTTCCCGGTGCCGGCGACGCAGGCGCCAATGCGACCCGGCGCAAGTTCCGGCAGGCTCTTGGGATCGATGGCCCCGATCTTCGATAAGCCTTCCGGCGAGATCGCGCTACCGCCGATATCCGAGACATGCGCCGACAGATCGCGAATCTTGCCATCGGAATCGAGCATGGCTGGCTTCTCGCGACCTGCCTCCCCAACACGCATAAGCTTCATGACATTTCCTCCTCAGCGAGACAGACGTTTGATCACCTATGAACGAGATATTCACCGGTGTCATTATGGCTTTTTGCCGAAGCGGTACGCTGGTTCAGAAAATTTCCGCCATATCGGGACCCGCCGGCACGATCCGCGTCGGGTTTAGGCTTTCGATCGAGTAGTAACCGCGTTTGATATGATCGAAATTGACCGTTTCCGCGACACCAGGCCAGTCGAGCATCCGTCGGCAGAAGCGGCGAAGATTGGCGTAGTCGGAAAGACGCCTAAAATTGCATTTGAACAGACCGTGATAGGCGCTATCGAAGCGCACGAGCGTCACAAATAGACGAATGTCACCTTCGGTCGGGTGGTCCGCGAACAGGAAGGGCCGATCGCCAAGCTCTCTATTCACCCAATCGAGGCACTCAAACACGCCGGCGAAAGCTTCCTCATACGCAAGCTGCGTGGTGGCAAAGCCGGCGCGATAGACGCCATTGTTGAGGCTCGGATAGATCCGCTCGTTGAAGGCATCGATGTCAGCACGGCGAGCGGTCGGATAGAGGTCGATCGAATGGCGAGCGAGATCGCCGAAACCGTCGTTCATCATCCGCAGGATGTCAGCCGACTCGTTGTTGACGATCGTCTGCAGTCGCTTGTCCCAGAGCACGGGCACGGTCGCGCGACCAGTGAAGTCGGGAGCAGCGCTGGTATAGATCTCGTGCATATAGGTCGCGCCCCGGACATGATCCTTCGTGGCGCCTGGATAATCGCCGAACCGCCAGCCCTGCTTTGTCAATTCCGGCTCGACCACCGAAATCGAGAGCGCTGCCTCCAGCCCTTTGAGCTTTCTGCCGATCAGCGTCCGCGATGCCCAGGGGCAGATGTAGGCTACATAGAGATGATAGCGCCCCTCCTCAGCCTTGAAGCCGGCTTCTCCCGTCGGGCCTGCAGCGCCGTCCGGTGTAACCCAGCTGCGGAAACTCGACGTCTGACGGACAAAGCCGCCTTTCTCGTCTTTCGCCTGTACTGGCTGCCAATCTTCCGTCCACTTACCGTTTACGAGCAAGGCGCTTCCCCTGATTGATGAATTTGCCAGAACTTAGCGTGCCTTTGCGCGCGTGGGAGGTTACTATTGTTGAAACAGTCTGTGCACCGTCCTGCGCGGTGAAGGTTGCTTGCCAAGCCTATCGGAGGAGGCCTAAGACAGGCGAGAGGAGTTCGGTATGCCTGTTTCAACCTCGACTGTCGCCACCACCCACGCCAGCAAATATCTTCAGCAGCTCTGCAGGCACTGGAGCCATAAGTTTGCCGTGGAACTCTCAGCAGAGAGCGGATGTGTGCCGTTCAACGACACGACCGAGGTGATGTTTTCAGCCGACCCTGTTGCGCTTCACATGACGCTGTCGGCTGCGGACCGATCGCAGTTGGAGCGATATGAGACTGTCGTCACCGATCATTTGAAGCGATTTGCGTTCCGCGAAGAACTCCACATTGTCTGGGATTCAGACAAACCGTACCCGGAAAAACCATGACAAATAGCAATAGCCGCGAATCCCAATATCCGATTGATCCGTTGTTTCTTGAGCGCTGGTCGCCGCGTGCCTTTACCGGCGAAGTGATCGATGAATCGGATCTTCTGTCCATACTGGATGCGGCGCATTGGGCCCCATCGTCTGCCAACCAGCAGCCCTGGCGTTTCATCTATGCACTCAACGGTTCCGAGGACTGGGACAAATTCGTCGATCTGCTCGTCGAGTCCAATCAAGAGTGGGCAAAGAACAGCTCGGCCCTGATCTACGTCGTCTCCAGAGGCTTCAACGGTGATTTCTCGGAAGGGCGGAAGAGCTACACGCATTCGTTCGACGCCGGCACCGCCTGGGGCTATCTTGCGCTGCAGGCTCGGCTTTCGGGGTTCTATGCCCATGGGATGGGTGGCATCAAGCACGAAGAGATCCAGAAAACCTTCTCTATTCCCGAAGGCTACCGGGTGGAAGCAGGCGTGGCGTTGGGTCGCCTTGCCGACAAGAGCGTCCTTTCGGAGAAAAACCAGGAGCGAGAAGTGCCGAGCCAGCGCAAGCCTCTTTCGGAGGTCGCTTTCCGAGGCAAGTTTGTCGCCAACTAGTCTGACGCAAAAGCCCCGCGTCGACGCGCGGGGCTTTTGTTTCTGCACTGATCGAGAGACGAGTTTCCGTTCCCCTAGATATCGAGGTTCGCAACGTTCAGTGCGTTGTCCTGGATGAACTCTCGGCGAGGCTCTACTTCGTCACCCATCAGGCGCGCAAACAGGCCATCGGCGTCAGTCGCATCAGCAACCTTCACCTGTAGCAGCGAACGAACATTCGGATCGAGTGTCGTTTCCCAGAGCTGTTCGGCATTCATTTCGCCCAGCCCCTTGTAGCGCTGCATCGTCAAGCCCTTGCGTCCGCTTGCGAAAATCGCATCCAACAACGCGCGTGGGCCGGAAATCTCGACCTCACCGTCACGTCGGGACAGTGACGGGGGTGTCTGGTAGATTTCCTTCAATCGAGCCGACAGCTGATCGAGAAGGCGTGCGTCCTGCGAACCGATCAACGCCATGTCGAGCACGACGACTTCTTTCACGCCGCGCACCATGCGCTCAAGCCTGAGGCCGCCTTCGCTTGTCAGGTTCCCTTCCCAACCGCGCTCGGTTTCCTCCGCAATCAGATCAAGGCGTCTGGCGACTTCCCCGACGAGTTGCTCTGCCCTTGAACGGTCGCTGACGGCTTCGGCATTAAGGGCACCAGCAATCGCCGCCTGTTCGACCGCAGCACGATTGTAGCGCGAATGCAGATTGTCGAGCAGCGCGCGAAGGCGCAACGCATCGGCGATCACTTCTCCCAGATCCTGTCCGGCTCGCACTTCGCCGCTACCGAGCTTCAAGGCAGCATCGTCGAGGCCTTGGCCGATCAGATAGTCCTCGAGCGCCTTCTCGTTCTTCACGTACTGGATCGACTTGCCGCGCGAGACCTTATAGAGCGGCGGCTGGGCGATGTAGAGGTGGCCTCGCTCGATCAATTCCGGCATCTGGCGGAAGAAGAAGGTCAACAGTAGCGTGCGAATGTGGGCGCCGTCGACGTCAGCGTCCGTCATGATGATGATCTTGTGGTAGCGCAGCTTTTCGGCGTTGAACTCGTCTTTGCCGATGCCTGTACCTAGGGCGGTAATCAGGGTTCCGATTTCCTGGCTCGAGAGCATCTTGTCGAAGCGAGCGCGCTCGACGTTGAGGATCTTGCCGCGCAGTGGGAGGATCGCCTGGTTTTCGCGTGATCGCCCCTGCTTGGCCGAGCCGCCTGCTGAATCGCCCTCGACGAGGAAGACTTCAGATTTCGATGGATCGCGCTCCGAGCAATCGGCGAGCTTGCCGGGCAAAGAGGCAATGTCGAGCGCGCCCTTACGGCGGGTCAGCTCACGTGCCTTTCGGGCCGCTTCGCGCGCTGCGGCAGCTTCTACCACCTTGCCGACCAGCACCTTGGCTTCCGTCGGGTGCTCTTCCAGCCACGTGCTCAACGCTTCGCTGACGAGACTTTCGACGACGGGGCGAACTTCTGAAGAAACCAGCTTATCCTTGGTCTGCGAGGAAAATTTCGGGTCTGGCACCTTGACGGAAAGAACGGCCGTCAGGCCCTCACGGCAGTCGTCACCGGTCAGCGTCACCTTTTCTTTCTTGGTGATGCCCGACGTATCGGCATAGGAGGTGATCTGCCGGGTCAGCGCTGCACGGAAGCCGGCCATGTGGGTGCCGCCGTCGCGCTGCGGAATGTTGTTGGTGAAACAAAGCACGTTCTCGTGGTAGCTGTCGTTCCACCACATTGCGACTTCGACCGTAATCCCATCCTTCTCGCCACGGATTGCCACAGGCTTGTCGACGAGTGGCTTCTTGGCGCGGTCAAGATAGGAGACGAAGGCCTCCAGGCCACCGTCATAAAGCATTTCTTCCTGTTTGATGTCCGAATGACGCTTGTCGCTCAGAAGGATACGGACGCCCGAATTCAGGAATGCGAGCTCGCGAAGACGATGCTCCAACGTGCCGTAGTCGAATTCGGTCATCGTGAAGGTTTCAGTGCTCGGCATGAAGCTGACTTCGGTACCGGTCTCATTGCCAGCCTCGCCAATCACTTTCAGCGGAGCATCAGCGACGCCGTGCGTAAAGCTCATTTCATGAATCTTGCCTTGACGGCGGATCTTCAGCTTCAGCCAGACGGAAAGCGCATTGACAACAGAAACGCCGACGCCGTGCAGACCACCAGAAACCTTGTACGAATTCTGGTCGAACTTACCCCCGGCATGCAGCTGCGTCATGATGACCTCAGCCGCCGACACGCCCTCACCGGTATGGATGTCCGTCGGAATACCGCGGCCATTGTCGGTGACGGTAACCGAACCATCGGGATTGAGCGTCACGGTAACGATATCCGCGTGGCCTGCAAGCGCTTCGTCGATCGCATTGTCGACGACTTCGTAGACCATGTGATGAAGACCTGAGCCATCATCGGTATCACCGATATACATACCCGGGCGCTTGCGCACCGCGTCAAGGCCCTTCAGAACCTTGATCGAGTCTGCGCCATATTCGGTGCTAACGCCGTTTTCCGTCGTGGGTATATCGGTCATACTTTTCGAGAATTTCCCTGTTGTCGGGGCAGCAACGAGACTTGCGAATCACCTGCCTTTTACATGCCAGAATATAGGGTTTTTGATCAGAGTTCCCAATGCCAGCGCGCTCAAACTGGCTATAAATCAGGGGATTATGACCGTTTTCCGTCCGCTTTCCGGTCGTTTTCGAGAATGCCCGTCAGTTCGCCAAGTGTTGCACGATCGAGATCACGAATACGACCGGCCAAAAGGTTCGCAAAGGCTGTATGCTCGGCGGATAAACCCGACGTATCCACGACCACGCGAGGGTCCGAAGAACGGGCCAAAAGGAAAAGCTCTTCTGCCTCGTCCCAGATGATGTTGAAGTAACCCGCGATCCGCTGAAGGAGATCGAACGTCGGCAGGCCACGCCGCCCGTGTTCGAGGGCGGATAGGTATGCCGGCGAAACATTGAGAGCCGCTGCCATCTGCTTCTGTGACACGCCTTTGCGCTCGCGGAGCTTGCGAACCGCCTCGCCAAACGGCGTCATGACCTCTCTCCGTGGCGACGCGAGAGCCTGATGTAAAGCGCGCCCTCCCCCCCATGATGGTGGGCCGCCGTCTCATAAGATGAAATGAAATACCGAAACTCGGGCTTCGAAAACCACATCGGAACGGCGCGTTTCAGCGCTCCTTCGCTGCCAAGCGAACTGCCTTTGCCGGTAATAACGAGGACATGTCTCATCCCTCGCTCGTGGGCTCGCATCAAAAACTCGAGAAGCAGGATGTGAGCTTCGCTCTGGACCAGCCCATGCAGGTCGATGCGGGCTTCCAGCGGCAAGCGGCCCTTGGCTATCTTGCGCTTGACCGGTCTTTCCAGCGGGTGATGAACACCGGTTCGTGTTTTGGGAGATGCCGGCGTGGCCACCTCGCTCCCACCGTCGGAGGGCCGCTTCGGACCGGCGACTCTTTGTTTTTCGACCTCTGCCTCAACCAGAAAAGCATCGAGTTCAGCGAACTCATCCGTCTTGCCGGGCATTGGGCGCGTGCTGCGCGCCACCTTGCCCCAGAGTATCCTCTCGTCCGTGTTGAGCTTCCGGTCGCGTGCCATCAGACGAACCTCGCTGCGGCAGCGTTGGGAAGCAGAATGGTGAAGTCCGCGTCATGACGCACGGTTCCGGCAAGCTCGCCCGCCTGGTAACCGGATCCGGTAAAGATATCACCCCGCGCCGGACCGACAATGGCGGAGCCGGTATCGAGCGCAAGCATCAGTCGCGCGAACGGCTTGCCGTCATCGAGATGGACAAGATTTTCGGAGCGAATGAAGAAAGGGAAGCCAAATGTGTGAATGAGCCGATCGACGGCGAGCGAACGCCCAGGGGTCAATGGCACTTTTGCCGCCGCCACAGGGCCGGCGCTCAAGTCTACTGCCAGCACCTCGCGAAAGAAAATGTAGGAGCGATTGTGCCAAAGAACCTCATCGACCCGATGCGGGTGTGCCCCCAGCCATCGCCGAATGGCCTGCATCGAGATCTCAGATCGTTTGATTTCTCCGCACTCGATAAGCAACTTGCCTACCGCCGAGAAAGGGTGCCCAGCCTTCGCGGCATAGGTAATACGTCCGATGCTACCATCAGGGTAACGCAAGCGTGCAGCGCCTTGAACGTGAGCGAAAAAGACGTCGACCTTCGACTTTGCCCACGCAATCTCCAGTCCGCGGCCCATGAGGAAGCCCCCATCGATCGCACGTCGATCCGGATAGGCTTCAATCCGACCTTCGCTCAACCTGCCAAACGCATAGCTCTCGGGCAGAGAGGTAGGGCGATTGCTCTCATCAACATCAACCAAGTCTTCAGGACGACGATAGAAGGGAAAACAATATTCATCATCCGCCTCGGCCGAAACCACGACTTCGGGCTCGTAAAAGGCAGTAACAAAACCCGGGCCATCATCCGCGCGGCGAATTCGGAAAGGGCGACAATGAGACTCAAAGAAGGCCCGCGCGTCAGCAGCCGATGATACGGTTTCCTTCCGTGCTGCTTCAAGCAACGGCACAAGGTCTCGCGCCGTCAGCCCAAGTGAGCCAGTCCGATACGGTTTGACCTCAGCGATCTGCCGACGGCATGCTTCCATTGCTTCAAAAAGGCCGGAGGGATCATCATCCTTCCAGCCTTCCAAATCATTGAAGTTTATTACCTGAAGGGCAAAACCCGGAGTGTCTTCACTCATGTTCCGATTCGGTGGCCACGAGTTTCCAGTTGGGATCGCGAGATCGCGTATCGCGCGCAAATGTCCAGAGATCATTGACCTCCGCGACATTCTCCGCATCGCCGTCGATGAGTTTATCGGCCTTGTCGTAAGTGGCAGAAATCAGCTGACTGATGATTCGGACCGTAATCTGAACCTCAGTCTCCTTGATCTCCGCGCTGGAGATCTCCGCTTTGTCGATACCCACGAAGGTCGACTTCACCTTCTCACCCTTTGATTCACGATCAGTGATGGCAGCGTCGAAGCCGTCATAGACTTCGCGCGACAAAAGATTCTTCAGCGTCTTTCGATCACCATCGGCAAACGCCATTACGATCATTTCATAGGCCATCCTGGCGCCGTTCACGAATTCCTTCGGATTGAACGAAGCGTCGCCTTTGCTGATTTCGCGCAGCGATTCATTGAGCGAGGTGCCAGCCGGAGTGAAAGCGTCGATTGCCGCAAAGCGGTCATCTTCTTCGCTTGCCGCGTCGCGACGCGGCAATGTTACCACTTTTCCGGCGTCCGGAGATTCCGGCCCCACAGCATCGCGCGGCGTATAGAGATCGCGTGGAGGCTTTTCACTCCCCGTTCGACGACCGAGAACGCTGCGCAGCTGCAGAAAAATCAGCACCGCCGCGACAAGAAAAAACAATGTGATGAAGTCGTTTGAACCCATATCCCGCCGCAACCGCTGTTAACATCTCTGATTTGTACTCCCATATAGTCCGCCTATACAGATGATTCAAATGGGGTCGGCAATACGACCTTCGAACGGAGTCCGGCTCAAGCCGGAATAAAGCGATGCCCTTGAAGATCTTGCCTGCTTTCCTGCTGCTGCTTCCGCTTGCCGAGATTGCCGGTTTCGTGCTTGTCGGAAAGGCAATCGGACTTTGGCCGACGCTGGCGCTTGTCATCCTGAGCTTCATGGTCGGCCTAGCCTTGCTCAGGCGCCAAGGTATTGGGATTCTCCGCCGCATGTCCACAGAAGGACGGAACGGCACGGTGCCAGGACGTGAGCTGCTTCGTCCGGCCATGTTCGTGATCGCCTCATTGTTGCTGATGATCCCCGGCTTCATCACCGACGTCGTGGCGGTCCTGATCTTCATTCCCGCCGTTCGCGACCTCGCATGGCGCTATGTCAGTCGGCGCTTTGTCGTTATGGGTTCGACGAGCGGCTTCAATCAGTCAAGTCGTGCAAAAGACTCCAACATCGTGGACCTTGATGATGAAGACTATCGACGCGAGCCTAATGGCAATTCGCCTTGGTCCGGAAAGCACCTTGGCAAGTGACGCGACGGGCGAGCCGCCAATTGGCTCAGGGTTGTAACACCTTGCCCGAAATGATAGATGCGGCACCATCCAATGCCCTCGAGGAAAAGCCAATGGCCGACGAAAATAGCAATAACGGTGCAACGAGCCCGAGCCTTACCATCCTTGCCCAATACACCAAGGATCTCTCCTTCGAAAATCCGGGTGCTCCGCGTTCGCTGCAGGCGCGTGATAAGGCTCCGGCCATCAACATCAATGTCAACGTCAACGCTAATCCACTCTCCGACACGGACTTCGATGTTGTCCTGTCTCTGAATGCGGAAGCCAAGGATGGCGACAAGACGGTATTCCATACCGAACTCGTTTACGGCGGCGTCTTCCGGATTGCCGGTTTCCCGCAGGAGCACATGCTGCCGGTTCTCTTCATCGAGTGCCCGCGCATGCTGTTTCCGTTTGCCCGTCAAATCATTGCCGATGTCACGCGCAACGGCGGCTTCCCGCCGCTGATGATCGACCCGATCGATTTCTCGCAGATGTTTGCGCAGCGAGTCGCTGAAGAACAGGCACGCGCCAAGGTTCAGGCAACGAACTAACAGGCGTGTATGGCGCAATGAAACGAAATGAGATGCCCGGGTCATGCCCGGGCATTTCTAATTGGCGAGATCGTATTTTGTCCAAACGCCCTTCGGGCCGAGCTTGGCAATCAACGCATCATGAGCTTGCTGCTCCGCCTCGCTCAATCGTGGCGCAAGGCTTCGCGGCCTTTCTATCGTTCCGACGATGATTTCTTCCGTGATTGCTTCCTGGCGAGCCGAATTGTTCGCCGCGCTTCCGAGCCCGAGAGCAGCCTGGCGGCCGCCGATCATCTCGATGTAGACATCGGCAAGCAATTCGGAATCGAGGAGAGCGCCGTGTTTCGTTCGATGGGTATTGTCGATGCCATATCGTCGGCAAAGCGCGTCAAGTGAATTGGGACCCATTGGATGCTTGCGGCGCGCCATGGAGAGCGTATCGAGCACCCGGTCTGGCAATATCGGCGGCAGATCGAGTCGGGCTAGTTCCGCGTTAATGAAGCCCATATCGAATGTGGCGTTGTGTGCGATCCACTTCCCATCGCCAAAGAAATCGATGATGCGTTGCGCAACATCGGCGAAGGAAGGCTTATCCTTCAGGAACTCATCCGTGATCCCATGTACGGCAAGCGCGTCCGGGTGCACCTTCTGGTCGCCCGGATTTATATAAATGTGGAGCGTGTTGCCGGTCGGGAAGTGATTGAGTAGCTCGATGCCCCCGATCTCGATGATACGGTCCACGCGGTTATCCAGCCCCGTGGTTTCCGTATCGAAGATGATTTCACGCATTCAGGAAGTCCCCGCTGGCGAGCCGCCGCTTCAGGTCCGAGACAATCTCTGCGACCCGCTTTCTGGCTGTTTCGATGCTGTGCCCTGTATCGATCACGTAATCGGCCCTGGCGCGCTTTTCCGCGTCCGGCGTCTGGCGGGCAAGAATCATGTTGAATTTTTCTACTGTCATGTTGGGTCGCGCAAGTACCCGTTCGCGCTGTATCTGTGGATCACAGCTGGCAACCACGATCACATCGACCCGCTGCTCGGCTCCAGTCTCGAACAAAAGCGGGATATCGAGCAACACCATCTCGGTGCCGTGTTGTCGCTCGCGTTCGATGAACTCTGCTTCACGCCTTTTGACAAGGGGGTGGACGATCGCTTCGAGGCGCCGGAAACCATCCGCGCTTCCAGCCAGCTGGCGACCAAGTTCCTGGCGATCGACAGCACCATCCCTCATTGTTCCCGGAAAGGCAGCATCGACCAGCGGCGCGGCCTCCCCGGCATAAAGATCATGAACGACAGCATCCGAATCATTCACCGGCACTCCCGCTTCCGCAAAGAGTTTTGCCATTGTGGATTTGCCCATCCCAATCGAGCCGGTCAGTCCGATCCGTAACATCAGTGCTTGTCCATGTCCTCGATAATCAATGTGCGCAGCTTCTCGTCGACATCAGGACGACGCCCGAACCACTTCTCGAAACCAGGCGCGGCCTGATGCAGCAACATGCCGAGTCCATCGACCACGGCAAATCCCTGCTTCTCGGCCTGCGCCAGAAACGGTGTCTTCAGTGGGACATAGACAATATCGGTTACAACGGCATCGGGTAGCAACGGCGTGAAGTCAATCTGCGGGGCATTCTCGCCTTCCATGCCCAATGAGGTCGTGTTGACGAAAAGGCCGGCGCCACGCATGACTTCCGACAAGGCCGCCATCGGATGGGCATGCACTCTGGGGCCAAAACGATCTGCCAATTCTCGAGCACGCTCGACCGTTCTGTTGACCAGATGAATTTCCTTGAAACCTCGGTCGCGAAGCGCCTGGACGACGGCGCGGCTGGCACCGCCAGCACCGAGCACCACCGCGGATTGCGGCTTGTCCCAACCGGGATGTCGCTCGTCGAGATTTGCGGTGAAGCCGCGCCCATCCGTGTTCGTCGCCTTGAGTCGGCCGTCCTCTATCCAGAGGGTATTGGATGCGCCAAGTTCTTCAGAGAGCGTGTCCGGATCGTCAGCGAGCCTAAAGGCCAATTCCTTGTGCGGAATGGTGACATTGCCACCGACAAAGCCGGATTCACCGCTCTTAAGCGCAGACACAAAAGCTGGAAAATCGGCAGGTGTGACTTCATGGGCGCGATACGATCCAGGCAATCCCAGCGTCTTTAGCCAAAAGCCATGGATGAGAGGCGAACGGGAATGCTTGATGGGAAAGCCCGTAACAAAGGCCCGCGGCTCAAATGTTTCACGTGAATCATCCATCGATGGCACCCAGTTCTCTCAGTTTTTCCAATAGTGGCAGCATCGGCAAGCCCAGGATTGTGAAGTAGTCACCGTCGATCCGCGAAAACAATTGCACCCCTTCCCCCTCAAGCTGATAGGCGCCTACGCTCGTCAGGGCCTTCTCCCCAACACGCTTCAAATGCCGCTGGATGAAATCCGGTTGCAGCGACCGCATCGTCAACTCCGCGTGCGAGACATGCTCCCAGATAACATCGCCGTCGTAGGCGATGACGATCGCACTGTTCAACCGATGTGTCTTACCTGACAGGACGCGAAGATGGTTCGCAGCGTCGATCATGCTCTTCGGCTTGTGGAATGTCTGCTGGCCGATGGACATCGTTTGATCCGAGCCAATCACAAGGCAGGCCGTAAATCTATCGCTAACCTCCTTAGCCTTGGCCTTGGCGAGAACAAGCGCCACGGCATCCGGCGTTGCTCCCCCTCGTTCCAGCGGCGCTTCGACTGCGCGCTCGTCGATGTGGGCTGCATGGGCCTCGAATGTGAGGCCAGCATTTTTCATCAGCATGCGGCGAAACGGACTGGAGGATGCAAGAATAAGCTTGGGTATCATGGAGCCTCGCACAGGTCTGGTGCGGCAGCGCTTAACGCAGCTTAGGACGGAGAGCAACAATTGCCGCTGCCGTTTCCTCGATGGAGCGCCGAGTGACGTCGATGAGCGGCCAGTTGTGCCGAGCACAAAGCGACCGCGCATACTTCAGCTCCTCCGAGATGGCGGCTCGGTCGGTATATTGACCACGATCAAAGCCCGGCGTCGCTCCCAGGATGCGGTTCTCGCGAACTTGCGAAATCCGATCGGTTGTCGCGATCAGGCAGACGATCAGGGGCTTGGTTGCGACAAAGAGGCTTTCGGGGAGCGGCACGCCATGGACCACGGGGATATTGGCAGTCTTGATCCCGCGATTAGCCAGGTAGATACTTGTCGGTGTTTTTGACGTGCGACTGATGCCGATGATCACGACGTCAGCATCGTTATAATCATCGGGCATCTGGCCGTCATCATGATCCATGGTGAAGTTGAGCGCTTCGATGCGCGCAAAATATCCGGCGTTCATCACATGCTGTGCGCCGACCCTGCGACGAGACGGTGCGCCGAGATAGATCTGGAAAGCGTTCATCACAGGCTCAAGCACGTTGACGGATGCGACTCCCATCTCCTCGCACCGTTGATCGATGAGGGTCGCGAGCTCGCGATCGACAATGGTATAGAGAACAATGCCGGGCTGGCTGTCGATCGACTGCAGCACCTGCAAGAGCTGCTTACGATTGCGCACCAGCGGATACACGTGTTCGATCGGCTGAGCGGACTTGAATTGTGCCGACGCAGCTCGTCCTGCAGAAATCAGCGTTTCGCCAGTCGAGTCAGAAATCAGATGTAGATGGAAGAAGTTCGTGCGGTTCTCCACGCTATTTTCCGCGGCCTGTTGAAAAGACTGGACAACTGAGAGCTAAGAGAGGCGGCGGGGGTAAGGCAAGGGAAAACGTGCCAGGTTTTCCACAAAACGGATTCTTCGGACACCACCGAGCACGGTTTGTTGGTTCTGTGGATAGCGAATAACAGTTCAATTCTTGCCGACGGTTTTTCCACAGCTCTGTGCCGGATACAGCCATTCTATCTAGTTGGCAAAACTATATTTTTTTAACTTATCCACGTTTTCCATCTCTTGGTGCCTGGCTCTGTTCTTTTAGATTGGCGACGGCGCGACAAAACGCTCTGGTCGTGGATAGATTTTAATCCTTGATAGAAACAGACTCTAAGAAATAGAAACCTTTTTAAATATCTTTGATTTTTTATAGGGAAGAAGCGCGTGGTTGAAGGCGGCCGGAAAATCATGAGGGTCTTGGACGGTGAGACACTCGCCCCTCCTCCAATTTGGCTAATGAGACAAGCCGGACGGTACCTGCCCGAATACAGGGAAACGCGCGCGAAGGCCGGAAGTTTCCTGGATCTCTGTTATACGCCTGACTACGCAGTGGAGGTTACTCTCCAGCCCATCCGTCGGTATGGTTTTGATGCGGCTATTCTCTTCTCCGATATCCTGGTGATTCCCGATGCGATGAAGCGCAACGTTCGCTTTACGGAAGGGCATGGACCCCAGATGGATCCAATCGACGAAGCAGGAATCGCAGCCATCGAGACCGGTAATGTCATTGACTACCTCAAGCCGGTTCTGGAAGCGGTAGAACGCTTGCGAAGCGAGCTGCCTGCCGAGACGACCCTTCTTGGTTTCTGTGGCGCTCCATGGACGGTGGCGACTTACATGATCGCTGGTCATGGTACGCCCGACCAGGCGCCGGCTAGGCTCTTTGCCTACAAGTATCCCAAGGCCTTCGAACGGCTCCTCTCATTGTTGGCAGAGGTATCGGCGGATTATTTGGTCGCGCAGATCGATGCCGGGGCTGATGCCGTACAGATTTTCGATTCCTGGGCGGGTGTTTTGGGTGAGCGTGAGTTTGAGGCTTTCGCCGTGCGGCCTGTTGCGCGCATGATCGCATCAATCAAGGCGCGGCGACCGAATGCTCGGGTCATCGCCTTTGCGAAGGGTGCCGGTTTTTTGCTGAAGGACTACCGTCAGAAAACGAAGGCAGATGCAATCGGGCTTGACTGGTCGGTGCCTTTGGATTTTGCAGCAGAGTTGCAGAAGGATGGAGCCGTACAGGGCAATCTCGATCCGATGCGTGTCGTCGCCGGCGGCGAAGCGCTCTCACAGGGGATCAACGATATCCTCGAGAAGCTCGGCAACGGCCCGCTGATATTCAATCTTGGGCATGGAATTACACCGCAGGCCGATCCTCAGAATGTGCAGCTCCTCACAGAGCATGTCCGGGGCTGGAGGCCATAGTCGATGGAAAAGCAGACGGATGAGAAGCCCGGCGCCTACGCGCGTCGCCGGGCGCACTTCGCGGTTCTGTTCTTCGCGCTGCTGGGGTTGGGGCTCTTCGTCTGGAACCCGGATAACCTTTATCTCTGGATCAAGGCGCTTCATATCATCGCCGTGATTTCCTGGATGGCCGGTCTCTTCTACATGCCGCGACTGTTTATCTATCATACCGATGCCGAGCCGGGTTCCGCCCAGTCGGAGACCTTCAAGGTAATGGAGCGCCGCCTGCTGAAGGTAATCATGAACCCAGCGATGATGCTGACCTGGATCCTTGGCCTGTATCTTGCCTGGTCTGTCTATGGTTTTCAGGGGGGATGGCTTCATGCCAAGATCGGCCTGGTTGTGCTTTTGACCGCTGTGCATTTGTTCTTTGCACGGGCTGCGCGGGCCTTCGAACGAGATGAGAATCGGAGATCGGCGCGTTACTGGCGTTTTATGAATGAGGCACCGACACTATTGATGATCGTTATTGTGATCCTGGTCGTGGTGAAGCCGTTCTGAGAAAAAGGCACGTTCGGTTAAATTTGCTTCATTTTAAGCAGCCCCCTTGCGGCGGTGAACCTTACCCGCTATTTTCGCGTCACCTCATCCTTGTGGCATGTATGTAAAGTTCGATCGTCTGCGATCCCTTCGCAGGACCGATTACAGCCTCGACATCGCCTTCCCCCTTCAAAATTATAGAGTAATGGTCACTTCATGGCTGAAATGAAGCTTCAAGAACTTAAGAGTAAGTCCCCGACGGATCTTCTGGCATTTGCCGAATCGCTCGAGGTCGAAAATGCCAGCACGATGCGCAAACAGGAATTGATGTTTGCAATCCTGAAAGTGCTTGCCAGCCAAGATGTTGAGATTATCGGCGAAGGCGTTGTTGAAGTGCTCCAGGACGGCTTCGGCTTCCTGCGATCCGCTAACGCTAACTATCTTCCAGGTCCGGATGATATCTATATCTCTCCGTCCCAGATTCGCCGTTTCTCACTGAAGACAGGCGACACCGTTGAGGGCCCGATCCGCGGCCCGAAGGAAGGCGAACGCTACTTCGCGCTTCTGAAGGTCAATACGATCAATTTCGACGATCCCGAAAAGATTCGTCATAAGGTGCATTTTGACAATCTGACGCCGCTCTATCCGAACGAGCGCTTCAGGATGGAACTGGACGTGCCGACCTCCAAGGATCTGTCGCCGCGCGTCATCGACCTCGTCGCGCCGCTTGGCAAGGGTCAGCGAGGACTGATCGTCGCGCCGCCGCGCACCGGTAAGACTGTTCTCCTTCAGAATATTGCGCACTCGATCACTGCGAATCATCCCGAGTGCTACCTCATTGTTCTGCTGATCGACGAACGTCCCGAAGAAGTGACCGATATGCAGCGTTCCGTTCGAGGCGAAGTCATATCCTCCACATTCGACGAACCTGCCGTACGCCACGTGCAGGTCGCGGAGATGGTGATCGAAAAGGCGAAGCGTTTAGTGGAGCACGGCCGCGACGTCGTTATTCTGCTCGATTCTATCACTCGTCTCGGTCGCGCCTACAACACCGTTGTCCCCTCTTCTGGCAAGGTCCTGACCGGCGGTGTGGACGCGAACGCCTTGCAGCGCCCGAAGCGCTTCTTCGGTGCGGCGCGCAATATCGAGGAGGGTGGGTCGCTTACGATCATCGCGACCG
Source organism: Hyphomicrobiales bacterium (assembly GCA_900466605.1). Lineage (GTDB taxonomy): Bacteria > Pseudomonadota > Alphaproteobacteria > Rhizobiales > Rhizobiaceae > Rhizobium. Next base: position 62,963 of record UBMU01000002.1, read on the forward strand.
CTCTCATTGATACAGGTAGCCGCATGGACGAAGTTATCTTCGAAGAATTCAAGGGAACCGGCAACTCGGAAATCGTTCTTGACCGGAAGGTCGCTGACAAGCGCATATTCCCGGCAATGGACATTCTGAAGTCCGGCACCCGTAAGGAAGACCTGCTTGTACCGCGTCAGGATCTACAGAAGATCTTCGTGCTGCGGCGTATTCTCGCGCCGATGGGCACGACCGATGCTATTGAATTCCTGATCGACAAGCTGAAGCAGACGAAGAACAATCCAGACTTCTTCGACTCAATGAATACGTAATCTTTAGCCGGATTCTCTCTGTTAAGCCGGTCACGTTCGTGGCCGGCTTTCCCATTTCTAGAAACTGCTCTCTTCGGCCTTGAACTGGAGAAGGAAGATGCTTCGTCACACGGATACAATATTCGCACTGTCCAGCGGTGCCGTACCGGCTGGCCTCGCTGTTATACGGATCAGTGGAGAAGACGTGCCGAGCGTTCTCGCTTCTCTTATCGGCGAGCTGCCGCCTCCAAGACAGGCCGCTCTACGATCGATTCGGACTCGTAATGGTCTTACCATCGACACCGGCCTCATTCTTTTCTTCCCAGCGCCGAATTCCTTCACCGGCGAGAATGTTGCTGAGCTTCAGCTTCATGGCGGTCGCGCAGTTGTCAACGCCTTGCAAAATGAACTTGTTATCTTCCAGAAGCTGCGGCAGGCGCTGCCTGGTGAATTTGCGCGTCGAGCCTACGAGAACGGAAAGCTCGATTTGATAGAAGTCGAGGGTTTGGCCGATCTCATTGCTGCTGAGACGGAAATGCAGAGACGCATTGCGTTGGAACAGAGCGCTGGGGGATTATCGTCGATCTACAATGGGTGGGCGGATCGAGTAACTCGTGCACGAGCGCTAATTGAGGCTGAGCTCGACTTTCCCGACGAGGAAGACGTTCCAGGCTCCGTATCCGATCAGGTCTGGGTGGATGTGGAGCGACTGGTTCGGGAAGTTGCCGATCACCTGGAGCAAGCGGGAACCGGCGAGATCATTCGTGATGGGTTCAAAATTGTGATTGCAGGTCGGCCGAATGCCGGCAAGTCCAGCCTCATGAACGCATTGGCGCTGCGCGACGTCGCGATTGTAACCGATATAGCCGGAACGACGAGGGACATCCTGCAGGTCGATCTGAACATCGACGGTTATCTTGTGAAGCTCTACGATACCGCCGGACTTCATGACACAGACGAAGTCGTCGAGCGCGAAGGCATACGCCGAGCGAGGAAGCTCATGGCTGAAGCCGACCTGGTGCTTTATGTCGAGGATGTTTCGGCAGAACCATCTGCTGACCAGGCTCCCGACGGCGCGCTGCGAGTTGGGACGAAAGGCGATCTCCGACGGCGGAGCAAGAGCAACTACGAGCTTGTAGTATCAACGACTGCCGGGACCGGGCTTGAAGCGCTTCGTGCGCTGATTGGGCAGCACCTAAAGACAAAGGTCCATCCGCAATCGATGGCCATTCCAACGCGCGCTCGGCACAGAGACGCGCTTGCCGCCTCGCTTGCCGCCCTGAAGGCATCCTTGCGAGCACCGGAAAGAGGCTTGGATCTTCGCGCAGAAGACCTTCGCATCGCTGGTGACGAGCTCGGGCGCATTACCGGGCGCGTCGATGTAGAGAACTTGCTCGATGTTATCTTCGGCGAATTCTGTATCGGAAAATGATTCACGTGAAACACGTGAACTGTGCGGGGAACACCGGAAGCCTGGTTTCACGTGAAACGCCTTGACTCCCTGCGTAACTTCCCCCATCACCTGACAATCTCAGGAGTCACAGCAATGAATAGTTCTCGGTTTGATGTCATCGTGATCGGTGGCGGACACGCCGGATGCGAAGCAGCTGCCGCTGCCGCGCGGCTTGGCGCCCGAACGGCGTTGGTGACACACCGGCGCGATACCATCGGCGTTATGTCGTGTAACCCTGCCATTGGAGGTCTCGGCAAAGGCCACTTGGTCCGAGAGATCGACGCCATGGACGGATTGATGGGTCGGGTCGCCGATGCCGCCGGTATCCAATTTCGTATGCTCAATCGCAAGAAGGGTCCAGCTGTTCGCGGTCCTCGCACCCAGGCAGACCGAAAGCTATACCGGCAGGCGATGCTTGCGGAGATCGAGAGCATCGACAATCTCGCGATAATCGAGGGCGATGCGTTCGATATCTCCACAGAAAACGGTCGCGTGGTTGCGGTGATCATGAAAGATAGCCGGATTCTTCCGTGCGGGTCTGTGGTCCTGACGACGGGTACGTTTCTGCGCGGGCTGATTCATATCGGCGATCAAAAGATCCCGGCAGGCCGGGTCGGTGAGGAGCCGTCAGTTGGGCTCTCGCAGACGCTCATGAGTCTGGGCCTTCGGCTCGGCCGTTTGAAGACGGGCACGCCTGCGCGGTTGGATGGGACGACGATCGATTGGGACGGCGTCGGCAAGCAGGGTGCTGACGAGAATCCTATTCCGTTCTCGTTCATGACGGATTCGATTCGGAATCGCCAGATCGATTGCGGCGTTACCCGCACGACCGAGGCGACCCATCGAATCATAGTGGAGAATCTCAAACGCTCTGCTATGTATTCAGGGCAGATTGAAGGCGTTGGACCACGTTACTGCCCTTCAATCGAGGACAAGCTCGTCAAGTTTGGTGAGCGTGACGGACATCAGGTTTTTCTCGAGCCTGAAGGACTCGATGACAGTACGGTCTACCCGAACGGAATATCGACGTCCCTACCCGCGGAGGTTCAGGATGCTTTCATTCGGACGATTCCAGGCCTTGAGAAAGCTCGAATCCTGCAGCCAGGATATGCGATCGAATATGATCATGTCGATCCGCGTGAACTGAAGCCGTCGCTTGAAGTCAAGAAGATGGCTGGATTGTTTCTTGCAGGGCAGATCAATGGAACGACGGGATACGAGGAAGCGGCGGCCCAGGGGCTGGTGGCTGGCATCAATGCCGCGCGGTTGGCAGGCGATCAGGATGAGATTCGCTTTAGCAGGACCGACTCCTACATCGGCGTTATGGTCGATGACCTGACGTCCCGTGGCGTGGCTGAACCGTATCGAATGTTTACGTCTCGCGCAGAATACAGGCTCTCGCTTCGCGCGGACAATGCCGATCTCCGTCTGACACCGCTTGCGGGCGCCATAGGCGGCGCCTCGAAGAGCCGTCGAGATCGCTTTCATGCATACAACGATGCGATGAACGCTGGCCGTGCGCTGTTGTCCTCACTAGCCTTAACCCCAAATGAGGCGCGTCGCCACGGCCTCAGCCTGAATCAGGATGGCCAACGCCGGTCCGCTTATGAGCTTCTTTCGTTTCCTGATCTTAGTTTGGACGACCTCAGGAAGGTCTGGCCGGAGCTTGAAACGCTTAATGGCAGAGTTGCAGATGCGCTGGAGATAGAGGCGAGTTACGCGGTCTATATGCAACGACAATCTGCCGACGTTGCGCACATAAGGCGAGATGAGAACAGGCTGATTCCTGCAGATTTTGACTTTACTGTCTTGTCCGGATTGTCCAACGAGCTTAAGCAAAAGTTGCAGAAGGCGCAGCCATACAACGTGGCGCAGGCGACGAAGATTGACGGAATGACGCCGGCGGCCATCTCGTTGCTGCTGGTGCATCTGCGCCGTGACGAAGAGAATGTTGCGGCGTCCGCCTAATTACAATGATAGAGAGTCCTGCTATGGATTTAAACGGTCGACGTGTTTCACGTGAAACACGAGAACGCTTGGAGCACTTTGTTTCACTTTTTCAGAAGTGGGCCAAATCGATCAATCTCACCGCCCCTTCCACGCTTGATGACGCATGGAGCCGGCACATTGCAGATTCAGCGCAGATTTTCCAACTTCAATCATCGCCCGCTACGTGGGTCGACTTGGGAAGTGGCGGCGGCTTTCCCGGTATCGTAACGGCAATTTTTCTCGCTGAATTGAAGGAGGGATGGGTTCATCTCGTTGAGAGCAATAACAAAAAAGCTGCGTTTTTGAGGACTGCGCTGCGGGAAACAGGCGCTAGGGGGTCTGTCCATCCGGTCCGAATCGAAGAGGCGCCATCCATCGTCGCAGATTGCAGTTTCGTCTCTGCGCGCGCATTGGCAGATCTTAGCACGCTCTTCGACTTCATCGAACCCTGGTCACAACGGAACGTCGATCTGCGCGCCTATCTTCACAAAGGCCGGGATTATCGGACTGAAATTGATAAAGCGCATGGTGGCTGGGGATTCGATCTGGTAGAACATAGAAGCGCTGTTGAGAAGGATTCCGTTGTATTGGAGATTTTCAATCTCCAGCGCTTGGCTTAACAGATTGGGCTTTCACAATGGCTGGCGAACGAAATCGCGTAATCACCATCGCAAATCAAAAGGGTGGTGTTGGAAAGACGACGACAGCCATCAATCTCGCGACAGCGCTCGCGGCGATTGGAGAGCGCGTCCTGATTGTGGACCTTGATCCCCAAGGAAACGCGAGTACAGGACTTGGTATTGACCGAAAGCATCGCCGGCTATCTTCATACGACCTGTTGTTAGGGGAACACGGTATCGAAGAGGTGTCGCAGGAGACTGCGGTTCCTAACCTCTTCATTGTTCCTTCGACGATGGATTTGCTCGGGATCGAAATGGAAATCGCGAGCCAGAGCGATCGCGTTTTCAAGCTTAAGAAGGCGCTCGCGAGCGAAGATGCTTTTCGTTTCTCCTACGTTCTAGTCGACTGCCCGCCCTCCTTCAATCTGCTCACCATGAATGCAATGGCGGCAGCTCACTCAGTGCTCGTGCCTCTGCAGTGCGAGTTTTTTGCTTTGGAGGGACTGAGTCAGCTTCTGGAGACGGTTGATCAGGTGCGTCGGACGGTCAATCCGCTGCTCGATATTCAGGGTATTGTGCTGACGATGTTCGACTCCCGCAATAATCTGGCCCAGCAGGTGGTCAACGATGTTCGCACGCACCTTGGGGAAAAGGTTTATCATACTCTGATACCCAGGAATGTTCGGGTGTCGGAAGCTCCATCCTATGGCAAGCCGGCAATTCTCTATGATCTGAAGTGCGCGGGAAGCCAAGCGTATCTGCAGTTGGCATCAGAAGTTATCCAGCGTGAGCGCCAGCGCCTAGCGGCTTGATTTGAAGTTAAGACAGTGAGCTAAACTATGAACGATGACCTCTCGAAACGAAGACTTGGCCGTGGCCTTGCCGCACTGATTGGTGAGATGGATCAGCCCATTCCGGTTGATAGCGCGAAGCCCGGTGTCGGCGCCGATAGGACCGTTCCGATTGAGTTTGTCAGTCGCAATCCGCGTAATCCTCGCAGGTTCTTCGACGACGGCGAGTTGCACGAACTTGCAAGCTCCATCCGGCAGCACGGTATCGTACAGCCAGTGGTGGTTCGTACGCTATCGAGCAATCAGTACGAGATCATAGCCGGCGAAAGGCGGTGGCGCGCTGCTCAGTTGGCTGGCCTGGTCGAAATCCCGGTGATTGTGCGGGATGTCGACGACAAGACCGCACTCGAGATTGCGATTGTTGAAAATGTTCAGCGCTCCGACCTCAATCCACTGGAAGAAGCGTTGGGCTATGAGCAACTCATAGCGGAGTACGCTTACACGCAGAACGATCTCGGGGAAATCATAGGCAAGAGCCGCAGCCATGTCGCGAATTCCCTGCGTCTCCTGAAGTTGCCGGAACCTGTTCGAGATCTTCTTGCGGCAGGCAGCCTCTCTGCGGGGCATGCCCGTGCGCTCGTCCCAACCTCGGATCCCACGGCCCTTGCTCGAACGATTGTATCCAAGGGCATGTCTGTGCGGGATGCGGAACGTTTGGCACAGAACGACATTAAGGCTCAATCCGAGCCGAGAGCCATTGAGCATCAGAGGGATCAGAAGGATTCTGATACATTGGCTTTGGAACGCACGCTATCTGACACACTCGGCCTGGATGTCACGATCAATCATAAAGCGGGTGGCGGCCAGATCCGTATTTCCTATAAGTCATTGGAACAATTGGAAGAAATTTGCCGGCTTCTAGAACGTCGCTAGCGGGCAGTGTTAACGGCGCGCAGATTGCAGGGTTGTTGAAAGCAGTGTTTGTAGCGCAATGCTGTCCTCAAGCAAGGCGCGCTTGCGGGTTTGCAAAATTGCGGACTGGAGACGGTTTGCTTCGCGCGCTATAGCATCAGCAGACCAGGTCTTGAGCGCCTGCTCGATGATTGGCTTTCGTCGAAAATGCAGATGGCGACCGAGCGTCTGCATGATTTGCGCCGTCGGTAATCGCTTCTCTTCCATTTCGGTCTTCATTGCGTCGAGCAGCTGAAATTGCTTCAGGCAAGCCTGGATGACAAGAAAGACGGCAGTCTTTGACGACGTGATCTTCTGCATAGCGTGGAGGAAGGTGTTCGTATTGCCGCTTAATATCGCATCAACGGCATCGTCGACCGAGATTGCGCTGGCATCACCGATGATCTCCGTTACGTGATGTTCCTCGATCGTGGACTTACCGCGGCAATAGAGCGCAAGTTTTCGGATCTCGTTTCGAGATGCAATGCGGTCGCCGCCAATGAGCTCCAGGAGCGCCTGGCGGGCAGAGGGCGTAATCCTTAAATCGGCGTCGGCAAGTTCGCTGTCGATAAGGCTGTTAAGCGCACGGGTATCGTCGGCATAGCACGGTATGACCATGACATTTCGCGCGGTCTCGGCCGCCTTGCGCAGCAGGGAGCCCTTCTTGAGGTCTCCGGCTTCAACGATGATGAAGGTTGCTTCCGGCAAGGTGTTTGAGAGCGTCTGCAGGGAATCGACCAGATACTTTTCATTGGATGCCCCGCGGATCCAGATAAGCTTGTCGCCACCAAAGAGCCCGATCGCCCCGGCCTCGTCCAGTAGACGTCCTTGGTCCCGCTGCAAATCGGCGATGTCGAGCTTTATCAGGGAAAAGGGATCACTAAGCGAAACACCCGTCTTGCCGGCAAGCAAGGCCGCACGTTCCGAGACAAGTCCGCGATCAGGCCCGTAAACAACGAACAGCCGGTAGTTACGGGCGGATCGCTCGAGAAAGCCCTCAAACTCGTGTGATTTTATTTCCGCCACGCGACCGCTCCTTAGCGGCCAAGCGCAGCCGCAATATCGGCACCCACAAACTCTGCGGCCTGTCGTGCGGCACGGTTTTCCGCGTCGCGAATGGCCCGCAGCTTGGCGAATTCCTGACCCGGAAAGTCAAGTAGAGCCGTCGCATAGCGATTTCCCGCCTTGATGACATGGCCGTCCTTTGTTGACTTCAAAGTATAGTCGACGCTGACTGTCGCGCGACCCGCAAGTGACTCGTCCGATGATGGCACAAGGAGAGTGCTAATCACGTTCGAGCGAGCGCTAAGTTCAACCTTATACTCCGGGTTCTCAGGTTCTCCAGCACCGCGAGATGCAATAAAGATCAATCGGTTGCGCACCTCTTGCTCAACCCGCGAGGTCGCCTCCGAGAAACCGACCGAAGAAAGTTTGCCGGCGACGCCGGAGCTTTCGGAGTAGAGGGGGCGAACCTGGCAAGATGCGAGAAAGGCCGTGGAAGCAAGGATTGCGGCAATGCCGGCACCGCGCGCCAGCTTCTGAGCGATATCAAACGACAATGTTCACAATCCTTTGCGGAACCACGATGATCTTCTTGGGCGTCTGACCGTTCAGCGCCTTCTTGACGTCATCCAATGCGAGCACACCCTCGGTGACGGCATTCTGATCTGCGTCGCGAGAAATTGTCAATTCAGCGCGCTTCTTACCATTGATCTGAACCGGCAAAATCACATCGTTCTCAACAACGAGGGAGTCGTCGTAGCGTGGCCAGTCGGTGTGTGCCAGCAATCCGTCGTTTCCGAGCACTGCCCAGCACTCTTCAGCCAGATGTGGCGTCATCGGCGCTACCAGCTGAATCAGAATTTCCACCGCGTTGCGCACAGCGGCGCGATAGGCAAGGTCGCCCTCGCCGGCAGCGACCTTGGTCAAGGGTGACGCAAGCGCGTTTACGAGCTCATAGATCCTGGCGACGGCCTTGTTGAACCAGAGGCGGTCGTAGTCGTTCTGGACGGCTTTCAGCGTCTTGTGGGCAACCTGAGAGATTAAGTGGCCATCGCCATCCTTAGCCGGAGTTGGATTTACATCCCTAAGATTCTCTGCTGCCTCAGATACAAGCCGCCACAAGCGCTGCGTAAATCGATTGGCACCTTCCACGCCTGCTTCCGACCAGATGACGTCGCGTTCCGGTGGCGAATCCGACAGCACAAAGAAGCGCGCGGTGTCCGCACCGTAAGAAGCGATGATGTCATCGGGATCGACGACGTTCTTCTTGGACTTCGACATCTTCTCGATGGATCCAATGGCAACCTCCTCACCATTGGACAGAAGAAAGGCGCTCCGCTTACCGTCCAGCTCTTCGATCCGGATGTCTGCCGGAGCGACCCATTCCCGGCCCATTCCCGAGCCACGACTGTAGGTCTCGTGAACGACCATGCCCTGTGTGAAGAGACCCTTGAAAGGTTCCTTCGCATCGACATGACCCGTCTCGCGCATTGCGCGGGTGAAGAAGCGTGAATAGAGCAAGTGCAAGATCGCGTGCTCGATACCGCCGATATATTGGTCAACGGGCAGCCACTCGTTGGCAGCGCTCCGATCAGTCGGCTTGTCTTCCCAGGGCGCCGTGAACCGCGTGAAGTACCAGCTCGAATCGACAAACGTATCCATCGTATCCGTCTCGCGACGAGCATCCTTGCCACATTGTGGGCAGGCGACGTGCCGCCAGGTCGGATGCCGATCGAGCGGATTCCCGGGTTGATCGAACGTCACGTCGTCGGGCAGCTTGACGGGCAGGTCTTTCTTCGGAACCGGAACCACGCCGCAATCATCGCAATGGATGACCGGGATCGGGCAACCCCAATAGCGCTGGCGCGAAATACCCCAGTCACGAAGACGGAAGTTAACCTTGCGCTCGCCTTGAGAAGCGTTGCCAAGCGTCATTGATGACAGCTGGTCTGCGACAAGCTCGAATGCTTCGCCGGTGGTTTTGCCGTCGAGAAAGCGCGAGTTGATCATGACGCCATCGCCGTCGTAAGCGGCGTCGCCGACACTGAACGTGGCCGCGTCGCCATCTGCCGGCATGACAACCGGAACCGCCGGCAATCCGTACTTCCTTGCAAAATCAAGGTCGCGCTGGTCGCCCGACGGGCAGCCGAAAATCGCGCCGGTGCCATAGTCCATGAGAACGAAGTTCGCGATGTAGACAGGTAGTTCCCACGAAGGGTCGAGCGGATGCCTTACGCGAATGCCGGTGTCGATGCCCTTTTTCTCTGCTGTTTCAAGCGCCGCAAGCGAGGTGCCAGCTCGGCGGCACTCTTCGCAGAAAGCATCAATAGCCGGATTCTTCGACGCGGCATCTTTGGCCAGGGGGTGGTCGGCCGCAATTGCCAGGAACGAAGCGCCGAACAATGTGTCCGGGCGCGTCGTGTAGACCTCGATCTCGGTCTCTCCCGCCGGAGCCGTCTCGGCTACGATCTCCCAACGCAGCATCATGCCCTCGGAGCGTCCGATCCAGTTCTTCTGCATCAGTCGCACCTTCTCGGGCCACTGATCCAGTGTGTCTAAGGCGTCAAGCAGATCCTGGCTGAAGTCAGTGATCTTGAAGAACCACTGTGTCAATTCCCTTTGCTCGACGAGTGCGCCAGACCGCCAGCCGCGCCCGTCGATGACCTGTTCGTTGGCCAGAACCGTATTATCGACTGGATCCCAGTTCACCTTTGATTGCTTGCGGTAGACCAGCCCCTTCTCGAGAAAATCGAGGAACAGGTGCTGCTGGTGCTGGTAATATGCCACGTCGCAGGTCGCAAACTCTCGGCTCCAGTCCAGGGAGAGGCCCATCGCCTTCAACTGGGACTTCATCGAGGCGATGTTTTGGTATGTCCAGGATGCCGGATGTACGCCTCGCTCCATGGCGGCATTCTCGGCGGGCATACCGAAAGCGTCCCAGCCCATCGGGTGCAGCACATTATAGCCGCGCGCTCGCTTATATCGGGCGACAACGTCACCCATAGCGTAGTTTCGCACGTGACCCATGTGGATACGGCCTGATGGATACGGAAACATCTCCAGGACGTAGTACTTGTCGCGCGGATCGTTGTTATCGGTCTCGAAGACCTTCTCTTCGTTCCATTTTTGCTGCCAACGAGGTTCGGCATCACGCGGGTTATAACGTTCGGTAGCCATGGTATTCGTATTTCCGAAAAAATCAGGGGAAGTTGGTGGTGACCTTCACCATGAAACCACGGTAGCGTCAAGTTTTACGGGTGCCGCAAGTGTCCGATCTCGGTCTGCCTGCAACGATTTCAAAGCGCGTGGGCCTTGGCAAGCACAGGGCAGGTGTTTAGTGCAGTACCATCTTCTCATATGGTCATGCCGAGGCGAACGATGGAACTTGAAGAGCGATTGAACGATGTGCGTTCGCATATCGCTGCAGCCGAGCAGCGGGGTGGACGACCTGAGGGTTCGGTCCAGCTTGTCGCTGTCTCAAAGACATTCGATGCAGACGCTATTCGTCCCGCGCTTCAAGCCGGGCAGCGGATCTTTGGTGAAAACCGGGTTCAGGAGAGCCAGGGAAAGTGGCCCGGTCTGAAATCCGAAATGGCTGACATCGAACTTCATCTCATCGGTCCACTGCAGTCAAACAAGGCGGCAGAAGCAGTAGCACTGTTCGATGTCATAGAAACAGTCGATCGCGAGAAGATTGCCCATGTACTCGCCGACGAAATGAAGCGCCAGGCGAAGGCCCCGCGCCTTTATGTTCAGGTGAATACAGGGCTTGAGCCGCAGAAAGCAGGAATCGCCCCTGACGACACCGTCGAGTTTGTCGCTCTTTGCCGCGATCAACTCGGTCTGCCCATTGAAGGCTTGATGTGCATTCCGCCGGCGGACGAGAATCCGGGGCCGCATTTCGCATTGCTTGCCAAGCTCGCTAGGGATTGCGGCGTCGCGAAACTCTCGATGGGAATGTCGGGAGACTATGAAACGGCAATTGCCTTTGGCGCAACCACCGTTCGCGTTGGTTCCGCGATCTTCGGTGCACGCTGATACGCACCTTTCGTCGGGCTTCCTCTCCTGCACTGCCTCACCTAGATTGATGGGATAACTTGCATGTCCTGGGGAGGAGCAGATGCAGGGAGGCTATCGCCAGACCTATGCCAGGTGGAAGGCAGATCCGGAAGCCTTTTGGCAAGAGGCGGCGGCGGAAATCAGCTGGTTTAAACAGCCAGAACAGATCTTTTCGCGAGAAGGCGGTCCATACGGCCGCTGGTTCGCCGGGGGCGAAACCAATACCTGCTACAATTGCCTCGACCGCCATGTTCGGGCCGGACGCGGGGGCAGCACTGCGTTCATCTACGACAGCCCGATTACCGGCGCGACGGCTGTGTTTACCTATGGTGATGTCCTTGCCGAGGTCAGTGCCATTGCGGCAACGCTTCGCCAACGCGGAATCGCGAAAGGCGACCGCGTCATCATCTATATGCCGATGGTGCCGCAAGCGGTGTTTTCCATGCTTGCCTGCGCGCGTATCGGCGCGGTCCATTCCGTTGTTTTCGGTGGTTTTGCCGCAAATGAGCTTGCAGCGCGCATCGATGATTCGGGAGCGAAACTAATCATCACGGCAAGTTGCGGGCTCGAACCGGGACGGGTGGTTCCGTACAAGCCTCTCGTCGATCACGCAATCGCTACCGCCAAATTGAAACCGGCGCATTGTCTCGTGTTGCAGAGGCCACAGCTTGCGGCCGAATTGATCGATGGCCGCGACGAGGATTTCGAAGCCGCCGTGGCGGTAAATCGTGGCGTAAATGTTGAATGCGTCCCCGTCGGTGCAACGGACGAGCTTTACATTCTCTATACATCCGGCACGACGGGCCAGCCCAAAGGTGTCGTGCGCGATAACGGCGGCCACATGGTCGCCCTCAACTGGTCGATGGCCAACATTTTTGGCATCAGGCCGGGTGAAGTGTTCTGGGCAGCTTCCGACATTGGTTGGGTCGTTGGGCATTCCTACATCGTGTATGCACCGCTGTTGGCAGGCGCCGCCAGCGTGATATTCGAAGGAAAGCCGGTTGGTACGCCGGATGCCGGCGTCTTCTGGCGTATCGCTTCGGAGCATGATGTCCGCGTACTGTTTACGGCACCCACTGCGTTCCGTGCCATCCGGCGGGAAGATAGCGATGGGGTCCACCTCAAGGCGTATCCGATGCCGAATTTCCGTGCCTTGTTCCTGGCGGGAGAGCGCGCCGATCCGGAGACCCTGAAATGGGCTGAGCGCATGCTTGATGTTCCTGTGATCGATCATTGGTGGCAGACGGAGACGGGATGGCCGATGGTGGCGAACCCGCTCGGCCTTGAGGCCCTGCCCGTGAAGCACGGCTCTCCATCGATGCCTATGCCCGGCTACAGTATTCAGGTTCTCGATGACGCCGGCCACCCGGTTGCGCCGGGGACACTTGGGAATATCGTCGTCGAGCTCCCCCTGCCCCCCGGCTGCTTACCCACGCTGTGGAATGCTGACGAGCGCTTTCATTCAGCCTATCTGGCGGAATTTCCGGGTTACTATAAAACTGCGGACGCCGGATACCTCGATGAGGATGGCTACCTCTTCATCATGTCGCGCACAGACGATATCATCAATTGCGCAGGTCACCGGCTGTCGACGGGAGCGATGGAGGAGGTTTGCGCCACACATCCGGACGTTGCCGAGTGCGCCGTGGTTGGAATTGCCGACCAATTGAAGGGCCAGGTTCCTTGTGGTTTTCTCGTCCTGAAGAAAAATGTTTCACGGGAAACATCAGCTATTGAATCGGAGGTCGTGCAACTGATCCGCGATGCGATCGGCCCGGTGGCTGGATTCAAGATCGCAATAACCGTCGAACGACTTCCCAAGACCCGCTCCGGCAAAATCCTACGGGGTACAATCCAAAAGATCGCCGACGGCGTGCCATGGAGAATGCCGGCGACCATTGACGATCCGGTCATCCTCGAGGAGATCGCCGAAGCCTTGCGTAAACGTGGATTCGGCTCACTGCCGATGTAGGCCCAAAAAGAAAGGCCCCGCTTACGCAGGGCCTGATGTGTCGATCAACAAAGACAATCAATACTGATCGTCTTCGTCCTCGTCCTTCGGAGAAGACTTCAGAGACTTGAGCTTTGCGAACACGGCGTCGGCGTCGATCTCCTTTTCCTCTTCGCGCTCATGCGTTGTCAGGCGTTCGGTTTCATGTGCCGACTGCAGTGTCGCGCCAAGCTCGGCGGCGGTCGGCAGCGGACGGCCCTTTGCCGCCTTCTCGACTTCCATGTCGAGGTCGATCTGGCTGCAGAGACCGAGTGTTACGGGGTCCATCGGCGCGAGGTTCGCAGAGTTCCAGTGAGTACGTTCGCGAATCTGCTCGATCGTCGACTTGGTGGTGCCAACCAGGCGCGAAATCTGCGCATCCTTGAGTTCCGGATGATTGCGCACCAGCCAGAGAATGGCGTTCGGACGATCCTGGCGTTTGGAAACCGGTGTATAGCGCGGGCCGCGACGCTTGGATTCGGGCACGCGAACCTTAGGCTCGGAAAGCTTCAGCTTGTGCGCCGGGTTTTTCTCAGCGCGGGCAATTTCGTCGCGTGAAAGCTGACCGGTTGCAATCGGATCGAGACCTTTGATGCCCTGCGCGGCTTCGCCGTCGGCAATTGCCTTCACTTCGAGCGGATGCAGTCTGCAGAACTGAGCGATCTGGTCGAATGACAGGGCTGTGTTGTCGACGAGCCAGATGGCGGTCGCTTTCGGCATGAGCAATTGTTGAGCCATGGATATAGTCCTTCTGTCGTCCGCGCCGGTGTCGCGGTCCGTGGATTGTCACCACTATGTCCGGGAAATATGGCGCTATATAACCGCAGTGACGCAGAATTGCAATTGATCACGAATGAAATGACCTTTGTCTAATTGCCGGGCAAATGTGACCTGCTATGAATGCCTGAAGCTAGTCCGGGCCGTTTCGCTTTTTGGTCGCCCGGTGTCCGAGTGAGGAGGAGTTCCATGTCCGAAAAGATCTACCCGGTGCAAAAGCCGGTGAAGAACCATGCGCTTATCGATAAGGCTAAGTACGAGCAATGGTACGAGGAAAGCGTCGAGAACCCCGACAAATTCTGGGGCAAGCATGGCAAGAGGATCGATTGGTTCAAACCCTATACCAAGGTCAAGAACACGTCCTTCACCGGCAAGGTCTCGATCAAATGGTTTGAGGACGGACAGACGAACGTTTCGTACAACTGTATCGACCGGCACTTGAAGACCAACGGCAATCAGACAGCGATCATCTTCGAGGGCGATAATCCCTACGTCGATAAGAAGATCACCTATAACGAGCTCTACGAGCACGTTTGCCGCATGGCGAACGTCATGAAAAAGCACGGCGTCAAGAAGGGTGATCGCGTTACCATCTATATGCCGATGATCCCCGAGGCGGCGTACGCGATGCTCGCCTGTGCCCGCATCGGCGCTGTACATTCGGTGGTGTTCGGCGGGTTCTCACCGGAAGCGCTGGCAGGCCGTATCGTCGACTGTGAATCGACTTTCGTGATCACCTGCGACGAAGGTGTGCGCGGCGGCAAGCCGGTACCGCTGAAGGATAACACCGACACAGCAATCCATATCGCTGCTCGTCAGCATGTCATCGTTGACAAGGTTCTCGTGGTGCGGCGCACTGGCGGCAAGACCGGCTGGGCACCTGGCCGTGACCTCTGGTACCATCAGGAAACCGCCACGGTTAAGCCGGAGTGCCCACCGGTAAAGATGAAGGCGGAGGATCCGCTTTTCATCCTCTACACGTCCGGCTCCACCGGAAAGCCCAAGGGTGTGTTGCATACGACCGGTGGCTACCTCGTCTATGCGGCAATGACCCATGAATATGTGTTCGACTATCACCCTGGCGATATCTACTGGTGCACCGCCGACGTGGGCTGGGTCACCGGGCACTCCTACATTGTCTACGGTCCGCTTGCGAACTGCGCGACGACACTGATGTTCGAAGGCGTGCCGAACTTTCCGGATCAGGGCCGCTTCTGGGAGGTTATCGACAAACACAAGGTCAATATCTTCTATACCGCGCCGACAGCGATCCGTTCGTTGATGGGCGCTGGCGACCATTTCGTCACTCGCTCTTCACGCTCGAGCCTACGCCTGCTGGGAACCGTCGGCGAGCCGATCAATCCGGAAGCCTGGGAATGGTACTACAACGTGGTTGGCGACAAGCGCTGCCCCGTGATTGATACGTGGTGGCAGACGGAAACCGGTGGTCACATGATAACGCCGCTGCCGGGCGCGACCGATCTAAAGCCGGGTTCGGCGACGAAGCCGTTCTTTGGCGTCAAGCCACAGCTCGTCGACAACGAAGGCAAGGTGCTGGAAGGCGCTGCCGACGGAAACCTTTGCATTACCGACAGCTGGCCAGGACAGATGCGCACTGTCTATGGCGACCACGAGCGCTTCATCCAGACTTACTTCTCGACCTACAAGGGTAAATACTTCACCGGTGACGGCTGCCGCCGCGACGAGGATGGCTACTACTGGAT
This sequence comes from Hyphomicrobiales bacterium, assembly GCA_900466605.1. Taxonomy (GTDB): domain Bacteria; phylum Pseudomonadota; class Alphaproteobacteria; order Rhizobiales; family Rhizobiaceae; genus Rhizobium. The sequence goes on from UBMU01000002.1 coordinate 78,600, forward strand.
CACGGGTCGCGTTGATGACGTGCTGAACGTTTCTGGGCACCGTCTGGGGACGGCCGAGGTCGAATCGGCGCTCGTTTCCCACAGTCTCGTTTCGGAAGCGGCAGTGGTCGGCTATCCGCACCCGATCAAGGGTCAAGGCATTTACTGCTACGTCACCTTAATGGCGGGCAACGAGGGTTCGGATGAGCTGCGCCAACAACTGATCAAGCATGTTCGCGGCGAGATCGGCCCAATCGCCGCTCCCGACAAGATACAGTTCGCTCCCGGTCTCCCGAAGACCCGTTCCGGCAAGATCATGCGTCGCATCCTGCGCAAGATCGCAGAAGATGACTTCGGCGCGCTTGGCGATACCTCTACGCTCGCTGATCCGGCCGTTGTTGACGACCTGATTGCCAACCGCCAGAACAAGGCGACGGCATAATCAAAGAAGCCGCTCCGGGTGATCGGGGCGGCCTCACTTCTCTTGGGGACAGGTCTCTCGCGGCTTTCGACCACCGTTGTAAGCTCGCACAATCCCCTCGCCCAACAGGTCCTGAGCCGGATTCCTGCCATCCGAAAGCGTGACATTTGCCAGGATGCGGCCGAAATACTTGTCGCCGGCAATCTGCGTAAGCTGGATCTCCGGCGATCCGGATGTCAGGCTTTCAAGCGCGTGACGAGCGTCGATGCCCGCACGCCTAACTTCCGCGCAGGTGGAGTGCATCTCCGGCGCATCGATCCCGCGAATCCGAACGTAGACTTCCATTGTCTGCTGCGGCCAAGGGCGGGCTTCGACCAGCAGCGTGTCGCCGTCGATCACCCTCAGGATTTCAGCCGATACCGGCCCTTCTATCTCGTCGCGCGCCTCTGTCTTGACCGGAGTCAGAGCGAAGGCCAATGCGAATAGCGATGCAATCTTTCTCATGAAAGGAATAAATTCCGATCACGGCCTAAAGTCAATAGGAATATTTACTTAGAAATCGATCGCTCTGCCGTTGATTTCCCAATCCCCGAAGCGAGAAGGATCAGCGCCACCGCGGCCGCCTATTTCCGGTGGCATCTCTACAAGTTTCTCGTTTCGGCGACGCTCTTCGGCCTCGGCAAGCGCGCGCTTGGCAGCTGGCGAGAGCAACTTGCGGGGAGCGTCAGCGGCTTCAGTCGCCAAAGTTTCGTTGTTGTCGTTATCGGCTGCCTGCATCACGCGCTTCCGCCTGAAAAAATATTGAAATTGGCTGGTGAATGACCAAATCATAGTGCGCCGGCGCCGCAATTGAAACCCTCTAGCCGCATGCGGTCCGCTCAGGGGTATTTGGAGACAGCGATGAACCTCGTCCGTACAGCCATGTTGCTTGCCTTCATGACAGCATTGTTCATGGCCGTCGGCTTCCTGATTGGCGGACGCGGCGGCATGATGATCGCGTTCGTAATCGCCGCCGGGATGAACTTCTTTTCCTACTGGAATTCCGACCGCATGGTGCTGTCGGCCTATCGAGCGCAGGAGATCGACGAACGCAACGCGCCGGAGTTCTTCGCAATCATAAGGGATCTCGCGCGCAATGCGGGCCTGCCCATGCCCAAGGTCTATCTCTATGACAGCCCGCAGCCGAACGCCTTTGCGACCGGTCGCAATCCTGAGAACGCCGCCGTTGCCGCTTCCACCGGCTTGCTGAGCGCGCTGACGCCTGAAGAAGTCGCAGGCGTCATGGCGCACGAGCTTGCCCACGTGCAAAACCGCGATACCTTGACCATGACGATCACAGCGACCCTCGCCGGCGCGATTTCCATGTTGGGCAATTTTGCGTTCTTCTTTAGTGGCAATCGGGAAAACAACAACAATCCGCTTGGCTTCATCGGGGTGTTGCTGGCGATGATTGTCGCCCCGCTTGCCGCGATGATGGTTCAGATGGCCATTAGCCGGACGCGCGAATACTCCGCAGATCGCCGTGGTGCGGAGATCTGCGGCAATCCCCTGTGGCTTGCTTCAGCGCTCGGCAAGATCGCGCGAAGCGCATCGCATGTGCCCAACTACGATGCCGAGCGCAACCCGGCAACCGCTCACATGTTCATCATCAATCCGCTGACAGGGGCCGGCATGGACAACCTGTTCTCTACACATCCGAACACCGAAAACCGGATTGCGGCGCTGCAGGAAATGGCACGCAGCGGCATGAATGTCTCGACGTCGCCTGCTCGCGCTGATAATCCGATGCGCAAATCGCGCTCGGTTCCGAATACCGGTCTTGATCGCGGTGGTTCACAACCGCCGAAAGGTCCGTGGTCTTGAATTCAGACGGCAAGAAAAAGCCATTTCGTAAAGCCAAGCCCTCCAACTCGGGACCCGTCGTTGCGCCGGCAAAGCCCGGATTGCAGGTTCGTGCCGCCGCAGCCAAGATCCTGGCGGCCGTCGTGGACCGGAAGCTACCGCTTGACGGCGCCTTGGACAATGAACATGGCAATCCGGCCTACAAGGCTCTGAACGAGGGTGATCGCGCATTGGTGCGCGCAATTCTCAATGCGACGCTCCGCCATTTGCCGCGCATTGATGCCGCAATCTCCCTTCTGCTCGAATCGCCGCTTCCCGAAGGCGCCCGGGCATTGCACCATGTTCTTGCGATTGCCACCGCACAGATCCTCTACCTCGATGTGCCGGATCATGCCGCAGTCGATCTTGCCGTCGAGCAATCAAATCAGGATCCGCGAAATCGTCGCTTTGCCAAGCTGGTCAATGCCGTCTTGCGCCGGCTTGGACGCGAGAAAGAGGACGTTCTGGCTGACATCAAAGCCATTCCGGTCATGCCGGAATGGTTTCTTCAAAGACTCGAAAAGGCCTATGGCAAGGAAAGGGCGCTGTCGATTTCCGAATCGCAGCTCGAGCCGGCGGCGATCGACCTTACCGTCAAGACGGATGCGCAGAGCTGGGCGGAACGGTTGGGCGGTTTTACGCTGCCGACCGGCGGTGTTCGGCTGGCTGCTTTCGAGGGCGGTATTCCCTCACTTGAGGGATTTGCGGAAGGCGCGTGGTGGGTTCAAGACGCCGCCGCCAGTATTCCCGCTCAGCTCTTTGGAGACCTGACAGGGAAACGCGTTGCCGATCTGTGTGCGGCCCCCGGCGGAAAGACGGCCCAACTGGTTCTCGCTGGCGGCGACGTTACGGCCGTCGAGCAATCCGAAAATCGCATCAAGCGTTTGAGAGCCAATCTCGATCGACTAGGGCTGACTGCCGAGACGGTGGCTAGCGACCTGACGAAATACGAGCCAGTAGAGCTGTTCGACGCGATACTGCTGGATGCTCCTTGCTCATCGACGGGGACGACGCGCCGGCATCCGGATGTTCTTTGGGCCAAGGGACCTGAAGACATTGGGAAACTCGCGGTGCTTCAGGAGCGCTTGCTCCGCCACGCCATTGCCTTGCTGAAGCCGGGCGGCACAATCGTCTTCTCCAATTGTTCGCTTGACCCTAGCGAGGGAGAGGACGTCGCGGCTCGCGTCCTCTCAGATACGCCAATAGTCGAGCGTGTCGCCATTGATGCCAAGCGCTGGCCGGGCCTCGAATCTGCCATCAGCCCCCTCGGAGAATTCCGCACGACACCCGACATGCTGGCGGTTCCCTCCGGTTTTGCGGGCGGTCTCGATGGCTTTTATGCCGTCGTCATGCGCCGTGTTGCCTGATCGAAAGGCAACTGGCATAGTTGAGCACCTGTCATAATTTGATACGTAAGTGTCACTGATTCCGGGCTTATTCACTTATTCTTAACGACGCGGGTCAATAGACAATAAACATGTGGTCCGGGTTCTCGACTCGTTATGTGAGAGAGGTTTGGCGGCGCACGCTGTGCCGCGGAGCGATCCTGCGGCTGCGTCTCTTCCGCCATACCATTCACGCGCCGGAGCGCCTGATCGTCGCCCCCACCGACCTACGCGCGGTCGATCCGCACGTAGCTGAAGAAATTTTGAACGGCCGCTTCCTGCTTGCTGGACGCCTTCTCGAAACGGGCGGCAAGTCGCCCTTCAATTTCAGCCTCCCCTCCAGGTCCTTTGCGCTGCGGCTCCATAGCTTCGGCTGGCTTCGGCACATGCGGACGAAGAAGAGTGACCTTCACTCGAGTGTTGCCCGCTCCATCGTCAACGACTGGCTATCGCTGCATGGCGGCCGCATCGAGGGCATCGCATGGGAGATAGATGTTACGGCACAGCGCGTGATTGCCTGGCTCTCTCATTCGCCCGTGGTTCTCTACAATGCCGATCGCGGTTTTTACCGCCGCTTCCTGCGGTCGCTTGCCTTCCAAGTCCGGTTTCTGCGGCGAATGGCAAAGTATGCGCCGCCGGGTGAGGTTCGCTTTCGATTGCGGATTGCCCTCGCGATGGCATCGATTGCAATGCCGACACGCGCAGGTGCCCTTCGGCGCGCTGCCGAAGCCCTGGACCACGAGTTCGACAGCCAGATTCTGTCGGATGGAGGCCACGTCTCGCGCAACCCGCGGGTTGGCCTGGAGTTGCTGCTCGATCTCCTTCCGCTGAGGCAAACCTACGTCAATTTGGGCCATGATCTGCCGCAGAAACTGATCTCGGGCATTGATCGTATGTATCCTGCCTTGCGGTTTTTCAGGCATCAGGATGGCGATCTCGCACTTTTCAATGGCGCGACGTCCACTCTCGCCACTGAACTGATGTCGTTGCTTCGGTATGACGAGACGGCGGGAGATCCCTTCAAGGCCATGCCCCATTCGCGCTATCAGCGGCTGGCAGCGGGAAGAACGGTCGTGATTGCCGACACCGGATTGCCGCCAGCTGGGAGCCTGTCCCGTACGGCGCATGCCGGTTGCCTGTCGTTTGAGATGTCCTCCGGGCGTCACCGCTTCATCGTCAATTCCGGGTCGCCGAAATTTGCCGGTCGGCGTTATGTGCAGATTGCGCGAACAACTGCCGCTCACAGCACTGTTACCGTCGATGACACCTCATCGAGCCGTTTTGCAGCGTCTGACTTTATTGCGAATGTGATCACCGATGGTGTGAAGACTGTGAATGTCGATCGCGTGCTCGCCGATGATGGACGCGACGTTATCAAGGCGAGCCACGACGGCTACCTCAACACCTTTGGTGTCTTGCATGAGCGCGAGCTGACGCTGAACGCCACAGGATTGATCGTTACCGGCTGTGATCGGCTTGTCGCGCCGGAAGGGAAGGTCGATGAGCCGGTGCGCGCAGTGGCACGCTTCCACGCTCACCCCTCGATCAACCTGAAGCAACTCGACAAAGAGTCGGTGATGATGACGGCGCCCGATGGTGAGACATGGCTGTTTTCCTCGCCAGGGAACGAGGTGTTGATCGGCGAGGACGTATTCTTCGCCGACGCCTCCGGAATCTGCGGATCCGACCAGATCGAGATTGCCTTGTCCTACCCTGACCGGCCCGAAATACGCTGGTTTTTATCGCGCAAGAGCTAGCGAGTGTTTCCGCGGGCGTAAAGCTGTGCTAACGCGGCGCCATCATCTGCTTATCCCTCGCCGGATATCTCCTGAAGACCAAACGGAGAAGCCTCATGGCCGTTGTTTCCAAGAAAATTCCTGCACCCGACAAAGTCGACGTCAAGACCGCACTGCTTTCGGTATCTGATAAGACCGGTATCGTCGAGCTCGCGCGCGCACTTGCCGATAAGGGCGTTCGTCTCCTGTCCACCGGTGGCACGCACAAGGCAATTGCTGCGGCCGGACTTGCGGTCACGGATGTCTCCGACGTCACAGGGTTTCCTGAGATCATGGATGGTCGCGTCAAGACACTGCATCCGAAAGTGCACGGTGGCCTGCTTGCCATCCGCGATGATGCGGAACACCAGGCCGCGATGAAAGCGCACGGCATCGAGGGTATCGACCTCGTCGTCATCAATCTCTATCCCTTCGAGGACGTCCGTGCCGCTGGCGGTGACTATCCGACGACCGTCGAGAATATCGATATCGGCGGTCCGGCGATGATCCGTGCTTCGGCCAAGAACCACGCTTATGTGACGATCTTGACCGATCCGGCGGACTATCCCGAACTGCTTGAGCAGCTCGCTGCGGATGCCGGCCAGACTGCTTACGCGTTCCGCCAGCGGATGGCCGCCAAGGCGTTCGCACGCACGGCAGCTTACGATGCCATGATCTCTAACTGGTTTGCTGAGGCGCTTTCTATCGACACCCCGCGCCATCGCGTCATTGGCGGTGTGCTGAAGGAAGAGATGCGCTATGGCGAGAATCCTCACCAGAAGGCTGCATTCTATGTCACAGGCGAGCGCAGGCCTGGCGTTGCCACCGCGGCACTGCTTCAGGGCAAGCAACTCTCCTACAATAACATCAATGACACCGATGCGGCCTATGAGCTTGTCGCCGAGTTCCTGCCGGAGAAGTCCGCAGCCTGCGCGATTATCAAGCACGCAAATCCCTGTGGGGTAGCGACCGGCGCCAACCTGTTCGAAGCCTACAAGCGCGCGCTTGCCTGCGATTCCGTTTCTGCCTTCGGCGGCATCATCGCCCTCAACCAGACGCTCGATGCGGAAACGGCGGAGGAGATCATCAAGCTCTTTACCGAAGTCATTATCGCGCCCGACGCTACGGATGAGGCGAAAGCCGTCGTCGCGCGCAAGGCAAACCTCCGGCTGCTGACTGCAGGCGGTCTGCCGGACCCGCGGTCTGCCGGTCTGACGGCGAAAACGGTGTCCGGCGGTTTGCTCGTGCAGAGCCGCGACAATGGCATGGTCGAGGATCTGGAGCTGAAGGTGGTCACCAAGCGTGCTCCGACCCAGCAGGAACTGGAAGACATGAAGTTTGCCTTCAAAGTGGCGAAGCATGTCAAGTCGAACGCCGTTGTCTATGCCAAGGACGGGCAGACGGCGGGTATTGGCGCGGGCCAGATGAGCCGTGTCGATTCTGCGCGGATTGCCGGCCTGAAGGCCGAGGAAGCGGCAAGGGCGCTTGGTCTCGCGGAGCCCCTGACGCGCGGTTCGGCCGTTGCATCGGAAGCTTTCCTGCCCTTCGCTGATGGCCTGCTGTCGATGATCGCGGCGGGTGCGACGGCGGTCATCCAGCCCGGCGGATCAATGCGCGACCAGGAAGTGATCGACGCTGCCAACGAGCACAATGTCGCAATGGTCTTTACCGGAATGCGGCACTTCCGTCATTGAGCGGTAAGCCCTGCCGTCACGCCCTGTCCGCAGGATAGGGCGTACGGACAAGCAGGATCAGCCCTGCGGCCAGGAAGAGCACAAGTGTTGCCATTCCAAACCGCGACGAGCCAGTCATGTACGTCACGGCGGAAAATAACAGCGTTGCCATGAAGCTTGTGGCGCGCCCAGAAAGGGCATAGATGCCGAAGTAACGGCCGGCTTCGTTCAGGCTTACGCTCCGCGCGAGATAGGATCTGGACGACGCCTGCACCGGGCCGAAAGCAAGGCCGATCAGCAGGCCGTAGGCAATGTATGCTTTTTCGGCTGCCGTACCGAAGAGGCCGCCGGAATCGGCGGTTGACAGTTCAAGCAAGCCGAAGAGCGTGTATCCGGGACCCGTCGACACGATGCCGATGGTGGCGAGCAACAGCATTACCAGGCTGATGACGATTGTCGATTTGGAGCCAATACGTCGATCGACCCTACCGGCAATGATGCAGCCGAATATCGCAACGACGTTGAGTATTATCCCGTAAATCCCGATCTCGATTGTCGCCCATCCGAACATTCCCGCGGCAAAGGCTCCGCCGAGTATCAATAGTCCGTTGACGCCATCCTGATAGATCATCCGTGCGACTAAGAAGTGAAGAATGCCTCGCCGGTTTCGCAGTTCGCCAAGCGTGCTTTTCAGCTCGGAAAGACCCGTACGCACGGCGGCGCGGAATGGAAGACCTTTGCTGATGTCCGGCGTAAAGAAGAACATCGGAAGAATAAAGATCAGGTACCAGATGGCAGAGATCGGCCCGGTGATGCGGGCATCCTCGCCTTGGTGCGGATCCAGACCGAACAAGGGCTCCAAACCGAGAATCGTTTTGCCGGATTCCAGATTTCCTGCCAGCAGGACCACAACGGCGATCAGAACAATCATACCGCCGAGGTAGCCAAGGCCCCAGGCTGTATTGGACAACTTGCCGACCTCATCCTTGCTGACGAGACGGGGCATCATAGAGTCATTGAAGACGATCGAGAATTCTGCGGCGACGGAAGCCAGGATCATGAAGACGATCGGATAGATCAGCGGCGAACCGGGAGCCGCAAACCAGAGCCCGAAGAGGCTTGCAATCTTGATGACGGCGAAGAACGTAATCCATGGCTTTCGGGCACCGGACTGGTCGGCGATCGATCCGAGGACGGGGGATAAAATGGCGATGATTACCGAAGAGATCGTCGCCATGTTACTCCACATCGCCTGGGCGGAGACCGGATCGGCCGTCAGGCGTGACACGAAGTAAGGGCCAAAGATAAACGTCGTCACGACCGTGAAGAACGGCTGGGCCGCCCAGTCAAAGAGCATCCAGCCCCAGATGCCCTTTTCCGACACTCTTGCCGGCTGAGTTCCCGTCCAGTCGATGCGATTCACAATCCGCTCCTGATTCCGAGCGGAACTGTCTCACCTCGCCCCGTCGCGCGCAAGGTCGCTCAACAGACCCGCAGCGACTGTGATCCGCGCAAGGTTTGGATCGCCGCTGTCGCTCAACCCGGACAATTCCTCTGCTATCCGGTTGATCCTGATGCGATCGCCGGCATGCCAAGCCTGGACCGGAAGCTTGTCTTTCCCATGGTTGGCAAGCGCCGAGATGACGATATCGCGCCTCGCACTGGCGATCTGGTCGATGCTTCGCGCCAGCGCCAGGTTCTCATAGTGGTCGGCCGTGACAATCCGCGATCCGGCGGCGAGCAACCGTCCGATCCGGAATGTTTGGGAAACGGCAAAATAGCTTTCCGCAGCGCGCGCCAGCGGTTCGCCCGTGCGTTCGGCGATCTGCATGATCTCAGGCACGAGCGCAAAGCCGAGCAGCCTCGAGATCTCGGCAGCCAACTTGTCCGGCACGCCGGCGTCGCGATACTCCTGCTGGCGTGCTTCGAGCTCTGGCACCGTCTGGTTGGCAAAAATCGGCTTGAGCTTCTTCAGGGCAGCCTGAAGTCCGTCGACGGTCGCGGCCATATCGCCCTTGGCCATCTGTGTCTTCACAAGGAGGCGTGTGAGTACCGTGAAGGTGTGGCTGATTTCCTCGTAGATCCGGTTCTGCATCTGGCCGCCAATCTTGCCGTCCAATGCATCCGTTTCAGTCCAGAGCCTGCCGAGATCGAAGCCATCACGGGCGATGATTGCTGCCCGAACCACCTCAGACGCGGATGCCGCTGTGGCGTCTATCATACCGACGGCGAAGCCGGGGCCACCTCGGTTGATGGTCTCGTTGGCGAGCACGGTCGCAATAATCTCACGTTTCAGGCGATGGGTATCGATGTCGGATGCGTTGGTCTTCCGCATCTTTGCAGGGAAGTAGTTCGAAAGCGTTGCAGCGAAATAGGGATCGTCAGGCAAATCGCTGGCTGCCAGGGCATCGAACAACACAATCTTGGCATAGGAAAGGAGAACGCCGATCTCAGGCCGGGTTAGTGGCTTACCTGCGGCATAGCGCTCGGCAAGGACCGCATCGTCCGGTAGCGTTTCCACCTTTCGGTTCAATTGCTTGGCGCCCTCGAGCACTGTCATGAGCCGGGCAAGTTCAAGCCCGTTGGCTGTCCCCTTGCGCTCGGTCAGCGAAATCGCCAAAGACTGCAGGTAGTTGTTCCTGAGCACAAGCTTTCCGACTTCCTCGGTCATTGATGACAGGAGCTGGTCGCGCTTTGGCCGTGTAAGGCGACTATCGTGCATTGCTGCGGCAAGCGCGATCTTGATGTTGACCTCGACGTCGGACGTGTTGACGCCGGCCGAATTGTCAATCGCATCCGAGTTGCAACGTCCGCCTTTCAGGCAGTAGGCAATACGGCCCTTCTGTGTGACACCGAGATTTGCGCCTTCGCCGATCACCTTGGCGCGCACATCCTCGGCCGCAACGCGGATGGGATCGTTGGCGCGGTCGCCGACTTCAGCATCGGTCTCGAAGGGTGCCTTGACGTAGGTGCCGATCCCGCCGAACCACAGCAGGTCAACTGGGCTCTTCAGGATGGCCGTCATGATCTCAAACGGCGTTGCCACCGACTTGTCGATCCCAATCGCGGCCACCGCTTCCGGCGTCAGTGTTACGGACTTTGCCGATCGCGAAATGATCATCGCGCCCTTCGAGAGCACAGTTTTGTCGAAATCCTGCCAGCTCGACCGCGTCAGGTTGAAAAGACGCTGCCGTTCGGCGAGTGTCTTTGTCATATCAGGATCGGGATCAATGAAGATGTCGCGGTGGTCGAACGCGGCGACCAGTCGGATTTTTGGCGACAGCAGCATGCCGTTGCCGAACACATCACCGGACATGTCACCGACACCTGCAACGGTGAAGGGCGTGGTCTGGATATCGATGTCCATTTCGCGGAAGTGGCGCTTTACCGTTTCCCAGGCGCCGCGGGCAGTGATGCCCATCTTCTTGTGGTCATATCCGGCAGAGCCGCCCGAGGCAAATGCGTCATCCAGCCAAAAGCCGGCTTCCTGGGCTAGAGCATTGGCGGTGTCCGAGAAGGTCGCGGTTCCCTTGTCGGCTGCCACGACAAAATACGGGTCATCGCCGTCGAGCCTGACCGTATCCTTCGGCGGCACAATATCAGCGCCACTGATGTTGTCAGTAATCGACAGTAGCGTGCGGATATAGGTCTTGTAAGCTTCGCGACCGGTGTTGAAGGTCTCATCGCGGCTGCCGCCGACCGGGAGCTTCTTCGGATAGAACCCACCCTTTGCGCCAACCGGCACGATGACCGCGTTCTTGACCTGTTGTGCCTTCACAAGCCCCAGCACTTCGGTGCGATAGTCTTCAGCACGGTCGGACCAACGCAGGCCGCCGCGCGCCACCTTGCCAAAGCGTAGGTGAACGCCCTCTACTTCGACGCCATAGACGAACATCTCGCGGAATGGCCGCGGTTCGGGCAGGCCGTCGACGAGATGTGGGTCGAGCTTGAAGGCCAGCATCGCTTTCGGCGAGCCGTCCTGATTGCGCTGGAAGTAGTTGGTCCGCAGTGTCGCGTCCACGACGTTAACGTAGCGGCGCAGGATTCGATCATCGTCGAGGCTCGGCACATCGGAGAGAGCCGCCTCGATCCTTTGGTGATGCTCGGCTGCCTTCTTGATCCGCACCTTCTCGGAGATCTTCGGATCGAGCGCGTCGTAGAACAGCCGGAAGATCATCGCCGCGATGACCGGATACTTGTCCAACGTCGTAGCGATATAGTCGAGAGAGTACGGAATGCCGGCCTGGCGCAGATAGCGGGCATAGGCGCGAAGCACGCTGGTTTCGCGTGCGGTCAGTCCCGCCGAAACGATCAGGCGGTTGAAGTTGTCATTATCGATGACGCCGCTGAATGCTGCGAGGAACGCCTCCTCCAACATCGGTCCATGACGGTGGAGATCGATTTGGACGCCTCCCCGAGGCTCAAGTTCCATATCGTGCAACACAACCAGCGTTTCCGTGCCGCCGTGGAGGGTTACGTCGATGTCGAATGTTCCTTCACTGATGACGTTGAAGCCAAGGTTTTCGAGCAACGGCACGCGGCGAGACAAGGCGAGCTGCCCGCCGGCGTGGAAAATCTTCAGGCAGAGCAGCTCAACGCCGTCCTTCTCTCGCGTGTAGAACGCGATGCGGATCGGTTCACCGGCTGCACAAGCGGCGATATCCTCAAGATCGTAGAAGGTCTCTTCGGGCGGAAAGAGATCTTGGAAGGCATGGCTTACGTGCAAGCGTGGGGCCTTGGGTCCGGCTAGGGCCTCGAACCGGTCATCCCAGCGCGCTGTAATGGCTCGGATCGCCTCCTCGAGTTTTGCTTGCGACACGCGTGGAGTTTTACCGCCTGAACGACCGATGATGAAGTGAACGCGTGCGACGCCGCCTTCCGGGAAAGCCGGGTAATAGGCAGACACGCGGCCATCATAGACGGTCTTGAGATAGGTTCCGATTTTTTCACGTACGATCGAGTCGTATTCCTCGCGCGGCACATAAACGATCACCGAAACGAAGCGATCAAAGTGATCGATGCGCGGCAACGCACGAACCCGCGGCCGATCGGCGAGATCATTGATCTGTTCCGCGAAGCCCGCCAGGAGCGTGGTGTCAATCTGGAAAAGGTCGTCGCGCGGGTAGGATTCCAGCGTGTTATCCAGCATACGGCCCGAGTGACTCATCGGGTCGAAGCCGAAGTGTTCTTTCACCCGTTCGATCTTTGAGCGGAGCAACGGAATATCGCTGGCAAGGGACGTGTAGGCGGTCGACGTGAACAAGCCAACGATACGCAATTCGCCGGTTACGTTGCCCTTCGCGTCAAAGCGCTTCACGCCGACGTAATCCATGTAGGCGCGACGATGGACGATCGACTTCACATTCGCCTTTGTGACAATCAGGAAATCCGGTCCATCCAGGAATGCCAGGATTTCAGGCGTTGTTGTAACGGCGTCCTTGCCGGTGCGTAGAACGAGCACGTCCGGGTTCGAAAGGATACCGAGGCCGGCACCCTTGTCACGTTCCACCTTTGCGCTCGCACCTTTGCCCGAGTAGACGTACTCGCGCATCCCGAGGAAGGTGAAGTTTGCATCTCGCAGCCACGTCAGAAAGGCAAGCGCTTCATCCCTTTCCGATTTCCTTCGGCTGGCATTGTACGCGGAAAGCTCGTCGATGACCGTTCCGAGTTTGTCCAGCATCGGCCGCCAGTCGGCAACCGTCACACGTACCTGCTCGACCACGGCCTTCACCCGCTTGATGAGGTCGGCAGCCTGAGCCGTTGTTAGTGGGGCAAGGTGAAGCTGGATATGACTGACGCGATTGGCTGGTTCGCTCGGAAGATCGGCAGAGTAAAGCGTCGGTGTTTTGCCGTCCTCCACTACGAGGATCGGGTGCACGGCCATGTAGAGGTCGCGATAACTGCTGGTGACCTCGCCCATTACCGATTCGTACAGGAATGGCATGTTGCGGTCGGTGACCGAAAGAACTGATACGGCGACGCCCTCGGGCTCTACGTCGGTGATGGTGTCGACGGTGATGCGTGCCGAATTGCCCGCCCACGCCGCCAATTCCTTCGCCGAATGCACGGCGGAAAGCGCCAGCATCTCCGGTGTGTAGCGTTCCAGGTCATCGCCGCTGGCACGCCCGAACAAGAACTCGGGATTAAGGTAGGTTTCTCCGGTTGCCGCCGCGATTTTGGTCGCGCTCTCGAGCTGTTTTTCTCGCTTCGGATTATTTCGACCAGCCATCACAGACACTCCCTCATCTCCTCGATTTGGCGCAAGTTAGCAGAAGATTTGCCGAAAGAATCTCTAAAAGAGGGCATTGCGAGGCAGCTTTCATGCGTTTTTGGCCGCTGCAACGCAAATTTTCGAAAGATCTTGCTTCACCACATGGATGTCGGCGTTTCCTTCGGCCGAGGCTTTCATGTCTGCATGAAGAGCAGTTGACAGCGGAGCTGTAAAAAGGAGATCAACGCTCATCGAAGACCGAGTAGAGCACCATGTCAGATAATGCCGCAGGAACTGTCATTGTTATCTCCAGCCATGTTGTGCGTGGGTCCGTCGGAAATCGTGCGGCGGTCTTTGCGCTTGAGACTCTCGGCCATCAGGTCTGGGCGCTGCCGACGATTGTGATGCCATGGCATCCCGGCCATGGCCGATCGACACGGCTGACATTTGCCGAGGCCGATTTTGATGCGGCGATCGACGATCTCATTCGCGCGCCTTGGATCGGTGAAGTTAAGGCCGTGCTCTCAGGGTATTTCGGGAATGCCGCGCAGGCGCGCTCGGTTGCCCGGCTGGTGACGGCTTTGGGCGAGCAGAAGCCCGACCTGCTTTACGTTTGCGATCCAGTCATTGGGGATCTGGGTGGTCTCTACGTGCCACAGGCGACGGCCGAGGCCATCAGGGATCATCTGGTGCCCCTCGCTTCGCTTGCAACGCCTAATCGGTATGAGCTCGCCTGGCTTGCCGGTGCGCCGCTCGAAGACAATACAGCAATCATGGACGCTGCCCTGTCGTTGGGGCCGTCCCGTATGTTGGTGACGTCGGCCGTGCCGATGATGGCAGGGGGCACAGGGAATCTCTATCTCTCGGGCCGCCATGCGCTGCTGGCAGAACATCGCCTTATCGACAAACCGCCGAATGGTCTCGGCGATCTCCTCGCCGCCCTGTTTCTGTCGCGGCTTCTTTCCGGCATGGAGGACGAGAAGGCGCTTCAGCTTGCAACAGCAAGTGTTTACGAGGTGCTTGCGCGCGCCGTGAAACGAGGGAGTGACGAATTGACGCTGGCTAGCGACGCGTCAAGCCTGGCGACGCCTATGGCGATGGTGCAGATGCGGCGCCTGATGCATCCGGCGCAGAGACGCAAGGGGTGACGTCACGCGTGCTGCTATCTTGCAGTGCGATATTGATCTTGTTCAGCGCAGGCTGTAATCGAAGATCATGCAGCGTTTTCCAAACATCCTTCTTGACGGTTATCGCAACTTTATGAACGGGCGTTATGCGGACGCCCGTGATCGCTATAGAACTCTGGCCGAACACGGCCAAAGCCCAAGCACGCTGGTGGTCGCCTGTTCCGACTCCCGCGCTGCGCCCGAGTTGATCTTCGATGCCGGTCCCGGCGAACTTTTCGTCATCCGCAACGTCGCCAATATGGTGCCGCCTTACGAGCCGGACGGCCATTTTCATGCGACGTCAGCTGCTCTTGAATTCGCGGTCCAGGCCCTGAAGGTTACAGATATCGTTGTCATGGGCCATGGACGTTGTGGTGGTATTAGAGCCGCCCTCGACCCGAGTGCCGAGCCCCTCTCTCCCGGTGACTTTATCGGCCGCTGGATGTCGCTGGTAAAACCTGCCGCGGAGCAGATCGGCGCCAACGACGTCATGACGCCTGCCGAGCGTCAAACCGCGCTCGAGCGCGTGTCGATCCGCAATTCGATTGAAAATCTCAGGACGTTCCCGAACATCAAGGCCTTGGAAGAGGCCGGCGAGATCGCCCTTCATGGCGCCTGGTTCGATATTTCGACCGGCGAGCTGTGGGTCATGGACGCTGAAACCCGGGACTTCATTCGCCCCGACGTTTAGGTCCCAAACAAAAAGAGCGCCGAACGAGTTCGGCGCTGTTGGTTTGTGCCCGACTCTTCTCAGTTTGCGTCTATCTGTTGCCCGATGTAAGCAATGGCCTGTTGGTAGACCGTCGCGGCGTTCCAGCCGGCAATTGCCGTGAAGTTGGGTTCGCCGGGCTGATAGCCAGCACCAGCCTGCCAGCCGTGGCCCTTCAGGAAGTTAGCAGTAGAGGCAAGTGCGTCAGCGCGCGAGCCGACCATATCGACGCGGCCGTCGCCATCGCCATCCACGCCGAAGCGCACGACATTGCGCGGCAGGAACTGCGTCTGCCCGATCTCGCCATGGGCTGCACCGCGCGCCTGTGGGTTAAGGTAACCCTCCGAGACAAGCTGGAGCGCTGCATAGAGCTGATCGGTGAAGTAATCGGAACGTCGGCAGTCGTAAGCGAGCGTCGACACGGCCGACAGCGTGTGCTGGTTGCCCATGTAGCTCCCGAATCCGGTCTCCATGCCCCAAATCGCGATCAGCGGACCGGCAGGTACACCGTAGCGGCGTTCGATGGATGCAAAGAGCGCGGCATTGGCACGCTTCATGCTCTTGCCGCGGGAAATGATCGTGGCGCCGCCACGTTTCTGCATGAAGGCATCGAAGGAAAGCTTGAAGCTCTTCTGGCCACGGTCGGCGGAGATAGTAGGTCTGTTGTAGGAGACGTTTGCAAAGGCGCGGTCAAGAACCGCGGCGCTAACGCCGTTTGCAGCGGCCTCTTGCTTGAATTCGCCAACCCATGCCTCGAAGCCAGCGCCATTGTTGCCGCACTGGGCTGCCTTGGCCGCGGCAGGAACTGCGTGGAGAATGCAGGCCGCCGAGGCTGCCAACAAAAATCTTGTCATGCGCATGGAGATACCCCGATCCCGATCTGACTAGCCTTCAAACCGGGCCCGCAGCCCGCTTTCGGCAATATTGTCACCGTCTTTGATTTGGCAAGCGCGGGAAGCCGAGAACGGCAAACCCGCGCCAAGAAAGCCCTTACCTTAATAAGCCGGGCTTAACAAACCATAGTTAACAATTGGTTCAGGCTGCCTGCTTGCGCGGCTTCACAAGTCCGCGATTGATAAGCAGCTCGGCGATCTGGATCGCGTTGAGAGCGGCCCCCTTGCGAAGGTTGTCGGAAACGACCCACATATTCAGGCCGTTCTCGACCGTCGCGTCCTCGCGGATGCGGGAGATGAAGGTCGCATCTTCGCCGGCAGACTCGTAAGGCGTGATGTAGCCGCCGTTCTCGTGCTTGTCGATGACAAGGCAGCCGGGAGCTTCGCGCAAGATGTCTCGTGCCTGATCGGCCGTGATCTCGTTTTCGAATTCAATGTTGACCGATTCAGAGTGGCCAATGAAGACGGGAACGCGAACTGCCGTGCAGGTCACCTTGATCTTGGGATCGAGCATCTTCTTGGTCTCGGCGAGAACCTTCCACTCTTCCTTCGTGTAGCCGTCTTCCATGAAGCTATCGATGTGCGGAATTACATTGAAGGCAATGCGCTTCGTGAACTTCTTGTTCTCGATCGGATCCGCGACGAAGACTGCACGCGTCTGGTTGAACAGTTCGTCCATACCGTCCTTGCCAGCGCCGGAAACGGACTGATAGGTCGAAACGACCACGCGCTTGATCTTGGCGACGTCGTGCAGCGGCTTGAGAGCCACGACGAGCTGTGCGGTCGAGCAGTTCGGATTGGCGATGATGTTACGCTTGCTGAACTGGGTGATGGCGTCCGGATTCACTTCCGGAACGATCAGCGGCACGTCTGCGTCGTAGCGCCATGCCGATGAGTTATCGATGACGACGCAACCCTGGGCGCCGATCTTGGGCGACCACTTCTTGGAGACTTCGCCGCCGGCCGACATCAGGCAGATGTCGGTGTCCGAGAAGTCGTAATTCTCAAGGTTTGCGACCTTCAGCGTCTTGTCGCCGTAAGAAACTTCGGTGCCCTGCGAGCGCGCAGACGCAAGCGCTACGACTTCATCGGCGGGGAAACCACGTTCGGAGAGGATATTGAGCATTTCCCGGCCGACATTTCCGGTAGCTCCCGCAACTGCAACTTTAAAACCCATTTCTCAAGCTCTCTTTCTCTTCTCTCCTCTTGTTCGGTGAGGGGAAGCGCGAAAATATCGCGGCTTCCTTGTCCCCAGCCGAGCCGGGGAGAGAGCGGCAGGCCAGAGACGTCAGACGGTTTTCGTCGTCGTTTTGGCCTTGGTTTTGGAAGAAACCGGAAAGGCAACATCCATCCCGGCACCTTGTGCCCGGTCATTGCATGCAGCAATGGCGTGTTCGTCGCGAACCATGGATATTCCTTTTCCGCTGTTGCTCTTAAAAGGTTTTCCACAGGAGTCAAGGTTCTTGCCATGAGAACGGCTGCGCTGTCGCGGATTGACCACCCTGCGAAACGCGCGCCTAGCGGTGATCTCGCGAACGATCGATGCGCACAGGAACCAGCACCATCTGTCGGTTTGGCAGGCTTCTGTTGCTGCTCGTCCCAAGCTTGCGCTTGCGCTCAAGATGGTAGGCGTAGGCGAACTGAATGGCGATACCGATGATCACGAAGATCGGGCCAATGATTTTGTCGTGGTTGTTGATATAGAGTGCGACCTGACCCACCATCGCCAAGACGGTGCCGGCTACGAAAATGCTCAGCGAGTGGCGACCTAAGATGGTCAGCGGATTATCCGTGGATCGGCGAAGCAGGTGTGAGATCGCCGGAATATTTATCACCAGATAGGACAACGCCAAAACGTGCAGTAATCTGGGCAGGGACAGGAACGTCTTGTCGAAGCCCGTCAGCACGGGCGGCAGCCCGAGTGAGGCCAGCGCATTTCCGAAGCTCCAGAGCTGGCCTACGACCCAAGCGAAGGACAACACGACATAGGCCGCAGCGAGAGCAAAAAGGATCGGGTGCTGCGGCAGCTTGCCACCACCGCGCACATGCATCATTCCGACGATGCCGATCGTGAAGAGGAACTGCCAGGACAGCGGATTGAGGAACCAGTAACCCTCGATCAGCATGTTGTGAGGGGCAATCTCGTAAACGCCGGAAAACAGCCAGACAGCACCAGAGACTGCAAGCGCAAGAAGCGGGCTTGCCGCGTTGAGCAGAAGGATAATTGGTACCATCAACATCAGCGCGCCGTACATCGGCAGGATATTGTTGTAGCCGATTTGATGTCCGAGCAGAAGCAGCGAGGGAATGCCGGCCTTCAGATTGGTCAGGATGGCAAGGATATTGATTTCGCAGAGCAGACCGGGTCGATGGAAGATCCAAGCGCCGATCAAGAACAGGGCGAGTGTCATGAATGTCGTGATCATGTGAGCCAGATACAGTGTAAAGGCTCGCTTTGTGGCTTTGGTCACCGTCTGTAGCCACGAGCTGGGTTGGAAGCGCGAACCGTAGGCCAAGCCGACGGCGATGCCGGAGATCAGGACAAAGGCTTCAGCTGCATCTGAGAAGCCGAAATTCTTGGTTGTAATGTTCTCAAAAATCTGGCCGGGAACATGATTGATGAAGATCGTGATAAGCGCGAGTCCGCGCAGAACATCCAATCTAGTATCACGTTTCGGCGATGCTACCGTCACACAATTCTGCTTGGCGCCGGTCGTTGCCTCGAGCGCTACTGCCATGAACTTCTCCTGCTTTTCCGATTTGCAAACGCAATTGCGGCCAAAAGGTTTCCCTTTTGGCCGCAACGAATCGCCGGATGATTAGCGAGGAAAAATGCTGTTATCCGACCGGATATCCCTCATCGGGATCGGTGACTTCGCGTCCGTTGACGGTCACATCGTAGCCTCTTGGATGGGACGATTTTGAGACCGAAATGAGGTATTTAGCACCCGAATGCTCGATCTCCCCGGAGAAGCCGTCCCATGCAGTCGGCAGTGCCGGACGCACGTACAAGCGACCATCCCTGACCCTGATTCCGAGAATGCCCTCGATAACCGCGCGATATAGCCAGCCGGCCGAGCCTGTGTACCAGGTCCATCCGCCGCGTCCGCTGAGAGTGCCTTCGCCGTAGACGTCGGCAGCGATGATGTAGGGTTCGACGCGATAGTGTTCTGCCGAAACCAAGTCGCGGGCGTGGCTGATCGGGTTGAGCAGCTCGAAGCAGCGCAGGGCATCGTCGCCACGGCCGAGTTCGGCCAGTGCCATGACGACCCAGGTCGCGGCATGGGTGTACTGGCCACCATTTTCACGAACACCCGGGGGATAGGCCTTGATGTATCCAGGATCCTTAGCCGAGTTTGCAAATGGCGGGGTGAAGAGCCGGATAATCCGTGCTTCCGGGTCGACCAGCTTGTCCAGTACGGAGTTCATGGCCTTCGCCGAATGCGTTGGATCTCCCTCGCCGGACAGCACGCTCCAGGATTGAGCGATCGAATCGATCTGGCATTCCAGACTTTCCTTCGAGCCGAGCAGGCTTCCGTCGTCGAAGGTACCGCGCCTATAATAGGCACCGTCCCACGCCGTGGTCTCGAGAGTAGCCTTCAGTTCCGCTAAGTGCTTGGTCCAGCGTTCGACACGCGCCGTGTCGCCACGCTCCCCTGCATAGGCAGAGAACGAGCGCAGGGCGCCCGCCAAGAACCAGCCAAGCCAAACGCTCGTTCCTTGTCCACCGATGCCGACGCGGTTCATACCGTCGTTCCAGTCACCGCCGAGGAACAGCGGCAGACCGTTCTTGCCGGTCCGGGCGATCGCCAGATCAAGAGCGATGGCAGCGTGTTCGTAGACGCTCGCCTTGTCCTCGGAGATTTCCGGCAGGTAGAAGGAGTCGTGCTGGCCCTCGAGAAGTGCAGGTCCCTCCAGGAACGCGAGCTGCTCATCGAGGACGCTCTTGTCCCCGGTAACGCTGCAATAGTGATGGATCGCGTAAGCGAGCCAAACCACGTCGTCCGAAATCATTGTTCGGACGCCGGCGCCAGTGCCCGGAAGCCACCAATGCTGAACATCACCCTCGCGGAACTGACGCGAGGCGGCATTGAGGATCTGCTTGCGGGCGATCGACGGTTCGTGCACCACGAACGCCAATGTATCCTGTAACTGGTCGCGGAAGCCGAACGCACCGCTCGCCTGATAAAAGGCGGTGCGCGCCATGATGCGGCATCCCAAGCTCTGATAGGGCAACCAGGTATTGATCAGATTGTTCATGCTCTGATCGGGCGTTGAAATCTGCAGCTTGCCAGTGAAGCTTTGCCAGAATGAGCGGTTTGCCTGGACCACGTCATCAAAGGCGACTTTTCTGATATCGCTGATCAGCGCCCTCGCCTCGGCCGTCGTCTTTGTATCGCCCAGGAAGAAGCAGACATCTCGTTCCTCATTCGGCGCGATCTCGATATCGATCGCCAAAACCGCTGCCGGATCGCCATCGAGGTCGGCGTCGCTCGAAAGGCGGGCTGCAGAGCTTACCGCATGCGGTGCCTGGATCGTGCCCGTCTTGCCGATAAATTCCCGGCGGCTGGCGGTGAAGCTCGATAGCTTCTCGCTTGCCGCAAAGAACGCAACGCGGCCGGAATAATCGATACTGTAGTTGTTGCTCGCAAACAGCGCGCCGCTGTCTTCATCGTGCTCGGACAGAATGAATGGCGCCGTCTTCTGGGCATTATTCCCCAGAACCCACTCGACGTATCCGTAGAGCCGCAGTTTCTTAGGTTTGGAGCCGGTATTGTGTAGCCGGATTCGCTGCAGCTTGACCGGCTTCTCGCGATCGACCGTCTGTGTCACCTCCAGTGCGATTTCATTCTGAATGCTGGAGAATACGGAATAGCCCAAACCATGCTTTGCTTCGAATCTGACATCCTGTCTCTGCGAGAGGCTGGCAAACGGCGTCAACACCGCGCCGCTATCGAGATCGACGACGTAGAGCGCTTCGCCTGGCCGGTTGACGACCGCGTCGTTCGACCAAGAGGTCAGCTGATAGTCGCGTGAGTTTGCGCTCCATGTGAATCCCGCTCCTTCTGCAGAGACGTGGAAACCGAACTTCTCGTTCGAAATCACGTTGATCCACGGATGCGGCGTTGCGTGGCCACCGGGAAGGCGCACGACATATTCCCGGCCGTCGGCGGAAAAGCCGCCGATTCCATTCCAGAAACTAAGGTCGCCTTCCTCCTCAATCACTATCTTAGAAGCAGAGACTGCAGGCGCCGGGGTTAACCGCTTCGCTGGCGCCTTTGAGCGGTCGGTGCGCTCCAGCTCCTGCTGTTCCTCCTTGCTTGGGGCAAAGAGAGCAACGGCACGATTGATCTGGTCGAGAATCTTGCCGTTCTTGGCATGGAAAGTGACGCGCGAGGCCGAGATCAGGGCGTGATATGTCGACTCTTCCATCAGATCCTTGCGGACCGTAAAGATGTGCTGGCGCAAGCCATCGGCCTGACCCATGCGGCGAACGTTCTCGGCCATCTGGTCGACAGCGTGCTGCATATCCTGGGCGTAAGATGAGGCGCGTTCGTTCATGATGACGAGATCGGCGGTGACGCCACGCGAGCGCAGGTATTCCTGCGCAAGCAAGGCTTCCCTGACCACGTCGAGGTCCATGTCGTCGTTGACCCGCAGTGTGAAGATCGGGAAGTCGCCCGAAATCGCTAGTGGCCAAAGCGATGATTGCGACTGCATGCCTGCCGCAACGGCGGCCGCGTCAGCGCGGAGGTACATATCCGGATAAACCAGATGGCGGCCAAGGTGCTGGAATGCGACGGCCTGCTGTGAGGTCACGCCGACATGGCGCATCTGCACCTGTGTGCGGGTCCATGCCTGGATCAGTTCATGATTGAACGCGTCGGCATGTCGGTAGCGATCAACCGCCTGGTCAACCTCGTTTCGGCTCGGGGCCGCAATTGTCCAGAAGATCACGCTGACCTTCTTGCCGGGAGGCACACGCACCGTGCGGCGAAGCGAGAGAACCGGATCAAGGGTAAAGCCGTCGGTGCCGGAAAGGGTCGCGCCCGGGTCGAAGGCAGCCGCATTTGCGAGGCTACGCCCACGGCCCAAGAACTTGCGCCGGTCCGTTTCAAACTCTGTGTGACGCGAAGAGCCGGCGTTGTCTACGATCAGGTGGGCAACGGCCATGTTCGGTTCGTTCGGATCGCGCTTGTTGCGCTCGACGCGGATAACGTCACCGCGTTTGCCGATTTCCGTCTTGACGAACATGCGGGCGAATGCGGGGTGAGCGTTGTCGACATCGTCGGCCGCGAGGACAGGCTCGAGGTAGGAGGTGACTTCGATGAAGCGATCCTCCGTTCCCGTATTGACGAGCGTCAGACGTCTCGCCTCAGCGTCGTGTTCGGTCGCCACAATGCATTCGACTTCGCTGGTGATATCGCCGACAGTTTTGGTGAACTCCGCCTTCTCGTCTGCGAAAAGAACCTTAACCTGCTCGCCTTCGACGCTCTTTGGCTCGGCTGTTGCAGACCACCATTCGTTGGTTGCCGTATCGCGCAGAAAGATGAAGCTGCCCCAGCGGTCCTCGGTTGGATCAGCCTTCCAACGGGCAACCGACTGGCCGTTCCATCGAGAATAGCCGGCGCCGGTTGCGGTCAGCATTATCGAATAGTGGCCGTTCGAGAGGAATACCAGTTCGCGATCACGCGATGCTGGATCGTAGATCTTGCGCAGTTCCGGGCGTAACAAATCGTCCTGGATACTGGCAGGCGTATCAGACTCGTGCTTGCCGCTCATGACCGGGATATCCCGCGGAGCCTTTTCCTGAAGAAGGAGTTCAGCAGCTTCGATGACCGTATCGGAGTGGAAAAGCTCGCGCAAGTGACCATTGAAGGCGACGTTCGCGACGGCCGCGATCGACATGCCGTGGTGGTGAGCATAGTAGTTGTAGACAACTGCGCAGGTCTTGCCTTCCGGAATGCGTGTCGGTGTGAAGTCGACGGCGTCATGGAAGCCGAACTTGCCGAGCGCTCCCAGCTTGCGAAGACGCTGAAGGTTTTCAAGCGCTGCGTCAGGATCGTACTGGCTGGCAAGGAGCGAAGCATACGGAGCGATGACCGCGTTGTGGCCAAGGCCACGCTTCAGACCAAGCGTGGGTACGCCGAAGTTCGTATATTGGTAGTTCAGGTTATGGTCACGTGCATTGAATGCAGCTTCTGAGATGCCCCATGGAATCCCCAGCTTGCGGGCATGGTTCATCTGCTCGACCACCACCAGATTGTTGGTCTGATTAAGGATGCCGCCGCCGCGCTCCTGCATGACGAGTGGAGGCATCAGGTACTCGAACATCGAGCCGGACCAGGACACCAGTGCACCGCGCGAGCCAACCGGAACGACCTGACGACCGAGACGATACCAATGTTCCGTTGGCAGGTCGCCCTTGGCGATTCCGAACAGGCTGGTGAGGCGGCATTCGGAAGCGAGGAGATCATAGCAGGCTTGGTCTAGCTCGCCGCTTTCTACGCGGTAGCCGATCGACAACAGACGCCGCTCGGGCCTGAACAGGAAACCGAAGTCCATCGAGAAGGCGAGGTCGCGTGCCTTGTCGCGCAAGGCGATCAGGCGAGGGCGCAGCGCATCGATGTTGGACAGGTCAAAGGTGCTGTCGGAGATATGAGCTTCGCAGACCTTGACCAGAGATTCCGTCCAGCGCGTGACTTCAGCACTCAAGCCAGATTTCACTTCGTGATCGAGGTTGGCTGCGAGCTTCTGGATGTCGCGGGCCAGTACGGCAAGGTTGATGATGCGGATCGATGCGAACTCGTGCTCGCGTTTGACTGCCGCCAGCGCGTTCTGGAAGCCGATGATGCGTTCTTCCAGGCGACGGCGTAGCGGTCGAACCGTCTTGCGATCATCCGGCAGTTCCGACAGCACCTCTGCGAGGATGCCAGCGGTGTCGCCGACGCCATCGAGATTACCCTGCATGTGCGCGGACGGTGCCTCCGCCCAGTTGCGGCATGCGGAGGACACTGCGATCAGGTGACCGGCGAGGTTGCCGCTATCGACGGCGGACACATAGCGGGGTCCGAGCGTCTGAAGCGTATCGGTGTGATACCAGTTAAACAGGTGTCCCCGGAATTTCTCCATCTTGTCGATCGTTGCGATCGTCTGTTCGAGCCGCTCGATGGTTTCTTCAAAGGAGAACCAGCCGAATTGGCGACCAGATACGACGGAGAGGAGGTAGACGCCGATATTCGTCGGAGACGTGCGCGTCGCCACGATCACATGCGGCGTCTCCTGCACGTTATCCGGCGGAAGGTAATTTTGTTCTGGGGTCGTGAATGTCTCAAAATAGCGCCAGGTGCGCCGGGCGATCTTGCGAAGCTCGCTGGAAACCGAGTCAGCGACCTCAAGCCGGTCTTCGGTCTCTGCAGACTGGCTGACATAGTAGGCAACCATCGGCGAGAGGAACCAGAGAAATGCGAAGGGGACGCCGACCAGATAGGCATTGTCGCCGGAGAGCGCGGCAAAGGCGAGCGCGAGCAGAGCGAGCACCGGCGCATGCCACATCGCCTTGTAGTAAGACAGGATCGTTCCCTGCTTGCCAGCCTGGACGCTGGCCGCCGTACGCCACTGCAGCATCAGCTTGTGGCTGAAGAGCAGGCGGTAGAGCGATCGACCAATGGCGTCGGCCATCATGCAAGCTGAATCGGCGATGAAGATAATCCGCAGGGCAACTTGAGCATTGGCGGCACGAATGTCGGACCAAACGGTGTAGAGGTGAGCCCTTGCAACAATGTCGCTGCTACGCGGAATAATGCCGTTGATCAGCGACAGCGTCGGGGCAACGAACAGGCAAAAAATCAAGAGGATTTGCCACACGAGCGCGCCAAGCGGGCTCATGAAATACCAGCCGAGCACAGAGGCAAAGAACCATGCAATCGGCGTCAGGGAGCGACGAAGGTTGTCGAACATCTTCCAGCGGCCGAGCGCGGTCACACCGTACTTCGGATTGAACATATACGGCAGCAATTGCCAGTCGCCACGCGCCCAGCGATGCTGGCGGGACGTTTCGACCTCATAGCGGGTCGGGAAATCCTCCACGAGTTCGAGATCGGTCACCAAGGCGCAACGAGCCATCGAACCTTCGAGAAGATCGTGGCTAAGAACGGAGTTTTCATCGATGCGACCCTTGAGAGAGGCCTCGAAAGCGTCGACGTGATAGAGGCCCTTGCCGGTGAAGGTGCCCTCGCCAGCCAAATCCTGATAGACGTCAGACACGGTGAAGACGTAAGGATCAAGGCCGCGATTGATCGAGAAGACGCGCTGGAAGACCGAGGCGTCCTTGCCCGTCGTCAGGGACGGGGTAACGCGTGGCTGCAGCACGCCGTAACCGCTTTCCACGCGACCGCTCACCGGGTTGATGACCGGACGATTGATCGGATGATAGAGTTTGCCGGCGAGCTTCGTGACAGCATCGCGCATGAGGCGCGTGTCGGCATCGAGCGTCATCACGTATTGGACATTAGCCGGTACGACGTTTGCACCCGGGAGGTAGGTCGTATCGCGATCGCCGCGGAGCAACATGTTCAGCTCGTGCAGCTTGCCGCGCTTGCGCTCCCAACCCATCCAGACGCCTTCGGACGGATTGTAGAGCCGACGGCGATGCAGGAGATAGAAGCGTGTCTTGCCATCAAAGGCATAGCGTGCTGAGAGGTTGGCGACTTCGCGGCGGGCATAGTCCAGCACCTCGAGATCGGCCGACGTTTCCTCTATCTGACTGTCCGGCCAGTCGCTGAGCAGCGCGAAGTAGATTTCGCCGCGCGGGTTGGCGAGGTAATGGACTTCCAGATTGCGGACCAGTTCATCGACGCTATCGCGGTTCGAGATGAGGCAGGGAACGACCAAAAGCGTGCGAGCTTCTTCGGGGATGCCCTCCTTGAATTCGTAGCCAACCAGTCGAGCCGGCGTGACAAAGAACGACAGAACGGTATTGAAGAGACCGGTTGCCCCTTCGGAGGCCGGAAGCGAAAACATGATCAGTAGGATCGCGATCTCGAGCGGCCCCATGCCCGCGTGGGCCATGAACTTGCCGACGATCGCCATGGCGATAATCGTCAGAAGGAGGACCGGAATGGCGATCGACAGCCAGTTGAACCGGCGGACCGTTCTGACGAAATGCTGCGTCAGCGTCGGCCGGTAGTTCGAGCGAGCTTCGAGTTTGGGCCGTTGGGCGCCGGTCAGGAAGCCGCCAACATTTGGTTCGTGCGGCTGTGTCTCGTCCGAGGCCTTCGCCTCCTCGGTCATATCGAGCGCCAGCTGAGCGATTTCCATCTCCGACAGCGGCGAGCGCTTGGCAAGCTTCTCGATCTGCTTGCGGTATTTGTTGCGCGAGCCCGAATCGAGATTGCCGTAGTCGGAATTATCCCACAACAGCTTGTCGACATGGCTGACCTGCTCGACCCAGACAGACCATTCGGTGTCATCGATCTCCCGAAGACTGCGAATGATATTGCCCATCGTGACGTTGCCGGAAGACAGGCGGCTGTGCTCAGCCATCGTCGTCTCTTCGGTGTCACGGCCGAGCGTCTCAAGGCGTTCGTCGAGCCACGCAATCGCCACGCTGGACGCCTGAGAGCCGTCGCGCATGCGGTAAAGGAATTGTGTCGCGAAGGTATTGTCTTCAGCAAGAGATTCGAGTGACCGAAGGTACTCTGCTGCCTTTGCCGGGTCAGTCAGCCGCACAAGCTCATCTGCTGCCTCATTGGCGCGTCGGCGCATCCGGCGGCTGCGTTCGACGCGGCTCGAAATGCGACGCAGGTTTTCTATGAGGACGTAGCGTACGAGCGACGGCAAGGCCCAAAGCTCACCGATCCTCAGCGTTTCACTCTCCTGGAAGCCATCGACAAGGGCCGTGAGGCTTTCCTGCGAAATCGTGCTGTGAGTGTGGGCGACATATAGCCAAGCGAGCGCCAGCGTGCGCGGGACCTGAACTCCATTGACATCGATCGTCGGCAGTTCCCGGTAAAAGCGCCGCGGGAAGTCGCGACGGACTTCCTGGATCGCTTCTTCGACGATGTAGTGATTATCGAGCAGCCATTCCGCTGCGGGGGTGATCGTCTCGCCGGATTCGACGTCTGCTGCCGTCGTGCGGTAAACCCGCAGGATTTCCCTTTCGTTTTCCTTATGGCGCGCGAAGAAGTCGAAGGAGGCAAAAGCAGGCAGCGAGTCGACGCCGCGGGCCGCGACGGAGGTGCCCATCGCCTTGATATCTTCAATGGAAAGATAGGTTGAGCGGATCGAGTCGTTGTGATCGATCTGCTTCGTTTCGGGCTCGCGGGACTGGCTCGGAGACGTCGGGGAAATGGACATGGGTTCGGTTCTGGATCCAAACAAAGTTATGATGATTTTGCGTAGCCTTTTGCACTGCCAAATATGACTGCCGCATGAACAACGCCGGGGTTTCTCGATCCCGGACAGCAAGATCCAAAATGGCAGCCAACCGACAATACGAAACGGTTTAAACGCGACGTGTGTGGGCTATGCACAAACATGGCTCCGTTGCGCCCTCCACCCTTTCGGAGCCATTCCGGGAAAGTTGGACACCATTGCGATAATTCAAGTCAAGATGTTTCAAAGGATGCAATTTGGCGTCCTCTCGATATCACCTGCCATCGAAAAGAAACCGGCGCTTGGGCAAGCGCCGGTTTTCAATTCTACGCCAATGTTCTTGTTATGCGCGTCGCATGAGGCGCATCACCAACGAGACGACGAACAGGATCAGGAACAGGAAGAAAAGAACCTGAGCGATGGACGCAGAAGCGCCTGCAATGCCGCCAAAACCAAGTACGCCGGCGATCAGCGCCACAACGAGAAATACAAGTGCATAATAAAGCATGGCGATCTCCTCTGTCTTTGCTCATCAAATAACGGCAGGTCGCCCTATTGGTTCCGCAGGCCGCGGCTGTGGTCTAGTGAAAGCAAAAGGCGCGTCGAAATCGACACGCCTTTTGCAACAGCCATCAACTGAAAGCGGCTTTAAAATGCATGGAAGAGATAGAGCAGAATAATTACCGGGATCGGAATACCTATCAACCAGAGCAAGATGCCTTTCATCGTCGTTCTCCCTTTCACATCGTGTGGTGAGAGAATGAGCGTGCAAGCAGATGGTTCCGAAGCGGCATCTTTCCAGTGCGGCCACGGTACGTGGCGATGACCTACCCTAGAAGGCCGAATACGAGTGCCGCGACGAAAAGAAATGCCGCTGTGACGAGCGTGGCGTGAACTGCCAGTTGGATCTTGCTGCGCGCTGTAACCGGCTTCTTGGTCTGGACGGAACCATACTGATTCACATGAGCATGAGAGATACCCAAGTCTGCCATGTGTTGCCTCCGTTTCTCCGCGTTTCTTTTCTTGGAACGAGTTTTCGTATTTTCTCTATCTGAAAGGTAGAGATAAAATTCTGTCTGGCCAGAGGGCGTTAAAAAATCCGTCCTTTGACTGATTAGACAAGAGTTCGCCAAGCCCAGAGGAGAGAGCGATCCTCTCCTGTGCTTTGATGGGACCTGACCGTTGCGTCGGTTCCTTCCAGGAGTCGCCGGTCCTTTTCAGCTGGGATGGATACGGAGCTTGCAGCTTCTCGGTCGGTCTTGGCCGGTGGATGTAGATATCCCATGGTCATGCCGCCAAGAAAAAACATGCCTGATCTCCATGATCACGAAAATTAACAGACGTTAACTGGATCATGACAGAAGTAAGGCAGGTGTCAATAGTCTAGTCGAATGGTCGTGTTTTAATCGACCGTTAAGGCTGAGGCTCGGTGAGCCTCAGCGAAATCAATCCGTTGGGAAGGATTGTCCTTCACACCTTGACGAAGCCCTTGCTGGCAATCATCAGATTCCGCGTGTAGTCCTCTGTCACCACCGCCTGTGCCAACTGGGCCGAGCTCAGTCGCTCGACGACACTGCCGTTTCGCATCACGGCCAGGCGATCACACATATGGGTGACGACGCCAAGGTCATGGCTGACCATAACGAACGTCAGCTTACGATCTCGCCGCACCTGCTCGAGCAGGTTTAGAACCTCCGCCTGCACAGACGCATCAAGGGCCGAGGTTGGCTCGTCAAGCAAGAGAATGGACGGCTCGACGATCAATGCGCGGGCAATTGCTACGCGTTGTCGCTGACCGCCGGAAAGCTGATGTGGGTAGCGGAAGCGGAAGCCATTTCCAAGCCCGACCTCATCGAGGGCGCGGGCGATCCGCCTATCACTGTCGCTGATCCCATGTATCGCCAGCGGCTCGAGCAGCAGGCGATCGATCGTCTGGCGAGGGTGCAGGGATCCATAGGGATCCTGGAATACCATCTGCACCTGTCTGTAAAAGGCTTTGGACCGCTTCGTGCCGATTAGGGGATCACCATGAATCCTGATGCTACCGCCCCGCACTGGGGCCAAGCCGGCAACGGCGCGAAGCAAAGTCGACTTCCCCGATCCTGACTCGCCAACCAGGCCGAACGACTCGCCGGTCTCGATATCGACGCTGACGTCCTTCAGTGCGTGGAAGTGATCATAGATCACGCTCAGCTTGTCGACTGATAGTGCAATGCTCATGCTGTCCACTCCGGCTTGCGATCGAGGACCGGCAGTGGATGTCTGCTTTCCCCGATCTGGGGCATGCAGTTCAACAGGCCCTGCGTATAGGGGTGGCGTGCATTCTTGAGTTCGGATGCCTTGAGTTCTTCGACGACCTTGCCGGCATACATGACGATGACACGGTCGCAGAAGGAGGAAACCAGGCGCAGGTCATGGGATACGAAGATCAGCCCCATGCCGCGTTCCGACACCAGCCGGTCCATAATCCTGAGGACGTCCAGCTGGACGGTGACATCCAGTGCGGAGGTCGGTTCGTCGGCGATCAGCAGCTCCGGATCGGCAATCAGCATCATGGCAATCATGGCGCGCTGCCCCATGCCGCCCGAAACCTCATGCGGATAGAGGTCGAATACGCGTTTCGGGTCGCGAATCTGCACTGCTTCCAACATGGCTAGAGCGCGATCACGCGCCTCTGACTTGCCAACTTTTTCGTGCGTCCTCAGGGTTTCGCAGATCTGCCGCCCGATCGACATGACGGGATCGAGTGAATATTTAGGATCCTGCAGGACCATCGCGATACGTTTGCCGCGCAACTGGCGCCGCCGCTTGGCGGATGCGGTGAGAAGGTCGATACCGTTGAAATCCAGCCTGTCGGCTGAAACAATACCGTGCTTCGGGGTCAGCCCCATGATGGCGCGCCCCGTCTGGGACTTGCCGGAGCCTGACTCGCCAACAATACCGAGACGTTCCCTGCCGAGCGTAAACGAAACGCCGCGGACGGCTTCGATCACGCCGGTGCGGGTGGGATAGCTGACCTTGAGATTCTGAACAGTGAGGAGATCGGTCATTGGCCGCTCTCCTTGGGGTCGAGCGCGTCGCGCAAGCCGTCGCCGAGCAGGTTGAAGCCGAGGCTGACGATCAGGATGGCGAAACCAGGCATTGCGGCCACCCACCATTGGTCCAGAATAAAACGCCGGCCAGACGCGATCATTGCGCCCCATTCGGGCAGTGGCGGCTGCGCACCGAGACCGAGGAAGCCGAGACCGGCTGCCGTCAGGATGATGCCGGCCATGTCGAGCGTGACGCGCACGATTAGCGAAGAAAGGCAAAGCGGCATGACGTGTCGGACCACGATTCGCAGAGGCGACGCGCCCATCAGCTTGACCGCAGAGATGTAGTCGGACCGCCGCACGGTCAGGGTCTCTGCACGCGCGATGCGGGCGTAGGGCGGCCAGGAGGTGATCGCGATCGCGATGATCGCGTTCTGGATGCCAGGTCCGAGAGCCGCGACGAAGGCGAGAGCAAGCACCAGCTTCGGAAAGGCCAGAAAGATATCGGTGATGCGCATCAGCGTTGCATCGACCCAGCCGCCGGCGTAACCCGACACTGTTCCGACGATCAGGCCGATTGGTGCCGATATGGCTGCGACGAGAACGACGACGAGCAGCGTCAAGCGGGAGCCATAGATCAGGCGGGAATAGATGTCGCGTCCCTGATCGTCGGTGCCGAGCCAATAGCCCTCCGAGCCCGGCGGCAGCAGGCGCGCGTTCTTGAGGTCGCCGATGACCGGTGAATGCGTTGCGAGTAGGTTCGCAAAGACAGCGACAAACAGCAACGCAATGATGATCAGCAGACCGACGACGGCAAGGTGGTTTGCGGTGAACTGACGCCAGGTAACGTAGGCTCGGCCCAATCGCGCCTGAGTGCGCGACTGCGGTCGATCGGAGAGCAGCCACTCGCGGCGGCTCAGCGGCGCTGATTGATTTACGGGAACCGTCATCGGCTTCGCGTCCTAGGGTCAAGTGTCCGGTAGAGAAGGTCGGACAGAAGATTGATGCCGATGAAGACCGTGCCAATGATGATGGTACCACCGAGCACGGCGTTCATATCCGCGTTCTGAAGGGAGTTGGTGATGTAGAGTCCGATGCCCGGCCAAGAGAAAACCGTCTCGGTGAGAACCGAACCCTCAAGCAAGCCGGCATAGGAAAGTGCGATCACGGTGACGAGCGGCACAGCGGCGTTTCGCAACGCATGACCCCAGATGACCCGCGTTTCCGAAAGTCCCTTGGCGCGCGCCGCCACCACATACTCCTGGCTCAGCTCATTGAGCATGAAACTGCGGGTCATGCGGCTGATGTAGGCCAGCGAAAAATAGCCCAACAACGAGGCAGGCAGGATGATGTGACGGAAGACGTCAAAAAAGACGTCCCACTGCCCCTGCATGGCACTATCGATCAGATAGAAGCCCGTCACCGGTGTGAAACTGTACTCGAAGACGATGTCGATGCGTCCGGGGAAAGCCACCCAGCGAAGCTGCGCATAAAAGATAACGAGCGAGATCAGCGCCAGCCAAAATATCGGCACGGAATAGCCAATCAGACCGATCACACGGACAACCTGGTCGACAATGCTGCCTCGCTTGACGGCAGCCAGCACACCGAGCGGCACGCCGATAACCGAGCCGATAATGGTCCCCAGTGTCGCGAGCTCGATCGTCGCGGGAAAGACGCGCCTGATGTCGACCATGACGGGATTGGTGGTTAGCACCGAGGTTCCGAAGTCACCCGACAGGATGCTCTTCAGGTAGATATAGAACTGCTGGTATAGCGGCAGGTCGAATCCAAGTTCTCGGCGGACGCGCTCGACGACATGGGTCGGCGCACGGTCTCCGAGGATAGCAAGGACCGGATCGATCGGTACAACGCGGCCTATGAAAAAAGTCACGGCCAACAGGCCGAGATATGTGGTGACGGCGGCGACAAGAAATCGCCCGACCGCCTTGGCAATGGGAACAGCACGGCCCCGCTTGGGCCGTGCCTCCATGTTTGTCTCAACGATGCTCAACGGATCAATCCTGCCGGATCATTCCTTGCCGATCGGGCCGACATAGTTGGTGTCGAAGCTCGGGCCGAGTTTGAAGTCCTTCAGGGCCTTACGGGCGCCTGCGACTTCGATCTGCTGGAAGATGATAACGAATGGGCTGTTGGCAAGGAACTTCTTCTGGATGTCTTCGTACATCGCCGCGCGCTTGGCGCTGTCACGCTCAAGCAACGCAGCCTTCGTTTCCTTGTCGAGCTCTGGGGCTTCCCAGGTGTTGCGCCATGCGAGTGTCTTGACCGTGCCAGCGTCCGAGTTATCCGGGTTGGTGGTGAAGGTATCGGCATTGGAGTTCGGGTCGAAATAGTCCGAACCCCACTGGCCGATGTACATGTCATGCGTACGCGCACGGAACTTCGTCAGGGTCTGCTTGCCGTCGCCCGGGATGATTTCCATCTTGATACCGGCCTGGGCGAGCGACTGCTGCATGGATTCGGCAATACCCGTTACCGGCTGCGTATTGCGAACGTCCATCGTCACCGAGAAGCCGTCCTTCAGGCCAGCCTTTTCAAGCAATTCCTTCGCCTTGGCGACGTCGAGCTTGTAAGGATTTTCATCGAGCGCACCGAGCTGGCCCTTCGGCAGGAAGGTCTGGTGGATTTCGCCGATGCCTTTGATCAGGGTCGAGCCGATCGCATCATAATCGACGAGATACTTGAAGGCTTCCTGGACTTCCGGCTTCTTCAGGTTCTCATTCTTTGAGTTGAGGCTGACGTAGTAGACGGTGCCCTTCGGCGCAGCAACGGTCGTCAGGTCGGCATTCTTGGAGACTGCATCCAGATCGCCGGGTTCCAGGTTGCGCGCGATGTCAATATCGCCGGCTTCGAGCGCCAGGCGCTGCGCCGAGCTCTCCTTCATGAAGCGATAGATGACGCGGTTGAGCTTCGCCTTGTCGCCATAGTAGTTGTCGTTGCGTTCCATGACGACAACTTCGTTGGCGCGCCACTCGCGGAGCTTGAAGGCGCCGGATCCAGCGTAGCCGGTCTTCAGCCATTCGTTGCCGAAGTCGTTGTCGTACTTGTAGTCGGCGCTCGGCGTCACGGACTTGACGTGATCCATGACCAGCTTCTTGTCGACCACCGAAGCAACAGTTGCAGTCAGGCAGTTCAGTACGAAGCTCGGCGCATAAGGCTTGTCGACGGTGAAGACGAAGGTGTTTTCATCCGTTGCCTTTGCCTTCTCAGCGACGTTGTCGCCATTGATGCCGAACTGGGTGATAATGAAAGCCGGGCTCTTGTCGAGTTTGACGGCGCGCTCGAAGGACCATGCAACGTCTTCGGCGGTAATTGGATTGCCGGAGGCGAACTTCAAGCCGGATTTAAGCTTGAAGGTATAGGTCAGGCCGTCATCGGACACCGTCCAGCTGTCGGCGAGATCGCCCTTGATCTTCGACGTGTCGTTCATGTCCAGACGGACGAGCAGGCTGTAGGTGTTGCTCGTGACTTCGGCTGTAGATAGCTCGAACGCCTCGCCCGGGTCCATGGTGATGATGTCGTCGATGGCAAAGCCCTCGACCAGCGTGTCCTTCGGCGTTTCCGCGAAGGCAGCCGGTGCGGCGGCCATCATGATCGATAGAGCGGCGCCTGCCGAAAGCAGACGGAAGGTGCGGTTAAATTTGCTGACTATCATGGTTTTTGTTCCCCTGTTTTCCATTTCATTACAAAGTAATAGGCAAGCCTAGGCGGCCTCTTCTCCCCACGCCGAAGCCAGAATTCTCAGCCAGTTCCCGCTGGCCAATTTTTCGAGATCTCGGGTACCATAGCCAACGCGCTGGAGGGCGGCAATCAGCTTCTGGTTCCCCGCGGCATCCCCGATTTCTTCGGGAATCGTCGCGCCGTCAAAGTCAGAGCCAAGCGCCACGCAGTCAATGCCGACGCGCTCGACGAGATAATCGATGTGGCGAACCATGTCGCTCAGCGGAGTGTCACCATCGGAGCGACCGTCGCTGCGCAGCATCGCCGTCGCATAGTTGACGCCGACAAGGCCGCGGCTCTCTCTGATCGCATCGAGCTGTTTGTCGGTGAGGTTGCGTGCAACGGGTGTCAGCGCGTGGGCGTTGGAGTGGCTGGCGACGAGAGGTTGATCGGTCGTTCTCGCGACGTCCCAGAACCCCTTCTCGGTGATGTGCGCCAGATCGATCAGAATGCCAAGCCGGTTGCATTCGCGCACGAGGGCAAAGCCAGCCTCTGTCAGGCCAGGCGCGGTGTCCGGCGACATTGGGAAGGCGAAGGGCACACCGTGGCCGAAGATATTATGGCGGCTCCATACCGGTCCCAATGACCGTAAGCCGGCGGCATAAAACACATCGAGCGCTGCCAGATCCGCCCCGATCGCCTCGCAGCCTTCCATATGCATCACGGCGGCAAAGACACCGTCGGCCATGGCTTTGCGTATCTCCTTGACCGTGCGGCAAAGGCGCCACGCGCCTGCGCGGTCGAGGCGAAGGGCGATTGCTGCCATTTCGGTCGCAATGTTGAGCGACTGCAGCGGCTCGAGCGGTGCAGCGAGCGGCGTTATATAGTGGCCGTTCTTATCGGGGTCGGCGAACACGAGATCGCCGGAGGGAACGTAGATTGCGCAGAGACCCCCAGCGAGGCCGCCAGCCTTGGCGCGCGGGGCATCGATGTGGCCTAGATCTGTTCCGTTTGAAAATTCAGCGACTGGATCGCCGCCATCCCGTTCATGTGTCCAAAGCCGGAGGAGGACGTCGTTATGGCCGTCGAATACGAATTGCATCTGCGTTCCTGATTGCCCGGGCGGGCGATATGAAGAGCGCAGAATAGAAAAGCTGGCGGAATACGCTACCCTTTTTTTCAGAAATTTTGTGGTTCGGCATCATTGGTTAGCGGAAACGAAAAACGGGAGCCGAGGCTCCCGTTTGGATGTATTTTTCTTCAGTGCTTGGCGCGCTTCTTTTGCCGGTAAACGTCGATCACGACGGCGGCCACAATGATCAGCCCCTTGACGATCTCCTGATAGTAGGCGTCAACCCTGAGGAAGGTGAAGCCTGAGGTCATCACCCCGAGGATGATCGTGCCAATAACCGTGCCGGTGATGCGGCCGACGCCACCCGTCAGAGACGTACCGCCGATGACGGTGGCAGCAATGGCGTCCAATTCGTACATCACACCCATGCCTGCCTGCGCAGTCTGGGCGCGGGCTGCCGTAACCACGCCGGCAAGACCCGCCAGAAGACCGGCAATTGCGTAAACCTTGATCAGGTGGGCTTCGATGTTGATACCGGAAACCCGCGCAGCCTGAAGATTGGCGCCGATTGCATAGGTGAACTTGCCGTAGCGGGTATAGCGCAGAGCAATGTGGAAGATCAGCGCGACGACGAGGAAAACGATCACGGGCCAGATGCCGGTGCCGATGAAATTGAACTGATCGGTGAGCCCCGAAACCGGTTGGCCCTTGGTATACCACTTCGAAATGCCGCGTGCCGAGACCATCATGCCGAGCGTTGCGATGAACGGCGGTATCTTTGTCCTTGCGATCAGCTGCCCGTTGATAAAGCCGGCTGCGAGGCCGATGAGCAAGCCAACGCCGATTGGAATGAAAAACGGCAAATCAGTCAGCGAAGGATAGAGTGCTCGTGGCCAGGTCGATGCCTGGGCGAAGCTCGCCGCAATCATCGCCGTCATGCCGACGACGGAGCCTGAAGACAGGTCGATGCCGCCGGTAATAATGACCTGCGTCACACCCACTGCGATAATGCCGATCACGGAGACCTGAAGGATCATGATCGTCAGGCGCTGCGAATTGAACAGGAAACTTTGGCCGACAAAGATCCAGCCCAGAATCTCATAGACGAGCGCAATGCCGACCAGGACAAGGAAAATGCTGAGTTCCGGCGGAACGCGCCGTCTGCGCGCGCGCGTTGCGAGGGGGGCTGCTGCCTCAGCTGCATTTGTATTCATGATATCCTCCCTTCGGTTGCCGGAGGCCGCGCGTCACTGCGCGGCAAGCTCCATCACCTTGATCTGCGTTGCTTCGTCACGATTGAGAAACCCCGTAACGCGTCCTTCGTGCATCACCATGATGCGATCGCTCATCCCCAAGACCTCAGGCATTTCCGACGAGATCATGATCACTGCGACCCCATTTTTCGCCATCTCCGACACCAGGCGATGGATCTCGGCCTTGGCGCCGACGTCGATCCCGCGCGTCGGCTCGTCGAGAATGAGAATCTTCGGATTGGTAAGCAGCCAGCGACCGATCAAAACCTTTTGCTGGTTGCCGCCCGACAGATTTTCTACGCGCTCATCGAGGTTGGGCGTTTTGACGCGAAGCTTCTTGGCCATGTCTTCGCAAGTCGCCTCGATCGAGCTTTCCTGCACAAAGCCGCCCTTGACGAAGCTGTCCTGGAGAACGGCGATCTGCATATTCTCGAGAACACTGAGGATCAGCAGACAGCCGGTCTCTTTGCGGTCTTCGGTCAGGAATGCCATCCGGTTCTGGATCGCGACGGTGGGCGAGGCGATATCCGTCTTCTTGCCGAAGAGTTCGATCGTGCCTGAGGTCGCCGGCGTTACGCCGAACAAGGTCTCGGCGACATTCGATCGACCCGATCCGACCAGTCCTGCAACGCCGAGGATCTCGCCCGATCGAACATCAAAGGAGACGTCATGAAAAACGCTATTGAGCGACAGGTTCTTGACCGAGAGGACGACGTCGCCGATCGGCACCTCCTCCTTCGGGAACATCTGCGTGATCTCGCGGCCGACCATCATTCGTATGATGTCGTCGCGGGTGACCTCGGTCGACGCATGGGTCCCGATATAGCGGCCGTCGCGGAATACCGAGAATTCGTCGGCAATCTCGAAAAGCTCGTTCATCTTGTGCGTGATGTAGACGATGCCGATGCCCTGCGCCCTAAGGTCGCGGATAATACGGAAGAGGTGCTCGACCTCGCGCTCCGTCAGGGCCGATGTCGGTTCATCCATAATCAAGACATCAGAATTGTAGGAGACCGCCTTGGCAATTTCGACCATCTGCCGGTTGGCAACCGAAAGATCGCGAACCTGGATCTCCGGGTCGATGTCGATGTTCAGCCGTTGAAACAGCTCGTCCGTCTGACGGAACATTGCCGCGTGATCGACAAAGCCGAACTTGTTCTTTGGCTCGCGTCGAATCCAGATGTTCTCGGCGACGGTCATGTAAGGCATCAGGTTAAGTTCCTGATGGATCATTGCGATGCCATTTTCCAGCGCGTCGAGCGGTGACTTGAGCTGAATCTCGACGCCCTTGAGGCGCACCTCGCCCTTGTCTGGAATATAGATACCGGCAAGGATTTTCATCAATGTGGACTTGCCGGCACCGTTTTCGCCCATCAAAGCGTGCACTGTGCCGCGCCTCAGCCGGAATTGGACTTCATCGAGCGCGACGACACCTGGGAATTCCTTGCGGACCCCCTCCGCGCTCAGCAGGTATTCCGCATTCGGAACAGCGCCGCTCTGACGCACTGCGGCCATGGTAGACGGGCTGACAGCCATCTCATTTCCTCCCGGACACGGACTGAAGGAAGGGACGCGGAACTGTGTCCCGCATCCCGTTTCTCCGAACGTTAGTTCTTCGCGACGAAGTCCTTGACGTTTTCAGGCGTGACGAGCTGGAAAGGAATATAGACCTTCTTGTCCACCTTTTCGCCCTTCGCGAGCTTCAGGGCTGCATCGAGCGCGCCCTTTCCCTGCCCTGCTGCGTCCTGGAAGACCGTCACGTCGAGGTCTCCAGCCTGCATCGCGGCAAGTGCGTCCTGCGTCGCATCCACGCCGCCGATCACGATCTTGCTGAGATCCTTGCCGGCTGCCTTGAGGGCCTGAATTGCGCCAATCGCCATTTCGTCGTTGTTCGAGATGACCGCGTCGAACTCGAGACCGCTGGAGAGCCAGTTGGTCACGAGGTCAGAGCCTTGCGTACGGGACCAGTTGGCCGTCTGCTCTTCAATGATCTGGATGCCTTTGCACTCGTCGGTCGCCACGACGTCGTGGACGTCCTTGGTGCGCATGCGTGCAGCCTGGTTGGAGAGTTCGCCCATCATTACGACGGCTTTGCCCTTGCCTCCCAGGAGACGGCAAACTTCCTTGGCTTCAAGCGTACCGGATTCCTGTTCGTTCGAAGCAACAAAGGCCTGCTTGTCGGGAAGGCTGTCAACGTTGACCGGCTCGCGGTTAACGTAAACAAGGGGAATGCCAGCTGCGGCGGCAAGCTTCGACATGGCGGCCGTGGCGTCGGTGTCGACCGGGTTAACGACGATTGCGTCAACCTTGGATGCGATAAAGTTCTGGATCTGGCTCTGCTGCTTGGCGACGTCATTTTGCGCGTCTTCAACTTGCAGCGTTACGCCGTTCAAGGTCTTGGCATAGTCCTGCATACCGTTGCGCAGAACGGTCAGGAAGTTATCGTCGAACAATGCCATCGAGACACCGACAGTTTCGGCGTGAGCGGCCGTCGACAAGACGAGCGCCATGGCTGTGCCCATGATAAATTTCTTCATTTTCTTTCCTCCACAAAGCGGTGTCCGGCTGCACCCTCCTCACGCCGGAGCTCTGGGCCGTGCCCAAAAGCCAGTATTTTGGTTCCTCCGGGCCATCTCCCGCTGGCTATCCGTCAAGAAACGGAACAAACGAACCGTAAAATATGCATCACGGAATATTCATTCCATTTTATATGAAGGGCGTCAAGTCTATTTCATTGATGAGGTCGTGCCCGCCTTGCGGAAATCTCACGACGGCGCGCGGTTAGGTGCTGAAACGCGCGATGCTGCGGACTATATGAATGCGTTGACGGCAGCAGTTTCACTGCCTTCCAAGGAGAAATTAATGCCCATATCGATGTACCGACTAACAGTTCCCGTTTTTCAGCACGGTCTTGAAACGCTGAAGACCTATCTCGACAAAGCCGAGGCTTTCGCAAAGGAAAAGGGCATCGATAGTGCGGATCTTGTCGCCGCACGGCTATCGTCAGACATGCTACCATTCTCGGGTCAGTTTCAGCGCGCGACCGACAGCGCTAAATTGGCGATTGCGCGGCTGACCGGGATCGATGCGCCGAAATTCGAGGACAATGAAGCGACGATCGCCGAGTTGCGTGAGCGTGTGGCCAAGACGGAAATCTACCTCGGGACCGTCGCGCCGGCTGCACTCGACGGCACGGAAACACGTGAAATCACCCTTTCACCAGGGGGCAACAAGATCACGTTTCGAGGCGACGAGTATGTCATGACTTTCGCGCTGCCGAACTTCTTCTTCCACCTTACGACCGCACACGCGATCCTGCGCAGCCAGGGCGTTCCGGTCGGCAAGATGGACTATCTCGGACGCCTCGCCTGATGGCGATCAGGGCCGGCGCCTGACCGGCCCTTTGTCCGTAAGTTCGGTCAAGGCGAGCGTTTGATCCAGATGGCGGGCACGCATCGAGAGCAGCTTCTCGGCATAAGATAGCCGGATCGAAAGATAGGTCGGATCCGATGCAAGGTTGTTCAATTCCATCGGGTCGGTCTTTAGATCGAACAAGAGTGGTGGCAGTGCCGCGAAATGCACATACTTGAAACGGTCATCTCTGATGACGGCAAGATTGCATTCGTTTGAATGCAATCCGAAATGGGTTTCCGGCTCCTGAGCGGTAATATCGCGGAAGTCGAATTCCCAAAAGGCGGCCTTGCGCCAGGTTTCCGGCTCTTCCTGCTTCAGGAACGGCAGCAGGGATTGCCCGTCCAGGCCATTCGCCGGCTCGATGGTCAGACGGTCACAGAGTGTCGGGAATATGTCTGCGGCCGACGTAAACCGCTCTACCACCCCGCACCGTGTGACGGACTTCGGGTCGCGGATGACAAGCGGGATATGATAGCTGCCATCGAAGAAACCACCCTTGCCGAGCGTCCAGTGATCGCCTGCCATCTCGGCGTGATCGGAGGTGAAGATGACGAGAGTATTGTCCCACGCCCCGGCTTCCTTCAATGCGTTCCAAATACGCCCAAGCTGCGCATCGACCTCTGCGATCATGCCATAGTAGATGGCGCGGATCGCGGCGAAATCGCTGGTTTGCCAGTCGTTCACGGGGCCGGTTGCGCCGTGGATGAAGCTGCCTTTCGCTACCCTCGGCATGGCATAGGACAGGTAAGGATGCGATCTCTGTTCCGTTTCGTGGTTTTCCGCACGCGCGAAATTCAGCGCGTCGGCCGGGCTGAACAAGTCGTTGTACGGAGACGGTGCCGAAAATGGCGGATGGGGACGCAGGAAGGAAATATGTGCAAACCAGGGCGTATCCTGCTCTCCCAGCCAGCGGATGAATTCGCCTGCGAGAAAAGCCGTCTGCGTCTCATCCTTCGAATAGGCCGTCGGTCCGCTCGAGATCTCGCCCGGGCGCACTCCGATGGGAACGTGGATGTCGCGTGTATAGGCTTCGGCGTGTCCTCGCGAGCGTAACCAGGAAAGCCATTGCTTCTCATGCTCTGGAAGCAATTGTCGGGCTGTGAAACCGGGCAACAATCCTTCATAGGTTGTCAGATGTGGATCGTTCGCATCCAGCCCGCGTGGATCCGGTGCGGTGTCGGTATAGCCGAAAAGGGTCGGATCATACCCCGCCCGTCGCGCCGCCAGCGCCAGATTGTCAAATCGGGCATCCAGAGGCGAGCCGTTGCGGCAAACCCGGTGGTTCATCTGGTAAAGGCCGGTGTAGAGCGTGGCGCGCGCCGGCGAACACGGCGCAGCCCCTGCGTAATGGCGGGCAAACAGGAAGCCCTCTGCGGCCAGCGCATCCACATTTGGGGTTTTGACGCAGGCATGGCCGGTCGCCGACAGACAATCACCGCGCCATTGGTCCGCGGTGATCAATAGAATGTTCGGTCGACCGGTCATGGATGCATTTCAGTGCTGGTTTGACTTTGCGTGCCAGTTCCACGCCGATTGGATGATCTGAGACAAATCATACTGCGGCGTCCAGCCAAGAACCTCCCGCGCCTTGTCATTGTTGGCAACCAGTGTATGCGAATCGCCTTCGCGGCGGCCGGTATATTCCACAGGAAACGGTCGTTCTGAGACGCGTTCGATGGTGCCGAGCAACTCCTTCACCGTCGTTCCCGTGCCGGTCCCGAGATTGAGTGCGACCGATTCTCCGCCCCGCAGCAGATACTCGACGGCGCGCACATGCGCATCGGCGAGGTCGAGCACGTGGATGTAGTCGCGGACACAGGTGCCGTCACGCGTCTCGTAGTCGGTGCCGAATACCTTGAAGCCTTCACGACGACCCAGAGCGGCGTCAATCGCCAAGGGTATCGCGTGGGTTTCAGGCTGGTGCCACTCGCCGATCCGGCCTTCAAAATCCGCACCGGCCGCATTGAAGTAACGAAGCACGACAGATCGAAAGCCGGTGTATTTGTCATAGTCGGCAAGGGCCTGCTCGACGATGTATTTGGTGCGGCCATAGGGATTGATCGGTACCTGGCGATGCGTCTCGTCAAGCGGTACGCTCTGTGGCAGGCCGTAGGTCGCGCAGGTGGATGAAAAGACGAACGCCTTGACACCGGCCGCCTGAGCGGCAGCCAACAACGTCAGCGTGCCGATGACGTTGTTTTCGTAAAAGGCCACCGGATCCTTGACCGATTCGCCGACCTCGATGAGCGCGGCAAAGTGCAGGATGGCTGCTGGTTTGTGCTTGGCCAGAACCTCGTCGAGGCGAGCGCGATCCCTGATATCGCCTTCCTCCGCAGGGCCCCATTTCACGAACTCGCGATGACCGTTGGAGAAATTGTCGAAAACGACCGGTTTAAAGCCTTTGTTCGCAAGATCGAGACACGTGTGCGAGCCGATATACCCAGCACCGCCCACAACCAGAACCGTTTCACCTGCCATGCACCACCTTCAATTTTCGTTTTGGATGACGACAAGACTTAGGGCAGGTCGATGGCGAGAAAAAGAAGGAAACGAAGTCGATTGGGTGCTGCCCGCATTTTGTCGACGATGACATTAGCAAATTGAGTTGCCGAAGTTTTTCAATCAAATTTACTGTTCATAGAATACGACGACGGTAGCATCGTTGAGCAATCACCTTCGTAATTTTTATCTGCTCCGTGAGTACAATTGTACGCCTAAATAACGTTCATCATCATTCCAAATATAATTGACTCTTGTTCTTGTTTTCTGCGAAAAATTGCGTCTTTCGGTTGTCGTGATCAATCTGAAAGCGCGGTTCAATGGATTCGTCGATCAGAAAGTTCATATTCCATGATCTTCAGGCAATCGAAGGATACATCGATCCGCCTGACGCGCTGGTATTTCTTGCTGTTTTGCGATCCCAGCAATCAGCGTCTCTGCAAGGCGGTTTAGCTGAGATTGGCGTTTACTATGGCCGCTCTTACTTTCTGCTGCGCAAGATCTGCGGAGACACGGAGAAGATCGTAGCGATCGATCCTTTCGATATCGTGGAGCCAGATCACGGTGCCGCGCAATATGACCGTTTCGTGGCAGGCGGCCGCCTGCTCGGCCTTTCGGTCGATGACGGATGCGTCATCAAAAGTGACAGCACGCTGCTAAAGCCCGAGGATATTATCGAACGGGCCGGTTTGATTCGATTCTTCGGCATAGACGGCGGCCACATGCTGCACCACGTCGAAGCCGATAGTCGCCTTGCAGCCGCCTCCCTTGCCGAGCACGGGATCATCGTTTTCGATGACACTTTCAACCCGGCATGGCCGGAGGTCACCGCCGGCGTCACCGATTTTCTGCGCGAGGAAAGTGGCCGATTCTCGGTCTTCTGCCTGACGAAGTATAAGACCTACGTTTGCCGCAAGGCTTTCCATGAATTCTACTCGCGTTCGATCACGACCTCGACCGAGCTGAAGGCGTTCGATCACGTGGAGACGGAGTTCCTGGGTTCGACTGCGATCCGATTGCACAATCCGATGCGGCGGCGCATCGCGTATGAAGTGATGGTCGGACTGGGAATGCGCGCACTGTCCGAGCGCGCTTACCGATAAAGGGTATCAGCTTGCTGGCGGATCTGCTTCCTTCAGCCTGTATCCGACACCGGTTTCCGTGGTGATGTACTGTGGCTGGTCCGGGCTCTGTTCGATCTTCTGGCGCAGCTGACGAACGTAGACGCGCAGATACTGCACGTCGGCAGCCGGCCCCCATATCTGCTTCAGCAGGAACTGGTGGGTCAGAACCTTTCCTGCGTGCTGGGCGAGGACCCTCAGAATATCGTACTCCTTCGGCGAGAGCTTGATTTCCCTGCCGTCAATCTTGACGATGCGCTTGACGAGGTCGATGGACAGGCCACCGGCCTGAAAGATTGCCCGCTCGCCCTGTTGCTGCAAGCGATGGCGCAAGGCGACCCGCAGCCGTGCCCCGAGTTCATTCATCCCGAACGGCTTTGTCAGGTAGTCGTCGGCTCCGGCCTCGAGGGCGTTGACGATACCGGTCTCATCGGTGCGGCTGGAAAGGATGACGATCGGCAACGTAAGGCCGGCGTCTCTCCACTCCTTCAGCAGTTCGTGACCTGATTTGTCCGGCAGGCCAAGGTCGAGAACAATCAGATCCGGTGGATCATCTTTTGCCGATTGTTGCGCGGCGGCTCCATTGGGCGCCTCGTGCACCTCATAGCCTTGCGCGGTCAGGCCGACGCGAAGGAGCTTGCGGATCGGAGGCTCGTCGTCCACGACGAGAATTTTCACGGCTGAACCAGTCATTTGAGCTCATCCAATTTCGGAATTTCATTTGGTCTTGGAAGTCGGATCGTAAAGGTGGCGCCGGAACGATCGGAGCGATTTCCGGCAGTGATCGTGCCGCCCATCGCTTCGACAAAACCGCGGCAGATGGATAGGCCGAGGCCCGTCCCGGCCCGCACCTGGTCGCCCTTGCGCACGCGATAGAATGTGTCGAAGACGCGATCCAGGTCAGCCGACGGAATGCCGGGTCCTTCATCCGAGACCTCGATCATCACATTGTACTCGTCCGCCCTTCCATCGAGGCGGATTGCCGACTCCTGCGGCGCATACTTGGCGGCGTTGTCAAGCAAGTTGAAAAGCACCTGTTCGAACAATACCGGATCGACGCGGATCATCGGCAGATCGGAGGGGATCGTCATGATGGTCTTGTGATGCGCAAGAATTTTCGCCGCGCGGCGCAATGCGCTTCCGGCAATGTCGCCCGGGTAATGCAATGCGTAGTTCGGTTCCATTGCTCCCGACTCGATCTTCGTCATGTCGAGCAGGTTGGCGATAAAGCGATTCAGTCGTTCCGATTCGTCGACGACGGTCGAAAGAAGATCTACGCGGTCTTCATGAGACACGGAATCGAGATAGTCTCGTAGCGTGCCCGCTGCGCCAAGGATCGCCGCCAGCGGCGTCTTGAGGTCGTGCGAGATCGACGTCAGCAAGGCTG
Source organism: Hyphomicrobiales bacterium (assembly GCA_900466605.1). Taxonomy (GTDB): domain Bacteria; phylum Pseudomonadota; class Alphaproteobacteria; order Rhizobiales; family Rhizobiaceae; genus Rhizobium. Next base: position 123,528 of record UBMU01000002.1, read on the forward strand.
AACGCAAGCGATCGGCCTCAGCGGCAAGTCTTGCGCGATCGACGTCCGCGACGAGTTGGATGCGTTCGATTGCAAGCGCTGCCTGATCCGCCAAGGCGTCAAGAAGGCGTTGCTGCTCTGGTGTCAGGAGGGGACCGTCGCGTCGGTCGTTGTCCAGGCCGATCACGCCAACGGCAGCACGCCCCGTTCGCAGCGGCACGTAGAGACGCTTGGCGCCGGGCAGGGTATCGGCACCGCGGCCGGCGGCATGATTGTGCTCCCAGGCCCAGCGCGCCGCGGCAATATCTGCCTCGTCAAGTGTGTCATCCGGCGGATAGCCGGCTTTAACAGCGATGCTGCCCTCCTCAGGCAACAGGAGCACGACGCGCACCTTTAGCATCGAGGCCAGCTGAAAGGCCGTGGCCCACAGGACGTCATCGAGTGTACCGGTGCCGGCCAGTTTCTTCGAAAAGAGGTAGAGGTCCTCCGTCGTCCTGGCACGCTGGCGCGCAGCCGCGGCCTGGCGTTGGACCGTTGCCGTCAAATTGCTGGCGATGATAGCCACACCCAGGAAGAAGAATAGCGCGAGCACGCTTTCAGGATCGCTGATCGTCAACGTATAGCGAGGTGGCAGGAAGAAGAAATTGAATGACAGCGCGCTGAGGATGCAGGTGTAGAGCGCTGGTCGGAGCCCGTGAATGACGGCCGAGGTCAAAACCGCCATCAGGAACACGAGGGCGAGATTGCGGACATCCAAAACCTGATCGAGCACGATGCCAGCGACCAGTGCGATCGCCACATAAGCCGTGGCAGCGAGATAGGCCTGAAGGTTGAACGCCGGCGAGGAGGGCGCGGCTTTCACGCCCCGCGCGGATGCTGCCTCATTCTCGCTGCCTGAAATGACGTGAACGCTGATATTGCCCGATGTTCTGATCAAATCGTCGGCTATCGAACGGTGAAACCAGTCGCGCCACGTCGGCTTGCTGGGTGCGCCGATAACGATATGAGTGACGTTGTTGGCTGCGGCGTGCCGAACCAGCTCTTCCGAGACTTCACGGCCGGGAATCGTGATTGCCTCGCCGCCCAGCTGTTCAGCGAGGCGGAGAGTGGCTGCAATAGTGTCGCGATCACTTTCCGTCAGGCCGATGGACCGATTGGTCTCGACATAGACCGCTGCCCAGGGCGCGCGCAGCCGTTCGGCCATTCGCGACGCGTAACGCACCAGCGAGGCGGAACGCGGGTGCTGGTCGACTGATACCACAACCCTTTCACCAGCAGCCCAGGGACCAGCGATGGCGTGCGCTTGCATGTGGGTCAGCAGCTGGTCGTCAACGCGCTGCGCTGTCTTGCGCAATGCCAGTTCGCGTAACGCTGTCAGGTTCCCGGGGGTGAAATAATTGGTCAGCGCCCGCTCGGCGGTCTTCGGCACATATACCTTTCCGTCGTGCAGGCGCTTGATCAGGTCATCCGGCGTGAGATCGATGATCTCGACGTCATCAGCCATATCGATAATGGAATCCGGGACGGTCTCGCGCACGCGAATACGGGTGATCTGCGAGACAACATCGTTGAGGCTCTCGACATGCTGGATGTTTAGCGTCGAATAGACGTCGATGCCGCGGTCGAGCAGCTCCTTGACGTCGAGGTAGCGTTTCGGATGGCGGCTGCCTTCTGCGTTGGTGTGCGCAAGTTCATCGACAAGCACAAGGCTTGGTCGGCGTGCAAGAATGGCGTCGATGTCCATCTCTTCGAGTGGGCGGCCCTTGTAGTCGATCTTGACGCGAGGAATGACTTCGAAGCCGTCGACGAGCGCTTGCGTTTCCTTGCGGCCATGGGTTTCGACGATGCCGATCACTACGTCGACGCCGTCGGACATTTTGGCGCGGCCCGATTCCAGCATCTCATACGTCTTGCCCACCCCGGGCGCGGCGCCGAGAAAGATCTTCAGACGCCCGCGGGTCTCTTGGCGCGCCTTCTCAAGCAGCGCATCGGGCGAGGGCCTGGCGACCCTATCGCGATTGTCTTCCGGCATGCGTATCCTCTTTCCGCGACGAGCAAGCCCCGGGCGCGTGCAGGCGCCCGGGGCTTTCAACCTCACTTAGACATAGAAGCATCGAGGGACCGGTTCAATGCCAGAACATTGACCGTGGCCTCGCCGAGAATCCCGAGTTCCGGGTGATTGACGGCGTCATCGACCATCGTCTTCAGCTTGGCCTCGTCCATGCCTCGTGCTTTCGCAACGCGCGGTATCTGGAAGTAGGCGGCTTCCGGCGAGATGTGCGGGTCGAGGCCGCTGCCAGAGGCCGTCACTAGGTCGATCGGGACTTCCGCATTCGGATTGGTGGCTTTCGCCGCCTCGTAGTCGGCCTTTACGCGATCAATCAACTTCTGGCTGGTTGGGCCGAGGTTAGAGCCTGACGAGGCGGCTGCGTTGTAGCCATCTCCAGCCGCCGAAGGACGGCCATGGAAGTATTTGTCGCTGGTGAAGGCCTGACCGATCAGCGTCGAGCCGATTACCTTGCCGTCTTGCTCGATCAAGCTGCCATTTGCTTGTGCGGGGAAGAGCGCTTGCGCAGCGCCGGTCATCGCGAGCGGGTAAAGCAGGCCGGTGATAGCTGTGGTGGCAACGATCATGACGACTGCAGGGCGAAATTCTTTCAACATGATATCAACTCCTTAGACAAGACCGACGGCCGTGATGACCATGTCGATCGCCTTGATGCCGATGAACGGGACGATGATGCCGCCGACGCCGTAGATGAGCAGGTTGCGGGACAAGAGAGCGCCGGCGCCAATCGCACGATATTTCACGCCTCTGAGCGAAAGTGGGATCAGCGCGACGATGATCAGCGCGTTGAAGATGATGGCGGACAGGATGGCGCTCTGCGGTGTGGCAAGGCCCATGATGTTCAGGACCCCAAGTTGCGGATAGAAAGCCAAGAACATTGCCGGGATGATGGCGAAATACTTGGCGATGTCGTTGGCGATCGAGAAGGTCGTCAGCGCCCCGCGGGTCATCAGAAGCTGCTTGCCGATCTCGACGATCTCGATGAGCTTCGTCGGGTCGCTGTCGAGATCAACCATGTTGCCGGCTTCGCGGGCGGCGACCGTACCGGTGTTCATTGCCACGCCAACATCGGCCTGGGCGAGGGCGGGCGCGTCGTTTGTGCCGTCGCCGCACATCGCGACGAGCTTGCCCTTGGCCTGTTCCTCGCGGATCAGCGAAAGCTTGTTCTCCGGTGTTGCCTGAGCAAGGAAATCGTCGACGCCGGCTTCGGCGGCAATTGCTGCTGCCGTCATCGGGTTGTCGCCTGTTATCATCACCGTACGGATGCCCATCCGGCGCAGCTCGGTGAAGCGCTCGCGTATGCCACCCTTGACGATATCCTTGAGCTGGATGATGCCAAGCAGTTTGCCGTCGCGGGCTACGGCCAGCGGCGTGCCGCCTGCCTTGGCGATCTCATCGGCGATAGCCTGCAGTTCCCGCACGGTCTCGGTATTGCTGCGGATTGCGACGGCTGTATTGCCAGACGCCGGTGCCAATGCGGCGCCGACATAAGCAAGTACTGCGTCGACTGCGCCCTTGCGGATCGAAGAGCCGCCCACATCGACTCCACTCATGCGGGTCTGGGCAGTAAAGGGAACGAAGGTGGCCTGTAGGCTTCCCATGTCGCGGCCGCGGATTGAATATTTCTCCTTGGCGAGCACGACGATAGACCGGCCTTCTGGCGTTTCGTCCGCCAGCGAGGCGAGCTGTGCCGCATCGGCAAGCTCCTGTTCGGTGATGCCGCGGACCGGGCGGAAGGCCGTCGCCTGACGGTTGCCCAGCGTGATCGTGCCGGTCTTGTCGAGAAGCAGCGTATCGACGTCACCGGCAGCTTCGACGGCACGGCCAGACATCGCAAGCACGTTGAAGCGCACGAGGCGGTCCATGCCGGCGATGCCGATTGCCGAGAGCAGCGCGCCGATGGTGGTCGGGATCAACGTCACAAAGAGAGCGACGAGGATGATGATCGGGATGGAGCCGCCGGCGTAGCTTGCAAAGCTCGGAATCGTTGCTGTAGCCAGCACGAAGATGAGCGTCATGCCAGCGAGCAAGATGTTGAGAGCGATCTCGTTCGGCGTCTTCTGGCGTTCTGCGCCTTCGACGAGCGAAATCATGCGATCAAGGAAGGTGGACCCGGCGGCAGCCGTGATGCGGACGCGGATCCAATCGGACAGCACCTGCGTCCCACCGGTCACGGCCGAGCGGTCGCCGCCGGATTCGCGGATAACGGGCGCGGATTCGCCTGTGATTGCAGCCTCGTTGACGGACGCCACTCCCTCGACGACTTCGCCGTCCGAGGGAATGATGTCTCCGGCCTCGACGAGGACGAGGTCGCCGACCTTAAGGCTCGTGCCTGGAACCAAGCGATAGCCGGTACCGTTGTTGGCGCTCAGCAGCTTGGCCTGGGTTTCGGTACGAGCCTTGCGCAACGAGTCGGCCTGCGCTTTGCCGCGGCCCTCGGCGACAGCTTCGGCGAAATTGGCGAAAAGCACCGTGAACCAGAGCCAGAGATTGATCTGGAAGGAGAAGCCAAGATTTTCGCCACCGGTAACGAGGTCGCGGACGAAAAGGATGGTGGTTAGTGCCGAAACCGTGGCCACGACAAACATGACCGGGTTTTTGGCAAGCGTACGCGGGTTTAGCTTCTTGAAGGCGGCGCCCACGGCCGGAATGAGAATGCGAGAATCCATGATGCTCGCTGATTTTGCCTGGCTCATAAGAGACTCCAGCTTGAAAAGAGTAAGGCGATCGTTGTGCGATCAGCCGTGTAGGATCCGAAATGCCGCGACGATGACGAGGAGGCCGGCGAGCATCACAAGGATGATGTCGGAGGCGCGAGTCATCCGCTGGCTGTCACGTCCCGGCGAACCGGGACGTGAGTTGAAGGATTTGCGAAGCTTGTGACGAAGGATCATGCTTCACCTCAGAATGTCTGGCCGGCAATCATGACCAGGTGTTCGACAACAGGTCCAAGTGCCAGAGCCGGGAAGAAGGTCAGGCCGCCGACAATCAGGATCGTGCCGGTCAGCAGCCGCACGAAGAGCAAGCCATCCGTCGGGAAGGTGCCAGCCGAGGCCGGAACGGTCTTCTTTGCGACAAGTGATCCTGCGATTGCGAGCGCCGGGATGATGACCAGGAAGCGGCCCATCAGCATGCCGATGCCGAGCGTGATGTTGTACCAGGGCGTGTTGCCGGTCAGGCCGCCAAAGGCGGAGCCGTTGTTGGCGGCGGCCGACGTATAGGCATACAGGATCTCGGAGAAGCCGTGCGGGCCGGCCGTTCCAATCGAGGCAACGGCCGATGGAAGAACGCTGGCGATCGCGGTGAAGACGAGCATCGCAAGCGGCAGGCAAAGGATGGCAAGCACGGCCATCTTCATCTCCTTTGCCTCGATCTTCTTGCCGAGATATTCAGGCGTACGGCCGACCATCAGACCCGCGACGAAAATCGCGATGATGATGAAGAGCAGGATACCGTAGAAGCCAGCGCCCACGCCGCCGACGATCACTTCACCAAGCTGCATGTTGATGAGCGGGATCAAGCCGCCCAGCGCTGTAAAGCTACCATGCATGGCATTGACGGCGCCGCAGGAAGCTGCGGTCGTGATCACTGCAAAGAGCGAGGACATGGCGACGCCGAAGCGCACTTCCTTGCCTTCCATGTTGCCACCCTGCAGGCCGAAAGCGTGCATGAGCGGATTGCCCGCTGCTTCCGCCCAGTAGGTGACGGCCACGCCGGCAACGAAGAGGATACCCATGGTCGCCAGGATCGCCCAGCCTTGGCGCTGGTTGCCGACCATGCGGCCGAAGACGTTGGTGAAGGCGGCGCCAATTGCGAAGATCGACACCATCTGGATCATGTTCGAAATGTTGTCGGGGTTTTCGAACGGATGTGCGGAATTGACGTTAAAGAAGCCGCCGCCATTGGTGCCGAGCATCTTGATGGCAAGCTGCGAGGCGACCGGGCCAAGTGCAATCGTCTGCTTGGCTCCTTCGAGTGTCGTTGCATCCACATAGGGGCCCAGGGTCTGGGGAACGCCAAGATAGACATAGACCAGCGTCAACGCGATGCAGATCGGCAGGAGGACGTAGAGGGTACTGCGCACCATATCGACCCAGAAATTGCCGATCGCCTTGCCGGATGCGCGCGAAAATGCGCGGATCAGGCCGATGGCGATTGCCATGCCGGTCGCCGCCGATACGAAGTTCTGCACGGTCAGGCCGGCCATCTGCGTGAGATAGGACATCGTGCTTTCGCCGCCGTAGTTCTGCCAATTGGTATTGGCGACAAAGCTCGTGGCGGTGTTGAAGGAGAGCTCCGGCCCGATGGCGGCCATGCCGGCTGGATTATAAGGCAGGAGGTCCTGAAAGCGCAGCAGCAGATAGAGGACGATGGTGCCGAGCAGATTGAACATCAGCATGGCGAAGGCATAGGAGGTCCAATGCTGTTCGTCGCGTTCGCTTGTTCCTGCAAGTGCATAAAGTCCGCGTTCGATCGGAACGAGGACCGGTGAAAGAAATGTGCGCTCGCCCTTGAAGACGCGGGTCATGTAACCGCCGAGCGGTTTGACGAGCACGATGATGATCCCGCAATAAAGCAGGACCTGAAGCCATCCGTTGAGGGTCATGGGAGGTAACTTTCAATACCCGATTTGTTACGCCTGTCGCGCAATCCCCAGTGGGGAAAGTTAAGGCTAGAAGCGCTCGGGGCGAATGAGAGCGTAGGTGAGGTAAACCGTGAGAAACACGGTGACGGCACCGCTGAGAATATAGTCGAGGGTCATGGTGGTTCTCCCGGTTAAAGGCGGTCACAGGCTTTGGTGTAAGCAAAGCACAGAACGAAAAATATGATTGTTGTGGCGAGTAGAACTATGTCCATCATCGATCTTGACTCCTGTTGTTCTTCTGGAGTCAGACAAGACAAAGGGCGCCGTCTTCAGGATGGCACCTTTCATGCTTTCTGGCGTGGAGATGATCCTTGGATCTCTCGGGCATTAATATGCGGCTGAACCGCATAAGCGTTCGAGATCGGCGGCGAGCCGCGGATATAAAAATCTTATAAATGTCGGTGGAGGAAAAATGCCTCGCCGAAGCGAGGCTAGTCCAAGGCCGCTTCGGGGAAAAGAAGAAGCGGCGGGATCGTTCTATTGCTCGTCTGCTCGGCTGCAAAGCGCACTTTCGGCCTTTTTGGTACGCCTGACGACGATTGAGCAAAGGGCGTCAATTGCCGGAATGGCTGGCCTTCAGGTTTCGAACGACGTTTCTGCCTCGTCGCAGCGCCGTGAAGGCGGCACCAATGGCGATCAGCCAGAGGGCTGCGAGCAGGATCTGATTATGTCCATTCCAGAGCGGCTCGAAGACTGAGAGAACGGCTGCAGCCGTGATCGTCGCCATGCGGTGTTGCTTTGCCATAGGGCCCGAGAAGTCGCTCGGCGTCCCCGCTACTCGACCGAGTTCGCGAACGTAGGCCGTCAACACGGCAAAAGATGCCGCTGCCCAACCGAGCCCAGGCGATCCGATGCCGTATCCCAGGCCGGTAAGGATCAGGATATCCGCCACGCGGTCTGGGAATTCGTTCCAGAACGGTCCGTCGGCTGCGCCCTTGCCGCCTTCGACGGCCACCATGCCATCGAAGAGATTGCATAATAGGCGCAATTGGCAGAAAGCTGCCGCGAGGATAAGGAGGAATGCTCTTGTCCACTCGGTGTCTTGTCCCGCGAAAAAGAACGTGATGCCCGCAAACGCTGCAGCGACCATGCTTGCCTGGGAGATCTGGTTCGGCGTGATCGACCGTGCAGCCAGCCATTGCGCAATACGTCGCGCCCATTGCGTGTCTCTGCTTGCCAGCGGCCGCCGATCACCCGTCATATCTTGATCCCCTTTCGATAGAGAAAGTAATTGTAGACGGCGGCGTAGCTCGTTGAGACGGCCAGCGGTACCGCAATGGTCCTGAGAATTTCCGACGTGCCGCTCAAGGCGTGGATCGAGATCAGTACGGCAGTCGAGGCGACACATGCGATCAGCGGTGGCGCCCAAAGGCCTGCCCACCCTGTGAACTGCCTCGAGAGCCGTTCGATCGCCGTCTTGAGAAAGAAGGTGAGGCAGGCAGACAGTGTGCCCTGCACAACACCGGCCAGCAGGGCTCGCTGCGAGGTGTGATTGCTGTTGGCGAGCACCGCCCATCCACCCATGGCGACGAACGCAAAAAGCACGTGCGTCACACTGCTCTGGGCGATCCGGCGCATGGGTGCCATCATGTGATGGACCACCAATAACGGACAATGTGGAAGAAGATCGGCGCAGAGAAGACAACGGAGTCGAGCCGGTCGATCAACCCGCCGTGTCCTTCGATCAGGTGGCCCCAATCCTTAACGCCGCGATCTCGCTTGATCGCCGACATTACGAGACCGCCGAAGAAGCCCATCATCGTGATGACGAAGGCCATGACCCCGGCCTGAAACGGTGTGAAGGGAGTGATCCACCATAGGGCGGCGCCGATCAGTGTGGCGCTTGCGACGCCGCCGACAAAGCCTTCCACTGTCTTTGATGGAGACAGGCTTGGCGCGATCTTGGTGCGACCGAACAGTTTGCCCCAGACATACTGCAGGACGTCGCTAAGCTGCACGATGATTACCAGGAAGGCGATCAGGAGAACGTTGCGCCCCTCGTAGCCTGGGATCGTCAACGTAAGCAATGCCGGAACGTGTGAGGCGCAGAATACGCAGATCATCAGCGCCCATTGCACTTCGGCAATGCGTATTAGGAAACGCTCGGTGTCTCCGCGCAATACGGAGATGATCGGCATCAGCAGAAATGCGTAGACCGGGATGAAGATCGAGAAGATGCCGTATTGTCGCTCCCACAGCAGCCAGTACTGGAGCGGCAGCACGACGAAGAAGGCGGCCGCAAGCGCCCAGTGATCGGCGCGCTTGGTGTCGGTCAGGGTAATGAACTCGCGCAACGCCGCGAAGGAGCAGAAGCCAAAAAGCAGCAGCACGCCGATCCGACCCGCAAGAAAGGCAAGGCCGATCAGGATGACCATGATCCACCATGCCTTGATGCGTGCGTTCAGGTTCTCGATGGCGGCATTCGACTTGCCGGCGGGCAGCCGTCGCTGCAGGAGGTAGCCAATGGCTGAAGAAACGACAAGGAGCGTGAAGATACCTAGGACAAGCGTCCACAGGTCGGAATTTGCTGCATTCATTCGTTACCGCCTGGGTGCTTGGGTGACAGATCGAGCAGCGCCGTGCGCGCCCTGTCGAGGAAGGTTTCCTTGCTCTCCCCGGCTTCGATTCGCATGGAATTGCCGAAGGTCACGGTGCAGATGAGGGGGATAGGGACTATCTCGCCTTTTGGCATGACGCGATTGAGATTGTTGATCCACACTGGCACGAGCTGAATCTCCGGCCGGGTCGAGGCGAGATGGAAAAGCCCGCTTTTGAATGGAAGCAACTGCGCCTCTGTCTGGTTGCGCGTGCCTTCGGGAAAGAGAATCAGCGACGCCCCGGAATCGACCACCTCCGCCATCACTTCAATCGGATCGCGGGTGCGTTTTTCGCGATCTCGCTCGATAAGTACCGCGTCGAAGACATCGCGGCCGATGAAGCGGTTGATCGACGATTTCAGCCAGTATTCCGCGCCAGCGACGGGGCGCGTTCGGCGTCTCAAGCTCGGCGGCAGGACGGCCCATACCAGAATGAAATCGCCATGGCTGGAATGATTGGCGAAATAGACGCACTGCCCCTCGGGGATGCCGTCATTCGGCCAGATGGCTCGGACCGCAGTAATTGCACGGGCAAACACAACGATAGCCGCCGCGACAGGCTTCGCGATCACACTTTTCACCGATTTCAGCCCCCCACTGCACCGACAAAGCAGCTTGCAATAGCGTAGCGGCATTTATGGCGGTTCGGAAGTCCTGCTTGTGGCGGAAGACAGCAGTCAAAATACCTGCTCCGAATCCCTGAGCGAGAACCGCAATAGACCGAACCGGTACGTTTGTTTGAGGTGAAGAGGAAAGCGTTAACCATGGTCAGCTAGGAATGAGTCGGACGCAACGGAATGAGTCGATGCCAGTACAGTCAAACAAAACTCTGCAAGCAATGACGACGAGCGAGATCGTTATTTTCCCAGTCGCTTCGCGCGCCGGTGACATTGAGCGGTGCGCCGCCGAACTGGACCGTCGACACGGTGAAGAAGCAGTCCGCTTCTGGAAGACGGAGTGCCGGCGGCTGGCAGATGAGTTGAATTCGCTCGGTTGCTCCGAGGCTGAGGTCCGTGACCAGGTCATGACCTTTCAGGCTGAAGTCCAGGCCGAACTCGTTCGTCGCCATCAGGTGCGGGCGATCTCCGAAAGCCGCAGCGGCCGCGCCATCAAGCGCTAGTTCCACAAACCGCTCTCGCCTACGTCGTCCGACTCCCTCAAGCGGCTACGATTCGGGCGAACGTGTCGTCCCGGCGACCGATTCTTTCCATACTTTGCGCAGGTCGGCCCTTCTTGGTTCGGAAATTCCGCGCAACTGATGCTAGCATCTTCATACTGGCACCGGACCTCTTTGGATCCGCGTGCCTATTCGTGTCGTCGCCTATCTCGGGAGGAAAGGGCAGATGCAAGCGAAAGATCCACTGCTCGCTAGCGAGCGTCGCTCCGAGCACACATCGATACCGGCCGGGCGTTCGGCTGGAATTACTTGCCATTTTCGTGTTCTTCAACGAGATTTATCAGGCCGACACCGGCAGTAGAGAAGCTGCCGACCAGAAACGCGCGTGAAGCGGGAGAATAACGCACGCATGCCGGACGCTGCGGTAGCCGCACGCCGGGCTTGGGAGGGAAGGCATGTATTCCGGTGGTTTGAGATTTGGTCTGGCGGATGAGATCGAGTCGCTCCGCGACAGCGTTCGCCGCTTCGCGAGGGAGCGCATTGCACCGCTTGCCGCCGAGACTGACAGCAGCAACAGTTTTCCGACGCCGCTCTGGCGTGAGATGGGCGACATGGGGCTACTCGGCATCACGGCCGAGGAGGCCTATGGCGGTGCCGGTCTAGGGTACCTGGCGCATTGCGTCGCCATGGAGGAGATCAGCCGCGCTTCGGCCTCTGTCGGGCTCAGCTATGGCGCGCATTCGAACCTGTGCGTCAATCAGATCAGCCGCAATGGAACAGCAGAGCAGAAGTCTCAGTTTCTGCCCAAGCTCATCACCGGCGAACATGTCGGCGCACTTGCCATGTCGGAACCGGGCGCCGGATCTGACGTCGTTTCGATGAAGCTTCGGGCGGAGAGGCAAGGCGACCGTTATGTTCTCAACGGCAACAAGATGTGGATCACCAACGGTCCAGATGCCGACGTGCTGGTGGTCTACGCAAAGACCGACCCGGACGCTGGGCCGCGCGGCATTACGGCGTTCCTCGTCGAGAAGGCCTTCAAGGGTTTCTCAACCGGCCCGAAGCTCGACAAGCTTGGAATGCGCGGTTCCAATACCTGCGAGCTGATCTTCGACCACTGCGAGGTTCCCGAGGTAAATGTGCTTGGTACTGTCGGCGGGGGTACGCGCGTCCTGATGTCGGGACTCGACTACGAGCGCGTGGTCCTTTCTGCCGGGCCGATCGGCATCATGGCGGCCTGCATGGACGTGGTCGTGCCCTATCTTCACGAGAGAAAGCAATTCGGCCAGGCAATTGGCGAGTTTCAGCTGATGCAGGGCAAGCTCGCCGACATGTACGTTACCATGAACACGGCGCGTGCCTACGTCTATGCGGTGGCGGCCGCCTGCGATCGCGGTGAAACCACGCGAAAGGATGCTGCCGGTTGCATTCTTTATGCCGCGGAGAAAGCGACACTTGTAGCTTTGGAGACAATCCAGGCGCTCGGCGGCAATGGCTACACGAACGACTATCCTGCCGCCCGACTGCTGCGCGACGCTAAGCTATACGAGATTGGTGCCGGAACCTCTGAAATCAGACGCATGCTGATCGGTCGCGAGCTATTTGCAGAAACGGCCTGATCCGAACGTTCATCCGACAACCATCCTGGTGACAAATGACGGTTTTGAAGTCGCAGATTTCGACGAATTCGGAGAACTTCAGGACAAATCGTGCGGCGATGGCCGAAGCGATCCGTGTCATTGAGGAAGCGGCCGTGAGCGCCGCAAATGGTGGTGGAGCTGCCGCGCGCGAGCGTCATGTTGCCCGCGGCAAGATGTTGCCACGCGATCGGATCGCCGGCCTGCTCGATCCAGCCACACCGTTTCTCGAGCTCGGATTGACAGCGGCCCACGGGATGTATGGCAACGAAGCACCGGCTGCTGGCCTGATAACCGGTATTGGCCGCGTCTCGGGACGCGATTGCGTGATCGTCTGCAATGATGCGACCGTCAAAGGCGGCACCTACTTTCCCATGACGGTGAAGAAGCATCTGCGCGCGCAGGAGGTTGCCGCGCAGAACAATCTTCCCTGCATCTACCTGGTCGATTCCGGTGGTGCGAACTTGCCGAACCAGGACGAGGTGTTCCCGGATCGGGATCATTTCGGCCGGATATTTTATAATCAAGCCAACATGTCGGCGGCGGGAATCCCGCAGATCGCCGTCGTCATGGGCTCGTGCACCGCAGGTGGAGCCTACGTGCCTGCCATGTCGGACGAGGCGATCATCGTTGAAGGCCAGGGGACGATCTTTCTTGCCGGCCCGCCGTTGGTCAAGGCTGCGACCGGCGAAGTCGTTTCCGCGGAAGATCTTGGCGGTGGCGATGTGCACACTAGACTCTCCGGCGTTGCTGACTACCTGGCTCGCGACGACGCGCACGCATTGGCGTTGGCGAGACGCGCCGTCGCCAACCTCAATCACTCAAGGGTTGTCAACTTCGAGCGCCAATCAGTCGAGGCGCCGCTCTTCGATCCGTCGGAGATTGCGGGCATCGTCCCTGCCGACCTGCGCGTACCTTACGATGTGCGCGAGGTCATTGCCCGTATCGTGGACGGCTCCCGTTTCGACGAGTTCAAGACGCGCTACGGAACGACGCTGGTCTGTGGCTTCGCCCATATTCATGGCATTCCCGCCGGCATTATCGCCAATAACGGTGTGCTCTTTTCGGAGTCGGCGTTGAAGGGCGCCCATTTCGTCGAGCTCTGCTCGCAACGCCGGATACCGCTTGTCTTCCTGCAGAACATTACCGGCTTCATGGTCGGCCGCAAATACGAGACGGAAGGCATCGCGAAGAATGGCGCCAAGCTCGTGACTGCGGTCGCAACGACCAGCGTGCCCAAGGTCACCATGCTGGTTGGGGGATCCTTCGGCGCGGGCAACTACGGCATGGCGGGTCGCGCCTTCTCGCCACGCTTTCTCTGGACATGGCCAAACAGTCGGATCTCGGTGATGGGCGGAGAGCAGGCGGCCGGTGTCCTTGCAACTGTCCGGGGGGAGGCGCTTTCCCGTGGCGGTACTCCCTGGACACCGGAGGAGGAGGCCAGTTTTAAGCAGCCGGTACTCGATCTCTTCGAACGGCAAAGCCATCCGCTCTATGCGTCGGCGCGCCTTTGGGATGACGGGGTGATTGATCCAGCCAAGAGCCGCGACGTGCTCGGACTCTCGCTGTCTGCGGCGCTGAATGCACCGATCGAAGCGACCCGCTTCGGCCTGTTCCGGATGTGAGGTAGCGATGTTCCAGAAAATTCTCATCGCAAACCGTGGCGAGATTGCCTGCCGGGTGATCCGAACTGCCAGGCGCATGGGGATTGCCACTGTGGCAGTCTATTCGGATGCCGATGTCGGAGCGCTGCATGTCGAGATGGCCGACGAAGCTGTCCGTCTTGGGCCGGCCAGTGCACAGGAAAGCTATCTTTCGATAGAGCGGATACTCGCTGCTGCGGAACGGACCGGTGCCGAAGCCATTCATCCCGGTTACGGGTTTCTGTCCGAGAATGCCGATTTTGCCGCAGCCGTAGAAGCCACGGGCATCGTCTTCATTGGACCGCAGGCATCTTCCATTCGTGCCATGGGATTGAAGGATGCGGCAAAAACATTGATGGACCAATCCGGGGTGCCGATTGTCCCGGGCTATCATGGCGAGGAACAGAACGACGCGTTTCTGGCCGATCAGGCGACTGTGATCGGTTACCCTGTTCTCATCAAGGCGCGTGCTGGCGGCGGTGGCAAGGGTATGCGTCGCGTCGACAGCGAAGAGGATTTCCCGGCGGCGCTCGCGGCCGCAAGACGTGAGGCCAAGGCCGCCTCTGGCGACGACACGGTGTTGATAGAGCGCTGCCTCATTCGACCTCGCCACATCGAAGTTCAGATCTTCGGGGATCGGCATGGCAACGTCGTGCATCTTTTTGAACGCGATTGCTCGCTTCAGCGCCGCCATCAGAAGGTGATCGAGGAGGCGCCAGCGCCCGGCATGACGCCGGAAATGCGCTGTGCGATGGGAGAGGCGGCCGTGCGCGCGGCGCGTGCCATCTCCTATCGTGGTGCGGGCACTGTGGAGTTCATCGCAGATGTGTCAAACGGCCTCTGGCCGGATCGCTTCTATTTTATGGAGATGAATACCCGCCTTCAGGTCGAACATGCCGTCACCGAGGCAATTACCGGGGTCGATCTGGTCGAGTGGCAATTGCGCGTAGCCGCCGGCGAGCCCCTGCCGAAGAAGCAGTCGGAACTCGAAATCTACGGCTGGGCCTTCGAGGCGCGAATTTATGCCGAGGATGCCGCCAAGGGTTTCCTGCCTGCGACGGGAACGATTAGGCATCTGGATTTTCCTGACGTTACGGCGCGTGTCGACTCAGGAATCCGTTCCGGCGACTCAGTCTCCGCCCACTACGATCCTCTGATCGCCAAGATGGTCGTGCATGGCCCCAGCCGGAATGTCGCGTTGTTGCGGCTGACGAGGGCCTTGCAGAGCTCGCATGTCGTCGGCGTAACCACCAATCTCGATTTTCTCGCCAGACTGAGCACGCAGGAGGAATTTTCCGCTGGCCACCCGGATACAGGACTGATCGATCGCAACCTTCAATCGCTGACCGCCATCGAGCCGCCGGTAGACACCGTCGTGGCACTTGCCGCCGTCCTGTCGCTGGGCGCACTTACGCAATCATCGGACGGCGATCCATGGCTGACGCTGGGGCATTGGCAGCTCTGGAGCGAAATGCAGCGTATCGTTGTGCTGACCTACGAGGGTGGGCATTCGACGCTGCGGGTTGCCGCCAAGGGCTTCGATTTCTTTGCTGTGCACGATGGCCGGCGAGTGATTCCGGTGAAAATCGTCAGCCGGCAGGATGACGGATGCAGGGCGGAGGTCGACGGCCGGCAAGTGCAGGCCAAGGCGAGCGTGGGGGCGCATCATCTCGTTGTCAGCGTGGATCACCGAACGCATGTGTTTCATCTCGGCAACCCGCTCGATTTCAATGTAACAGATGTCGCGGATGGCAATAGGCTGATCGCGCCGATGCCGGGCTTTATCAAGATCGTTCGGACGAGTTCGGGGTCGGAAGTCTACAAGGGCGACGCGCTTGTGATCATGGAGGCCATGAAGATGGAACTCACGCTTGTCGCAGCCCGCGATGGAACGGTAGAGGCCGTCGAGGTGAGCGAAGGACAACAGGTCGACGAGGGCACTGTGGTTCTGACGCTGCGGGTAGAGGAGACGTGATTGTGCAGCCTGGAGAATCTTCATTGCTGCCGCGGGACGTCTCGATCGTCGAGATGGCGCCGCGCGATGGTCTCCAGAACGAGAAGGATCTGATCCCGACGGCGACGAAGATTGCCCTGATCGACATGATCTCCGAATGTGGTTTTGAGCGGATCGAGGCGACGAGCTTCGTCAGCCCGAAGTGGGTACCGCAACTTGCTGACGCAGCGGAGGTGATGGTCGGTATCAAGCGCAGACCGGGGGTCCGCTATGCCGTTCTGACGCCGAATATGAAAGGCTTCGAGGCTGCGATGGCGGCGGGCGCGGACGAAATCGCGATTTTCGCGTCTGCTTCAGAAAGCTTCTCGCAGCAGAATATCAACTGCTCCATCGCTGAGAGCATCGAACGTTTCACGCCGGTTGCCGAAGCAAGCCGCGCGCGCGGCATCCCCATGCGTGGCTATGTCAGTTGCGTGGTCGAATGTCCCTACGAGGGATCTGTCTCACCCGATGCAGTAGCGCGGGTCGTCGAGAGCCTGCATGCATTGGGCTGCTACGAGATCAGCCTCGGGGACACAATCGGCCGGGGACGGCCTGACGAGGTCGATCAGATGCTAGTGACCGTCCTCTCCTACGCGCCGGCGACGATGCTTGCTGGTCATTTCCACGACACCGACGGCTGGGCCCTCGACAATATCGAGGTGTCGTTGAGGCACGGGCTGCGGGTTTTCGATGCGTCGGTCGGCGGATTGGGTGGCTGCCCTTATGCCCCGGGCGCGAAGGGCAATGTCGACACGATGGCTGTGGCGCAATTCCTTGCCCGCAAGGGTTACCGGACCGGGCTTTTGCCGGAGAAGCTGGAACAGGCCGCCCATTTTGCGCAAAGCCTCAGGAGCGCGTGATATGCCGGAAACGCTGATGATTTCGATCGACGAACGCGGAGTCGCGCGGCTTACACTCGCTCGCGAAGACAAGCGCAATGCCATGTCCGCCGAAATGATCAATGAATTGACCGAGGCCGCAAATGTGCTCGGATCGGATACGAACGTGCGCGTTATCGTGCTGGCCGGAGCGGGTAAGAGCTTCTGTGCGGGCGGCGACCTGGAATGGATGAGAGCTCAGTTCAAGGCGAGCCGGGCTGAAAGGATGACGGAAGCGCGGCGGCTGGCGATGATGTTCAAGGCCCTGAATGAGATTCCGAAGCCGCTCATCGGCTGCGTTCACGGAAGTGCCTTCGGCGGTGGTATTGGATTGATCAGCGTCTGCGACACGGTAGTCGCTTCGGAGACCGCGCGTTTCGGCCTGACGGAAGTCCGGCTTGGCCTGATACCGGCGACGATCAGCCCTTATGTGGTGGCCCGCATCGGCAGCGGTGCGGCGCGATCTCTCTTCGTTTCCGGTCGAACATTCGACGCTGCCGAAGCCAAGTCAATCGGTCTTGTTGCTTCCGTTGTGGCGCCTGGTGACCTCGATCATGCCGTGGGGAAGGACGTGGCCGAATTTATCGCGGCTTCGCCGCAGGCCGCGGCGCGCGCCAAGGCTCTCGTGCGTTCTCTAGCGATGCCCATCACGAACGAGATCATAGAGAGCGTGGTTGCTCAACTCGCAGACAGCTGGGAGACGGACGAGGCGCAGGCTGGCATTGCAGTCTTCTTCGAAAAGCGTTCGTAGAACAAACGGGCATCAGGTTTTGACTGCTGATTTGGATCAATGGCGGAGAGGGTGGGATTCGAACCCACGATACGGTTGCCCGTATGCCGCATTTCGAGTGCGGTGCTTTCGACCACTCAGCCACCTCTCCGCTTCGCTGGTCGGCGCTTGTTCGGCGCGGGCTGTCTCATAGCGATGAAAGTTCGGGCTGGCAAGACGAAATCTCAAAGCTTTTCATCCTTTTGCCTTGACAGTATTTTTGGCCTCGCGTATCTGGGCTTCGCAATAGGTGTGGATAAGTCCGTGCCTTGCCAGTCTCGTGTTCGCGCGGGGCGGATCACCGGCAGCGAGAGTTCTGGGCGAAAGCCTATGAAATCCCTGCTTAACCTCGACTGATAAAAAGACGGCCACCTGCTTGTTGCGGGTATGAGCCGGAACGAACATGAAAGGATAAAAAATGTTCGCAGTCATCAAGACCGGCGGTAAGCAGTACCGTGTGGCAGCAAACGACGTGCTGACCATCGAGAAGCTTGAAGCAACCGCTGGCGATGCAATTGAATTCACCGAAGTTCTCGTAATCGGCGAAGGCGCCGACGCTGCGATTGGTGCTCCCTTCGTCAAGGGCGCTTCCGTCAAGGCAGAAGTGGTCGAGCACAACCGCGGCAAGAAGGTCATCGCCTTCAAGAAGCGCCGTCGTCAGAACTCGAAGCGTACGCGCGGCCATCGCCAGCATCACACTGTTGTCCGTATCACGGACATCGTGGCTGCTAAGTAAGATCACGAGACTTTAAGGTTTAAAGGAGAACTCCAATGGCACACAAAAAAGCTGGCGGTTCATCGCGCAACGGTCGTGATTCCGAATCCAAGCGCCTTGGCGTGAAGAAGTTTGGCGGCGAAACCGTCATCGCAGGCAACATTATCGTGCGTCAGCGCGGTACGCAGTGGCATCCGGGTTCCAACGTTGGCCTCGGCAAGGATCACACGATCTTTGCTCTTACCGCCGGCAATGTGAACTACCGAACGAAGGCCAACGGTCGCGTATACGTGTCTGTAATGCCGAAAGCGGAAGCAGCGGAATAAGCCGGTAGCGCTCTAAAACAGCCGGCGTCTCATCGACCCGGCTGAGCGTATCAGGTTCAGTCCAGAAAACAGGGGAGATGGGGCGCCATCTCCCCTTTTTTCTTGTCCAACGAAGGAGGACTGAACATGCAAGGCGAATTGTTGAGGGAGGGCCAATCACGGTCCCCCCGGGAAGACCAGCGGTCTCCCAAGGAACGGCTGAGGCCAGAGCGGTTAAGGACCGATTGCCCTGTCTTGTTATCGGAACGGCTCGTCATGCGCGCGCCCCACGAAGAAGACATTGACGCCCTTGCCCATCTTGCCAACAACGCCAAAGTCGCCACCATGGTGTCGCGTATGCCGCACCCGTACACGGCCAATGATGCCGCCGACTTCGTGCGACGCACGAAAAACGGCGAGATTGGCAAGTGCGTCTATGCGATCACCAAGGCGGAGAACGGCGCATTTGTGGGTTGCTGCGGGGTCGAACCGCATCTCGACGGGCGAACTGTAGAGATTGGTTACTGGCTTGGAGAACCTTACTGGAATCAAGGCTTTATGACCGAGGCATGCCATGCTCTGGTCGATATGGTCTTCCGCACGCGGCAGGATGTCGACCAGATCGATGCCCGTTGCCGGGTGATGAACGTCGCTTCGCGGCGGGTCATCCAGAAGTGCGGCTTCCAGTTCCAGGGATCGGGGCTGGCGGCATCCTTGGCGCTCGGCAGCAATGTGCCAGTCGAGTGGTACAGGCTTGATCGCAAGACTTGGATGTCGCTGAGAAGCTGGGGGAGCGTCTTATGAACGCGATCAGTCTTCAAAGACCCAGGAGCCAGTCGATGACGCCCGGCCCTGTGCCTGTTATTGCCACCGACCGGCTGGTGCTACGCCCGCACCGGTTGAGTGACGCGGATGCGATTGCGGACACGTTGTCCGACTTCGCTGTCACCCGAATGCTGGCACGCGTTCCTGCACCTTACGACAGGCAGGATGCGCTCGACTGGTTGGTGCCGGTGACGGCCGGTGGCATGCCCGATTGGCAGTTTGCGATCACGACCGGCGACGACGCTCATATCGGCGTCGTCGCGATCGAGCTGCGACATGGCCTCTGGCACCTCGGCTACTGGCTGAACCGCTTCTACTGGCGGCGTGGCTATATGAGCGAGGCGGTATCGGCGGTGCTGGAGCGGTTCTCACGGCGGATGCCGGAGACGGTGGTTCATTCCGGCGTCTTCGCCGACAACCCGGCGTCGCTGAAGCTGCAGGAAAAGCTCGGCTTCCGCATGACAGGTTGCAGCGAGATCTACAGCTTCGCGCGCAACACCATGGTCACGCATGTCGAGACGATGCTGAGGCCGGGTGCCCTGCAACAGGCCAGGATCGCTTGAGATGAAAAAGGAGGCGTCCCGATGCGTCGGGACGCCTCGACCGTTACCCATTGATCTCCACCCAGACGGGGAAGTGATCTGAGCCGACCGAATTCGTGTCGATCCTTGCGGATTTGAGGCGGCCAGCGATGCCGCAACTGACGAAACAGTAGTCGAGATGCATGCGTTTGCCGTGATCTTCGGGATCCATCCAGCTATAGCTGCCGGGCGCGTAGGCGCTCAGCGCCGTAAGTGCGTCGATTGGTGTGCCGATGCGCGCGACGCGGCCGTAATAGCTGTCGTTTGCGCCGGCGAACATGCAGTATTCCGGCGATTCCGGCGTCATGTTGAAGTCGCCCATGACGATATAATCCTCGGGCAGCGGTGGATCGCCAATATCGAATTCCGCGGCCCCTGTGAGCGATCCGCCCTCGGCAACGAAGGCGTTGATGCGCTCATTCAAGTAGGCAAGCTGCCGACCGCGCTCGTCGATCGAGACATGATCGAGATGCACCGAATAGACGCGCAGCGCGCCGTCAGGCGTGCCGATGACGGCCTCGGTCGCGCCACGCTGGAGATTGATCTTGGAGATCGTTCGGCTGCGCGGCAGAAGCAGCGTTCGCGTCGACAGGATCGGCCAGCGCGAGAGCACCATGTTTCCGAACTGGAAGCGGGTTCCCCGCGGTGGCCAGCCGTCGGAAGCCGCCTCGACATGCAGATCGCACGCCGGCCCATAGGCCCAGAAATGGTTGGGAAAAAGTGCGGCAAGGTCTGCAACCATGTCTGCATAGTCGTTGCGAACGAAGCCTCGGGTCACCTCCTGGAGCGCGATGATATCGCCGCCCTCGAGGCTCGCAGCGATTCGGTCGAGGTCGTAGATGCCATCAAGACCGAAGCCGTACTGTATGTTATAGCTCGCAAACTTCACGATAATCCTTTGACCTCCGATTGAACCGCCTATATCGAAAGCGGCAAGAGGGGCGATAAGCTGCCACTGGACAATGGAAGTAAAATGAAATTTCTCGACGAAGCAAAGGTCTATATCAAGTCCGGAGACGGCGGCGGCGGTAGCGTCTCGTTCCGGCGCGAGAAGTTCATCGAGTTCGGCGGTCCCGACGGTGGTGACGGCGGACGCGGCGGCGATGTCTGGGTCGAGGCGGTCAATGGTCTCAACACGCTGATCGATTTCCGCTACCAGCAGCACTTCAAGGCGCAGATCGGCACGCATGGTATGGGCCGAAACCGTACCGGCGCCAACGGCGGCGATGTCACGCTCAAGGTTCCGGTCGGCACGCAGGTTCTCGAGGAGGATCGCGAGACGCTGATATGCGACCTGACGACCGAGGGGCAGCGGTTTCGCATCGCGGCAGGCGGCAACGGCGGTTTCGGCAACGCGCATTTCAAATCGTCGGTCAACCAGGCTCCGGATTGGGCCAACCCAGGTCTGCCCGGCGAAGAAAAGACTGTCTGGCTGCATCTGAAGCTTATCGCGGACGCCGGCCTTGTTGGGCTGCCGAACGCCGGGAAATCAACCTTCCTTGCTGCGGTGACCCGCGCCCGGCCGAAGATCGCCAACTATCCGTTCACAACGCTTCATCCGAACCTTGGTGTGGCGACCATCGACGGGCAGGAGTTTGTTCTCGCTGATATTCCCGGGCTGATCGAAGGCGCGCATGAAGGTGTGGGCATCGGCGATCGCTTCCTCGGACACGTCGAGCGCACGCGCGTGCTGCTGCATCTCGTGTCTGCGCAGGAGGAAAAAGTCGGCAAGGCCTATACGACGGTCAAGACGGAGCTTGAGGCCTACGGCAACGATCTGGCCGACAAAGCCGAGATCGTTGCGCTTTCGCAGATCGACGTGCTTGATGATGCGACGCTGAAGAAAAAGACAAAGGAGCTTGCCAAAGCTTGCGGCAAGACGCCGTTCCAGATTTCGGCAGCAACAGGTAAGGGCATGACCGAAGTGTTGCGCGCCCTACGCGATATCATCGTCGAGGCGAATGCCGGCGCGGCCGAAAAGCTTGCCAAGGCACCGAAGCTTCGCCACCGCGATATGGCTTCGGATGATGAAGGCGAGGTCAATGACGACGCGTAAGTCGCTCCAGCGCTATCGCCGCGTCGTCATCAAGATCGGCTCTGCCCTTCTCGTCGATCGCAAGACGGGCCTGAAGAAGACATGGCTTGACGCAATGTGCCGCGATATTGCGGCGCTGAAGGCCAAGGGCGTTGACATCCTCGTCGTTTCATCGGGCGCGATCTCGCTCGGCCGGTCGGTCCTCGACCTTCCGTCGGGCGCTTTGAAGCTGGAGGAAAGCCAAGCGTCGGCAGCCGTCGGCCAGATCGCCTTGGCGCGTGCCTGGTCGGAGAGCCTTTCGCGAGACGAGATCGTTGCCGGCCAAATTCTCCTGACGCTCGGCGACACCGAGGAGCGCCGCCGTTATCTAAACGCGCGCGCCACCATCAATCAGCTTCTGAAAATCGGTGCCGTGCCGATCATCAACGAGAATGACACTGTTGCCACCAGCGAAATTCGCTACGGCGACAACGACCGCCTTGCCGCCCGTGTCGCGACGATGACCGGCGCTGATCTGCTCATCCTGCTATCCGACATCGATGGTCTCTATACGGCGCCGCCGCACCTTGATCCGCAGGCCGAGTTTCTCGCCACCATTGCCGAGATCACGCCTGAGATCGAAGCCATGGCTGGGGGCGCCGCGTCCGAGTTGTCACGTGGCGGTATGCGAACCAAGATCGATGCCGGCAAGATTGCGACGACAGCCGGCTGCGCGATGATCATCGCCTCCGGAAAGACCGACAGCCCGCTCTCGGCGATCGAGAACGGGGCGCGCTCCTCGTGGTTTGCCCCGTCCGGAACGCCTGTGACCGCACGAAAGACATGGATTGCAGGCCAGTTGCAGCCGGCAGGCGAACTTCACGTCGATGACGGCGCGGTTGCGGCTCTCTGCGCTGGCAAGAGCCTGCTTCCAGCCGGCGTTCGCAAAGTTATAGGACTTTTCAGCCGCGGCGACACGGTGGCAATTATCGGCCCCCATGGCCGCGAGATCGCGCGTGGGCTTGCCGGCTATGATGCCGAGGAGGCACGGCAGATTACCGGCCGCAAGTCGACGGAGATCGAAGCAATCCTCGGTTACGCAGGACGCGCTGCGATGATCCATCGTGACGACATGGTGATGACGTCGCAGATCAGTTCAAAATCGGAAAGGCAGAAAAAGGACACAAGCTATGCTTGATACTGTTGCGCAGAGCCCTGACATTGACGCGCTGATGAATGACATCGGCCGCAAGGCCAAGGCTGCGGCGCGACCGTTGGGCTTTGCGTCCACCGAAACCAAAAACAAGGCGCTGAACGCCATGGCGGATGCGATCCTCGCCAACAGGGATCACATCCTCGCCGAGAATGCCAAGGATCTGAAGGATGTCGCAGGCACTGATATGCTCGCGTCCTTCGTCGACCGCTTGACACTGACCGAAAAGCGCGTTGCCGACATGGCCGAAGGCATCCGTGCGATTGCCGCTCTCAAGGACCCGGTCGGCGAGGTGATCGCGGGGTGGGAACGACCGAATGGCCTTAAGATCGAGCGTGTTCGTACTCCGCTCGGTGTCATCGGGGTGATTTTCGAGAGCCGTCCGAACGTGACGGCAGATGCTGGCGCGCTCTGCCTGAAAGCCGGCAATGCTGTCATTCTGCGTTGCGGCTCGGACTCCAGGCGTTCGTCGCAGGCAATCCATACCTGCCTCGTGCAGGGCCTGAAGGCTGCCGGACTTCTGGAGCATGCCATTCAGCTCGTACCGGTAGCGGATCGGGCCGCTGTCGGCGCGATGTTGCGAGGACTGGACGGCGCGATCGACGTTATCGTGCCGCGTGGCGGCAAAAGCCTCGTGGCGCGCGTTCAGAATGAGGCGAGAGTGCCCGTCTTTGCGCACCTTGAGGGGCTCTGCCATATCTATGTGGACACGTCTGCCGATCTGAACATGGCGAAGGAGATTGTCGTCAACGCGAAGATGCGGCGCACCGGTATTTGCGGTGCTGTGGAGACCATTCTCGTCGATAGCGCGGCGGTTGGCACACATCTTCTTCCGTTGCTCATGGCCTTGGAAAGCGCCGGTTGCGAGATTCGCGGTTCGGCAGCCGTCGCGCAGGTGATGCCCGGCGTGAAGGCTGCCGCCGAGGAAGATTGGTCGACGGAATATTTGGATGCCATCGTTTCAGTTGGTGTTGTCGACGGCATTTCCGGTGCGATCCAGCATATCCAGACCTACTCCTCAAATCACACCGAGGCTGTCATTGCCGAGGACCCAGATGTGGTCGAGCGGTTCTTTACCGAAGTCGATTCCGCTATCCTGCTGCACAATGCGTCTACCCAGTTCGCTGATGGCGGCGAGTTTGGGATGGGTGCCGAGATCGGCATCGCTACCGGCAAGATGCATGCCCGTGGCCCCGTTGGCGTCGAGCAGCTGACATCCTTCAAATACCGGGTGCGCGGCACCGGACAGACCCGGCCCTGACGTGATCAACGACGGAATCGATCGACGCCATCTTCGCATGCCGCATACGGAGCGGGGCATGGTGGTCGGTCTTTTCGGCGGGTCTTTCAATCCGCCGCATGACGGACATGCGCTGGTTGCCGAAATCGCGATCAAGCGGCTGGGCCTCGACCAGTTGTGGTGGATTGTTACCCCCGGCAATCCGCTGAAGGATCGGCGTCATCTGTTGCCGCTTGCCGAGCGTATCACTCTGAGCGAACAGCTCGCCCGGCACCCTTCGATCAAGATCACGGCGTTCGAGCGCGATTTCGCGACGAGCTTCACGGCAAACACGTTGGTTCGAGTCAAGGCGCGTAATCCGCATGTCCATTTCATCTGGATAATGGGGGCGGATAGCCTGAAGACTTTCCATCAGTGGCAACGCTGGCAGGACATCGTCAACACGTTTCCGATTGCCGTCATCGACCGCCCAGGCTCCACGTTATCGTTTCTGTCATCGAAGATGGCACGAACGTTTGATTTCGCTCGTATTGACGAGGACGATTCACGCGCACTCTGGAAGCGGCGAGCGCCAGCCTGGACCTTCATTCACGGTCCGCGCTCCGGTCTTAGCTCGACTGCAATCCGTGCCATGAACGGCAGCCAGAAATAGCGATTGGTTTTTTTGAGATGATGCAAATGCAAAGCCCGACGGGGGAGGAGATCCGTCGGGCTTCGTAAACTTGATCGACAACTGGGAGGAGGAGTGTTGCCGATCCTATCCAACGGCTTTGGGAGGAGGAGATCGCCGTTCGATGAGTGTGTTGTATCATAGTTCTGTGATTTTTGAAGCAGGCCCATTGCATTGCAGCATTGCGCCGAAGTCATGGCTCCGGATTGGGATTGCTTTAAATCTGCCCAATTATTTCGCTCTCGCTACGATTTTCGCCGATACCTCAGGCCCTTGGAGGTTTTTCCCGTCAAATACCATGGGTATTGTTGCCGTTTCAGGGAGGGAAGCCAAACAGTCATGCGCTTCACGAATGTGTGAAGTCAGCGAAAGGTCGTGGGAAAATATGCGCTAGCCAACACCCGGACAACGTTATATCTCTGCGGATATTTCGAACCTGGGGGAAACCATGTACCTTCGCCGCCAATGGATGAAATTTGCCGCTGCCGCCGTTTCGGCAGTCTTCATGGGTGTTGCAGTAACGCCTGCCGCAGCCGCGGAAAAAGTCACCGTTTTCGCAGCCGCCAGCCTTAAGAATGCTCTCGATGCAGCAAATGCCGCATGGGCGAAGGAAGGCGGCAAGGAAGCGGTGGTTTCCTATGCTGCGAGCTCGGCGCTCGCAAAACAGATTGAAGGCGGTGCGCCTGCCGACATCTTCATCTCCGCCGACCTGGACTGGATGAACTATGTTGAGAAGAAGAACCTGATCAAAGTCGACAGCCGGTCAAATCTCCTGGGCAACCGGATCGTGCTTGTCGCAGCCAAGGATCACGCAAAGCCGGTTGATATCAAAAAGGGTTTTGATCTCGCCGCTCTGCTCGGTGATGGCAAGCTCGCCATGGGAGAGGTGAAGTCGGTGCCAGCCGGAAAATATGGCAAAACCGCGCTTGAATCGCTTGGCGTGTGGTCGTCGGTTGAAGCCAATGTCGCCGGCGCTGAAAGCGTTCGGGCTGCGCTAGCTCTGGTATCGCGCGGCGAGGCGCCCTATGGCATCGTCTACCAGACCGACGCATCAGCGGATGCTGGCGTTGCCGTCGTCGGCACTTTCCCGGCGGATTCGCATCCACCGATCATCTACCCGGTTGCGATTCTCGCCGAGAGCAAGAATCTGGATGCTATGGCTTACGTGGAATTCCTGAAATCGGAAAAGGCAACTCATTTCTTTACCGACCAGGGCTTCACCATTTTGAAATGATTGCGATTTTCGGCGTGTAGACATAGCGTGAGGAGGCCCGTTCGGACGGGCCTTCTACTTTGGAGAGAATGGCTTGGACGCACTCGGCCTGAGCAATGATGAATGGACCGCGATCTTGCTCAGTCTGCGCGTGTCAGTGGTGGCGATGTTGGCGAGCCTCCCGTTCGGCATTTTCGTTGCCTTACTGCTTGCGCGCGGGCGGTTCTGGGGTAAGTCGGTTCTGAACGGTGTCGTTCACCTCCCGCTGATCCTGCCGCCTGTCGTCACCGGCTTTATTTTGCTGATCCTCTTTGGGCGGCGCGGGCCGATCGGCAGCTTTCTCGATCACTATTTCGGCATCGTCTTTTCTTTTCGCTGGACAGGTGCAGCGCTTGCCTGCGCGGTCATGGCTTTTCCGTTGATGGTACGCAGCATCCGGCTTTCCATCGAAGCCGTCGATCGAAAACTGGAGGAGGCAGCCGGGACACTGGGCGCCAGTCCAGTCTGGGTTTTCCTGACGATAACGTTGCCGCTCACTTTACCTGGAATCATTGCAGGAATGATCCTTTCCTTTGCCAAGGCGATGGGGGAGTTCGGGGCAACGATTACCTTCGTGTCCAACATTCCAGGGGAAACGCAAACGCTTTCGGCCGCTATCTACTCATTTACGCAGGTTCCGGGCGGTGATGCCGGCGCCCTGCGGCTCACGCTCGTCGCTGTGGCCATCTCGATGGTCGCTTTGCTTGCCTCGGAGTTCCTGTCGCGCATCGCAGGCCAGAGGGTCGATCCGGAATGACGCTTTTTGTAAAAGCAAAGCAACGGCTCGGCACCTTCGCGCTTGATGCCACGTTCACCTCGGAACGCGGGATTACAGCTCTTTTTGGCCGTTCCGGTTCCGGCAAGACGTCGATGATCCGTATCATTGCCGGTTTGGCTCAGCCCGACGAGGGACAGGTTGTTCTCGGCGGTGAGGTCATAATGGATACTGAGCGGCGCGTTTTTGTCGCGAAGCATCGCCGGCGATTCGGCTATGTCTTCCAGGAAGCGAGGCTGTTTCCGCACCTCAGCGTCCGTCACAACCTGTCCTATGGTCGGTGGTTTGCCAAAAACGCCGCTCCTGCAGAGGGGCTGGATCGCATTGTTGCGTTGCTCGGCATCGAGGATCTGCTTGAGCGCAGACCGGAAAAGCTTTCCGGAGGCGAGAAGCAACGTGTGGCGATTGGCCGGGCCCTGCTTTCAGCACCCCGTCTGCTGTTGATGGACGAGCCTCTGGCGGCACTGGATGATGCCCGAAAGGCCGAGGTGATGCCGTACCTTGAGCGGCTGCGCGACGAGATGCAGATTCCAATCGTCTATGTCAGCCATTCAATCGCCGAGGTGGCGCGCCTTGCCAATCAGGTCGTGGTCATGCGGGATGGCAAGGTGGAGGCAGTCGGCTCAGCTGTCGATGTACTGAGCCACTCGCCAGCCTCGTTTGAGCGTCGTGACGCGGGCGCGCTCCTCGAAGGATGGGTGGAGAGCGTCGACGCGCATCATCGCATTGCGACGATCGCTTTGAAATCAGCGCGGCTTCACGTCCCGGGAGCGATGTTGAACCCCGGTAAGGCCGTTCGGGTTCTCGTTTCCTCTCGCGATGTGATGCTCGCCATGAAGAAGCCCGAAGCGCTAAGCGCACTCAACGTGCTTGAGGGTATCGTTCAGAATATGACGCAGGCTGAGGACGCTACCATCGACGTTCTCGTAGATTGCGGTGGTGACGCCATTCTTTCCCGGATCACGAGCTTTTCTGCGGAGCGGCTGGGCCTGAGAATCGGGGTGGCTGTTTTTGCTGTGATAAAGACTGTCGCCCTCGAACCATGATCAGCGATTGTTTTCGGCCGATCGGTTGGCCTCCAGCCATGCCAGATCTTCCGCAAGAGCGAACTTCATCATCCGTTCCATTTTTCGAAAACGCGACAGGAGTTCATCACCGAAAGGCGTCAATGCAGCACCCCCACCCTTTTGACCGCCACGCTGGGACTCGACTACGGGCTCCTGGAACATCCGGTTCATATCGCTGACGAGCAACCAGGCGCGACGATAGGACATGTCCATCGCTCTGCCTGCTGCGGAAATAGATCCCGTTTCCCTGATGTGCTCCAGCAGCTCCATCTTGCCGCGCCCGAGCCGGTCGTCGTGCGGAAAGCTGATGCGGAGAATCGGAGTAAGCGCGTCTTCGGCGGGGCTTTTCATGGAGCGGGTCTTTTGAAGGCTGAAACGGAACTTACTTTACGTGTGGTCACAAGAACTGTACACAGCCGCTCGCATGCAGTCTTCCATCCACAGATGATCTGTCGCGCCACAACTGACATTCAAGCTTTGTGATTGCGCGCGTCTTGAAACGTTAATGGTTTGGTGCCTATCTTAACTATGATTTGGTCACCAAATCAGTGATGTGCATGTTCTGTCATTCCGAGAAAGGGAAAGCACTGACAACAGTACACGCCAAGGGAAAAACGCTTGCCGTTGTCCCGAAGAGCCCGGAACGTGGCGCCGATGCTGCCGCCCGCGCCCTGCACGCCGTCCTCACTAGCCTCGAGGACTCTAAGGCTGAAGATATCGTAACCATCGACATCGCTGGAAAATCAGCACTGGGAGACTTCATGGTCGTCGTCTCCGGGCGCTCGAACAGGCATGTCATGGCGATCTCAGACCACCTGCTGACTGATCTCAAAGACGAGGGCCTTGGAAGCGCCCGTGTCGAAGGACAGGAAGGCGGCGATTGGATCCTGATCGACACCGGCGATGTCATCGTCCATGTTTTCCGCCCCGAGATACGCGAGTTTTACAACATCGAAAAGATGTGGGCCGCGCCTGACCTGGACGAGGAAACCGTGCACTAACGGGCTGCCTGGACGCTACGTCCGGCGCCTGATAGACGGCATTTGAATTGGGTCGGATGGTCGAACCCGGCCGGTGGTATGTGTGTGCCACGCTTTGCCGAACTGCGGGAGCGGATGATGCGTGTTGGCCTTTTTGCAGTGGGGCGGCTGAAGTCCGGCCCAGAGAAGGATCTTGCGGCCCGCTATTTCGATCGTTTCGCCAAAGCCGGTCCTGCCGTCGGACTCGAATTCTCTCGTGTGGCCGAAGTTGCTGAAAGTCGCGCATCGAACGCCGATACCCGCAAGCGCGACGAAGCAGCGATGCTGCAGAAGTCGCTTGCTGACGGAAGCGCTCTCATTCTGTTGGATGAGCGGGGCAAGGCGCTGGATAGCGAAGGGTTTGCCACTCTACTTGGAAACTATCGAGATCAGGGCAAGCGCGACTTGATGATCGCCATCGGCGGTGCAGACGGTCTCGATCCTTCGTTGTACAACCTTGCCGACGCCACCCTTTGCCTCGGCAAGATGACTTGGCCGCACCAGTTGGTTCGCACCCTGATCGCTGAGCAGCTGTACAGAGCCGTTACGATCCTTTCCGGCCATCCCTATCACCGCGTCTAGCTGTCGCTGTGCTCACGCAGGCGTGTGCGGCGCGGCATGTTCGAGCCGTCAATCTATCTGGCAAAGCCTGTCAAATCAGCTTAATCTCCGCGTGTTTTCAAAGGATTTCGCAGCTCGTATGTCGACACGCGCGTTCAAGCAAAAATATGTCGTTCTGCCGGCCTTGGCGGTAGGCTTGAGCATGGCAGTGGTGGTGGTTTCCGAGTGGTCTTTCGTCGTCAGCGCCTTTGCCCAGGACGCGCCGGAAGCTGCTGGGATGGCGCCGGCTGAGACGACGCCTGCGGCCACAACCGCCACGGTGGCTCAACCGCCGCCCGATCCTGCGGCCGAGCTTGCCAAGAAGCGGGACGAGACGCGCGCCGAGCTGGAGGCCTTGTCGAAGACCATCGGCCTGTCCTCCGATAAAGTTGCCGAGCTTCAGAAAAGCATTGCCGATCTGGACAAGAGCACCAGCAGTGTTCGTCAGGCACTGATCGATTCAGCGGCGCGACGAAAGTCGCTCGAGAAACAAATCCTGGAGAGCGAGAAGAAACTTGCCGATCTGGGCGTGAAAGAGGATACGGTTCGGCGCTCGCTGCATGAGCGGCGCGGCCTTCTTGCCGAGGTGCTTGGTGCCCTGCAGCGCATGGGCCGTAACCCGCCGCCGGCACTTCTCGTCACGCCCGACGATGCGCTTGCGTCAGTACGGAGCGCCATCCTGCTTGGGGCAGTGGTCCCCGGCATCCGCAAGGAGACGGACAAGCTCGCTGGCGATCTCGCCAATCTGTCTTCATTGCAGGCGGCAAGTGCTGCGGAGAAGTCCAGTCTGACTGCAACGATGAGGAATAGCGTCGAGGAAGAGCGACGCATGGATCTGCTTCTTGCTGAAAACGAGAAGCTGAGCCGCAGCAGCGCTGCTGAACTGGATGCAGAAAAGAAACGTTCGGAAGATCTTGCCGGCAAGGCGACGAGCCTCGAGGGGCTGGTCGCATCGATGGAAACACAAATCGCTTCGGTTCGAGAAGCTGCCGCTGCAGCGCGCCAGGCCGAGGAGAACCGCAAGCTATTGACAGACGAGCAGCGGGCCCAAGCTAAGGCGTTAGCCGAGAGTGGCGTGCCTGATAAAAACCGTATTGCGCCCGCATATCCCTTCGGAGAATTGAAGGCGAAGCTGGAATTGCCTGTGGCAGGCGATGTCCTCCGCCAGTTTGGCGATGCCGACGGAACCGGCCATGAGGCGATGGGAATGACGCTTGCCACCAATCCGGAAACGGTGGTTACCGCTCCCGCAGATGGGCTTGTTGTCTATGCGGGCGCATTCCGCAGCTACGGCCAGATGATCATCCTCGATGCCGGCGACGGCTACCACCTCGTGCTCTCCGGAATGGAGACGATCAACACGCGCCAGGGAAAGTTCGTTTTCTCCGGTGAGCCACTTGCCGCCATGGGCGCAAAAAGAGTGGCGAGCGCGACTGCATTGGCGCTGGAAACCAACCGTCCAACGCTTTACATTGAATTTCGAAAAGATGGAAAACCGGTCGATTCCCGGCCTTGGTGGACCGCTAAAGACACTGGAAAGGCACGCAATGATTCGTAGGGCTTCTCTTGTTCTGGTCGGCGCATTGATGGGTGCGACCGCGATGAGCGTCATCTATTCGGCGGGCGTGCCTGCCGAAGCGGCTGGGGCCTCCACTTACAAGGAGCTTTCCGTTTTTGGTGACGTCTTTGAACGCGTGCGCGCACAATATGTGACGCCGCCGGCCGAGGACAAACTCATCGAAAATGCTATCAATGGCATGCTTTCTTCGCTGGACCCGCATTCGAGCTACATGAATGCCAAGGACGCAGCCGACATGCAGACCCAGACGAAGGGTGAATTCGGCGGCCTTGGTATTGAGGTCACCATGGAAGACGAGCTCGTCAAGGTCATCACCCCGATCGATGACACGCCAGCAGCAAAGGCTGGTGTGCTTGCGGGTGACTACATTTCCGAGATTGACGGCCAATCTGTTCGTGGTCTGAAGCTGGAAGATGCGGTTGAGAAGATGCGTGGCCCGGTCAATACGCCGATCAAGCTGACGCTGATCCGCAAGGGCGCCGACAAGCCAATCGAACTGACGATCGTCCGCGATGTCGTTGCTGTTCAGGCCGTGAAGTCGCGCGTCGAGGATGACGTCGGTTACCTGCGCGTCATCTCCTTCACGGAGAAGACCTATCCTGACCTCGAGAAGGCGATCGAGAAGATCAAGAAGACAGTTCCGGCCGACAAGCTGAAGGGCTATGTTCTCGACCTGCGCCTGAATCCGGGCGGTCTGCTCGATCAGGCAATCCAGGTTTCGGATGCGCTGCTGCAGCGTGGCGAAGTGGTTTCCACCCGTGGCCGTAATCCGGATGAGACCCGACGCTTCAACGCCGGTCCGGGAGATCTGACCGATGGCAAGCCGGTGATCGTGCTGATCAACGGCGGTTCGGCATCTGCGTCGGAAATTGTAGCCGGTGCTCTGCAGGATCTGCGCCGCGCAACCGTCCTTGGGACGCGTTCGTTCGGCAAGGGATCGGTTCAGACTATCATCCCGCTCGGCGAGAACGGCGCGCTCCGTCTTACGACGGCGCTCTACTACACGCCGTCTGGCCGCTCCATCCAGGGCACGGGTATTACGCCTGATATCAAGGTCGAAGAGCCTCTGCCGGATGATCTGAAGGGGAAGATGGTCACTGAAGGTGAATCCAGCTTGCGCGGACACATCAAGGGCCAGAGCGAGACGGACGAAGGCTCTGGTTCGGTTGCTTATGTTCCGCCGGATCCGAAGGACGACGTCCAGCTTAACTACGCGCTTGATCTGCTTCGGGGCAAGAAGACCGACCCGGCCTTCCCCCCCAATCCGGACAAGGCCGTTAGCGCCAAGTAATTGCAATTTGAGGCGTCAGGCCGGATGGTATGTCCGGCCTGACGCCTTTTTGCTGTCCTGATTCTGAAGCGGAAAAGAAGTTTGAATACCGATCTGCATGCACCTCTGGGACAGAACCGCAAGGCCAGACGCCAGCGGCCTGGCATTTTGCGGACGGGTCGTGTCGTCGCCGGGATCTGCCTTGTTTTAATCGGGGCATCGTCGCTTTATACGGCGTTTCGCGGCGACGGGCTAAAACCGGAGAAGCCGCCGGCGCAAAACCAGACGGCTGCGCCTCCGTCTGACACCGTTCAAAACCAGGTGTCGCCACAATCTTCCTCGGCTGCGCCTGCCAACAGCATGGTGCGATCCGACCCGCGGTCGGGCGCTAACGTAGAGCAGATGGTCACAGGCGATGGCACTGTTGTTACGAAGTATTCCCCAAGGCCGCGCGATGGAAATGGCCCGGTCCTAGTTGATGCCTCGCAGGTAGGGCAAGATCCACGGATGGCGGCGCTACCGAACGATGCGCTCCTTGAAGACACGTCGTTTGGACGACTGCCGATAGTCGGACCCGATGGACGCCGGCCAATGGATCAGTATGCGCGGCCTTGGTCGGGTGCACACGGAACACGCATGGCGATCGTCGTGACCGGCCTCGGACTTAGCCAGACGGGCACGCAGCGTGCGATCCAGCAATTGCCGGAGGAAGTCACGTTCGCTTTTGCCGCAAGCGGAAACAGCTTGCAACGCTGGATGCAGGAAGCACGCCGCGGCGGCCACGAAATCCTATTGCAGGTTCCATTTGAGCCTTTTGATTATCCGGCGAATGATCCCGGGCCTGATACGCTGCTGACATGGAAGCCTGTTTCGAAGAATATCGAGAGCCTGCATCGGGCGATGGGCGAGATCACCAACTATACTGGCATCATGAACTATCAGGGCGGGCGCTTCCTCTCTGACCCGAACGCCATGGAGCCGGTCCTGCGGGATATCGGAAAGCGCGGGCTGCTGTTTCTTGATGACGGAACGGCGGCTCAGTCCAAGACCGCCGTGATTGCGAAGGGAACAGAGGCGCCCTACGCCTTCGCGGATGTGCAGTTGGACAAGCAACTCGACGTGAACGCCATCATCCAGAAACTGGACGAACTTGAACGCGTTGCGAAGCGCAACGGTCAGGCGATCGGGGTCGCCGCTGCCTTCGACGAGAGTATCGATGCGATCGCGCAATGGACCCAGGAAGCCGCAATGCGAGGGGTTGAAGTTGTGGGCGTAGCTGCACTGACGAATGATCCCAAGAGACCTTGAACAGAGAGAGCAAATGAGCAAGCCGATCATCAAAGCAGAGGACCTGCCGTATCGCCCCTGCGTCGGCGTCATGATCTTCAGTCGCCAAGGCCTTGTATGGGCAGGCAGAAGAATTCCGGAAGAGAATTCCGAATATGATGGATCACCGCAGCTTTGGCAGATGCCGCAGGGCGGCATAGACAAGGGCGAGGATCCGCTCGAAGCCGCCTACCGCGAACTCTATGAGGAAACGGGCATTCGAACCGTGACGCTGCTTGCTGAGGCCCGAGATTGGATCAACTACGATTTGCCGGCACAGCTGATCGGCATCGGGTTGAAGGGAAAGTTCCGCGGTCAGACACAGCGCTGGTTCGCGTTTCGTTTCGATGGTGACGAGAGCGAGATTGCGATCAATCCGCCGCCGGGCGGCCATGCGCCTGAATTCGATGCCTGGGATTGGAAGCCGATGGAAAGCCTGCCGGATCTCATCGTTCCATTCAAACGGACTGTCTATGAGCAGGTCGTCGATGAGTTCAGGCACCTTGCAGGCATCGCCGCCGGCGAGTGAACAACCGGCGGCCAAGACCGCCGGTCAATGCCAATATCACTCGGCTTCGTTTGCGGAATCGGCGTTGAGCTGGCCGTACTTGGCTTCGCCGATCTTACCGAGGAGCTCCAGCTGTGTTTCGAGGAAGTCAATGTGGCCTTCCTCATCTGCCAGCAACTCCTCGAACAGCTTCATCGAGACATAGTCGCCGGCCTCATGACAGATGTCGCGCGATTTCTTGTAGGCGGTGCGTGCATCGTATTCGCCGGCAAGGTCGGCCTCCAGAACTTCTTTTACGTTCTGGCCGATGCGAAGCGGCGCAAGTGTCTGCAGGTTGGGATGGCCTTCGAGGAAAATGATGCGCGCGACCAGGCGGTCGGCGTGATGCATTTCTTCGATGGATTCTGCGCGCTCCTTCTTGGCGAGCTTTGTGTAGCCCCAATCTTCAAGGAGTCGATAGTGAACCCAGTACTGATTGACAGCACCAAGTTCGAGAAAGAGGGCCTCGTTAAGCCGCTCGATGACTTTTTTGTCGCCTTTCAATGTCCGCTCTCCTGTTTTCTTCATGGAAGTTTCTGAGGCGGGACATGAAATCAAATATTTCGGCTTCCGTCGAGTGGTGACGGGCGTGATAATCCTCTGTCGTTTGAATTATGATGTCGACTACGTTCGGGAAACAACCGCAACAACGGCCCCGTTTTTCCATCGCGTGGTAGACTTTTGCAGGCACAATCAACTGCCAACAGTCCTGCTCGAGAAGCTCGTTGATGACTTCACGGATTTCGTGGTCAGTTATGTAATTGCAGCTGCAGACAAGCACGTCGTCATTCCAAACATGACACTCACTATCGTCTTTTTTGCTAAAGAAGACGGCGGTTGTCAAGAAAAAATAGAATCTGCGAATGCGCCTTTGGTCGCATCTCCGATGAGTGTTGGCAGCGGTTGCGTTGCACTCCATTCCGCGCTCAATTTCAGCTTGGCTTATTTCAATGGAAATTTCGGCCCCTTGGCATAACGCCGGCTGTTTTACGTGCTTCAGTCCTGCTACCAGCAGTTATCCTTCTCTCCATAACGGCCTGCTCCAGGGCGTTCGCCACCTTTCGTTGCCGAGGATCCGCCGTCGGATTGAGCGCTTCATCGGAACGATCGCTAACGCCAAATCGACGGGCTTCCTTTTGCAGGATGCCAAGTGCGGGCGTCATATCCTCGATATGATCGACGACAGTATGGATCACGCCGCTCTGGCTCTGAAGCCTGCCATAAATCTTCACAAGCCGTGCTCCCATGACGATCGGGCGGTACCTCTCAAATACCTTCGTCCAGACAATCGCATTGGCAACGCCCGTCTCGTCTTCCAAGGTCATGAAGATGACGCCCTTGGCGGAGCCCGGACGCTGACGCACCAAAACAAGACCGGCGATCGTCACCCTCTTTCCGTTCGGGATAGTCAGAAGATCGACACTCCTGACGACGCCCGCCTTGTGAAATTCTTCGCGCAGGAACGAGACCGGATGTGCTTTCAAGGAGAGCGAGAGATAACGGTAATCCTCGATGACCTGTTCGCCAGGCAGCATTTCCGGCAATCTCGTCTCGGGCTCGACCTGCAGGTCGATATGGCTCACCTGGTCAAATAGGGGAAGCTTTTCCGCGGCGCTCTTTGCATCGAGCGCCCGCACGGCCCAAAGCGCATCTCGCCGCGACTGTTTTATGGAACGAAAAGCATCCGCATCAGCAAGCCGTTCTATATCCGTTTTCTGCAGGCCTGCGCGCAGCCAGAGATCGCGAATGGAAGAATAGCCCTCACCTCTATTGGCGACGAGCTTCTCCATGCTCGCTTCCGAAAGACCCTTTATCTGCCTGAAGCCAAGCCGAACGGCTCGCTTTGTCTTGATGATATCCCGCATGCTGGCATGCCGGAAATCAACGGCGCGCCTGTTGAACTCGGTTTCCTCAAGTAAGCAATCCCAGTTCGATTCATTTATGTCGACAGGCCGGATCTCAACCCCATGCTCCCTTGCATCCCTGACGAGCTGTGCAGGGGCATAAAAACCCATCGGCTGCGAATTCAGCATCGCGGCACAGAAGACGTCGGGATAATAGGCTTTCACCCAGGAAGAGGCGTAGACAAGCAGTGCGAACGAGGCCGCGTGGCTTTCCGGGAAGCCGTATTCGCCAAAACCCTTGATCTGATTGAAGCACTGCTGGGCAAAATCGGGAGAGTATTCTTTGGCGACCATGCCTTCGATGAACCGCTTTTCGAAATTGCCGATGGTGCCTGTTCGTTTGAAGGTTGCCATGGCGCGTCTCAACTGATCCGCTTCTGCCGGCTTAAAACCAGCTGCCGTGATGGCGATCTGCATGGCCTGTTCCTGAAACAGCGGTACGCCAAGCGTTCGCCTGAGAACCCCTTCAAGTTCCGGGCTTGGATATGTCTCTGGAATGCCACGTGCCTTTTCCTCTCTGCGCCTCAAATAGGGGTGGACCATGTCCCCCTGGATGGGCCCTGGTCTGACAATGGCGACTTCGATGACAAGGTCATAGAATTCCTTCGGTTTCAGGCGTGGTAGCATGCTCATCTGCGCCCGGCTCTCGATCTGGAAGACGCCAAGCGTGTCGGCCCGGCAGATCATCGCATAGACCGGCGCCTCGTCTTCATGCTTGTCGTTGCCGAGATCGGCGAGCGTCTTCTTGATGTCGTAATGCAGGAGAAGCAGATCGAATGCTCGCTTCAGGGCGGTCAGCATTCCAAGCGCCAAGATGTCGACTTTGAGGATATTCAGATTGTCGAGATCATCCTTGTCCCACTCGACCATGTAGCGTCCGGGCATTGCCGTCTTCATGATCGGAACGACTTCATCGAGCCTGTCCCTGGTGATGACGAAGCCGCCGACATGCTGGGTGAGATGACGGGGAAAACCAAGAAGCTCGGATGCATATTTCAGCACGTTCTTGGTCATGGGATCGGAAGTTTCGAGCCCGGCCGCCTTTGCTTCCCGCTCGGACAACTTTTCTTCCGACCAGCCCCAGACTAGGCTGCCGATCGCAGACTGGATATCCTCTGAAAGACCGAATGCCTTCGAAACTTCTCGCCCGGCCGATCGGGTGCGATAGGTCGTTACCCCTGCCGTCAGACCGGCATGTTCCTTGCCGTATTTCCCGTAGATATGCTGGATGACTTCTTCGCGCCTCTCATGCTCGAAATCGACATCGATATCCGGCGGTTCGTCGCGGTCCATCGAGAGGAAGCGGTCGAAGAGCAGGGTGCTCTTCTCTGGATTGACCTCGGTTATCTCAAGGCAATAGCAAATGACCGAGTTTGCCGCCGAGCCGCGCCCCTGGCAGAGGATCTTCTTCTCGTGCCGGGCATATTGGATGATCCGATGGACCGTCAGGAAGTATGATTCATATTGTTTCTGACGAACGAGGCTCAACTCGTACTTAATGTTCTTCTGAACTTTTTCAGGCACGCCGTTTGGGAAACGCTTTTCGGCACCCGATCTGGTCAGACGTTCCAGTGTTTCATACGGTGTTTCCCCCTCGTCATTCTCGGGAGGGTAGTTGTGTTCTAGTTCGTCGAGTGAAAAGGAAAGGCTTCCAAAGAACTTTCCGGTGTTCGTTATTGCATGCGGATAGTCCCTGAAGAGCCGCAGAATTTCACTGCTACTCTTGAGATAGCGCTCCGCATTCGGAGCCAGAAGAAAGCCAGCCTCGGGAATGGGGACATGCTCCCGGATCGATGTCACGATATCGGCGAGGGGGCGGCGGGTCGGGTCGTGGTAGAGCGGCTGGTTGGTGGTGATTAGCGGGATTCGGGTTCGCTCAGCCAGCATGGAAATGGTTGCAAACATCCGCTTGTCGCGGCCATCGTAGGCGGGAGCGAGCGCCATGTGGATGTTTTTCCGGAAGCGCTTTCTGAAACGCTCCAGACAGGCCTCGAACGCTGCGTGATTGTTGTCATCGGCAATGGACGGGTGCGGAATGATCGCAAGCATCATGTCGTCGCCCCATTCCATCATATCCGCTTCGAACAGAATGCATTTTCCCTTCTCTGCCCTCAGATTTCCGGCGCTCAGCAACCGGCAAAGATGCGCCCAGCCCTGACGATTTCGGGGGTAGGCAAGAATGTCAGGTGTTCCATCTGCAAAGACGATGCGGGCACCCGGCTGGAAATGGATCGGATCGGGAATGATGTCCTTCTTTTCGCGCTCATCCAGAAGCCCGGCTTTCATTCGTTCGAACTTTTTCCGGATCGCCTCTGACTGGGCGTGGGCGCGGACGACGCCCGCAACTGAATTTCGGTCGGCAATGCCAAGGCCTCCAAGCTTCAGAACGGCAGCTTGAACGACCATTTCCTCGGGCTTGGAGGCGCCCTCCAGAAAGGAGAAATTGGTCTTGGCGCCGATTTCGAAGAAGGCGGACATCAGGCGATGACCCCATGCATAAACCAGCTCTGCGCTGCATCACGCTCATAATGACCCTGGCGATAGATCCAGAAGCGGCGTCCCTTATCATCTTCGATCCGGAAGTAATCTCGGTCCGCAGCTTCCACGCCACCGAGCCACCATTCCATTGCCAGTCGCTCCGGGCCCTCACTCTTCAAGACACGGTGCTGCATGCGCCGCCAGTGAAAGCTCGCTGGTGCGCCATCCGGGATTTCGATGGCAAAGGCATCCATTGGCTCCGGTTTCCGCAACAACCGAATAGGCCGCTCGCTCCTGGCCGGCGGTGGATGTCCTTCCCGGGTTTTGGGGGCGGACAGGTGATCGATTGCAGTCACGGCAATGACGGCTCTTTCCGGTACGTGGCTCTCTCGCAATTGGAATGTTTGCAGGCAGTCTTCTCCAAGGCGGGCTGAAACCCGATCCACGAAGGTGGCAAGAGACGCGTCCTTTTGCTGATGGTGTTCGAAATCACCCTGTGAGGTCACGAAGTCCTCGTGCAGGAGCACGTTGAGACGAAGGATCTCGAATCCGTAACCAGCATCGAAATCGTCGTGAATTGCCTGCAGGCGTTCGGCAAAGAGAGCGGCGATTCGCTTGGGCTCCCGCAGGGGCTGCGCGGTTCCGGTGGAAATGCGAAACACCTTTCCGTCGACACGGAACAGCACCAGTTCGAAGATGCGACCGCCGACGCCGCGTGCTTCCAGTGAGGGTTTCAGGGAGACGGCAATCTGATTGGTGAGCGCAAGAATATCGTCCTCGGCTCCGATCGGCTCAATCAGGCGACGTTCAACCGAAAGGCTCGCGACGGGCAGGCGCGGAGAGACAGGCTCTTCATCGGCTCCAAGCGCCTGATCGAGCCTCAAGAGCACCGTTCCTCCAAAGCGGCGGGCGAGCGGGGCGCGGGGTGCGGTCAGCAAATCGCCGATATATTTGAGCCCCATCTTGTTCAGGCCACCTATCGTTTCTTCCTCGAGACGCAAGGCCGCGACGGGCAGGGGAGCCAGCGCCTGTTCTGCTTCCCCGTGTTCGATGATGCCGCCTTGGCCGAAGCGGCTGATCGCCCAGGACAATCCGGGCGAGGAAGAGATCGCGCCGCGGGCGTCAATTCCCATCTGGAAGAGCCTGGCGAGAATATCCTTGAGAAGGGAGGCCTCGCCGCCGAACAGATGGGTGCAGCCGGTAATGTCGAGGAACAAGCCATCCACGCCGTCGAGAGCGACAAGGGGGGTATAGCGATCGCACCAGTCGGCAATCGCTTCCAGGAAGCGGCGGTTGGCGGCGGGGTCGTCCTCGATCACATCAAGCGTGGGGTAGATGGCGCGGGCTTCGGCAACGCCCATGTGCTTTCGGAGACTGAGGGTTTCGGCAGCTTCGTCCAGTGCCGTCAACCGCATCGTATTGTTGAGGCGGCTGGAACAGACGATCGGTGCGGCCTCAGGACGTCCGCGCGAACGCCAGGAGAGCCCCCATTTCTTTCTTGATATCCGGTCGGTTGGAAGATGCGGAAAGTGGAGTGCCAGAATACGCTGTGCGTTCGTCTGGAAGGCGAGGGTCGACTGATTGAGAGACGGCGAAAAAACGGCGGTCATGAGGGTTCCACTCCAGTAGAAAGGAGAGGG
Source organism: Hyphomicrobiales bacterium (assembly GCA_900466605.1). Taxonomy (GTDB): domain Bacteria; phylum Pseudomonadota; class Alphaproteobacteria; order Rhizobiales; family Rhizobiaceae; genus Rhizobium. The sequence continues at coordinate 163,877 of UBMU01000002.1, forward strand.
GAGCTGGGTTGCGGCTCTTCTCCAGGGTGAGATGAAAAACCGGATTGCCGATGCTACCGCCCAGCATCGTGCCATCCGGCAAGGGGCGCGCCAGTGCCGGCGCGGGTGCCGCATGGAAGCGGAAGTGAGCGCTGCTGGCCTCTTCCTCACCAGCCTGTCGTAACAGGAAAAGCGGGCGTTTCGAGGCTTTCGCTCGCAAGCTCAAACGACGGCTTTCCGTCAGGCCAAAGGGCTTCGGATTGCCGCGAACTTCCAGAATCGTCGCAGGAAAGACCCCACTTTCGACTGCGGCCTCGGCAAGCCAGAGGGCATCTTCAAGCTTGCGTGGACTGGCATAGAAAAACTGATCCGGCTTCAGGCCGAAGTCGCGCAGACCCACGGCGTAAGGGATGCCTGCTTCCATCGTGGAAACCATGTCCGCGATCCACAGGATCGGCAGCGATGCATCGCTGGGGCTCTCCTCCACCTGACGCTGCAGCATGGCGGCAAGCGCCAGCACAAAACCGCTCCCGGCACCGGCTTCGCGCAAGAGGTCGGAACGAACCTCCGTGATTCCGTCGAGCGGCAGGCCACCATTAATCGCCTCGTCGAACGAGGGTATGCCGAGAGGAAGACGCAATGCATCCTCATTTTTCGCGGCAAGCCCCTTATCGGCCAAGGCTTCGCTTTCTGCGGCAGCCAAGGCAGGTGCGGGCTTTCCTTCAAGCTTTGCAATGGTTTCGCGGAGCGCAAAAAGCCGCTCGCGCGTCACGGCCGACTGTGCCATGACGTTCTCCAAGTCTTGTTTGTTCCTGTTATGTTCTTATGGATTCCAGAGGCTGACGGAAGAGTCAACAGGCATTCGATGTGAATTTATTCCTGCCTTTGATTCCGCTCTCGAAAATCGTGCGCAAAGGTTCTATATGGGCGGCAAAGGAAGGAATATTCATGGCCCGCATAGACCAGAGCGAGGATTGGCGGGATCGCCACGCGCCGACGATCAGCACTTTCGAGTCGTTGGCAATGGAGGCGTATAGCCACCTGCCGGAAGAATTCCGCTCGTTGACCACCAATCTGACGATCGCGATCGAGGATTTCCCAGACGACGACATATTCGAGGACATGGCGCTGGAAACGCCGTTCGACCTTCTTGGCCTCTTTGAAGGCCGGGGCATCTCGGAGCGTTTCACGATGGAGACCGGCGAACTGCCGAACCGTATCCGCCTCTACCGGCGGCCGATTCTCGACTACTGGGCCGAGAACGACGAGACGCTGGGTGATATCATCACCCACGTCCTCATACACGAGATCGGTCACCATTTCGGTCTCAGCGACGACGACATGGAACGGATCGAGGCGAGTGCCGAAGAGGCGGCTGAGCGCTAAGCGAGCCCTTACTGTTCGGACAGTTTCATGTCCGGATGGTAGTCCTTGCCTTCGACTTCCTTGACGATCGCCTGAGCGCACATCACCTGGCCGGTCTGGGTGTTGAAGGTCAACGACGGCGAGCCGTTCAACGACCAGCCCTTGTTGAGGGCGGCGGTCACGCGGTGGCAGAAAGCGGCATCATCCTGGCCGGTCAGAAGGCGATAAAGCTTCATCTAAAGTCGTCTTTCACTTCGCCGTTTGGCGTTCTGCAATCAGGCGGGCTTTATGAACCAGACTTTCCGCTTGGACAAGATGCAGCCGTTCGATCATCCGGCCATTGGCATTGATGACATTCAGGCCTTCGGCGGCAGGATCGACAAAGGCGGCGATGATCGCCTCGGCCTCGGCAATTGCCGCCTCGTCAGGGCCGAAATGCAGGTTGGCGGCTTCAATCTGGGCCGGGTGGATCAGCATCTTGCCGTCAAAACCCATGGCACGGGCATGCGCGCATTCGGCATCGAAGGCATCGGCATCCTTGAAATCGTTGAAGACGCTATCGATTGCGTCGAGGCCATAGGCCCGCACGGCGAGCACCACTTGCATCAGCCAGGGGACGAGATAGGTACGGCCCGGCTGCGGCAGGACGCCGGTCTCCTTACGCAGGTCATTGAGGCCGACGACGAAACAATCGAGTCTCGAGCCCGGTGTTCGCCCGGCTTCGGCGATCGCCGCCGCGTTCAGAATGCCGCGTGGCGTTTCGATCATCGCCCAGATGCGGAGATTTTCCGGCGCGTCGGCATCGGCGAGCCGGTCGCTGATGGACATCACATCCTGAGGTTCGTTTACTTTCGGCAGGAGTACGGCGTCCGGCTCCAGTGCCAGGACCAGTTCCATGTCCGCGTTGCCGAATGTGGAATCAAGCGCATTGATGCGGATGATCCGCTCCTTGTTCAGAAGGGGAGTATCTGAAAAAAAGCCCTTCAGATTGTCGCGGGCTTCAGCCTTTCGTTCCGGCGCCACGGAGTCCTCGAGATCGAAGATCACGGCGTCGCAATCGAGCGCATGGGTCTTTTCCAGCGCGCGCGCATTGATGGCCGGAACGCTCAGTACGGACCGGCGGAGATTCAAGGAACGAGTCGGAGAGTTGCGGGTCATCACAAATCTGTGCCAAGCTTTGTGACGGGTGGCAAGACAACAAAAAGCCATGCTCATCTTGCAGAGAGGGAAATGAAGAACCACATTCCTTTCCGAAGAAAGGTCTAAAACCATGCAAAGCATTCGTTCCGTCTTCCTCCTGCTCGCTGGCATCACCGCCTTCGTTGCACTGGCGTTCGTCACTTTTTCCGTGACGCTCGCAGTTGGAGGTATTCTGACGGTCCTCATGGTTGGCCGAGCGCTTTCGCTGAAGATGAAACCGGCTCCGGTCCGCGCCACAGCGAAGGCAAGGTCACATTCCGGCGAGAACATGCGCATCTGGAATGACGGTCGCGGTACGATCATCGACCTCTGACCTTCGCGTCAGTTCCAGAAAACTTTCGAGATCACTGTCGGCTCGACTGATCTTCCCGCGTCCTTGAGAGGTCTGGGCTTCCCGCCCGAACCAAATCAAACGATGGAGGACAGTATGGATACCGCAACGGAAACCGGCACGATGCAGATGCCGCCGGTCAAGAATGGCTTGCTGCCGTATGTTACGGTCGATGGTGCTTTGAAGGCTGCGGAATTCTACAAGCGCGCGTTCGGTGCCGAGCAAGCCTTTGTCGTCCCTCCGGATGAAAACGGGCGGACGATGCATGTCCATCTCTACATCAACGGAAGCTCGCTGATGTTGTCCGATGCCTATCCCGAGCATGGCCATCCGTTCCAGAAGCACCAGGGCTTCAGCCTCCAGCTTGTTATCGACGATATCGATTTCTGGTGGGAGCGCGCGGTACAGGCCGGCGTAGAGGTGATCATGCCCGTTCAGCTGATGTTCTGGGGTGATCGGTATGGCCAGCTGCGTGACCCGTTCGGCGTGCTCTGGGCGATGAATGCGCCAGCGAAGGCAAGCTGATCTTACTGTGTCATGACCGGCTGCGCGTCGAATCCGCGCGCAGCCGGTCCCACGATATAAATTTTCCTTCATTTCGGCGGCAATCTGGACTAAACGCTGATCAACAAAACTACGTCTGCTGATATTGGAGCCAGGCCATGGAAAAATTCGTAAAGCTGACGGGCGTCGCTGCCCCTCTGCCGGTTGTCAACATCGATACCGACATGATCATTCCGAAGGACTACCTGAAGACGATCAAGCGCACGGGTCTTGGCAAGGGTCTTTTCGCGGAAGCCCGCTACAATGAAGACGGCTCCCTGAACGAGAGTTTCGTGCTGAACAAGCCGGCCTACCAGAATGCGAAGATCCTCGTTGCCGGCGACAACTTCGGTTGCGGCTCCTCGCGCGAGCATGCGCCGTGGGCGCTCCTTGATTTCGGCATCCGTTGCGTCATCTCGACCAGCTTCGCCGACATCTTCTACAACAACTGTTTCAAGAACGGCATTCTGCCGATCAAGGTCAGCCAGGAAAACCTCGACAAGCTGATGGACGACGCCTCGCGCGGCTCCAACGCAATCTTGACGGTCGACCTGGAAAACCTCGAAATCACCGGCCCGGACGGTGGCTCGATCAAGTTCGATCTCGACGAGTTCAAGCGCCACTGCCTGCTGAACGGCCTCGACGATATCGGCCTGACGCTCGAAAAGGGCAACGCGATCGACAATTTCGAAGCCAAGAACGCCGCATCCCATCCTTGGGCTGCGTAAGTCTTACAAGATCTCATGGTCAAAGCCGGGCTTTCGCCCGGCTTTTCTTTGGTCGGCTTACAGCAGCGGTTCTTTCCACACCTTCAGTTTCTCCAGCGAAACGCCGATGCCGCCGCAGACTTCGATCAGCGGATTTTTGAAGCGGCCGAGGATGTCGGCATGGACATCAGCAACTGCGAGCGCGGCGCCGCAGGCGGGTTCGACCAGAATACGGTAGGCATCGGCAAATTTCAGGCAGGCGGCAACCGCCTGCGCATCGGTAACGGTGACGCTTTCGATCGGGTGGTGCTTCGGCAGATTGAAAACGTGCTCCGCCACCTGGCGTGCACCGAGCGAGCTGGCGATCGAAGTAATCCCCGGCAAGGTAATGCGTTCGCCTGCGGCAAGGCTCGCATGAAGCGACGCGGCTCCTTCCGTTTCGACGGCAATGACAGGCACGTCAGACAAGCCGTTTCGCTGAAGCCCGGCAACGATGCCTGCAAGCAAACCGCCACCGCCGACGCTTGCGATGACGCAATCGAAGTCGGCACCTTTGGCGACAACCTCGTCGATCAGCGTGCCGTGTCCCTCCCACAGGAGCGGATGGTCGAATGGGTGCACATAGGCAGCCTTCCTGGCATTTGCCTGCTCGATCGCAAAGGCGTTGGCTTCATCGAACACCGCTCCGTGGACGATCACCGCGGCGCCGGTTGCCTCGATCGATCTGCGTACTTCCGCTGACGTCGTCTCGGGCACGACGATCGTGATGGGAATGCCGAGCGAACGTCCGGCATAGGCGGCCGCGATCCCTGCATTGCCGCCCGAGGCGCAGAAGATTTCCCGGGCGCCGTTTTCGATTTCGTGCTGGCAAAGCCTGCCGACGCCGCGGAGCTTGAAGCTGCCGGAGGGCTGCAGCGCGTCGAGCTTCAGCCAAAGTGGCTTTTTGCTCGCACTATAGTCAGCAGAGGTACGGAAAAGTGGGGTGTCGAGGTGGAGCGGTGCGGAAGGCATGATGGTACCCGATGAGCTTGGCGATATAGCCCCTTGTGGACCCGCTTGCGCCGGTCGGTCAACGAGCGATGGCGCAGTAATTCCCGAACCGTACCGAATCGGCCTCCCACTCGCTTGAAATGCCGTTTTTGCGGGTCTAAGAAGCCGCAACTTGTTTTTCCGCGGAGGGTTTCATGACAGCGCGCAATCTTTTCCTGCTGCCGGGCGACGGCATCGGCCCAGAGGCCATGGGCGAGGTCCGCAAGATCATTGCCTATATGAATGAGGCGATGAACACAGGCTTCGTCACCGACGAAGGTCTGGTCGGCGGCAGCGCCTATGATGCGCACGGTGCTGCGATCTCAGAAGGTGACATGCAGAAGGCGCTTGCCGCCGATGCTGTTCTCTTCGGCGCCGTCGGCGGCCCGAAGTGGGATGATGTTCCCTATGAAGTGCGCCCCGAAGCCGGCCTGCTGCGCCTGCGCAAGGATCTAGAGCTGTTCGCCAACCTGCGTCCCGCCATCTGCTACCCGGCCCTGGCAAACGCCTCGTCGCTGAAGCCGGAACTGGTCGAAGGCCTCGATATCCTGATCATCCGCGAATTGACCGGCGGCGTCTACTTCGGCGAGCCGAAGACGATCACCGATCTCGGCAATGGCCAGAAGCGCGCTATCGACACGCAGGTCTACGATACATACGAAATCGAACGCATCTCGGCCGTAGCCTTCGAAATGGCCCGCACGCGCCAGAATCGCGTCTGCTCGATGGAAAAGCGCAACGTCATGAAGTCGGGCGTCTTGTGGAATCAGGTCGTCACCGCGACGCACAAGGAAAAGTATTCCGACGTCAAGCTCGAGCACATGCTGGCGGATGCCGGCGGCATGCAGCTGGTGCGCGCGCCGAAGCAGTTCGACGTCATCGTCACCGACAACCTGTTCGGCGACATGCTGTCCGACGTTGCCGCCATGCTGACGGGCTCGCTCGGCATGCTGCCGTCTGCTTCGCTTGGCGCTCCGGATGCCAAGACCGGCAAGCGCAAGGCGCTCTACGAGCCGGTTCATGGTTCGGCTCCTGACATTGCCGGCCAGGGCATTGCCAATCCGATCGCGATGATTGCTTCCTTTGCCATGTGCCTGCGCTATTCCTTCAACCTCGTGAAGGAAGCCGACAACCTTGAAAAGGCGATCGCCAACGTGCTCGACAAGGGCATCCGCACCGGCGACATCATGGCCGAAGGTGCCAAGAAGGTCGGAACCATCGGGATGGGCGAGGCGATCCTCGCCGAGTTCAAGGCGCTTTCTGCCTGATATTTCACGTGAAACACGGTTTTTGCCCTTCGCATCATCAGATGCGGAGGGCCTTTGCTTGAAGGCGGCATATGCCGCGCCTATCTCCGTTCTGCATTGATGAAAGAGCGGAGTGGAATGAGCGAGACAGCCGATCGTAAGCCAAGCTCCTGGAGTTACCTGCGAACGCGCTATGAGGCGAGGCGCACGATCCATCGGCGGGTTCCCTGGAAGTGGTTTGCATTTTCGGCGGTCAATGCGATTGCCATCGCCTTCTTCGTCTTCGATCGCCCGCTCGGCCTGGCGGCCAAGGATCTGGCGCCGCCACTGATCTCGATTGCCGGCGATGTTACGGATATCGGTAGGCTTGCCTGGATCCTTGCCGGTCTCTGTACGATCTTCGCCACCGGCTATCTCGTTCGTCGCCGTCTCTGGAAAGTCCGCAGACGGTTTCGCATGGTCTATTTTGGGCAGATGACGGCCTATGTCGCGCTGAGCGTGCTGCTCACCGCCATCGTTGCCAACGTCCTGAAGTTCGCAATCGGCCGGGCGCGACCATTGATCTATGATCAGGAGGGGATCTTCAGCTTCGCGCCTTTCAACATGGATTTCCTGCACCAGAGTTTTCCGTCCGGACATTCGGCCAACATTGGCGCGCTGTTCGTGGCGCTCGCGCTTCTCTTCCCGCGCTTTCGCCTCGGCTTTATCGGTATCGGGCTTTGGCTCGGCGCCACGCGCATCATCATCGGCGTGCACTATCCAAGCGATGTGGTGGCTGGTCTGGCGCTGGGCGCCTGGTTCGCTTTTGCCACATCTGTCCTCTTCGCGCGCTTCGGTCTCGTCTTCTCGATTGGTCGCGAAGGCGGCTGGCCAACGCCGCGGCTGAGCCGCCTTCTCTGAGGTTCTTAAACGGAAAAGCCCGGCGCTTTGGGCGCCGGGCGACTGTTTTGATCTTATTTTCGGACTAATCCATCGCGTGGATATCGCGGTCCTTTGTTTCCGGCAGGAAGATCAGGCCGATGACCAGCGTGATCGCTGCAAAGATGATCGGATACCAGAGGCCGAAGTAGATATCGCCTGTCGCGGCACTCATTGCGAAGGCCGTTGCCGGCAGCAGGCCGCCGAACCAGCCGTTGCCGATATGGTAGGGCAGCGACATACCGGTGTAGCGGATGCGGGTCGGGAAGAGTTCGACCAGCAGGGCGGCGATTGGGCCGTAGACCATCGTCACATAGAGAACGAGCACGAACAGAATGGCGATCGTGCCGATCCAGTTGACGCGGGCCGGGTCGGCGGTCATGGCGAAGGTGCCACCGCCGGCGATGTTGTAGACCGCCATGTCGGTGACGCCGTTTGCCTCGTCCGCTGTCAGAAGCTTACCGGCCACGAGCTTGTCGGCCGGCAAGGTTTCCTTGGTGCCGGCGCGGATGGCATCTGCGTTCAGCGCAAGCTCGGGATTGGCGGCGATGAAGGCGTCCAGTTTGGCGTCCGGAACCTTGATGGCGCCGCGGTTCAGCGGATAGCCGCCGTCATGAAGGGCAATATTGACACTCTTTTCGAAAGCCGAAGTCAGGCCCTTTGCCTTGTCGCCGGCTGCAATGGCGTCGAAGCTAGTGATGGTTTCATCGCCGATCTTGACGGTTGCCGGTTGGCCGGCAGGTCCGGGGACGACATCGTACGGCACCGAGTTCTTGGTCAGGAAGGCCGTCGCCACATCGCAGGAGCTGGTGAACTTCGACGTTCCGGTCGGGTTGAACTGGAATTTGCAGTCAGCCGGGTCGGCCGTCACGGTTGCGCGAACCGAGGCCTGGGCTTCGGCAAGCGCCGGGTTGGCGGTCCAGGTCATGGCCTTGAACAGCGGGTTATAGGTGACTGCGGCAATCAGCAGGCCGGCCATGATGATCGGCTTGCGGCCGATCTTGTCGGAGAGGCCGCCGAAAACGACGAAGAAGGGCGTGGCAAGGATAAGGGCAATGGCAACCATGATGTTTGCCGATTGCAGGTCGACCTTGAGCACGTTCTGCAGGAAGAACAGAGCGTAGAACTGACCGCCGTACCAGACGACGGCCTGACCCATCGTTGCGCCTAGAAGCGCGATCAGCGCGATCTTGGCATTCTTCCATTGACCGAAAGCTTCGGTCAGGGGAGCCTTCGAGCCCTTGCCTTCCGCCTTCATCTTCTGGAATGCGGGCGATTCGTTCATCTTCAGACGGATCCAGACGGAGACACCGAGAAGAACGACCGACAGCAGGAACGGAATGCGCCAGCCCCATGCAGCAAAGGCTTCTTTGCCCATCAGGAACTGCACGCCGACGATGACGATCAGCGACAGGAAGAGGCCGAGTGTTGCCGTGGTTTGGATCCAGGAGGTGAAGTAGCCACGACGTCCGTTGGGCGCGTGTTCGGCCACATAGGTGGCCGCGCCGCCATACTCGCCGCCGAGCGCAAGACCTTGCAGGAGGCGAAGGCCGATAAGAATGATGGGGGCGGCGATGCCGATCGATGCCGCACCGGGAAGAATACCGACAAGAAACGTCGACAGGCCCATGATGAGGATCGTCACCAGGAACGTGTACTTGCGGCCGACCAAGTCGCCGAGGCGACCGAAGACGAGCGCGCCGAACGGGCGAACCAGGAAGCCGGCGGCAAAGGCCAGGAGCGTAAAGATGTTTCGCGTTGCTTCCGGATACTGGGTGAAATAGGTCGCGCCGATATAGGTGGCGAGCGAACCGTAAAGATAGAAGTCGTACCATTCGAAAACGGTACCGAGCGACGAGGCGAAGATAACCTTCTTCTCCTCGCCCGTCATCGGACCGGCTTTTGTGCCGTCGACGCTTGCGACATTTGCCATTTTCTGTCCTCCACAGAGCGAATGTGAAATGCGGCGCGCGACCATACTCTCCTCAAAGCATACCCCAGGTCGCGGTTCGCCTGACGAGAGTGTGCCAGAAAAGCTCCCCCATAAAGAGAGCGGCTTTGGGATTATGACTTTAGTCTAACGCACTTGCGCGGCCGGGCGGCTTACGGATTTGCGGTGTGGAGAGATCGGCCTCGCACCTGACTTGCAAACGTCCTTGCGCCTTCGCTTCAGATACTCGAGGTCGCGGTTTTCGTCGGGCAAGAAAAAAGCCGGATGGCAGAACCATCCGGCTTGGATCGATCGGATTGCATGCTGTGATCAGGCAGCCTCTGTCGTATGTGCCTTGCGAACTTCCTCGTCCGTCAGGATACCGCTCGCACGAAGCAATGCAGCGAAGCGGCCGTTGCTCTGGCTGAGTTCATCGAAGCTGCCTTCTTCGACAACGCGGCCGCTATCCAGGAACAGGACCTTGTCTGCTTCACGAACCGTCGAAAGGCGATGCGCGATAATGAAGGTAGTGCGGTTCTGGCGCAGGTTATCGATTGCGGCCTTCACGCGGTTTTCCGTTTCGACGTCAAGCGCGCTCGTCGCTTCGTCCAGCACCAAGATCGGCGCATCCTTGAGGATGGCACGGGCGATTGCCACACGTTGGCGTTCGCCGCCCGAGAGCTTGTTGCCGCGCTCGCCGACATGGGTGTCGTACTGATCCTCGCGTGTCTCAATGAAGTCGGCTGCGGCAGCGGCTTCTGCCGCCCGGCGCATATCTTCATCCGAAGCACCCTCGCGGCCGAGGCGAATGTTATCGCTGATCGAGCGGTTGAGCAGGCCGGCATCCTGGAACACGGTTGCGATATAGCGGCGAAGCGACTTGCGGGTGATCTTCGTCGTATCGTGGCCATCGACCAAGATCTGGCCGCTGTCAGGGTCATAGACGCGCTGCAGCAGGTTGATCATCGTGGTCTTGCCTGAGCCGGTCGGGCCGACGATTGCAACCGTCTGGCCAGCCTTGGCGGTGAAAGACACGTTGTGCAGGCCCTGTGCAGTATTGCCGAAGCGGAACGACACGTTGCGGAATTCGACTTCACCCTTGACGTCGGCGATATCGGCATTGCCGGCCGGCTCTTCGCGTTCGCGCACCGAGTCTTCGAGCGAGTAGAAGTCCTCGAGCTTCGAGCGGGCCTCGAAGATCTGCGTGGCGAACTGGCGCATCTGGTCAAGGCGAGAAATCAGCAAGTTCGCAAAGCCGATGAAGGCAATGACATCACCGATGCGAAGCTCGCCTGACTGAACCATGAGTGTACCGATCACAAGGATGACCATCATGGCGATGGTCGATGCCATGCGGTTCATGGCGCCAGCCAGGGCCCACCAGTCGAGAACCGGATACTGAGCCTGCAGCAGGCGATCGGCAAACGACTTCAGCGCCCTGGTTTCTGCCTCGATGCGATTGTAGCTATGGAGGACCGATACGTTGCTGATCGAGTCGCTGACATGCGAGAAAACCGTGTGGTAGTGGTTTTCAACCGAGGCCTGACCATCCTTGGTGCGGCTCATGACAAGGCGCCCGATCAGCCAGTAGGCTACGCCGAGCACGACCAGCACGCCTGAAAGGCGCAGATCCATCGACATCGCGGTCGGTATCAGAATGACAATCGCAACGGCGGTGGCCAAGTGATTGCGCATGAATTCCAGCCAGAGGCCAAACAACGTTTCACACGCACGAAGAAGTGTGTGCAGGGCATTGGAGGTGCCGCGCTGGTGATGCCAGGACAGCGGCATCGAAATGATGCGCCCGAATGCTTCCGTTAGCAGCGTGGCGCGGCGTCCGTGCGCCAGCCGGTCGGCCTCACGAGCGACAAGAACAAATGCAATGGTGTTGAAGACCGCGAAGCCGGCCCACATGAATAGGATTGGCTTGACTTCGCCCTTGCCCGAGATCGCATCGATGATGCGTCCGAACAAAATGGGTTCCGCGATTGTGATCGCGGCAAGCACGATATTCGCGATAACGACCAGGGATACGCGGAGCTTATAGGCGCCAAGATAGCGCAAAGCTCTTGCATAGACCTTGAATAACGACACGGCGATACCTCTTGTGCATCTGCGAAATAGTGGATGCTGCAACGCTACAAAAAGCTACCTGAACCGGCGATTAACGAAGCGTTCAGACGACTTCCACAACGAAGATTCTTTGTGTCCGTAAGGGGCATGCAAATGCTCTGGTTCTGAAATTTTTTGGGGCGACGCGGAAATTTCGCAATTTTCACTTGCGTTGAAAGGCCGCGCTGACACACGATGATGCATATTCAGATTAATGTTTTAATTGCATGGAAAGGCGCTCCACCACCGGGGCATGTCCCGCTGGCCATCACTATTTGATGCGGAGCCTGATTTTGGTAGGGGCACTTAGTGAACATTCATTCGTTGATTCAATTACTTGTGGTTCTGGAGGAGTGCCGGAAGCCTGAGGGCGTTATCGTCGAGCTCGAGCATGTCATTCGCTCCTACGGTTTCCAGTATTACGGTCTGCTGCGGCACCTCAGAACGACAGAGGATCCGGTCAACCGTGTGTTTGCCGGCCATTGGCCGGAGAAATGGCTGCAGACCTATCTTTCAAAAAAATACGTTCTGACCGACCCGACGGTTCGTTATCTCGCACATGCGCAGCGACCGTTTCGTTGGAGGGATAGTCTACTCGCCTTCCGCAGGGATCCGCATCATCGCCGGATGGAGCAGATGATGGCCGACGCGCATAGCCATGGCCTAAAGGACGGCTACATATTTCCTATACAAGGCCGAAATGGCATTCTCGGCAACATGAGTGTGGGTGGGACACCAGTGGAGCTGTCTCCGGTCGAAATCTCTCTCTTTGACGCCGTTGCCCGTAAAGCGTTCTGGCGCCTGCTTGATCTGAAGGGGGAGGCGCATGAGCTTGAGGACGTCTCCGCAATCGACACGCGGCTGACGCGCCGTGAGATGGAAATACTTCAATATCTTGCGGAGGGCATGACGTCGGTTGAGATCGGCAAGCGCCTGAAGATTTCGAACCACACCGTCGACTGGTACATGAATGGCCTGCAAGACAAGCTGAAGGCAAGAAATAGGCAGCACGCCGTCGCCGTCGCCTTCCGGCATGGGCTCATCACCTAGTTAGAGAAATTCTATTTCCGGCGTTTCTGGAAATTGAACTTTCCGTGACAGCGCGTTAAGACTTCTCTTCGCGGGTGCAGCATTGCCCGTTTCGATGCCGTGAGGAGACTGCATTGCCCATTTCCAAGATACTTGTTGCCAACCGTTCGGAAATTGCCATCCGCGTGTTTCGCGCGGCCAACGAGCTCGGGATAAAAACGGTTGCGATATGGGCGGAAGAAGACAAACTGGCGCTGCACAGGTTCAAGGCCGACGAAAGCTATCAGGTCGGCCGTGGTCCGCATCTTTCCCGTGACCTGGGGCCGATCGAGAGCTATCTGTCGATCGACGAGGTGATCCGTGTCGCCAAGCTTTCGGGCGCTGATGCGATCCATCCCGGCTACGGCCTGCTGTCGGAAAGCCCTGAATTCGTCGACGCCTGCAACAAGGCGGGCATCATCTTCATCGGCCCGACGGGCGATACCATGCGCCAGCTCGGCAACAAGGTCGCAGCGCGCAATCTGGCAATTTCTGTCGGTGTCCCAGTCGTGCCGGCGACCGAGCCTTTGCCCGATGATATGGCCGAGGTCGCCAAGATGGCCGCAGCGATCGGCTATCCTGTGATGTTGAAGGCGTCCTGGGGTGGCGGCGGGCGCGGCATGCGCGTCATTCGCTCGGAAGCCGATCTTGCGCGCGAGGTAACGGAAGCCAAGCGCGAGGCCATGGCTGCGTTCGGCAAGGACGAGGTCTACCTGGAAAAGCTCGTCGAGCGCGCTCGCCACGTCGAAAGCCAGATTCTTGGCGATACGCACGGTAATGTCGTGCATCTCTTCGAGCGCGACTGCTCGATCCAGCGTCGTAACCAGAAGGTCGTGGAGCGTGCGCCGGCGCCTTACCTGAGCGAGGCGCAGCGCCAGGAACTGGCGGCCTATTCGCTGAAGATCGCGGGCGCCACCAATTACGTCGGGGCAGGCACTGTCGAGTATCTGATGGATGTCGACACCGGCAAGTTCTACTTCATCGAAGTCAATCCACGTATTCAGGTCGAGCACACGGTTACCGAAGTCGTCACCGGCATCGACATCGTCAAGGCGCAGATTCACATTCTCGACGGCTTTGCGATCGGGACGCCTGAGTCGGGCGTGCCCGAGCAGAAGGATATTCGCCTCAACGGCCATGCCCTGCAGTGCCGCATCACCACTGAGGATCCCGAGCACAATTTCATTCCGGACTATGGCCGCATCACCGCTTATCGTTCGGCGTCCGGTTTCGGCATCCGTCTCGATGGCGGCACCTCCTATTCCGGCGCGATCATCACGCGCTACTACGATCCCCTGCTGGTCAAGGTCACGGCCTGGGCACCAAGCCCGTCGGAGGCGATCGCCCGCATGGACCGCGCGCTGCGCGAGTTCCGTATCCGCGGCGTTGCCACCAATCTGACCTTCCTGGAAGCGATCATCACGCATCCGAAGTTCAAAGATAACAGCTACACCACGCGCTTCATCGACTCGACGCCGGAACTCTTCCAGCAGGTCAAGCGACAGGACCGTGCAACCAAGCTCCTGACCTATCTCGCTGATGTGACGGTCAACGGCCATCCCGAGGCAAAGGATCGGCCGAAGCCGTCGGCTGGTATCGCCGAGCCGATCGTGCCCTATACCAACGGCAATGGCATCCCTGACGGTACCAAGCAGTTCCTTGACAAACTCGGTCCGAAGAAGTTCGGCGAATGGATGCGCAATGAGAAGCGTGTCCTGATGACCGATACGACGATGCGCGACGGCCATCAGTCGCTGCTTGCGACCCGTATGCGCACCTATGACATCGCCCGCATCGCTGGCACCTATGCGCATGCCCTGCCGAATCTCTTGTCGCTGGAATGCTGGGGTGGTGCGACCTTCGACGTGTCGATGCGCTTTCTGACGGAAGATCCGTGGGAGCGTCTGGCGCTGGTGCGCGAAGCCGCTCCCAACCTGCTGCTGCAGATGTTGCTGCGCGGCGCAAACGGGGTCGGTTACAAGAACTACCCTGACAACGTCGTCAAATACTTTGTCCGGCAGGCGGCTGCCGGCGGTATCGATCTCTTCCGCGTCTTTGACTGCCTGAACTGGGTCGAGAACATGCGCGTCTCCATGGATGCGGTGGCGGAAGAGAACAAGCTCTGCGAAGCGGCGATCTGCTACACCGGCGATATCCTGAATTCCGCACGCCCGAAGTACGATCTCAAGTACTATACGGACCTCGCCGTTGAGCTCGAAAAGGCCGGTGCACATATAATCGCGCTCAAGGATATGGCCGGGCTCTTGAAGCCGGCTGCTGCCAAGATCCTGTTCAAGGCGCTGCGTGATGCGACCAGCCTGCCGATCCATTTCCATACGCACGATACGTCGGGCATTGCTGCGGCGACGGTTCTTGCGGCGGTCGATGCTGGTGTCGATGCCGTCGATGCGGCGATGGATGCGCTGTCCGGCAATACCTCGCAGCCCTGCCTCGGTTCGATCGTCGAGGCGCTGCGCGGCTCAGAGCGCGACCCCGGCCTCGACCCCGAATGGATCCGCCGCATCTCCTTCTATTGGGAAGCGGTTCGCCATCAGTATGCCGCCTTCGAAAGCGACCTCAAGGGGCCGGCATCGGAGGTCTACCTGCACGAGATGCCAGGTGGTCAGTTCACCAACCTCAAGGAGCAGGCCCGTTCGCTCGGCCTCGAAACCCGTTGGCACGAGGTGGCGCAGGCCTATGCCGACGCCAACCAGATGTTCGGTGATATCGTCAAGGTGACGCCGTCTTCGAAGGTCGTAGGCGACATGGCGTTGATGATGGTGTCTCAGGACCTGACGGTCGCTGATGTCGTTAGCACCGACAAGGAAGTCTCCTTCCCGGAATCGGTCGTTTCAATGCTGAAGGGCGATCTCGGTCAGCCACCGTCCGGTTGGCCGGAAGCCCTGCAGAAGAAGGCGCTGAAGGGTGATGCACCCTATACCGTCCGCCCAGGTTCGCTGCTTGCGGACGCCGATCTCGATGCCGAGCGCAAGACGATCGAGACCAAGCTGGAGCGCGAGGTCAGCGACTTCGAATTCGCCTCCTATCTGATGTATCCGAAGGTCTTCACCGACTTCGCGCTTGCCTCCGACACCTACGGCCCGGTCTCGGTGCTGCCGACGCCGTCCTACTTCTACGGTCTTGGTGACGGCGAGGAACTGTTCGCCGACATCGAGAAGGGCAAGACGCTTGTCATCGTCAACCAGGCGATGAGCGGCACGGACAGCCAGGGCATGGTCACGGTGTTCTTTGAGCTGAACGGCCAACCGCGCCGCATCAAGGTTCCGGATCGTGCGCATGGTGCGACCGGTGCCGCCGCCCGCCGCAAGGCAGAGCCGGGCAATGCCGCCCATGTTGGCGCGCCGATGCCGGGCGTCATTTCCCGCGTCTTCGTTTCGCCGGGTCAGGCGGTCAATGCCGGCGACGTGCTCGTTTCCATCGAAGCCATGAAGATGGAAACGGCGATCCATGCGGAGAAGGATGGCACGATCGCAGAAGTACTCGTCAAGGCGGGCGACCAGATCGATGCCAAGGATCTGTTGGTCAGCTACGCCGGCTGAAGGACATCGGAATCATAGAAAGGGCGGCCTTCGGGCCGCCCTCTATTTTTGTGAAAGGATCGATATGATTAAGCTCAAGATTGCCGTCATCATCGGAAGCACGCGTATTGGCCGTTTTGCGGACCACCCCGCCAAGTGGATTGCCGGGCTTGCCGCAAGCCGCGCCGAATTTGAGGTCGAAGTCCTCGATCTTTTGGATTACCCGATGTCCTTCCTCGGACAGGCCAGCGCGACTGAAGCTCAGACTGAGACGGCGGAGCTCTGGAAGAAGAAGCTGCGCGAGTTCGACGGTTACATTTTCACGGTGGCCGAGTACAACCATGCCCCTACCGCAGTCCTCAAGAATGCGATCGACCTTGGTGATTTCATCCATAAGCCGGTCGCTTTCGTCGGCTACGGCGGTGTCGGCGGCGCACGCGCGGTTGAGCATCTGCGGCTGATCTTCGTTGAAATGAGCGCCGCCTCGGTCAAGACAGGAGTCCACATCTCGTTTCCCGAATATCTTTCTATTCTCAAAGACGGAAAGAGTCTGAACGACTACGCGCACCTCGTCGAAGCCGCCAAGAACCAGCTTGACCAGCTTGCCTGGTGGGGCAGAGCGCTGAAGGCGGCACGCGCGGTCTAAAGCTTTGCCCGCCGCCCGTGCCTAAATGTCGTAGGTATGGGCGGCGTTGATCGTCGAGATGAAGCGCTTGGTGCGCTCGCGCTCAGGCGCAGTGAAGATGTTTCTTGCGCTTCCCGTCTCGACCACGCTCCCTGCCTCGAGGAAGACCACGTCGTTGGCGATCTTCGAGGCGAGACGCAGGTCGTGCGTGGCCATCACCATCGTCGTGCCCTCGCTGGCAAGGCGACCGAGAACGTCGACAACTTCGGCGGAAAGTTCGGGATCGAGCGCCGACGTCGGTTCATCACAGAGGAGGACCCGCGGAGACGGTGCGAGCGCGCGGGCAATTGCAACCCGTTGCTGTTGACCACCTGAGAGCGTCGAGGGCCAGGCATCCGCCTTGTGCGCCATGCCGACCTTCGTCAGCAATTCCATCGCCCGCTCCCGCGCCTTCGCCTTCGGCCACCTCAGAACGGTGATGAGGCCTTCCATCACGTTCTCAATGGCTGTCTGATGGGGAAAGAGCTGGAAATTCTGGAACACCATACCGGTCTGCCGGCGGATCTTCTGGATCGCCTGCCACCCGGTCTTCTGGCCCGGCGCGAAGCTCAGCTTCTCGTCGCCGAGGCGGATCATGCCAGCTGTCGGGATCTCGAGTAGGTTGATGCAGCGTAGCAGCGTGCTCTTGCCGCCACCTGACGGGCCGACGAGAGCGGTAACGTTGCCTTCCGGAATGCGGATGCTGATGTCTTTTAGGATGACGGCGTCGCCGAAGCGCTTTTCGATACGGGACAGCTCGATCATGCGTTTGCCTCCAGCATGCCGCCGTAGCGCGCGAAGCGACGTTCGAGGCGCACCTGCAGCGCGGATAAGACGGAGCTCAAAGCAAGGTATATCAATGCAGCCTCGATGTAGAGGATCAAGGGCTCGTAAGTGGTCGCGACGATGCGCTGCGCTGCCTGAAACAGCTCTGGGACGGTAATTGCGGCCGCAAGCGAGGTGTCCTTCACCAGCGAAATGAATGTGTTGGAGAGTGGCGGCACTGCAACGCGCCCTGCCTGCGGCAGGATCGTTCGGCTCATTGCCTGGCGCCAGCTCATGCCGATCGAATAGGCCGCTTCCCACTGCCCCTTCGGTACGGACGAGATGACGGCGCGGATGATCTCCGAGCTGTAGGCGCCGATGTTGAGGGTAAAGCCGATCAGCGCTGCCGGAAAGGCATCGAGCAGGATGCCGATACTTGGCAGTCCGTAGAAGATCACGAAGAGCTGTACCAGAAGCGGCGTGCCTCTGATAACCCAGACATAGAAACGGGCGATCGCGGTCACCGGCGCCGGCCCAAAGAGCCGCGCGATCGCGGTGACCAACCCGAGGGCAAGGCCAAATGCGAAGGATAGGAGGGTCAGCGGGATCGTAAAGATCAGGCCAGCCCAGAGGAGGGGGCCGAGCGAATCCGCCATCAATTGAAGCCAGTTCGGCAAGGCACCACCCCCCAAAGAAAGACGCGTCCAGCGAGGTTCGCTGAACGCTTTTCAGGCACATATAAAGGATGTGGCGGCGGCAGCAAGCCGCCGCTGCAGTGACTTACTTCGAAACGTCCTGGCCGAAGTACTTATCGGAGATCTTCTTGTAGGTGCCGTCGGCCTTGATTTCGCCCAACGCCTTGTTGATTGCCTCCAGCAGTTCCGGCTCGTCCTTGCGGATGATAATACCGGAATAATCGGCATTTTCCTGCTGTGCGACGATCTTCACCGGAGCGTCCGGCTTGTGCTTCTTGAAGTCGAGGAAGGAAAGGCTGTCGTTGATCGTCGCGTCTGCGCGCTTGGTCAGCACCAGCTGGATCGACTGGTCAAAGCCGTCGGTGCCGACGAGTTCGGCGCCGGACTGCTCGGCAAGCTTGCCGAAGTTGCTGGTCAGCGACTGTGCCGACTTCTTACCCTTGAGATCTGCAAAGCCCTTAATGCTGTCGTCGCCATCGCGAACGATGAGAACGGCTTTCGACGCGATGTAAGGCTCGGAGAAGTCATACTTCTGTTTGCGCGCTTCGGTGATGCCGACCTGGTTGATAACGGTGTCGTAGCGCTTGGCATCAAGACCAGCGATAAGACCATCCCACTTGCCTTCGACGAACTCCGCTTTGACGCCAAGCTTGGCAGCAACCGCTTCCCCGATCTCTACGTCAAAGCCGACCAGCTTGCCGCTGTCGTTATGAAAGGTGAACGGCGCGTATGTTCCCTCGGTGCCGATCTTGAAGACGCCCGATGATTTAATGGCGGCAAGGTTTTCGCCGGCAACGGCGGGTAGAAGCGCGGCGGCCTGGATCAGTGCTGCAGCGGCGATGGTCTTCAGGAGGTTCATTTTTCTATCCAATTCACCATACGTGTTCGATGCGTGGAAAATCGCAGAAAAGTCACCGCGGCGAAGCGTAGAAAACTGCAAAGAAAATTGGCATCTGCGAATATTTTTCTCATTTATCACGGATTTGGCGCGGCGTGTTTCAGATTGTGAAGACAGGCACTAGGCGGCGGACTTGCGTGCACGTTTGTATCCGTTTATGCATGTTTGTAACGATTCTATTTAAACCGGGCTCAAGTCGGCATGAACACGAATGAACTTCTCCTGCAGCAGCGGCAGAGCGTCATCTTGCGGAAGCTGCAGACCGACGGTCGGGTCCTTGCTACGGACCTTGCTGTTGAATTCGGTGTTTCCGAAGACACGGTACGCAGAGATCTGCGTGAAATGGCGGCTGCCGGGCTGTGCGAGCGCGTCTATGGCGGCGCGCTACCGATGTCGCCTGCTGGTGGAAGCCTCAATCATCGGGCGGGTATAGCGCGGGATCGAAAGCAGGCGCTGGCCGTTGCTGCCGTGTCGCAGATTGTTTCCGGCGCCGCGGTATTTTTCGATGCGGGCAGCACCAACCTTGCGATCGCGATGGCGCTGCCAATGGATTTGCCGCTGACGGCTGCGACTAACGCGCCAGCGATCGCTGCTGCCTTGCTCGAGAAGCCTGCCGTCAACGTGATCCTGATCGGCGGCCTTATTGATCGGCAGGTTGGCGGTGCACTCGGCGCGAAGGCCATGCGCGACATGGAATCCCTGTCACCCGACCTCTGCATTCTCGGTGCCTGCGGGATCGATCTGACGGCCGGCGTGACGACTTTCGGCTTCGAGGATGCTGAATTCAAGCGTTTTGCAGCATCGCGAAGCAGAAAGGTCCTTGTCGCAGCGACGTCCGACAAGTTCGGCACTGCCGCGCCGCATAGAGTGCTTCCGGTGGCGCAATGCGAGTGCCTGGTGGTCGAGCGCGACGCCGACCAGACCATGCTGGCGCGCTATCGCGACAGTGGCTGCAGGACGATCGTAGCGGGCGACGCCTAGATTTCATTTCAATCAAAACGTCGTGCGGGAGTGCCGACGTCGATACTGTGGGAAGAGAAATGGACAACCACGTTAACACAGCGCCGATGGTCAGAAGCGGCTTCGTAACGAAAAACAGGATCGCGGTTTCGCTGTTATTCCTCATCAACGGCTTCATAGTCGGTTGCTGGGCGCCGAAGATTCCCGAATTCGCAGAGCGATTGCAGTTGAGCAAGTTTCAGTTGGGTCTGATGATCTTGGTCCTTGGCGTTGGTTCGCTGACCCTCATGCCGATCGCGGGATCGCAAATTGCGCGCTACGGTTCGAAGCTTGTCGCGCAGATCGCGGCGGTTTGCCTTCTGCCGGCACTGCTTGCGTTGACGCTCGCGCCAAACGTCGTGACGGGTGTGATCTCGATCTTCCTGTTCGGCGGCTTCATGGGCGCCATGGACGTTGCCATGAACGCGAACGCGGTTGCGGTCGAGCAATCGATGCGGCGGTCGATCATGTCCTCATGCCAT
The DNA here is from genome assembly GCA_900466605.1 of Hyphomicrobiales bacterium. GTDB lineage: Bacteria > Pseudomonadota > Alphaproteobacteria > Rhizobiales > Rhizobiaceae > Rhizobium. Next base: position 184,348 of record UBMU01000002.1, read on the forward strand.
GCTTTCTGGAGTTTGGGCGGCTTGATCGGTGCTGGTCTCGGCGGCCTGCTGATTGCTAGCGTCGGCGTACTTTGGCATGCGCAGATTGCAACGCTGCTTGCAGCGATCGTCCTGGGCATCGCCTGGAAGATGATCCTTGCCGATCCTCCGCATCCGGACGAGAAGAAGGAAAAGCTGCGGCTGCCGCGGGCGCCTCTGCCGTGGCTGATCGGCTTGATGGCGCTGTTCTCCATGGTTCCCGAAGGAGCTGTGCTGGATTGGGGAGCTCTTTACCTGCGTCAGGAGCTCGGGGCATCTGTGGCACTTTCCGGCTTTGGCTTCGCGGCGTTTTCGCTGACGATGGCGGTCATGCGGTTCGGCGGCGATCTTGTCCGCGACCGGCTTGGCGGCGTGCTGACGCTTCGTATCTGCACGCTGTTTGCCATCTCAGGCATGCTGCTTGCCGCCTTCGCGCCCAATGCTGAAATTGCCATCTTGGGCTTTGCACTGTGCGGCGTCGGTATCTCGAACATGGTTCCGATTGCCTTTTCGGCCGCTGGCAATATTCCGGGTCTTAGGGCTGGCATTGGCCTCTCGGTCGTGACCACCATGGGCTATTCCGGCATGCTGGTGGCGCCTTCGGCTATCGGCTTCGTGGCCGAGCATATCGGCTTCAGCGTGGTCTTCATGGCGCTACCCGTGTTGCTGGTGGTCGTGCTGTTGTTCTCAAACTTGGCGCGCTATGCCGACGGCATATCGGGCGGTGGTCACTGAAGCGGTTCCAAGCAAAAGTGATGTGCGGGGCGGTTGACAACAAAGCGGGCATGATCCACCTGAAAGACACGAATTTCAGGGGTTCAAGAACTCTATATGACTTCTGCTGCAGATTTTGATCCGAAGCCGCGCCGTGCATCCGTCGCCGTCGATGTCGGCGGCGTCATCGTGGGCGGTGGCGCGCCTGTTATCGTCCAGTCGATGACGAATACCGACACGGCGGATATCGATGCCACGGTCGCTCAGGTGGCTGCCCTCTTCAAGTCGGGGTCGGAGATCGTTCGTATCACCGTAGACCGCGACGAGAGCGCTGCCGCGGTTCCAAAGATCCGTGAGCGGCTGTTGCGACTTGGTATGGACGTGCCGTTGGTCGGTGATTTCCACTACATCGGCCACAAGCTTCTTGCCGATCATCCGGCCTGCGCCGAGGCACTGGCGAAGTACCGTATCAATCCGGGCAACGTCGGCTTCAAGGACAAGAAGGACAAGCAGTTCGGCGATATCATCGAGATGGCGATCCGCTACGACAAGCCGGTCCGTATCGGCGTCAACTGGGGTTCGCTGGACCAGGAATTGCTGACGGCGTTGATGGACCAGAACGCCGAGGCCGGTTCGCCGCTTTCGGCGCGCCAGGTGACTCGCGAAGCGATCGTGCAGTCCGCGTTGATTTCTGCAAATCTGGCCGAAGAGATCGGTCTGCCACGCAATCGGATCATCCTGTCGGCCAAGGTTAGCCAGGTACAGGATCTGATTGCCGTCTATTCGATGCTTTCCGAACGTTCCGACCATGCGTTGCATCTAGGTCTTACGGAAGCAGGCATGGGCAGCAAGGGGATCGTCGCCTCATCGGCTGCCATGGGCTATGTGCTGCAACACGGCATCGGCGATACCATCCGCGTATCGTTGACGCCTGAGCCGAATGGCGACAGGACGCGCGAAGTGCAGGTCGCCCAGGAACTGCTTCAGGTGATGGGCTTCCGCCAATTTATCCCCGTCGTTGCCGCTTGTCCCGGCTGCGGGCGCACGACCTCGACGGTTTTCCAGGAGCTGGCCCAGAACATCCAGAACGACATCCGGAAGAACATGCCGGTTTGGCGTGAGAAATATCCGGGCGTCGAAGCGCTAAACGTTGCGGTTATGGGCTGCATCGTCAACGGGCCGGGTGAAAGCAAGCACGCCGATATCGGCATTTCACTGCCCGGTACCGGTGAAACGCCGGCTGCGCCCGTGTTCATCGATGGCAACAAGGCATTGACCCTGCGCGGACCGAACATCGCATCCGACTTCGAGGCGCTTGTCGCCGACTACATCGAAAAGCGGTTCGGGCAGAAGACGGCCGCGGAATAGTCGCGGTCGAAGCCGTCAGATTCTGCTGGTCAGCAGCTTCAACCCCGCGACACAGTAGAAGGTGGCCATAGCGCCTTCTATCCAGCGGCGCAGGCCGCGGTAAATCTTCAAGGCGTGCGGCGTCGAGAACAATACTGCGTAGCCCATGAAGATGGTAAAGCCCGTTACCATGCACACACCGATGATCAGGCCGGCGACAGATGCCGGGGCGCCCTGCGGCATGCCGAGCGCGATGATCGCGAGCCACGCAAAGATGGCCTTCGGATTGGTAACGTGAATGCCGTAGCCGCGCAGCAGCAGGGAGCGCGCCGTAAGGCTCTTTCGCGCGATGGCCTGCGGGAGGTCATCGTCTGAGCGTACGGCTTTGAAGGCCTTGTAGGCGAGATACAGCAGGTAGATGCCGCCGAAGATTTTCAGGATCTCAAGAGCTATGGCGTAGGTCTGGAGGATGGTTGCCAGGCCGAGAGCAGCAGCACAGGCCCAGGTGAACGAACCCGCAAAAATGCCGAGCGAGATGGTCATGCCCGCCTTTCGGCCGTGCGTCATCGACGTCGAGACGATCGCCATGATTGCCGGGCCGGGGCTGATGACGGCGATCAAATATGCGATGTAGGCCGGCAGGATCTGCGGCAGATAGGTCAGGATCTCATGCATCTTGCGTCTCTTGTTTGGCCGATTGGCCATTTTTCCCGGTTTTTTTGGCCCGGTTCCAGGCGATCGACAAGAGACAGCATCGCGCCTGCCGGTGGAAATATTGTATCGGTGACGATTTTCAGCTCTTGCGCCCGGCAATGAAGCGAGCAGCTTCCGCAAGAACGATACTGCGCTCGGAGTAGGAAGCCAATAGCGCTTCGGCCTCTCGTACAAGCTCGGCAAGTCTGGCTTCCGCCCATGTCATTCCATGCAGCGCCACCAACGTGCCTTTGCCGCGAGCGGCGTCCTTTCCTGTGGCCTTGCCCATCGTGGCTGCATCGGAAGTCAGATCGAGAACATCATCGGCGAGTTGGAAGGCAAGGCCGATCCGCTCGCCGAACTGACGCAATCTCGCCCGATCCTCCGGCTGGGCGCCGGCGACAATCGCGCCCGCCTCACAGGCGAAGCGGATAAGCGCACCGGTCTTCATGGCTTGCAGGACAATGATGCCCTGCTCGTCAGGCGCCTGTTTCTCGGCGGCAAGGTCGAGGACCTGGCCACCGGCCATGCCTCCAATGCCCGCAGCGCGCGCCAGTGCCAGCGTCAACGCCACTTTGGCCGCGTCAGGCAATTTCGTTTCCGGCGCGGCGATGATGTCAAAGGCATAAGTCAGCAGGCTGTCGCCGGCCAGAATGGCAGTTGCTTCATCATAGGCGATGTGCACGGTCGGTTTGCCTCGGCGAAGGTCGTCGTCGTCCATTGCCGGCAGATCGTCGTGGACGAGCGAATAACAGTGCACGCATTCGAGTGCCGCACCCACCCGCAGCGCCACGTTCCTGTCGCCGCCAAGCAACGATGCCGTTTCGACGACAAGGAAGGGCCGTAGCCGCTTGCCGCCGTTCAGGACGGCATAGTGCATCGCCGAACGCAGCCGCTCCGGCCGGACGACTTCGTCACTTAGAACGGATGTCGACAGCAGAGTGTCGAGCACGGCTTCGACCTCGCGCGCTGTAGCAGCCAGTCTGGCTTCGAATGTTTCAGAGCTTGCATCCATGGCGCGCTGTTTGGCATGAGCCGCCTTCCCTCTGCAACGGAATTGTCGATGGTCTGGCGAAGATTTCCTTTGTCTCTGGCAATGCCAGTTCGCAAACGGTATGGAGGAGAAGGGCAAGAGACTGGGTCGGGGAATTGGATATAACGCCGGAGAGAGAGGACAGGATGACCGTGCCGTTTTACAGGCACGCGTTTCTTTGGCTTAAGGGTCGCCCTGTGATCATGCGCATCGTAGTCGCGCTGGCGGCGCTTGTCATACTTCCCTATGTTCTGATCGTCCTTTACCTCCTGCCCTTCGTGCATCCTGTTTCCACGCTCATGCTGCGCGATCTGGTGTTGCTGCGCGGCTACGACCGGCAATGGGTGTCGCTCGACGATATTTCGCCGGTTCTCGTTCAGTCGGTGATGATGTCCGAGGACGGGCAATACTGCTTCCACGGCGGCGTCGACTGGGGTGAGATGAGGATGCTTCTGGAGGACACGCTGAGCGGTCAGGCCACCCGCGGCGGCAGCACGATCCCGATGCAGACGGTGAAGAACCTGTTTCTGTGGAATAGCCGTTCATTCGTTCGAAAGGGGCTGGAGCTGCCTTTGGCGGTGACGGCAGACTTCATCTGGTCAAAGCGACGTCTGATGGAAATCTACCTCAACATTGCGGAATGGGGACCGGGGATCTACGGCATTGAGGCTGCTGCACGCCATCATTTCAAGGTACCGGCATCCAAACTGACCAGCCGGCAGGCCGCGCTGCTCGCGGTTTCGCTTCCCAACCCCTTCGATCGCAACGCCGGCAAGCCGGGACGGGGGTTGCGGCGGCTCGCCAGCCTCATCGAGCGGCGCGCGCGTGGATCGGGTGATTACATCAGATGCATTTATGATTGATATCGCAATAAGTCGTTGGTGCTCATGAATGTCATCTGACATTCGTGGTTCAGAAGTATGGACGGAAAATCCCGCCGCCAATTACCGGATCACCAGCGATGATTTCTGCCTTTTCGACCAGCCTTCTGACGTATTCCGCTGCTCATGACCCTTCTCCGCCGAGCCATCTCGGAACCCGCTACGACGTAACCGGCACGTTTCTGCGTGAGCCGGGCAATACGGTCGTCTGCCATCTGACCGAGGGATCGCCGTCGCAGCAGGCGATCGTTGAAGCACGGCAGACGTTTCTGGCGATGCCGGAGGCATCTCAGTTTGCCTTCACGCCGATATCCAGCCTCCACATGACACTGTTTCAGGGTATTATCGAGTATCGCCGCAGGTTGCCTTATTGGCCGCAGGATGTGGCGCTTGATACCGGGACCGAGCGCATGAGCGAGATCTATCTGGATCGCTTGCAATCCTTCGAACCGTTGGGCTCCTTCGATGTTGAAGTCACGGAAGTCACGCCAGTGGGACTTACGGTGAATGGCGTAACGGCGGCCGACCGGCGCGTTATGAAGGAATGGCGTGACGCTTTTGCCCATGTATTCGGCTACAAGCATCCGGATCATGACACCTATGAGTTTCACATCACATTCTGTTATCCGATCGCACGGCTGCCGGAAGCCGCACTCCCGGCATGGCAGGCAATGCTCGACAGCACGCTCGCCACGCTGCGCGAAAGCGCTCCGGTTATAGAATTGAGGTCGCCGGCCTTCTGCACTTTTGACGACATGAACCATTTCGAGGAGCGGCTTGTGTTCGCACCCGAAGCATAGGAGGAAGATCCGGTTGGACAAGCTCACGCTCTACATCGGCAACAAGAACTATTCGTCATGGTCGTTTCGGCCATGGATCGCCATGACGGCTGCGGGTATTCCTTTTGAGGAGGTGCTGGTTCCTTTCGATTTCGCTGCCGGCAATCCGCGCTTCAGGGCGTTCTCGCCAACGGGTCAGGTGCCGGTACTCCAACACGGCGAGGTTCGTATCTGGCAGTCGCTGGCGATCATCGAGTATGTTGCCGAGCTTTTTCCGGAAGCCGGGATATGGCCAAAGGAGCGTGACAGGAGAGCTGTCGCGCGATCTGTTTCCATGGAGATGCTTGCGGGGTTCAGAGCCTTGCGGAGCGCTTGCCCGATGAATATCCGACGGCCGAAGGGCAAGATTGCGCTAGCCGACGGCGTCATGGCCGATGTCGCCCGCATCGAGACGATCTGGCGCGATTTGCGAGCCCACTCCGGCGGGCCGTTCCTTTTTGGCAGCTTTTCCGGTGCCGACGCGATGTTCGCTCCGGTAGTCAGCCGTTTCGAGATCTATGACCTCGTATCGGCCGGTGACACGCTGAGCTACATCGCGGCCGTCAAGGCGCATCCTGCCTGGAAGAAGTGGGAAGAAGCGGCGCGATCCGAGCCTTGGATTGTCGAGGAAGACGAAGTCTGATCCTTGAATCGCAGGAATCTCAAAAAATAAGCTTGGGGACTGGTCAAGCCCCCTGAAGGCATGTATAAGCGCGCAAAATTTCCGAAATCGCGATACGTCGTTTCGGCCGCCAGTCTGGCCGTTGGATGTGTTTGCCTGTGAAGTGGAGTAAGAGAAATGGCTGTACCGAAGAGAAAAACGAGCCCGTCCAAGCGCGGTATGCGCCGCTCTGCAGACGCACTGAAGGCTCCGACCTACGTTGAAGACAAGAACTCCGGCGAACTGCGTCGCCCGCACCATATCGATCTGAAGACCGGTATGTATCGCGGCCGTCAGGTTCTGACGCCGAAGGAAAGCGCATAATACTTTTGCGCTTTGCATGAGTAAGAGTTGGAAGGTCGGCCACGCGCCGGCCTTTTGCTTTTTCCCAGCACAAATACATTCTTCTGATGTCTTGAAGTGATGCGGCTGTTTACGGCACTATTCTCCAGCTGAGGGGAGTTAGGCCATATGTTCAATGCCGTGCCACTAATGATTATTCCATTCATTCTTTACAATATGTCGATGCTGGGCTTGATGGGCGGCGGTGGGCTTCCGTCGCTCGAAAATGACGTCATCGTTCTATCGATGATTTCCGGAGCCATGTGGAGCATGTCGCTCGGCGACCTCTTCATCGTCGTCGCGCTTGCGGTGCTGTTCTTCGAAATACTGAAGGCGACGTGCAACAACGGTAGCCTGACCAATCACATGCTGTCGATGCTCGTCTTTATAGCCTTCTTGGTCGAGTTTCTCCTCGTCCAGGATGCGGCGACCCAGGTTTTCTTCATCCTGATGACGATTGCATTGATCGATGTGATTGGCGGCTTTGCCGTGTCTGTTCGCACCGCTGGGCGGGATGTTTCGATCGGGCTTTGAAGTTCAGAGATTGTCGAGCTTGTTCTGAAGCGCGCGCAGCTGTTCCTTCAGTTCGTCGATGTCTTTAGCTTCGGCCTTGCGGCTTTCCTTGGCCGGTGGTGTCATGAACGGCGAAAACATCTGCATGGCTTGCTGGAACATCTCCGTGTTGCGACGGACCTGCTCTTCGACCATCTGCATCGGCAGTTGCAGGTTTTTGGTGATTGGTGTTTCGCCGAAAGCACGGGTGACTTGCTCGCGCATCTGCGCCTGCTGTTCGGTAAAGGCACGCATGGAGTGTTCCAGGAAGCTCGGAACCACCATCTGCATCTGGTCGCCATAGTAGGTAATCAACTGGCGAAGGAACGAGATCGGAAGCAGCGTGTTGCCCGTCTTGGATTCCTGTTCGAAAATGATCTGCGTCAGCACCGAGTGGGTAATGTCGTCGCCGCTCTTTGCATCCTGAACTGTAAAGTCCTCCCCCTTCTTCACCATCTCCGCCAGGTCTTCCAGCGTCACGTAAGTGCTGGTGCCTGTGTTGTAGAGGCGGCGATTGGCGTATTTCTTGATTACGATCTGCCCGTCATTCTTCGCCATATCAGTCTCCCGAAGCCCGTCTGATTGTTATGGAAATTCCTCCACCTAGGAATGTAGACGCAAACGAAGCCCAGTGACAATCTCTTTGTGCGATGCGGCAACCCCTTTTACGGCAGGGATAATTTGTCTCAGCGTAAGCAATCACTAAAATTGAATGATAGAGTCTTGTCGTTTGACTCGACGGTGAAGCTTTGTCAGTTTCGCTGTATCAGGTGGAGTTAACGAGGAGATCGTCATGTCGAGTTCATCCATCGTCATCGCTAGTGCGGGCCGCACTGCCGTTGGCTCATTCAATGGCGCCTTCGCCACCGTTCCGGCTCATGAATTGGGCGCGGCCGCCGTCAAGGGCGCGCTGGAGCGTGCGGGCGTCGACGCGGGTGAGGTTGATGAAGTGATTCTCGGCCAGGTTCTTCCGGCTGGTGAGGGCCAGAACCCGGCTCGGCAGGCAGCCATGAAGGCGGGCGTTCCCAAAGAGGCGACTGCATGGGGCGTCAACCAGCTCTGCGGCTCGGGTCTTCGTGCTGTAGCGCTCGGCATGCAGCAGATTGCACTCGGTGACGCAAAGATCATCGTCGCGGGTGGCCAGGAATCGATGTCGATGGCGCCGCATGCGGCGCATCTTCGAGGCGGCGTCAAGATGGGTGACATGAAGATGGTCGACACCATGATCAAAGACGGCCTGACGGATGCCTTCTACGGCTATCACATGGGCATCACCGCCGAAAACATTGCGCGCCAGTGGCAGCTTTCCCGCGATGAGCAGGATCGATTCGCCGTCGCATCGCAGAACAAGGCGGAAGCCGCGCAAAAGGCAGGCCGCTTTGCCGATGAAATCATTCCTTTCGTTATCCAGACACGAAAAGGCGATGTGACGGTCGATGCCGACGAATACATCCGGCACGGTGCTACCTTGGAGTCGATGGCCAAGCTGCGTCCGGCTTTCGATAAAGAGGGCACAGTGACGGCAGCGAATGCCTCTGGCCTCAATGATGGCGCCGCCGCGGCCGTCCTCATGACTGAAGCCGAAGCCTCTCGCCGTGGTATCCAGCCGCTCGTCCGTATTGTCTCCTGGGCGACGGCCGGCGTTGATCCGCAGGTCATGGGAACGGGCCCGATCCCTGCATCCCGCAAGGCATTGGAGAAGGCGGGCTGGTCTGTCGGCGATCTCGATCTTGTGGAAGCGAACGAAGCCTTTGCGGCGCAGGCCTGTGCGGTCAACAAAGACCTCGGCTGGGATCCGTCGATCGTCAACGTCAACGGCGGTGCGATCGCCATTGGCCATCCGATCGGCGCTTCCGGCGCCCGGGTGCTCAATACGCTCCTTTTCGAGATGAAACGTCGCGGCGCGAAGAAGGGATTGGCGACGCTCTGCATCGGCGGCGGCATGGGCGTCGCAATGTGCTTTGAAGCTCTTTGAATAGCAGGCAGTCCAACTAGAAGCTGAGCCCCGCAGCATAGCGGGGCCTTCAAATAAGGGAGCGGAACATGAGCAGGGTAGCTGTTGTTACTGGTGGTACCCGCGGCATTGGCGCCGCGATCTCCGTCGCATTGAAGAACGCGGGCTATACAGTTGCTGCCAATTACGCTGGCAATGACGAGAAGGCGAATGCCTTTCATGGCGCTACGGGCATTCCGGTCTTCAAGTGGGATGTTTCCGATTACGCGTCGTGCGGCGAGGGCATCGCGAAGGTCGAGGCTGAACTGGGTCCGATCGATGTCCTTGTCAACAATGCGGGCATCACGCGGGACGCGATGTTTCACAAGATGACGCCGCAGCAGTGGCACGAGGTCGTCAATACCAACCTCACCGGTCTCTTCAACATGACACACCAGGTCTGGAGTGGCATGCGTGACCGAAGCTACGGACGGATCGTCAACATCTCCTCGATCAACGGCCAGAAGGGGCAGATGGGGCAGGCGAACTATTCGGCCGCGAAGGCTGGAGACCTTGGCTTCACCAAGGCGCTTGCGCAGGAGGGCGCTGCCAAGAACATCACCGTGAACGCGATCTGCCCAGGCTATATCGGTACGGAAATGGTTCTTGCCGTTCCGGAGAAGGTACTGAACGAACGGATCATTCCGCAGATTCCGGTTGGTCGTCTCGGCGAACCGGAGGAAGTGGCGCGCTGTGTCGTCTTCCTGGTTTCCGACGACGCAGGTTTCATCACTGGATCTACGCTGAGCGCCAATGGTGGCCAGTTGTTGGTTTAGCGGATGGACGCCGTAAGGCCGTTATCGTGGCTCTCGGTCTGCTGCGCATAGCGGCCCTGCTGGCTGCGCGTATCATACGGATTCAAATATGCCGCATAGGCCGCCATGGCGATTGTCAACATTGCGGCCGCACCGATAATTCTAGTCATTGCCCTGCACTCCAAAGTCCCCACGACGCATTGGTCGTTCAAGCCGGTGTCGATATTGGGGCCGATTTGAGGAATTATTTGGCTGTCTTTCAGCCCTTTGGGTGGCGTCTTGCTTTAACCCTGACGGGCACCTTCTGCATTGCGCGGTCTTCGCTCCGAAGAACGGCGGTAGCCGTTGCCAAGGAGGCAGCCGCAATGAGGATGGCGATGGCAGAGTTCAAAATGATCTGGGTCATGGGACCGTTCCTTTCAAAGCTGGCGGCACATGGCCTCGCCGCTGTTGTTGAAAGAAATATGCTCCTCAGTCACACAGCCCGGTAGATTGAACTTTGGCGACCGACTGTCGGCGTGGTGTTGACAATCGGACGCCGGGCGCTCTTAGAGGTGGGGATTGCGCGGTCGATACTTCTTTACAAGTCGCTGGTTCACCGCCGCGGCGCCGGGCATATTGGCGCTGAGATAAATAGGGGCGTCCCCGTCCTTCGCGAGCTCAGACGCAACTTCAGCCAAGATGGCGTTGAGGACCGTTGCTCCGATGGCGGTCGAAACCGGGCCGACTTTCAGCTCCGTTCCTGGGAGCCCGATCACTGCATCGCCGGGCGGAAGCCCGTTGTCCAGTACGACGTCGGCAATGTCCACCAGGCGGCGTCGGCCGTTGGCAACCGCACTCGAGTAGGAGACTGATGTAATCGCGATTACCTTGGCACCGATCTCACGGCCATAGTCGGCAGCTTCGATCGGCGCTGCGTTCACGCCGGAGTTCGATGCGATGATGATGACGTCGCCGGGCTGCATGCCATAGCGCTCAAGCACGGGCCTCACCAATCCTTCGGTCCGCTCGTAGACCGAGCTGATCACCGCGCCCTCGTGCAGCATCGCGGAGCCGACGAGAACCGGGACGGTAAAAGCAAGCCCACCTGCCCGATAATGCACCTCTTCCGCCAGCATATGCGAATGTCCGGTACCAAACACATAGACCCGCTTGTCGTTGCGCGCGGCCTCCAGGATCGCATTGGCCGCCAGGGTCATGGGCTCGGCGAGTTCCGTTTTTAAAGTCTCGAGTCGGCCAATCAGGTTAGAAAAATAGGCATCGGTGATCGCTGTCATTACGTCCTCGAGTTCTAGGCTGCTTCGCCGCTGACGAAGGTCCGGGTGACCTCCAGGGCATCAGTCAGGTGCACCAGATCAGCCCTGGCACCCGGCGACAGGTGGCCGTAGCCTTCAAGGCGCAGGAAGCGCGCCGGGTAAAGCGTCGCCATGCGAAGGGCTTCTGCGAGCGTCAATTCCAGATAGGTGACGCCATAGCGGATGGTGGACGCCATATCGACATCGGAGCCGGCAAGGGTGCCGTCCGATAGAACCAGTTTGGAACAGAAGCCGCCCCTCTCACGTCTGACGGTCCGGCCATTCAGCGTGAAGGAGTCCTGCTCCGATCCAACCAGCGACATTGCGTCGGTGACGAAGAAGAGCTTGCCTTCGCCTCGCTTTGCGCGAAGAGCGGTTCGAAGCGCCTTCGGATCGACGTGGTGACCATCGGCGATGATGCCACACCAGACTGACGGGTGGTCGATGGCTGCACCTACAAGGCCGGGCGCCCGGTGGCCGAGCTGGCTCATCGCGTTGAAGAGGTGGGTAACGCCACGCGCGCCGGCGTCAAAGCGTGCCTCGGCTGCTTCGCTGGAGCAATCGGAATGGCCGATACTGACGGTGACGCCGGCCTCGCTGAGTTCGCGTACCTGCTTTGCAGTGACCTGCTCTGCCGCCATCGTTACCAGCAGCGCGCCGATTGCATCCTTGGCCGCAATGAAGGCTTTCACGTCCTTGTCTTCGACCGGGCGCATGAGCTCGGCAAGATGGGCGCCCTTGCGCGCCGGTGCCAGATGCGGACCTTCAAGGTGCAGACCCGCTACGCCACGGTTCGTCTTGACCGCTTCCTTAGCTGCCTCGATCGCTGCCGCGGTCGCGTCCGCCGTGTCGGTGATCAGCGTCGGCAGCAGGGCTGTCGTACCATAAGGCCGGTGACCATCGGCAATCATGTACATCGAGGCTGCGGACGGCTCGTCGTTGAGCATTCGGCCGCCGCCGCCATTCACCTGCGCATCGATGAAGCCTGCCGAAAGCACGCCGCCTTCAAAGCGTGTGTGTTCGCCCTCCGGCAGTTCGCTTGTCGATGCAATGGCCTCGACGCGTCCGTTCACGACAACGAGCGCCTTATCATCGTGGAAGCGCTGGCCGTCGAAAATCCGAGCACCGGAGAAGATCTTGCGAACCATCACATCGTCTCCGTAACCTTGAGCAGGTTGGCCGGCTTGTCCGGGTCGAAGCCCTTGCGGCGTGTAACCGATTCGATCAGGCGGTAGTAGACGAGCAGTGAAACGAGCGGGTCAAGGAGGCCGCTGCCCGTCGTAGGCACCTGCAGATTGATACCGGACACCGGCTGGCTCGAGAAGGGCACGGTCGTTGCGCCGAGCTTCCGCAGCCTCTCAAGCGCCTGGATGTTGTTGCCGAATGCCGGATCATCCGGTGTAAAGGCGACGATCGGGAAGCCCGGTTGAACAAGACGCATCGGCCCATGCATAAGTTCGGCGAGCGAGAAGGCCTCTGCGTGCAAACCGGCGGTTTCCTTGGCTTTCAATGCTGCCTCGAGCGCAATGGCAAAGGCGGGGCCGCGACCTGCCGTATAAAGCGAGCTGGCGCTGAAAAGGACATCCTCTGCGGCCTTCGTATCGATCCCGCTGGTCGCCTGAAGCGCTTCCGGCAGTTTTTCCAGTGAGGCGTGCAGATCGCGCTTGCCGCTGATAGCGGCCGTGACGCCCGAGAGTGCGACAACCGAGGCGATGAAAGACTTGGTCGCTGCCACGCTCTTCTCGGCGCCCGCATTGAGCCCGATTACGATGTCGGCCTGTTTGGCAAGCGGACTATCGGTGACGTTTACGACGGCTATCGTTGTCGCGCCGCCGCGCTTTGCGGCATCCTGCAAGGCAACGATGTCGGGGCTCGCACCGGACTGTGACACGGTGAAGTGGATGCCACCCTTCAGATGCAGGGATGCGCCGTAGACCGATGCGATCGACGGGCCAACTGATGCGACCGGCACACCGCAGGTGATCTCGAACAAGTATTTGAAGAAAGTCGCAGCGTGATCCGAAGACCCGCGAGCCGCCGTTGTCACCACGCTCGGGGCGGCTGACGCAAACAGCTTCGCAATTTCGTCGAAGACGGGCTTTTCCTTCTGAAGCAGCGTTGCGACGACTTCCGGCGATTGGCCGGCCTCCTGCAACATTAGGGACTGATTTTCACTCATAGATCATCTCCGATTCTCAATTCTGCAACAAAATCATATGCATCGCCACGATAGTGGGAGCGGGTGTATTCGACGACGCGCTGGTCTTCCAGGCGCGAGACGCGTTCGATCAGCAGTGCGGGCGCGCCCGCCTTCACGTCCAACGCTGCGGCTGACGACGGATCGAGCGTTACAGCCGTAAGCCTTTGAAGCGCTCGAACAGGGCGGTGGCCGCTCGCTGCGAGCGCCTCGTAAAGAGATCCTTCGCCGCCGGCATTGTCTCCAAGAAACTTCACCGGTACGACCGCGCGCTCGATGGCAAGCGGGAGACCGTCGGCAAGACGCAGACGATCCAGACGGAGGACAGGTTCATCGAGCCCGAGGCCAAGCAAAAAGGCCTCGTCAGGAGATGGCGTATTGACGGTTCGAGACAAGATCTTCGCAGCCGGCGCACGTCCGCGTGAGCGCATGTCGGCAGAGAACGAGGAAAGCCGCCACAGAGATTGCTCCATCCGCTCAACCTTGCTGGAAACGAAGGTGCCGCTTCCATGCCGCGACTCGAGCGTACCTGCGTTCAGCAGGTCGCGATAGGCGGTCCGAACGGTAACACGTCCGACCTTCAAGGCTTCGGCCAAATCGCGTTCGCCGGGAAGCGCGGTTCCGGGCTTCAGTAACCCTTCCTGGACCAGACCGGTCAGCGCCAAAGCCAACCGCCTGTAGAGTGGCCCGGTGAGCGCCTCGTCACGCAGGCCGCGGCTGTTTAGCTCGGCTATCAGACTGGTTCTATCCATGTTGCAATATTAGAACCTATTTAGAACCAATCGCAAGCAGGAAAATGACTCCTAAAAGAAAACCCTCGCAGGTGACCTGCGAGGGTTTGTTTCTTCAAGTGAAAGGCGCGAGCGTTAGCTCTTCGAGAAAATGTAATCCGTTTCCTGGCGCAGCACTTCACCTGGGCGCAGAACCGCATTGGGAAAGCCCTCGTGGTTGATTGCATCCGGCCAGACCTGCGTTTCCAGGCAGAAGCCGGCAAACGGACCGTACTTGCGCCCCTCGAGGCCAGGAACGGGCACGTCTAGTTTGAAAGCGGCATAGAACTGCACGCCGGGCTCGGTCGTGCGCACTTCCAGCGAAACGCCGGAGTTCAGGCTGCGGGCAAGCGCGACCGACCGCTTGGCAGTCCGGTCATTGGAAAGGCAGAAATTGTGATCGTAGAGCGCCTGTTCGCCGCCGTCGAACCGCTTCATCGGCGACATTTCGCGGAAGTCGAAGACCGTTCCAGCGACGGGGCGCACCTCTCCGGTCGGGATCTGCAGTTCATTCGTGACGAGGTAGCCGTCGGCCGCAATCATGATGTCGTGGGCGAGAGCATCGTCGCGGCCGTCGAGGTTGAAGTAGGCATGCTGGCAGACGTTGGCGATCGTCGGCTGATCACTCGTTGATTCATAGGTGACGGACAATTCGCCGGCGCCATGCACGCGGTAGGTTGCCTGGATGGTGCAGTTGCCGGGATAGCCGGCGCGGCCGTCGGGATCGACGATCTTCAGCACAACGCGGTCGACATCATGCTCGACGATCGTCCAATTCTGTTTGGCAATGTTGTCTTTGCCACCATGAAGGTGGGTCATGCCCTTCTCGTTGAGGTCGAGCTGGTAGCTCTTGCCGTCCAGTGTGAACTTGCCGCCACCGATACGGTTTGCACAGCGCCCAGGTGTCGCGCCAAAGTAGGAGGAGTGAGCTGGGTAGCTGTCGAAGTCGTCGAAGCCGAGCAGAAGCGGCGCATCGTGACCGTCGAGGCGGAGATCCTGAATGACGGCGCCCCAGCTGATGATTTTGGCTGTCAGCCCGCCGCCCTTGATCTCGACGCGATAGACGGTCTCTCCTGATTGGGTTTTCCCGAAAACTTCGCGCTTCAACATTTCCGCCATAACGACCGTCCAAATATATCTACGATTGAGGCAGGGAACCTGCCCCCATTCGCAGAAAACCGCAACTGGTACGTCGTAAAAAAGAACGTCTAGCGAGGACGGGACTCACCGCGCCCCGTCGTCGCAACCGTGACTCGCTCAGACGCCCTTGCCGATCTCTTCGAGATCGTATGGCGTGGTCTGGTAGATCTCGTTGATCCAGTTGCCGAACAACAGGTGCGCGTGGCTACGCCAGCGGTTTTGCGGCGTCAGCGACGAATCGTTGTGCGGGAAGTAGTTGTGCGGCATCTTGATCGGCACGCCGGCATTGACGTCACGGAAATACTCGTCGGAAAGCGATGTCGAGTCATACTCTACGTGATTGAACATATAGAGCCGCTTGCCCTTCCGCTCATGCACGAGACATACACCCATTTCGCTGGACTCCATCAGGATCTCCAGGTTTTCCGACTTTTCGATATCGCCACGGCGCACCTCGGTCCAGCGCGACACGGGCACTTCAAAATTGTCGGAGAAGCCATTCAGGTAAACGGAGGAGGACTTCAGGTTGCGGTGCCGGTAGACGCCGAATGCCTTCTCCTTGAGTTCGTACTTGGGAACACCGTGGAAATGATAGATTGCGGCCATCGCGCCCCAGCAGACGTTCATTGACGAATGGACGTTGGTTTCCGTCCAGTCGAAAATCTGCTGCATTTCGCCCCAATAGTTCACATCCTCGTAGGGCAGCGTCTCGATCGGCGCGCCGGTGATGATGAAGCCATCGAATTTGCGGTGCTTCACTTCCTCCCACGTCTGGTAGAAGGAGAGAAGATGGTCTTCCGAGGTGTTCTTTGCTTTGTGATTGCCGACGCGGATGAGCGAAAGCTCCACTTGCAGCGGAGAAGCCCCGACCAGGCGGGCCATCTGCAATTCCGTCTTGATCTTGTTCGGCATCAGGTTGAGCAGCCCGATCTGCAGGGGGCGAATGTCCTGACGGATAGCCGCCGTCTCGGTCATCACGCGCACGCCTTCCTGAACCAGGGTTTCAAACGCAGGCAAGGTGTCGGGGATCTTGATAGGCATTGCGGTCACTCGATCAAAACAACGAATACATCGCTATCGGTCCGCACGCGGCCCTTTAGCAACTTCTTTAACGTGGCTGCAAGCCGGCCGGCCAAATCACCACGGAACGTCTTAAATAGCGCCACTCGATCTGCGAATCAATTGCCCAAACGAACGGCGGGGTCGATATGCGGTCACTGCAGCGTTAATGACTGCTAGAATCTGTTGGTGGACACAGCGAATCACCATGTTTATTGAAGTAGAATGATGGCTAGGGACGCGTAATGGCAGATGACCTCGAAGGCAGGCCAAGCATTCAGGGGCAGGACAGAGTAGGATACGACCTGAGCCTGGGCTATCGCTTGAAGGTCATGTTCTCGGCTTTCTGGCACTCACCGGTGCGAGGAAAGGTGCTGGTGATCGCGCCGGCGCTGATCGCCGTCATCCTCGCCACTGCCTATGCGACCGTCATCCTCAACCAGTGGAACGCGCCGTTTTATGACAGCATCGCGCGACGTGATCTGCATGGGTTCTTTCATCAGTTGAAGGTATTCGCGGCGATTGCGGGCATGCTGCTATTGCTGAACGTCGTGCAGGCGTGGCTCAACCAGATGACTGCGGTCTACATGCGCGAGGGTCTCACGCGTGACCTCGTCAATCAGTGGCTCCAGCGCAAGCGCGCGCTTCGGCTTTCGGCCAGCGGCCTCATCGGCGTCAATCCGGATCAACGCCTGCATGAAGATGCCCGCAACCTGGCGGAAAGCACCACGAGCCTGATGATCGGGCTGGTGCAGGCGACGATCCTGCTCATCAGCTTCATCGGCGTTCTGTGGGAATTGTCCAGCGGTTTTGTCTTCCACTTCGGCGCGCGTTCCTTTTCCATTCCGGGCTATATGGTTTGGGCTGCGATCTTCTACGCGGCATCCGCATCGATTCTCAGTCAGCTGGTGGGCCGCAAGCTTGTGAAGCTCAATGCGGATCGGTTCTCGAAGGAAGCAGAACTTCGCTTCGCGCTGATGCATGCCAACGAGAACATGCCGGCGATTACCGTGGCACGCGGCGAGGAGAATGAGCAGAAGCGTATCGACACTGACATCAGTGCGGTGCTTGCCGTCATCAAGCGGGTGGCGATGGCCAACGTCAATCTCACCTGGGTATCAGCCGGCTACGGCTGGCTTGTCGTGGTCATCCCTATCATCGTTGCGGCACCCGCCTACTTCTCAGGCGGACTGACGTTTGGCCAGCTGATGGTGTCGGTCGGCGCCTTCAATCAGGTCAACACCGCGCTTCGCTGGTATGTCGCAAACTTCGGCCCCATTGCCGAATGGCGCGCCACGCTCATGCGCGTCACCGATTTCCGCCAAGCGCTCACCAGCATGAGCGACGACATCAATCTGAAGGGAACGATCAAGTACGAACGGAACCCTCCCGGAACGCTGACGCTGGATCATGTCCGGATTGCTGCCAAGATCGGTGAGGACATTGACCAGTGCGGCGGATTCCGCGTGCACGAAGGCGCGGTGACGATCAAGGCCGGCGAAAAGGTCATGATAAACGGCGATCACAACGTGAACCGCAAGCTGCTTTTCCTTGCGCTCTCCGAGCTCTGGCCGTGCGGCGGCGGCAAGATCGGCTTGCCGCCCACGGACGACATGCTTTTCGTCCCTCAATCGGCCTACATACCGGGGGGATCGCTGCGTGAAGCACTGGCGTTTCCCGAGCCTGCCGATACCTATCAGAATACCGACGTCGTCGCGGCGTTGGAAAAGGCAGGACTCCAGCATCTGGTTTCCCGGCTCGATACGCGGGCCCGTTGGGACAAATTGCTCGATTCGGACGAGCAGCGGGCGATCGGGTTTGCGCGCCTGCTTCTTGTCCGGCCGAAGTGGATTGTGTTCGATGAGGTGCTTGAAGGCATGGAGCCGGAATGGCAGTCGACGATGATGGATGTTCTCGCCACCATGCCCGAGGCCGCTATGCTCTACATCGGTCGCTCCGACGCCTACGTCAACACTTTCAAGCCGCGCGTGCTGCATCTCGAGGCACTGCATGCGAAACCGGAAGCGAAGGCTTTAGCAAAAGCACCGAACGCACCTGCCCCGGCTCTCTGACCGCCTACATCGGCGGGACGGCGCCGTTTGTGCCGACGGTGACGGTTGCTGCGGACACTGTGCCGTCAGCAGCTTTTTCGCCCATGACGATCACGCGCGCTCCTGCGATCAGATCCGCCTTTCCTGCAGGGGCGAAGGTGACGATCGGCGTATCGTAGGCAATGGATACCGTTTTCTCCTTGCCCTGATATGTGAGCGTGATGCTGTGGCCATCAACTGCCTTGACGGCCTTGGCGACGGTTGCGTTGGTCATCGTGCTGTTTGGCTTCAGGTCCCAGGGGCGGCTGCCCTCTCCAGTGCCTTTCATCGCTGCGGGGAAAATCAGCACTTCGAGAGCGCCATCGCCTCCATCAGCTTTCGGTAGCGATGCGACGCCAACGAAATCTCCTGGCTTGATATCTTCGACGGACGCCTTGCTAATGCCGCGGACCTTCCAGTCAGGCTTCAATGCTATCGTCTGTTCCGCGCCTTCCCGTGTTTTTACCACTAGCGTATCGCCGGTTAGGCTTTCGATCGTTCCACGTACCCGCTGCGCTTCCTGGGCAAGTGCAGCGGGTGATGTAACCGTGAGAAAACTCGCAGCCCACATCAGGGCGGCTGCAGATGCTTTGAGATTGTGAGGCATGTCGTTTTCCTGCCACGTGCAAGTTGGCTACGGGGCAACTTTGCCCTCGGCAACGAAGGCTGGCCAATCAATGAAACGTGACAGCGAGTTCACTGAGAAGGAAAGAGCCAGACCGGGTTTAGCGACACATCGGAGATCGCCTCAGCCCTCCAGCTCCTCGCGCAGCATCTCGAGCTCAAGCCATTCTTCTTCCATCTTCGTCAGGCTATCCCGAAGCTTCTCCATCTCCGCGGCCAGGCGATTGAACGTGGTCGGGTCCTTGGTGAACAGGCTGGGATCTGCCATCCGCTCCTCGCGCTTGGCGATCTCGGTTTCGGCCTTGGCCATTTCCTTTGGTAGATTTTCGAGCGCGAACTTCTGTTTGTAGGACAGCTTGCCCTTTCCTTTTGCCGTCTCGGCCGGAGCTCCCGCATCCTGCGATTTCGACCGTTCGGCTTTCTCGGCTTTCTTCCGCTCTTCGGCAGCGCCCTTTCGCTGCGCGAGCATATCGGAATAGCCGCCCGCATATTCGATCCAGCGCCCATCCGGCGCGTCAGGCGCTGCAGGCGCGATCGTCGACGTCACGGTGCGGTCGAGGAAGTCGCGGTCGTGGCTGACGAGGATGACGGTGCCGGGGAAGCCGGCAACGATCTCCTGCAGCAGATCCAGCGTCTCGATGTCGAGATCGTTGGTCGGCTCGTCGAGGATCAGCAGATTTGCCGGGCGCGACATGATCCGAGCGAGCATGAGTCGCGCTCGCTCGCCACCGGAAAGGTTCTTGATCGGCGTGCGTGCCTGCTCGGGTTGGAAGAGAAACTCCTTCATGTAGCCTGTTACGTGGCGTTGCTCACCGTTCACGAGCAGGTTCTCGCCGCGTCCGTCCGTCAGATAGTGGGCGAGCGTTTCGTCCGGATTGAGGTCTTCGCGTTTTTGGTCCAGCGTCGCGATTTCGAGATTGGTGCCGAGCTTGATTGTGCCGGTATCGGGTGCAAGCTGGCCAGTCAGCATCGTTAGCAGCGTCGTCTTTCCAGCGCCGTTCGGTCCGACGAGGCCGATACAATCGCCGCGATGCACCCGGATCGAAAAAGGCGCGACGATTGTTCGGTCCCCGAATGTCTTCGTGATCTTATCGGCTTCGATGACTAGCTTGCCGGATTCCTGCGCATCAGAAACTGTTGCCTGAACGGTGCCCTGCGGGCCCTTATGGCCGCGATACTGTGTGCGCATGGTCTGCAGCTCGCCTAGGCGGCGCATGTTACGCTTGCGCCGGGCCGTGACGCCGTAGCGTAACCAGTGCTCTTCACGCTCGATCGCTTTGCCGAGCTTGTGCTGCTCCAGCTCCTCTGCCTCCAGAACCTGGTCACGCCAGGCCTCGAAATGGGCAAAGCCCCTGTCGAGCCGGCGCGAAGTGCCGCGGTCCAGCCAGACGGTTGCAGTCGAAACCTTTTCGAGAAAGCGCCGATCGTGGGAGATCAGGACCAGCGCGCTTCGGCTCTTCTGCAGTTCGCCTTCCAACCATTCGATGGTCGGCAGGTCGAGATGGTTGGTCGGCTCGTCGAGGAGCAGGATGTCGGGTTCCGGCGCAAGGACACGTGCGAGGGCAGCGCGGCGCGCCTCGCCTCCAGAGAGGTTGTTCGGATCTTCCTCGCCAGTGAGCCCAAGGTGAGAGAGGAGATAGGTGACACGGTAGTGATCGTCACCCGGGCCAAGCCCAGCTTCGGCATAGGCCTGCACGGTCTTGAAGCCCGTGAAATCGGGCGCCTGTTCGAGGTAACGAACCGTTGAGGACGGATGCCGGAAAACTTCACCCGACTGCGCTTCGACAAGTCCGGCAGCAATCTTCAGCAGTGTCGACTTCCCGGAGCCGTTGCGGCCGACGAGACAGATCTTGTCTCCGGCCTCCACCTGCAGGGCAGCGCCGGCGAGCAACGGTGCGCCGCCGAAGCTGAGGAAGATGTCGTCGAGTTTCAGAATGGGAGGCGCCAAAGATCAGACTCCGGAAAGGTCGTAAGGGCGGGCGAGCACAACGGCGCGGCCGCTCTCGAGCGAAAAGCGCACCTTGCCCTTCGCGACATTGGAAATGGTGCGCGACGAGCCGAAGGGTAAATGGAAATCGGCAAGCGGGTAGCGCGCGTTTTTGATCGTCAGGCCGCGAAGTTCGCTGAAACCCGGAACGGAAAAGAGACTGTCCGGCGGCAGGTCCAGCTCGATTGCGCCTGAAATTAGCGGCACAGCCTCTTCGTTGCCCGACGTCAGAAGCACGTCGTAGCCCTGCTCTGCAAGGCTGACGGCATAGAGCAAGTGCTGGATCGCATGGTCGGAACGTTCACCGGCAAGGGCGCCTACCAAGACCAGGCGTTTCGCCCCCCGTGCGATCGCTTCCGCAACTGCAATCTCGCCGTCCGTGGAGGCCTTTGCCGCAGGGTAGGGTTGTCTCGGCACGGTCGGAAAAGCGTGCGCGAGATCAGGCGGCGTCGAGTCGAAATCACCGACCCAGAGTTCCGGAACGACACCGAGCGAATCCGCATGACGCATTCCTCCGTCGGCCGCAATGAAACGGCTGTCCGAGATGGCATCGCGCAGACGATCGGTTATCTGCAACTCGCCGCCAAGCAGAATGGTGAAGATGGATTGGCTCATGCGCATTGCCCATAGCGCAAAGCAGGGGGGAAGGGAAAGGGCCGCCGTTCAGGCTTCCTCCGCGATATCCTTGATGCGCGCTTGAAAAACGTCCTCGTAGCCGGAAATGAACTTTTCGAAGAGCTCCCCGAACGCTTCGATCTCTTCCGGCTTCCAGTCTTTGACGACTTCGGACACAAATGTCAGCTTCTGCGCGCGTATCTCCGACAAAAGCCTCTGTCCAAGTGGTGTCATCACGACGATGATCCGTCGCGCATCGGTCTGAGATGCCCTTCGTCGCAGAATATTGCGCCCAACCATATCCGCGACGATGCGGCTTGCGCGCGACGGATCGATCCGCATCATCTCGGCGATCGTCCCGACTGTTACTTCACCGGCCTCTTGAGCACGCCGCACAGCGTCCAGCACGTCAAGGTGCGATAGCTCCAGACCGGGGGCCACACTCTGGATGGCGAGGCGCCCGATCAGTCGGCGCCCCGTCATAAGGCGCATGCGCGTCATGCTTTGACCAATGCGCAGAATGCCCGGTTCGTTGGTCGCGTGGTCCGTGTCGGTGAGGTTCATCAAGCTCTCGTTCATTCCGGAAGCATAACATGTCATGCGTGGATTGAGAATATGCTG
Source organism: Hyphomicrobiales bacterium (assembly GCA_900466605.1). Classification (GTDB taxonomy): domain Bacteria; phylum Pseudomonadota; class Alphaproteobacteria; order Rhizobiales; family Rhizobiaceae; genus Rhizobium. Next base: position 206,553 of record UBMU01000002.1, read on the forward strand.
AGGTCAATCAAGTGACATTGACAAATATATGCTAATAGCACATAAGTTCTCAATAGCTCATTCGGATCGACACTTCATGGATACCCAAATTGCTGCGGCACCGCTTGTGACGGACCATCGTCGGCGGTTGATTCTCTTCCTTTTCCTGATGGCAGCCATGTTTATGGCGACACTCGACAACCAGATCGTTGCAACAGCCCTGCCGACGATCGTTGGCGAGTTCGGCCATCTTGAGCGGTTTGGCTGGATCGGCTCTGCCTATCTTCTCGCGGTGAGTGCGGTGATGCCTCTTTATGGCAAGCTTGGTGACCTTTTCGGCCGCAAGTATGTGATGATGGCCGCGATTATGATCTTCACGGTCGGCTCCGCCGTGTGCGGACTCGCTATTTCCATGAACACTCTGATTGCGGCCCGCGTGCTGCAGGGGCTTGGAGGGGGTGGGATCATGGTGTCGATCTTCGCAGTCAACGCCGACCTGTTCGAACCGCGCGAGCGAGCGCGTTACCAAAGCTATTCCAGCCTTGTGCTGATGGCGTCGGGCGCCATCGGACCGGTGCTGGGCGGCGCGATGAGCGATCTCTTTGGTTGGCGCTCGATCTTCCTCGTTAACATCCCGATCGGTTTCATCGTTCTTGTCGGCCTGGCTTTGATGCTGCCTTACCGGAAGCCAAAGCGGCGTCCGAAGATCGACTATGCGGGTGCCCTGTTGCTCGCTGTGACGACGGCAAGCATTGTGCTGGCGGCTGATGGCGCGCAGATCTTTGGTTCACTGGTGGCCCCTGAGAACCTCGCCGTTGTGGCGCTCGGTGTCGTTGCGGCTATCGGATGGGTTTTCGTCGAGCGACGTGCTGCCGAGCCGATTGTTCCCCTGTCGCTGTTTCGCAATTCCACGTTTAGCCTGTTGCTTGTCATGTCGATCATGAGTGGGGCGATCGGCATTGGCATGGTGAACTATTTTGCGCTGTTCCTGCAGACGACGACCGGCCTTTCACCGTCGGCTGCCGGGGCGTTCTTCATTCTCTTGACTGGCGGTATTGTGTGCGGCTCGCTCTCGGCCGGGCGGATCATCTCCATCACGGGGCGCTACAAGCCGTTTGCAATCGCGAGCCTGATCTGCAGCGCCATTGCATTCGTGCTGCTCACTGAGGTTCACGCAGGAACGCCGGTCCTGCTAATCGGAGCGATGATGGCGCTCCATGGGTTCGGCGTCGGCCTCGCACAGCAGGTGCCGGTCATTGGCGTTCAGAATGCGGCGCCGGCGCGCGATGTCGGCGCGGCGACGGGGTCGGTAACGCTGTCGCGCATGGGCGGTGCCTCGATCGCAATCTCCATCTATGGTGCGATCATCGGCTCACAGCTCGGGAAGACGGGACCTTCCATTCCCGGCGTGATTGATATTGAGCAGCTGACGCCGAAGATGCTGGCCGCCTTGCCGGAAGCTGCACGCCAGGCTGTGGCAGACGCCTATGCCAATGCGTTCACGCCGCTTTTCATGGCGTCCTGTGCAATCGCTCTCATCGGTCTTTGCGCCGCCCTGATGCTGAAACCGACGCAGTTGCCGCGGGCCGCCGAGGCGCGCCCGGCGGCCCGCGCCGAAGCGGCGGAGTAAATGCAGGCCGCCCACTTAAGGCTGCTACTTGCAAGACACCAAGCGTGGCGATACATCTTCAAACGCTCTAACGGGGTGCCGCGTGCCATTCGGTGCGCGGCTGAGAGGCTGAAAGCCAACCCGCGGAACCTGATCCGGCTAACACCGGCGGAGGGATTAGACGCGTGACATCTGGCACCGCCCTTTTCCCCTTCAAACAAACCAGAGGAGAGGTGCCATGTTCAAACACATATTCACGAGCCGTTCGCTGCTGAGTGCAGCCCTTGCCGCGACTTTCGGCCTTGCCGGCGCAAGCGCACAGGCGGCGAACAAGACGCTCACTGTTTACACCTACGAGAGTTTCACATCCGAATGGGGACCGGGGCCGAAGGTCAAGGAAGCATTCGAGAAGACCTGCGGCTGCAGTGTCAATTTCGTCAGCGTGGCCGATGGCGTAGCGCTGTTGTCGCGCCTCAAGCTTGAAGGTACCGGTACAAAGGCAGATGTCGTGCTCGGCCTGGATACGAACCTGACAACCGAAGCGAAGGCGACGGGGCTGTTCGACGCGAGCGGTGTCGATGTCGGTGGACTCAAGGTGCCCGGGGACTACAGGGACGATGTGTTCGTGCCGTACGACTACGGCCACTTCGCCGTCATCTACGACACCCAGACGATCAAGAACCCTCCGCAGAGTATGAAGGATCTCGTCGAAGGCGACCCTTCGCAAAAGATCGTCATCGAGGATCCTCGAACCTCGACACCCGGGCTCGGTCTCCTGTTGTGGGTAAAGTCGGTCTACGGCGACAAGGCGCCCGAGGCTTGGGCAAAACTCAAGAAACGGGTTTTGACGGTAACGCCTGGTTGGTCCGAAGCTTATGGCCTGTTCACCAAGGGCGAGGCGCCAATGGTGCTATCCTACACGACGTCGCCTGCCTACCATATGGTGGCAGAGAATACGGACCGCTATCAGGCTGCTGCATTTTCGGAGGGCCATTACATACAGATCGAAGTGGCCGGACTGCTGAAGAACGCGCCAGACAAGGAGCTCGCGCGTGATTTCCTGAAGTTCATGGTGACGCCGGGCTTTCAGGACACCATCCCGACTAATAATTGGATGATGCCGGTCTCGGCGACGTCGCAACCTCTTCCCGACGCATTCGGCGAGCTCGTGAATCCCTCAACGACCTTTCTGATGAGCTCGGATGAAGTGGCTGAGAACCGCAAGGCCTGGATCGATGAGTGGTTGGCTGCCATGAGCATGAACTGATGCTTCTGACCAAGGCGGAGACGCGACAGGCGATGTTAGGTGGGGCCATGAGCCTCGCCGGCATTGTCGTTTTTGTAGGCCTTGCAGTCCTTGCCTTACTCCTTTCGAGCGGCGCTTCATCCGTTCTTGCGGCGGTGTTCGAACCATACATCCTGCGGGTATTGCGTTTCACCTTGTTGCAAGCCTTGCTCTCCACCGCCTTGTCCATCACTCTGGCTATTCCCGTCGCGCAAGCCCTGGCACGTCAACGGCATTTCCCCGGCCGTATCTGGATCATCCGTCTCCTGGCCGTGCCGATGGGGCTTCCTGTTCTGATCGGGGCACTTGGATTGATTGGCATATGGGGGCGGCAGGGCATCCTGAACTCGTTGCTGCTAAAGCTCGGCATGGCGGAACCGATAAGCATCTACGGGCTTTCCGGCATCCTGCTGGCACACGTATTCTTCAATATGCCGCTGGCCTGTCGCTTGATGCTGGCTGCGCTGGAACGGGTGCCGGCGGAATACTGGTTGATGGCGAGCGGTCTCGGCATGCGGCCCGGTTCGATTTTCCGCTTCATCGAATGGCCGGTTCTGCGCGCGGTCATTCCCGGCATCGCGGGCCTGATCTTCATGCTTTGCGCCACGAGCTTCACGCTCGTGCTGACTTTGGGTGGCGGGCCGGCCGCAACGACGGTCGAGGTCGCCATCTATCAGTCGCTTCGTTTTGATTTCGATCCGGGCAGGGCGGTTGCTCTCTCTCTGCTTCAGATTGTTCTCACAGCCATGATCCTCGGAGCCCTGTCGCTTCTTCCTGCACCGGAGGATGAGGGCATGACGGCAGGCAAAGCCGTCGGGCGTCCGGATGGGCGATTGCGGGGTGTGCGGCTTGCAGATGGCGGCGTCCTGTTGCTTGCCGTGCTGTTTCTGGGCTTGCCGTTGATGTCCGTCGTCCTGGCGGGCCTTCGGTCCGATTTCATGAAGCTCTTGAGCGAACCCATCTTCTGGCAGTCGACTGCTACCAGCCTTGCAATTTCGACGTCTGCGGCAGCTCTCGCTTTACTGATCTCCATGATGTTGATGAGTGCGCGCCGCGCGGTGCTGCTCGGAGATTCACAGGCCTCGGGCGCGAGAGTATTTTTCGCCGCCATGGGCGGCGCCTCGTCATTGGTGCTGCTGGTGCCGCCGATCGTTCTCGCAACGGGCTGGTTTCTCGCATTGAGAAATTTCGGCGTGGCAAACGCCGCTGCTCCACTGCTGATCCTGACCATCAATGCATTGATGTCGCTGCCCTTTGTAATGCGTGTCCTCGAGCCGGCGTTCATCGTCCACAAGCATCGGACACAGAAACTTGCAGCGAGCCTCGGTGTCTCCGGCTGGGCGCGGTTGCGCCTCGTCGACATGCCGGCCCTGCTCAAGCCGCTACTGACGGCATCTTCATTCGCGATGGCACTCTCGCTCGGCGACCTCGGTGCAGTTGCACTGTTCGGTTCGGACAGTTTCGTCACACTGCCGTGGCTGGTTTACAGCCGTATGGGTAGCTACCGGACGAACGATGCCGATGGGCTGGCGTTGATCCTTGGTGTCGTCTGCCTGCTGCTTACCATCGCGGGTACCATGGGACCGGCGCGGCGCGAGGTGGCTTTCCATGGGTGATCCTCATTTTGCGATCGAGATGCACGATGTTGGTCTCCGGTTGGGCAAGCAGGAGTTTCATTTCGATTGTCGGCTTTCTGCCAGCGCCGTGATTGCCGTGACCGGTACATCCGGAGCCGGTAAATCGACATTCATGAATCTGCTCGCCGGCTTTGACACAGCTGCCCGAGGGCGGATTCTAATCCGGGGAAAGGATGTGACAGACGAGCACCCGGCGCGACGAGCCGTCTCGTTCGTCTTCCAGGACAACAATCTGTTTGCGCATCTTGATATCTTCACCAACATTGGTCTTGGCATTGATCCGGCGATGAAACTTACGATCGCAGATCGCCGATCCATCTCCGCTGCGCTTGAAAAGGTGGGGCTCCCCGGTTTCGAACGGCGAATGCCGGGGACGCTGTCCGGTGGGGAGAGGCAGCGGGCTGCTTTTGCGCGCGCGCTTGTTCGCAACCGTCCTGTGCTTCTGCTCGACGAGCCGTTCGCGGCCCTCGACCCGGGCTTGCGAAACGGAATGGCGGCGCTGCTGCTCGACATGCATCGTGAAACCGGCAATACCGTCGTCGTGGTTTCGCACAATTCTGACGAGGTCAAACGTATCGCAGACTTCGGCCTTTTCCTCGAAGACGGCAGGATTGCCGTGGCGGCTCCCATTGATGAGTTTCTGGGTCGCGAGGATCATCCCGGATTGAGCCAATTTCTCCGTAGTTAACGAATCTGGCAGTTGCAACGGCACTTTCGCCATAATTTGAGGCGACCGAGGAAACTCCAAGATCACGTTAGGCTTGCTAAAATACAACGGCGCCATATTTAGTCAGAGTCTCGCTATGCAACCGATGCGGAAATCAGTTACAGCAAAGACTTGTGTCCCCCTATTGTGCCATGCAGGAACGGGGACGGACGCCTGTTGAATCACAATGAGACCGACCGGGTCGCTGGAGCGGGCCGATCGACGAGCAAGATGACCTGGAGAGCCAGACTGGACAGCATGACGACGTGGAAATTGCCCGCGCCTTCCAGTGATGTGTTCTCTTCTGTGTGCCGTTTCGCCCGGCGTGCCTCGTTTGTCTGTGCCGCAAGCGTAACGCTTTTGGGCTGCCAATCCATTCTTGAGCAGTCTTACCAGCCGAGCGTTGGGCCGTCTTCGAATCCGCAGATTGTCGATGAAGTGCAGAAGAACGATCCTCGCGCGGCGATGGGCGCTCGCGAGCATCCGCGCATCGTTGCGAGCTATGGCGGCGAATACAAGGATGCAAAGACCGAGCGCCTGGTTGCGAGAATCGCCGGCGCATTGACGGCTGTGTCCGAGAATCCGAGCCAGTCCTACCGCATCACCATCCTGAACTCGCCTGCGATCAACGCGTTTGCGCTGCCCGGCGGATATCTCTATGTGACGCGCGGCTTGCTGGCGCTTGCAAACGACGCATCCGAGGTCGCTGCGGTTCTTTCGCACGAGATGGGCCACGTCACGGCAAATCATGGCATCGAGCGGCAAAAGCGCGAGGAGGCGGAAGTCATCGCCAGCCGCGTCGTCGCCGAAGTGTTGTCCAGCGATATCGCCGGAAAGCAGGCGCTGGCGCGCGGCAAGCTCCGGTTGGCTGCTTTCTCCCGCCAGCAGGAACTGCAAGCGGACGTGATCGGCGTCCGCATGCTCGGCGAGGCGGGTTACGACCCCTATGCGGCTGCACGGTTCCTGGATTCCATGGCGGCTTACAGCCGCTTCATGTCGGTCGATCCTGAGGCGGATCAGAGCCTCGACTTCCTCTCCAGCCACCCGAACTCGGCACAGCGCATCGAGCTGGCGCGAGACCATGCGCGTGCTTTTGGCCAGGAAGGCAAGGTTGGAGACACGGGCAGGGACTACTATCTCGACGGTATCGATGGCCTGCTTTATGGCGATAGCCCGGAAGAAGGCTATGTCCGTGGCCAGACCTTCCTGCATGGCGGCCTCGGTATTCGCTTCGATGTGCCTCCCGATTTCAAGATCGACAACAAAGTCGAAGCGGTCATGGCGACTGGTCCGGGCGACGTCGCGATCCGGTTCGATGGCGTCGCTGACAATCAGAATCAGAGCCTGACCAACTATATCTCCAGCGGCTGGGTCACCGGTCTTGATCCGTCGACCATCCAGCAAATCACGGTCAATGGGATGGAAGCGGCGACGGCCCGCGCGAGCGCGGATCGCTGGGATTTCGATGTCACCGTTATCCGCAACAATTCGCAGATCTTCCGATTCTTGACGGCGGTGCCGAAGGGCAGTCCGACGCTGCAGCAGACGGCCGATGTCTTGCGGGCGAGCTTCCGTCGAATGACGCCGCAGGAAACCGCTTCGTTGAAGCCTCTGCGGGTGAGGGTGGTCAAGGTTAAGCCGGGCGAAAACATTACGACGCTTGCTGCGCGGATGATGGGTACGGATCGAAAGCTCGATCTCTTCAAGCTTATCAACGCTCTGCCGACGGGCGCCTCCGTTTCTCCAGGCGATCGCGTCAAAATCATCTCAGAATAAAAGAAGGCCCGGTTTTCACCGGGCCAGTCGCATCACTGGGGGAGTAAGCTCTTTCAGGCCGATGCGGCCATATAGGGATCAGCTGTAACGAGGGCGCTGCGGAGCTTTTCCATTGCCCGGCTCTCGATTTGCCGGACGCGCTCCTTGGAAATACCGAGATCGGCACCGAGTTCCTCAAGTGTGGCGCCGTCTTCCGCTAGCCTGCGGGCGCTGATGATCTTCATCTCCCGCTCGTTGAGGTGTTTCAGGGCGGAAGCAAGCCAATTGCGCCGGCGCTCGCCGTCAATCATGTTCGATACCTGTTCGTCCGGGAGGGGCTCGTCGCTGACAAGGAAATCCATCTTCTCGGCGCTGTCGGCGTCGCCCGAAACCGAGGGCGCCTGAAGGGAGGCGTCGTTGCTCGAAAGCCTTGCGTCCATCGTCTGCACGTCGGAAAGGCTGACGCCGAGGGCGGCCGCTATTTCCTGATGGATGGACTGGAGGGTGAGTTGTGTGTCGCCCTTGGCGAGCTTGGCGCGCAGACGGCGGAGGTTGAAGAAAAGAGCCTTTTGCGCGGAACTCGTGCCGCCGCGAACGATCGACCAGTTGCGAAGTATGTAGTCTTGAATGGAGGCGCGGATCCACCAGCTGGCATAGGTCGAGAATCGGACGTCACGCTCTGGCTCGAAGCGTGCCGCGGCTTCCAGCAGGCCGACATAGCCTTCCTGCACCAGATCGCTCATTGGTAGGCCGAAATTGCGGAATTTTCCCGCCATCGAGATGACGAGACGCATATGGGCCATGGCGATCTGGTTGCGTGCACCACGGTCATCATTATTTTTCCAGCGTATCGCGAGATCATGTTCTTCTTCGCGAGCAAGGTAGGGAGCCGCCATGGCGATCTTAATCATGCGCCGGTCTGCAGACATGTTCTTCATATCGGTCTCCTGAATTCAGGCGTGACGCCAAAACGGGCAAAGAATGCTTGCTTCCGGACATTGCTGCCCAGATCAAATTCATGTCTTGAAGGTATGAGGGCTCCGGACTCTGGACGTTTCCAGGTTGAGCCCTAGCTTATCATTATGCGCCGGTAGTCCGGCCGGGTAGGACCAGTTTCTTCAAGTTGCCATATAGGCAGAACGTGGAAGGCATGATCCGCTCCTCATCGAACGTTACAAGGATGCGAACGTTCGAGCGTGAAGCTAGTTCCCGACTCTGTCCGCAGCAACAATCCAATAACGCGCCAGGACGGAAAAAGTTCCAATAAAAAAACCCGGCGCGAAGGCCGGGTTTTTTGCAGGAAAAACAAAGAGCTTATGCAGCTTCTTCCTGAGATTCGTCTTCTTCAATCGCTTTGCCGCGCTTCGGACCCTTGTTGAGGTTGGTCTCTACAAGGCGGACAGCTTCCGTTTCCGACATCTTGTTCACGGCAGCGATTTCGCGTGCCATGCGATCAAGCGCAGCTTCGTAAAGCTGACGTTCGGAATAGGACTGTTCAGGCTGGTTTTCGGCGCGATAGAGATCGCGAACGACTTCAGCAATCGAGATAAGATCGCCGGAGTTGATCTTGGCATCATATTCCTGGGCGCGGCGAGACCACATGGTACGCTTCACGCGCGCCTTGCCCTGCACAACCTTCAATGCACGCTCAACGAAGTCGGTTTCGGAGAGCTTGCGCATGCCGATGCTCATGGCCTTGGCGACCGGCACTTTCAGGCGCATCTTGTCCTTCTCGAAATCGATAACGAAAAGTTCAAGCTTCATGCCTGCTACTTCTTGCTCTTCGATAGCGCTGATGGTACCGACGCCATGTGCGGGGTACACGATCGATTCACCGGTCTTGAAGCCGTGACGTGCGGAAGAAGGTTTTTTCTGCTGGGTCGTCATTCTATTCAAAAACTCCCTGTTACGCTTCCGGCTGCAGCCGGAGCCGGGTCAGTCAGGCCCGGATGAGACGGTCGGATCCGTCGGGTGACTTACTTCTGGTCCCACCGGACCAAAACCAAACATATCCATGCGCACAAGCTTGGAACCTCACGGCTCAAGGCGTTGATATGTCACGGAAACCGCGGTTGTGGATTTGTTTTGCTTTCGTGGTGGTTTGGGCATGCTTCATGCCGCAAATGGATCAGTGTGGGAAAGCTATCACAAAAATATGAGGAAATCAATAATTTACTGCGCCTGAGTCATGCGTGCAACACATGACACCCATATGTCGCAGGCACACTTCAGTCATTTTCTGGCCGAATAAACTCGGTTTCAGGCCCTGATCTTTCGGGCCGCAGGGTCAGTCGCCTGACCCTGGCTTCTCCGAGAAATACTTCTCGAACTTGCCGCTTTCGCCATCCAGTTCCTTCGCTTCGGGCATAGCATCCTTCTTGACCGTGATGTTTGGCCAGATGCTTGCGTACTCGGCGTTGACCTTGAGCCACTTGTCGAGGCCCGGTTCCGTGTCCGGCTTGATCGCTTCGGCGGGACATTCTGGTTCGCAAACGCCACAGTCGATGCACTCGTCAGGGTGAATGACGAGGAAATTTTCGCCTTCATAGAAGCAGTCGACAGGGCAGACTTCCACGCAGTCGGTATATTTGCAGCGAATGCAATTGTCGGTCACGACATAGGTCATGAAGAACTCCAGGACTTCCATAAAATGGGGCCGGGCAACCTGGAACGTCGCGCCTTTCCCCCAACCGGAAAGGAAGCAGTGAGATGCTTGGGAGGCAGTCACGCTATCCGGCAAGTTGATTGTGACGTATCGGCTTTGCCTGCGGATTTCAAGAATAAAGAAATCGTAAAACCCACCAGTTCGGATAGAGTTTTCTAATCCTCGTCCGACATAAGCCGGTCGATTGCACGGCGTTCCTTTTTCGTGGGTCGTCCCGCCCCCGTGGCACGCATTGCCTGCTCATAGGCTGTCAGGCGCTTTGTCTCGTCCGGCGGCGGCGTTAGATCCTCGTAGAGCAGCCGGGCTTCTTCATAAGGACCACGCCGCTCGCCGCATGATTTAACGACGAGGACAATATCGCGTCGCTCGAGCGCCAGCTCGACCGTGTCGCCCGCTTTGATCGTTTGGCTCGGCTGTAGCGCGCGCCCGCCGTTGATCCGCACATGCCCGGATTGAATGTGGCTTTGTGCCAGCGAGCGCGATTTCACCATGCGCGTGAAGAACAGCCACTTGTCGATGCGCTGCCGCGAACCGCTTCCTGGCTGTGTCTCCCCGCCCATCCGCTTACTTCTTCATCTGCTCCTTCAAGGCAGCGAGCTTGGCGAAAGGAGAGTCCGGATCGATCGGCTTTTCCTTGCGTGGTGGCTTTGCCTCGAAGCGCAGCGGCTGCGGTCCGCCGCGATTGTTGTTGTTACGATCCTTGCGATCGCCCCGATCCTGACGGTCGCCGCGCTGTTCTTTGCGGTCGCCGCGTCCCTGCTGTGGCTTGCCGCCATCCTTGCCATGATGCTGGCGGTTGCCGTCGCGGCCTTCTCCACCTGCACCGCCCTGGCGGCGATTGTCGGCTCCGCGATCCTGGCCGCGATTGTTCCCGCCGCGGCGTTCGCCCGGGTTGCGAGCCTGGCGCTGGTTGTCCGTACGACCACCAAGACGCCAGAGAAGAACCGGCTTCGGCTCCTCGGCCTCTTCCGGGTTAGCGGCGACCGGTTGTTCAGCTGCCACTGCTTCAAGAGCGGCGGGAGCTTCAACAACAGGGGGGGCTTCCGAAGCGGTTTCCTCCGATGCGCTGTCGGCATCGTCGTGATCCGCCTTCTCTGCGCTATCCTCGACTGCAGTCTCGGTCGTCGGAGCTGCGGAGGCGTTCTGGGCCGACAGATGGGCTGCTGCCTCTTCTGCCTTGACGGCATCGGCGCGATAACCGAGCCCCTTCAGGATCTCTTCCATGTCCTCCAGCGTTGCGCCGAGGATCGAAAGCATAGCCGTCGTCGTTGTGAAGCGTCGGCCGTCATATGCGCCTTCCGGACGATTGGCTTGACCCGGCTTCCACTGCAGCAGCGGGCGAATAATATCCGCCAGACGCTCGAGGATATCGATGCGAACCGCGCGTTTGCCAAGGAACCGGAAGCCGGCCAGCTTGTAGAATGTGCGTTCGTAGCCTGGATCAGTGACGACCGAGGTACGGCCTGCAGCCAGCACAGGGATCAGATCGCCATACCCCGGCTTGTCAAGGCCGTCATTCTTGAGCGCCCAGAGGAGCGTGATGAGCTCCGCCGGAGCAGGCTTCAGAAGGGCGGGAACGAAGATGTGGTAGGCGCCGAAGCGGACGCCATAGCGGCGCATTGAGGCGCGCGCATCCTGGTCCAGCGACTTCACTTCTTCGGTCACATCGCGACGGAATAGCACGCCGAGATTCTCGACGAGCTGAAATGCGAGGCCCTTTGCCAAGCCCTGCAGATCCTCAGCACGGGACAGATCGTCAAGCGGCTTTAGAACGGTACTGATATGATGATTCACAAAGCGCTCGATCCGAGCAGCCACGTGGTCGCGAGCATTGCCGGTCAATTGCTCGTCGGCGAGAATGATAACGCGCGGCCGCATGATGTGATCGCTCCCGGCCAGACGCGCCACCGGGTCGCCCAGCCAGCGGATTGAGCCGTCCGAGCCGATCGCGAGATCGCCATTGCCGGCCGCATGGAGGCGAGCCGCACGTGCCTCGAATTCCAAAGCGAGCGCCTTCTGCGAAGCAGACTGAACAGCCTTAGCGTCCGGTCCGTCCGCTCCCGAAATGGGCGTGAACCGGAATCCCGACAGTTGCCCCACATGATGTCCTTCAACAAAGACATCGCCATTTACACTGATTTCAGCTTCCAGCATCGCATTCTCTCTCAGGCGCTTCATGAGCACAGATGTCCTGCGATCAACAAAGCGTTTCGTCAACCTTTCATGTAACGCATCGGACAATCGATCTTCGATTTCCCGCGTCTTTTCCTGCCAGTGTGTCGGATCGGCAAGCCAATTGGGCCGATTCGACACATAGGTCCAAGTCCTTATCTGCGCGATTCGCGCCGAAAGCGTGTCAATCTCACCGTCTGTCCGGTCCGCACGATGTACCTGCTCGGCAAGGAAGTCCTCATTTACCGTGCCATAGCGGACGAGATCGGAAAAGAGGGTCGAGATAAGATCGGCATGTTGTGCCGGTGCAATGCGCCGATAGTCCGGAAGCGCGCAGGCTTCCCACAACTTTTCGACGCGGGCCGGGTTGTTCGCAAGGTCGACGATTTCGGGATAGCGCGACAGGTGTTCCAGCGCTTGCTGATCGACGGCCGGCAGCGCGCGTGTCAGGCCCGAAATGGCAGGGCCCGTCTCAAGGCTCGCGCGCAGCGCGTGAATGGAAGCGAAATCAAGGTTCTTGGTGCGCCACTGCAGCACCTTTACGTTGTCGAACTCGTGACCTTCGATGCGCTCGACCAATTCCTCATCAAATGGATCGACCTGGCCCGTGACGCCAAACGTCCCGTCGCGAACGTGGCGACCGGCGCGGCCGGCAATCTGCCCGAGTTCGGCGGGATTGAGATTGCGGAACTGATAGCCGTCGAATTTGCGATCCTGCGCGAAGGCGACATGATCGACATCGAGATTGAGACCCATGCCGATCGCATCCGTCGCGACAAGATACTCCACGTCTCCGGCCTGATAGAGCGCCACCTGCGCATTACGGGTGCGCGGACTAAGTGCTCCGAGGACGACGGCCGCGCCGCCGCGCTGTCTGCGGATCAACTCGGCGATCGCATAGACCTCGTCCGCAGAGAAGGCAACGATCGCCGAACGCTGGGGCAGGCGGGTAATCTTCTTCTGTCCGGCGTAGAACAGGTGGGAAAGCCGGGGCCGTTCGACGACGGTAATTCCAGGGAGTAGGTGCTGCAGGATCGGGCGCATCGTGCCTGCGCCCAGCAACAACGTTTCATCGCGGCCGCGCAAGTGAAGAATACGGTCCGTGAATATATGGCCCCGCTCGAGGTCGCCGGCGAGTTGAACCTCGTCGATGGCGACGAAAGCGGCCTTGGTCTCGCGTGGCATCGCCTCGACGGTACAAACCGAAAAGCGGGCGTGGGGAGGCGATATCTTTTCTTCGCCCGTTACCAGCGCAACGTTCTGAACTCCGACCTTTTCGACAACGCGCGTATAGACCTCGCGCGCCAGCAGCCGCAGCGGCAGCCCGATCACGCCGGTGCCGTGTGCAACCATGCGCTCGATGGCATAATGCGTCTTGCCGGTATTGGTTGGTCCGAGCACCGCGGTTACTCCGCGCCCACTCAGTATCATCGGCTGCGATGTCAGTGTCATGGTCCTGCAGGTGAGGCTAGGGTGCCCCAGGTCAAGTCAGCTCCTCTCCGAAGCAGACAACACATGGACAGCCATTGTCTCAAACGCAAGGGCTGATTTCAATTTACTCTGCGGTTTTCCGTTGCGCGAAAAGCTCACAGATTGCTCGTTTTCCGATTCGGAACAGCTTGAGAACGAATCAGAGACGAATCGCTGACTCTGGCTGATTCAGTGTTTGTTCACGGCTAAGTATTGATTTTGAATCACTTTTTCCCACAAGATGCTGAATCGTAAAATTCGTGGCTTGATCTGTATATGGGCTGTCAACAGCCTTGTGTCGAAAATCGGCGATCCATTTGAGTCACGGTCTTCCCTGAGAAGTCACCATTACCGAGAGGAAGTGAAAATCGGTCCGGATTGGGTGCTTTTGCCATCAAAGCGGAACATTTGATGCATGTGGAACAAAAAACCGTGATGTGTGTTTCTCGTCCATTCCAGGTGCAATGACGTTGAGGACTTGAACCATGCTTGGCACGATACTTCTGATTATCCTTATTCTGCTTTTGATCGGCGCCTTACCGAATTGGGGTTATAGCCGCGGATGGGGCTATGGACCTTCGGGCGGTTTAGGGCTAGTTCTCGTGATTATTATTATTCTTGTGCTGCTCGGTCGCATCTAAGCGACGGAAAAAACTGGGAGATATGTCATGATGAAAAAGATTGTGCTCATTGGCGCCCTCGTCGGTGCGCTTGCTTCCTGCACGGCGACTGAACAAGGTACCGCGATCGGTGCTGGTACAGGCGCTATTATCGGTGGTGCTGTCAGCAACAGCTGGGGCGGCGCTGCAGTGGGTGCTGTTGCAGGTGGTCTGGCCGGCGCGTTAATCGGCCAGTCCGTCGAGCGCCGCGGCTATTGCGTCTATCGGGATCGGTACGGCCGCCGTTACGAAGCACGTTGCCCACGCTAATAAGGCAGCTGCGTCAGCGGACTATAATTTGAGATCGAAAGCGCCGGTTTAGCCGGCGCTTTTTGTTTGAGCAGCAGTCGCGACAAACCGCCGACAAGAAAAAGGCCGCATCGTTTCCGACGCGGCCTTGGTTTCTCGGTACATGAGGCGGACGATTTAGTCCTTTGCGCGCTCAACGTAGGAATTATCTTCCGTGGCAATAACCACGCGCGTGCCGGCATTGATATGCGGCGGCACCATGGTGCGCACGCCGTTTGCCAACATTGCCGGCTTGTAGGACGACGAAGCCGTCTGGCCCTTAACGACCGGTTCGGTTTCCGTAATTTCGAGGGTCACATGGCGCGGCAGTTCGAGCGCGAGCGGAACGCCCTCATGAATCGACAGAATACAGGTCATGCCTTCCTGTAGATAAGCCTTCTGATCGCCCATCGTTTCATCGTTCACGACTACCTGGTCGTAGGTCGCCGGGTTCATGAAGTGGAAGCCTTCACCATCTTCGTAGAGATACTGGAAGTTCACATCTTCAACGAAGGCGCGCTCGACTTGCTCGGTCGTGCGCCAGCGCTCGGAAACCTTGACGCCATCGACGATACGACGCATGTCGACCTGGGTAACCGGCGTGCCCTTGCCAGGATGAAAGTTCTGGGCAGTCAGAACGACGTAGAGCTTGCCATCCACATCGAGAACGTTGCCCTTGCGGACGGAAGAGGCGATGACCTTGACCATTAAGACTTCCTTGTAACTCGGCTTTTGGCGTCGTAGAGGACTGTCGATACAGCCTTGGAGACGCGATTGATTGTTCTTTGGGGGCGCAACTAACCTAAAATCCGGCAAATAGCCAGCCCTAGCGTTGGACGACCGGTCAGGACGAACTCATGAATTCCTCGATCGCCAAAGTATCGCCGTGGTGGACGCCGAGCGTGCATTTGGATCGGCGCCCATTCCTGATTGGGCGCAATGCGATCCAGTCTGCGTTGCGCGGCTATTTCCTGAGTGAGGACTTTCTGGAAGTCGACACCGCAACTCTGCAGGTGTCGCCGGGCAACGAGGCGCATCTTCACGCCTTTGCCACCGAGGCATTGACGACGGACGGCCAGACGGCGCCGCCGCTATACCTGCATACTTCGCCCGAGTTCGCCTGCAAGAAACTGCTTTCGGCCGGAGAGCAGCGCATTGCCTGCTTTGCGCACGTCTATCGCAATCGCGAGCGCGGACCCTTGCATCACCCGGAATTCACAATGCTCGAATGGTATCGTGTGGGTGAAAGCTATGAGAGTCTGATGATGGATTGCGTTCGCATTCTGGCGCTTGCCGCAGAAACGACGAAGACAGTGCAGTTCACTTATAAAGGCAGGGACTGCGACCCGTTTGCGGGGCCGGACCGGATAAGCGTTGCCGCGGCTTTCGAACGCTATGCCGGCATCGATCTTCTGGCATCCGTTTCCGTCGATGGCGCGACGGATCGGGCGCATCTCGCTGATCAGGTAAAGAGGAACGGAATGCGTGTTGCTGACGATGACGGCTGGGCGGATCTGTTTAGCCGCGTGCTCGTTGAAAAAGTCGAACCTCATTTGGGTTTCAACCAAGTGACCATTCTTGACGAGTACCCTGTTTCGGAAGCTGCCTTGGCGCGTCCCTCTGCGCGTGATCCCCGTGTTGCGGAGCGTTTCGAGGTCTATGCTTGCGGGGTCGAGCTCGCGAATGGCTTTGGCGAGCTTACCAATCCGGCCGAACAGCGTCGTCGCTTCGAGATCGAGATGTCCGAAAAGGCTCGCATCTACGGCGAACGCTATCCGCTCGATGAGGATTTTCTGGACGCGCTTGCTATCATGCCCGAGGCGAGCGGCATCGCTCTTGGTTTCGATCGGCTGGTCATGCTGGCAACCGGGGCGTCGCGGATCGATCAGGTGATGTGGGCGCCGGTCGCGGAGTACGGCAGATGAACAGTATCGGGCCGATCAAGACCGTCGAGGGACTGGAACGCGCTGGGCTGCTCGGCCAGAGAGATCGGGAGGCGTTGGCTGATGTCGCCGCGCGCTATGCTATTGCGCTCACTCCAACCGTCACAGGTCTGATCGATAGGGCAGATGATGTGGACCCGATCGCCCGGCAATTCGTTCCCGACGCGGCCGAGCTTGTCACAGCGCCCGAAGAGCGCGCGGATCCGATCGGCGACGAAGCCCATAGCCCCGTGCCGGGGATCGTTCATCGCTATCCTGACCGGGTGCTGTTGAAGGCTGTGCATGTATGCCCGGTCTACTGTCGGTTCTGCTTTCGCCGCGAGATGGTTGGCCCGCAGGGCTTGGGCACCCTGGACCCCAAGGCAATGTCGGCAGCTTTTGCCTACATCCGCGATCGGAAGGAAATCTGGGAAGTGATCCTGACGGGCGGCGATCCGCTCGTGTTGTCTCCGCGACGGTTGGAAGAAATCCTTCGCGAACTGGCATCGATCGATCACGTGAAGATCGTCCGGTTTCATACTCGCATTCCCGTGGTTGATCCGTCAAAGGTCGATGCGGCCCTCATTGCGGCCCTGAAGGCAAGCGGCAAAACTGTCTATGTGGCGTTGCACGCCAATCATCCGCGCGAACTAAGCGAGGAAGCGCGGGCTGCCTGCGCCCGCCTGATTGATGCCGGAATCGTCATGGTCAGCCAATCGGTGCTCTTGAAGGGCGTCAATGATGATCCGGCGGTGCTCGCAGAGTTGATGAGGGCTTTTGTCGAGACGCGTGTGAAGCCTTACTACCTCCACCATCCGGATCTTGCGCCTGGAACGAGTCATTTTCGGCTGACCATCGAGGAGGGACAAAAAATAGTCGCCGCCTTGCACGGCCGGATTTCGGGTCTGTGCCAGCCCACCTACATACTCGATATACCCGGCGGCTACGGCAAGGCGGTTATCGGTGAACAGGCGATCAGGGAGATCGGCGAGGGCTGTTACTCCGTTTCGGACTATCACGGCGCCGAGCACCAGTATCCGCCGCCCGGCTCGTGAAAAGGGAAGGGCAAGTGTTGTTCTTGGACAATCTGTCGCAATATCCTTCTTGCGGCGCGAGAATGCAAATAACAGCAAGACCTTGAAATATAATATAAGTTCCGTTTCCTTCCGTTTCTTTCATAAGAATTTTAGCAGAGAAGCTTAGCTGGATTTAACTACGTCATTTAGCAGAATTTTGTCTTTTCCAGACTACGCCTATCCCGAGAACAAGGCGGTTTCGCCACTCGAGATATGATCATCTTGGAGAAGTCATCATGAATACTACAATCCGTGAACTGCTGGCTAAATTCGGAAAGCTTCCCGTCTCTGTCGATCAGGTTGCCGACGATGCCGACCTCTATGCTGTCGGTCTGTCGTCCTTCGCTTCGGTGCAGCTTATGCTTGGCATCGAAGAAGCTTTTGACATCGAATTTCCTGACAATCTCTTGAATCGCAAGTCTTTCGCCAGCATCGCGGCGATCGCGAAGACTGTGGACCAGATCAAAGATAGTCGGAAGGTCGCCTAAATGAACTTTCCGGTCAAAATCGCTGAAGAGGATCTTGCCGCCAGGGTCGCCCGCGTATCCGCGATCGCGGCCAGGCATGCCGACTCCGTCGATTTTGATGGGAGGTTCCCCCACGAAGCCGTGGATGCAATGAAGGCCGAGCGGTTGCTTGGAATACAGATCCCACGCCACTTCGGCGGTGAAGGTGCGGCCATCGCGCAGATTGCTGAGCTATGCTCGATGCTTGGGCAGGCGTGTTCCGCGGCTGCCATGGTTTTCGCCATGCATCACATCAAGCTTTGCAGTCTTGTCGAGCACGGAGCCGAGAGCGAATGGCATCGGGCGTTCATGCAGCGTGTGGCGACCGAGCAATTGCTGATTGGATCGGCGACGACCGAAGGCGGCATCGGCGGCAATCTCCGGAATAGCATCTGCGCGGTCGAGGTGGACGGCGACACCTGCCGTCTGGAGAAAGACGCGACTGTCATATCCTACGGCTCCTACGCCGATGCAATCATGATCACGTCGCGCGCCCACGCAAATGCGGCCCCCTCCGACCAGGTTCTGACCGTTTTTGTCAAGGAGCAGTACGCGCTGGAAAAAACGCACGCGTGGAACACGCTTGGTATGCGCGGTACGTGTTCAGATGGCTTCCTCTTCAAGGGTGAAGCGCCCGCCGTGCAAATTCTGCCCAAGCCCTTCGCAGAGATCGCCGCTCAATCGATGCTGGCATCGTCACACCTCCTCTGGAGCGGCGTGTGGTACGGTATCGCCGTCGATGCCGTGAGTCGTGCGCAGGCGTTCGTGCGCGCTGCCGCACGCAAGTCACCCGGGGCGCCGCCGCCCGGAGCTCTGCGACTGGCCGAGGTGTCAAACCTGCTGCAGATGGTTCGCTCGAACGTCGTCGCTGGTCTGAAGGCATACGAGGATGCCAAGAGCGACGCAGACAAGCTTTCCTCCATGGGCTTTGCCGTCACGATGAACAACGTGAAGATAGCCTCGTCGGAAACAATTCTCGAAATCGTCAATCACGTGATGCTGATTTGCGGGATCATGGGCTATAAGAACGGCACGCCATTCAGCGTCGGCCGCCATCTGCGCGATGCCCACTCCGCACAACTCATGATCTCGAATGACCGCATCCTCGGCAACACGTCGAGCATGCTTCTTGTCCACAAGCAGGACACTAGCCTACTGGGGTGACGACATGGACGTGCAGACAACGTTTCTGGACAGGCTCTTTGACTCGGGCCTTCTGATCGATACGGGCGTTGACGGCCTTTATGGGCGCAGCGGACAATTCGAAGAGGTGATTGCGGCCTTCGAGCGGCTTATCGACAAGTTCGGTGGTGCCGACGGTGCTGAAGCGATGCGCTTTCCGCCAGGCATGAACCGCGCCTTCTTCGAGAAGAGCGGTTACATGAAGAGCTTCCCGCAGCTCGCCGGTACCGTTCACAGTTTCTGCGGCAGTGAACTCGACCACATCAATCTCCTTCAGTGCATGGAGGTGGGCGATGACTGGACGAAGGATCAGCAGGCAACCGACATCGTGCTGACGCCGGCGGCATGCTATCCGCTCTATCCGACGGTTGCCCGCCGCGGCAAACTGCCGATGAGAGGCGGTCTCTTCGATCTTCAGTCCTACTGCTTCCGCCACGAGCCTTCGCAGGATCCCGCGCGCCAGCAGCTCTTCCGCATGCGCGAATACGTTTGCATGGGTACGGAACAGCACGTCACGGATTTTCGTCAACGCTGGATGGACCGCGGCGTCGAAATGATGGAGGCCGTTGGACTCGATGTTACAATCGATGTGGCCAACGATCCGTTCTTCGGCCGCGCCGGCAAAATGCTGGCCAACAATCAGCGCGATCAGAACCTGAAGTTCGAGTTGCTCATACCCATCACCTCGGTTGCAAACCCGACGGCCTGCATGAGTTTCAACTATCATCAGGACGCGTTCGGCACGAAATGGGACCTCTATCTCGAAGACGGCAGTGTTGCGCATACGGCCTGCGTCGGCTTTGGGCTCGAACGGATCGCGCTCGCCCTGTTCCACCACCACGGGCTTGAGGTGGAGCATTGGCCCTCCAAGGTGCGTGAAGCACTGTGGGGCTGAATGGATCCATGAATGCCGTCTTCCCGCGGCTGCACACGGATGGCTATCAGCCACATGCGCTACACTCCAGCGAGCGCATGTGGCCGGAAACCAATTGCTACGTCGACCTCTGGATCGAAGTGTTGAACGCTGTTGGAGCCGCGCCGGAGGCGATGCTTGGCTTCACGCTCACGCAGGACTTCGAGGGCGATCAATTCACCTTCTTCAAGGTGCCACTCGAGGATCTTGAGGCACTCTACGACGTCCGTGTCACCGAGCTCGCCATCTTCGACCATGTCGAGCGACACATCGAAGTGCAGATTGCACGCGGGCGTCTCTGCCTGATCGAGATGGATTCCTTCTATATGCCCGATACGCAGGGCACTGCCTACCGGACCGAGCATGGCAAGACCACTGTGGCAATCAACCGGCTCGACCTTGCCGGAAAGCGTATCGAGTATTTTCACAACGGCGGTTACTTCAAACTCGAGGGCGAAGATTTCGACGGGTTGTTCCAGCTTCATCTGAGGCCAGAAGATCCGTTGTTCCTTCCATACGCGGAGTTTGCGAAATTCCCCGTTCGCATCCCGGACGTTGTGCATGTCAGTACTACGGCACGCAAACTTCTCGACTTTCATTTCGGTCGCCGGCCCGTCTCGAACCCTATTCGTGCCTTCGCCGAAGTTTTTCCACTGCAGGTGGAAGGAGTGGCAGAGCGACCTTTCGGTTTCTTTCACAAGTATGCGTTCAACACGCTGCGCCAATTCGGTGCCAATTTTGAACTCGCCGGCGATCATCTGGCCTGGCTCTCCGCCAACGAATTCTCGACCGCCATCGATAACGCGCGTCGAATTTCCGAAGTCGCGAAGTCGGTGCAGTTCCAGCTCGCCCGGGCGGTCACTCGGAAGAAATACGATCCGCTGCGTACGGCGCTTGATCCGGCAGCCGATGCGTGGGATTCCATGATGGCTTCGCTCAAGGAGCGCTTGTGAGGCCGGGAGTCTGAGGATGCGGGGACGGTTGGCGAGTGTCGGGGCAGAGGAAACTCTGCTCGACGAGGGTTGGAACTTGGTTCTGACGGAGCCGGACGCTTGCGCAACCCCTCATGACATTCCCTTGTCTGCCCAGTTCATCGCTGCCGAAGTGCCTGGAACCGTTGCCGCAGCGTTGGAAAAGGTTGGGCGCTTTGATCGTGACAATCCTGAGCCGCTCGATACCCGCGACGCATGGTATATCTGCCGGCTCTTTGACGTACAGCCAGGCGACGCGATCCTGCGCTTCGAGGGCTTGGCGACACTGTGCCATGTCTTCCTCAATGGTCAGGAAATCCTGTCATCGGAAAGCATGTTCACCATGCATGAGATACCGGTGACGCTCTCCGGCGGCGACGAGTTGGCACTTTGCTTTCGAGCCCTTGCGCCGAGACTGGCCGAACCGGGTCCACGCGCCCGATGGCGGGCGCAGATGATCACGCCGCAAGGCTTGAAGAACGTTCGCACGACGCTGCTTGGGCGGATGCCGGGTTGGTGCCCTGAAATTCATGCGGTCGGGCCTTGGCGTCCCATCACGCTCGTGCGCCGCGATGTCGTTTCGATCGACAATGTCACTGTTCGTGCGATGCTTGAGGCGGATGGCACCGGACGGTTGAGCGTTTCGCTTCACACGGATGTCGACAATCCCGATTTGATGCTTCGTTGTGGAGAGATCGAGCAGGTCTTCGAGAAAATTGGAGACAGCCACTACTCGGCGATTTTGAAGCTGAAGGACGTCGACCTCTGGTGGCCGCACACGCACGGGGTGCCTCACCTCCATGACTACTCGATCGTCGTTGATGGCGTTGCGCATCACGCCGGTCGAACCGGCTTTCGGCGGATCGACGTTGACCGTGGAGCTCAGGGCAACGATTTTGCGCTGTTGGTCAACGGTGAGCGCGTCTTTTGCCGTGGTGCGGTCTGGACAACAGCCGATATTGTTCGGCTGCCGGGTGATAAGGCGGACTATGAGCCGTTCTTGCGCCTCGCTGCCGAGGCGGGCATGAACATGATCCGCATCGGCGGGACGATGGCCTACGAGACGCCGGAGTTCTTTCATCTCTGCGACGAGCTCGGACTGCTTGTCTGGCAGGATTTCATGTTCGCCAATTTCGACTATCCGAAGAACGACAAGGCTCTTACCGCGCATGTGCACGCGGAGGTCGAGGAATTCCTGCACACCGTCCAGGGATGCCCGTCGCTTGCAGTTCTGTGCGGTGGGAGCGAGATCTACCAGCAAGCGGCGATGCTTGGGTTGCCGCGTGAATATTGGGCCGGTCCGATCACCGAAGAGATTATTCCGGCGATCGCGAGCCGCGTAAGACCTGATGTACCTTATGCAGTCAATTCCCCGTCGGGCGGCGCCATGCCGTTTTCGCCGAGCGCGGGGGTTACGCACTACTACGGTGTGGGCGCCTATATGCGGCCGCTTGACGACGCTCGTCGAGCGAAGGTTCGCTTCGCGGCCGAGAGCCTGGCGTTTGCCAATGTGCCACAGCAGCGAACGCTGCAGCGCCACCTCGATGTACCGCCCGTCCATAGCCCGCTATGGAAATCGCGGGTGCCCCGCGATCGCGGTGCATCCTGGGACTTTGAGGATGTGCGGGATTTCTATCTGGCAGAGCTCTATCGCGAGGATCCGGCGCAGCTTCGTCGTGGTGATCGCGAGCGGTACCTTGATCTTTCCCGCGTCGTCACCGGCGAAGTCGCGGAGGCGACCTTCGCTGAATGGCGCAGCAATGGATCGACGTGCAACGGTGCATTGGTTTGGACCTTACAGGATCTTATGCCAGGTGCCGGTTGGGGGGTGATCGATTCGACCGGCGAGCCGAAGCCGGTCTGGTTTGCTCTGCGCCGGGCTTTCCGGCCGGTGCAGGTGGTAGTGACCGACGAGGGCACGAATGGCCTCGACGTTCACGTGCTGAATGAAACCGAGCACACGCTCCAGCTTGATCTCGAGCTGGTGTGCCTGCGGCACGGCAAGCAGCACGCCGTCAGCGGCGGTCGCATTCTGACTTTGGCGCCGAGGAGCCGCGATACGTTTGCCGCGACCGATCTGTTTGGCGCATTCTTCGACACGACCTACGCCTTTCGTTTCGGCCCGCCTTCTCACGACGTTACCGTCGCTCGCCTGCGCCTGCCGGATGGTGGTCCTGTGGTCGCCGACGCCTTCCATTTCCCCCTAGGGCGCTCCAAGGCCTTTTACGATGCCGAAATCCAGGTGGCTTTGACGCAACAGGACGCTGCGTGGGTGCTTGATCTCTCAGCCGACAGGTTCGCGCAGTCGGTCCACGTCAGCGTCGATGGCTATCGGCCGGATGATGATTGGTTTCATCTCGCTCCTGGCGCAGCCAAGCGCGTCAGGCTGCTTCCGATAGCCGGGCAAGCGGATGGGGAAACGCCTTCCGGTGAGATAACAAGCCTCGGCGGCACGCGTGCGCTTTCATTCTGACGCGTCGCGGCTGCGGCTCGCTCGCTGGCCGGAGCGGCTGCTTAGAAGGCTTTGAAGGTCAGCGTGGTCAGCGAACGCACGATGCCGGGGATATTGGCGATGTTGTCGTTGATGAACTTGCCGATGTCCTGTCCCTCTTCGATGTAGACCTTGAGCAAGAGATCGTAGTCGCCGCTCGTCGAGTAGAGTTCCGAAACGCGCTCGGTTTGATAGATGGCATCGGCGACTTCATAAGTCTTGCCGGGCGCGCATTGGAGCTGAACGAAAATTGGCTTCATCGGAGTTTCCTGCATCATATTCTGGTTCGGCGTATAATGGTCGAAAGCGCTATGTCGGCGCAAGCTGTTCCGTTACATCGCGGCTTCCCTGACGATCCAGCTGCGGAATGCTTCCAAGGGCGCGGAGTCGGCCCGTTCGGTAGGATAGGCAAGAAAGTAACGCTCGCTGCTTTCCGTCTCGCGGTCGATAGCTGCAATCAGGTCGCCACGTTTCAGCTCGTCCTGTATGAGGAAAGTCGGTAGCAGCGCAACTCCTAGACCTGCCATCGCTGCTTGGGCGGCAGTCGCGAACTGGTCGAAGAGCATGCCGTGCACGGACTGAAAATTCACGCCATTGCCGGCGAACCATCGCTCCCAGGCATCCGGGCGCGTCGTCATATGCAGCAGCGGAACGTCGAGCAGATCCTGCGCCACGCTGATCGCGTGCTGACTGCGGAACACTGGGCTGCAGGCCGGTACGGTCTTTTCCGACATTAGAAATGTCAGCTCTGCGCCGGGCCAATGAGGGTGGCCGAAATGAATCGCCGCATCGATCGAATCGAGCCGGAAATCAAAAGGAGACAATCGAGTGACGAGATTGATCGTCACCCCCGGATTAGCCGCGAGGAAGCCTCCCAGCCGGGGTGCCAACCATCGCGTCCCGAAAGTAGGGAGAATGGCCAGATTGAGCGTACCGCCGTGCGGGTTGGCGCGGAGATTCAGCGATGCACTCGAAATGCGTCGCAGGGCCTCGCGTATCTCGCGGGCGTAGCCGTCGCCGGCGAGCGTCAAGCGCACGGTCTGGCGCTCGCGCACGAACAGCTCGACACCGAGCTGCTCTTCGAGCGCCTTGATCTGGCGGCTGACGGCGCTTTGCGTGAGGTCGAGTTCGCGCGCGGCGGCTGTCACGCTACCGGTCCGGGAGACGGACTCGAAGGCAACAAGCAGGGATGTCGACGGAAGAAATCGTCTTGATGGCAGCATCCATCATTCCATTTCAGAATAAGCTATTTCCTAAATGTCGATATTTACGGCTTGTCCCGCTTTGTAAAGTAATTCGTCTTGCGGAATCGGAATGAACTGGAAATGCTGATCGATCAGCCGGGCTCTCCATCCCAGGCCGCGATCGGCAACCGGACTTGCTGTTTTACAAGCAATCGCGCGGCGCTAGAATGCCGCAAGTTTGATGGATGGATTTTGATCGATGCTGAACGATCCCCGTTCCCACGGCCTTTGGGAAAAGACCGCGCCTCCGCCGCCTGTGACCTCGTCGCTCGTGGGCGCAGTGAGCTCCGATGTCGTCGTCGTGGGTGGAGGCTATACCGGCCTTTCTTCGAGTCTGCATCTGGCCGAAGCGGGCTCGAAGGTGATGTTGCTGGAAGCCAAGGAAATTGGCTTCGGCGGCGCGGGCCGCAACGTTGGCCTTATCAACGCCGGCATGTGGGTGATGCCGGACGACCTTCCCGGCGTTCTTGGACCCATTTATGGTGAGCGTCTGCTGGACATCCTGGGCAACGCCCCAAGGCTCGTCATGGAGCTGATCGACAAGCACGGCATAGCCTGCGAGCTTGAACGGAACGGCACGCTTCACGTTGCCGTCGGCGAAAGTGGCTTGAAGGAGATCGAGGATCGCGCGCGGCAATGGGTGACGCGTGGCGCGCCCGTGACTTTGCTGGATGCAGCCGAGACGGCCAAACGCGTTGGCAGCAGCTTCTACACGGGATCATTGCTCGACATGCGCGCCGGCACGCTGCAGCCGCTCGCCTACGCGCGAGGTCTTGCCCATGCTGCGGTGAAGGCCGGGGTTTCGATCCACACCTCGAGCCCTGTTGTGGAGACCGAGCGGAAAGGCAATCGCTGGATCGTCAAGACCGCAACGGGAGAAGTGGCGGCCGACTGGATCATCGTCGCGACCGACGCGTACAGCACCGGCCCATGGGAAACGGTGCGCAACGAGCAGGTGCACCTGCCATATTTCAATCTAGCCACCCGGCCGCTTAGCGACAATTTGCGCCGCTCGATCCTCGCCGGGCGCGAAGGGGTTTGGGACACGAAGGAAATCCTGTCGTCCTATCGCATGGATCAGGCCGGTCGCCTTGTCTTCGGCAGCGTCGGCGCCTTGCGTAATACGGGGCTGGGTATTCACACGGCCTGGGCGAAACGATCTCTGAAGAAGCTCTTTCCGCAGCTTGGCGATGTCGAGTTCGAATGCGAGTGGTACGGCAAGATCGGGATGACCGATAATGCGCTGCCCCGCTTCCACAGGTTCGCGCCCAATGTTGTGGGTTTCTCCGGTTACAATGGTCGCGGTATTGCGCCAGGTACGGTCTTCGGCCGCACGCTTGCCCAACTCATCGCGGGGCAGACGACGGAAGCGGACCTGCCGTTGCCACTTACGTCGCCGTCAGAGCCGAGCTTCCGTGCCATGAAGGAAGTGTGGTACGAAGCCGGCGCCCAAGTGGCCCATTTCGCCGATGCTCGCTTTTGAGAACCGAGGTTGAACCCATGACCATCTCTTCACTTGATCTCGCCACCGAGACAAAAACCCTTCTCACAGAGTTGGGCGTCCGCGCCGACCGCTATACTGGCGGTACGCTTCGCGTTAGCTCTCCGGTCACCGGCAGGGAGATTGGCGCGCTGAAGGAGCATTCGGCCTTAGAGGCAAAGGCTGCGATTGAGGCCGCCCACAAGGCATTCCTTGAATGGCGGGCCGTTCCGGCTCCGAAACGCGGGGAACTCGTGCGCCTGCTCGGCGAAGAGCTTCGTGCTGCGAAAACAGCTCTCGGCCGACTTGTCTCGATCGAAGTTGGCAAGATCACATCCGAGGGGCTTGGCGAAGTCCAGGAAATGATCGACATCTGCGACTTTGCTGTCGGTTTGTCACGCCAGCTCTATGGCCTGACCATCGCCACGGAGCGCTCCGAACACCGCATGATGGAAAGCTGGCATCCGCTCGGCGTCGTCGGCATCATCTCGGCCTTCAACTTCCCGGTCGCGGTCTGGTCTTGGAATGCCGCCTTGGCGCTTGTCTGCGGCAACTCGACGGTCTGGAAGCCGTCGGAAAAGACACCGCTGACGGCACTTGCTGTCCAGGCGCTTTTTGAAAGGGCACTGAAGCGGTTCGTTGCCGAAGGCGGCGTGGCGCCTGCCAACCTCTCGACCTTGCTCATCGGCGGCCGCGATGTGGGGGAACTCCTCGTCGACCATCCAAAGGTGCCGCTTGTCTCCGCGACCGGCTCGACGGCCATGGGCCGCGCTGTCGGTCCCCGCCTGTCGCAGCGTTTCGCCCGCGCAATCCTTGAGCTCGGTGGCAACAATGCCGCGATCATCTGCCCGACGGCGGACCTTGATCTTACGCTGCGTGGCGTTGCCTTTTCAGCCATGGGTACTGCCGGCCAGCGCTGCACGACGCTGCGCCGCCTTTTCGTTCATGAGAGCGTCTACGACAAGCTCGTTCCGCGCCTGCAGAAGGCCTATGGTTCGGTGTCGATCGGCAACCCGTTGGAAACCGGGACGCTGGTCGGGCCGCTGATCGACAAGCAGGCATTCAGCAATATGCAGTCCGCATTGGAGCAGGCGAAGGCGGCCGGTGGCAAGGTCACCGGGGGTGAGCGCGTCGAAAATGGTGCGGCGGATGCCTTTTATGTTCGTCCAGCACTCGTTGAAATGCCCTCACAGACTGGCCCGGTCGAGCATGAGACGTTCGCACCGATCCTGTACGTGATGAAGTACACGGATTTCGATCAGGCATTGGAGCTTCACAACGCTGTGCCGCAGGGCCTTTCTTCGTCGATCTTCACGAATGATATGCGTGAGGCAGAGACCTTCGTTTCGGGTCGTGGTTCCGATTGCGGCATTGCCAACGTCAACCTTGGTCCGTCCGGGGCCGAAATCGGGGGCGCGTTCGGCGGTGAGAAGGAAACCGGTGGTGGTCGCGAATCCGGCTCGGATGCTTGGAGAGCTTACATGCGCAGAGCGACGAATACGGTCAACTACGGCAAGACATTGCCGCTTGCGCAGGGCGTAAAGTTCGACGTCGAATGATCGTTGCTGCATTGCAGCCGAAAGGGTGATGACGTAACACGTCGTCACCCTTTTCTTTTTTGCAGGTCGCCATGCATTTGACCCTAGCTGCGGCGGAAACGCTGGTTGTCGACGCCTTGACCCGCAATCGTGTGGATGGGGCAAATGCGCGATCGGTTGCCAGGGCACTGGTTGCTGCTGAAGCTGCCGCACAGGGTGGCCACGGCTTGCGCCGGGTCGAGGCCTACGCAAAGCAGGCGAAGGCAGGCAAGGTCGATGGATTTGCCAAGCCGCAGCTCGAACGGCTCTTTCCCGCCGTCGTGCGGATCGATGCCTGTCACGGCTACGCCTATCCGGCCTTCGATCTCGCGGCTTCGGTTCTTCCGGATATTGTCCGGGAGCAGGGCATCGCCCTGGCAGCGGTTCATCGTTCGCACCACGCTGGCGTCCTTGCCTTGACTGTCGAGCGGTTTGCGGAAATGGGTTTTGTCGCCTTGATGGTCGCCAATGTCACTGCTTCCATGGCAGCTTGGGGCGGGCGCAAGCCCGTCTTCGGAACGAATCCCATCGCGTTCGCCGCGCCGATCCCGGCTGCTGACCCTCTCGTCATTGATCTTGCGCTCTCTCGCGTCGCCCGTGGCAAGGTTATGGCTGCGCGTCAAAAAGGTGTCGATATTCCTGCGGATTGGGCCTTCGACCGTAATGGTCAGCCGACGACGGATGCAGTTGCAGCCCTCGAGGGGACGATGGCCCCTTCAGGAGAAGCCAAGGGCGCAGCACTGGCGATGATGGTCGAATTCCTCGCCGGCGCACTGACAGGGGCAAACTTCTCTTTCGAGTCGTCCTCGCTTTTCGATGACAAGGGTTCAGCGCCCGGCCTTGGGCAGATGCTTGTTGTCATCAACCCGACCGCCAGCGGCGGAAGCGGTGTGGCCGATCGGTTGGCCACGCTGGTCGGCGAAATCTCGTCCGACCCCGGCGTTCGACTGCCGGGACGCCGCGGCCAGACGGCGCGAAGGCAGGCGTTGGAAGACGGCATCCATGTCGAGGATGAGGTCATTGCCACCATTCACGCGCTCTAGCTAGAACGATTCTAAAGTTGATGAATGATTTCAAGTATTTGTGATCCCTGAGCCATCACTAAAACTTGAAATGCCAGATCAACAAAAATATACGGCTCCCATCACCTCGGATCTCGGGTGAAACACCATGGAGGGCTTCATGAAAATTTCCCTTAACCGCGCTTCCGGTGCAGTGGCGCTCGCTGCTTCGCTCTTTGCTGCGACTTCGCTGGTCGCAGGTTCTGCTGTGGCGCAGGAATCCGAAGGTATTGTCGTTTATAACGCCCAGCACGAGAGCCTCGGGCGCGAGTGGATCGACGCCTTCACCAAGGCAACCGGCATCAAGGTAACGATGCGCCAGGGCAGCGACATGCAGCTCGCCAACCAGATCGTTCAGGAAGGCGATGCGTCACCGGCTGACGTTTTCCTGACTGAGAACTCTCCCGCCATGACGCTGGTCGATGCAGCAGGCCTCTTTGCGCCAGTCGATAAGGAAACACTGGAGCAGGTTCCCGAACAATATCGTCCGTCTGACGGCATGTGGACCGGCATTGCTGCCCGTTCGACGGTTTTTGCCTACGACAAGACGAAGCTGACCGAAGACAAGTTGCCGAAGTCGCTGCTCGATCTCGCAGATCCGGCCTGGAAGGGCCGCTGGGGTGCCTCGCCGGCAGGCGCTGATTTCCAGGCGATCGTCAGTGCGCTTCTTGAGCTCAAGGGTGAAGAGGCAACCGCTGCGTGGCTTAAGGCACTCAAGGAGAACTCCACGCCGTACAAGGGCAACAGCGTCGCCATGAAGGCGGTCAATGCTGGTGAAGTCGAGGGCGCGGTGATCTATCACTATTACTGGTTCGGCGACCAGGCGAAGACCGGGGAAAACAGCAAGAACGTTGCGCTGCACTACTTCAAGAACCAGGATCCGGGTGCATTCGTCAGCGTCTCGGGCGGCGGCGTCCTGAAGTCCAGCCAGCATGCGAAGGAAGCTCAGGCCTTCCTGAAATTCGTGACTGGTAAGCCCGGTCAGGACATCCTGAAGAGCGGCACGTCCTACGAATATGCCATTGGAAAGGATGCGGCTTCGAACGAAAAGCTCGTTCCGCTGGCCGATCTTGATGCGCCGAAGGTCGATGCGGCCAACTTGAACAGCAAGAAGGTGACGGAGCTGATGACCGCCGCCGGAATCATCTAGCCTTTCCGCCATACGCCCTAAGGGTCAAAACTGTTGCTTTTGGCTCAAGAAAAACGTAGGGCATGACGAAATCGGCAACCGCCTTTCATAGGCGGTTGCCTTCCTTTTTCAGCGTATGAAGGCGGCGGCCTTGCTGCAGGACAACAGATTGCTTGTTCCCGGCCATGAAAGGCCGATCGCACGGCCGGTGGCGGGAATAGATCGGCTGCGGGCACGTCTGCCGCATGTCTCGGTCCTTCTCTTTGCTTCCGTCGTAGCGCTGTTCAGCCTCGTTCCGCTTGGGTTCATCGGCTGGATAACCTTTGATGTCGGCTGGCAGACCGTCAAAGAATTGGTTTTCCGCGCGCGCGTCGGCGAGCTGCTCGTAAACACGGTGCTGTTGGAAGCCTTTACGATTCCGTTGTCGATCGCCCTTGCCGTGACGCTCGCCTGGCTCGTTGAACGGACAGATATCCCCTTTGCCCGGCTATGGTCGTGGCTGGCAGTTGCACCGCTCGCCGTGCCCGCCTTCGTCCATAGCTACGCCTGGGTGAGCCTCATTCCCGGCATGCGCGGGCTGCAGAGCGGTGTCTTCGTTTCCGTACTTGCGTACTTTCCGTTTCTCTATCTCCCGGTGGCTGCTGCCTTGCGCCGGCTTGATCCCGCTATTGAGGATGCGGCCTCTTCGCTTGGCCTTGGGCCCTGGCGCTTGTTCTTCCGCACCATACTGCCGCAACTACGCTTCGCCATCTGTGGTGGCTCGCTGCTGATCGCGCTGCACCTGCTGTCGGAATACGGTCTCTATGTGATGATCCGTTTCGACACCTTCGCCACCGCGATCGTCGATCAGTTCCAATCCGCCTACAACAGTCCGGCCGCCAACATGCTGGGCGGTGTTCTCGTCTGCTGCTGTCTGTTTCTGCTCGGCCTCGAAATCCTTTTGCGCGGCAATGAGCGATATGCCCGGGTCGGATCAGGCTCAGCCCGGCCAGCAGATCGCCATAGGCTCGGCTGGTTCGCCGTTCCGGCCATTCTGCTGCAGGTGGGACTGGCGGCGTTGACGCTCGGCGTCCCTCTCGTGACTCTGATGCGGTGGCTCTATCTTGGCGGTCTTGATGTCTGGCGCATTGATACCGTCGGCAACGCGTTCGCGCAAACCATAGTTCTTGCCATAGCCGGTGGCGTGCTCGCCACGATTGCCGCCGCGCCGATGGCCTGGCTCTCGGTGCGTGCGCCGGGGCGTCTACAGCGTCTACTCGAGGCTTGCCATTACTACGTCGGCTCGCTGCCGGGCGTGGTCGTGGCGCTTGCACTGGTGACGATTACGGTTCGTCTCGTTCTGCCTCTCTATCAAACCTTCGCGACCCTCGTTGTTGCCTACATACTGCTGTTTCTGCCGCGTGCCATGGTGGGCTTGCGCGCCAGTATCGCCCAGGCGCCGGTGGAGCTTGAGCGTGCGGCAATGGGGCTTGGCCGCACGCCCGCCCAGGCCGTGAGGCAGATCACCATGCGGCTGGCCGCGCCCGGTGCAGCCGCCAGCGTCGCACTTGTCGGCCTCGGCATCACGAACGAGCTGACCGCGACATTGATGCTGGCCCCGAACGGCGTCGAGACGCTTGCGACAAGGTTCTGGTCGCTGACCAGCGAGATCGACTACGTGGCGGCGGCGCCTTACGCATTCATGATGGTCGTGCTATCGCT
Source organism: Hyphomicrobiales bacterium (assembly GCA_900466605.1). Classification (GTDB taxonomy): domain Bacteria; phylum Pseudomonadota; class Alphaproteobacteria; order Rhizobiales; family Rhizobiaceae; genus Rhizobium. The sequence goes on from UBMU01000002.1 coordinate 238,031, forward strand.
GCCGCTGACCCTTCTTCTCTATGCCCAATCGAAACGGACTGCCGGACAATGACGCTGCTTACGATCGATCGCATCAGCAAGCGCTATGGGCATGTTCAGGCGTTGCAGAACATATCACTCGATGTTGCCGCCGGAAGCCGCACAGCCGTTGTCGGCCCTTCAGGATCGGGCAAGACGACGCTTCTGCGTATCATTGCCGGTTTCGAGCAGCCAGATGACGGCCGCGTGACGCTTAGCGGGGAGCTTTTGGCTGACGGCCCGGCAACGGTGCCCGCCCATAAGCGAGGCATTGGTATCGTGTCGCAGGACGGCGCGTTATTTCCGCATCTGAGTGTTGCCGACAATATCGGTTTTGGTTTCGAGCGTGGCGCACCCGATCGCGAACGACGCATTATCGATCTGCTTGATATGGTAGAGCTTGACCGCAATATGCTCACCCGTCGGCCACACCAGCTTTCCGGTGGCCAACAGCAGCGCGTGGCGCTTGCCCGCGCGCTTGGCCGCAAGCCCCGCCTGATGTTGCTCGATGAGCCCTTCTCGGCACTCGATACAGGCCTGCGCGAGAACATGCGGAAGGCCGTGGCGCGCGTTCTTCAGGCCGCGGGTATCACGACAATCCTCGTTACGCATGATCAGGCCGAAGCGCTCTCGTTCGCCGATCAAGTTGCCGTCCTACGGGAAGGCAGGTTGATGCAGGCCGGATCACCGCAATCGGTCTATCTGCAGCCGCTCGATCGGGAGACTGCGTTGTTCCTCGGCGACGCGGTGATGCTGCCGGCGGTCGTTCGAAACGGCTTTGCCGATTGCGCGCTTGGCCGCGTTGCGGTCGATGGCAATTATCAGGGCAAGGTGGAGATCATGCTGCGCCCTGAACAGATCAGGGTCGTTCCTGATGAAAGTGCGCAGACCTATCGCGGAAGAGTCGTCGAAGTGGAATTCGGCGGGGCGACCTGCACTGTCGCTGTATCGCTTGAGGGTGTCGCTCTGCCGCCGATCATGATCAAGACATCGAGCGTGGCGCTTCCGGAGCGCGGCGATCGGGTTCGTCTCGATATCGCCGGTAAGGCGCATGTTCTCGGAAGCCGCTGATCAGGCGGTCTTCAGCTCCGGGCTTTCTTCTTCCGAAAGCCAGCCACCGGTAAAACCTGCCCGCTCGAGACCACGCCGGATTATGGGTGACTGGCGCATCAGGCCCCAGATGAAGTCTGACCGATCGTTTTCGATCGTCATCACGAGAAGTCCCTGATCTATACCGACGCAACGGTCGTCGACCCAGCCTTCGGGTCGCTTGGTCTTGACGGTCGGATTGAAACCGCCGGGAAAGCGATCCTCATAGAGCAGGTTGGGGTAAGTGGACATAAGCGCGCGAAGGCCGTCGAGCGAGGTCTGGCGGTCGTAGGGGAGAGACGCCAGCGCTGCCCAGGGAGCGATCGTGCCGTCATCGGGTCCGAGCGGCGCGCCGCGGGCAGCATAGCCGAGCACTCGCGGGTGGCGACCGCCACGCATGTTGCGGGTCGGCGGCGGGCCATCCGAGGCAGACAGGCCCCATATATCCTTGTTATAGCCAACGAAATGACCGGGATTGCGCTCTGCGTAGTCTCGTTGCACCGCGATCGATACTTGCGTGTTGCGGAAATAGTCCCAGTTGCGATCAGCCATCGGCTTGTCCTGGATCCCACGGAAATCGATCCAGGCATGCGAGAAGAAATGAATGAAGAGAGGGCCGGCATAGAGATAGGGTTGGTCGCCAAACAACATCCACGAATAACTCGTGGTAAAGGCATCATAGCTCGACGCCGGGATCGGATGCGTCGGGGAGGCGAGTGCCAGCGTGTAGAGAAGGACCGCTTCGTCGTAGCCTTGCCAGCGCCAACGCAGAAAACCGCTGCCTGGCTTCCAGCCCATGCAGACCGTCTCGCCCTTGTTGAGAGCCCAGTGCCAGTCGATCCTCTCGTAGACCAAGTTTGCGAGCCTGCGGATTTCAATTTCGGCTTCGGTGTTGCGGTCGAAATAGGCCGCAGCGGTCAACATGCCTGCAACCAGAAGCGTGGTGTCGATCGTCGACAACTCGCTGTTCCAGGCTCGATGTCCGGTGTCCATGTGCAGGAAATGGTAGAAGAAGCCGCGATAGCCGATCGCGTGCCGCTCGCGACCTTGGTGACCGTTGGCAAAGAAGCAAAGCGTCTTCAGCGTGTACTCGATCGCATCGGAACGCTGCATCCAGCCACGTTCGACCGCGACGGGGTAGGACGACAAAGAAAAACCGACCGCAGCGATACTGCAGGGGACGCCAGCGATGGACGTGTCCGCAACGAGCCCGTTTTCGGCATTGTAATGCTTCGGGAAATAATTGAATGCGCCCTGCTGAAGCCTGTCGATCAGCGCGACATCCGACTCCTCGGTCCGTTTTAACATACGTGCCAAGCCCAACTTGTTGTCCAGCCCCGGTTCAACATGGTGAAGCATGATGCGCAAATCAATCATTTTTGAAGACGCTGCGACTGCACGCCCCCGCGACCGCCCGGCTTTGCTACTCACCCAATGGTATTTTCGCCGCGACGCCAGGGTGCTGTAGCCGAGAGCCACTGCCGAGTTCGCGCCTCTGGATCGGGGTTCAAGGTAATGTCGGTCACGACAGCAGCACTGTCGGCACCCTGAGAAAGAACACCCTCGATGCGATCAACGTTCAGCCCGCCGATGGCGACGAGCGGTAGTTCGCCGACCCGCGTTCTCCATATGCGTAGGCGTTCCAGTCCTTGCGGCGCCCACTTCATCTGCTTCAGGATGGTCGGATAGATCGGGCCAAGCGCGATGTAGTCCGGCTTTGCCGCCATTGCTGTCTCAAGTTCGGCATCGTCGTGGGTCGATAGCCCGAGCCTCAGGCCGGCGGCATGAATGGCGCTGAGGTCAGCGGCTTCGAGGTCCTCCTGGCCGAGATGGACGAAATTGCACCCTTCGTCGATCGCAAGCTGCCAGTGGTCGTTGATGATCAACTGGCAGCCATGCGCGGCGCAAATCGTCATCGCAGCGCTGATTTCAGCGCGCAGCTCTGCCGGCGCTTTGTCTTTGATGCGCAGTTGCACAAGCTTGACGCCGAGCGGCACCAGCCGCGCGATCCACTCGGCACTATCGACGATGAGATAAAAGGGATCCAGTTTCATGCGAACACGGCCTTTCCGATAATGGGTGTTGATGGGACCGCGATATCGCGCGGTTCCAGCATGCCGGCGCCAAAAGCTTGTCGGCCGGATTTAATTGCCTTGGCAAACGCGCTAGCCATCGCGGCCGGATCGCCGGCGCCGGCAACCGCGGTATTCAACAGGACGGCGTCGAAGCCGAGTTCCATGACGGTCGCCGCGTGCGACGGCCGACCGATACCGGCGTCGACAATGAGGGGAACGTCAGGAAAATGCGCGCGCATTGAACGCAACGCGGAGAGGTTGAGCGGCCCCGCGGCACTGCCGATAGGGGCGCACCAGGGCATCAGAACCCGGCAACCTGCTTCGATCAACTTCTCTGCTACCACGAGGTCGTCGGTCGTGTAGGGAAAGACCTCAAACCCCTCGCCTGACAGAATGCGGGCTGCCTCGACCAAGCCAAACACGTCAGGCTGAAGCGTATCGTGATTGCCGATCACCTCCAGCTTGATCCAATTGGTGCCGAACAGCTCGCGCGCCATCCTAGCCGTCAGTACCGCCTCGGAGGCCCCATGGCAGCCGGCAGTGTTTGGCAGCACGCGAACGCCAAGCGCTCGGATCAATTCGAAGAAGGCTCCGCCGCTACGCCCGCCCGCCGTCTCGCGGCGCAGGGAAACGGTGACGATCTCCGTCCCCGATTGTCTGACGGCCTCCGCCAGGATTGCGGGTGAAGGGTATCGCGCAGTGCCAAGAAGCAAACGCGACGAAACCTCGGTGTCATATAGTGTCAGCATGGTCAGCCCCCCTGCATCGGCGACAGGATTTCGATCCTGTCGTTGTCGTTGAGCGCGTGGTCGCCACGATCCTCGCGGTGGACTATTTCGCCGTTGACGGCGGTCGCCAGCCAGTCGCCTTCGTATTCCATTAGTGTCAGCAGTTCGGACAGCGTTGGTGCAATCAAGTCGTGATGCTCGCCGTTTACGATCAGTTTCATCGGCTATTTCCTCCTGGTTCAATTCTGGAGAAGACAAGGTCCGCAGCGTCCTGCGCCATTGCGGGCGCCAGCAGGAAGCCATGGCGATAGAGGCCGTTGAGCACGACCACATCATGCTCGCGGGTCGCGCGGGGGAAATTATCGGCGAATGCAGGTCGGATGCCCACGCCGGTTTCAACGACGGCCGCGTCAGCGAAGGCGGGATGCACCGCATAGGCGGCGTTCAGCAGCTCCATCATCGAACGCGCCGAGATCGGGCCGTCGTGTTCCGTCTCGATCATGGTGGCGCCCACCATAAACAGGCCATCTCCACGCGGAACGATATAGACGGGGAAGCGAGGATGCAGAAGGCGAACGGGCCGGCTGAGGACAACCTCCGTGGTTTCCAGATAAAGCATTTCGCCACGAACGCCGCGAAGTCCGCTTGTCTGCCCGATTCGCGCTGCGCCCGTGCAATCGACGACATCGTCGTAGTCGGCCTCGTTGACCACTTGTTCGATGAACGCGACATGCCGAACGGCGAGTTTTTCTCGAAGCAGACCCAACACTCGCCTAGGGTTCACATGTCCTTCCAACGCGAAGAACAGCGCGCGCCTGAAGTGCCCGGCGAGAGCCGGTTCCAATGCGGCGATTTGCTCTTCGCCGAGCCATTCATGGCCGCTCGTGCGACGGGCAAATCGGTCGAGTTCTCCCTGGTCGCGCGTGGGAGCAACGACCAGCGTTCCGTTTCGGTGTACCTCACCCGGCAGTATCATGTCCCACCGGTCGATCGCATCACGGCCGCGCAGCAATACGGTTTCCTCGGCACTTTCGCGTTCGCACCAGGGTGCCAGCATACCGCCCGCGAGCCAGGAGGCTGCCCGGCTGGAGTCCGAACGCGGATCCGCAATGGTGACGGCGGCACCGCGAACACTGAGTTCGTGCGCGACCGCGAGGCCGGCAACGCCGGCCCCTCTGACAAGGACATGCATCTCAGTCACGCGGCCGTTCGGCCGCGTCGACGGCCATGTAAAGGTCGCCGCCGTCGCGGTACTTTGCCGCCATGGCGTCAAGCCCTTCCTTTTGTGCCTCGGCACGAATGTCGTGCGAGATCCGCATCGAGCAGAACTTCGGGCCGCACATGGAGCAGAAATGCGCCACTTTGTGCGCTTCCTTCGGCAGCGTCTCGTCATGGAAACTGCGGGCCGTCTCCGGGTCGAGCGACAGGTTGAACTGATCTTCCCAGCGGAATTCGAATCGGGCGCGCGACAGCGCGTCGTCGCGCAATTGAGCGGCTGGGTGCCCCTTGGCGAGATCGGCGGCGTGAGCAGCGATCTTGTAGGTGATGACGCCGGTCTTCACGTCATTGCGATCGGGCAGGCCGAGATGCTCCTTCGGGGTGACATAGCAAAGCATTGCCGTGCCGAACCAACCGATCATCGCGGCACCGATGCCCGAGGTGATGTGGTCGTAACCCGGTGCGATGTCTGTCGTCAGCGGTCCCAGCGTATAGAACGGCGCCTCGCCGCAGACGGCGAGCTGCTTATCCATGTTCTCCTTGATTTTGTGCATCGGCACATGGCCGGGCCCTTCGATCATCACCTGGCAGTCCTTGGCCCAGGCGATCTCTGTCAGTTCGCCAAGGGTTTCCAGCTCGGCGAATTGGGCGGCGTCGTTGGCGTCGGCAATCGAGCCCGGGCGCAAGCCGTCGCCGAGCGAGAAGGAAACGTCATAGGCGCGGCAGATGTCGCAGATCTCCTCGAAGTGCTCGTAGAGGAAGCTCTCGCGGTGGTGATGAAGACACCACTTGGCCATGATCGAGCCGCCGCGTGAGACGATGCCGGTGACGCGGTTGACGGTGAGCGGGATGTAATGGAGCCGCACGCCGGCGTGGATGGTGAAATAGTCGACGCCTTGCTCGGCCTGCTCGATCAGCGTGTCGCGATAGACCTCCCAGGTCAGGTTCTCGGCAATGCCCTCGACCTTCTCCAGCGCCTGATAGAGCGGAACGGTGCCGATCGGTAGCGGTGAGTTGCGAATGATCCATTCGCGGATGTTGTGGATGTTGCGGCCTGTGGAAAGATCCATGACCGTATCGGCGCCCCAACGCGCGGCCCAGACCATCTTCTCGACCTCTTCGGCCATGGAAGAGGTGACCGCGGAGTTGCCGATATTCGCGTTGATCTTCACAAGGAAGTTCCGGCCAATGATCATCGGTTCGGATTCGGGGTGGTTGATATTGGCGGGGATGATCGCTCGTCCGGCAGCCACCTCCTGGCGGACGAATTCTGGCGTGACGTGGTCGGGAATATGAGCGCCGAAGCTCTCGCCGTCGCGCACCATTGCCTCGGCCTTCGCCTTGCGGCCGAGATTTTCGCGGATCGCGATGAACTCCATCTCCGGCGTGATGATGCCGGCGCGGGCATAGGCAAGTTGGGTGACTGCCTTGCCGTCCTTGGCACGCAGGGGCTGGCGTTTGGCTGGGAATTCAGGCGTCAAGCGCTCGCCGCTGGCAAAGCCGTTGTCTTCGGGGCGTACCTGACGACCCTGGTAGACTTCGACGTCGCCGCGAGCGAGGAGCCAATTGCGGCGAAGTTCCGGAAGACCCTGCTCAATGTGGATGTCAGCGCCTTCAACCGTGTAGACGCCGGAGGAATCGTAGACTGTGACCGGCGGCTCTCCCGATGTCGGGTGAACACTGATCTCGCGCATCGGTACGCGGATGTCGGGGTGGATTTCGCCCGGGATGTAGATTTTCCGGGAGGCCGGCAGCGGGCCCGTCGTAACGGTCGGGGTGATATTCTTTGCGGCAATATTCATGGTTTGAGGCTCCAAGTTTTAGGTTTGGAGACCCAGTCATCAGCCGGAATGATGAAAAGACGCCGGCACGGATTCCACGTGAGAATCCAATACCTTCGAGCGCTTGCACCGTCCCTACGCCAGTATGAACTGGATCAGGTTCAACGGGTCACTGCGCGCGATAGCAGTATCTCAGCCCCTTGCCGGGACCCCCCTGGTGAATGTGAAAAGGTTAGAGCGAGAGCAGCGGCGCTGTCAAGCCAACTGTCGCAACCTACATCGAAAGGTCCAGGGCGCGGCCTTCGAACAGGCGGCTCTGGGAGCCCTCGAGATGCGCCTTCATCAGGGACCGGGCGTCGTCTGCGCGACCTTCGACGATGGCGAGATAAATCTTGTTGTGCTCCTCATAGACCTGCTCGAGACCCTGGCGCGGGCCGAGGAGCGATAGCCCGTGAAGATGCATGCCTACAGCGATATGGGCCTTCAGGGCGTCGATCGAGGCCGTGTAATAATGGTTGTTGGCGGCTTCGGTAACAGCTCGATGGAACATGAAGTCAGCGTCGGTGCGATGAAGCTGGTGGCTGGTCGCTTCGCGCAGATCGGCGAGCGCGGCGGCAATCTTCTGGATCGCCGCTTCATCACGGCGCTTGGCTGCGAAATAGGCGGCGGCTGGCTCGATCGTCAAGCGAAACTCATAGCAGCGCTGAATGTCGGCGATCGTCTTGACCGGCGAATAGGAAAGCTGCGTTGTCGGTGAGCCGTGGGCGCTGACAAAGGTGCCGGCCCCTTGCCTGGCGTAGACGATGCCCTGATCGCGCAGGCGTGCCAACGCGTCTCGTACGATCGGACGCGAGACGCCAAGCAGTGACGCAAGCTCGTGTTCACCGGGAAGTCGCGAATCGGGTGGATAGTTTCCCGAGCGGATGCGCTCCTGCAACTGGTCGAAGACCCGATCGACCAGCTTGACGGCCTTGCCGCGCTCGGGCTTGGTTGCGGGCGCCGCTTGCGCGTTCGCCGGTACACCGTTTGCTTCGTCCACCTTCAATCTCCCCGTCGGCACGTTCATGCCGCCTGATTCTGTGAAATCAGTCTTACCAAACTATCAGAGTTACCGAAGCCCCCGGATTTCACCGCGCAGCGGAAACGCAGGCCATCTGCCGTTGTTACATCAAACCACGGAATGCCCGCCTCGATCTCGCCCTGCGGCCTCAGGACTCGAATTCCGAGCGCTCGAAAAACCGCCAGCGCCGTATCGCCACCGCCGACCATCAGCATCTCCGGGCGGGTCATCTCTATCACCGATTTTACGCCTTTCGCGAAGCGATCGGCAACCGCTGCGGCTTCGCTGGTAATTTCGCCGGTGCAGCGTAGAAGAATTGGCAGGCCAAACCGCTCATCGTGCGGCAGCACTCCCATTGGGGCATCGATTGCCAGTGCCAGACTGCCTGTGGCTTCCAGTTTGGTCATCTGCGCTGCTGTGATTGGGTCGCGGGAGCCGAAGGCGAAGACCGTCCGAGCGGATCCTGTGAAGTGTTTGTCTGCCTTACCGGAGACCTTTCCGATCTTGCGAGCCAACGCAGCCCCTATGCCACGCGCGCCGACGGCAAGGGTTGTTTTCCAATCGTAGGCGTCGACCACCCGGTCGAGGTCGCTGTCAGTTTCAGCATCACGGACGAGCACCTGCCCGTCATTTGCCTTGAAGAGATCGGCGATCGGCAGTGCCTCGTCGAGGCCACGACCGACGACGTGGCCGTCGCGGGTCAAGCGCTGCTGATCGGGGATGGCTGGAGCCACCACGATCATCTCATGACCGAAGGAGGCAGCCAAAGCTGCGCTTTCTGCTGCAACATTGCCCTTGAGACGGGAGTCGATCTTTTTCAGAACGATATGAGGCGAGGCGGCAAGAAGGGCCGTCGCCGCAGCGCTGACCGTCCTTGCCGCTTCCTCCTCCGGGAGAGCTCTTGAAGCCGTGTTGACCACCACGACCTCGCAACTTGTAGAAAGTGTTTCCGCTATGGCCCCGACATCGATCGCGACAGCGACAGACAGACCAGCGTCGATGAAGGGGGTCCCCGTGTCGAGCGCGCCGGTCAAATCGTCCGCGATGATGGCGACCTTCAGTCTCATGCGGTCTGCCCTGTGTTGACAGCGTGACAGGCGACGAGATGGCCGGGCTTGGCTTCCGTCCACTCCGGTACAACCTTGCTGCAAACGTCCATGGCGACAGGGCAGCGCGTATGGAACCGGCAACCGCTTGGCGGATTGAGCGGGCTGGGCACGTCGCCCTGCAGAATTTGGCGCTTCCGGGTGCGCTCCAGTTCCGGATCTGTCTCTGGTACAGCCGACAGCAACGCCTTCGTATAGGGGTGCAATGGATTGTCGAACAGCTCCTCGCGCGTCGCCAGCTCCGCCAGGCGCCCGAGATACATCACGCCGACGCGCGTGCTGATATGGCGCACGACGGCGAGGTCGTGAGCAATGAAGAGGTACGTCAGGCCGTATTTCTCCTGCAGGTCGAGCAGGAGGTTGATGATCTGCGCCTGGATCGAGACGTCGAGAGCGGAGATAGCTTCGTCGCAGACGATGAATTTCGGCTGGCATGCGAGTGCACGGGCAATGACGACACGCTGCCGCTGACCGCCGGAGAGTTCATGCGGATAGCGTTGTGCAAAGCGCGTTGGCAGGCCGACATCGGTCAGCAGCGTTGCGATCTTGTCTTTCAACTCAGCTTTTGTGCAAAGCTTATGGAAGAGGATCGGCTCGCCGATCGCTTCGCCGATCGTCATGCGCGGGTTGAGCGTCGAATAGGGGTCCTGAAAGACGATCTGCAGGTCACGCCGGAAAGGGCGCATCTGCTTTTCATCCAGTGTCGCCAGGTCCTGTCCCTTGTAGACGATCTTGCCGCTGGTTGCCTTGTAAAGGTTGAGAATGGTGAAGCCGGTCGTCGACTTGCCGCAGCCGGATTCCCCAACGAGGCTCAGTGTCTCGCCTTCCATGATATCGAGGTTGACGTTGTCGAGCGCATAGACGGTCGCGGCGCGCTCGCCGAAAGCGCCGAGCTTGACGTGGAAATGCTTGACGAGATTTTCGATCTTCAGCAGCGGTTGGGCGCCCATCACGCAGCCTCCTGCATTTTGTGAACAACGAAGCAAGCCGCCCGGTGATTGCCAGCACCGGCTACCGGCTCCAGCTTCGGCACCCGCTCGTGACAGACCGGCTCGGCCAGCGGGCAGCGCGGCGCAAACGGGCAGCCCTTCGGCCGGCGGCCCGGCTCGGGCGGCGTGCCGCCGATCGAGGAAAGCCGGCTTGCCGGTGCGTCCGACAGTTTCGGGATAGAGGCGAGCAGACCGCGCGTATAGGGATGGCTTGGTCGTGCATAGAGCGCATCGACCGGTGCATCCTCGACGACGGTGCCGGCGTAAAGCACGGCAACGCGGTCAACGAGACCGGCAATCAGCGCCAGGTCATGGGTGATCCAGACCACGGACATGCCGAGCTTGGCGCGCAGATCCTTCACGAGATCGACGATCTGCGCCTGGATAGTGACGTCGAGTGCCGTCGTCGGCTCGTCGGCAATCAGCAGTTTCGGATTGCAGGCAAGGCCGATCGCGATCATAACGCGCTGGCGCATGCCGCCGGACAGCTCGTGAGGGTAGGCCTGTAGGCGCTCTTCAGGGCCGGGAATGCCGACGAGGCGGAGTAGTTCGACGGCACGAACGCGCGCCTGCGCCTTGCTCATCCCGCGATGATAGATGAGCGGCTCGCAAATCTGGTCGCCCACCCGCATGACCGGGTTCAAGGAAGTCATCGGATCCTGGAAGACGAAGCCGATGTCGCCGCCGCGTACTTTGCGCAGTTCCCTGTTTGACATCTTCTGCAGATCTTTGCCATCAAAGCTGGCGCTGCCGTTGGTCACCTTGATCTTGTTGGGCAGGAGCCGCATCAGGCTCAGCATCGTCAAGCTCTTGCCGCAGCCGGATTCTCCGACAACGCCAAGCGTCTCGCCTTTGTTGACGTAGAGATCGATCCCGTCGACAACAACGGCAGGGCCGTTGCGTCCGTCGATTTCGACGGTAAGGCCGCGGACGTCGAGCAACCGTTCGTTGGATTTGGTCGTGTTCATCACTTGCTGCCCCGCGGATTGAGTGCGTCGTTGAGGCCATCGCCGAGGAAGCTGAAAGCAACCGAGGCAAGGCCGAGGACGGCTGCCGGTGCGGCGAGGAGATGGGGATAGTGCTGCCAAACACGCAGACCATCGGAGATCATGTTGCCCCAGCTTGGGGTGGGGGGATTGACGCCGACGCCGAGGAAGCTGAAGGCGCTCTCCAGAACCATCGCGGTGCCAAGACCAGCGCTGACGGAGACGATGAGCGGTCCCAGCGCGTTTGGCACCACGTAGCGCTTCATGATGACCCAGTTGGAAAGGCCGAGAGCCTGCGCCGCGGTGATATAGGGACGGCTGCGGATCGACAATACCTGGGCACGAACGAGACGTGCGTAGGGCGGCCAGGAGATCAGTGCCATCGAGCCGAAGACAAGGAAGAAGTCGACCCAGATCGTCTGGCGGTAGAACGGATTGAGGGTTGCCATATATTGGGCCTCCATCCATTTCGCGATCGGCGTTTTCAGGGATGCGTTGATAACGACCACGAGCAACAGGTTCGGGACTGACATTGTCACATCTGTCAACCACATGATGGCACTGTCGAACGGGTTGCCAAAAAAGCCGGCGATGGCGCCGAGCACGAGGCCGATCACCACGGCGATAAAGGTCACGACGATCGCCACCATGAAGGCGGTGCGCGTCCCGAAGACGACGCGGCTGAAGACGTCACGACCGAGATCGTCGGTGCCGAACAGATGGTGCAGCGAAGGAACGGCGTTTCGAGCCTGCAGGTCCTGGCTGAGATAATCGTAAGGCGCAAAATACGGGCCGAAGATTGCGGTGAAGGCCAGGATCAGCACGATGACGAGGCCGAACAGGGCAAGCTTGTTGCGCTTCAGGCGGTACCACGCATCACGCCATAGGTTGACAGGAGGTTCTTCCTGCGTCGTTTCAATTGTAGTCAGAGGGATGGCGGACATGGTCAGCGGCTCCTTCTTGCATCGTTGGCGCGCGGATCAAGCAGCGGGTAAAGCACATCGACCAGCAGGTTCGAGGCCATGACCAGGAAGGATCCGATCAGCGTGATTGCCAGAATGACGGGATAGTCCGAGTTGATCAGCGCCTGGACGGTCAGGCGTCCGAGGCCAGGCAGACCGAAGACGAGTTCCACGAAGATCGCGCCGTTGACGATGGTGATCATGATCAGGCCGAGTTGGGTCACGACAGGCGTCAACACCGGGCGCAGGATGTGGCGCAGTGCGACGACGATCTCAGGGACGCCCTTGGCGCGGGCTGTACGCACAAAATCCTCCGACAAAACCTCAATTACCGCAGCGCGCGTCTGACGCACGATTAGGGCGATCGGCTGAAAGGACAGCACGATCAGCGGCAGGATGATACGAACATCGAAAATGCCGCCCCAGCCATAGGGCACCTTGATCATCGGCAGCAGCACGATGAGGGTAACCATCAACAGCGGTCCGGCGACATAGGCGGGGATCGCCCAGAGGAAGAGCGCGCTGCCGAGGATCGTATAGTCGAGCTTTGTGTTCTGGTTGAGCGCTGCGATCATGCCAAGCGGAATGGCGACGACAGCGGTCAGGATGATGGAACAGAGCGCCAGCTGGAAGGAAACGGGCGCAGCAGCCGAAACCATGGCCCATACCGAACGGCCTGATGTCAGCGAGTTGCCGAACTGGCCATGCAGAAGGTTCCAGATGTAAAGTCCGAACTGCACGATGAATGGCTTGTTGAGGCCGGCGCTTTCGCGGATGGCTTCGATGCGCTGCGGATTGTAGGCAACATCACCGGGTGCGCGCAGAAAGATCAGCTTGATCGGATCGCCGGCGCCATAGAAGGCCAGCGCGTAGACGGCCAGCATGACTATCAGGACGGACGGAATCCAGATGGCAAACCGGGTTAGCACGTAGCGTAACAAGGTTACCTCCCACCTGTTGGTCGGCATGACTCCAAGTGTGGATGGCTCCACAGAGATGCCGTGTCTTCTTGAAACTTGCGCGAAGGCCTGACGGTCTTCGCGCTGCTGCTAATTGCCTGAGGCGCTCTAATTCGAACGTCCGATCGATCAGCCGATCGAAATGTCCCAGGGCGCCACGACCTGCCAGTCGAGGTTCTTTTCCATGCCCTTGACGTCCTTTGTGGCCCAGCGCGACATCGCCTGAGAATACCACGGAATAAACGCCCAATCGTCGCGGAATGCCTTCTGGGCATCCTGTGCGAGCTTGACGCGCTGCGGATCGTCGGCTGCCTTCGTGGCAGCTTCGGCGAGGGCAGCATCAACCTTCTCGTTCTTATATCCGCCAAGCTTGTTCTGCGCGTTCGACGAGGTCGAGGCGATGCAGCCGGTAAGATAGGAAACAGCATCCGGAACGCGGGTACCAACGTCGTCGCGGAAGATCTGGACGGCGTTCTGATCGGGGCCGGCGTAGGAGTCCTGCTGTGGCTTCATGTCGACGGCCGTGATGCCGAGGTTCTGGCGCCACTGTTCGGCGATGAACTGGGCGGCAGCTTCGATAGCCGGGGCGGAAATACCGACGAACAGGATCTTCGGCAGGCGCTCCGGACCGCCGTAACTGGATTCCGCGAGCAGCTTCTTGGCGGCTTCCGGATCATAGGGGTAAGGCTCAAAGCCGGAATTGTCGGCGCCGGGGACGGAATTGAGGATCTGGTCTGCCTTCTTGTGCGGCCCGTCAGGATAGGACGCCTTGAACAGTCCGTCGCGATCGATGGCCATGACGAGCGCCTGACGAACCTTCGGATCGTCCATCGGCGCGCGATTGATGTTGAACCAGAAATGCTGGCTGGTCGGGATCAGCGGACCGGAGGAGAATTCGGGCCCGAGATCTTGAATAATAGTGGATGTGACAAGCTCGGTATGCGCGTTGAATTCACCCGATTTGATCAGTGATGTCGCCGTCACATTGTCTTCGACAGAGGTGACCTCAATACGGGCGAGCTTCGGCTTCGGCCCGAAGAAATTCTCGTTCGGCTCAAACACCAGCTTGCCGGCATCGATATCGAGGCTGGTCAGCTTGAACGGGCCAGAGAAAACCGGGTTGCTCTCGGGCTTGTACCAATCGGCAACTTCCTCGCCGTCGCTGCCGCGCGACTGCGCTGCCTTGGTAATTGGTGCGATGTGGTTGGCGAGGCGCATGAAGAAGATCGGATCGACTTCCGCCAGGGTAACGACGACGGTACCTTCATCAGGCGTTGCGACGCCGGTCAGTTCATTGGCCGAGCCGCCGCTGATTTCCTTGTAACCCTGAACCTTGCTCAGCACCTGATCGGCACGCTGACTCTTGGTATTGGGCATGGACGCGACTTCCCACGAGCCCTTGACGTCTGCCGACGTGATTTTGCTGCCATCCGAGAAGACGGCTTTCGGATCGATTTTGAAGGTCCAGACCTTGTTGTCGGGGGATTCCCAGCTGGTGAAGACATAGGGTTTGATCTTGCCTTCGCTGTCGAAATACATCGGCGAGGCCCACCAGATCGAATTCCAGCGGAAGGGGCGGCCACCCCCGCGTAGCGGCGACCAGTCCTGGTCGAACGCGGGATGTGCGGCCTTAAGAACCTGCCCCTCATCGGCAAACACGATGCGGGCGTTCATCCCGAATACTGTGAGGCCCACACCGGCGGCGAGGCCCAGCTTCAACGCCTCGCGGCGCGACATCTGCGTTCTCTGCGCAGATTTCCCTTCATTGCGATCAGTCATGTTGTCCTCCCATGGCAAAATCAATGACGCCTCCACTTTCCACTCTATCCCGAAAGTGTGTCACGACATGGCGCAGACACTCGCTCGATAATGTAAATATGTCAACATAAATTAATGATGCTGAGATCCACGGAAAAATACAAAAGTTTTTATTGTTTATTTTCAGATGCTTAAAAAATGATCCGATTGCCGCATCGTATTGTCATATTGACAACATGCGTTGTGAGGATGAAGAAACCTGCATCTTGCGGGCCCGAATTGCCTGCCTTGGCCGCTATCGATGCGGCATTCGTCGAGGAGGACGATATGAGCGATCACAAAATTACAGGCGTATTCAGTGCGGCGGCTACGCCGCTCAATGCAGATGGTAGCCCGGATCTTGGTTTGTTCACCGATCATTGCCAGCGACTGCTGCAGGAAGGTTGCCACGGTGTTGCTCTGCTTGGCACGACGGGAGAAGCAAATTCCTTCTCTTCCGGCGAGCGTCGCACGATTCTTGAGGCGGCGCTCAAGGCAGGCGTTCCGGCCGACAAGCTGCTGCCCGGGACTGGCGTTGTCGCCATCCCGGAAACGGTGGAGTTGACAAAACATGCACTGTCACTCGGCGTGACAAAGGTCGTGACGCTGCCGCCCTTCTACTATAAGGGCGTATCCGATGACGGGTTGTTTGCTGCCTACTCGCAAGTACTGGAGAAGGTTGCCGACAACCGTCTGCGGGTCATTCTCTACCACATCCCGCAGGTCTCGGGCGTTCCGCTTTCTATCCCCTTGATCGGTCGGCTGATTGAGGCTTTTCCAGACACAGTGGTTGGCATTAAGGAATCCGCTGGAGATTTCAATAACATGCAGGAAATCATCAAAGCCTATCCGGGCTTTTCTGTCCTAGCTGGAGCCGATCCGTTACTACTGCCACTGTTGAAAGCGGGCGGTGCCGGCTGCATTACGGCAACCTCCAATCTTGTCGCGGATTCACTGCGCACGGTATACGACAAGGTTCACGATGAGGCGCAGGCTGGCGAGGTCGATGCAGCGCAGGCCCGCATCAATGCCTACCGAACGCTATCCAATTCCTATGTGCAGATTCCCACGATCAAGGCCATGGTGGGGCTAAAAACAGGCAATGATGCATGGCGGCGAACGCGCGCACCGCTAATGCCGATCAGCGATGCCGACCATGCCGCGCTTGCCGAAGCCTATGCTAAGCTGCCGTAAGGAGTTGTGACCATGAGCTTTACTGGTCTGCCCCCTGAACTCGTTCCGGCGCTCATGACCGGAGAGATCATTGCGAATTCGAGCGAGAAGGGGCGTGCCGACGCCTATCTCCACTCTCCCTGCATTCAGAACCATGCTGCCAATCTCGCTTTTCTCCCCAATGGGGTGCTGACGTGTGTTTGGTTCGGCGGCACAATGGAGGGCATGGGAGACATCTCCATTTACATGTCGCGACTGGAGCCGGGAGCAACACGGTGGTCGCAACCGGAAAAAATGTCGGACGACGTGGCAAAATCCGAGCAAAACCCTCTTGTTTTCAATGCACCGGGCGGAGATGTCTGGCTGCTTTACACCTCCCAGACGTCGGGTAACCAGGACGGGTCTGTTGTCAAGTGTCGTATCTCGGCAGATGGCGGCAGAACATTCGGCGAGGTGCGCGTTCTCTGTGATATCCCGGGCACGTTCGTGCGCCAACCGATCGTCGTCAACGATCGTGGTACCTGGCTGCTGCCGATCTTTCGCTGTGTCGGATTGTCCGGCGAACGCTGGACCGGAGATGTCGACACGGCGGCTGTCCTGATCTCGCGCGATCAGGGCAAGAGCTGGGCGATGACCGAGGTCCCGGACAGCATTGGAGCGGTTCATATGAACATCGTGCCGATCGGTGGCGACAAACTCGTGGCCTTCTATCGCAACCGCTTTTCCGAATCTGTGTTGTCCAGCCGCTCGACCGATGGTGGCGAGCATTGGAGCGCACCCCAGCCCATTGATCTGCCGAACAACAACTCTTCCATTCAGGCAACGAAGCTTGAAAATGGAGTAATCGCAATGGTTTATAACCATTGCAATGCTTTGATGTCGGATGCCAGGCGCCTGTCGCTGTATGACGAGATCGAGGGTGATCAAGAAGTGAAGGTGGCGCCGGCGGAGATAGTCGAGCGTCGCAAGGCTGTTTGGGGCGTGCCTCGAGCGCCGCTCAGTCTTGCGTTTTCGAGCGACAACGGGGCAAGCTTCCCTCGCCGCGTCGACCTCGATACCGGAGATGGATATTGCCTTAGCAACAACTCGAAGGACTCGGTCAATCGGGAGTTTTCGTATCCTTCGATCGTGCAAGGGCCAGATGGTTTCATCCACGTCGCTTATACCTACTACCGGCGTGCCATAAAATACGTGCGGCTATCGACTGACGCGATTGCGTAACGACCCTGACGGGGTTGCCAGTTGTGAATGTTCCAATCCGGCGCGGTCCGCCAGGCAGGGCAATCGCGCCGGAATCCTGTCATTTTTTACAAATTTATGCGATGTAGCTCGGCTCTTCTTTTGCCAAAATGGCATCGGGCATCTTCAATCCATATGCTGTATTTTATTGTTTAATTTCATTGCTATACGATAGTACCGCGGGCATTTTATCGCGATGCAAAAGCTAGCGGGCGTACAAATTTTCTAAACCAACCCACGTCGCTGCTTGCCAAATGTGTCTACATTGTATAACAAATTTACATCTTGGCGGCGTAGACGCCGCTGCATTGCAGGGAGGAGTGATCCAGTGGTCAGCTTGGATTCGCCTATCACAATCGTCCGGCCGCATCTGATTGAGTTTGGCGTCGGCACCGCGGAGCGGCTCGGCAAGTGGGCAGCCGAGAAAGGCTACAGCCGAATCCTGGTTATTTCCGACGCCTTCAATGCAACGCGCGTCGATGTGCTTGCGCTGAAGGGTGAAGTCACGGTGTTTGCCGACGTCACACCCGAACCGGATACGGCCAATCTGGACAAGGTGCTGGCTGCGGCAAACGCTGCAGATGCCGAGCTCGTGGTCGGCTTCGGCGGTGGCAGCGCCATGGATCTTGCCAAGCTTGCCGCCGTTCTCGCTGGCTCGTCACAGACGCTGCATGAAGTCGTCGGGCCGAACAAGGTCAAGGGACCGCGCCGCGTGGCGCTGGCACAGGTACCGACAACGTCGGGCACTGGCAGTGAAGCAGGAATTCGAGCCCTCGTAACCGATCCAAAGACGATGGCCAAGCTTGCTGTCGAGAGCATGCACATGCTGGCCGATATCGCGGTTGTCGATCCGACGCTGACCTTCACCGTGCCCGCGCGCACGACCGCGGCGACAGGCGTCGACGCCATGGCGCATTGTGTCGAGGCATTCACCAATCGCAAGGCGCATCCGATGATCGACCTCTATGCGATCGAGGGCGCGCGGTTGGTCGGAAAATATCTGGCCCGTGCTGTCAAGGACGGCTCCGACGCAGAAGCGCGCGCCGGCCTGTCGCTTGCCTCGCTTTACGGCGGCTTCTGTCTCGGTCCTGTCAACACCGCCGGCGGCCACGCGCTCGCCTATCCGCTCGGCACACGCTGGCATGTGGCGCATGGTGCGGCGAACGCCCTGATCTTCCCACACGTCCTTGCCTTCAACACGCCAGCCGTCCCCGAGAAGACCCAGGCTGTCGTAGAGGCGCTTGGTCGCGAAGCCTCGGGCAGCATCGAGTCCGTCTTCGATGCGACATATGCCTTTTGTGCCGATCTCGGTATCGAAATGAAACTCTCCGGGCTAGGTGTTCCGGAGAGCGATCTGGACGCGATGGCCGACGATGCCTTTGCCATTCGTCGCTTGCTGGACAACAATCCGCGCGACCTGTCGCGCGCTGATATCCGCTCGATCTACGAAGCCGCCTTTTGAGGCGCTTTCCATTCAAAGAGGACTGTGAGTGATGGACAGGAATGCGAAAGTCGCCGTGACGCTCGGCGATCCGGCGGGCGTCGGCCCCGAGGTCATCGTCAAGGCGCTGGCCGCGATGCCGGAGCAGGAACGGCGCGATTTTGTCATCGTTGGAAATACCGAGGCGCTTGAGCGCGCCAATCTCACGGCAGCGACCGGACTTTCCTTTGCGCCGGCTGGTGCAGCTGGCGCTGGCAAAATTGCGGTCGACGAGGTGGAGCTTGGTGCACCGTTGCCTGAAATCGGCAAAGTCAGCCCCGTCGCGGGCGATGCCTCGGTGCGCTACATCAGCAGGGCGGTCGATCTTGCGATGTCGGGCGATGCTGACGTTATCGTCACTGCGCCAATCAACAAGGAAGCTATGAACCTCGCTGGTCATCACTATGACGGCCATACTGGCCTTCTGGCGCACCTGACTGGTTCGAAGAGCTCTTTCATGCTGCTTGCCTCCGAGCGGCTGAACACCATCCACGTCTCCACCCATATCTCGCTCAAGGGCGCGATCGAGCGCGCCAAGACGGAGCGCGTGCTGGCGACGATTGAGGCAGGGCACAATCACTTTATGCGACTGGGCAAGAAGGCGCGGATCGCGGTTGCCGGTCTCAATCCGCATTGCGGCGAGAACGGCCTGTTCGGCACCGAAGATACCGAATTCCTGGCACCTGCCGTCGAGCTGGCGAAGGCAAGGGGTATCGATGTCGTTGGTCCTATTTCTGCGGACACCGTGTTTGCTCGTGCTTACAATGGCGCCTTCGATCTGGTTATCGCGCAGTATCACGATCAGGGTCATATCCCGATCAAGCTCATCGCCTTCGATACAGCGGTTAACGTTTCGCTCGGCTTGCCGATCGACCGCGTGTCGGTTGATCACGGTACCGCTTTCGATATCGCCGGCACGGGCAAGGCCAACCATGTGAACATGCTCTCAGCCATCGCCTATGCACGGCTGATGGCGCGGTCTCCGCGCCGGCAAGCGGCTTAGGGCCCCGAAAGGTTTCTGCATCGCCGACGGCGCAGTATTGCGCCGCCTGTCGCGTTGCTCGTTGGAGGAGATGGGCGAATGGAAAAGACCGTTGTCATTCTCGGTGGGGAGTTGGCGCCGGAAGGCCGCACGCTTCTGGAAGATGCCGGAGCAAGTGTCATTGCCACGCCGCCCTATATCGACCGGCAAGCTGTCATAAAAGCAATGACGCTGCACAAGCCGGATGCTGTCATTGTTCGGCTGTTGGCTGACCTTCTCGGGCCCGACGAAATGCGGGCCGGCGGGAAGCTCCGGCACATCGCCAAGCATGGCGTCGGAACCAATGACATCGATGTGATGGCGGCGACAGCGCTCGGCATCCCGGTATCGATGACGACGGGTAGCAACGGGCACTCCGTCGCCGAGCATGCGCTTGCGTTGATCATGACGTTGGTCAAGGATTTGCCGCGCCAGGATGCGCTTATCCGGGACGGCATCTGGGACAAGAACCAGTACAGGGGGCGTGAGCTGCGCGGCCAGCGGCTGGGCCTCGTCGGCTTAGGCTTTATCGGGCGGACGCTTGCCGGAATGGCTGGAGCGATCGGCATGATTGTCTCGGCCTTCGATCCCCATGCACAGGAAAGCGCTTTTCAAGACGGGATCGGTCGCGAAACCGATCTCGATGCGCTTCTCGCGAATTCCGACGTCGTCAGCCTCCACTGTCCGCTGACACCGCAGACGCAGAACTTGATCGATGCGCGTCGCATAGGGCTGATGAAGCAGACTGCTTTCCTGATCAACACGGCGCGCGGTGACGTCGTCGACGAGAAGGCATTGATTGCTGCACTCGAAGACGGACGCCTGGCCGGAGCCGGTCTCGACAGTTTCGCGGTCGAGCCGCCTGGCATCGACAACCCCTTGTTCCAGCTCTCGAACACCTTGGTGACGCCGCATGTTGCGGGTGTCACGCTCGATGCGAAACGCGCCGTTTCGATCATGTCGGCTGAGAATGTGTTAGCGGCGCTCGATGGCAGGACGCTTGAACCGCGCCTTCTGGCGCGCTGATTCCGGCTTCGTGCCGGCAACTGATGGAGAAAACCATGGGCGAGACATCTGCTATCCGATATGCACCGGATACGCTGCGCCAGTTCGTGCGGGCGCTGTTTAGTGCAGCCGGGCTTGAGGAGGAGAAGGCGGCCGCCGTCGCCCACTATCTCGTCGAAGCCGATCTAATGGGGCACACGACGCATGGCCTGGCATTGGCCGGCTGGTATCTGCAAAGCATCGACGATGGCGTGATGAAGCGCGAAGGTATGCCGGAGGTCGTGTCCGACCGCGGTCCTGCCATTGCCTGGCGCGGGCGCCGCCTTCCTGGCGCCTGGCTGACTTCCGAGGCGGTGAAGCTTGCCTGTGAGCGCGCGGCTGCCTACGGCACAGCAACGATCGCGATCGCCGACAGCCACCATATCGGTTGCCTCGCCGCCTATCTCACCATCGCTACCGATCGTGGCTACATGGTCAGTATTGCAAGCTCCAGCCCATCGGGTGCGCAGGT
This sequence comes from Hyphomicrobiales bacterium, assembly GCA_900466605.1. Taxonomy (GTDB): domain Bacteria; phylum Pseudomonadota; class Alphaproteobacteria; order Rhizobiales; family Rhizobiaceae; genus Rhizobium. Next base: position 259,228 of record UBMU01000002.1, read on the forward strand.
CGCGCCCTTCGGTGGGAGAAAAGGCGTCTATACGCCTAATCCGGTCGCACATGGAATTCCCACGCCCGGCGACCCGATTCTGATCGACATCAGCGCGTCGATAACGACGGTCAACATGGCGCAGCGTCTGGTTCGCGAAGGCCGGCAGTATGATTACGAATGGCTGATGGACGAAAACGGCGAGCCAAGCCGCGACCCGCGGGTGATCGAACGCGGCGGCACGCTCATGCCGGTCGGAGGGCTCGATCACGGCCAGAAGGGTTATGGCATGGCGCTTCACGTCGAAGCATTCACGCAGGGGCTGGCCGGGCTTGGTCGTGTCGATGAGCTGAAGGGTACGAACGCTGCAGTCACCATCCAGGTTTTCGATCCTGACGCCTTCGGTGGCCGCGATGCCTTTCTGCGGCAAACAGGCTGGCTCGCGGATGCCTGCCGCAGCAATCCGCCACGGCCGGGCGTTGCCAGTGTACGCCTGCCGGGAGAAAACGGCCTGGCGCGCAAGCGCAGCGCCGTTGCTGAGGGGGTCGTGTTGCACCCTAACATAATGGCATCACTCGCGCCCCATGCCGAAAGGCTCGGGGTGGAGATGCCTTAGTTCCGGGCGCTTATCCTATCCCAAACAAAAGCTCGTGGAGAGTTCGATCGGACCGTTTCGATCGGCGCTGCGTGTCGCTAAATGTTTACAAAACGTAAACAGTGCGAGGGATGAAATGAGAAGCTTTGCAACGGGCCTGACGGCGGCTCATTTGGAGCAGATGCTGGCGCCCTACATCACTGAGCGGCAGACGGAAGCGGATCGCGACAATGCCGAGCGCGGGGACGAGCGCGACAGTACGTCCACCAAGAAAGTCCAGGAGAATGTCTGGACGGAATCTCGCAATTAATTCTGCTGACTACTTTCCGGGACACCGAGAACCGACGATTTCGGCGTTGCCGAACGTCGGTTTTTTGTTGCCCATCGATCTCATGAACGACAATGCAACATCTTTAATGTCCGGAAACACAAGCGATCTTCAGGCCAAAGCCTGAAACAATATCGCTTTCAATAAGGAAAACTGGAGCGGGCGAAGGGATTTGAACCCTCGACCCCAACCTTGGCAAGGTTGTGCTCTACCCCTGAGCTACACCCGCTCAATCCGCACCGGTCCGGGGTAGTTGTGAGGACCGTGGGCGCCACCTTGCGGCGACGGGCGCTATATCGCCCAAACGATTTTCAAATGCAACAGGGAAATGACGGAAATTCTAAGAAAAATTCTCGAGCCTCATCCAGAGACACCGAAAACGCCGCGAATGCAGGGCAAAGGGTCGGCGAGGAGCGTTGCAAAAGACGGTGGCGGGACGTAATCAGACAAGCCTATCACTCTTCCGACTCTATGGATTTCACGATGACCGACGCGACTCCGAAGACCAGAGACGATCTTTTTGCCTTCCTTGATGGTCTTGAGATCAAGCACAGCACCAAAAACCACGCGCCCGTCTTTACAGTCGCCGAATCGGTTGCCTTGCGTGACGAGATCCCTGGCGGTCACACAAAAAATCTCTTCGTCAAAGACAAGAAGGATCAGTTCTTCCTGCTAACGGTGGAGGAAAATGCTGCGGTGGATCTAAAGACCGTGCACACGCTGATCGGCGCAGCCAGCAAGGTGTCATTCGGAAAGCCGGAAAAGTTGATGGAGTATCTCGGCGTCGCTCCCGGTTCGGTCACGGCGTTTGGAGCGATAAACGATACCGGTGGAAACGTAACGTTCGTACTCGATGCAGATCTCATGGGCGACGAGGTCATCAACTGTCATCCGCTGACCAATGACGCCACGACATCGATTGCAAGCCGCGACCTTATTCGGTTTATGGAAGCAACAGGGCACAAGCCGCTTGTCTTGAAAGTGACGTCCTGACATACGATTTTAGCGCTAGAAAAACCGGCTGACCGGCACGGCGGGAGATATCCATGAGCGGCAACGACAATCCTTACAGCAATTCCCTTGGCCAGATGACGGCAACGGCAAACTACGGAGCAGCACCGGCTCCGGCGGCGGCCGGCTACATCAAGGATACGACGACAGCGAATTTTGCGAAGGACGTCATCGAGGAATCGCGCAACCAGCCGGTTCTCGTCGATTTCTGGGCGCCTTGGTGCGGTCCCTGCAAGCAACTGACACCGGTGCTTGAAAAGGTTGTCAACGAGGCGCAGGGACGCGTCAAGCTTGTCAAGATGAACATCGATGACCACCCTTCGATTGCGGGACAGCTTGGCATCCAGTCTATTCCGGCTGTCATCGCTTTTGTCGGCGGCCGTCCTGCAGACGGCTTTATGGGCGCGGTGCCGGAAAGCCAGATTCAGCAATTCATTGATCGCATTGCCGGCCCGGCTGGCGCCGATCAGGCAGCTGAGATCGAGGCGGTCCTGAAGGAAGCCGACGAGTTGCTCGCATCCGCCGATATCAACGGTGCCGCACAGCTTTATGGCGCCATAATGCAGGCCGATCCCGAAAATGCCAAGGCGTTGGCAGGGATGGCGGAGTGCATGATTGCCGCCAACCAGCACGAGCGCGCGCGCGAGGCGCTGACCGAATTGCCGGAAGACATGGCGAAGGACCCGGCGATCTTGGCTGTATCGAAGAAACTCGACCAGATCGAAGAGGCCCGCAAGCTCGGCGATCCCGTTGCGCTTGAACAAGATTTGACACGAAATCCCGACGATCACGAAGCCCGCCTGAAGCTGGCCAAGATCCGCAATGTCGAGGGTCGGCGCGAGGAATCGGCGGATCACCTACTATATATCATGCGCAAGGACCGCACTTTCGACGACGATGGCGCACGCCGCCAGCTGCTGCAATTCTTCGACGTTTGGGGCTTCAAGGATCCTGCCACGGTTTCGGCGCGACGTAAGCTTTCCGCCATGCTGTTTTCATAATTCGTACTTCAAGTTTCGGCCAGCCGCCCTTGTGTTTTCAAAGGCGGGCCCCACATTCCGTTTGTGCGGGCGCAGAGTGTCGCGGCCGCCGGCAATGCAGGACCAGTCTCTATGCAAGTGGGGAATGCACGATATTTGAAGCCCGGTGATCTACCCGATACGATCGCTGTCTTTCCGCTTGGCGGTGCGCTGTTGCTGCCGACGGGCCAATTGCCCCTCAATATTTTCGAGCCACGCTATCTCGCGATGTTCGATGCGGCTTTATCCGGCAATCGGCTGATTGGTATGGTTCAGCCGGCTCTGGGAGACCAGGAAGGGCAGGGCGAGGTCAATTTGGCCCCGGTTGGCTGCCTTGGGCGTATTACGTCGTTCGCGGAAACAGGGGACGGTCGCTATATCGTTTCCCTTACCGGTATCTGCCGTTTTCGCCTCTTGGAGGAACGGGAGACGCACAATCCATTCCGGACCTTCCGTATCGCGCCCTTCATTGCTGATCTTTCGGCGCGCGATGAGGAAGATGCGGTTGATCGTGCCGCGCTTCTGGGTGCCTTTAAAGCCTATCTCGATGCAAACAAGCTAGAAGCCGATTGGGAAAGCGTCGAGCGCGCCAGCAACCTGACGCTGGTCAATTCGCTGGCGATGATGTCTCCCTTCGGGCCGGCCGAGAAGCAGGCACTTCTGGAAGCGCCCGATCTGAAAACGCGGGCGGAAACGCTGATCGCGATCACCGAGATCGTGCTGGCGCGCGTTTTCGGTGACTCCGACACGGTTCTGCAGTAAAACCGCCTCATGGACGAAAAGCTCAGCCGCGTTGATCCGAAGCTTCTGGAACTGCTGGTATGCCCTTTGACCAAGGGACGGCTCACCTATGACAGGGAGCACAATGAACTCGTGTCCGAAAAGGCACGGCTAGCCTATCCCATCCGCGATGGCATTCCGATCATGCTGGTATCGGAGGCGCGTGGGTTGGACGATTGATTAGATCGTCTCTCCTGCGAGCAGGCGGGGGTTGTCTTTGGCGGTCGTACCGGCAGCCTGCCCGATGAAGAACGATTTGAGGCCGGGTAACCGGTCGACGATACCCAGGCCAAAATCGCGGGCGATGCGCAGCGGTGCAAGGTCGTTCGAAAAGAGCCGATTCAGCGCGTCGGTCGTGACACCCATACGGAATGTATCGAAGCGGCGCCACGCCTGATAGCGTTCGAGAATGTTGATCGAGCCGATGTCGAGACCAAGTCGGTCGGCTTCGACGATGGTTTCGGCAAGGGCGGCAATGTCCTTGAAGCCAAGATTCAGGCCCTGACCTGAAATCGGATGAATGCCGTGGGCGGCATCGCCGGCAAGCGCTACGCGCGGAGCCACAAAAGCGCGGGCAAGGGTCAGCCCAAGCGGAAAGGCACGCTTCTCGCCGACGATCCTCAAAGTGCCGAGCTTGTGGCCGAAGCGGCGCTCCAGTTCTTCCTCAAAGATGAGATCGTCGGATGTGACAAGGCGGTTGGCTTCGGGCGTCGGTTCCGTCCAGACGAGCGAGGAGCGGTTACCTTTCAGCGGCAGGATGGCAAAAGGCCCTGACGGGAGGAAGTGCTCTTCCGCGCAGCCGTGGTGCGGGCGCTCATGCTCGACCGTCGCGACGATACCCGATTGCCCATAATCCCAGGAGACGGTCTTGATTCCCGCGAGATCCCGCAGGTGCGAGCGGACGCCGTCGCAGGCAACAACGAGCCGGGCGTCCAGCACGCTTCCGTCCGCCGCCGTAACCGCGGCATGCGTATCCTCGACAGCAAGTCCGGTCGCGCTGAAGCCGTGACGAATTTCGATGCCAAGCCGCTCGCATGCTCCCCGGAGCGCCTGCACGAGCACGACGTTCGGAATCATGTGGGCAAAAGGCCGTCCATCCTCCACTTCACCATCGAAGGTCAGGAACACCGGGCGCACAGGATCGGATGTCTTCGAATCGGTGACGATCATTTTGGTGATCGGTTGCGCTTCGGGCCCGATCTCGTCCCAGATGCCGAAAACCTCAAGCATCCTGGTTGCGGCCGCGATAATGGCGGAGGCCCGCATGTCCTTCTGCCATACCCCGGCAGGGGCAGCCTCGACGACAGCGACTTCGAGATGAGGTGCCGCCTGCTTGACTGCGACGGCAGCGGAAAGCCCTACATAACCCGCGCCTACGACCAGCATGTCCCGCATGGAGTTCCGTTCCGTTTCTTGTGAATATCGTATTGATCTATATAGATCATCGCTGCCGCACTTCCTACCGCCCGGAGCCATACAAAATGACGCGCGACACCGAAAAACCGACTGCGATGGAGACCTTGCTTTCCACGCTGGATCTTGAAGCGATCGAGGTCGACATTTTTCGTGGGCGCAGCCCGCAGGTTGGCTGGCAGCGTGTTTTCGGCGGCCAAGTGATAGCGCAGGCGCTGATGGCGGCCCAGCGTACGGTCGAGCGCGACCGCATCGTGCATTCGTTGCACTCCTATTTCATGCGCCCCGGTGACCCCTCCGTGCCGATCGTCTATCAGGTGGAGCGGATTCGGGACGGGTCGAGTTTCAATACACGCCGGGTCGTCGCCATCCAACACGGAAAGGCAATCTTTGCCTTATCCGCATCCTTCCAGATCGAAGAGCCCGGTTTTGATCATCAGATCGAGATGCCCGATGTGACCGCTCCCGAAGACCTTCTGGATGAACAGCAGATCGCGGCGCAGTTTCTCGCCAATGCGCCAGCGCCGATTCGCAAATACTGGGAGCGCGAACGGCCGATCGAGATCCGGCCGATCTCGCTCACGCATTATTTCTCGGACAAGAAGCTGGACCCGGTGCAGCATGTCTGGGTGCGGGCGACCGGGCCAGTCCCCGACGATCGCTATTATCAGGCTGCCATTCTTGCCTATCTCTCCGATATGACATTGCTCGATACGTCGCTTTATCCGCATGGAACATCGATTTTCGACCAGACGATTCAGGTCGCCAGCCTTGATCACTCGATGTGGTTTCACCGGCCGACAAAACTCGACGATTGGCTGCTTTATACGCAGGACAGCCCCTCGGCCTCGGGTGCGAGGGGTCTGACCCGCGGTAGTCTGTTTACGAGAGACGGTGTCCTGATTGCGTCGGTGGCGCAAGAGGGCCTGATTCGTAAAAGGGCAAATGAATAAATTGTAGGCATAATTATTCATTTGAACATTTTTTGAGCGATTATTGGGCAATCATTTGCCTGTTTATTGGTGCAGATTTATATAATCTTTATATTTCAATTAGTTAGCGTGCGGCCTCGAATCTGGCACGTCCTTTGAATGTATATCCCCGGTCGCTGTTCGTGAACGTCAGCGGCAAGGAGAGTCGGCTCCGTGCCGAGGATAACGAAGGATGGGAAACCAGATGAAAATTGTGATGGCCATTATCAAGCCGTTCAAGCTGGATGAGGTGCGTGAAGCCCTCACGGCGATCGGCATTCAAGGCCTGACCGTGACCGAAGTGAAGGGCTACGGGCGCCAGAAGGGGCATACTGAAATTTATCGCGGCACCGAATATGCGGTCAGCTTCCTGCCGAAGCTGAAGATCGAAATCGCGGTTGCTTCCGAGCTCGTCGACAAGGCTGTTGAGGCCATCGCGTCATCCGCCAAGACCGGCCAGATCGGTGACGGCAAGATCTTCGTTTATTCGATCGACCATGCCGTGCGTATCCGCACCGGCGAAACCGACACAGAAGCGCTGTAAGGCGGCAGAGCAAGGGAGCCTCTTTCAATGTCAATTTCGAAGTTTTCTTCCACATATGCGCGGCTTGCTGCTGCGTCGGCTGCGCTGCTCGCGCCGGTCGCAGCCTTCGCGCAGGATGCCGCCACGGCGGCCGCGCCTGCTGCGGCAGCGGCCCCTGTCCCGGACAAGGGTGACACGGCCTTCATGTTCATTTCAACCCTGCTCGTTCTGTTCATGATCCTGCCGGGCCTGGCACTGTTCTATGGTGGCCTGGTGCGCGCAAAGAACATGCTGTCAGTGCTTATGCAGTGCACGATGGTTGCTGCCGTCCTGATGCTCATCTGGGTTATCTACGGCTACTCTTTCGCTTTCGGCGGTTCGGACAGCCCTTATTGGGGTGGTACGGCAAAGCTCTTCCTGGCTGGGGTCACGAAGGATTCGACAGCTGCGACCTTCTCGCAGGGCGTTGTCATTCCTGAGTTCATCTTCGCCATGTTCCAGATGACCTTTGCCGCAATTACGCCTGCACTGATCGTCGGCGCCTTTGCTGAGCGCATCAAGTTCTCGGCTGTGGTTCTCTTCTGCGCGCTGTGGGCAACCTTCGTCTACTTCCCGATTGCGCACATGGTTTGGGACGCAAACGGCCTGCTCTTCAAGATGGGCGCACTGGACTTCGCCGGTGGTACCGTCGTTCACATCAACGCCGGTGTTGCCGGCCTGATTGGTGCGATCATGGTCGGCAAGCGTACCGGCTACGGCAAGGACATGATGGCTCCTCACTCGATGACGCTGACGATGGTCGGTGCATCGATGCTCTGGTTCGGCTGGTTTGGCTTCAACGCTGGCTCCAACCTCGAGGCTTCCGGCGGCGCGATGCTCGCAACGGTCAACACGTTCGTTGCTACCGCTGCTGCTGTGATTTCCTGGGCTGCTGTCGAAACGCTTACCCGTGGCAAAGCATCTATGCTTGGCGGCGCTTCCGGTATGGTTGCCGGCCTTGTTGCCATCACGCCTGCCGCCGGTATCGTCGGTCCGATGGGCGCCATCATCATGGGTCTGATCGTTTCGCCGCTTTGCTACTTCTTCGTTTCCGTCGTCAAGAACAAGTTCGGATACGACGATACGGCTGATGTCTTCGGCGTTCACGGCATCGGCGGCATGTTCGGTGCCGTTGCAACGGGCATCTTCGCAAGTGCATCGCTCGGCGGCGTCGGCTATGCCGAAGGCGTCACGATGGGCAGCCAGGTCGTCACTCAGATCACTGCAATCGCCACCACCATCGTATGGTGCGGCGTTGGCTCGGCGATCCTCTACAAGATCGTCGACATCATCGTCGGTCTGCGTGTCACCGTCGAAGCCGAGCGCGAAGGCCTCGACCTCGCAACGCACGGCGAAGCTGCTTACCACTCGTAATCAAGGCATTGCGGCGCTTGCGCAAGCAGCGCCGCAGAACAGCCCGTCGCGATCTGTTCGAATGAATGGATCGCCCTTGGCCCGGACCTCCATAGGTTCGGGCTTTTTTATTTTCAGGTGCAAGATGTGGGAGCGGCATGGTTAATACCGCTTTAACCGTCCTCTGATTAGGTGGGGCGAACGTACTGGGCGCAGACGCTTGGCGATTCGCACGCTCTCACGCATTGAACGGGTACACACATGGCAAGAAGCACATCGCCAGCAATGGATGGCCGGCCGGACCGTTTTTCCCTTTCGGGTTTCATGTTCCGGCAGGCGCAGACCCTTGTTGGTTTCGCGATTTTTCTTCTGCTCGCTTTGGCAGTCGCGGCGCTCGCGACGTGGAACGTTGCGGATCCAAGCTATTCCTATGCGACCGGGAACGAACCGACCAACATCCTGGGTTATGGCGGCGCCGCTTTTGCCGACATCGCGATGCAGTTCTTCGGCCTCGCCAGCGTCATGGCGCTTCTGCCTGTTGTTGCCTGGGCTCTGGCCTTGATCTCAGGTCGTCGCATCAGCCGCATCCCGGCGCGAGCCGCCGCCTGGGGGCTGGGTTCCGTACTCTCTTCCGCCGTTATCGGTTGTTTCCCGCCGCCGCTCACCTGGCCGATTCCGAATGGTATCGGCGGCGTTATCGGCGACATGATTTTGCGCTTTCCGGCGCTGTTTGTCGGCGCCTATCCGACCGGCGCCTTTGCGACCGCCGTCGGTTGCGTGTTTGCCATCCCGACACTCTGGATGATGCTGTTTGCTGCCGGTCTCGTTGGCCGTAGCGAGGATGATGAGGACGAGGCAGCAGAGGAGGAGTATACAAATACGCGCTCCAAGCTGCGCTCGGTGGGTGATGAAGACGAGGATGACGACGAGGGCGGCGGCTGGCTTGCCTTCGGTGCGCTGACGCATGCCTGGTACATGAGCCAGGCAAGGATGCGCCGCCTGCTTGGTATGGGTCCCCGGAAGCGGCGACAGGACGATTTCGAGTCGCCTTACGATTTCAACGATGACGAGTTTGGCAAGCTGAACGAGCCGGTCCGCGCTAAGGCGCCGCGCGGAGAGCGCACGGAGCCATCCATGGACCCGCGCGCTGCCTCGCAGCGTCGCATCGTTTCTGCGCCGTCCATTTCGCTCAACGATGACGATGAGGATGATGACGCGCCGTTCGACGATATGCCGCCGCGCCCGGCTGATATCCTGCCCGATGATGATGACTGGATGATGCGTGCGCCGGCCAAGGCGACCGGGCGTGCAGAGCCGCGTGTTGTGCCGCCTCCGGCGCGGCCGAAGCCCGGTGCGCGTGTCGAACGCGAGCAGCAGGGATCCTTTATTCGTCCTGAAGGCTTCCAGCTTCCGTCGATGCATCTTCTTGCTGAACCCAAGAATGTCGTGCGTGATTCGACGCTGTCTGCCGATGCGCTGGAGCAGAATGCGCGCATGCTCGAAGGCGTGCTCGAGGATTTCGGCGTCAAGGGAGAAATCATCCACGTTCGCCCCGGTCCCGTCGTCACGCTTTACGAATTGGAGCCTGCTCCGGGCATCAAGTCGTCTCGTGTCATCGGCCTCGCAGACGATATTGCCCGCTCGATGAGCGCGATTGCTGCCCGCGTCGCGGTCGTGCCGGGTCGCAACGCAATCGGTATCGAATTGCCGAACTCGACGCGCGAAACAGTCTATCTGCGCGAGCTCATCGCCTCGCGCGACTTTGAGGGCTCGAAGGCAAAGCTCGCCATGGCGCTCGGCAAGACGATCGGCGGCGAGGCCGTGATCGCGGATCTGGCGAAGATGCCGCATCTGCTGGTCGCTGGCACCACCGGCTCGGGCAAATCGGTCGCCATCAACACGATGATCCTGTCGCTTCTCTATCGCATGACACCTGAGCAGTGCCGCCTGATCATGATCGATCCGAAGATGCTCGAATTGTCGGTCTACGATGGTATTCCGCATCTTCTCTCGCCCGTCGTGACCGATCCCAAGAAGGCTGTCGTTGCGCTCAAGTGGACCGTTCGCGAGATGGAAGAGCGCTACAAGAAGATGTCGAAGATCGGCGTCCGCAATATCGACGGCTTCAACAGCCGCGTCGAACAGGCGCTTGCCAAGGGCGAGGTGATCTCGCGTACGGTGCAGACCGGTTTCGATCGCCACACCGGCGAAGCGATGTACGAGACCGAGGAATTCGACCTGCAGCCGATGCCCTACATCGTCGTGATCATCGACGAAATGGCCGACCTCATGATGGTCGCCGGAAAGGACATCGAAGGCGCGGTACAGCGCCTGGCGCAGATGGCGCGTGCCGCGGGCATCCACGTCATTATGGCGACGCAGCGTCCGTCCGTCGATGTGATCACCGGCACGATCAAGGCAAACTTCCCGACCCGCATCTCCTTCCAGGTGACGTCGAAGATCGACAGTCGCACCATCCTTGGCGAACAGGGCGCCGAACAGCTGCTCGGCATGGGTGATATGCTCTATATGGCAGGCGGCGGACGCATCCAGCGTGTCCATGGGCCGTTCGTCGCCGACATGGAGGTGGAAGAGATCGTCTCCTATCTGAAGACGCAAGGCGCACCGCAATATCTCGACGCGATCACTGCCGATGATGACGAAGACGGCGACTACGGCGGTGGTCCGGCGGGGACATCCAATCTCTCGGATTCCGACGATCCGTACGATCAGGCTGTCGCTATTGTTCTGCGTGACGGAAAGGCGTCTACGTCGTATATTCAGCGCAGACTAGGCATTGGGTACAACCGCGCCGCATCACTTATCGAGCGGATGGAGCAGGAAGGCATCATCGGTCCCGCCAATCACGCTGGGAAACGCGAGATTCTGGTTCCGACCGAAGGCGATATCCTCGACCGCTGAGGTCTATAGCGTCGAAATCATACCGGCATCACGGAAACCTGATCGCAGTGAAAACGTTAGTTTATGCAGCCCTGCGGACTACGCCATGAAGGCGCCGCGTTTCCGCAGCATGCAAATTGCATAAAGGAGACATAGATGAACAACTCCGACTCCATCTTGGGCCGCATCTCGCTGACCCGGCGCCACCTTTTGGGGACGCTGGCTGTCGCGACGGCATCTGCGATCCCGATTGCTGCCTATGCACAGGCGGCATCTGCTGCCTCAGGTGCGGGCACCGCACAGGCAATAGCGGATCATTTCTCAAGTGTAGCCACGATGCAGGGCGAATTCGTTCAGTTCGGTCCGCGCGGCGAGCAGACAGGCGGGAAATTCTACATCCAGCGACCCGGCAAGCTGCGCTTCAACTATGACAATCCGTCACCGATCCGGGTCATCGCGGATGGCAAGAACGTGGCCGTCGGAAACGTCAAGCTCAAGACCTGGGATCTCTATCCGCTGTCGAAGACGCCGCTCAGCCTGCTGCTCGCGCAGCGTATCGATCTTTCGGCCGGTTCGGTGAAGAGCGTGAAGCAGGAATCTGACCTGACGACGATCGCTCTCGGCAACAACACCGTTTTTGGTAGCTCGACGATTACGATGATGTTTGATCCAAAGACTTATGATCTCCGGCAGTGGACGATCACTGACAACCAGGGCAAGGACACGTCTGTGATGGTGTTCAACGTCAAGACTGGCGTCCAGTTCGACGACAAGGTGTTCAGGGTGCCGTACGAGGTAATCCCGGGAACGGCCGCTTACCGAGATTGATTTTTACTGTTTGCTGAGAAAACGCCCTGCCGTCCCGCGGGGCGTTTTTTCTTTGCGCCCATCCGTTCCATCGGCGCGGCCTTTGTTCTAAAGCCAGTTTCGTGCGGTTTTGAAAGGCAATGGAATGGGCTTCTCGATCACGACTTGGAATATCAACTCTGTGCGGCTTCGCATGCCGATCGTCGAGCAATTCGTGCTCAAGCATAAGCCTGATATTCTTTGCCTCCAGGAAACGAAGGTTCCGAATGACCTATTTCCAGCCTCTCCGTTGCGGGCAATGGGCTACGACCACATCATCATCCATGGCCAGAAGGGCTATCACGGCGTTGCCATCGCATCGCGCTTTCCGTTGGTCGAAGACCACCGGCAGGACTATTGCAACGTCGGCGACGCGAGACATATCTCCGCCGTGTTCGAGCGTGGCGGTCGCCGTATTCGGCTGCATAATTTCTATGTGCCAGCCGGCGGCGACGAGCCGGATCGGACGATCAATCCGAAGTTCGGTCACAAGCTCGATTTCATCGAGGAGATGAAGCACCTCAAGGCGAATGGCGAGGCGAATACCTCGGCGATCCTCGTCGGCGATCTCAACATTGCACCGCTTGAGCATGATGTCTGGTCACACAAGCAGCTGCTGAAGATCGTCAGCCATACGCCTGTAGAGACGGACGGTCTGCTCGAAGTGATGCAGCGGGGCGCCTGGCTTGACCTTATGCGGCAGCATGTTCCGGAAAATGAAAAGCTCTATACATGGTGGAGCTATCGCGCCAAGGACTGGGAAGCGGCGGATCGCGGCCGTCGCCTGGACCACATCTGGAGCTCGAAGGATCTTGGACCGCACCTGCAGCGCATCGATATTCTGAAGGAGGCGCGTGGCTGGGATCGGCCGTCCGACCATGTGCCCGTCACGGCACATTTCAATATCTAAACTGTCAGACGAAGCGGTGAAGCTGGGCTGCCGCTTTGGCAGCGAGTTCGGCAATGTTGTCGCGGATGCGATGCTCGATCAGTCGAGCCGCATCCGGGTACTCCTCGATCAACCGATGGAAGAGAGAGCGGGTAATTCGGATGATACTCGTGTCTTCGGTTGCAACGGCCGTAAACTTGCGCTCGACCAGCGTGATCAGCGCAAGTTCGGACAGAAGCGTACCAGGTCCGACAACATTCTGGATTTCTGGCTGGCCATCGCGACCGGTCCGGCTGAGTTCGACGCCGCCGCTGAGGATGACATAGGCGCTTTCCGCCGGCGAACCCTCACGAAAGAGCATCTGGCCGGCAGAAATGACACGTCGATCGGCCCCGAAGGCAATCAGCCGCAACTGATCCTCAGACATGCCGTGGAAGAGTGACAGCTGCGACAGCAGTCGGATGTCATCGTTAAGAGCCATCTTACGGTATAATCTTGTAGCCACCGTTCTCCGTTACCAGAATTTCGGCATTGGAGGGGTCGCGTTCGATCTTCTGGCGGAGACGGTAGACATGGGTTTCCAGCGTATGTGTCGTTACGCCGGAATTGTAACCCCACACCTCTTCAAGCAGTACGTCACGGGTGACCACCTTCTGCTCCGCACGGTATAGGTAGCGAATGATCGCCGCTTCCTTCTCGGTCAGGCGGATCTTTTGGCCGCTGTCCATCGTAAGGAGCTTCTGGCTCGGCTTGAAGACGTAAGGGCCGACATTGAAGGTGGCGTCCTCGCTCTGCTCGTGCTGTCGCAGCTGTACGCGAATGCGCGCAAGCAGGACGGCAAAGCGGAACGGCTTGGTGATGTAGTCGTTGGCGCCAGCCTCAAGGCCAAGGATCGTATCGGAGTCCGTGTCATGGCCGGTCAGCATGATGATCGGCGCTTTCAGTCCGCCCTTGCGAAGCAGCTTCACAGCCTCGCGGCCGTCCATATCAGGCAGTCCCACGTCCATGATCAGCAGGTCGATCGGCGTCGAACGCGCGCGCTCGACGCCCTTGGCCGCAGTCGCTTCCTGAAGCACCGTGAACTCGTCATAGAGAGAGAGCTGTTCCGTCAGCGTCTCGCGGAGGTCGTCGTCATCATCCACCAAGAGAATGGTGCGTGCGGTCATGCGGCTCTATCCCTCGCCTGCGGTTCCTCACTCCTACGCCAATTTTTGAGCATTGGCAAAGATCGGGCAACCGAGCTGTTGTCGTATACGATGCTATATGATTTCAATCGTAATCCTAGCGATAGCAACCACATGTGAGAAAAATGGAGAAAACAAGGCGTTCGAGACCGATAAAGTCGACGACCCTCCTCGTTCGTCCTGCGCCGGGCAAAAAAAGCCGTGCTTTGATCCAGTTCGGTACGATTACCGTGCCCGCCGCAATCGGCCGCTCCGGTCGAACGATCCTCAAACGCGAGGGCGACGGTGCGACCCCTATCGCCTCGATGAAGCTGCTCTATGGATTTCGCCGAGGTGACCGACCGATGCGTCTCGAGACGCCGCTTGCGATTCGTCGCATTCGTAAAGATATGCTCTGGTGCGATCAGCCCGAAAACCCGAACTACAATCGGCTCACTAAGGCGCCCTTCCTGTCTAGTCACGAGGAAATGAAGCGCAAGGACGGGCTCTATGATGTCTGTCTCGTCATGGACTGGAATATCACGTCGCGTATCAGAAATCGCGGTTCGGCAATCTTCTTTCATCTTATCAAGCCGGGCTACGAGCCGACCGCGGGATGTGTGGCAGTCCATCCACGCGACATGCGGCGGCTCCTGCCCTTCATGCGCAAGGGTACCATCGTGCACGTTCTTTGATATGCGGGGGTGATAAACCAGCCGTGCCGACCTATATGCCCTCTCGACCGGCGCACGGGCTGAAATGCGCGCAGGGAAGTCCGCAAACGCAGCGGGTTCAATCACGCCCCGTCCAATTCTTCAAACTTCCGGAGACATATTGTGGCACAGCAACCCATCATCACTTTCCATGACGGACATTCCATTCCCCAGGTCGGCCTCGGGGTTTGGCAAACGCCTCAGGACATCGCGGCGCCGACGGTGCGCGCGGCAATTGCCGCCGGCTATCGTCACATCGACACAGCTTCCGGTTACGACAACGAGGAAGGTGTCGGTGAGGGCATCCGCTCATCCGGCCTCGATCGCAAAGACATTTTCGTTACCACCAAGCTCCGCAACACCGACCAGGGCTACGACGCGACCATGCGCGCGTTCGAGGGTAGCCTGAAGAAGCTTGGCACGGATTATGTCGATCTCTACCTCATTCACTGGCCATCGCCGCACCGTGGGCTGTATCGCGAAACCTGGAAGGCTTTCGTCAAGATCAGGGAAGAGGGTCGCGCGCGTTCCATCGGTGTTTCGAACTTCTATCCTGACCATCTGGAGCAAATCATCGGCGACACGGGCGTCGTTCCTGTTATCAACCAGATCGAGCTGCATCCCGATTTCCAACAGCAGGCGGCGCAGGACGCACACAAGAAGCTGAACATCGCCACTGAATCCTGGAGCCCACTCGGCCAAGGCAAGTTGATCGCCGATGCAACGATTGGCGAGATCGCCAAGAAACACGGAAAGACACCCGCGCAGGTCATCATCCGCTGGCATATCGATAGCGGCCTCGTCGTCATTCCGAAGTCGGTAACCCCATCGCGCATTGAGGAGAATTTCAGGGTCTTCGATTTCAGGCTGGATGCGGCCGACATGGCGGCGATTGCCAAGCTCGACGACAAGAGCGCCCGCATGGGACCCGATCCCTACACCGCCAACTTCTGATCTGAACGTTGCTCTCCCTTCTCTCTATGCGGGAGGAGGGAGATGTCAGCTCGCTCAGGCGAGCGAACGCGGCGTGACGAACCGTTCCAATGTGCCGCTTTGCGGCTTGAGCTGCGTCCAGCGATCAGCATCGAACGCGATGACCGCAAGTGCGGCCGTCGGAAATTTCTGCCTGATGCCAGCACATGCCTCCGGATCGCCCGCGCCGATCAATCCATCCGCAAGATCCTGAAAGCCGGGATTGTGCCCAATCAGCATAAGCGTCAGGATCGATGGATCGATCGACTGAACCACGGCTGCGATTTTCGCCGCCGAGGCTTCGTACAGGTCTTCGCTATCCCGTTTTGCGATTGAGGATGGGAGCTTCCTGGCGACAAGCTCCCACGTCTGCTGCGTGCGGCGAGCCGACGACACCATTACAAGATCTGGAATTAGCTTTTCTCCAGCGAGATAGCGACCGATCAGTGGTGCTGTCTTCTCTCCGCGACCTGCAAGCGGACGGTCATGATCGGCAATGCCTGCGGGCCATGCTGACTTGGCGTGACGAAGGAGGAGGAGGCGCCGTCTTGTGGGCGGTTTCGCTGCAGCGTTCATGTCGCTCACCAGAAAGGAGCCAGGGTTCGAACGCGGCTATTGTCTCACCGAATGCGTCCGGTGTCTGCTGAGATAGCCTCCCGCTCGTTTCCGAGCGGGAGGCTTTCCTGTCTTAATTCCACTCGCGAATATCGACGAAGTGGCCGGCGATCGCGGCTGCTGCAGCCATGGCCGGGGAGACCAGATGCGTGCGGCCCTTGAAACCTTGACGACCTTCGAAGTTGCGGTTGGAGGTCGAGGCGCAACGCTCGCCGGGCTTCAGGCGGTCGTCGTTCATGGCAAGACACATAGAGCAGCCCGGCTCGCGCCAGTCGAAGCCGGCGGCCTTGAATATCTTGTCGAGGCCTTCCTGCTCTGCCTGCTCCTTCACGAGGCCGGAGCCTGGAACGATCATGGCATTGACGGTCGAGGCAACGGTTTTGCCTTCGACGACCTTGGCGACGGCGCGCAGGTCTTCAATACGGCCGTTGGTGCAGGAACCGATGAAGACGCGGTCGATGCTGATGTCAGTGATCGGGGTGCCGGGCTTCAGACCCATGTAATCAAGTGCACGCCACTTGGAAGCGCGCTTCGTTTCTTCCGGGATTTCATCAGGGTTCGGGACGACGCCCTGAACGGAAATGACGTCCTCCGGCGAAGAGCCCCAGGAAACGATCGGCGGCAGTTCGGCGGCGTTGAGCTTCACAACGCGGTCAAAATGCGCGCCCTCGTCCGACTTGAGAGTCTTCCAATAAGCGATCGCCTGCTCCAGCGCCTCGCCCTTCGGCGCGCGCGGCTTGCCTGTGATGTATTCGAAGGTGATGTCGTCGGGCGCGATCAGGCCGGCGCGTGCGCCGCCTTCGATCGACATGTTGCAGATCGTCATGCGGCCTTCCATCGACAGCGCGCGAATGGCCTCGCCGGCATATTCGATGACGTAGCCGGTGCCGCCGGCCGTGCCGATTTCACCGATGATGGCGAGAACGATATCCTTTGCGGTCACACCGGCCGGCAGCTGGCCGTCGACCTGCACCAGCATGTTCTTCGCCTTCTTCTGGATCAGCGTCTGGGTCGCGAGCACGTGCTCGACCTCAGACGTTCCGATGCCATGGGCAAGCGAGCCGAACGCGCCGTGCGTCGAAGTGTGGCTGTCGCCGCAGACGATCGTCATACCAGGCAGGGTGAAACCCTGTTCCGGTCCAATGATGTGGACGATGCCCTGGCGCTTGTCGTTTTCCGAGTAGTACTCGACATTGAACTCGGCGGCGTTGATGGCGAGCTGCTCGACCTGGATACGGCTCTCCTCGTTCTTGATGCCGAGGTGGCGATCCGGTGAGGTTGGAACGTTGTGGTCGACGACAGCCAGCGTCTTTTCAGGTGCACGAACCTTGCGGCCGGTCATGCGCAGGCCTTCGAAAGCCTGCGGTGAGGTGACTTCGTGGACCAGGTGGCGGTCGATGTAGAGAAGACAGGTGCCGTCGTCCTGCTGATCGACCAGGTGGTCGTCCCAGATCTTGTCGTAAAGGGTACGCGGTGCGCTCATGGCGGTATGTCCGTTCTTTGATGCGTATGGAGAAATGGAGCTGGTGGCGGACAGATCCGCCGGGCCGTCGTTCGATCAACGAAGTCGGCTGTTGAGTGCACCGGAAACAGCCGCAAAGAAGCGTGCCGGCAGGCGATAATGATCCTGCAGCACGAAAATATGCGACCCAATGCAACTAAACTTGGATTCCATGAGCTGTCACATACCAATTTTTCGCGACGGCGGCAATTCGAATCATTCGGCCGCTAGCGCCGGTCGTTCCCGCGCATCCGTTTCTCCACTTGCCTCAGTGCAAGCGACAAACCGATGGTCAGGACGAGGTAGATACAGGTGACGATCGAATAGGTTTCAAAGAAGCGAAACGAGCCGGAGGCATAGATTTTGCCCATTTGCGTGATGTCGGAGACGCCAAGCACCGAGACCAGCGATGAATCCTTGACCATTGCCACGAAGTCGTTCGATAGCGGCGGGAAGATTACCTTGATCGCCTGCGGAAAGACGACGAAGCGGAAGCGGTGATAGCGCGACAGGCCCAGCGCCTTGGCCGCCTCGATCTGGCCGTGGTCGACCGATTGAATGCCGGCGCGGAAAACTTCGGCGATGAACGAGGAATAGCCGATCATCAGGGCGATGATCGCTCGCCACATCAGCGAGAAGTCGCGCACCATCACCGGTTCGCTCAAGCCGGCCTGCACCAGTGGACTGGTCAGGAAGTTGTAGGCGGCGACGATGCCGGGGGCGCCCACGAAGGCGACATAGAACAGCAGTACCAGCATCGGCACGCCGCGGATGACTTCGATGTAGAAGCGTGAGATCTGGCGGAGCGCAACGCTGTCGGACAGTCCAAGCAGCGCTATGCCGAGGCCGAGAATGGTCGCCAGCGAAAATCCCACCAACGTCACGAAGATGGTGACGCCGACGCCGTTGAAGACGGTGCGGAACACCTGCGCGTAGATGTCGTTGGTGACGATGACGATGGCAAGGATGATGCCGATGACGACAAGGGCGACCAGCCACCAAGGAAAGTCGCCCTTACTATGCCCGCCGGGGGCTGGCTGCTGAGCCATCACGTGTTAGCCGAAGACGGGATCATTGCCCCATCTTGTAGTCGAGAAACCACTTCTTGCTCAGCGCGTCGAATGTGCCGTCGGCCTTCAGGCTTGCGATCGCGGCATTCACCGGGGCGACGAGATCCGAGCCCTTCGGGAAGATGAAGCCGAAGTCTTCGGTGCCGAGCGGGCCGCCGATGACCTTCAGGCCGCCGTTCGAGGCGTCGACATAGCCCTTTGCGGCGACGCTGTCGGTCAGCACTACGTCGACGTCGCCGGCCTTGAGTGCCTGCACGGTGGCGCCGAAGGTTTCGAAGAGCTTTACGCGCGGGTTCTGCTCGTTGCCATCGAGAATCTCATAGACCGCCGTATAGAAAGGCGAGGTGCCCGGCTGCGCACCGACGAGGCCGTCGTTGAAGGCACCGAAGGTCTTGCCGTCAGTGAAGCGTTTCTCGTCGCCGCGTACGAGCATGAACTGCTGCGAGCGCAAATAGGGATCGGAGAAATCAACCTTAGCCTTGCGATCATCCTTGATGGTGATGCCGGTCATGCCGATGTTGTACTGATTGTCGGAAACGGCCTGGATCATCGCGTCCCAGCTGGTGTTCTGGTACTCGACCTTGAAATTCAGCCGCTTGGCGATCTCGTTCATTGCATCATATTCCCAGCCGATCGCCTTGCCAGACTTCGGATCGACGAACTGCAGCGGCGGGTAGGCGTTCTCGGTGACGACGACGACCGACTTGCCTTGAAGGTCCGGAAGGTCGGCGCCTACGGCGGCTAGCGGCGACAGGACGAGAGCGGTCAGTCCTGCGAGGACGGTGCGGCGGAACGGCATCAAGTATCTCCCCAAAATATGGCTCGCGAAACCTGTCATAGTTGCGAAGCGGATAGCAAGAGCATTGCCGCTTGCGGAGACCCAAAAATAGAAAAGGCGGCCCAAAGACCGCCCTTCCATGCAAAGATTTTTGCGTTGCCGCAGAACTTATTCTGCTGCCGGTTCGGCCGCTGCTGCAGCTTCGGCTGCTGCCTTGGCTTCTGCGGCTTCCTGTGCTGCCTTTTCGGCTGCCAGGGCCTGAGCTGCTGCGACCTTTTCAGCTTCCAGGCGTGCCTTTTCCTGGGCAAGAGCGGCGCGCTCGGCGTCGTTGAGCTTGCGGGCGCGAACGCCGGTGTCTTCAACGATACGAGCGGACTTACCGCGACGGTCGCGCAGGTAGTAGAGCTTGGCGCGACGGACTTTACCGCGGCGAACGACTTCTACGCTTTCGATAGCAGGCGAGTAGATCGGGAATACGCGCTCGACGCCTTCGCCGTAGGAGATCTTGCGGACCGTGAAGTTCTCCTGCAGACCGCCGCCCGAACGGGCGATGCAGACGCCTTCGTAGGCCTGCACGCGGGTACGCGTGCCTTCCGTGACCTTCACGTTAACGCGAACGGTATCACCCGGGGAGAATTCCGGGAGCGTACGCTGGGCTTCGATCTTGGCGACCTGTTCGGCCTCAAGCTGCTGAATGATGTTCATCGTCTTAACCTTTGGTTCTTCTGAAACAGCCAGAGCGCTCGACACATGTCCTTCGGTTGATAACCTCCGGAGTTAGCCCTTACGGGCGGGAGCGGGTTCGCCATTCTTTGTTGCTGGCAGACGGGGATAACCCCATTTCCGCGTGCGCTCCTACACGAAAGCAGCCGGCTTGTCATCCCTTGAGCCGAAAAATTGTCGTGCGGTTTGAGCAATTATCGGGCTTTCAGCGGCTATTCTCTGGATGGGCCGCTTGCAGCAGGTCCGGACGCCGCTCTTTCGTCAGTTGCAGCGCCTGCTCCCGGCGCCACTTGTCGATCGCGCCGTGATTGCCAGACGTTAGGATCGGTGGAATCTCGCGGCTCTCCCACTCCTGTGGCCGGGTGTAATGCGGATGTTCCAGCAGGCCGCCTTCGAAGCTCTCATGCAGTCCGGAAAGATCGTTGCCCATGACGCCGGGCAAAATACGGACGATCGCATCGAGTACCGTCAGTGCTGCCGGCTCGCCGCCCGAAAGCACGTAGTCGCCGATCGAGACTTCTTCCAGCTCGCGTGCATCAATAACACGCTGATCCACGCCTTCGAAGCGGCCGCAAACGATGATGACGCCGTCGCCGGACGCCAGTTCGCGCACGCGCTCCTGGGTCAGAGGCTTGCCGCGTGGGCTCATCAGCAGGCGCGGGCGGCTGTCGTTTTCGGAGGCACTGTCGATGGCGCGGGCGAGAACATCGGGCTTGAGGACCATGCCCGCGCCGCCGCCGGCGGGCGTATCATCCACTGTGCGGTGCTTGTCGGTGGCGAAATCGCGGATCTGCAACGTGTCGAGCGACCACTGGCCACGCTCCATCGCCTTTCCGGCGAGGGAATAGCCGAGGTGGCCCGGAAACATTTCCGGATAGAGGGTCAGCACGGTCGCGCGAAACGCCATCGACCGCCTCACTTCTTCTTCTTGGGCTTGTCAGGCGTGAACTTCGGGCCGTCATCCTCGCTTTCGACCAGGCCGGCAGCCAGCGGATCGATGGTGATCCTGCCGGCTTCAAGGTCGATCTCGAGTACTGAGACTTCTGAGAACGGGATCAGAACGGGGCGTTTGCCCGGTCCCTTCAGTTCGAGGAGATCGCCGGCGCCGAAATCGAAGACGCCGGTCACTTTTCCGTAGCTGACGCCTTGGTCGTCGATCGCTTCCAGACCTTCGAGATCGGCGTAGAAGAATTCGTCCTCCTCCAGTTCCTCGTCCGGCAGGTTGTCGCGCTCGATGTAGAGCTCCAGTCCGTTCAGCGCCTCGGCCGCAGTACGGTTGTTGATACCGCGGAAGCGGACGACGACAACGTTCTTCATTTCTCGGATGTCGAGGATCTCGAAGGTACGCCCATCCATGCTGTGCAGGCTGCCGTAGTCGCCGAGTGCGGTCGGGTCGGCGGTATAGGCCTTGGCGCGTACTTCGCCGCGCAGCCCCTGGGCGCCGCCGATCGTTGCCATCAAAACGGGATTTTCAAGCTTTGCCATGACGTCCTTCACATGAAGCCGTAAATCTGGGTTTCTCTTAACCGAAGTGCGGCGGAATGGAAACGAAAACGGGCGGCATGTCGCCATGCCGCCCGTTTCATAAGGGAAGGATCCCGATTATTCTGCGGAAGCAGCAGCTTCGGCAGCGTCAGCAGCCTTCTGAGCCTTCTCAGCAGCGCGCTCCTGAGCCTTCTTGCCCGGCTTTGCCTTTTCCGGGTTGCTCTTGGCGTCACGCTTTGCGAGGCCAGCTTCGTTCAGGAAGCGCAGAACGCGATCGGTCGGCTGTGCGCCCTGGTCGAGCCAATGCTTGATGCGGTCGGCGTCGAGCTTGATGCGAGCATCGTTGTCCTTGGCCAGCATCGGGTTCCAGGAACCGAGGTTCTCGAGGAAGCGGCCGTCGCGCGGCGAACGGGCGTCAGCGAGAACGATGTGGTAGTACGGGCGCTTCTTAGAACCACCGCGTGCGAGACGAATTTTCAGTGCCATTTTCTTTACTCCTTGGACTTTTCTGGACCGCCTGATCCGGCGGTATGGTTCATTTTGCTGCGGCGCCGTTTTCGGCGTGGTCTGCAGCGATTTGCTCATGATGCCGGATGACTTCCTTGATGATGAAGTTCAGGAACTTCTCGGCGAAATCCGGATCCAGATTGGCATCCTTCGCCAGATGGCGGAGGCGTTCGATCTGGTATTCTTCGCGCGCCGGATCGGCCGGCGGCAACTTGTACTTGGCCTTGAGAACGCCGACCTCTTTGGTGCAGCGAAACCGTTCGGCCAGGATGTGGACCAGCGCTGCGTCGATGTTGTCGATCGACTGGCGATAGTTCGAAAGCTGGGCTTTGATTTCAGGATCAATCATCTTCTACGCGACCCCTTCACTTCTTCTTGGGCAGGCCCGGAAGACCTGGGAAACCACCGCCGAGACCTGGCAGCTTGGCGCCGCCAAGCCCTGGCAAACCGCCGCCGCTAAGACCGGGCAGCCCGCCGCCCGGCTTTCCAAGACCGGCAGCTTCAGCCTGCTTCTGGAGCGCTTCGAGCTGCTTGGGGTCGATGTTCGAAAGATCGGGCATGCCGCCGCCGAGGCCGCCAAGACCCATCTTGCCGGCAAGGCCGCCCATCATCTGCTTCATCAGGCCGCCTTTGCCCTTGCCGCCCATCATCTTCATCATGTCCGCCATCTGGCGGTGCATCTTCAGAAGCTTGTTGATGTCGGAGGCGTCGGTGCCGGAGCCGGCGGCGATGCGCTTCTTGCGGGAATGCTTGAGCATATCAGGATTGGCGCGCTCGGCCTTGGTCATCGAACCGATGATGGCGAGCTGGCGGCCGAACAGGCTGTCATTGAGACCGGCCGAGGCCATCTTGTCCTTCATGCCGGCCATACCGGGCATCATGCTCATGATGCCGCCCATGCCGCCCATCTTCTGCATCTGGCGCAGCTGGTCGGCGAGGTCGTTGAGGTCGAACTTGCCCTTGGCCATCTTGGCGGCCATGGCGGCCGCCTTTTCGGCGTCGATATTCTCGGCGGCGCGCTCGACCAGCGAGACGATGTCGCCCATGCCGAGAATGCGGTCGGCAATACGGCGGGGGTGGAACTCTTCCAGTTCGCCCATGCGCTCACCGACGCCGATGAGCTTGATCGGCTTGCCTGTCACGGCGCGCATCGAGAGCGCTGCACCGCCACGGCCATCGCCGTCCATGCGGGTCAGCACCAGGCCGGTGATGCCGACGCGTTCGTCGAAGTTGCGCGCCAGGTTGACGGCGTCCTGACCGGTCAGCGAATCCGCGACCAGCAGGATTTCATGCGGGTTCGACTTCTTCTTGATGTCGGCCATTTCGACCATCAAGGGCTCGTCGATATGCGTGCGGCCGGCGGTATCGAGGATGACGACGTCATGGCCGCCGAGCTTGGCTGCCTGTACGGCGCGCGCGGCAATATCCGTCGGCGACTGGCCGGCGATGACCGGCAGCGTATCGACGCCCGTCTGCACGCCGAGTTGGCGCAGCTGTTCTTGCGCTGCCGGACGTCGCGTATCGAGCGACGCCATCAGCACCTTCTTCTTCTCGCGGTCGGTGAGCCGCTTGGCGATCTTCGCCGATGTCGTGGTCTTGCCCGAGCCCTGCAGACCGACCATCATGATGACAACAGGAGCGACCGCGTGCAGATCGACGCCGACGCCTTCGCCGCCGAGCATCTCGATCAGCTCGTCATGGACGATCTTGACGACCATCTGGCCGGGCTTGATGGACTTCAGAATCTCGGCGCCGACGGCCTTTTCGCGGACGCGGTCGGTGAAG
Source organism: Hyphomicrobiales bacterium (assembly GCA_900466605.1). GTDB lineage: Bacteria > Pseudomonadota > Alphaproteobacteria > Rhizobiales > Rhizobiaceae > Rhizobium. Next base: position 283,187 of record UBMU01000002.1, read on the forward strand.
GCGCGCACCACGTCGAGCGCGACGTCGGCTTCCAGCAGCGCACGGCGAACCTCGCGCAGCGCTGCGGAAACATCGGCTTCCGAAAGCGCGCCACGGCCTGTCAGTCCATTCAGAATGGATCCAAGACGGTCCTGGAGGTTCTCAAACATCGGCTCTTCCTTGTGATTTCCTGAAGACGGAAACCTTGTGCTTTTCCTTGACGAAAACAAGACGCATAGCCAAAAAGCACCCGAGGGCGCATCGCGCTGTCGGGTGTGGACCTCCGGGATCGATTTATACCTTTGCGGGTCCCGGTCGGTGGCTCGAGTCTTGAAGCTCGTCGCAGATTGAGCGGCGGTAAACAGGAAAAAGCGCCGGGAGTCAAGGCAAAGCCGAGAAAAGGCAGGGTTTCGGCCTTTCAAAAACGTGCGTCCGTTCCCAGATCTGCCTTCCCTTCAACGGAAACGCTCTTGATGTCCCCGGCCAAACGACGCAATCCCTATTATCAAGGGCCTGTCTCCGATCACTTCGACGGCACGCATTTCTTCAATCCTGAGGGTATCGAGCCTCTCGGCTTTCGAGAGCTGATGCGGTGGCAGTTCGGCGGCGGCCGCGATCGCTGGCCGAAGTCCGTTCAGAGCCCGTTCGGACAGGCCAAGCCGGATTTGCGCGTCGATGGCGAGGATATCAGGGTAACGATGGTCGGCCATGCGACCATGCTGGTCCAGGTCGCGGGGTTGAACATTCTGACGGATCCTGTTTGGTCCGATCGAGCCAGCCCCTTTGCCTTCGCCGGACCTAAGCGAGTCGTTGCGCCCGGTATTGCGTTCGATGATCTGCCGCCGATCGATCTCGTTCTCGTTTCGCACAATCACTACGATCATCTCGATGTTGCCACGCTCCGTCGTCTGCAGGCGAAGCATAGGCCGCTTGTCGTGACGCCGCTTGGCAACGAAACGATCATTCGCCGTGCCGCCCCCACGGTGCAGGTGACCGCGATGGATTGGGGCGAGCGCATCTCGCTTGAGAGTATCGACATCTACGCGGAGCCGGCGCACCACTGGTCGGCGCGCGGGACCGGAGATCGTCGCATGGCGCTCTGGGCCGCGTTCGTGTTGTCGACGCCGGCCGGGAAGATCTACCACGTCGGCGATACGGGCTTTCATGGCGGCGTCAACTACAAGGCTGTTCAGCAAAAGCATGGCGGGTTTCGCCTCGCCATACTGCCGTTCGGCGCCTATGAGCCGCGCTGGTTCATGAAGGGCCAGCATCAGAATCCTGAGGAAGCGGTGATGGGAATGCAGCTCGCCAACGCCGCCTATGTCGCCGGGCACCACTTCGCTACGTTCCAGCTGACGGACGAGGCGATCGATGCGCCGGTCAAGGCGCTGCATGCGGCCATGATCGATCGCAGCGTGTCGCCCGAGCGGTTCCGGCCACTCAAGGCAGGCGAGATCTTCGATGTGCCGCGGACATGATCAGTGCGGTTGAGCCCCTGAACCATGCGTATTGACGATGGTGTCCGCTTCCTTTCCGTAAAGCTCCTCGAAATGATCGAAGGTCTTCGAGAAGTGGCCGATGCCCTGCGTTGCTGATTTCAGTGATCGTGCCAGCTCTTCCAGGACTCCACCCGGGACAAGCGCGCGGAATATGTCCCAACCCTTGGCATTCTCGTCTCGGTCGAAGCCGAGAACCTGTCCCTTGAGCGAGGAAACGAGTGTCACCATGCCTCCGGAGTAAACCGAGGGGATATGGATATCGATCCTGATGACAGGCTGCATGAGAACGGCGGATGCCTGCGACAGCGCCTGCTTGACGCCCATTTTACCGGCCGCACGGAAGGCGAAATCGGAACTGTCGACCGAGTGATACTGGCCGTCGGTCAATGTCACATCGACATCTACTACCTGGAAGCCAAGGGGCCCTTTCTCCATGGCTTCGCGGGCTCCGGCCTCGACCGCCGGTATGTAGTTTCGCGGCACGGTGCCGCCCTTGACGCTTTCGCCGAAGGTGAAACCCTGTCCGCGTTCGTTCGGCCGCACGCTGAGTTGCACATCGGCGAATTGGCCAGCGCCGCCCGTCTGCTTGCGGTGACGGTAGCGCACGTCCGAGGGCTTGGAGATTGTTTCCCGGTAGATCGGGTTCGGTGCGCGGTCCGAGACTTCGACCCGGAAGACCTCTGACAGCGTTTTTCGTAGATCACGCAGATGGACGGGTCCCTGCGCGCAAATCAGTGCGGCGCCAGTACCTTCCTCCTGCATCACCTTGAGACCGCGATCGGTTTCCGCCAGTTTCGCCAGCGTCGCCGAGAGCTTGGTTTCGTCACGTTCGCTGCCAGGAACGAGGATCCTTTCGAGCATGGGTGTCGGCGGTGTTGTCCAGTCAGGCGGTTCGACGCTGGCGGATTGCGTCAGCAAGGCGGGCGCGGGCAGATGGTCCGATTTCAGAGCAGCAAAGATACCGCCTGGCTGCACGGTGCCACTGATCGGCTTTCCGCTGCCGGCTTCCTGCAGGGGACCCAGAGTGGCCCCGCCGAGCGAGGCGCCTTGCTTCAAGCCGTCAGCAAACGCGCGTATCAGGACCGTCTTGCCGACATTGGCCTTGTGATAGGCGTGGAAACTGACGGCGGAAAGTTCCGTGCCTTGCGCCCCTGAGCTTCCCGCAAGCCTCGTCCGCAGCGCTGCTGCCGGTGGCGCCTCGTGGCGAAGGGCCTTCATCAGGCGCATGATACCGTTGCTGTGTGACGCGGCACCGAACAGCACGGGGATGACCCGGTTCTCCTTGAGTATCCGTGAGGAAATTGCAAACAGCGTGTCGCTTGCCGGCTCGCGGTCTTCGATAAGCTCTTCGAGTAGCCAGTCGTCGAATTCCGACAGCTGTTCGAGCATCTCTGCCCGCGCCTCGTGCTCGCGCTCGGCAGTGTCCTGCGGTAGTTCGATCAGCGCGGACGGCTGCCCTTCCCGGTAGCGCCACGCACGTTCGGAAATCAGGTCGCAGCTGCCGACGACCGTGTCGCCTTCGCGAATCGGCACCTGCCGCAGAACGAGAGGGTGGTTTGAGTAGGCCTGGAGTGCGGAGATGACATCGCGCAATCGGCCACGCGGCTCATCCATGCGATTGATGAAGACCAAACAGGGCGTGCCGGATGCCTCGATGGCACGGAGATAAGGTGCCACCAGAACCGCTTCGTCGGGCGTTGGTGATATGCAGAGAATGCACGCGTCGCTGGCGAGCAGAGCATCTTGCGCCAAAGCCAGCGCCTCGTTTGTTCCGGGTGTGTCGATCGCACACCATGCTTCGTCCTTGAAATCGAATTCCGTCAGGCTTGATCCATATGGAGAGGCTGACTTTTTGGGCGTTCCCTCGAGCGAGGCCAGCTTTGCGACGAGTGTCGTTTTTCCCGTCTGCGAGGGCCCAAGTACCGTGAAGCAGCGCATCGGCGATCCTCCCTGCCAAAAGCACCATCCGAACCAAAGAATGCCTCCAAGCGAAGAAAAGCGCCAGATAGTTGCGATCATTCTTAAATATGAGGCTTCGTATGGCTCTCTCATGAATGTGTCGCGGTGCTCGGGTCCGTCAAGCCACTGGTAATTGCCCCGCATTTCCGCCATATACAGCCCAAACAGAGACGGACATGACACCTATGAACGCAACGGTCGAATTCGCGAAGATGAACGGGCTTGGCAACAAGATCCTGGTCGTTGATATGCGTGGCCGTGCCGACAAGGTGACGCCTGCCGCAGCAATCGCGTTGAATGCCGTGCCGGACACGCAGTTCGACCAGATCATGGCGATCCACGCTCCTAAGGCATCAGGCACGGATGCCTGGATCGATATTCTCAATTCCGACGGCTCGAAGGCGCAGGCCTGCGGCAACGGCACGCGCTGTGTCGTCCAGGCGCTTGCGTCCGAAACCGGCAAGAAGGTTTTCACCTTCCAGACGGTGGCAGGCATCCTCAATGCCGTCGAGCACGAGGATGGGACGATCTCCGTCGATATGGGCAAGCCGGTCTTCGAGTGGAACAAGATCCCGCTTGCCGAGGAATTCCACGATACCAGCCGTATCGAGCTGCAGATTGGGCCGATCGACAACCCGGTGCTGCATTCGCCCTCCGTCGCTTCGATGGGCAATCCGCATGCGATCTTCTGGATCGACCAGGACCCGATGTCGTTCGATCTTGGCCGTTTTGGACCGCTGCTTGAGAACCATCCAATGTTCCCCGAGCGCGCCAACATCACGCTGGCGCAGGTGACCTCTCCGAGCTCGATCACGACGCGCACCTGGGAGCGGGGCGCTGGGCTGACGCTTGCCTGCGGTTCTGCCGCCTGTGCCACGGCCGTTTCGGCCGCCCGCACCGGCCGTACGGCGCGCGAAGTCGCGGTGAAGGTTGCCAGCAGCCCAAACCAGGGTGTGCTGACGATCGAATGGCGCGAACGCGACGATCACGTCATCATGACCGGTCCTGCCGAATGGGAATGGTCCGGCACGCTCGATCCGTCGACGGGTACCTGGTCGCGCGACGCGGCGCCGGGAGCGGAAGCGCGGTGAGCGGCGTCGAAGTCATCACCTTCGGCTGTCGTCTCAATACCTACGAATCCGAAGTGATGCGGGCCGAGGCCGAGAAGGCCGGGCTCAACAATGCCATCCTCGTCAATACTTGTGCCGTCACCGGCGAAGCCGTGCGCCAGGCTCGCCAGGCGATCCGACGTGCGAGGCGCGACAATCCCCATGCCCGCATTATCGTAACAGGCTGCGCGGCCCAGACAGAGAAAGAAACCTTCGCCGACATGGCCGAGGTCGATGCTGTCCTCGGCAACGAAGAGAAGCTGAAGAGTGCGTCCTATCGCGCTTTGCCGGATTTCGGCGTTTCGGCGGAAGAGAAGCTGCGCGTCAACGACATCATGAGCGTGCGCCAGACGGCGCCGCAGATGGTCAAGCATATCGACGGTCATGTGCGGGCGTTCATTCAGGTCCAGAACGGTTGCGACCACCGATGCACCTTCTGCATCATTCCCTATGGTCGCGGCAATTCGCGCTCCGTGCCGATGGGGGCGGTCGTCGACCAGGCGCGCAAGCTCGTTGAAAGCGGCTACCGGGAGATCGTCCTGACGGGTGTCGACGCAACCAGCTTTGGTGCCGACCTGCCCGGCGAGCCGACGCTGGGAATGCTTGCCAAGACGCTTCTGAACCAGGTGCCTGATATTCGCCGCCTGCGGCTTTCGTCGATCGACAGCATCGAGGCCGACAGGCATCTGTTGGATCTGATCGCCGAGGAAGCGCGCTTCATGCCGCATCTCCACCTTTCGCTGCAGCATGGCGATGACATGATCCTGAAGCGGATGAAGCGTCGCCATTCGAGCGCGGACGCCTTGACCTTCGTCAACGAGGTGCGCCGCCTGCGGCCGGAGATGAGCTTCGGTGCGGATATGATCGCCGGCTTTCCGACCGAGAGCGAGGAGATGTTCGCCAATGCCGTGCGGCTGGCGGAAGAGGCCAATATCGCCCATCTCCACGTGTTCCCTTACAGCCCACGGCCGGGAACGCCCGCCGCGCGCATGCCGCAACTCGATCGCGCGCTGGTCAAGGAGCGGGCAGGGCGGCTTCGCGCCACTGGACATCGCCTGCATCAGTCCCATCTCGACGGGATGGTCGGGACGCAGCAATGGCTGCTGGTGGAAAACAACGGTTTGGCGCATACCGAGAACTTCACGCTTGTCGAAGCCGCGGGACTTGCCCCCAGAAGCTTCGTGCAGGCTGCCATTACCGGGCACAACGGCAAACACCTCGACATGCAATTGACGGCCGCCGACGCGGCCTGAGTTTACGGAATCCTCATGGCGTTCAATTTCATCAAAAAGGTCTTCACCTTCGGCCCGAAGCCCGAGGAAGAGCAGACGCCGGAGGCGGTCGAGACAAAGGCGCTCGAATCCGAACTGGAGCCGCACTCGCGCGAGGAAAATCTTCCTGTCGTCGCTGACCCGGTCCTGGCCGAGGAGATGGACACAGCTGGCGGTCCTGCCGATGACGTAGGTGAGGACGCTCCGATCGAGGAACTCGCCGAGCAGGCTGAAGCGCTGGCGCCCGTCGAGGAAGACGTTTCCGAGGTCTTGCCGTCCGAGATGCAGGCGAGCGACATTGGCATTGTGCCGCTTTCGCTGCTTGAGGCCGAAGCCGAGGTCGAGACGCCCGCTGAAAGCACGCCGGAAGAGGCGGTTGCTGTTGCTGATTCCCTGCAGCCGGAAACCGGCGAGCAGGTAGAAGAGGACGACGTTGCGCGGGTAGTGTACGCTGCCGAGACCGACGAGCCGGCCGCAGAGCTTGAAACGGACGCTGATGCTGAGCAGCAGCCTATCACGGATAAACTCTCTCCTGCCGATCAAGAGATATCTGCTCCGATCGAAGATGACGACGTTTCCGGTGATGCCTCTGCCGCGCCGGTTCTTCCAAAGGGATTTGCGACAGGTCCCGTTGCTTCCGAGGCAGCGCCTCTGGTTCCTCCTCCTAAACTTTCTTGGTTCCAGCGTCTGCGTGCCGGCCTTGCCCGCACGTCGTCGCAGCTCACCGGCCAGATCGCGGCGCTCTTCACCAAGCGCAAGCTCGACGACGAGACGCTGCAGGATCTCGAGGATCTGCTGATCCAGGCCGATCTTGGCGTCGAGACGGCGATGCGCGTCACCGATACGCTGGCCTCCGAGCGCTACGGCAAGGATGTCACCGGCGAGGATGTCAGCCGTATCATGGCAAGCGAGATCGCCAAGGTGCTGAAGCCCGTCGCCAAGCCGCTGCAGCTCGATCTCAGCCACAAGCCGCACGTCATCCTTGTCGTCGGCGTCAACGGAACAGGCAAGACGACGACGATCGGCAAGCTGGCGTCGAAGCTCTCGGGTGCCGGGCTGAAGGTCATGGTGGCCGCCGGCGATACGTTCCGCGCCGCTGCGATCGAGCAGCTGAAGATCTGGGCCGATCGCACGAAGTCGGAGTTCATCGGCACCAAGCTCGGCGCGGATGCTGCGGGCCTCGCCTACGATGCCTTCGAGCAGGCAAAGGCGAAGAAGTGCGACGTACTGATCATCGATACGGCCGGCCGCCTGCAGAACAAGGTCGAGCTGATGGCCGAGCTTGAGAAGATCGTTCGGGTTCTCGGCAAACTCGATCCGGATGCGCCGCATACGGTGCTGCAGACGCTCGACGCGACAACGGGACAGAATGCTCTGTCGCAGGTCGAAATCTTCCGCAATGTCGCCGGCGTCAACGGATTGATCATGACGAAGCTCGACGGCACGGCCCGCGGCGGTATCCTCGTGGCGATCTCCGCCAAGCACAAACTGCCGGTCTATTTCATCGGCGTCGGCGAAGGCGTCGATGATCTCGAGCCTTTCGAGGCCGAGGATTTTGCCCACGCCATTGCCGGGCTCGGCCAATAATGCCACAGATATGCCGACAAACACGGGCAAGCGTCTCGTGTGACACAAACGGATTTGAGATAGAATGACGACAGAGAGCGATATCACCCCAAGCGCGACCGACAGGCATCACCCGATGCTGAAGCTCGTCCTGGAGCTTGGCCCGCTTCTGATCTTCTTCTTCGCCAACCTGCGCGGTGCGTGGCTGGTCGAGCGGTTTCCTGTTCTCTCGGAGCTTGGCGGACCACTGTTCGTGGCAACAGCGCTCTTCATGGGGGCGACGGTGATCTCGCTGACCGTATCGAAGGTCATGCTCGGGCATTTGCCGATCATGCCCTTCGTATCAGGCATCGTCGTCGTCATCTTTGGATCGCTGTCGATCTACCTGCAGAACGAAACCTTCATCAAGATGAAGCCGACCATCGTCAACGCGCTTTTCGGCGTTGCGCTGCTTGGTGGCCTGGCTTTCGGCAAATCTTTGCTCGGCTACGTCTTCAACGCGGCCTTTCAGCTCGACGCAGAGGGATGGCGCAAACTGACGGTTCGCTGGGGGATCTTCTTCCTCTTCCTCGCGGTGCTGAACGAAGTCATCTGGCGTAACTTCTCTGATGACTTCTGGATCGCTTTCAAGGTCTGGGGAACGATGCCGATCACCATCATCTTCACGATGGCGCAGATGCCGCTCATCCTGAAGCACACGGTAACGCCAGCCGGAGAGGCCGATAAGTGACCGTCGCAGAAACGCAGACAAGGGTTCGCCATCAGACGTTCTGGTTCGCAGCCTGTCTGCTGGTTCTGCTGGCGCAGGTGGTCGCAGAGTATCTGATGGGCCGCACGCCGATCTGCACCTGCGGCTATGTCAAGCTGTGGGAAGGCGTCGTCAATTCAAGCGGCAATTCCCAGCACCTTTCGGACTGGTACACGCCGTCACATATCATCCACGGCTTCATCTTCTACGGCGTGGCGCACCTTGTCCTGCGCGGAAAGCCGTTCGCGGCACGCCTGCTGTTGGCGTTGCTCATCGAGTCCGGCTGGGAGTTGCTGGAGAACTCGCCGATCATCATTGATCGCTACCGCACCGCGACGATCTCGCTCGATTATTACGGCGACAGCATCATCAATTCGGCGATGGACACGGTGTTCATGGTTGTCGGATTTATCTTCGCCTCGCGCGCGCCGGTGGCGCTGACGGTGGCGATCGCGATCTTCTTCGAGCTTCTGACCGGCTACTTGATCCGCGACAACCTGACGCTCAATGTCCTAATGCTGGTCTGGCCCGTCGAGGCGGTCAAGACCTGGCAGAGCGGCCTCTAGTCAAGAAGCTGGCTTGCTCAGCGCTTTTTCCATGGCCGGGAGCAGTCCCTCCCTCAAACTGATGTCGTCGAACGGGCCGACCCGTTTGTAGAGGATCGTGCCGTCGGGAGCGACCAGGTAGCTTTCGGGGATGCCGTAGACACCCCAATCGATGGCTGCCTGTCCTTTCGGATCGATGCCGATGGCGGCAAAGGGATTGCCGAGTTCGCCGAGGAAACGAAGCGCGTTGTCGTTCTTGTCCTTGTAGTTGATGGCAACCACGTTGAGCCGGCTGTCCTTCGCAAGCTCCTTCAGGATCGGATGCTCTTCGCGACAGGGAATGCACCAGGACGCGAAGACGTTGACGAGCGTCAGTTTGCCCTTGATGGCGCTATCGGTCAGCGATGGCAGGTTGGCGCCTTCGAGCGGCGCAAGGTTCAGTGCCGGTGCCTTCGTGCCGATAAGTGCCGAGGGGATTTCCGAGATATCCTTGCCGTGGACATCCTGATCATAAAGCATCTTTGCCGCGGTGGCCGCGATACCACCAAAGACGACCAACGGGATCAAGGCAACGGCATAACGTCCGAATCCGCGCTTGGCAGGGCTTGTTTCGGGCGCCGTGCTCATTCACCATCCCTCGTTCGCGCTGAGCGGCGGCGGATACCGGAGGCCTCGAGGGCTGCCAACTCCTGACGGCGCGTGCGGCCGTCGGCCCAAGTCCAAAGAGTGGCCGCTGCCGTGACAAGGGCAGCAAAGCCATAGGCGCCATAGACATAGAAGGCGTGTGTCATGACTATCCCTCGCGGCTCGCCAGGCGCGCCGCCATACGACGCTGCGCTGCGACACGGCGTCGCCAGATTTCATTGCGCATCGCCATGATATGGAGCGTGAAAAAGAGTGCGGTGAATGCAACAGCCATCACCAGCAGCGGCCGCAGGAACTCCGGATCGATCACCGGACCGTCAAGACGCAGCACGCTCGCGGATTGATGCAGCGTGTTCCACCAATCGACAGAGAACTTGATGATCGGGATGTTGACGAACCCGACGAGGATCAGGACGGCGCTGACGCGGGCGGCCTTCGATGGGTCGTCGATTGCGCGATTGAGGGCGATGAGCCCGAGATACATCAAAAATAGAATGAAGACGGACGTGAGCCGGGCATCCCAGACCCACCAGGTGCCCCACATCGGCTTACCCCAGAGGGAGCCTGTCACGAGGGCGATCAGCGTGAAGGCCGCACCAAGCGGCGCTGCGGCCTTTGCCGAGACATCGGCCAGCGGGTGGCGCCAGACCAGCGTGCCGATCGCCGAAACGCTCATGATCGTGTAGCCCATCATCGCAAGCCAGGCCGCCGGCACGTGGATATACATGATGCGGACGGTCTCGCCCTGCTGGTAGTCGCCCTCGGTCGTGAAGCTGAGATACAGCCCCACGATAAAACAGAGGGCAGTGAAACCAGCCATCCAGGGAACGATGCGTGCGGCCAGCGCCAGAAACCGCGTAGGGTTGGCGAGATCGCTGAATTTTGTGATGGCAAGGCTTGTTTCGCTCATGCTGTTTCCTTACCGCGATATGCCGAATGCCGCAATCGAGCGCCTAATCAATCCGACGTGTTGCGCAGCGCAAGAGCCGCCGCAGCCGGTCCGATCACCGCGAAGAAGAGGGTCAGCGCTATCAGGATGAGGAAGGGCGGCAGAAAGGGCGATGGTCCCTCGACCGCCGCATAGGTAGCGCTAACGCCAAAGATCAGCACCGGGATCGTCAGGGGCAGCACGAGAATCGAGACCAGCAGGCCGCCGCGCGGCAAGGCGACCGCCACGGCTGCGCCGACGGCGCCGATGAAGGTAATTGCAGGCGAACCGACGAGCAGCGTCAGCGTTGTCGCGCCGATGGCGGTCTCGCTCATGTTCATAAAGAGGCCAAGCAGCGGCGAGGCGATGACGAGCGGTAGGCTGGTGGCGATCCAGTGCGCCAGGCATTTGACGAGTACCGTCAGCACGAGCGGTGTTTCCTGCATCAGCATGAGATCGAGCGAGCCATCGTCACGCTCGGCCTGGAACAGGCGATCGAGGCCGAGAAGTGCAGCAAGCAGTGCGCCGATCCAGACGATCGCGGGACCGATGCGGGATAGAAGTGCGAGATCAGGACCGACGCCGAAGGGGATGACTGCGACAACGGTCAGGAAGAAGAGAACACCGATCAGCGCACCGCCGCCGGCGCGGATGGAGAGTTTGAGGTCGCGCAGAAGAAGGGCCGTCATGCCCATACTCCTGGTCCGGTGTGGGCAAATCCCGTCATCCTCAACTCCTGCGCGCCTTCCAGGCTCAACGGCTGGTGGGTTGCGGCAAGCACGATACCGCCGCGCCGTCGATGGGCTTCGACAAGCTCTGCAAAGAGGCGGTCCCCGCTTGTGTCCAACGCAGCGGTCGGCTCATCGAGGATCCAGACCGGCCGGTAGGCGATAAGCAGCTTGGCGAAGGCGAAGCGGCGTTGCTGGCCAGCCGAAAGATAGCCGAAAGGGAGATGCGTGATCCCGGCGAGCCCCACCGCTTCGGCCGCCTGATCCATGGAAATGCCCGAAACGCCGTGCGTATCTCCCAGAAAGCGACGCCAGAATTCGAGGTTTTCGGCGACTGTCAACTCGCTTTTCATCGCATTGCGGTGGCCGAGATAGTGACTGATTTCTCCGACGCGCTCGTGGGCGTTACCCTGCGGATCAGTGAAGCTGACCGAACCTCTTTCCTGCCGTAACAGGCCGGCGACGACACGCAGCAACGTCGACTTTCCTGATCCGTTCCTGCCAGTCAAAACCAGCGCTTCGCCTGACTTCAAGTGGAAGGATACATCCTCGAAAATCAGGTCTTCGCCCCGGCGCGCAGCCAGATTGGCGGCCTCGAGATACATGACTTTTCCGTGGTTTAATTTTTCAGTCATCGCAATGCAAAAAAATCCGAAATGAGCCATGCACTCTCTGGCACCTTTCCTGGAAATTATCTATATGTCCGTAACCACGCCAGCGGTCGGCGTGAATTTCATCCTAAAGCCGAACATGGGCTTCGCTCATGTGCGGACAGCGGAAATGGCCGCACCCGCATCCTGATGTGCATTCAGTGCATAGGCGTCCGCACAATTGTGTTCGCTATCAGAAACGGGGTCTCTCGTGTCTAAATCTCTTGACAGCTTCAACTGTCGTTCCACGCTCACCGTGGACGGCAAGGACTACGTCTATTTCAGCCTTCCCAAGGCTGAGGCGAATGGCCTCCCCGGTGTGTCGAAGCTTCCCTACTCGATGAAGGTTCTGCTCGAGAACCTGCTGCGCTTCGAGGACGGCCAGTCCGTCACCAAGGAGCATATCCTTGCCGTTGCCGAATGGTTGAACAACAAGGGCACTGTCGAAAACGAAATCGCCTATCGCCCGGCGCGCGTTCTGATGCAGGATTTCACCGGCGTTCCCGCCGTCGTTGACCTTGCCGCGATGCGCGACGCGATGGTGTCGCTCGGTGGCGACCCCGAGAAGATCAATCCGCTCGTTCCGGTCGATCTCGTCATCGACCACTCCGTCATCGTCGACGAATTCGGCACGCCGCAGGCCTTTGCGCGCAACGTCGAGCTGGAATACCAGCGCAATGGCGAGCGCTACCGCTTCCTGAAGTGGGGCCAGCAGGCATTCAAGAACTTCCGCGTCGTTCCTCCTGGCACCGGCATCTGTCACCAGGTCAATCTCGAATATCTCGGCCAGACCGTCTGGACGAAGGAAGAGGATGGCGAGACGATCGCTTATCCGGATACCTGCGTAGGTACGGATAGCCACACCACGATGATCAACGGTCTCGGCGTTCTCGGCTGGGGCGTCGGCGGTATCGAAGCGGAAGCGGCGATGCTCGGCCAGCCGGTCTCGATGCTCCTGCCTGAAGTCATCGGCTTCAAGCTGACCGGCAAGCTCAAGGAAGGCGTCACGGCGACTGACCTCGTGCTGATGGTCGTACAGATGCTGCGCAAGAAGGGCGTCGTTTCGAAGTTCGTCGAATTCTTCGGCCCGGGTATGGACAACATGCCGCTCGCCGACCGCGCGACGATCGGCAACATGGGTCCGGAATACGGCGCGACGTGTGGCTTCTTTCCGGTTGACGGCGAAACCATCAACTACCTCACCATGTCCGGCCGCACGCATGACCGGATCGCGCTGGTCGAAGCCTATTCCAAGGCCCAGGGCATGTGGCGCGAGGGAGATGGCTCCGATCTCGTCTTCACCGACACGCTGGAACTCGATCTCGGCGACGTCGTGCCCGCCATGGCTGGCCCGAAGCGTCCGGAAGGTCGCATCCCGCTCGAAAACATCGCTTCCGGTTTCGCTGGCTCGATGGACGCCGACTACAAGAAGCCCGGCCAGCTCGCCAACCGCTATGCGGTCGAAGGCACCGACTTCGATCTTGGCCATGGCGACGTGGCGATTGCCGCCATCACGTCCTGTACCAACACCTCCAACCCGTCGGTGTTGATCGCCGCCGGCCTTCTCGCCCGCAACGCCGTTGCCAAGGGCCTGAAGTCCAAGCCGTGGGTCAAGACCTCGCTTGCACCGGGAAGCCAGGTCGTTGGCGAATACCTAGCCAAATCAGGCTTGCAGGCTGACCTCGATAAGCTCGGTTTCAACCTCGTCGGCTTCGGCTGCACAACCTGCATCGGCAATTCCGGCCCGCTGCCGGCGCCGATTTCGAAGACGATCAACGACAAGGGCCTGATCGTTTCGGGCGTTCTGTCCGGTAACCGCAACTTCGAAGGCCGCATCTCGCCTGATGTTCAGGCGAACTATCTGGCTTCCCCGCCGCTCGTCGTCGCCTACGCGCTTGCCGGTACGGTCCAAAAGGACCTGACCAAGGAGCCGATCGGCGAAGATCAGGACGGCAACCCTGTCTATCTCAAGGACATCTGGCCGACCTCGCACGAGGTGCAGGAGTTCATCCAGAAATACGTCACCCGCGAACTTTACGAAACGAAGTACGCGGACGTCTTCAAGGGCGACGCCAATTGGCAGGCCGTTCAGGTTCCTCCGGGCCAGACCTATGCCTGGGACGACAACTCGACCTACGTGCAGAACCCGCCTTACTTCGTGGGCATGGGCAAGACCGGCACGGGCATTTCCGACATCAAGGGTGCGCGCGTTCTCGGTCTCTTCGGCGACAAGATCACCACCGACCACATTTCTCCGGCCGGTTCGATCAAGGCGGCATCGCCTGCCGGTGCCTATCTACTTGAGCACAATGTCGGCGTCGCCGACTTCAACCAGTACGGCACGCGCCGCGGCAACCATGAAGTGATGATGCGCGGCACCTTCGCCAACATCCGCATCCGCAACCATATGCTCGGCCCGAACGGCAAGGAAGGTGGCTACACCATTCATTACCCGTCGAAGGAAGAGGAATCGATCTACGACGCGGCCATGCAGTACAAGGCCGAGGGCGTTCCGCTCGTCATCTTCGCAGGCGTCGAATACGGCAACGGTTCGTCCCGCGATTGGGCGGCGAAGGGCACCAACCTGCTCGGCGTCAAGGCCGTGATCGCACAGTCCTTCGAGCGTATCCACCGCTCGAATCTGGTGGGCATGGGCGTCATCCCCTTTGTCTTCGAAGAGGGCACGACCTGGGCAACACTTGGCCTCAAGGGCGATGAAATCGTTACCATCGAAGGGCTCGAAAACATCAAGCCACGTGAAAAGAAGATCGCCAAGATCACCTACGGCGACGGTACCGTGAAGGACGTCCCATTGCTGTCGCGCGTCGATACGCTCGACGAGGTGATCTACCTCAACAACGGTGGCATCCTGCAGACCGTTCTGCGTGATCTCGCTGCCTGATTTTTAACAGACTTCTACGAGAATGACCGCCGGAAAGAGATTTTCCGGCGGTTTTTGTTTGCGCGCGAGGTATTGGGTGCCCGGTCACGACGATGTGTTTCGGCGTGGCTTCTCCGGCACCTGGTCTCACCCGTTCGTGACTTTCCGTTTGGATCGAGAACCACTATCTCTACGTTCATACATCGGAACCTGCTGCGAACTGGGCGGCAGGTACTGAAGAAAAAGGTGCAGTGAATGTCCCCGCGGTTTGTGATTTCTCTGGTTGCAGGTGTTGCCCTTGCTGGCCCGCTTTTTGCCCAGGATGCGCCGAAAGGTGTGGTTGAACTTTTCACTTCGCAGGGGTGTTCTTCCTGTCCTCCGGCCGATGCCGCTTTCCGCAAGCTAGTCGAGGCTGGTGGCGTTATCGCCCTCGCCTATCACGTTGATTACTGGAATTATATGGGCTGGGCCGACACGCTGAGCTCGAAGGAAAACACGGAGCGGCAGTATGGCTATGCGCAGACGATGGGCCGCGCCAACGTCTATACGCCACAGGTTATCGTCAATGGCCGCGACCACGTAGCAGGAGCCGATCTGGGGGCGATCAATAAGAAGATCGATGGCTATGCAGCTGAAGGTAAGGGACTGTCGGTGCCAGTGAAAGCGCAGATGCGCGGCGATCAACTCGAGATCAAGATCGGTGCAGGGCAGGGTAAAGCCAATGTCGTCATGGTCTATTTTAACCGTGAGAAGACCATTGATGTCGAGAAGGGCGAAAACAGCGGTCAGAAGATTGCTTATCTAAACAGTGTTGCCGACGTGGAGACCGTCGGCATGTGGGAGGGCAAGGAAACAAGCTTGACGCTGCCGGCAAGCGTGATGCAGAAGCCGGATCTTGAGGGCTGCGCGATTCTACTTCAATCCTCCACCGCTGATGGCAATCCATCTGCGATTCTCGGAGCGACGGTCGTTATGGCCGGGAAGAATATTTGACCGTTTCATCTGCTTGTGCGGATGGAAAACGGGGTGGCCCGGCTGATCGTATTCGGGGCTGGGGTTAAGGTCGATACGGTCAGCCGGGCCCTTTGGCGCGCTGGCGCCAAACTCGTACGCAACCGTTTCAACAGACCAAATCTGGCAAAAAGATTACGTGCAATTCAGGTTCGCCGCGGGGGCCGAACGGCTCCGCGGCGCAGTCGTGAGGGAATTTCCCTTGCAAATGAGGCGCTGTTTTGACTGAATTGCGGCGCTCGGGAGATTGCACAGGCTATGATTAATGTGAGCGATCGCGTGCTTGCAATTTATAAACGCTAAGGCAAACTGTCATTTACCCGTCACAAGCGGAGGCACAGGGAGACTGATGACAGATCAGCCGGATTTGCGGCGCGGCGAAAGCCGGTCGGCCGATAGCAGTTCCTCAGTCGTCGTAGATCTCAAGGAATACAAGCAGAGCAAGGATCCTGCGCCGGTTACGTTTCACCGGCGCGAACTCGATGCCATTTTATGGATCTATGGCCGCATGGTCGGCGAGGGCGACTGGCGGGACTATGCGATCGATCATCTGAAGGATCGAGCTGTCTTCTCCGTTTTCAAGCGATCTGGTGAAATGCCGCTCTTTCGCATCGAGAAGAATCCCAAGCTTGCCGTCAAGCAGGGGGCTTATTCCGTTGTCAACACGCACGGCGTTATCCTGAAGCGTGGGCACGAGCTACAACAGGTTCTGAAGGTCTTCAATAAAGTGTTGAAGCTGGTCGAGAAGTAGCCTGGCTTCAAGCTTTGAAGAGGGTGCCCGGATAGATCGAGGCGTCGGGGTCGGTTGACATTCCTTCACCCAGGGCGCGCTGCATGATCATCGTATCGAGCCAGCGGCCGTGCTTGTAGCCCGTACCTTTCAGGCGGCCCGTCTCTTCAAAACCCAGTGCCTGATGGAGGGCGATCGATGCCGGATGGGCGCCGCCGATCACGGCCACCATCTGGCGAAAACCGAGGTCGGTGCAGCGACGGATCAGCTCGGTGAGCAGTAGCTTTCCAATTCCCTTGCCGCGTGCTTCAGGCCCCAGGTAGATCGAATCCTCAACCATCCAGCGATAGGCAGGCCGTGTGCGGAAGGCTGAGGCATAGGCGTAGCCGAGAAAGCTGCCATCATCATCGATTGCTGCGATATAGGGGTAGCCCTGGCTTTTGATTGCGGAGAACCGTTCTGCCATCTCGCTCTGCATGGGCGGGACGATCTCGTAGCTTGCGACACCGTTCAGCACGGATTCGCGGTAGATGGCGGTGATTGCCAGAAGGTCAGATGAGGAAGCGTCGCGGAGGGAGATGGGCATTCAATGGGGGCCGGTCGAATATGACGATGGATGCCTCCAGAGATCATTCTCTGCGTGACCAGGCAACAAAAAAGGCGGCCGAAGCCGCCTTTTCGATAACGTCCTGTTCCTTACTTGCGGTTGCCCATGAACTGCAGCAGGAACATGAAGAGGTTGATGAAGTCGAGATAGAGGGTCAGTGCGCCCATGATCGCCTTGCGACCGGCGACGTCTGCGCCGTCGGCTTCGTAGTATAGCTCCTTGATGCGCTGCGTGTCGTAGGCAGTGAGGCCTGCGAAGATCAGCACACCGATCACCGAGATCGCAAACTGCATGGCCGACGATGCCAGGAAGATGTTCACGATCGACGCAATGATCAGGCCGAAAAGGCCCATCATTAGAAACGAACCCATCGCCGAGAGATCACGCTTGGTCGTATATCCGTACAGCGAGAGTGCGCCGAACGAGGCGGCCGTCACGAAGAAGGTCTGCGTGATGCTCGACTGGGTGTAGACCAGGAAGATCGACGACAAGGACAAGCCCACAAGCGCTGCGTAGACCCAGAAGGTCGTCTGTGCGGCGGCAACGCTCATGCGGTTGATCCTGAAGCTCAGGAAGAACACGGCTGCCAGCGGCGCGAGAATAACCACCCAGCGAAGCGGCGACTGGAATAGTAGTACGCCAAACTGCGTCAGCTGACCGTTTTGGACGGCGAAGTTGAAAGCGAGATAGGCGGCTACACCTGTGATCGCCAAACCCAGCGCCATCAGGTTGTAGACCTTGAGCATATAGCTGCGCAGCCCCTGGTCGATCATCTCGCCAGTTTGTGCGCGGCTTTGGTAATTACGAAGGTCAGCCATAGTTTCCTCTTATAAGCTCCGATGTGAACACGGTGTCGGGTTTTCTACCCGGGCGCCGCTGCGGAGCTCCAGCTTGCCTGTTGACAATATGAGCCTTTCACCTTTTGCAAACAAGAGCCTTGCAACCCGGGACCGGGTTAAATCGCCGTAAGGTGAAGGGAATTTCTCCATATCTTCAATCAGAGTTCGCGCAAAACGGGTGCCGCCTTCTGCCCGAGGATGCGCCAGGTTCCTATAAGACCGATGCCGACGGTGAGCACCAGAGCCGTCACGAGCGTCAAGCCAGCGACATCGGGAAGGAAGTGCGAGGGGATGCGCATGATCCGCGCGGTGATGAACCAGGCCGCAACGCCGCCGGCAAAAAGGGCGAAGACTGCGGTTGCTGCACCAAGGATCAGGTACTCGTAGCAGAACGCGCGGATGAGCATTCGCCTGGTTGCGCCCAGCGTCTTGAGCACCACCGCGTCGTGGGTACGGGCTCGGTTGCCGGCAGCCAGCGCGCCAGCAAGAACGAGCACCGAAGCGATCAGTGCAACAGAGGCGGCGGCGCGGATTGCTGTCGCCAGCTGCGCCACCAGTGTATTGACGATGTCGATCGCGTCCTTGACCCGCACGCTGGTGATGGTCGGGTACGTATTCGTCACGGATTTGAGGATCGCGGCTTCCTGGCTGGACGTCGCCGTTGCGTCGGTGAGCGTCGCCAGCCAGGCATGCGGCGCTCCGCGGAACGTATTCGGCGAGAAGACCATCACGAAGTTGATGGAAAGCGTTTCCCATTCGACCTTACGCAGGTTCGCGATCCTGGCGGTGATGTTGCGGCCGAGCACGTTGACGGTGACCGTGTCGCCGATCTTCAGGCCGAGTTCTTTTGCTTCCTCGGCGGAAAAGGAGACGAGCGGCTCGCCGCTATAGTCCTTTGGCCACCAGGAACCTTCGGTCAACGACGCATTTTCCGGCAGCGTTTCCGAGTATGTGATACCGCGGTCGCCTCGCAGCACCCACTGGCCGCCCGGCGGAACCTTCCGCTTGGTCACGTCCTCGCCGTTGAAGGCGAGGATGCGGCCGCGCAGCATCGGCACTTCGACCAGCTTGCCATCAGGGGAGCCGGCCTTGATGACACTGCGAAATTTATCGAGTTCCGATCCCTGGATGTCGACGAAGAAGAAGTTCGGCGCGCCGGCTGACATGCGTCCGGTCAGTTGCTGGCGCATGTTGCCATCGATGAGGGTGAGGGTCACAAGCAGCGCAAGCCCGAGGCCGAGCGACAGGACGACGGAGGACGTCAGTGCGCCGGGTCTATGGATGTTGCCGATCGCGAGCCGTAGGGCAGGTGAATTCACGCGTGGGCTGCGACGCGCCAGCCAGGCAATACCGGCTGCGACCAGCCGCAGGATGACGAAAGCGAAGGCGGTTGCTCCGACGAAAACGATCGCGATGAAGCGATCGTAGGCGGTTGCGACGGCAAGAGCGGCGAGGGCGAGGAGAAAGGCCGCGGCAAGAAGAATGTAGGGCCAGGAGGGCAAGCCCTGCGGCTCGAAGCCTTGTTCGCGGAACAGAGCGGTTGCCGGTACCTCGCGGGAATGCCCGAGCGGCATGATGGCAAAGGCAAGTGTTGTCAGAATGCCGAACAGGACAGCAAGCGCGAGGGCGCCTGGGTAGAAGGTCAGATCGGTGGAAACTGGCAGGAACTGTGCCAGAAATTGCGATGCTACGATGGGTGCCAGCGCCCCGATGACAAGGCCGATGATCATTCCGCCAAGGGCGATGATCGCGATCTGGAAGAGGTAGATCAGCACCACCGTTGCGGCCGGCGCGCCAAGGCATTTGAATGTCGCGATCGTCGTGCGCTTGGAATCGAGGAAAGCGCGCACGGCGTTCGCGACACCGACACCGCCAACGATCAGTGCCGTCAATCCGACCAGCGTCAGGAACTGCGAGAAACGCTCGATGTTTTCGGTCAGCGATGGTGCTGCCCGGTCGCTCGTGCGGATCGACCAACCGGCAGAGGGAAATTCCTTCGCGGCCCGATCGCGCAGAGTGGATCTCTCGGTCGGATCGTCCATGTGGATCTTGTAGGCGTGTTCGACCAGACTCCCAGTCTGGATGAGGCCCGATGCCTTCAGCGCTTCCCTGCTGACCAGCAGGCGAGGCGCGAAGCCGAAACCTTCCGAAATCGCGTCCGGCTCGGTCTTGATCGTGCCGGTGATGTTGAGAATCACATTGCCGAGGAGAATCTCATCACCAATCGAGAGGCCAAGGCGCTCGAGCAGAAGGGGTGCGGCGATTGCACCGTAGGTACCACTCTGCCCCGATAGAAGTGCGTGTAGCGGATAGTTCGGGGTGGCCTCGAACGTGCCATAGAGCGGATAGGCGCCGTCCACTGCCTTGACTTCGACCAAAGCCTGATCGGAGCCGTCGGGCTTGCGCGCCATCGAGCGCAGACCCGTTGACTCCGATACCCTTCCGAATCCGCGCAGGAAATCCATTTCCGCTTCGGTCGCTTCGCGATTGTTGAGCTCGAAGCGTGCGTCGCCAGCGAGAATCTCCTGACCCTGCGTGGCTATCGTTTCGGTGATGGACTGCGAAACCGAATTGACTGCCGCGATAGCGCCGGTACCGAGGGCGATACAGGCAAGAAAGATATAGAAGCCGCCAAGCCCGCCGCGCAGCTCGCGGAGCGCGAGACGAAAGGCAAGGGAGACGCGCGGGGTCAGCAATGTCATGCAATCGCCGCCTCGGGCTGCACCGGCGCACTATCGCCCTCGATTTGCCCGGAGCGAACGCGAATCTGCCTGGAGCAGCGCTTGGCAAGCGCCGCATCATGGGTCACGAGCACCAGCGTCATCGCGCGCTCGGCCTGTTTCGAAAACAGGAGATCAGCTATCTGGCGACCGGTGTCGGTGTCGAGGTTGCCGGTCGGTTCGTCGGCAATCAGCAAAGCCGGTGAGGGTGCAAGTGCGCGCGCAATCGCCACGCGTTGCTGTTCACCGCCGGAAAGCTGGCCGGGATAATGGTTCAATCGATCGCCCAGACCGACCGACTTCAACTCGCGGCGCGCGACGTCGAAAGCGTTCGGAGTGTTGGCAAGCTCCAGCGGCACGGCGACATTCTCCAGCGCTGTCATATTGGCGATCAGATGGAACGACTGAAAGACAATGCCGATGTTGCGGCCACGAAAATCTGCGACCTGATCCTCGCTCAAACCGTGCAGAGGGGTGCCGCTGATGCTGATCTCGCCGCTATCGAGTCTTTCCAGTCCGGCCAGCACCATCAGCAACGTCGATTTCCCAGAACCTGACGGTCCGACAATCCCGACCGATTCGCCGGTGGCAATCGTCAGGTCGATTCCTTTCAGCACATGGACGGAGGCAGCAGCGCTGCCAAGCGTCAAATCGGCGCGCTTCAACTCGATGATGGTTTTTGCCAACAGTATTTGCCCTATATAAAGCCGATCGTCCTGCCAATTTAGGGAAAGCGGAATGAGTTTTAAAGTTGCCGGCCTTCACATCGCCGTCATTGCTGCGTCGCTTATTTTTTCGATTACGGCCAATGCAAAGACAATCAGTCTGGTCGGCTTCGGCGACAGCCTGATGGCAGGCTACCAGCTTCCACCGGGTGATGGCTTTCCGGAAAAACTGCAAGCAGCCCTGAAAGCCAAAGGGGTCGATATATCGATCACCAATGCGGGGGTTTCCGGCGACACGACGACCGGCGGCCTTGCGCGAATCGACTGGTCGGTTCCCGACGGCACCGATGGCGTAATTCTTGAACTGGGCGCCAATGATGCGCTGCGCGGCATCCCGCCCGAAGAGAGCGAAAAGAATCTCGACCAGATGATTGTCCGGCTAAAGGAACGGGGGATTGCCGTTCTTCTCGTTGGCATGCTAGCGCCGCCGAACATGGGTGGCGACTACGCGGCTCGCTTCAACGGGATTTACCAGAAACTCGCGCAAAAACATGGTGTTGCGCTCTATCCATTTTTTCTCGACGGCGTTGTTCTCGACGCTGGTTTGAAGCTTGAGGATGGCATGCATCCCAACAGCAAGGGCGTCGATGTGATGGTTGAAAAGATGGAGCCGGCTATCACGCAATTCTTGGGAACGATTTCTACTGTGAAGAATTAGGGACTTGCGCAGGTGCTCAATGCGTGATTCCGTGTGAGCACCTGCAAAAGATTCGGGGAGTGCTCGTTATGCCGAGACTGTTTACCGCCCTCGAAATTCCGCGCAATGCCGCGATGAGCCTCTCATTGCTGCGCGGTGGTCTCCCTGGTGCAAGATGGATCGATGTGGAGAACTACCACATCACTTTGCGGTTCATTGGCGATGTCGATGGACGGACGGCAGACGAAATTGTCGATCGGCTCGACCGTATCGACCGGCCCGAATTCCAGATCCGTCTTGATGGTATCGGCGCATTCGGGTCTAAGAAGCCTCATTCGGTATGGGCTGGCGTCTCGCCTTCGCCTGAGATGCATGCGCTCCAGGCGGAAATCGAGCGGATTTGCCAGCGCATCGGGCTGCCGCCGGATCCTCGCAAGTTCACCCCGCATGTCACGCTGGCGCGACTGAAGTCGTCGCGGGTCGATGATGTGGTGCATTACCTTGCTGGTCGCGGGAATTTTCAGACCTCGGCCTTCACGGTACCTCGGTTCGTCCTTCTGTCCTCGAGGGAATCGGTTGGTGGCGGGCCTTATCTGACGGAGGAGATTTTCCCGCTCCGCGAGGCACTGTCTGTCCCCAGCGCCTCCAGCAGCTTCTTGCAGCCCGCAAAGAGCCTGGCATAGACGAGTTCGAATTCGTCGACGCCACTGTAATAGGGATCGGGTATATCCTCGCCGGTCTCCAAGGCAAAATCGCCAAACAGGCGGATATTTGCGGCTCCCTCGCTCATTCGCTGCAGTTCGGCGATATTTGATCGATCCATCGCGAGTATGAGGTCGAAGTTGCCGAAGTCCTTCCGCCTGATCTGACGGGCGCGCTGCCGGGAAATGTCTACCCCGTGCGCTCTAGCGGTTGCGACCGAACGTCGATCCGGATGCTCGCCTTCATGCCAGCCGCCCGTGCCTGCCGAATCGACTTCGAATCGATCAGCAAAGCCGGCCTCGTCGATGAGATGCGAGAAAATACCCTGTGCAAGGGGCGAACGGCAGATATTGCCCATGCAAACAAACAGGATGCTAATGCGTTTCATCTGTGGTCCTGTTGCGAAGAGGAGAGACAATCACATGAAACGGGAAAAACTGGAAAGGCAAGCCATCGCTGCCGAACTCGCCAAGCTCGACGGCTGGTCGCTTGATGACACCGGTACGTCGATCTCGCGAAGCTTCAAGTTCCGTAATTTCGTCGAGGCGTTCGGTTTCATGACCGAAGCGGCACTGGCGGCAGAAAGGCTCAACCATCATCCCGAGTGGCTCAATGTCTATTCGCGTGTCGACGTGAAGCTGAATACGCATGATGCTGGCGGCCTGACCGAGCTCGACTTCAGGCTGGCATCGGCAATGGAGAAAGCGGCAGAGCGCCGACTTGATTGAATCCGGCGCCGCCATCACCATATGTGCGCGTGAATGAAAGGACCAATCTGGAATGGACGACGTCAAATTCGGTGAGATCCTGCTGCCGGGCGACGATGATACGCAAAGCCGGCGCGAACAGACAGTGCGCAAGAAATTCTGGCCGACTTTCAGGAAGGCAGTGCGCCAGATTCCATTTTCGCGCGACGTCGTTGCCGCATTCTATTGCGCGATGGACCCGCAGACACCGACAAGGGTGCGCGGCGTTCTCCTGGCCGCACTTGCCTATTTCGTCATGCCGATCGACATGATCCCCGATGTTTTTGCGGTCATCGGCTTTTCCGACGACGTGGCAGTTCTGTCTGCTGCCTTCGCAATGGTCAGCAGGCACCTGCAGCCAAAACATTATGAAGCGGCAGACCGTGCCCTTGCCGACAAGCCGGAAGGCATGAAGACGATCTAGCGGGTCGTCAGGCGCTCTCGGCTTCGAGAACCTTTCTGAGCTTTCCGAAGGCAAGTCGGATGCGAGACTTCACCGTTCCGAGCGGCAAGCCTGTCGCTTCGGCGATCTGGGAATGAGATTGGCCGAGAAAGAAGGCGGCGCGGAGCATTTCGCGTTGTTCTTCCGGGAGTTGGCTGACAGCAGCGCGCACATGGGCGTCGCGATCGTCATTCGCGAGAATTTCGTCTGCCCCGCTTTCCGCGATCGGCTGCAGCGCGGGATCTGCCTCATCCAAGGTACGTGCTCTGGCCCGGCGCTGGAGGTCAATCCGGCGATTGCGGGCGATGCGAAAAAGCCAGGTCGACAGCGACGATCTCGTTGCGTCATAGAGTTCGGCCTTGTGCCAAAGCACGATCATGACTTCCTGCACAAGCTCCTCGGCCTCGCTGCCGGCCATCCGTTGCCGCAGCAACCATGATTTTAGGCGTGGTGCGAAGTAATCGAACAGCACGGCGAACGCCTCCGGGTCGCGGCGTTCCGCAACGGCCCTGGCGAGGTCGGCGAAGCGCTGTTTCTCCTCGGCATTCATATTCCGTTCAACGTCCCCTGGCTCAGCGAATTCTCCAACGGATTTCCAACGCTTATTGACCTACAACGGTTTCTCAAAAGGTCAAACTCTTGCCTGAATCTTTATGTCTTAAATTCACTCATGGCGATGGTCTGTGTGCGCACTCAGCATCACGTCATCGTGGGCGAGGCGACAGCGCCCGAACGTTGACACTTGGGCGAAAATGGCACAGGCAGGGACTTCTCACGGTCTCTGTTGACGCTTTGGTAACCTGAATTAAGTCAAAATAAAGCAGATCGTGATTATGCGCCGCCCGTTCGCTTCGGGCTCGAATCGCAAGAACCGGCAGGATATCCATGTTTGTAAGAAGTACCGCAATCGCCCTCTCACTCGTTCTCGCCGGCGCCGGCATTGCATCCGCTCAAACCAAGAAGTCGCAGCCGGCAGCGCAGGCCACGCAGCAGCAGGCAACCCCGGCTTCCACAGCGCCGACGCGGATACAGCAGTTCCAGGCCTGGGGCGCTTACTCCTACAAGTCGGGCGCGAGCACCGTCTGCTACGTGCTGTCCGTTCCGACGGAAAAGAAGCCGGCAGGCATTGATCACGGCGATAACTTCTTCATCGTGTCACAGCGCCCGGGCCAGAACATTTCCTACGAGCCGCAGGCGATGATGGGCTATACCGTCAAGGAGAACTCGAAGATCGATGTCGTTATCGACAACAAGACCTTCGTGATGTTTACCAAGGATAAGGCCGGCTGGGTTGAGAATGCAGCTCAGGAGCCTGCGCTGGTCGCGGCTATGAAGGGAGGCCACTCGATGACGGTTAATGCGACATCGCGGAAAGGCACTGCGACCTCCTACAGCTATTCGCTTTCAGGTATTTCGGCCGCGCTGAAGCAGGTTGAAGGCTGCAAATAAGCGGCTCTCGACCGTCTCTTGATTTCGGAGGCCGGCCCTTGCGCCGGCCTTTGTCGTTTCCATCTATAGTGACGCGCGGCAAAAATGATGCTAAAGGCCCGCGCAACAGCGGATAGATCGCGGTCCTTGCCGTATGCTCCGCATTCAATTTCTGCCACCATGCCCTTCCTACCCGCAAGTCATCCGGCTTTCCGGGGTGGTCGCATGTTGAATTCGGGATTAGAGACTATGTCCGTCATGGATGCGATGACTGTTACCAAGCCTTTGGGCGCAGCGATCAGCGGTGCTGACGCTGGACTGAAGCCTTCGCTGATCGGCCTCAGCCGTGAAGAGATGGGCGCGGCGCTGCGCGAAAAAGGCGTACCGGACAAGCAGATCAAGATGCGCGTTGCGCAGCTGTGGAACTGGATCTACGTGCGCGGTGTCTCCGATTTCGATCACATGACGAATGTCGCCAAGGACATGCGCGAGATGCTGAAGCGGCATTTTACCATCGCGCGCCCTGAAATCGTCGAGGAGCAGGTGTCGAACGACGGCACCCGCAAGTGGTTGCTGCGCTTTCCCGCCCGCGGCGCCGGCCGTCCGGTCGAGATCGAGGCCGTCTATATCCCTGAAGAAGGTCGCGGCACGCTCTGCATCTCCAGCCAGGTCGGCTGTACGCTGACCTGTTCCTTCTGTCACACCGGCACGCAGCGGCTGGTCCGCAACCTCACCGCTGAAGAAATACTCTCCCAGCTTTTGCTTGCCCGCGATCGGCTCGGCGATTTCCCGGACCGCGAAGCGCCGCAAGGCACGATCATGCCTGCCGAGGGCCGCAAGGTCAGCAACATCGTGATGATGGGCATGGGTGAGCCGCTCTATAACTTCGATGCGGTGAAGCAGGCACTGCTGATCGCAACCGACGGCGACGGGCTGTCGCTCTCCAAGCGCCGCGTCACGCTGTCGACCTCGGGCGTCGTGCCCGAGATCTTCCGCACCGGCGACGAAATCGGCGTGATGCTGGCGATCTCGCTGCATGCCGTGCGCGACGACCTGCGTGACATCCTCGTGCCGATCAACAAGAAGTATCCGTTGAAGGAATTGATCGACGCCTGCCGCAAGTATCCCGGCCTGTCGAACGCCCGCCGCATCACGTTCGAATATGTGATGCTGAAGGACGTCAATGACAGCCTCGAGGACGCCAAGGGGCTGATCCAGCTGCTGAAGGGCGTGCCGGCGAAGATCAACCTCATTCCGTTCAACCCCTGGCCGGGCACCAACTACCAGTGTTCCGACTGGGCGCAGATCGAGAAATTTGCCGATTTCATTAACTCGGCCGGCTATGCCTCGCCGATCCGTACGCCGCGCGGTCGCGACATTCTTGCGGCCTGCGGTCAGCTGAAGTCGGAGTCGGAACGCATGCGCAAGACTGAACGGCTGGCTTTCGAGGCGATGATGATCGCCAACCACGGCGCGGATGACTGATCAGCAAGTTTGATCTGTTCAGTGTTTTCTAATGATTGATTTCATGGCCTGCTTTTCCTAGAAGCAGGCCAAAATCATATCTGGAGGATACCCAATGCGTTCAATTCTGCTTGCCGTCGCGGCTACGCTGGCCCTGACCCTGCCTGCAAAGGCCGAAGATGTGACCGTCGCGGTTACGGCGATCGTCGAGCATCCGGCTCTTGATGCCGCACGCAAGGGTGTCCTCGATGTGCTGACGGCCGCCGGCTACAAGGAAGGCGAGAACCTGAAGTTCATGTTCGAGTCGGCCCAGGGCAATCCGGCAACGGCTGCGCAGATCGCACGCCAGTTCGCAGGCGAAGGTCCCAATGTCATCGTGCCGATCTCGACGCCATCGGCTCAGGCCGTCGTTTCCTCGACGCGCGACATCCCGGTTGTCTTCACCGCCGTTTCCGATCCGCTCGGTGCGCAGCTTGTAAAGGATATGGACAAGCCGGGCGGCAATGTCACCGGCCTTTCCGACATGTCTCCGGTTGCCGAGCATCTTGCGCTAATCAAGGAAATCCTGCCGAACGTCAAAACGATCGGCTACCTCTACAACTCCGGTGAAGCCAACTCCGTATCGCTGCTCGCCGTCCTGAAGGCGGAGGCTGACAAGGCTGGCCTGAAGGTTGTCGAATCCGCCGCCACCAAATCCGCTGAAGTGCAGGGCGCTGCCCGTGCGCTGGTCGGCCGCGCCGACGCCATCTACATCCCGACTGACAACACGATCATTTCTGCACTCGAAGGCGCCGTCGCCGTTGCCGAAGAAAGCAAGCTGCCGCTCTTCACCGCCGACACGGACTCCGTTTCACGCGGTGCGATCGCTGCACTTGGCTTCAACTACTACGACGTCGGCAAGCAGACCGGCGAAATCGTCGTTCGCATCCTCAAGGGTGAAAACCCGGGCGACATTCCGGTGAAGGTTGCTGCTGGCAGCGATCTCGTGATCAACAAGGGCGCGGCCGCCAAGATGGGCGTCACCCTGCCTGAAAGCATCGTGAAGCGCGCGACAAAGACGATCGACTGATCGCCGCAGAGTTTTGAGAAACTGGTTATCCAGCCGCTCCCGTTTTACGCGGGGGCGGCTGATGGTATTAAAAGCTTGGACCCGGTGACAGGCGGGCAAGTCAGAGGAAAGGGCAGGAGCCTTGAGTCAGATCGCTTTCTGGGGAGCCGTGGAGCTGGGGTTGGTCTATGCCTTCGTCGCACTCGGCGTTTACCTCGCATTCCGCGTGCTGGATTTTCCGGATCTGACGGTTGACGGCTCCTTTCCACTCGGTGCTGCGGTAACGGCGGTTCTCATCATCGCAGGCGTCAACGCGTGGTTGGCCGCCCTCGTCGCGATGGTCGCGGGTGCTGCCGCCGGCATGGTGACCGCGATGCTCAATGTGCGGTTCAAGATCCTGAACCTGCTGGCCTCGATCCTGACGATGATCGCACTGTTCTCGGTCAACCTTCGCATCATGGGCAAGCCGAACGTCGCGCTGATCAATGCCGATACGATGATCAGCCCGTTCTTCGGCCATGGTTTGCGTGACTTCTACGTTCGCCCGCTCTTCGTCGGCGCGCTCGTGGTCGTCGCCGTCATCCTCGTCTGGCGCTTCCTCGAGAGCGACTCGGGTCTGGCGATGCGCGCGACCGGCGCGAATGCCCGCATGGCTCGCGCTCAAGGCGTCGACACCAGCCGCCAGATCTATCTCGGCATGGCGCTCTCCAACGCGTTGGTTGCACTCGGCGGTGCGTTGTTTGCTCAGACGAATGGCTTTGCCGATGTCACCTCGGGCGTTGGTACGATCGTCGTGGGTCTCGCCGCCGTCATCATCGGCGAAACGCTGCTCGGACGGCGTGGTCTGCTGATCGCCTTGATCGGCTGTGTGCTTGGCTCCATTCTCTATCGTATTGCCATCCAGCTCGCTCTCTCGACCGATGTCATTGGACTTCAGGCCTCGGACCTCAATTTCGTGACCGCGGTTCTGGTGACGATCGCGCTCATTCTTCCTCGCCTTCGCCGCGGAGGTGCCGCATCGTGATTACGCTCAAGGATATCAAGGTCGTCTTCGGTAAGGGTACGCCGTTGCAGAAGCAGGCGTTGAATGGCGTCAGCCTGACGATCGAGGAAGGCTCGTTCGTCACCGTCATCGGCTCGAACGGTGCGGGCAAGTCGACGCTGCTTGGCGTGCTGGCCGGTGATGTACTTGCCAGTGATGGCCAGGTTCTGATCGGTCATGCCGATGTTACCCGCAAGTCAACGGCCGCTCGCGCAGGCCTTGTCGCCCGCGTGTTCCAGGATCCGCTGACGGGAAGCTGCGGTTCGCTGTCGATCGAGGAGAACCTTGCGCTTGCGGCGCGTCGTGGTGAAACACGTGGCCTCACATCGGCGCTCGGCCCGAAGCGACGCGAGCATTTCCGCGAGCGGATCGCCGAACTCAATCTCGGCCTGGAGAACCGGATGCGGGACCGTATGGACCTGCTATCCGGCGGGCAACGACAGGCGGTGTCGCTGGTCATGGCGACGCTTGCGGGCTCCGAAGTGCTGTTGCTCGACGAGCATACGGCCGCACTTGATCCTGGGATGGCCGAATTCGTCATGGGGCTCACGCAGAAGATCGTCGCGGAGCGCAAGCTGACGACGCTGATGGTCACGCACTCCATGCGCCAGGCGCTGGACTATGGCCATCGTACGATCATGCTGCATGGCGGCGAGATCGTTCTCGACGTGAGCGGCGACAGCCGCAAGACGCTACAGGTCGAGGACCTGATCGCCATGTTCCGCAAGATGCGCGGCCAGACGCTCGACGACGACGCATTGCTGATCGGCTGATCGCGGCGTCAGCGTCTCCCGCGAAATATTTCCGAGGCGATGTCGATACGCTTGCATCGCGTTCGTTATCCGTCACCATCGCAATGGAGCGATGGGGATTTGAGGAGACGGACGATGAAATATATAGCGCTGATCTACATGGACCCGAGCACCCGCACACCGCCGGATTCGCCGGAGTTCGGCAAGATGATGAGCGGCTACGCGACGGCGACTGAGACCTACAAGAGCGATGGCGTCTGGGTTGCCGGCGATGCGCTGCAACCGGTGACGACTGCGACGACAGTGCGCGTTCGCAACGGCAGGACTGAGACGATGGATGGCCCCTTCGCCGAGACCAAGGAGCAGCTTGGCGGCTTCTATATTTTTGACTGCGATAATCTCGATGACGCGATCAAATATGCAGCAATGATCCCGCATGCAGCCATGGGCTGCGTCGAGGTGCGGCCGATCATGGTCTTCGACCGCTGATGAGCGAGGTTCCGGCCGCTACTCCGACTGCCGAAGCGATCGACAGAATCGTCCGGCACGACGGTGGCCGTCTCCTTTCCAGCCTAGTGGGGGCGCTTCGTGACTTCCAGCTGGCCGAGGACAGCCTGCAGGACGCAATGGAATCGGCACTCATTCATTGGAACCGGAACGGCCTGCCAGCTTCGCCAAACGCATGGCTGATGCAGGTCGCCCGCCGCAAGGCGATCGACCGGCTGCGGCGCTCGGCCAATTTCCGGGCAAAATCGGCCGAGATTGCGCATCTCGTCGAGCTCGAAAACGCACCTCACATAGCGAATGAGGCCGATCCGATCGGCGACGAGCGTCTGAAGCTGATCTTCGCCTGCTGCCATCCGGCGATCGACCGGAAAACATGCGTGGCCCTGACGTTGCGCTCCGTCTGCGGGCTGAAGACCGAAGAGATCGCCGATGCCTTTCTCGATAGGCCCGATGCCATGGCGCAGCGGCTGGTGCGCGCTCGCGAAAAGATCGCCAAGGCAGGTATTGCCTACGCGGTGCCCGGATCGGACGGTTGGGCGGCTCGGCTCGAAAGTGTGCTTGCCGTAGTCTATCTCATCTTCAACGAAGGATATGCCTCCGGCAGCGGCAACCATATCCGCACCGACCTCTGCGACGAGGCGATTCGCCTCGGGCGGCTGCTGATTGTACTTCGACCGGATGAGCCGGAGATCGAGGGGCTGCTGTCGCTGATGCTCTTGCATCACGCGCGCCGTGGGGCGCGGATCGGCGAGGGCGGTGAGCTTCTGACGCTCGAAATGCAGGACCGCAGCCTGTGGGACCGCACTGTCATAGCCGAGGGGGTGGCGTTGATCGAACGGGCGCTCAAGCGAGCTCGTCCGGGTCCCTATCAGCTGCAGGCGGCGATCATCGCCGTGCATGCAGAGGCGCGGAACTTCGGCGACACGGACTGGCGGCAGATCGCCTTGCTTTATGGCGAGCTTGCCCGCGCTGCCGACAATCCGGTCTATGAGCTGAACCGGATCGTCGCTTTTTCCTATATCGAGGGCGCTGGTGCCGCGCTTGCCCGCCTCAAGCCGATCGCCATGGCGCTGGTACAATACCAGCCCTTCCATGCGGTGCAGGCCGACCTCCTTGCGCGCGATCACCAGATTGATCAAGCGAGGCGCGCTTATGTCAGGGCAATCGAACTCTCGCAGTCGGATGCGGAGAAGCTGTTCCTTAAGCAGCGGCTCAGAGAGCTTGGCGACGAATAGACCGACGTTAGCGGGCCTGCGTCAGCAGAATTTTTGCCGCGAAGACGGAAAAGACGCCGGCGAAGGTGAAATCCATGCCGCGCAGAACCTTCTTGTTGTTCTGCAGCCAGCTCGCCAGCCAGTCGGCCGCGAAAACGACGGCAGCATTCACTGGCATGCCGATCACGATGAAGCAGAAACCGAGGAAGAGCAGCTTCTGCGTCACGGCAGGATCGCCGGCGCTGACGAACTGCGGCAGGAAGGTCATGAAGAAGATGATGACCTTCGGGTTCAGGAGGTTGACCCAGAAGCCCGAGGAAATGTTGGCAAGCGGCGTGCCCTTTGAGGCTTCCACCTTGTTGACCGAGAACTTCGAGCCATAGCGGATTGCCTGGACGGCAAGCCAAAGCAGGTAGGCGGCGCCGCCGGTCTTGAGGATCAGGAAGGCGGTCGGTGACGCGGTGATCAGCGCCGAAACGCCGAAGGCGACCAGCATTGTGTGTACGACGATACCGAGACTGGTGCCAAGCACCACGAAGAGAGCCGCTTTCTTGCCCTGCGCCAGCGCGCGGCTGATTGATAGCGTCATGTCAGGGCCAGGCGTTGCCGCAAGCAGAAGGGTCGCGGCAGCAAAGGCGAGAAGCGTGGCGATGCTGGGCAGAAAGTCCATGTTACACTCTGAAAGCCGGAAAAACGTTGGTTGCTTTTATCCGGCTCTCAGAAAATGTCTAATCAAACCTTCTAATACGACCTATTCCTTGCGTTCGAGATACGCCTTGAACTTGTCGGCGTAGTCCTTGTGCCAGCGCGACAGCGGCGGACGGTTCTCGATGATGTCACCCATCGCCCAGGCCATGCGGCGTTCGTCTACGGCGCGGACGACGTCGTTGTCGGGGCAGAGGATGTAGAAGTCGCCACGCTCTAGGCTCTCGATCATGAAATCGACCGTCTGTTCCGACGTCCATGCGGCCGCCGGCTTTTCGGCGCGATCACCCTTGGTGAGGCCGGTAAAGACGAAGCCGGGGATCAACAAGTGGGCCGAGATCTTCGAGCCCTCGGTGTTGCGCAATTCATGCTCGAGCGCTTCGGTGAACACCTTCACGCCAGCTTTCGAAATATTGTAGGCGGGGTTGCCGGGCGGCGTGGTGATGCCCTGCTTGGAACCGGTGTTGATGATCAGGCCCGGTTCGCCGTGCGAGAGCATATGCTGGCCGAACGTGCGTGTGCCGTTGATGACGCCCAGCAGGTTGACGCCTAGGAGGCTGTCCCAATCGGCCTGGGCACTGAAGATCGACGTCTCGGGACCAATGCCGGCATTGTTCATGAGGACATGCACGCGGCCGAAGCGCTGGATCACGGTCCGTTCAAGTGCGTCGAGAGAGTCCTTCTGCGCTACGTCGGTCTCGACGGCGAGCACATGCTCTTCGCCTGATATCGATTTCAGTTCCTGCGCGGCTTCCGCCAACCGGTCGCCGCCGAGATCGGCAATGGCGACGCTCATGCCTGATCGGGCAAAGTACTTCGCCGCGGCAAGCCCGATGCCGGAAGCGCCGCCGGTGATGACGGCGACATTGGATTTCTTGATGATGTCTTGAATTCTCGTCATGGCCGGCATCTCCTCAGCATTGTCAGGACGCTGGCAGATATGGGTTGCGCTTTCGACCTGTCAAACATTATCCGAGCCGCCTATGGCAGCCGTTGCCCTTGCGTCCTGTGCCGATCTCGCTAAAAGTGCCGAGCCATACCGGGCTTGGCGGGCTTGCCGCTGCCCTTTTTGCAACGGACCTCATCATCATGGCATCGCACAAAGACGTAAAGAAAGTCGTCCTCGCCTATTCTGGCGGCCTCGACACCTCGATCATCCTGAAGTGGCTGCAGACCGAACTCGGTGCAGAAGTCGTGACCTTCACGGCCGATCTCGGCCAGGGTGAAGAACTGGAACCGGCGCGCAAGAAGGCCGAGATGCTCGGCATCAAGGAAATTTACATCGAGGACGTGCGCGAAGAATTCGTCAGGGATTTCGTGTTCCCGATGTTCCGCGCCAATGCCGTCTATGAAGGCGTCTACCTGCTCGGCACCTCGATCGCGCGTCCGCTGATCTCCAAGCACCTGATCGACATTGCTCGCAAGACCGGCGCGGACGCGATCGCGCATGGCGCCACCGGCAAGGGCAACGACCAGGTTCGTTTCGAGCTCTCTGCCTATGCTCTGAACCCGGATATCAAGATCATCGCGCCGTGGCGCGACTGGTCGTTCAAGAGCCGCACCGATCTGCTGGCCTTTGCCGAAGCCCACCAGATCCCGGTTGCCAAGGACAAGAAGGGCGAAGCGCCGTTCTCCGTAGACGCCAACCTGCTGCACTCCTCCTCTGAAGGCAAGGTTCTGGAAGATCCCGCTCAGGAAGCACCTGAATACGTGCACATGCGCACGATCTCTCCGGAAGCGGCTCCTGACAAGGCAACCGTCATCAAGGTTGGCTTCGAAAAGGGTGATGCCGTTTCGATCAACGGCGTCCGCATGAGCCCGGCGACGTTGCTGGCTGCGCTCAACAACTACGGCCGTGACAACGGTATCGGCCGCCTCGACCTCGTGGAAAACCGCTTCGTCGGCATGAAGTCGCGCGGCGTTTACGAAACGCCGGGCGGCACGATCCTGCTTGCCGCGCACCGCGCGATCGAGTCGATCACGCTCGACCGCGGTGCCGCGCATCTCAAGGACGAGATAATGCCGCGCTACGCAGAGCTGATCTACTACGGCTTCTGGTTCTCGCCAGAGCGCGAGATGCTGCAGGCGCTGATCGACAAGAGCCAGGAGCATGTCGAAGGCGAAGTGACGCTGAAGCTCTACAAGGGCAACGTCATGGTCACCGGCCGCGAGAGCGACAAGTCGCTCTACTCCGACAAGCTCGTGACATTCGAAGACGACCAAGGCGCCTACGACCAGAAGGATGCAGCCGGCTTCATCAAGCTCAACGCGCTGCGTCTGCGCACGCTCGCCAAGCGCAACCTCTCGAAGTAATCGAGAGCAGCTGCAAGAGATCAAAGGCCCGCCTCATGCGGGCCTTTTTCATTCGTCCGTTGTGGTGTGGGAGAGTTCTGCTGCGCGTTGCGAGGCGCGCACGAACCAGACGTAGCTGATGATCGAAGTCAGCGCCATGATCGGGATCACCGTTCCGAAGGCAAGCAGCGGCATGCCGATCAGCGAGCCCGCGACGCCGCCGGCAAAGCCGCCGCCCATCTGGATGAAGCCCATCATTGCCGAGGCCGAGCCGGCGATATGCGGGAAGGGGTAGAGGCCCGATGTCGTCATATGCGGCGTCAGGAAAGCCAATCCAAACGCCAGGAATGCGATAGGCCCCATGATCGAGAGATAGGACGGGGTGACGAAGTGGACTGACAGAGCGATCATGATGCCGGCAAAGCCCAGCAGGCCAAGTCCGACGCGCACGGAACCGTCGCCGCCCAGACGCGGCGCCGCATAGCGGAGGCAGACAGAGCCGAGGAAATAGGACCCCGATTGCATCAGCATGCCCAAGCCGAAGGCTGTCGGTGACAGACCGACGACCTTGATGAGGATGAATGGCAGCAGTGTCGCCTGCGCATAAAGCGCGCCGATCGAACCGCCAAGGACGAGCGAAGCGGAGACGAAGCGGCTTTCGCGGGCGAGCTCCAGATAGGCGCGAAGCAGGGGACCCGGAAGCGCGCGGCGCGGATCCGGGACGCTCGTTTCGCGCATGAAGACCATCACCCCGAAACAGATCAGCAGTCCAAAGCCGATGAGGAGGAAGAAGACGGACTGCCAGCCGAAGGCGGCCAGCGCCAAGCCACCCACGGTTGGTGCGGCGGCCGGTCCGATAGCGATCATGATGCCGATCAGGTTCATGATGCGGGAGGCTTCGGTCCCGGTGAACTGGTCCCGGACGATGGCGCGCGCCACTGTAATCCCGACCGAAGCGCCAATGCCCTGGATCAGCCGGCCGGCAAGCAGCCACTCGATGCCGGGCGCAAAGGCGGCAAGCAGACTGCCGACGACATAGATGCCGATGAAAAGGAGCGTCGCCGCGCGGCGGCCGAAAGCATCCGAGAGCGGACCGGCAAGCAGTTGCGCAACCGAGAAACCCGCGAAATAGACGGAGAGCGTCATCTTGATAGCCGAGTCGGATGTCTGGAACGCATGGACGAGTTCGGGCATAGCCGGCGTGTAGATCGACATCGAGATCGGACCGATGGTTGCGAGAAGCGCGCCGAGCATGCTCGTTCGCCGTTCGCTCATCCGGAATGGGGGCATAGGGGTACTCGGTTCTGATAAAATGCGCGGTCAGCACGACGGTTGCGGTTTCCTTCTGTCGCAAGTGATCCGGCAATTCAAAAATCTCACGGGCTGCCATGACAGCTTGACGCCTTTCGATTGGTGCATAAGCTGCGGCTGTCCCTTCTGGAGTTTCTCGATGACGCAATCCTTGCTCGCGGGCGCCTTTCTGGCCGCCCTTCTCTATGTGCTCATTCCAGGGCCTGCCTTCCTTGCGCTGCTCGGCATCGGCGCGGGGCAGGGGCGCCGAGCAGGCGCAATGTTCGTCGGGGGCCATCTGGTGGGCGATCTGCTCTGGGCATCGCTGGCGCTGATCGCGATCATTGGGGCGAAGACGATCGGTACGTTCGTCTTCGACGCGCTTGGTCTCCTCTGTGGTTTCTACCTTGCCTGGATCGGCTGGAATGCCGTGCGGGCAAGGCCGAAAGGTGAGGGGCAGGCGCTGATGGTGGTGGAACGACCGTTCCGTCGCGGCCTGATTTTCGGCGTCACCAACCCCAAGGGATATCCGGTGGCGCTAGCGACGTTTACCGCTCTCGTTGCGGGCTCCGCGAGCGCGCTGCAGTTCCACACGCTGCCCGTCCTGCTGGCGGTTTCGTTCCTCGGCTTCATCGTGGCGGACATGATCCTGATCACGATCATCGGCGCAGGAACGGTCCGCCGGTTCTACCGCGCGCATGAGCAGCTGATCGTGCGCTGCTCCGGTGTGCTATTCATGGGCTTTGCGGTACAGGCGCTCTGGCATGCGACGCCCGGCCTGCTCGGCTGGCGGAAGGCCTGAGATCAGGTGTCGAGGAAGCTGACGACCGAATTGAGCCGTTCCACCGTTTGCGGGTCACCAATCGATGTCGCGATCTGCAGCTGATCCTTGTAGTAGTCCCGGAAGTTGAAGCTCGTCGCGTCGGTGACATCCGACAGGTCGAGGATGTTGCCTGACGGGTCGATCGTCCGCATCGGCAGCGGCTCTGAGATCGTGGCAAACGTATCCTGATCGATGGCCCCGGCGTCGAAGCTCTGCCTTGCATACTGGCGCAGTTCGCTGGCGCTGATCGCGGAAAAATCAGGCGTTTCCGCGTTGGTTTCATCGATCTGGAACGATGATGAAGCATTTGTCTTTGTGCCGAGCTGTTCTTCTAATTCATCGTAGTTATTCGAATTATCAGGGTTTCTTCTGAAAAGGAAACTCGGCGAAGACCGCACAGAAAGGATTTCCATGGCGCGTATCCACTTGCAAAAAGATGATGAGTGAAACTACCGCGCGTGGCGAACGTACGTCAATCGTTAACGATTAGTTAATTCTTATGCATCATTTCTTGCCATGAAGTTTTCGCAGTGAGGGCGGGTGATGTGCGTCTGATCGCCAATACCAATTGCGGATGCGCATCCCTATATTGCCTGTTCAGCTGCCTGCCACAAAGGATCTCCGCATGCCTTCCACATCAGAATTCAACCCGGCACTTGTCGAATGGAACGGTCTCCACGGCCTTCCGCGTTTCGATGCTCTCAATGATGGCGACTTTGCTCCTGCTTTTGACGCCGCGCTCGCCGCGCATGAGAAAGAGATCGACGCGATCGCCGGTAACCCGGAGGCCCCGACATTCGAAAATACCGTCGTGGCGCTCGAGATCGCGGGTGATGAACTATCGCGCGTGTCGGCACTGTTCTGGAACCGGGCCGGTGCCCATACCAACGATACAATCCAGGCACTGGAGCGGGACATCTCGCCGAAGATGTCGCGCCATTACTCCAAGATCGGCATGAATGCGGCGCTGTTTGCGCGCATCGACGCCTTGTGGGAAGCGCGCGAAAGCCTCGGTCTGACGCTGGAGCAGACGCGTGTGCTGGAACGCCACTGGAAGGGCTTCGTCAAATCGGGCGCGAAGCTGCCGAAGGTCGAGCAGGAGAAGCTCGCGGGGATCAACGAGAAGCTTGCCGGCCTCGGTACTCAGTTCGGTCAGAACGTGCTTGCCGACGAGAAGAGCTGGGCGCTGATCCTTTCCGACGGCGCCGACCTAGACGGGATTCCGGAGTTTCTGAAGGATGCGATGGCGGCAGCTGCGCGGGAGCGTGGCGAAGAGGGCAAGTTTGCCGTGACGCTTTCGCGCTCGATCATCGAGCCTTTCCTGACCTTCTCGGAGCGGCGGGAGCTGCGGGAGCAGGCCTTCAAGGCCTGGGTCGCGCGTGGCCAGAACGACGGCGATACGGACAATCGAGGCATCATCCGTGATACGCTCGCGCACCGCGACGAGATGGCGAAGCTTCTTGGCTACGGCAACTTCGCCGAACTGAAGCTCGACAACACCATGGCGAAGACGCCCGATGCCGTGAACCACCTGCTTCGGGAGGTATGGGCAAAGGCGGTCAAGCGTGCGGATGAGGAAGAAGCCGATATCGCCAAGCTGATCGCTGATGAAGGCAAAAACCACGACGTCATGCCCTGGGACTGGCGGCACTACTCCGAGAAGATCCGGGCGCAGCGGTTCAATTTCTCCGAGACCGAGCTGAAGCCTTATCTGCAGCTCGAAAAAATCATCGACGCCTGCTTCGACGTCGCCGGACGGCTGTTCGGCATTCGCGCTGTCGAGAAGAAGGGCGTTCCGGCCTACCATCCTGATGTCCGCGTCTTCGAAATCCGCGATAGCGAGGACAGGCTGGTCGCGCTCTTCCTCGGTGACTATTTCGCCCGCAGTTCCAAGCGGTCCGGTGCCTGGATGAGCTCGTTCCAGTCGCAGCACAAGCTGCCGCTGAAGAATGGTCGCAACGGCGAACTGCCGATCATCTACAATGTCTGCAACTTCGCGAAGCCCGCCGAAGGCAAGCCGGCGCTGCTGTCGCTCGACGACGCGCGTACGCTGTTCCACGAGTTCGGCCATGCGCTGCACGGGATGCTGTCAAACGTCACGTATCCCTCTGTTTCGGGCACGGGTGTCTCGCGCGATTTCGTCGAACTGCCGTCGCAGCTTTACGAACACTGGCTGACCGTGCCTGCGATCCTGAAGCAATATGCCGTGCACTTCGAGACCGGCGAGCCGATGCCGCAGGCCTTGCTCGACAAGGTTCTGGCAGCGCGCACCTTCAATTCTGGCTTCAATACGGTCGAGTTCACCTCGTCAGCACTTGTCGATATGGCGTTCCACACCCGTGACAAGGTCGTGGATCCGATGGCGGTTCAGAAAGAGGTGCTTTCGGAGCTCGGAATGCCGAAGTCTATCGTAATGCGCCATGCCTCGCCACACTTCCAGCACATCTTCTCCGGCGGTTATTCAGCCGGCTACTATTCCTACATGTGGTCCGAAGTTCTCGATGCCGATGCTTTCGCCGCATTCGAGGAAACCGGTGATGCGTTCAATCGCGAGATGGCCGCCAAGCTCAAGGACAACATCTATTCGGTTGGCGGCGCGATCGATCCTGAAGATGCCTACAAGGCCTTCCGCGGCAAGTTGCCGAGCCCGGATGCGATGCTGGTGAAGAAGGGCCTTGCGACCTTCGAAGAGCTATCCGGCAGCGACGCCTGAGGCGGCAGGTATTGCGCGTCATCGATGCGCGACGACAGAAGATGGCTTCTTGCCGCTTCGTCACATGACTGTCATTGAACGTTAATAAGCAACCGGCATCGATTTTCAACCGATGCCGGTTTTTTCATGACCCCTCAACCTTCAGAGACCAATGCGGCCGTTTCGACGGCCGGCGTGGAATTGCACTATGGGGCGACGCCCGTTCTGAAGGGCATTGATATCTCGCTTTCCAAGGGCAAGACGCTGGCGCTGCTCGGGCCGTCCGGCTGCGGAAAGACCACACTCCTCAGGCTCGTTGCTGGATTGCTCGCCCCGACGAAGGGCTCGATCGCGATTGCCGGGAACATCGTTGCCGATGCCGCCAGCGGCGCCTTCTCGCCGCCGGAAAAGCGCAACCTCGGCATGGTGTTTCAGGACTATGCGCTCTGGCCGCACATGACCGTTGGCGGCAACGTCTCCTTTCCCCTCGAAATGCGCGGTGTTAGCAAATCCGAGCGACAGTCGCGGACGATGCGGGCATTGGAGCGCGTCGGTCTTGGCGCCTATGCCGACCGCAGGCCGAGCGATCTATCCGGTGGCCAGCAGCAGCGTGTCGCGATCGCGAGAGCGATCGTTGCCGAGCCGCAGCTCATTCTCTTCGATGAACCGCTCTCGAATCTCGATCGTGAACTGCGCGAAAACATGGTCGGTGAGCTCGCAGAACTGATCGCGACGCTTGGCCTGACGGCAATCTACGTCACCCATGATCATAGCGAGGCGCTGACGCTGGCCGATGACGTTGCCGTCATGCGTGGTGGCCTGATCGAGCAGCTGGCATCGCCCGACGAGCTGATCGAGAAGCCCGCAACGCCCGAGGTTGCCGACTTCCTGCGTCTCGGCGGTGTCGCCGAGCTCGAATACCGCGATGAACACTGGTTCTTCAAGGGCAGCAAAATCGCGCTGCTGCGCGGTGCCGATGGCGTCGATTGCGCCATTCGCGTTCTCATTCCCACCGGATCGATCACCGCGGGAGAGATGCTTCCGGGGACGCTTGCCGCAACGGTGCTGCACTCGCAGTTTCGCGGCGACGGCCATCTGGCGACCGTCTCGCTGGTCGGCGCCGAGAAGATAGAATTGCAGGTTTTGAGCCGCGCCAAGCTGCGACCCGGCGAGGCTATCGGTCTGTCGATCGATCCCCGCCAGATCCGCTGGTTCGGCAAAGAGGTTCATTCGTCCAAAGAGGAGAATTTGGAGCATGTTTAAGTCGTTGAAGAGCATCACTTTCGGCGTCCTCGCCGCAACGTTGATGGCGGGCGTCGCCCACGCCGACATCACGGTCTATACCGCCGGTCCGCAGGGACTGATCGACAAGCTGTCTGCCGGCTTCACCAAGCAGACGGGCGTCAAGGTCAATGTCTTCCAGGCAACGACCGGCAAGGTCATGGCGCGTATCGAAGCCGAAGCGTCGAACCCTGTGGTCGATGTCTTGATCTCGGCTTCCTGGGATACGGCGACCGACTTTGCCAAGCGCGGCTGGCTCGTATCCTACACCAGCCCGAACGCCGCCAAGGTTCCTGGTTTCCTGAAGACCGATACGGCCGTCGCCCAAGGTATCTCGGCGCTCGGTATTGCCTGGAACACCAAGAGCGGCACGCCGAAGCCCGCCGAGTGGGCCGACCTGACGAAGCCCGAATACAAGGACCTCGTCAATATTCCGGATCCGGCGCAATCCGGCTCGTCCTTCGAGCTGACGGCGGCTCTGGCCGGCCAGGACGACTTCAAGCTTTTCAAGGATCTGAAGGATAATGGCGCCATCATCGCCGGCGCCAATGCCGAGGCTCTGAACCCGGTTCTGCAGGGTGCGAAGGCTGCCGTCTTCGGCGCCGTCGACTACATCACGCTCAATGCCAAGGAAAAGGGCGAGAACATCGATGTGATCTTCCCGGAATCCGGCACGGTCATCGCGCCGCGCCCGGCCATGATCCTCAACTGGTCGAAGAACCAGGACGAGGCGAAGAAGTTCATCGACTACATGCTCTCCGACGAAGGCCAGAAGCTCGTTGCCGACCAAATGCTGATGCCCGCTCGTAGCGACATTCCGGCCAACCGTCCGCTGATCAGCGATCTGAAGCTGCTGAAGTACGACACCGCTGGCGTCTACGGCAAGCGGAAGGAAACGCTGAAGCAGGTCACCGACACCTTCGGCGGCAAGTAAGGGCAGGGCGATGAGGACGACCGATAGTAGCGGCGCTGCGCCGGCCGCCTGGCTGGCGATCGCGGGCTTGACTGTTA
Organism: Hyphomicrobiales bacterium; assembly: GCA_900466605.1. Taxonomy (GTDB): domain Bacteria; phylum Pseudomonadota; class Alphaproteobacteria; order Rhizobiales; family Rhizobiaceae; genus Rhizobium. Next base: position 324,403 of record UBMU01000002.1, read on the forward strand.
TCGTCGCCGTTCCCTTCATCGCCGTTGTGCTGCAGGGGATATTCCCCAACATCGGACAGGGCTCGTTCGCGGGCCCTTTCTCCTCGCTTGCTGCGACGCTTTTCGATAGCGCGCTGATTGGCATGGCCGGGAACACCATTCTGCTTGGCGGTTGCGTGGTCCTGGCCTCGGCGCTGGTGGCAGTGCCGCTCGGCGTGTTTCGAGCGCTCTACCGTATCCCGCTTGCGCCGCTGTGGGACGTGCTCCTGCTCGTTCCCTTCATGATCCCGCCTTACATCGCGACGCTTGGCTGGATCATGACGCTGCAACCGCGCGGCTATCTTCAGCAGATCGCGGGCTTCAACCTCGCACCCTTCCTCTTTTCGCTGTTCGGCATGACCATGGTCATGGCGTTCAACACGTTTCCGGTGGTCTATTTCGCAGTATCGCGCACGGTCGAGGCCGTCGGTGCGCGTTATGCGGACGTCGGCCGTGTCTTTGGGGCGTCGCCGGCGCGGGCCTTCTTTCGGATCACGCTGCCGCTGTCAGCGCCCGGGCTCGTTGCCAGCCTGATGCTGGTCTTTGCCGCCGCGATCGAGGAATACGGGACGCCGGCAGCGCTTGGTCGCCGCGCTGGCTTCCAGGTCCTGGTGACCGGCATCGACCTGCGAATCTCGGATTGGCCGATCGATCTGCCGGGGGCCGCGATCTTGTCGGTCCTGCTCGTCGTCATGTCTCTGCTGACATTCCTGCTGCAGCGATGGATCCTGGCCCGACGGTCGTACCAGACAGTGGGTGGCAAACCTGCCGCCAAGGACAAGCGACCGCTCGGCGCGATGAAGGTTCCCGTGATGATCGCCTTTGCCGTCGTTGCCTTCCTGGCGACGGGCGTGCCGCTGCTCTCAATTCTGTTCACGGCGCTGTCGCGGACGATTTCCGGTGGTTTGGCGCTCGACAACATCAGCGCCGAAAACTTCCTGTCCGTCTTCAACAACAGCGCCGGTGCCCTGGTGGCGCTCGCCAACAGCTTCTCGCTTGGCATCGGGACCGCCTTGATTACCGGGCTCATCGGCGTGCTGGCCGCCTACACCGTGGTCAAGACGAAGATCCGCGGACGCGTTGCGATCGACACGATGACGATCCTGCCGAATGCGCTGCCGGGCATTGTCGTTGCCGTCGGGCTGATCCTTGCCTGGAACATGCCCTGGCTGCCGGCGACCCCCTACAATACGGCATTCATCCTGCTGCTTGCCTATTGCTGCATCCTGCTGCCGCAGCCAATGCGTTACACGACCGCTGCCTTCCAGCAGATTGGGGACAGCCTGGAAGCGGCGGCTCGGGTCTTCGGCGCAAGCGGAGTAACCGCCTTTCGCCGCATTCTGCTGCCGCTGGTGTTACCAAGCCTTGCCTCGGCGATGCTGCTGGTCTTTGCGCTTGCGTCCCGCGAGCTGGTCGCCTCGGTCGTCATAGCACCTGTCGGCATGCAGACGATCGCCACCTTCATCTGGCGTCAGTTCGAGCAGGGATCGATCGGGCTCGGCATGGCGATGGCCTTCATCGCCATCCTGATCACGACGCTACTGCCGCTTCTGCTGCTGACGCTGCTTCGCCGCAGCGGATTGGTGGCGGAATAGCGCCTCGCCAACGGCGCTCTCGTAACAAAACTGTCGCTGAAGCTTCGAAAAACCGTCATGCCGCCTTCAAGCGAATGACATGGCAACCGCCATAGGTTCGGCGCGGGACTCCCTCCCGTTAGCCGGATACACTGTGGCATGACATTGACTGAAACGACCCGCCGACGCTTCCTCTCATCCATGGGCGCCGTTGGTGGATTTGCACTGGCAGGACTGGCGATGCCGTATTATGCGCGCGGCTCTTCCAGTCGCCCGGTCTTTACGTCGGGCGTGCAATCCGGCGATGTCGATGCTAATTCGGGTGTGGTTTGGGCGCAGGTGAACCGGCCGGCACGGCTGCATGTCGAATATTCCACGAGCGACCGGTTCGCCAATGCGGTGCGCGTTGCGCCCATAGACGTGACGCCGGATACCAATCTTGCTGGAAAGCTGCTGCTCCAGAATCTCCCTGATGATCAGGAGATATTCTATCGCTTCCGTGCGGCGGACCTGCAGGATGTCAACGAGCTGTCTGAACCTATCCATGGACAGTTTCGCACGGCGCCGGTTGGTAAACGCAACATCCGTTTCGCGTGGTCCGGCGATACGGCCGGCCAGGGCTGGGGCATCGACGAGGAGGGGATGCGGACCTATTCGACGATCGCATACCACCGCCCAGATTTCATGATCCACTCCGGGGATACGATTTATGCCGACAATCCTATTGCCGACGAGGTGAGGTTGCGAGATGGCGGCGTCTGGAAAAACCGTGTGGTCACCGAGGCGAAGCGCGGCATCGCGCAGACGCTCGACCAGTTTCGCGGGCAGTGGGCCTACAATCTGATGGACGATCACGTGAAGACGTTCAACGCCGTCTGTCCTGTCTTCTACCAATGGGACGATCACGAGGTGCTGAACAACTGGTCGCCTTCGACCGATCTTCGCGACGACGATCGCTACAAGGAAAAATCCATCGCCACGCTTGCGGCTCGCGCCAGTCGCGCCTTTCACGAGATGACGCCGATCCGCTACGTGGCCGAGGAGCCAGGCCGTATCTATCGCAAGGTATCTTACGGTCCGCTGCTCAACATCTTCTTCATCGACCTGCGTTCCTATCGAGGCCCGAACAGCGATGGGCTCGATACAGAGTTGACGCCGGAGTCGCGGCTGCTGGGCGAGCGGCAGGTGGCGTGGCTGAAACGCGAACTGGTGCGTTCGACGGCGACCTGGAAAGTGATCGCCTGCGATCTGCCGATCGGGCTGGTGATCTGGGACAATTACGGCCATCGCACTGGCAGCGAGTCGATCTCCAACGGCGACAATGGCGCGCCGCGCGGCCGCGAGCTGGAGTTCGCCGATCTCCTGCGCTTCATCCGCGATGCCGGCATAACGAATATGATCTGGCTGACGGCCGACGTGCACTACACGGCCGCGCACTACTACGATCCCGGAAAGGCCAAATTCCGCGAGTTCCTGCCGTTCTGGGAGTTCGTGGCGGGGCCGCTGCATTCCGGAACCTATGGACCGCAGGAGCTCGACATGACTTTCGGCCCGCAGGTCAAGTTCATGAAGGCCGCACCCGGCGGTGCGGAGCAGAACCTGCCGCCGTCGGCCGGCATGCAGTTCTTCGGGGTCGTCGACATCGACGGGCAGACAGAGCAACTGACCGTGAGGTTGATGGATCGGAACGATACCGAACTGTGGCGGACGACGCTCGACCCGCAGATATCGAGTTGATGTCGATGCATGGCAGGCAATCCGGCCTCCCCCCTTTCGCAAACGCGAAAAACACTGTATGAGCCGCCCAAATGAAATTGGCGCCTTCTCCCAGCGCGGCGCCCCAGCTTCAGAGATATAGACATATGGCACTTCGCAACATCGCGATTATCGCGCACGTTGACCATGGCAAGACGACACTGGTTGACGAGCTCCTGAAACAGTCCGGCTCGTTCCGCGACAACCAGCGCGTTGCAGAACGCGTCATGGACTCGAACGACCTGGAAAAGGAACGCGGTATCACGATCCTTGCCAAGGCGACCTCGGTCGAGTGGAAGGGCGTTCGCATCAACATCGTCGACACCCCCGGCCACGCCGACTTCGGTGGCGAAGTCGAGCGTATCCTGTCGATGGTGGATGGCGCGATCGTTCTGGTCGACTCGTCGGAAGGCCCGATGCCGCAGACGAAGTTCGTCGTCTCCAAGGCGCTGAAGGTAGGTCTTCGCCCGATCGTCGCGATCAACAAGATCGACCGTCCCGATGGCCGCCACGAGGAAGTCATCAACGAAGTGTTCGACCTCTTCGCCAGCCTGGATGCGACCGACGAACAGCTCGACTTCCCGATCCTCTACGGTTCGGGTCGCGATGGCTGGATGAACGTTGCGCCTGAAGGCCCGAAGGACCAGGGTCTCGCACCGCTGCTCGACCTCGTGCTCAGCCACGTTCCGGAGCCGACGGTCGCCGAAGGCCCGTTCACGATGATCGGCACGATCCTGGAAGCCAACCCCTTCCTCGGCCGTATCATCACCGGCCGTATCAATTCCGGTTCGATCAAGCCGAACCAGGCCGTCAAGGTTCTCGGTCAGGATGGCAAGCTGATCGAAACCGGCCGTATCTCCAAGATTCTTGCTTTCCGCGGCATCGAGCGCACCTCGATCGACGAAGCGCATGCAGGCGACATCGTCGCGATCGCCGGCCTTTCCAAGGGCACGGTTGCCGACACTTTCTGTGATCCGGCGATCACCGAAGCGCTGACCGCGCAGCCGATCGATCCGCCGACCGTTACCATGTCCTTCATCGTCAACGACAGCCCGCTGGCCGGCACCGAGGGTGACAAGGTCACCTCGCGCGTCATCCGCGACCGCCTGTTCAAGGAAGCCGAAGGCAACGTCGCGCTGAAGATCGAAGAAGCCGAAGGCAAGGATTCGTTCTACGTCTCCGGCCGCGGCGAATTGCAGCTTGCCGTTCTGATCGAAACCATGCGCCGCGAAGGCTTCGAGCTCGCCGTGTCGCGTCCGCGCGTCGTCATGCACCGCGACGAGAGCGATCAGCTGATGGAGCCGATCGAAGAAGTCGTCATCGACGTCGATGAAGAGCATTCCGGCGTCGTCGTGCAGAAGATGTCCGAGCGCAAGGCCGAAATGACCGAGCTGCGTCCTTCGGGCGGCAACCGCGTTCGCCTGGTGTTCAACGCGCCGACCCGCGGCCTGATCGGCTATCAGTCGGAACTCCTGACCGACACCCGCGGCACCGCCGTGATGAACCGTCTGTTCAAGGACTACCAGCCCTTCAAGGGCGAAATCGGTGGCCGTACCAACGGCGTTCTTCTGGCCAACGCGCCGGGTGAAGCTGTCGCCTACGCCATGTTCAACCTTGAGGATCGCGGTCCGATGATGATCGAGCCCGGCGAAAAGGTCTACATGGGCATGATCATCGGCATCCATTCCCGCGACAACGACCTTGAAGTCAACGTTCTCAAGGGCAAGCAGCTGACCAACATCCGCGCCGCCGGCAAGGACGAAGCCGTCAAGCTGACGCCGCCGATCCGCATGACGCTCGACCGCGCTCTCTCCTGGATCCAGGACGACGAGCTGATGGAAGTGACGCCGAAGTCGATCCGCCTGCGCAAGATGTATCTCGACGCCAACGATCGCAAGCGCTTCGCCAAGGCAAAGACGGCCTGAGCCATCCAGACGCCTTGAAGTCTTTAAACCCCGGCCATCGTGCCGGGGTTTTTTATTGTGTGCTGCGTCGAATCCGGCTTGTCGCAATAGTTAAAAAAGCGTTAAATTTCAGTCGTCGTCCACATGTTAAGCCTGTGGGCAAAGGACCTGAATGCGCTGGGCGCATATGGTTAATTGCCGACAATGGGACCAGAGTAAGCGTTATGAAGACGTTGTCGATCGATGTTCGGCGGGCCGAACCGCACGATTCCCGAGCTATATCGGAGGTACATCGGCTTGCATGGGAGCATACCTATGCGGGGATCATTCCGCATCGCGCGCTGAGACAGATGATAGAGCGTCGCGGTGAGAACTGGTGGCGCAAGGCTACCCGTGGACCGGCAACGCTTCTCGTCCTGGACGTCGCCGGCACCGTCGCAGGTTATGCGACACTCGGTCTCAATCGGGCCCGCGCTCTGCCGCAAGAAGGCGAGATCTACGAACTTTATCTGCGGCCGGAGTATCAGGGGATTGGTCTTGGCCACATGCTGTTTGGCGAAGCGCAACGGCTGCTGAAGTCGCTCGGCTGCAACGGACTGGTCGTCTGGTGCCTCGAGGAGAATGAGAACGGCGCTCGGTTCTATCGCAGCCACGGTGGTCGCGATTATTGCGAAGGCATGGAGACCTTCGACCAGAAGCAGCTAAAGAAAATCGGCTTTATCTGGGGTTGAGTCGATCGCCCAACCCAAGTGTTTTTTGCTGATATTGGCGCTGTTGGACGGTCGATTCCGTCACGAAAACTTGCAAATCATATTCAACTTATATAAGTCGCCGCTCACGCTCTTGATGCGCGTGGGAGAACAAGCATGCTGGACGGCTTTTGGACGCGTATCGACCGGATAGGCGATAGGCCGGCTCTGTTATTGCCGTCCCGACCTGCAATCACCTACCACGAACTTGCTGATCGTGTCGCGTCACTAGGTCGGACACTGGGCACCAGCAAGCGGCTCATCGCGATAGAGGCCGCACAATCCGAGCATTCGATTGTTGCCTATCTCGCGGCACTTGCCGGAGGGCATGCTGTGGCATTGCTTCCGCCCGAGGACGGCACTGCCTGGTCATCCTTTCTCGATCGATTCACACCCGAACTCGTCTATCGGCGTGAAGGCGGGCGCTGGCGGCTGACCGAGACAGGCCTCGGTGCCGGTGAGATGGCGTTGCATCCCGATCTCGCCCTGATGCTGGTGACATCAGGCAGTACCGGCAGCGGTAAGGCCGTGAGGTTGTCGAAAACGGCTGTCGCCGCCAATGCCGCGCAGATCGGCGAGTATCTGGGGCTGCATCCTGGCGACATCGGTGCGCTTGTGCTGCCGCTTCATTATTCTTACGGGTTGTCGGTTCTCAACTCTCACCTTTCGGTCGGAGCTTCCGTATGGGTACCGGGGACTTCGGTGCTTGAGCCGAAGTTCCTTGACGATTTCCGGGCAGCGCGCTGCACGAATTTCGCTGGCGTTCCGCATTCCTACGAACTCCTGGAGCAGCGCGGATTTCGCGACCAGCAGTATCCGGATCTTCGTTTCATGACGGTCGCTGGAGGTCGCATGGAGCCTGAAGCAGTCCGACGCTATCATGGCTGGTTGCAGGATACCGGGCGGCGTTTCCATGTGATGTACGGTCAGACAGAGGCGACGGCACGAATTGCGCACGTTCCCCCCGAATGTCTGCCACGTAGTGCCGATCGAATCGGGATCGCGGTGCCGGGCGGCGAACTGCGGCTGGTGGACGACGAGGGAGCGACGATTGCCGGCGCCGACATCGCCGGTGAGCTTGTCTATTGCGGACCGAATATCATGCTCGGCTACGCCGACACCCGCCAGGACTTGGTGCGCGGGGCTGATATCCATGAGCTTCGGACAGGCGATCTCGCCGCACGCGATACGGACGGACTGTATCGGATCACAGGCCGCCTGCGGCGGATGTCGAAGATCGGCGGTGTTCGTATCGGTCACGATGCGCTGGAAATGGCGCTTGCTGTCAAAGGTATTGCGGCTGCGGTCGTCGGCGACGACCAACAGCTGCTTGCTGCCTTCACGGGGGCTCATGATGAGGGGAGTGTTCGCGAGGAGCTGGCAGTGATTGCAGGCGTCGGCCTGCCACAGGTGCACGCGATTGCCTTCAAGGAATTACCACGGCTGGCCAGCGGCAAAGTTGACTACGAACGGCTCCGCTTGCGTATGAATGAGCAGCCGGCCCGGCAAAAAATGACGGTCATAGACCTGTTTGGCGAGGTATTCTTTCCTCAGCGAATTTCGCACGAAGATAGCTTTGCAGAGCTTGGTGGGGATTCTTTGCGCTATCTGGAACTCACGGTGGGTCTTGAGCGGTTGCTGGGAACGGCACCGGACGGTTGGGAAAAGATGAGTGTCAGTGCTCTGTCGGCGCTGTCGCATTCGGTCAGCGCCCAGCGGACGATCGCCAGCGACATTCTCCTGAAATCGATAGCAATTCTTCTGGTCGTGCTGCACCATGCGACGCCGTGGCCGGTTCCCGGCGGAGCGGGCGCAATGCTCGTCCTTTGTGGATACGGGCTGGCCCGTTTCCAGTCGAAAGCTCTTTTCGACGGCAACCTCCGTCGTTTTCTTCGGCCGCTCGGTCTCGTGCTCTGGCCCTACTATCTCGTGGTTCTCGGCTTCAGTCTTGTCTGGGGGGAAGTACCGTGGGCCTCGGTGTTTCTGGTCGGAAATCTTGGCCTTGCAGAACCCGAGCGGTACGAGATGCTTCCCTATCTTTACTGGTTCGTGGAAGCATTCGTGCAGCTTTTGCTTCTCTGGGCAGCATTGTTCGCCGTGCGGCCCGTGCGGCACTTCGCTGCGAAGGATCCTTTCCGGTTCGGCATGCTGCTTCTGGCCATTGCCGTGGCTGCGCACTTCGTTGTTCCGGCGCTCTTCCCGGTTGGTCAAAGGGAAATATTCACTCTTGCCTGGGTGCTGCACCTCGCGGTTTTCGGATGGTGTGCCGCCTTCGCGAATTCGACGGGACGACGACTTGTCGTGATCTCTGCCGCCTTCGTGGTCATGCCGCTCATGGCTTATACCGGCGGCAACTGGGCAGGATCGTGGGTCCTTTACGGCATGCAGGTGCCGGTGCTTGCGGTTCTCCTCTATCTGCCTCGGGTGAGGCTGCCGGCACTGTTGGCTACCGTGCTCGTTTCGATCGCGGCCGCGAGCTATCACATCTACTTGCTGCATCGTATCGTGCCGGAGGCTTTGTTCGACACCAGCAATCCCGCGACCTTCACGGCGCCGCTGCCGGTCGCGATCTCGATCGGATCGGGGCTGCTGATCGGCATAATTGCCTACCAGTTGCAGCGCCGGATTCTGCTCGGTCATCACCTGTGGAGAGGTTTAAGGCAGTTCGGTCGTCAGCTGCGCCGCGTCTTGTCAGGCCGGCGAGGAGCGCGGCTCGGATCCAGTGCCGCCCTTGCGCGGGAACAACACGGAGGCCGCGTGGTGCCGTGACCCGTCGCCTTGCCGACAGTTGGACGAGCGCCTCAAATCCGCACTGGCGTGTTGCGTTGCGGGATGATTCCCAGTATCTGGCAACCATCGACTTAACCTTTAGAGGGAAGCTCTATGCGCATTGACGCGATTTCCATCGGCAGGAACCCGCCGGAAGATGTCAACGTTATCGTCGAGGTGCCCGTCGGCGGCCACCCGATCAAGTACGAGATGGACAAGGAAGCCGGTACGCTGGTCGTCGATCGTTTCCTCTATACGCCGATGACCTACCCGGGAAACTACGGCTTCGTGCCGCACACGCTTTCTGAAGACGGCGATCCGATTGACGTCCTGATCGCCAGCACGCGTCCGCTCGTTCCGGGCTGCGTCATCAATGTGCGTCCGATCGGCGTTCTCAAGATGGAAGACAATTCCGGCAAGGACGAGAAAATCATCGCAGTGCCGTCGCCGAAGCTGACGCTGCGCTACGAGAAGGTGAAGGATTACACCGATCTTCCGGATATCACGCTGAAGCAGATCGAGCACTTCTTCGAGCACTACAAGGATCTCGAACCCGGCAAGTGGGTGAAGATCTTCGGCTGGGGCGACTCCAAGGAAGCAGGCTCACTGATCCTTGAGGCGATCGACCGCGCGAAGAAGGAAAAGGCCTGATTAGCGCTCGAAAAGAGCACGCAATCTCCTGATCAAATCCTCCGGATCGCCATCGATCCGGAGGATTTTTTTACGCGAAGTTTCGCCCGAGGTGAGACTGACCGATGACTTTGCAACGCCAAGCGACTTGCCCATCAGCGCAATCAGTGCCTTGTTTGCCTTGCCGTTCTCCGGAACGACACTCACTCTGGCTTTAAGGTACGACCTGTTCTCGGCATCTATTTCGACGCCATCAATTGCGTCACGTCCGCCATTCGGCGTCAGACGAACCGTCAAAGCTATGTGATCGTCGAACGTGCCCCAAGGCGGGATCATGCCACAAGCGGGAAGATCGAATTCCACATCAGTGAGCGCACGAAGAAGATGATCAGCAGCAGGATGATCGGCGAGATGTCGATACCGCCGAGGTTCGGCAGCACGCGGCGGATCGGTCGCAGCAGCGGTTCGGTCACATTGTAAAGGAACATGCCGACCGAATTGACGAATTGATTGCTGGAGTTGATCACGTTGAACGCAAACAGCCAGGAAAAGATAGCACTGGCAATCAGGATCCAAGTGTAGAGATTCAAAGCCAAATCAATGGTTTGAAATAGCGCGAGCATTGTAGTCTCCAGTTCGTTGTTGACAGACATGTAGACATTGGCGACTAAACGGGCAAGTGCTGTCTCGAAACGCATTGTAAATCATGTTTAACAGCGGCGTCGTGCGTTGGCGTCCTGTCTGCTGTCCTGGAAAGCCTTCATGTCTTTTTCGCCAACCGGAGATCGTTTTGCGGCGTTCCGGCATTCGTCCTACGCCCGGTTCTTCGTCGCACGGTTTTTGCTGTCTTTTTCGCAGCAGATCGTCAGTGTAGCCGTCGGCTGGCAGATGTATGACCAGACTGGTAGTGCGATCTATCTCGGACTGATTGGCCTTGTGCAATTTCTGCCGTCGCTGGTTCTGATCCTTGTTACAGGATCCGTCGCTGACCGCCACAATCGGCGGGCGATTGCTGCGATCTGCTCGCTCGTCAGCGCGCTATGTACGCTGGCGCTGCTGTTGATGACGATAACCGGCACGTTTTCGCCATTGCCTGTATTTGCCGTTCTGCTGGTATTCGGCATCGAGCGCGCCTTTATGTCGCCGGCCGTGCAGTCGCTGGCGCCGAACCTTGTGCCGCCGCAGGATCTGTCGAATGCGATCGCCTGGAATTCGTCTTCATGGCAACTGGCGGCGATCACGGGGCCTGTTCTTGGTGGTCTGCTTTACGGCATCAGCCCTCATACGGCCTACACCGTCGCTGTCGTCTTCGCCGCTCTTGGAGCAGCACTGCTCTATATGATCCCCAAGCCGCCGCAGAAGACGACTGGTGAAGCCAAGAGCTGGGACATGATCCTTGGTGGCTTCCACTTCATTCGTGCTGAAAAGGTCGTACTCGGCGCCATCTCGCTTGATCTCTTCGCGGTGCTGCTCGGTGGCGCGACCGCGTTGATGCCGATCTTCGCGCGGGATATCCTGACGCTCGGCCCATGGGGTCTCGGCCTCCTGCGTTCGGCGCCTGGGGTCGGCGCGATCGCCATGGCGATCTTTCTTGCCGCCTACCCCCTCAAGCATAGTGCTGGTGTTGCGATGTTCATCGGCGTTGCCCTGTTCGGCGTTGGTACCATCGTTTTTGGGTTCTCGACCAGCACGGAACTGTCGATTGCAGCTCTGGCCATCATGGGGGCTGCCGATATGATTTCCGTCTACGTGCGTGAGAGCCTGATCGCGCTCTGGACGCCGGACGAACTGCGCGGCCGGGTCAATGCCGTCAACATGGTGTTCGTCGGCGCCTCCAACGAGCTTGGCGAGTTTCGCGCCGGCACGATGGCGCATGTGTTCGGCGCCGTGCCGGCGGTGATCATCGGCGGTGTCGGAACGCTCGCCGTGGCGGCGATTTGGGCGACGAGTTTTCCGAAGCTCCGCAAGATCGACACGCTCGATGCGCCGGAGCGGCCAGCGCAAGTTTGACGGCCTTCAGGTCGAGATGATGACCTCGGCTTCGATTTCGACCGGAAAGTTCAGCGGCAGACCGGCAACGCCAATCGCGGATCGGGAGTGGCTGCCCACCTCCGGCCCGAACACCTCGATGATCAGTTCGGTGAACCCATTGATTACGGCCGGTGGATTGGCAAAACGCGGTGCGCAATTCACCATACCGAACACGCGGCACCAGCCCGTGATGCGATCGAGGCTGCCCAACTCCCGCTTCAGACTGCCCAACATGGAAAGAGCTACCTTCCGCGCGGAAGCCTTGGCCTCCTCGATGGAGATGTTCTCGCCGACGGCTCCGAACGGGCCGGCGGGTGTGCCATCGGTATTCTGCGGGCCATGGCCTGAGACGAATGCGCGATTGCCGCGCACGTTCACCCACGGAAACGGAAGGGTCATGTTGGAAGGCAGTTTCAGGGGTTGCGGTAACACCAATCCCATCGCGGCAAGTCTCTGCTCGTAGTTGGCCATGGAACTCCTCCGGAAATAGCTTTGGTCATCGTTGCTTGATCACGATAATTCGAAGATCTGATCCAGGATCAGGGCACATTCCTGCTGGTGAATATTACCAGTGGCGGTCTGCGGACTGTAGCACGGCGCGGTGCGGGGCGCACGCTGCTAAGCGGGAAGGGCGGCTCGGGATGCGCCGACGGATTTGGACGTCTTGCCCTCGAAAACAATATCAAGGAACTCGTTCAGCCATGCCTTCAGCGGTGCGTCGAAGAGCATGCGTCCTTCGAGATGCTCACGGCCTTGCTGCGCGTTCGGAAGAATGAAACGATGGGCGCCGTGAACCACCCAACGGTGCATCATTGCGCGTGTCAGCTCGGCATGGAATTGCAGCCCCCAGGCATGGCCACCATAGCGGAAAGCCTGATTGTGATAGGTATCACCTTCCGCCAGCAACTCGGCGCCATGCGGCAGGTCAAAACCTTCGCGATGAAAGTGATAGACCATCCTCGGCCAGTGCATCAGAAGGCGGCCTTTCTCGGTGGGGCGTAGCGGATACCAGCCGATCTCGGTAGATCCGTCGGCATTCGCCTGGACCTTGCCGCCGAGCTGCCTCACAAGCATCTGTGCGCCGAGGCAGATGCCAAGTAGTGGGCGCTTCTCTCTCAGCGGCACATCGAGCCAGTTTATCTCCGTCTTGACGAAATCGTCAGTGTCGTTGGCGCTCATCGGCCCACCGAAGACGACCGCCCCAGCATGCTTGGCAAGCGTCGAGGGAAGCTTTTCGCCGAGAACCGGGCGGCGGATATCAAGCCGATACCCCTTCTCGACCAGCAACTGACCGACCCGGCCAGGGCTCGAGCGCTCCTGATGCAGCACAATCAGGACTGGACGTTTGTCGTGCTCGGGCAAGCTGTCAGTCGGCATCGTCCTGCACCACCTCGGTATCCGTGACCCGTCGCGCGGCTTCCTGTCGCTTCTGGATCCGCTCCCGCGCGGAAACGCCGAGAAGCTCGGCGATACGCCAGATCGCATCATCCTCCATCTCGCTGCGCTCGCCATCGGCGTAGACTATGTCCCAGAGGATCCCGATCAGTTCGAGCCGCTGTTCGGTGTTGAGGTGGCGCTTCAGATCCGACGTGAAGCGGTAGTAGTCGACGGCATCGCTTTCGGCCTCCTGACCGGCGGCCATCAGCGCATCGAGCTGCTTGCGATCCAGCCCGTATTGCTCCTTCAGCAGCTTGCGTAGCCGCTTCGTCTCGCTGTCCTTGACTTGACCGTCCGCTTCCATGACCTGCATGCAGAGCGCGGCCACTGCGATCCGAGGATCGTCGGGAGCAAAGCCTTTCTTTGTGTTGTCGGAAGTCAGATTCTGAAAGAATTCCTGGAAGCGTTCGAACATTTAGGTCCTGTTTGTCTAGAAAAGGCGAAGCCGTGTCTTGGGTTCTGGCTCCGCCGCCGGATTGCGAACGCCGGGATCGTCCGGCAGGCCGCCAAAGAAGGGGCGCGGTTCGGGTGAAATTGCTTGCTTTGTTGGTGCGGGCGATTTCGCAGACGGACGAGCCGCTTCTGCTATTGTGGCGGCCCGTTCGAGCTCTATGATGCGGTGATCGCCGGCCGGGCTTTCCGGGCGGGCTTCGCGCACTGGCGGCAGCGTCTTCAGTGCACTGTCGATCGAAATGGTCGTGTTTGCGTCGACCGTGTTTTCCACGTGGTCGAAGGGGGCTTTCCACACGAAGGCGTCCAATCGGCCCGTGACGGGCGAGAGCGGCAGCCACTTGTCGGAAACGAAGCCATCCGCAACCCATGCCGGATCGCGTGGCGCCTTCAGCGCCTGCGCCAGCCAATGGCGGACGCGGCCCTGGTCTCCTGTTTCGGTCCCTTCAATATCGGCGAGCAAGAGGAAGGCGGCCTCGCGCGGCTCGATGCGGGCCGCGGCTTCGGCCTTGGTGCGAGCCTTGGCGAAGTCCTGGGTATCGAGAGCGGCTTGTGCCACGAGCAGTAGCGACTCCACGTTGTTTGGTCGCATCCCTTCGAGGCGCTCGGCGCGCTTGAGGCGATCGGCGGCAGAGTCGCCGCTGCGGGCTCGTACGTAGGTACGGCCGACATCCGGATGCGGGTTCGATTTCCATGCCTGCTCGAGGATCGATGCGGCCTTGCGCAACTTGTCTTCGCGAAACAATGCTTTGGCCGCCACGATGGCGGCCGGCTCGAAATCCGCAGCCAGCTTGAGAGCATGCGTGGCGTCGTCGCGCGCTCCAGCCGGGTCGTTCTCCAGCTTTTCGGTTGCGCGAGCCGTCAGCAGCACGGCGCGAAGGCGGTCCGCTTCTGCCTTGTCAACGACGCGACCGGCCTTTTGCTGCTCCAGCAGCCGGATCGCATCGTCCCAGCGGCCGGCTTGGCTGCGGTATTCGAGTGTCGCCTGAGCGGCCCAGGGGAGATAGGGCGCATTGTCGGCGGCCGTTTCGGCGTATTGACGCGCGGCTTCATTGGCGCCGAGCCGCTTGGCTTCGAGATACAGTCCGCGCAGTCCGAGTTCACGGGTCTCGGGGTCGTTGGTCATCGCCTCGAACTTGGCGCGAGCCTCGTCATGACGGCCTTCAATCAGTGCTGCCTGTGCCTCTAGGAGGGCAATCAATGGCTCCTGATCGGCACGGATTAGGCCGCGGGAACGTGCCGCCATCTTGCGCGCCATCAACGCGTTGCCGGCACCGGCTGCGATCAAGCCGGTCGAGAGCGCCTGATAGCCGCGATCACGCTTACGAGCACGAAAATAGCGGGTGACGGAATAGGGCGACATCCAGAGAGTCCGCAGTAACCACCACAGGACCATCACCGCGGCAATAAGCGCGATCAGGGCGCTTGCCGCAACGATCAACCGGGTCTGGTATAGCTGCCCTTCCCAGATTAGCGAAAGATCTCCGGGGCGATCGGCCAGCCAAGAGAATCCATAGCCAAGGGCGAGGATAAGGAAGGCGAATATGACGAGCTTGACCATGGCTCAGCCCTCCTTTCCGGTGTTGGAGACTGCTTTGGACAAGGCGCTGCCAACGAGATCCTCGACGCGAATACGGGCGTCAAGCGATTGCTTGAAGGCGGCCGATGCCTCTTTCGCCTGAGCCGGTAGATTGGCCCATTCGGATGCGGCGCCCTGCAGGTCGCCGTTCTTGATCTTGTCTTCCATCCGGGCGGCGATCGCCTCTACGCTCTCGCCTTCGATATTGCCGACAGGCCGGACCTTTACCAGCGATTTTGCGCTCGCCATCAATCGGTCGGACCAGCTCTGGTTGGGATCAGTCTGATTGACGGAATCGACGATCGCCGTTGCCACATCCGGTACCTGGCGGATCAGATCGGCGCGTGAGGGAACGCCGGTTTCAGCGAAACTGCGAAGGTCTGCGGCAGTCGGATCATCCGGGGAGACGCCGGCGAAGGTGTCGAGCTCAGCAACGAACGGCCCGCCGCGATCGATCGCCGCCTTCAGCGCGGCGGCGGCGATTGCCTTCGCGACGGCAACATCCTGCCGCGGTTCGTTCAGCTTCTTTTCCGCTTCGGCCAGACGTTGCTCGATATCGGCGCCGTCGGAGGCCTTTTGTTCCGTTGCCTGGGACACAGCGCCCCGCAACTGGTCGATCTGGCCGGTCAGGTCGACGATCTTCTGATTGACGGCATCTACCGCGGTAGTATCGGCGGCGGCCGCAGGTGGATTCTTGGCGCTCGCTTCCAACGCCGCGATGCGCTGTTCCAGCGCGCTGGTATCGGATGTGGCGGGGGCCGCTGCAAGATTGGAGACCGATTGCTTTAACCCGTCGATTTCAGCGGAGAGATTGGTGATATCGGCAGAAGGGGCAGCGGGCGAGGACGAGCCGGGCAGGTAGCCCGCATATTGGATCGCCCCTGCGCCAACAAGTGCAATGAGGCCGCCAACGATACCGGCCGCAACCAGCGCCGACGTGCCGCCGCGCTGCGGGGCGGGAGACGGTTGAACTGGTTCGTTGGCCGCAGATTCCGTAGTCGCGCCTGTTGTTTCATGAGGCGGCGTTTCGGTAGGCGATTCGGGCATCTTCGGGAACTCATCCGCGGTGTTTGCAGCAGGTTCGCCAGTCGGTTCTTCAGCCTTTGTTTTGGCATCCTTGGCGGAGGCAAACTCCTGCGCTTCCAGATCGATGGTGACCGGCTCTTCGGTGCTCTTCGAATGGCGAGGCGGGTTTCCTGGTGCCATGAGGTCCTCATACTTATGCAATGCAACGAAACTAGTCAGTGATGCCAGTTAAGGAAAGAGGTTAGATTAAATTTGGGCGGTGGCGCGCTCAAAGCAGCGACAGCAGACTTCCCTCCTCCGGCATCACCGCGATGGTGACGGCGCCCTGCAGTGACATGGGAACCGCCTCGGCAACTGATTTGCTGAGGCAAAGGAAGCGTATTCCGTCGGCACGGTCGGGACTCATCTGCGCCGCGGCCGTTCGGAAGAAGTTTTCTGCCGTCTGGCGTGAATAGAAGAGGATCGCATCCGGCCGTTGGTGCGTGAAGATCGTTTCCAGTGTTTGCGGGGCGATCCTTGTCGGCCGCATCCGGTAGCATTCCGCGACAGTGATCGTCAGGCCGATTTCGCGCGCGTGGCTCTCGAAGGTCTCGGCGCGGGGCACGCCGGCAAGATAGAGAACAGGCCCGTTTGACGTTTTTGCGATTGTTTCGGCCAGCTCGTAGCCGCTGCCGCCGGATGCGGTGACGAAGGCAAAGCCGATCGTGCGCGCTTCATCAGCCGTTGCATCGCCCACTGCAAAGACGGGGCGGGCCAGATGAGCGGCGAGCTCGGCGCCGTGCGTGGCAATCACCCTGATTGTTTCAGCACTTGTGATCGCAACGGCGCCTTCGGTCATTCCG
This sequence comes from Hyphomicrobiales bacterium, assembly GCA_900466605.1. Classification (GTDB taxonomy): domain Bacteria; phylum Pseudomonadota; class Alphaproteobacteria; order Rhizobiales; family Rhizobiaceae; genus Rhizobium. The sequence continues at coordinate 341,167 of UBMU01000002.1, forward strand.
AGGGCGCGCAGTGCCGCGTCGACATCGTGAACGGGTTGCGACAGTGGCAGCAAGATCGGTTCGTGCCCCAGGTCGCGAAGGCGCTTTGCGGTGCGCTCGCCCGAATGCTGAGGACGGGTCACGAGCACGCGCATCGGGACATCAACTCCAATCGTCGAAGAAGCTGCTACCGGCGCGCGCGCGGATCTCCTGTCCGGCTCGCGTTCCCAAGGCAGCGGCATCGCGTCGATGACCATCAACGCTGACGGCATGTTGGTTGCGGCCATCAGGTGTGATGATGAGGCCCGAGAAGCGAATCTGGTCGCTTTCGCAGATCGCATAACCGCCGATCGGTGTACGACAGGAGCCGTCCAGGGCTGCGAGAAATGCGCGCTCACAGGAGACCGTGTCGAAGGTTGTCGTATCGTTGACGGGAGCAAGTAGCGCATCGATGCGTGTGTCACCAATGCGGCTTTCGATACAGATCGCGCCCTGGGCGGGCGCGGGCGGGAAGGTTTCCACGGCGAGGATATCGGTGATCACGTCGACCTTGCCAAGCCGCTTCAATCCGGCGAGCGCAAGCAGCGTGGCGTCGACCTGGCCCTCTTGCAGCTTTCTGAGCCGCGTATCGACGAGACCACGAAAGGTAACGACGTTGATATCGGGGCGCATGCGTCGGATCAATGCTTGGCGGCGAAGCGACGAGGAGCCGATGGTCGCGCCGTGGGGAAGGTCGATCAGCTTTGGCGCGGTGCGTCCGATTACAGCATCCCGGACATCCTCACGCGGCAGGTAGGCGGAAAGACAGAGTCCATCCGGTAGCCGTGTCGGCATGTCCTTGGCGGAATGCACGGCGATGTCGAGGTCGCCGCTCGCAAGCTGCTGCTCCAGTTCTTCCGTGAAAAGTCCCTTGCCGCCGATCTCGGCCAGCGAGCGATCGGTGATCCGATCGCCCTTGGTGCTCAACACGACGACTTCGAACATTTCTTCCGGCAGTCCATGCGCCGCCATCAGCCGGTCGCGTGCTTCGTGAGCTTGGGCGAGCGCCAGCGGGCTACCTCGGGTGCCGATCCGGAAAGGTTTTGTTTGCATCCGCATTGATCCGTTGTTACCGGAGTTCCTCGTAAACAGGTTTAAGACCCATCGCAATCAACGATCAGGTTTCATGGCGCCCTTTCTACGCATCCTCGGCATCGAAACAAGCTGCGACGAAACCGCGGCGGCAGTGGTCGAGCGAGCTGTTGATGGCCAGCCGACGGTGCGTTCGGACGTCGTCTTGAGCCAGCTCGAAGAGCACAGCGCCTACGGGGGCGTCGTACCCGAGATCGCCGCCCGAGCACATGTTGAAGCTCTCGATACGCTGATCGACGAAGCCTTGAAACGTGCCAATGTGTCGCTCTCGGATATCGATGCCATTGCGGCAACCTCGGGGCCCGGTCTGATCGGCGGCCTCCTGGTGGGCCTCATGACCGGAAAGGCGATCGCCAAGGCATCCGGAAAACCGCTCTACGCAATCAACCACCTCGAAGGGCACGCATTGACGGCGCGGCTAACCGATGGGCTCGCATTTCCGTACTTGATGCTGCTGGTGTCTGGCGGTCATACGCAGCTTATTCTCGTGCGCGGTGTCGGGCAATATGAGCGATGGGGCACGACGATCGACGACGCTCTTGGCGAAGCCTTCGACAAGACGGCGAAACTGCTGAGCTTGCCTTATCCTGGTGGACCGGCGGTCGAGCGCGCAGCCAAGAGTGGCAACCCGGATCGCTTCAATTTTCCGCGACCTTTGGTCGGAGAGGCTAAGCTGAATTTCTCGTTCTCGGGCCTGAAGACAGCGGTGCGCCAGGCGGCGACCGAAATCGCGCCCCTGACGGAGCAGGATGTCGCTGACATCTGCGCCTCCTTCCAGAAGGCGATTTCGCGGACGTTGAAGGATCGCATCGGCCGTGGGCTGGAGCGTTTTAAGGCGGAGTTTCCTGACATCGAAGGCGGGCCGGCCCTCGTCGTTGCCGGTGGGGTTGCCGCCAATCTCGAGGTTCGCAGTACCTTGCAGTCGCTTTGCGACAAGAACGGCTTCCGTTTCGTCGCGCCGCCCCTGCGACTGTGCACCGACAATGCCGTGATGATTGCCTGGGCTGGCTTGGAGCGAATGGCGACCGGTGTCGAGCCGGATGACCTTGACGTGCAGCCGCGCTCGCGCTGGCCGCTGGATTCCAACGCTGAGACGTTGCTTGGTTTTGGCAAGCGTGGAGCGAAAGCATGAGCGAGAAGATTGCCGTCATCGGAGCCGGTGCTTTTGGAACCGCGCTAGCCACAGTGATCGCCCTGACAGAACGCAACCCGGTTACGCTGGTTGGCCGAGACCCTGAGTTGATCGCGGACCTGAAGGCAGAGCACCTGCACGACGCCGCGTTGCCGGGTATCGAGTTGCCCGATTCGCTTCTCTTTTCCGCGGAGCCGGATGCGATAGGCGACGCCGATATCGTGCTATTCGCGATGCCCTCGCAGGCTCAGGCCGATGCCGCAAGGCAGTATCGCCGGTATCTCGCAAGCGATGCCATCGTCGTCACCTGTGCCAAGGGGATCGAGAAGGTAACAGGCAATCTGCTGACCGACATGCTGGAGCGCGAAATACCGGGTCATACGGTCGCTGTTCTATCCGGTCCCGGGTTTGCCGCCGATATCGCCAAGGGATTGCCAACGGCCATGGCAATTGCCTCGGCAGATATGGGGGTGGCCGAAAGGCTGGCGCATGCCATTTCCGGGCGTACGTTTCGCCTCTATGCCTCGTCCGACCGGATCGGTGTCCAGCTCGGCGGAGCGTTGAAGAACGTCCTGGCGATCGCTTGTGGTATTGTTGAGGGAGCTGGCATCGGCGACTCGGCAAGAGCAGCGTTGATTGCACGCGGGCTTGCGGAGATGTCACGCTTCGTCGTCGCCAAAGGTGGGCAGGCAGATACGGTGCGTGGGCTCTCTGGCCTCGGCGATCTGGTGCTGACGGCGACCAGTCATCAATCGCGCAACCTGCGTTTCGGCATTGCCCTTGGTCGTGGCGAGAGAGTCGATCCTGCCCATGGCGAGCTCGTCGAGGGCGCCTTTGCGGCAGCCGTGGCGTCGCGTCTGGCGCAGTCGCTCGGCATCAGCATGCCGATCACCGACGCAGTTTCCGCCATAATTGAAGGCAAGCTCGGTATTGCCGAAGCCATCGATCAGCTCATGACGCGTCCGATTACGACTGAATAGGAGTTCCGATATGCTTTTTGCTCTCCTCTGCAAGGATAAGCCCGATCATCTCAGCGTCCGCATGGAAGCTCGGCCAGCCCACGTGGAACATCTCAACAAGCTCAATGCCGAAGGCGTGTTGAAAATGGCTGGACCGTTTCTCGACGGCGAAGGCAAGCCCTGCGGCAGCCTTGTCATCATTCACGCCGATACGATCGAAGCGGCCAAAGCGCTGGCAGACAGTGATCCCTACACAAAGGCCGGCCTTTTCGAGAGCGTCGACATCAAGCCCTTCAATTGGGTCTTCAATAATCCGGAGGCATGATCGTGGCGCATTGGCTTTACAAATCGGAGCCCTCGGCGTGGTCGTGGGAGCAGCAGAAGGCGGCTGGCGAAAAGGGTACCGAATGGACGGGTGTGAGGAACTATCTCGCCCGCAACAACATGAGGGCGATGCAGCTTGGCGACAAGGGCTTCTTCTACCATTCCAACGAAGGTCTCGAGATCGTCGGTATCGTCGAGGTTTGCGCCCTGTCTCACCCGGACTCGACAGCCAAGGGCGATGACCGCTGGGACTGCGTCGATATTCGCGCCGTCTGCGATATTCCCCAACCTATCTCGCTGAAAGACATCAAGGCCAACGAGAAGTTCGCCAGGATGTCGCTGGTCACATCCATGCGGCTTTCGGTTCAGCCGGTGACTGACGAGGAGTATCTGGAGATTTGCCGGCTGGGTGGCCTCGACAATCCACCGCGTTGATCCGTTGAAGACCGATCCTGAGATCTTCATCCGCGCCAACACTAGCCCGATGGCGCCGCCGCATGTTCCTGAAATTCAGCTGCATCTGGCTGATGAAGCTCATGACCTGTGGCTGAAGACGGAAGAGGAGTTGGCGAAAATCGGGCTGCCGCCGCCATTTTGGGCGTTCGCCTGGGCGGGCGGTCAGGGTTTGGCGCGTTACATACTCGACAACCCTGATATTGTTGCCGGCAAGCGCGTTCTCGATTTCGCCACGGGTTCCGGCCTGGTGGCGATCGCGGCAAGGATGGCTGGCGCAGCTGAGGTCGTTGCCGCCGACATCGATCCCTGGGCCGCAACCGCAGTGCGGCTTAACGCCGGGCTGAACGGCGTCGAAGTCAATTTTACCGGCGCTGATCTCATCGGGTGCAATGTCGATACAGACATCCTGCTGGCCGGCGACGTCTTTTACGACAGCGACTTCGCTGCCGCCATCGTTCCGTGGTTCGAGACACTGAGTCGCCAGGGGATCGCTGTCTTTGTCGGGGATCCGGGACGCAGCTATCTTCCCAAGGAGTGCTTGGAATATTGCACGGCCTATCAGGTTCCGGTCACCCGTGCGCTTGAAGACAGCGAAGTGAAGAAAACGACTGTTTGGCGTTTCACGGCCTGATGACGCAGACGCCGGCCTCGTAAGAGCAGCTGCTGCTTCTCGGCGTCACGCTGATCACCTTGGCCATTGGCGCTAGGGTGGTTCTTTGCTGCACAGGGAAGCTATACCCGCTGGCGGCTGCATAAGTGCCGCCATCAGCGCCATACACATAGGACGACCCCGCATAAGTGCCGCTGCTGCCTCCGCTCAACGGTTGCTGAACCAGCACGAGGACATTGCGTCCGCCATAGCTGCCGTAACCATTGTTGCCGCGGTACGGTAACGAGGCGCGCTTGATCAGGGGCGTGCGGCCGGGGCGATAGCCGAACCGGCCGTATCCATCCGAGAAACGGACGCGTCCATCGTTCCAACCGCGAAAGGGTCGGCCGACAATTGTCGGTGCGTGATGCCGAATGAATCCCCTGTCGCCATGGCGATTGAAAGAATTCTTGCCGAAATCGCCTGCCGAGGTCGGTAGCGCGGTCAAAGCCGCGGCGACAAATGAAACGAGCGTGGACACGGTCTTCAGCATCGCGCAGCTCTCCGGAAATGAGATGGTTAACAAAGCGTTAACCGCAAAATGCGCCAAAAGCCGCCGCTTGTCCAGAAGACGTCTGCCCTTGCCGCTTGCGCCGAGCACCGGCGGGCCCGGCAAGCGGGGGTCGCGCCACCCAGAGACGCAAATCGATTAAATTAAATTGGGGGTGCAATTATACTTGTCGTTAGGAGCTTACGTGATTAAACGTCGCCATTGATGCGATGCACACAAACAAATTTGTCATTCGTGTGATCGCCTTGAATGCTCCCGTACGTAGGAGCGCAGAGAAGACGCCGCGAGGTTCTGATGGCGAATGTGACAAATAATCGGCCCTTGTCGCCGCATTTGCAAGTTTACAAACTAATCCCCACAATGGTCATGTCGATCGTCCACCGCATTACTGGTGGCGCTCTATATGTTGGCACGCTGCTGGTCGCCTGGTGGCTGATCGCGGCTGCAACAGGCCAGGCTTACTATGACTGGGTCAACTGGATCCTTGGCAGCATCGTCGGCAAGCTCGTGTTGCTCGGCTATACCTGGGCACTGTTGCACCATATGGTCGGCGGTTTTCGTCACTTCATCTGGGACCTTGGCTACGGCTTCGACAAAGCGGTTTCGACCAAGATGGCCCAGGCTTCGATCGTCGTATCGCTCTGTCTGACCGTGCTGGTCTGGGTGATCGGCTTCCTCATTCGCTTCTGAAGGTTGTTCTCATGGATATGCGCACCCCCCTGGGTAAGGTTCGCGGCCTTGGCTCGGCCAAGGAAGGAACCGATCATTTCTGGCGCCAGCGCGTCACGGCGGTTGCCAACGTGCCGCTCTTCATTTTCTTCATCATCTTCATGATCGTTCACGCGGGCCAACCCTACGCCGAGGTGGTTCACGCCTTGTCGAACCCGTTCGTTGCCGTCGTCATGGGTCTGATGGTCATCTCGGGCATCATTCATATGCGGCTTGGCATGCAGGTGATCATCGAGGACTACGTGCATAGCGAGTTCGCCAAGATCGGCCTGCTGATGCTGAACACCTTCTTTTCGATCCTGATGGCGGGGCTCTGTCTCTTCGCCATTCTGAAAATTGCATTCGTAGGATAACCGTATCATGGCACCGACTTCACCCGCTCAGAATGGGAAGGCCTACAAATACGTCGATCACTCATACGATGTGATCGTCGTCGGCGCCGGTGGCGCTGGGCTTCGCGCCACGCTCGGCATGGCCGAGCAGGGGTTCCGCACGGCCTGCATCACCAAGGTATTCCCGACCCGCTCGCACACGGTCGCGGCCCAGGGTGGCATCGCCGCCTCGCTGCGCAACATGACGCCCGACAGCTGGCAGTGGCACCTCTACGACACCGTCAAGGGTTCCGACTGGCTCGGCGACGTCGACGCCATGCAGTATCTCACCATGGAAGCGCCTAAGGCGGTCTATGAGCTTGAGCACTACGGCGTCCCCTTCTCTCGCAACGAAGAAGGCAAAATCTATCAGCGGCCGTTCGGCGGCCACATGCAGAACTACGGCGAAGGCCCGCCGGTGCAGCGCACCTGCGCGGTTGCCGACCGTACCGGCCACGCGATCCTCCACACGCTCTATGGCCAGTCGCTGCGCAACAACGCCGAATTCTTCATCGAGTATTTCGCGCTCGACCTGATCATGTCGGATGACGGGAGCCGTTGCACCGGCGTCGTCGCCTGGTGCCTCGATGACGGTACGATCCATCGCTTCGCCGCCAAGATGGTGGTGCTGGCGACCGGCGGTTACGGCCGCGCCTACTTCTCGGCGACATCGGCCCATACTTGCACCGGTGACGGCGGCGGCATGGTTGCTCGTGCCGGCCTGCCTTTGCAGGACATGGAATTCGTCCAGTTCCATCCGACCGGCATCTACGGCTCGGGCTGTCTCATCACCGAAGGCGCACGCGGCGAAGGCGGTTACCTCGTGAATTCTGAGGGCGAACGCTTCATGGAACGCTATGCCCCTTCGGCGAAGGACCTTGCGTCGCGCGACGTCGTTTCGCGCTGTATGACGCTGGAGATCCGCGAAGGCCGCGGTGTCGGCAAGGCGAAGGACCACATCTTCCTGCATCTCGACCATCTCGATCCGGCAGTGCTGCATGAGCGTCTGCCGGGGATTTCCGAGAGCGCCAAGATTTTCGCCGGCGTCGACGTGACGCGCGAGCCGATCCCGGTTTTGCCGACCGTCCACTACAACATGGGCGGCATTCCGACCAATTACTGGGGCGAAGTGCTGAATGCCGACAGTTCCAATCCAGAGCGGATCATCCCGGGCTTGATGGCCGTCGGTGAAGCCGGTTGCGCCTCGGTGCACGGAGCCAACCGCCTCGGCTCCAACTCGCTGATCGACCTTGTGGTCTTCGGCCGCGCTGCGGCGATCCGCGCCGGCGAGGTCATCGACCGCGCATCGCCCGTGCCGCATCTTAACGTTGCTGCGTGCGACAAGATCATGGATCGCTTCGATGGTCTGCGCCACGCCAGCGGCGGCACGCCGACGGCAGTGCTGCGCGAGAAGATGCAGCGCGCCATGCAGGAAGACGCGGCGGTGTTCCGCACACAGGAGTCGTTGGAATCCGGCTGCCGGCGCATCTCCGCCATCTGGCAGGAAATGCGCGACATCAAGGTCACCGACCGTTCGATGATCTGGAATTCCGACCTCGTGGAAACGCTGGAGCTGCAGAACCTGATGGCAAACGCCATCACGACGATCTACGGCGCCGAGGCCCGCAAGGAGAGCCGCGGTTCCCACGCACGCGAAGACTACACGGAAGGCGCGTTCGCCGGCCGCGACGACGTCAACTGGCGCAAGCATACGCTCGCCTGGGTCAACGACGCCGGCGACGTCAAGCTCGACTACCGCCCGGTTCACACCGAGCTCATCGCAGAGGGCATCGATCCCCAGAAGATCGCGCCCAAGGCTCGCGTGTACTAAGAGGAACTGGACATGGTAGAACTCGCTCTTCCCAAGAACTCACAGATGCGCGAAGGCAAGGTGTGGCCGAAGCCCGCAGGGGCTACGAACACCCGTGAATTCCGCGTCTACCGCTGGAGCCCGGATGACGGTCAGAACCCGTCAATCGACACCTTCTATATTGATGTCGACAACTGCGGCCCGATGGTGCTCGACGGTCTGCTCTACATCAAGAACAATATCGATCCGACGCTGACGCTGCGCCGTTCCTGTCGTGAGGGCATCTGCGGTTCGTGCGCGATGAACATCGACGGTACGAACACGCTCGCCTGCACCAAGGGTCTCGACGATATCAAGGGCGCGGTGAAGATCTATCCGTTGCCGCATCTACCTGTCGTCAAGGACCTGGTTCCCGACCTGACGAACTTCTATGCCCAGCATCGGTCGATCGAGCCGTGGCTGAAGACGGTATCACCGACGCCGGCCAAGGAATGGAAACAGAGCCATGAGGATCGCGCCAAGCTCGACGGGCTTTACGAGTGCATCCTCTGCGCCTGCTGCTCGACCTCCTGTCCGAGCTATTGGTGGAACGGCGACCGCTACCTCGGCCCGGCGGTTCTCCTGCAGGCCTACCGCTGGCTGATCGACTCCCGCGATGAAGCGACCGGCGAGCGCCTCGACAATCTTGAGGATCCGTTCCGGCTTTATCGCTGCCATACGATCATGAACTGCGCGCAGACCTGCCCCAAGGGCCTGAATCCGGCCAAGGCCATCGCCGAGATCAAGAAAATGATGGTCGAGCGCCGCGTCTGATCGATCGAGCAAGAGGGCCGCAGATGCGGCCCTTTTCTTTTACCCGATCACGAAGCCTTGATTTGCCCGGGATTGCGCCAAATTTGTCTCGGGTTTACGGCGTTGCTCCCACATCGACACAATTTCTCCTCGCGCTGGCTTGATTCAATACAGCCTTTCAAGATAATTCCGCCGTGATTGCGCGGCAACTTCAGGACAATACTGGGAAAATCAGGAGTATCATGATGCAGTTCAGACATATGGCGACAGGTCTCGTGGTTATTCTGTCGTTAGCTGGCTGCCAGCGCACCGCATACAATGACGCAAGCTATTCTGCTCCAGCGCCGCTGACGGCACAGCCGGTTCCTTCGGTTCAGGGCGGGCAGCTTCCGCCGCCGTCGGGCTCTTCGCAGTTCCCCGCTGCCCCGACAACCACGGCGCCTGTCGCCGGTGGCCAGCCCGGCGCGATGGCTGCGAATGCAATGGATGTCACCAAGGAATCGATGGTCGGCAGCTGGCGCGTCAACGGGTCCTGCGACATGTTCCTGACACTTACCAATCTTGGCAGCGGCTCGCGCGGTGGTACGCGCGGTTGTGTCGGTGAGCTAACAGCGATGGGCTCCTGGGAAGTCTCCGGCAAGCAGGTTCTCCTGAAGGATCGCAGCGGTAACCAGATCGGCAGTGTCTACAAGACCGCCGACAACGCCTTCAGCGGCCAGACCAATACCGGGCAGCCGATCAGCCTCAGCCGTTAAAAGATCTGGCGGCCAAGGCCGCCGATCCTGCATAGGCGGAACCCTTTATGCAACCCATGCCAGACTATTCCATGAGCGTCAGCGAACAGTTGAAGTCGCTGACGGCTTCGGGCGCGCTTCAAATCGATTCAGCCCAGATGCATGTGGCGAAATGTTTGGATCGAGTTCTGTCGGGGTTGAAGCAGCGGCGGCCGGCGGCAAAGGCAAGCGCTCTTGGCTGGTTGTTCGCCAACAAGAAGAAGCCGTCGGAATCGATCAAGGGACTGTATATTCACGGCAGCGTCGGGCGCGGCAAGACGATGCTGATGGATATGTTCTTCGGCATGGCGCCGTGCGCGAAGAAAAGACGCGCGCATTTCCATGAATTCATGACCGACGTGCACAACCGCATCGCGGCGCACCGCCTGAAACTCAAGCAGGGTGAAACCAAGCAGGCTGATCCCATCCCGGTCGTTGCCGCTGCCCTCTACGATGAAGCCGAGCTCCTGTGTTTCGATGAATTCACGGTGACGGATATCGCCGACGCGATGATCCTGTCCCGCCTGTTTTCGGAGCTTTTCCGGCGCGGATGCGTGCTGGTTGCGACTTCCAACGTCGAGCCGGACAATCTCTACAGGGACGGCCTCAATCGAAGTCTGTTTCTGCCATTCGTCGAACTTCTGAAGCAGCATGTCGCAATGGTCACATTGGACTCGCCGACGGACTACCGGATGGAGAAGCTCGATAGCCAGCCAGTCTATCTGACCCCAATCGACGACCGGACCGACATGGCGATGGATGCGTCCTGGACGCAGGCGCTGCACGGCCGCAAGGCGCATGCGCTGGAAATTCCGATGAAGGGTCGGTCGATCCATGTGCCGCTGGCGGCCGATCGCCTGGCGCGTTTCTCTTTCGCCGATCTCTGCGAGAAGCCGCTGGGTGCAGCAGACTTTCTGGCGATTGCCGACCGCTTTGACGCCATCTTCGTGGACCATGTGCCGTTGCTGGGGCCTGAGAAAAGGAACCAGACCAAGCGCTTTATCATCCTGATCGATACACTCTACGATCATGCCGTGCGACTTTATATCTCCGCTGCAGCGATGCCTGAAAATTTAATGACACAAGCGCGTGGTACCGAAGGTTTCGAATTCGACCGAACGGTCTCGCGGCTTTTCGAAATGCGCAGCGCCGAGTATCTCGCATTGCACAATGAACGGCGAGCTGCCGAGTAACGGTTTGGTCATAAATTGTATTACGTTTACGTAAGAATTTTATGATCTAAACGATTGAAATTCCTCGCTCAAAAATAATCATTTGCCATTTTTTGGCTTTGGGTCTATGCGATTGCGGCAATCGGGCGAGGCCCCTCCGCGCGTCGTCCGACGAATTTTGGTCGCAAAGGAAACACCGAAATGGCGCGTAACAAGATCGCACTCATTGGTTCTGGCATGATTGGTGGCACGCTGGCGCATCTCGCCGGCCTGAAGGAACTGGGTGATATCGTCCTCTTCGATATTGCCGATGGCATTCCTCAGGGTAAGGGCCTCGACATCGCACAGTCCTCGCCGGTTGAAGGCTTCGACGTCAACCTCACCGGCGCCAGCGATTACTCCGCGATCGAAGGCGCAGACGTCTGCATCGTCACCGCTGGCGTCGCCCGCAAGCCGGGCATGAGCCGCGACGATCTGCTCGGTATCAACCTCAAGGTCATGGAACAGGTCGGCGCCGGCATCAAGAAGTACGCCCCGAACGCCTTCGTCATCTGCATCACCAACCCGCTCGACGCGATGGTTTGGGCCCTGCAGAAGTTCTCGGGTCTCCCGGCCAACAAGGTCGTCGGGATGGCCGGCGTTCTGGACAGCTCGCGCTTCCGCCTGTTCCTCTCCAAGGAATTCAACGTTTCTGTACAGGACGTCACCGCGTTCGTGCTCGGTGGCCACGGCGACACGATGGTGCCGCTCGCTCGCTACTCGACCGTTGGCGGTATTCCGCTGACCGACCTCGTCACCATGGGTTGGGTCACCAAGGAACGCCTCGAGGAAATCATCCAGCGTACGCGTGATGGCGGCGCCGAAATCGTCGGCCTGCTGAAGACTGGGTCGGCCTACTACGCGCCTGCTGCCTCGGCGATCGAAATGGCTGAATCCTACCTCAAGGACAAGAAGCGCGTCCTGCCTTGCGCAGCGCAGCTGACCGGCCAGTACGGCGTCAAGGACATGTATGTCGGCGTTCCCACCATCATCGGCGCAGGCGGTGTCGAACGTATCATCGAGATCGACCTCAACAAGGCCGAGAAGGAAGCTTTCGACAAGTCGGTCGCTGCTGTCGCCGGCCTTTGCGAAGCCTGCATCAACATTGCGCCTGCGCTGAAGTAATCAGACCGCGCGCTGACGCAATCCAAACAGGAATAGATCCATGAATATTCATGAATATCAGGCCAAGGCTCTGCTGAAGGGCTATGGCGCGCCGGTCGCAAAAGGTGTGGCGATCCTCAAGGTCGAGGAAGCCGAAGCTGCCGCCAAGTCGCTTCCAGGCCCGCTTTACGTGGTCAAGAGCCAGATCCATGCCGGCGGCCGCGGCAAGGGCAAGTTCAAGGAACTCGGCCCCGACGCCAAGGGCGGCGTTCGTCTCGCCAAGTCGATCGACGAAGTCGTTGCTCACGCCAAGGAAATGCTCGGCAACACGCTGGTAACGGCGCAGACGGGCGAAGCCGGCAAGCAGGTCAATCGCCTCTACATCGAAGATGGCGCCGACATCGAACGCGAACTCTATTGCTCGCTGCTGGTCGACCGCTCGGTCGGTCGCGTTGCCTTCGTCGTTTCGACCGAAGGCGGCATGGACATCGAGGCTGTCGCTCACGATACGCCCGAGAAAATCCACACGATCGCCATCGATCCGGAAGCCGGCGTCACCGCTGCTGATGTTGCTGCGATCTCCAAGGCTCTCGAACTGACCGGCGCCGCCGCCGAAGACGCCAAGTCGCTGTTCCCGGCGCTTTACAGGGCATTCGGCGAAAAGGACATGGCTCTCCTCGAGGTCAACCCGCTGATCGTCATGAAGGACGGCCATCTGCGCGTTCTCGACGCCAAGATGTCATTCGACGGCAATGCGCTGTTCCGCCACGACGACGTGAAGGTGCTGCGCGACGAGACCGAGGAGGACGCCAAGGAAATCGAGGCCTCGAAGTGGGATCTCGCCTACGTGGCGCTCGACGGCAACATCGGCTGCATGGTTAACGGCGCTGGCCTTGCCATGGCGACGATGGACATCATCAAGCTCTACGGCAAGGAGCCGGCAAACTTCTGCGACGTCGGCGGTGGCGCCGGCAAGGAGAAGGTGGCTGCAGCCTTCAAGATCATTACGGCTGACCCGAAGGTCGAGGGCATCCTCGTCAACATCTTCGGCGGCATCATGCGTTGCGACGTTATCGCCGAAGGCGTTGTCGCAGCTGTGCAGGAAGTCGGTCTGAAGGTTCCGCTCGTCGTTCGCCTCGAAGGCACCAACGTCGAACTCGGCAAGAAAATCCTCAACGAGTCGGGTCTGGCGATTACGGCTGCCGACGATCTCGACGACGCGGCGAAGAAGATCGTCGCGGCGATCAAGGCCTAATCCGGAAGGACCGAAAGAATGTCTATTCTCGTCAACAAAGACACCAAGGTTCTCGTTCAGGGCCTGACCGGCAAGACCGGCACCTTCCACACCGAACAGGCGCTTGCCTATTACGGCACCAAGATGGTCGGCGGTATTCACCCGAAGAAGGGTGGCGAAACCTGGTCGTCGGGCGTCGACGGCACGGTGCTTCCGATCTTCGCGAGCGTTGCCGAAGCCAAGGAGCGGACCGGCGCCGATGCGACCGTGATCTACGTTCCGCCGGCAGGCGCCGCTGATGCCATCATCGAGGCGATTGAGGCCGAAGTCCCGTTCATCACCTGCATCACCGAGGGCATCCCTGTGATGGACATGGTCCGCGTCAAGGCTCGCCTCGACCGCTCCAAGTCGCGCCTGCTCGGCCCGAACTGCCCGGGCATCCTGACGCCGGAAGAATGCAAGATCGGCATCATGCCGGGCTCGATCTTCCGCAAGGGTTCGGTCGGTATCGTTTCGCGCTCCGGCACGCTGACCTATGAAGCCGTGTTCCAGACGTCGAACGAAGGTCTCGGCCAGACGACGGCTGTCGGCATCGGCGGCGACCCGGTCAAGGGCACCGAGTTCATCGACGTGCTCGAGATGTTCCTGGCCGACGAAGCCACGACCTCGATCATCATGATCGGCGAAATCGGCGGTTCGGCTGAAGAAGATGCGGCCCAGTTCCTGATCGACGAAGCCAAGAAGGGCCGCAAGAAGCCGATGGCCGGCTTCATCGCCGGTCGTACGGCCCCGAAGGGTCGCACCATGGGCCACGCCGGCGCTGTCGTTTCCGGCGGCAAGGGCGATGCGGAATCCAAGATCGCCGCCATGGAAGCAGCCGGCATCAAGGTTTCTCCTTCGCCGGCACGCCTCGGCAAGACGCTGGTTGAAGTCCTTAAGGGCTAATCCAATCTATAGTCCGGGCAGCGGTTGCACCGCCTGCCCGGATCTCGACTTCGAAATGCAATGAGCCGCGGACAGGCGGCTAACGACAGATGCGGCAAGCCGGTCGAGTATCCGGCAAAATCACAAGTCAGGAGGCGGACGAAAGCGTCCGCATGTAACCATGGCACGGCAAGAAGCCAACGAGCAGTTTCAGATCACCTCGTTCCTAGATGGCGCCAATGCTGCGTATATCGAGCAGCTTTACGCGCGCTATGAAGAAGACCCGAACTCGGTCAATCAGGAGTGGCAGTCCTTCTTCAAGGCGCTCGAAGACAATCCGGAAGATGTGAAGAAGGCGGCCAAGGGTGCCTCCTGGCGCAAGAAGAATTGGCCCCTGCAGCCGAAAAGCGATCTCGTTTCGGCGCTCGATGGCGACTGGGGCACCGTAGAAAAGATCATCGAGACCAAGGTCAAGGGCAAGGCGGAAGCCGCAGGCAAGCCGACCGATGGTGCCGACATCCTGCAGGCGACACGTGACTCCGTCCGCGCCATCATGATGATCCGCGCCTATCGCATGCGCGGTCATCTGCATGCCAAGCTCGACCCGCTTGGTATCGCGGCCCCTGTCGAAGACTACAAGGAACTGTCGCCCGAAGCCTACGGCTTCACCGAGGCTGACTATACCCGCAAGATCTTCATCGACAACGTTCTCGGCCTCGAATACGCAACCCTGCCCGAGATGATCGAGATCCTCGAGCGCACCTATTGCTCGACCCTCGGCGTCGAATTCATGCACATCTCCAATCCGGAAGAGAAGGCCTGGATCCAGGAACGCATCGAAGGGCCGGACAAGGGCGTTGCCTTCACCCCTGAAGGCAAGAAGGCAATCCTTGCCAAGCTGGTCGAGGCCGAAGGCTACGAGCAGTTCCTTGACGTGAAATTCAAGGGCACCAAGCGTTTCGGTCTTGATGGCGGTGAATCGCTCGTTCCGGCGCTTGAGCAGATCCTGAAGCGTGGTGGCCAGCTCGGTCTTCGCGAAGCCGTGTTCGGCATGGCCCACCGAGGCCGTCTGAACGTGCTCTCCCAGGTCATGGGCAAGCCGCACCGCGCCATCTTCCACGAGTTCAAAGGCGGCTCCTACGCACCGGACGAAGTCGAAGGTTCCGGTGACGTGAAGTATCATCTCGGGGCGTCATCGGACCGCGAGTTCGACGGCAACAAGGTTCACGTGTCGCTGACGGCCAACCCGTCGCACCTCGAAATCGTCGACCCCGTGGTCATGGGCAAGGCCCGCGCCAAGCAGGACATGGGTGCAACTGTCTGGGACGGCGACACCATTCCGCTTTCCGAGCGCGCAAAGGTTCTGCCGCTGCTGATCCACGGCGACGCTGCGTTTGCCGGTCAGGGTGTGATTGCGGAAATCCTCGGCCTGTCGGGCCTGCGCGGCCACCGTGTTGCCGGCACGATGCACGTCATCATCAACAACCAGATCGGCTTCACCACGAACCCGGCCTTCTCGCGCTCGTCGCCCTATCCGTCCGACGTGGCGAAGATGATCGAAGCGCCGATCCTGCACGTCAACGGCGACGATCCGGAAGCGGTCGTATACGGTGCCAAGGTCGCGATGGAATTTCGCATGAAGTTCCACAAGCCTGTCGTCCTCGACATGTTCTGCTACCGTCGCTACGGCCACAACGAAGGCGACGAGCCGTCCTTCACGCAGCCGAAGATGTACAAGGTCATCCGCGCTCACAAGACTGTCCTGCAGATCTATGCGGAACGTCTGGTTGCCGAAGGCTTGCTGACAGACGGCGAAGTCGAAAAGATGAAGGCCGACTGGCGCGCCCATCTCGAGCAGGAGTTCGACGCCGGCCAGAGCTACAAGCCGAACAAGGCCGACTGGCTGGATGGCGAGTGGTCGGGCCTGCGCACGGCTGACAACGCCGACGAGCAGCGTCGCGGCAAGACTGCCGTTCCGATGAAGCAGCTCAAGGATATCGGCCGCAAGCTTTCGGAAATTCCGGAAGGTTTCCATGCGCATCGCACGATCCAGCGTTTCATGGAAAACCGCGCCAACATGATCCAGACGGGCGAGAACCTCGACTGGGCGATGGCTGAAGCGCTGGCTTTCGGTTCGCTGGTCACGGAAGGCCACAAGATCCGTCTCTCCGGTCAGGATTGCGAACGCGGCACCTTCTCGCAGCGTCATTCGGTTCTCTACGATCAGGAGACTGAAGAGCGCTATATTCCTCTTGCCAACCTCTCGCCCAACCAGGCCCGCTACGAAGTCATCAACTCGATGCTTTCGGAAGAGGCGGTGCTCGGCTTCGAGTATGGCTATTCGCTGGCTCGCCCGAACGCGCTGACCCTTTGGGAAGCCCAGTTCGGCGACTTCGCCAACGGTGCGCAGGTCGTATTCGACCAGTTCGTCTCGTCTGGCGAACGCAAGTGGCTGCGCATGTCCGGTCTCGTCTGCCTGCTGCCGCATGGCTACGAAGGTCAGGGTCCGGAGCACTCTTCGGCCCGCCTCGAGCGCTTCCTGCAGCTTTGCGCTGAAGACAACATGCAGGTCGCCAACGTCACGACGCCGGCGAACTACTTCCATATTCTGCGCCGTCAGCTGAAGCGCGACTTCCGCAAGCCGCTCGTGCTGATGACACCGAAATCGCTGCTGCGCCACAAGCGGGCGGTCTCCAGCCTCGCAGAGCTTGCCGGCGAGTCCTCCTTCCATCGCCTCCTCTGGGACGATGCGGAGGTCATCAAGGACGGCCCGATCAAGCTGCAGAAGGATGCGAAGATCCGCCGCGTCGTCATGTGCTCCGGCAAGGTCTACTTCGACCTTCTGGAAGAACGCGAAAAGCGCGGCATCGACGATGTCTACCTGCTGCGCGTCGAACAGCTCTATCCGTTCCCGGCCAAGGCGCTTATCAACGAGCTCAGCCGTTTCCGGAACGCAGAGATGGTCTGGTGCCAGGAAGAGCCAAAGAACATGGGCGCATGGTCGTTCATCGATCCGTATCTGGAATGGGTGCTCGCCCATATCGATGCGAAGTACCAGCGCGTCCGTTACACCGGCCGTCCGGCCGCCGCTTCGCCGGCGACGGGTCTGATGTCCAAGCATCTGTCGCAGCTCGCCGCATTCCTCGAGGATGCGTTGGGCGGTTAAGGGATCGGGGCGATGGCATATTTCTTCTTGAGACTTGTGCCGCCTCGCCCCCATTTCCCGCACGATGCGACCGGGGAGGAAATGGCCGCGATGAAGCGTCATGTCGCCTACTGGCACCAAAACGCAGAAGAAGGATCTGCGATCGCCGTCGGTCCCGTCTTCGAAGGCAAGGGAGCCTGGGGCATGGCAGTCGTCTCGGCGGAGGATCGGAAGGCAGCGCAGGCGCTCGCCGATGCCGATCCGATCATCCAGTCCGGTTACGGTTTTCGCTTCGACATATTGCCAATGCCCTCGATCATTCTCCGGCCATCCGCTGCCGGAAACGAATAAACGAACACAAGCAAATCAGGATTTGAACAATGGCCACAGAAATCCGCGTTCCAACTCTCGGTGAATCCGTCAGCGAGGCAACCGTCGGCACCTGGTTCAAGAAGGTCGGCGACGCCATCAAGGTCGACGAGCCGATTCTCGAGCTTGAAACCGACAAGGTGACCATCGAAGTGCCGGCACCGGTTTCCGGCACGCTGTCCGAAATCGTCGCCCAAGCCGGCGAAACTGTCGGTCTCGGTGCGCTGCTCGGCCAGATCGCCGCAGGCGCTGGTGCTGCCGCTGCCCCGGCTGCCGCTGCCGCGCCCGCTGCTGCGGCGCCTGCGACGGTCGCTGCTGCCGCTGCACCGGCTGCGTCCGTATCCGCTATGCCGCCGGCACCGGCTGCCGCCAAGATGCTTGCCGAGAACAACCTGTCGGCCGATCAGGTCGATGGATCAGGCAAGCGCGGTCAGGTTCTGAAGGGCGATGTGATTGCCGCTGTTGCGAAGGGCATCTCGGCTCCTGCTGCCGCTGCCCCTGCAGTGCCGGCTGCTGCTCGCGGTCCGTCGACGGTCGAGGACGCGTCACGTGAAGAGCGCGTGAAGATGACGCGCCTGCGCCAGACGATTGCCAAGCGCCTGAAGGACGCTCAGAACACTGCCGCAATGCTCACCACCTACAACGAGGTGGACATGAAGGCTGTCATGGACTTGCGCGCCAAGTACAAGGACGTCTTCGAAAAGAAGCATGGCGTGAAGCTCGGCTTCATGGGCTTCTTCACCAAGGCCATCACCCACGCGCTGAAGGAACTCCCGGCCGTCAACGCCGAGATCGACGGCACCGACATCATCTACAAGAACTTCTGCCACATCGGTATGGCGGTCGGCACGGATAAGGGCCTCGTCGTCCCGGTTATCCGCGACGCCGACCAGATGTCGATCGCCGAAGTCGAGAAGGAGCTTGCGCGCCTGGCAAAGGCTGCCCGCGACGGTTCGCTGTCGATGGCCGACATGCAGGGGGGCACCTTCACGATCACCAACGGTGGCGTCTACGGTTCGCTGATGTCCTCGCCGATCCTGAACGCACCGCAGTCCGGTATCCTTGGCATGCACAAGATCCAGGATCGTCCTGTGGTCGTTGGCGGCCAGATCGTCATCCGTCCGATGATGTATCTCGCGCTCTCCTACGACCACCGCATCGTCGACGGCAAGGAAGCCGTGACCTTCCTCGTCCGCGTCAAGGAAAGCCTGGAAGATCCGGAGCGCCTGGTTCTCGATCTCTAAGCATTCGACTGGGCCGCGTGAGCGGCCCTTTCCACCTCCGCGGGGCGCGTGATGTCGCTGGCAATCTCCACAGGGCGTACAACCATGATGCCTTCCCTTGCCCAAGGCAGGGTGGGGGCGTTGCTTGCGTTCTTGTTGGCGCTGCCCGCGACCGCTGTCGCCGCTCCCGACTGCAGGCAGGCTAGTGCTGTCTATGCCGATAGGGATGGCGCCTACGAGCTGCGCTTTACGCCGATCAACTCGGAAGCGGCAGCGGCCAGCAACCGGTTCACGCTGACAGTGCTGAAAACCGCGATCGAACTCGACGGCTATGTCATGCCCTCGGACGATCCGGAACGCGCGGTCGGTATCCTGATGTTCAAATGCCCGGGCGGCGACGTAACGGGCGCGGATCTGGATGCCTGCACGATCTGGCAGGGCACGATCTACGGCACGAACGCCAACGGTGAGATGGACAACCTTCAGCACGAAACAGCGACCGCGGCCGATCATGTCTTTCTGCCGGGTCTCGGTCCGGCGATCCGCCAATCGCAGATCTGGGGTAACGGCAAGGCGAATGTTGCGCCGTGGGACGTCCTGGCATTCAAGGAGTGCGCGAAATGACACAGCGACCGGTTCTTCTCGTCACCGGCGGTAGCCGGGGTATCGGCGCTGCCGTCTGCCGGCTCGCTGCCCGCCAGGGCTGGAGCGTCGCCGTGAACTACGCCGCGAACCGCGCCGCCGCTGACGCTGTTGTCTCCGAGGTCAAGGCAGCGGGTGGTGACGCGATCACGATCAAGGGCGATGTCGGCAGCGCGCAGGATATCGTCGCGATGTTCGAGGCGGTCGACAGGCATTTCGGACGGCTGGATGGACTGGTCAACAATGCCGGCATTGTCGCTGCTCAGCAGCGCGTTGACGAGATGAGCGTCGAGCGTCTTGAGCGGATGATGCGCGTCAACGTGACCGGCTCGATCCTCTGCGCGGCCGAGGCCGTCCGACGCATGTCGTCGAGGCATGGCGGCAAGGGCGGGGCGATCGTCAACATTTCGTCGATGGCAGCGGTACTGGGTTCGGCCTCGCAATATGTCGACTACGCCGCATCGAAGGCCGCGATCGATGCCTTTACCATCGGTCTGTCACGAGAGGTGGCAAATGAGGGTGTGCGTGTAAACGCCATCCGTCCCGGGGTCATCGATACCGACATTCACGCATCCGGCGGGCTGCCGAACCGCGCGCGGGACCTCGCGCCCAGCATCCCGATGCAGAGGCCAGGCACCGCCGAGGAAATCGCCGATGCAGTCCTCTACCTTCTCTCGCCGACAGCTTCCTATATAACGGGCGCCATACTTAACGTCAGCGGCGGCCGTTAGGACGCGAGGACCAGATCGCCATGCAATATTTCTTCGAATTTCTGGGCCTGATGGCCGTCTTTTCGATCTTCATCGTCGTACCGGGTGCCGACTTCGCCGTCATCCTGCGCCAGAGCATCGTCCATGGCCGTCGCGCCGCCATCATGACCGGCCTCGGCATGGGCTTCTCGCTGCTGTTTCACATCAGCTACACGATCCTCGGCCTCGGCCTGATTGTGTCCAAATCGCTGATGCTGTTTGCCATGATCAAATGGGCCGGCGTCGCCTATCTGGTCTATCTCGGCATCAAGTCCTTCCGTGAACCGGGCTTCAAGGTGAACGAGATCGAGGTGACGGATGAAGACCGCAAGCCGATCTCGGCACTGAAATGCCTCGGCATGGGCTTCATCACCAACGCTCTCAATCCGAAGCCTGTCCTGTTCTTCCTGTCGCTGTTCTCGACGCTGGTTCATCACGATACCCCGGCGCTGATCCAGTTCAGCTACGGCATCGGCATGGCCACCGCGCTCGTCGCCTGGTTCGCCGGCGTATCTACCTTCTTCACCGTAAAACCCATTCGCGACCGCTTCATCGCAAGCGGCAAGTGGTTCAACCGCATCACCGGCGCCGCACTGGTCGGCTTCGGTTTCCGCCTCGCGCTCGCCCGCGCGGCTGACTAAGCAAATAACGAAAAGGAAAAGAAGCAATGTCCTATGATGTGATCGTTATCGGAACCGGCCCTGGCGGCTACGTCTCTGCCATCAAGGCAGCGCAGCTTGGCCTCAAGGTCGCTGTCGTTGAAAAGCGCGCAACCTATGGCGGAACCTGCCTCAACGTCGGCTGCATCCCGTCCAAGGCGCTGCTGCATGCGTCCGAAATGTTCCATCAGGCCGGTCACGGCATGGACGCACTCGGCATCGAGGTCGCCGCCCCGAAGCTAAACCTTGAAAAGATGCTGGCGCACAAGGATGCGACGGTGAAGGCCAACGTCGACGGCGTTGCCTTCCTCTTCAAGAAGAACAAGATCGATACTTTCCAGGGCACCGGCAAGATCGTCTCGGCGGGCAAGGTCTCGGTGACTGCTGAAGACGGCAAGGTGCAGGAAATCGAAGGCAAGAACATCGTCATCGCCACCGGCTCCGACGTCGCCGGCATTCCCGGCGTGAAGGTCGCTATCGACGAAAAGGTGATCATTTCCTCGACGGGCGCGATTGCGCTTGAGAAGGTGCCGGAAACGATGATCGTCGTCGGCGGTGGTGTCATCGGCCTCGAGCTCGGTTCGGTCTGGTCGCGTCTCGGCGCCAAGGTCACTGTTGTCGAATATCTCGACACCATCCTCGGCGGCATGGATGGTGAAGTCTCCAAGCAGTTCCAGCGGATGCTCGGCAAGCAGGGCGTTACCATCAACCTCAGCTCCAAGGTGACGGGCGTTGAGAAGGGTGGCAAAGGCGCCAAGGTGACCTTCGAGCCGGTCAAGGGCGGTGATGCACAGACACTCGAAGCCGAAGTCGTTCTGATCGCGACTGGCCGCACTCCCTACACGGCCGGCCTTGGTCTCGAAGAAGCAGGCGTGAAGCTCGATAACCGTGGCCGCGTCGAAATCGACGGTCATTTCCGCACCAATGTTGCCGGAATCTACGCGATCGGCGACGTGGTGAGGGGTCCGATGCTGGCCCACAAGGCCGAGGACGAAGGCGTTGCGCTCGCCGAAATCCTCGCTGGCCAGCATGGCCATGTGAACTATGACGTCATCCCGAGCGTCGTCTACACGCAGCCGGAAGTCGCCTCTGTCGGCAAGACCGAGGAAGAACTGAAGGCGGCAGGCATCGCCTACAAGGTTGGCAAGTTCCCGTTCACGGCCAATGGCCGCGCCCGCGCGATGCTCGCGACCGACGGTTTCGTGAAAATCCTCTCGGACAAAGAGACCGATCGCGTCCTTGGTGGCCACATCGTCGGTTTCGGTGCCGGTGAAATGATCCACGAGATCGCCGTACTGATGGAATTCGGTGGCTCGGCTGAAGATCTCGGCCGCACCTGCCACGCGCATCCGACGATGTCGGAAGCGGTCAAGGAAGCGGCTCTCGCCGCCTTCTTCAAGCCGATACACATGTAAGACCTGGAAATATCCGAACTGGAGACCGCGGCTCGAAAGGGCCGCGGTTTTTTAGTTTACGGCGGTGACCGTGAAGCCTTGCTTACGCAGTAACTCGACGACGCCGCCTTCACCTGGAAGATGGAGCGCGCCGACGGCCATGAAGACGTTGCCGTTGGCAAGGATCGGGGCTGCCCGCTCGGCCATTACCTTGTTGCGGTCGAGAATGATGCGCTGCTCGAAGGCGGCATAGTCGCCCTCGTCATCCTCGCCATCGGGCGAAACGGTCTTCAGCATCGGAATGGTCATGCCGATATCGCCCGAGAGGTAGAGGTCGGTCATGGTTTCCACCACGTCGTTCATCTTGGAGCCAAGCGCCAAGGTCTCGATCAGCGACTTCATGTGGAATTCGGTCGGCAGCTCGGCCATTGCCTGCAGCTGCTCGGCAAGCGTTTCCAGGCCCTTGACCTGCTTGCCCTCGGCGAGGGCGTCTGCGGCAATCTTCTGGTCGAGGAACTTTACGCCCTTCGCCTTGCGGGCCATTTCGCAACCGGGCAGGGCAACAACGCTTGATATCATCCAGGGGCGCATGCGGGAAACCGCGGCAAGCGGAATGCCACGCTGCTTCAGACCTTCTTCCAGACGCACATAATCATCGTGAGACAGAAGTTTCTCAATCGTCGTCCCATCGGTAAACATCATCAACTCGGGCTTCATCAGCAGAGCGGCGGAAGCCTTTTTCTCGTCGAGGATCTCGTCGGATTCGATCACGATGATGTCGGCAGCGTCGTGTGCCGCCTGCGTGCGCGGCGGGAGCGTCAGCACGCGCGGATCGGTGACATGCATGCTGCCGAGCAGCCAGGATGGCTTAACGCCAGGCTTTTCGATCTTCCAGAAGATGCCCTTGCCGTTTGGTACAGCGTCCGCTTCCTTGACCACCTCAGCGTAGCGCGCGGGATCACTTTGCTTGAGATCGGTCAGGATGTTGCGGCCGGTGCAGGTATCGTCATCAGCAGCAGCGGCCGGGGAGATCGACAACAGCACGGCGATCAACGTTGCCGCAAGCAGCATATGAAATGTGGCAATCAGCCAGAGCAGGAGATTGCCCGGCGATGCTATGTGCAGGCTGCGGTGGCCGATGGAGATCGTCATGATGGTGTTCCGGTCACTATGATCGCTAAGCTCTACGCCCGGCGTACGGATATTCCTTTAAGAGAAGCCGTTAACAAAAGATTACGCCCGAGGATGGGCACGGTCGTAAACTTCAAGCAATCGTGAGGAATCCACACCTGTGTAGACCTGGGTGGTGGAAAGGCTGGCGTGGCCAAGCAATTCCTGAATGGTTCTGAGATCGCCGCCGCCGGCCAGCAGGTGGGTCGCAAATGAATGACGTAGTGCGTGCGGCGTCGCCGTTTCCGGGAGGCCGAAGGCGCTGCGCATCTTCTGCATGGTGCGCTGAATGATCGCCGCCTGCAGCTTGCCGCCACGCGCGCCGCGGAAGAGCGGTTCTTTGCCCTCGAGATGATAGGGGCACAGGGAGCGGTATTTCTCGACAGCTTCCGTAACGACGGTCAGCAGCGGCACAAGCCTTGTTTTGTTGCCCTTGCCGGTGATCCGCAGCGTAGCCGCGCCGCGGTTGAAATCAACGGGTGTCAGGTCGAGCGCTTCGGAGATGCGCAGGCCGCAGCCGTAGAGCAGAGTGAAAACGGCGGCATCGCGCGCCGCGATCCAGGGTTCGTCGTGCAGCTGCGCCTCGTCGCTGACGACGGTGATAGCCTGCCTGTCGGACAGGGGTTTCGGTAAGGACTTTGGCTGCTTTGGCGAGCGGATCGCGCCGGCGCCGGCGGCATTCACCAGCCCCTTCTTTTCGAGGTAACGCAGCAATGATCGCAGCCCGGCAAGATTGCGGCCAAGCGAACGTGCACCCGATCCCTCCTTGCGTCGTGCGGCGAGAAATGCGCGGAAGTCCGCGGGCCGCAACGCGTGGATGTCCTTCAGTGTTGCGGGGCCCGCGAGATGACCGGTCAGGAAGGTGAGGAACTGGCGGGTGTCGCGCTCGTAGGCGTCCAACGTATGTTCAGAAAGCCGCCGCTCGCGAGCCAGGCTGTCGAGCCAGGCCGAGCGTTCCGCCATCAGGCGCGGGTCGGCGATGATCAGCAATTCGTTCACGTCTCAGACCCTTGAATTTGCCAGTCCTGCTGCCAATTCTGAAGGGACGATAGTTATGGAATTGATAATACCGGCCAAGTGGTTGTCATGCTTCCATCATATTGATCGACATAACTGGTTTCCCAACGACGCAGGATCTTGCATGCCACGGCGCCACCCCACGACCGCCTTCGGACAATTCGCGGAAGCGATTGCCCTGAATTCTCATGGCAAGCCGGGACACATCGTGGATACCTTGATCGCGGAGCGTGGACAGAGGATCGTGAAGCATCCGCTCTGGCCGGTCATGCGCCCCTTCCTTTACACGCTCTTGCGCTACAACAGGGCGGTCAGCTTTGCCAACGATGTTGCGAACATGCCGGGCTTCCAGTGCTTCGAGTACATGAGCAACCTGTTGAAACTCGACATCAACGTGAGGCATGACGAACGTATCCCTGATACCGGCGGCTTCATCCTCGTCAGCAATCATCCGACAGGTATTGCCGATGGCGTTGCCGTATTCGATCTCCTGAAGCACAAACGACCCGACATCATGGTGTTCGCAAACCGCGATGCGGTGCGCGTCAATCCGCGTTTTGCCGAGGTCATCATTCCGGTCGAATGGCGCGAGGAATACAAGAGCAAGCTCAAGACCCGCGAAACGCTGCAGATCACCCATCATGCAGTCAGGGAAGGCAAGGCCACCGTGCTTTTTCCGTCCGGACGCATCGCCTACTGGGCGAATGGGCGGTTGAACGAGCGTCCGTGGAAAACGTCTGCTGTCGGGCTTGCCCGCAAATACAATCTGCCGATCCTGCCGGTACATATGGCGGCGCGGAATTCGGGCCTTTTCTATTGGTTTGCGAAGTGGTCGACCGAGCTTCGGGACATGACGGTCTTTCATGAGCTTCTGAACAAGCGCGGCGACCGCTTCGATTTCGTGGTTGGCAATCTGATTCCGGTGGAACATCTCGACGGCGATATCAACGAGGTGACCAAGGCACTGGAGGATCACACCGTGCATGCTCTTGATGCGGATGGCGACGCGCGATTCCTGCCGCTGGTTCCGTCCGTAGAGCCGCGAATGGCCAGCGCCCATTCAATTCGCTGAGCCGATAGGGTAAAGCGAGACATGCTGCTCCGCTCGATGTTTGCCCAGAACTACCGGTCCTTGCGATCGATCCGCATGGATCTTTCGGGTATCAACCTCTTCATCGGCGAGAACGGGGTCGGGAAATCCAATCTATACCGCGCGCTGCAGCTCATCCAGGCGGCGACGCGAGGACGTCTGGCGCATGAGATCGCAGCCGAAGGCGGGATGTTTTCGGCGCTCTGGTCTGGGCCGCGCCGGGACGCCGACGGACCTTTCCGGATCCGGCTGGAAACCGAGCTTCTCGACGAGGAAAGAGCGATCACCTTCCGCTATCGCGTCGAAGCCGGCTTGCGACCACCGCAGGCGGCTGCAGGATTCCCCTTCGAACCACAGATAAAGACAGAGGAGCTTTCGATTGAGACCGGGACGCGACCGGTCACGATGATGAAGCGCGCAGGCCCCGCCATATCAGTCCGCGGGCCGAGCGGTCGGATGCAGGACTACCCCGAGCAGGCGTTGACCTCTGAAACGGCAATCGCGCTGCTTGGTGATGCCGGGCATTATCCCGAGATCGGCACGTTTCGGCGTGCGATCGACGGCTGGCGTTTTTTCCATGGCTTCCGGACGGATCGTCTCTCGCCGCTGCGCGCGCCCTGCCTTGCCGTCGCGGCGCCGCTGCTCGATGAGGATGGCAGCAACATTGCCGCTGTCTTCGCGACGCTGGTGCATACGCGGGAAGATACGGTTGATCTCGATCGGGCCGTCGCAGCGGCGCTTGGCGGTGCGAAGCTCGTTGTGCCGCTGCCAGAGGAAACGGCGGAGTTCGGCCTTTCCTTTCCGGAATTCCCGAACCGCGTGTTTCAGCCTCGCGAGCTGTCTGACGGCCAGATCCGTTTTCTGGGGCTTGCGGCCGCGCTGATGTCCTATCGGCTGCCGCCGCTGATTGCGCTCAACGAACCAGAGGCAAGCCTTCATCCCGACATGCTGCCGCCATTGGCGGACATGATTGCGGATGCGGCCCGCAGCAGCCAGATCTGGATTGTTACGCATTCGGAAGCGCTGGCCGCTGCCGTGCGCGATAAATGCGGCGCCCGTGCCCGCCGTGTGGTGCGACAGGACGGCGCCACCTGGATTGAGGGCATGCGGCTGACTGGCGTGATCGATGACGACGAGTAAGCCGGTGGCGGCAGTCTTGCAGGTTTTCTTTTCGCGCCGATCCGGGCATGGTCTCGCCCGATGAGCACAGATTCGTCCGATCTCTTTGGAGCGTTGTTCGAGACGCCGCCGGCAACCCGCACGGTTCCGGTACTCGTTCCCATGCCCGCACCGAAGCCCTACTCCTATGCGGTGCCGGAGGGCATGGCGGTCGAGCCGGGTTCGGTCGTACAGGTGCCGCTCGGTCCACGGCAGGTGATCGGCGTCGTCTGGGACGGGGGAGAGGACGGTGTCGATCCAAAGAAGCTCAGGCCGATCAGCCATGTCTTCGATTGCCCGCCGCTGACAAAGGAGATGCGCGACTTCATCGACTGGGTGGCGAGCTATACGCTGTCGCCGCCCGGGCTTGTCGCGCGGATGGCGCTGCGTGCGCCGAATGCCTTCGAGCCGGAGCCGATGGTCGAGGGGCTACGCTTCGTTGGCGGCGAGCCGGAAAGGATGACGCCGGCGCGCGCTCGTGTGCTCGATATCGCCGGCGGCGGTCTTTCATGGACGCGAAGTGGACTTGCCCATGCCGCCGGTGTCTCGACAAGCGTCGTCGACGGTCTGGTCAGTCAAGGGATTTTCGAGACCGTGTTTCTGCCGCCGCCGCCGGTGGTTGCAAGGCCCGATCCGGATTTCGTGGCAGCACGGCTCGAAGGTCCGCAGCGGGATGCGGCAGACGAGATTCTGGCTGAGGTCCGAACGGGCGAGTTTTCAGTATCGCTGATCGATGGCGTCACGGGTTCGGGCAAGACGGAAGTCTATTTCGAGGCCATTGCCGAAACGCTGAAGCGTGGCAAGCAGGTGTTGATCCTGCTGCCGGAGATCGCACTGACGGCGAGTTTTCTCGAGCGCTTTCAGGATCGTTTCGGTGCCAAGCCGGCCGAATGGCATTCCGATCTCGCACCGCGCACCCGGGAAAAGGTCTGGCGCCAGGCCGTTACCGGCGAGGTACGCGTCGTTGCCGGCGCGCGCTCGGCGCTGTTCCTGCCGTTCGAGGATCTTGGCCTCATCATCGTCGATGAAGAGCATGATCCGGCTTACAAGCAGGAAGACCGCGTCTATTACAACGCACGCGACATGGCGGTCGTTCGCGCTCGCATTGGTGATTTCCCGGTGGTTCTCGTTTCTGCGACACCCTCGGTCGAAAGTCAGGTCAATGGCCAGAGTGGGCGTTACACCACCATTCACATGCCGACCCGCTTCGGCGATGCGGCGTTGCCGGATCTGCATCTGGTCGACATGCGCCGTCATGCGCCCGAACGGGGCGGCTTTCTCTCGCCCGTCCTCATTCGCGCAATCGGCAAGACGGTCGAGAAGCAGCAGCAGGCGCTGCTTTTCCTCAATCGGCGAGGCTACGCGCCATTGACGCTCTGCCGCGTCTGCGGGCATCGCTTCCAGTGCCCGCAGTGTTCCAGCTGGCTCGTCGAACACCGTTTCAAGAGACAGTTGCAGTGCCATCAGTGCGGCCATGCGGAACGCACACCGGAAGCCTGCCCGGAATGTGGCACGCTCGATCACCTCGTGGCCTGCGGGCCTGGCGTCGAGCGCATCGCTGAAGAGGTGGAGCGCCATTTCCCGGAGGCGCGAACGATCGTGCTCTCGTCCGACATGCTCGGTGGCGTCAAGCGTCTGCGGCTCGAGCTCGAGGCCATTGCGAAAGGCGAGGCCGATATCGTCATCGGTACGCAGCTCGTCGCCAAGGGGCATAACTTCCCGCTGATGACGCTGGTCGGCATCATCGACTCCGATCTCGGCCTTGCCAATGGTGATCCGCGCGCCGCCGAACGCACCTTCCAGCTGCTGTCGCAGGTGACCGGCCGCGCCGGTCGTACCGGCCTGAAGAGCCATGGCCTGCTGCAGACCTACCAGCCGCAGCATCCCGTCATGCAAGCGATTGTCTCAGGCGATGCCAGCGCCTTCTACGAGCGCGAGATTGCCGAGCGCGAGCGTGCCATTCTGCCGCCGTTCGGACGTCTGGCATCGATTATCGTCTCGGCGGAAACGCGCCATGATGCGGAAAATCATGCCCGCGGCATTCGAAACGCCGCACCCAATGTCTCCGGCATCTCAGTGCTCGGACCCGCAGAAGCGCCGCTTGCGCTGGTGCGCGGTCGACACCGCTTCAGGCTTCTCGTGCATGGGCGGCGAAACTCCGACATGCAGGCGTTTCTCAGGGCCATGCTTGCGCAGGCGCCCAAGGAACGCGGCTCGGTGCATGTACAGCTCGACGTGGACCCGCAAAGCTTCCTGTAGATCGCTTTCCGACGGGCTTTTGCCGGGCACGCCAATCATGGCATAAGGACGGCGAAACAAGGGATTCGGGGTCGGTCATGGACTTTTATTTTCCAACGGAACTGGGCGAACAGCTCGCTTTCGCAGCTGCCGCATTCACGGCGCTAGCGGGTTTTGTCATCATGTTTGCGCCCGGCTATGCGATGCGGCTGTTTGGCCTGATGCCGCGCGAGGGCCGGCGCGACAGTTATGCGGAGCAGCGATCCGTCGGCGGCTTCTATCTCGGTTTCGGCCTGTCTGCCATCATGCTGGCGCAGGACTGGACCTACATGGCGCTCGGCGCGTCCTTTGCCATGGCCGCATTTGCCCGGATCATCTCGCTCCTCTCAGATAAGGGGAGCACGATTCTCAACTATTTACTTCTGGTTGTACAAATCGTTCTGGCGGCGCTTCCGCTCGCCTATGTGTTCGGTTTCTTTTCCGCCTGAGTTGAGCGGATATATCAAGCGCCGGGCTCTTTATTGCCGCGCTTCTCGCATTTTTGCGAGAGAAATCGATGGGAAAGGCGTATTCGGGCGTTACGCGTGTTGCGAGTCCCGATATCCTATGTTAGACGGACCCCGAATTTCGGAAGAAGCAAGAGGCTTCTCTTGCGATTTCTGGGGGAAATCATAACGAATTCAAGATTATAGGTCAGGCGCCCGCCGCGGACCGGATTCTTGGGTTGAAATCAGGGAAATTTGGGCCAGTGGCAGACACATCCCAGCTTACTTCTGGTGTTGCAGAGCGCTATGCCTCGTCTTTGTTCGAGCTGGCGCTTGAGCAGGGCGCAGTCGAAAGCGTCACCAAGGACCTCGAGCAGTTCCAGGCGATGATGGACGAGAGCGACGACCTGAAGCGTTTCGTTTCGAGCCCTGTTTTCTCGGCTGAAGATCAGCTGAAGGCAATCATTGCCATCAGCGAGAAGGCCGGCATCAGTGGATTTTTCGCAAACTTCCTGAAGGTCGTGGCGCGTAACCGCCGCCTCTTTGCCCTCCCGGGCATGATCAAAGCCTTCCGCATCATCGCTGCCAATCAGCGTGGCGAAATTACTGCTGAGGTTGCCTCGGCACATGCGCTCACCGCAGCGCAGGAAACCGAATTGAAGGCGGCGCTGAAGGGCGTCACCGGCAAAGACGTGGCGATTGCCGTCACGGTTGATCCGTCAATTCTTGGTGGTCTGATCGTGAAGGTCGGGTCCCGTCAGATTGATACGTCTCTTCGTACCAAACTCTCTACCCTTAAGCTTGCATTGAAAGAGGTCGGCTGATGGATATCCGCGCTGCGGAAATTTCCGCAATTCTCAAAGACCAGATCAAAAACTTCGGTAAAGAGGCAGAAGTCTCGGAAGTCGGTCAGGTTCTCTCCGTCGGTGACGGTATCGCTCGCGTTTACGGTCTGGACAATGTTCAGGCAGGCGAAATGGTCGAGTTCCCCGGTGGCATCCGTGGTATGGCGCTGAACCTGGAATCTGACAACGTCGGTGTTGTTATCTTCGGTTCGGACCGCGACATCAAGGAAGGCGACACCGTCAAGCGGACCGGCGCCATCGTTGACGTTCCGGTTGGTCCGGAGCTTCTCGGCCGTGTTGTCGACGCTCTCGGCAACCCGATCGACGGCAAGGGCCCGATCAACTCGACCCGCCGTGCGCGCGTCGACGTCAAGGCTCCTGGCATCATTCCGCGTAAGTCGGTTCATGAGCCGATGTCGACCGGCCTCAAGGCTATCGACGCGCTCATCCCGGTCGGTCGTGGCCAGCGCGAGCTCGTCATCGGCGACCGCCAGACCGGCAAGACCGCGATTATTCTCGACGCGATCCTGAACCAGAAGGCGATCCACGACAACGGTCCGGACAGCGAGAAGCTGTTCTGCGTCTACGTCGCTATCGGCCAGAAGCGTTCGACCGTTGCTCAGTTCGTGAAGGTTCTCGAAGAACGCGGCGCAATGAAGTACTCGATCGTCGTTGCCGCAACGGCTTCCGATCCGGCTCCGATGCAGTACCTGGCGCCGTTCGCCGGCTGCACGATGGGCGAATACTTCCGCGACAACGGTCAGCACGCGCTGATCGGCTACGACGACCTGTCCAAGCAGGCTGTCGCTTACCGCCAGATGTCGCTGCTGCTGCGCCGCCCGCCGGGCCGCGAAGCTTACCCGGGCGACGTTTTCTACCTGCATTCGCGCCTCCTCGAGCGCGCTGCAAAGCTCTCCGACGAAAAGGGCGCTGGCTCTCTGACGGCTCTGCCTGTCATCGAAACCCAGGGCAACGACGTTTCGGCGTTCATTCCGACCAACGTGATCTCGATCACCGACGGCCAGATCTTCCTCGAAACCGACCTGTTCTATCAGGGCATTCGTCCAGCGGTTAACGTCGGTCTGTCGGTTTCGCGCGTTGGTTCCGCCGCTCAGATCAAGGCGATGAAGCAGGTTGCTGGCTCGATCAAGGGCGAACTCGCCCAGTATCGCGAAATGGCCGCCTTCGCTCAGTTCGGCTCCGACCTCGATGCCTCGACGCAGCGCCTGCTGAACCGCGGTGCACGCTTGACCGAACTCCTGAAGCAGCCGCAGTTCTCGCCGCTGAAGACGGAAGAGCAGGTTGCGGTGATCTTCGCCGGCGTCAACGGCTACCTCGACAAGATCCCGGTCGCACAGGTCGGCAAGTTCGAACAGGGCCTTCTGTCGTACCTTCGTTCTGAAGGCTCGGCTATCCTCGACACGATCCGCACGGACAAGGCAATCAGCGACGATACGAAGGGCAAGCTCACGGCTGCCGTCGATAGCTTCGCGAAGTCCTTCGCCTAATCGGACCCAAAGGACGGATAACGGATGCCTTCACTTAAGGATCTGAAAAACCGGATCGCCTCCGTCAAGGCGACGCAGAAGATCACCAAGGCGATGAAAATGGTCGCCGCGGCGAAGCTTCGGCGTGCCCAGGAGGCGGCCGAGGCCGCCCGTCCGTACTCGCAGCGCATGGGTGCCGTTCTGGCAAACATCGCCGGTGCGATGACGGACGCGGACGGTGCGCCAGCGCTGATGACCGGCACCGGCAAGGACCAGGTTCACTTGCTGGTCGTCTGCACTGCCGAACGTGGCCTGTGCGGCGGCTTCAACTCGCAAATCTCGCGTTTCGCGCGGGATCACGCTCGCAAGCTCATTGCTGAAGGCAAGACGGTCAAGTTCTTCACCGTCGGCAAGAAGGGTTACGACGTCCTGCGTCGTGAATTCGCTTCGCTCATCGCCGAGCGCAAGGAATTGCGCGAGGTGAAGAAGGTCGGCTTCGAGAATGCGGATCAGATCGGCAAGCGCATCATCGAGATGTTCGAAGCCGGCGAGTTCGACGTCTGCACGTTGTTCTATTCCGAATTCAAGTCGGTGATCTCGCAGGTTCCGACGGCACAGCAGCTCATCCCGGCATCGGCCCCCGCGGCAGTTGTCCAGGATGCGGAGCATGCCGGCGCAGTCTACGAATACGAGCCGGATCCGGCATCGATCCTCGAGGATCTGATTCCGCGCAACATCTCGGTCCAGATCTTCCGCGCGCTCCTTGAGAACGTCGCTGGTGAGATGGGCGCCAAGATGAGCGCCATGGACAATGCAACGCGCAACGCTGGTGAAATGATCAACAAGCTGACGCTTTCCTATAATCGTCAGCGCCAGGCTCAGATCACCAAGGAACTCATTGAAATCATTTCGGGCGCGGAAGCGCTCTGAGGTTAGGGAAAGAGGGTAAGAAGATGGCTAAGGCAGCTACCCCCAAGAAGGCCGCGGCAGGCTCCGCCGGCAAGGTTACGCAGGTTATCGGCGCCGTCGTGGACGTTGCTTTCGAAGGCGAACTGCCGGCGATCTTGAACGCGCTCGAAACCACGAACGGCGGCAACCGCCTCGTGCTAGAAGTCGCGCAGCATCTTGGTGAGAACGAAGTCCGCACGATCGCCATGGACTCGACCGAAGGTCTGGTTCGCGGTCAGCCGGTTTCCGACACAGGCGCTCCGATCACCGTTCCGGTTGGTCCGGAAACGCTCGGCCGCATCATGAACGTCATCGGCGAGCCGGTTGACGAAGCTGGTCCGCTCGTTACGTCCGGCAAGCGCGCCATCCACCAGGATGCGCCTGCTTACGTCGACCAGTCGACGGAAGCGCAGATCCTCGTCACCGGCATCAAGGTCGTCGACCTTCTCGCTCCTTACGCAAAGGGCGGCAAGATCGGCCTGTTCGGCGGCGCCGGCGTCGGCAAGACGGTTCTCATCATGGAACTGATCAACAACGTCGCCAAGGCGCACGGTGGTTACTCGGTATTCGCAGGCGTGGGTGAACGTACCCGCGAAGGCAACGACCTTTACCACGAAATGATCGAATCGGGCGTCAACAAGCATGGCGGCGGCGAAGGCTCCAAGGCAGCCCTCGTTTACGGCCAGATGAACGAACCGCCGGGCGCCCGCGCTCGCGTCGCTCTGACCGGTCTGACCATCGCTGAAGACTTCCGCGACAAGGGCCAGGACGTTCTGTTCTTCGTCGACAACATCTTCCGCTTCACCCAGGCTGGGTCCGAAGTGTCGGCTCTGCTCGGCCGTATTCCTTCGGCCGTTGGTTATCAGCCGACGCTCGCCACCGACATGGGCCAGATGCAGGAACGCATCACGACCACGACGACTGGCTCGATCACCTCGGTTCAGGCGATTTACGTCCCCGCCGATGACTTGACCGACCCGGCGCCGGCTACCTCGTTCGCCCACTTGGACGCAACGACGGTTCTGTCGCGCTCGATCGCTGAAAAGGGTATCTACCCGGCCGTTGACCCGCTCGACTCCACGTCGCGCATGCTCGACCCGATCGTTGTCGGGGAAGAGCACTACGAAGTGGCTCGTAAGGTTCAGTCGACTCTGCAGCGCTACAAGTCCCTGCAGGACATCATCGCGATCCTGGGCATGGACGAACTTTCCGAAGAGGACAAGCTCGCCGTTGCCCGCGCCCGCAAGATCGAGCGCTTCCTGTCGCAGCCGTTCTTCGTCGCCGAAGTCTTCACCGGTTCGCCGGGCAAGCTGGTCGCGCTCGAAGACACGATCAAGGGCTTCAAGGGCCTGGTCAACGGCGAATACGACCACCTGCCGGAAGCAGCCTTCTACATGGTCGGCTCGATGGAAGAAGCTATCGAGAAGGCCAAGAAGCTGTCCGCAGCTGCTTGATGAGCGACGCTCAAAACGAGATCTTCTGCTGCGACGCCCTTCGGGAAGTCGCAGCAGAGCTTCCCGCCCCAGCTGCCCCGACGATCTACAGATCAGACGACGGCAAGATGATGATGGTGGTGGGATTGATCCAGACCGAAGAGGGTCTTGGGTATCTTGATCAGGCGATAGTGCACTGCCCGTTCTGCGGGACCAATTTGCAAGATACAGAAGCTGCCGAGAAGGTAAGTCACTGATGGCTGACAATTTCAATTTTGAACTCGTATCTCCTGAGCGCCTGCTCCTTTCGGAGATGGTGACCGAAGTTGTCATTCCGGCAACCGACGGCGAGATGACCGTTATGGCGAACCACGCCCCGACGATGACAACGATCAAGCCTGGCATCGTCAGTGTTCGTTCGGCTAACGGTTCGAAGCAGGATTACGTGGTTTTCGGCGGTTTCGCCGACATCCTGCCCACCGGCTGCACGCTGCTGGCAGAGTCTGCCGTCATCGTTCAGGATCTCTCCAAGGACGAACTGACACTTCGTATAGAAGCGGCAAAGAGAGAGAGCGACGACGCTGTTCATCACGAGCACAAGTCGCGCCTGGAACACTACATCATGGAACTGACGCACCTCCAGGGTGTGATCGACCAGGATTGATCGGACGCCCAGCGTCAGCATTTTGAAGCGGCCTTTCGGGCCGCTTTTTTATTTGACCTCCGCATCGTCCCAAACAGCAGGTGGACGTTAGCAAAGCGCTCGACTAGATTACCTCAAGTAAACTTGAGGTCGCGGCTGTGGAAGAAAGCTATGCCAACCCCTTTCGGAAACTGCTGACGGTCGGCGACGTCGCCGCGCGCAGCGGCCTTTCGGTTTCCGCACTGCACTTCTACGAAGCGAAAGGTCTCATCTCGAGTATCCGCTCGCGTGGCAATCAACGCCGGTTTGGTCGCGATGTGCTCCGCCGTCTCGGTATCATCAAGGTGGCCCAGCGCGTTGGTATTCCGCTGGCCGAAATCCAGGCCGCCTTCGGTACGCTGCCGCAGGGCCGCACGCCGACCTCCACAGATTGGCAGCGCCTGTCGACCCTCTGGAAGGACAATCTCGACACCCGTATCAATCGCCTCGTTGCCTTGCGGGACCGGTTGACGGATTGCATCGGCTGTGGTTGCCTCTCGGTTGAAAGCTGCCCGCTGCGCAATCCCTATGATCGGCTGGCAAAGGATGGGCCGGGTCCGCGTCTGCTGGAAACCGACGATTAGGAAACGCTCCCGCTGCATCAGAGCAATGCAAGAGCCACAAACGGCTCAATCACGTCGTGGAGGACTGGATGTTTCACCCCAAGCTGTTCGAAAACCGCAACGTGGTCGTCACCGGTGGGGGTAGGGGTATCGGCCTGGAGGTGGCGCGGCAATTTCTGGACTGCGGGGCGAGGGTGCTTGTGCATCTCGGCCGCGGCACCGAGCGCGACTTGCCTGATTTCCTGCTGACTGCGGAAGAGGACCGCCGGGCCTTTCTTGTTACGGCCGATTTTTCCACACCGGGCGGCACTAGCGAATTTGCAGAAAAGGCGCTTGCAACATTCGACCGGATCCATGTGCTTATCAACAATGCCGGAACCATGATCGGCCGCTTTCCCGCCGGGGATCTGAGCGACGAACAGTACCAAACGATTGTGCGGCTAAACCAGACATCCGTCGTTGAGGTAACACGCGGCCACCTGCCAGCGCTCCGCGCAGCGCAGGAGGCGGCAATCGTCAACACGGTCTCCATTTCCGCGCTGACGGGTGGCAGCCCGGGATCGGCCATCTATTCGGCGTCAAAGGCATTTGTCGCAACCTATTCAAAGGCGCTGGCAAGGGAACTCGCGCCCGACGGTATTCGCGTTAACTGCGTGTCGCCAGGAACGATCGAAACCGACTTCCACCAACGGTATTCATCGCCCGATAAGCTGGAGCAGACGCGCAAGAGTATTCCCCTGCAGCGATTGGGCACTTCAGAGGATTGCGCTCCCGCCTATCTCTTCCTGTCGGCACCTTCACTTTCCGGTTACATCACGGGCCAGGTGCTAGAGATCAATGGCGGTCAGCTTATCTGCTGAGCTGTCGGTACTTTTTTGGCATTTTGGCAGATCCAAACGGCGGGTTGCTGCGAATATGTTATTGCTCCATTTCACACATATCGTTTATGCAACCAGAGATACAGGATGGATTTGCCTACACCAAGGTCTGGCCCGGCCGATCGGGATACGCAGAAGCTTTCTGCAAGAGCGCGAGAAGCGAGCGATTTTCTCAAGGCACTCTCCCATCACACGCGATTGATCATACTCTGCCTTTTGACGGAGGGAGAAAAGACGGTCGGCCAACTGGAAGACAGCCTCGGTATTCAGCAGGCAATGGTGTCGCAGCAGTTGGCGCGTCTCAGACTGGACGGGCTGGTCTCCAGCCGTCGTGACGGTCGTCTGATCTATTACAGCGTCGCTCATCCCGACACGACGGCGCTGCTGCAATTTCTGTTCGCGATGTTTCCCGGAACGCAGGACAATTGACAATCGGCCTTGCCGACTGCTCTCTCTGACGCGAAGGTGGCGGCGTGCTGCCGGGTAGAGAGACGGAATGATCGATAAACTGGAATTTTTTATCGCGCTCGCCAATGAAAAGCACTTCGGCCGTGCTGCAGAGGAGTGCGGAATTTCGCAGCCAACGTTGTCTGCCGCCATCCGCCAGCTTGAAGATCAGCTTGGCGTGATGCTCGTGCAACGCGGCTCGCGTTTCCAGGGACTGACGCCCGAGGGCCAGCGCGTGCTTGAATGGGCGCGGCGTATTGTCGGCGATGCCCGCACGATGCGCGAAGAGATGCGCGCCGCCCGCAAAGGCCTCTCAGGACATATCAAGATCGCCGTCATTCCGACAGCGCTCGCCATGTTGCCGCGGATCACAACACCGTTTCAGGAACGGCATCCGGATGTGACCTTTTCCATTGTGTCCCGCAACTCTCTACAAGTTCTAAGCATGCTGGAGAACCTCGAGATCGACGCCGGCATCACTTACCTCGAAAATGAGCCGCTGGGACGGGTAACGAGCGTGCCGCTCTATGCCGAGCACTACAATCTTATCACTGCCGCTGGCAGCCCCCTATCCGATCGGGACAGCGTCACCTGGAGGGAAGTGGGTGATCTTCGGCTTTGTCTATTGACGGCGGACATGCAGAACCGCCGTATCATCAATCAGCATCTGGCCGAAGCAGGCGTTGCGGCGCATCCGACACTCGAATCCAACTCGATGATCGTGCTGTTTTCGCACGTCCGAACTGGACGATGGGCCAGCATCATGCCGCGAAATGTCGCGAAATCCTTCGGTTTTCCGGCCGAAATACGGATGATTCCTATCATCGAGCCTCGCGCGCACCATCTTGTCGGTCTGGTCGCGACGCATCGTGAGCCCTTCACGCCGCTGGTCTCCGCTCTGTTGCATGAGGCGCGAATCCTCGCGGAAGACCCGGAATCTTGATAGGAATCTTCTATCGTCTGACGGAACAGCATTATTGATCGCTTCGTCCATCCCTGAGAAGGTTCTATAATAGACGGACGCTAGTGGTTCTGTCGGCCCAGGTTTCGGAAGAAAGCCCGCCTGCAGCGATGAACCTCGGCATATGCAGGCCGTGGGAGGGCTGCTGATGAATATCTACGTCGCCAAAGGCGATATCGCAACGCGTACCTACGCGATCATCGACCATCTCAAGCATCTCGAAGGCCCGCTGCTACCGATCCTCCATGAGATTCAGGATGAATTTGGCTATGTGCCGCAGGAGGCACTGCCAGTCATTGCGAAGGAGCTTAATCTCTCTCGTGCGGAAGTGCATGGCGTTGTCACTTTCTATCATGACTATCGCGACCATCCCGCTGGCCGACATGTGCTGAAGCTCTGTCGCGCGGAAGCCTGTCAGTCGATGGGCGGCGATCTGCTGGCCGAACGTGTCAAGGCGCTGCTCGGCGTTGACTGGCACGGCACCACGCCCGACGGAGCAATCACCCTCGAACCCGTCTTCTGTCTTGGGCTCTGTTCGTGCTCGCCGTCCGCGATGATGGATGGCGAGGTTCATGGCCGGGTGGATGTTGCTGACATCGAGGCGCTGATTTCGGAGGCACGCCGATGACCGTCCGGATCTATGTTCCCTGCGATGCTGCGGCCCTGGCATTGGGTGCGGAGCGGGTGGCGAAAACGATCTCCGAGCAGATTGCTGCACGCGGCCTTGACGCCAAGATCGTCCGCAATGGTTCTCGTGGCATGCACTGGCTGGAGCCGCTGGTCGAGGTCGAAGTCTCGGGCAAGCGCATTGGCTACGGTCGTGTGAAAGCGAAGGATGTCATTTCGCTGTTCGATGCCGGCTTGGTCACCGGCGGGGACCATTCCCTCTGTCTCGGCGAAGTGGAGGAATTGCCGTTCCTCAAGTGCCAGACGCGGCTCACGTTTGCGCGCTGCGGTGTCATCGATCCGCTATCGCTTGATGACTACGAGGCTCACGGCGGTCTCGCCGGCTTGCGTCGAGCGGTTTCCATGCTGCCCGCCGATGTCGTTAAGGAGGTTACGGATTCCGGCTTGCGCGGCCGCGGTGGCGCCGGTTTCCCGACGGGTATCAAGTGGAAGACAGTGCTCGATGCGCCGGGAGACCGCAAATATATCGTCTGTAATGCCGACGAGGGCGACAGTGGTACCTTTGCCGACCGTATGATCATGGAAGGCGATCCCTTCGTGCTGATCGAAGGCATGGCAATCGCTGGCCTTGCCACGGGGGCGACCAAGGGTTTCGTTTATACGCGCTCGGAATATCCGCATGCGATCGCCGCTATGACTCGGGCAATCGACATTGCCCGTAGTGCCGGCCTTCTTGGCACCTCCGTGCTCGGCTCGGGCAGGGCCTTCGATATGGAGGTCCGCACCGGCGCGGGCGCCTATGTCTGTGGCGAGGAAACGGCGCTGCTGAACAGCCTGGAAGGCAAGCGCGGCATCGTGCGTGCCAAGCCGCCGCTACCGGCGCACAAGGGTCTCTTCGACTGTCCGACAGTCATCAACAACGTCATTTCTCTCGCTTCTGTGCCTGTGATCATGGACAAGGGAGCAGCCTATTATCGCGACTTCGGCCTCGGTCGGTCACGCGGCACCATCCCGATCCAGATCGCCGGCAACGCAAAGCATGGCGGTCTTTTTGAGACGGCATTCGGTATTTCGCTTGGCGCCCTGGTCGATGATATTGCTGGCGGAACCGCGTCTGGGCGGCCGGTGAAGGCGGTTCAGGTCGGCGGTCCGCTCGGCGCCTATTTCCCGCGTGCGCTGTTCGACACGCCATTCGACTACGAGGCATTCGCGGCGAAGGATGGATTGATCGGTCACGCCGGTATCGTCGTTTTCGACGAGAGCGTCGATATGCTGAAGCAGGCGCGGTTCGCGATGGAGTTCTGCGCCGTCGAGAGCTGCGGCAAGTGCACGCCCTGTCGCATCGGTTCGACGCGCGGCGTCGAGACGGCAGACAAGATTGCGCGCGGCATCGAGCCTGAGAAGAACCGTGAGCTGCTCGCCGATCTCTGCAACACCATGAAATTCGGGTCACTGTGCGCTCTGGGGGGCTTCACGCCCTATCCCGTCATGAGTGCGATGACGCATTTCCCCGAAGATTTCGTTCCCACACCCCTTATCGAAGCGGCGGAGTAAGACCATGCCTCTCGTCCACGAAACCGATTACGGCACGCCGGCCTCGACCTCCGAAACCATGGTGACGCTCACTATCGACGGCAATCAAGTGACTGTGCCCGAAGGTACTTCTGTCATGCGTGCCTCAATGGATGCGGGCATCGAGATCCCGAAGCTCTGCGCCACCGACATGATGGATGCCTTCGGCTCCTGCCGGCTGTGTCTCGTTGAAATTCAGGGGAGGGCGGGTCTCCCCGCGTCGTGCACGACGCCGGTTGCTTCAGGCATGGTGGTCTCGACACAGACGAACCGCCTGAAGGATGTTCGCAAGGGCGTGATGGAGCTCTACATCTCCGACCATCCGCTCGACTGTCTGACCTGCGCGGCCAACGGCGATTGCGAGTTGCAGGACATGGCAGGTGCCGTCGGCCTGCGCGACGTACGCTACGGCTATGAGGGCGACAACCACGTCAAGGCGCGCAACAACGGCGATCTCAATCTCAAGTGGGCTCCGAAGGATGAGTCCAACCCCTATTTCACCTTCGATCCAGCAAAATGCATCGTCTGCTCGCGTTGCGTGCGTGCCTGCGAGGAAGTGCAGGGCACGTTCGCGTTGACCATCGAAGGCCGTGGCTTCGATTCACGCGTTTC
The DNA here is from genome assembly GCA_900466605.1 of Hyphomicrobiales bacterium. Classification (GTDB taxonomy): domain Bacteria; phylum Pseudomonadota; class Alphaproteobacteria; order Rhizobiales; family Rhizobiaceae; genus Rhizobium. The sequence goes on from UBMU01000002.1 coordinate 381,650, forward strand.
GGCCGGGATGCATGAGGACTTCGTATCGTCGGAGTGCGTTTCCTGCGGCGCCTGCGTTCAGGCCTGCCCGACGGCAACGCTGACGGAGAAGTCGGTGATCGAGATCGGTCAGCCGGAGCACTCTGTCGTTACCACTTGCGCCTATTGCGGCGTGGGCTGTTCCTTCAAGGCGGAAATGCGCGGCGAGGAACTGGTGCGCATGGTACCCTGGAAAGACGGGCAGGCGAACCGCGGGCATTCCTGCGTCAAGGGCCGCTTCGCCTACGGCTATTCCAGCCACAAGGACCGCATCCTCAATCCGATGATCCGTGAGAAGATCACCGATCCCTGGCGCGAAGTGAGCTGGGACGAGGCTTTCGCGCATGTGGCTTCGGAGTTCCGCCGTATCCAGTATCAGTATGGCCGCGATTCCGTCGGCGGCATCACGTCGTCTCGCTGCACCAACGAGGAAACCTATCTGGTGCAGAAACTGGTACGCGCTGGCTTCCGCAACAACAACGTCGATACCTGCGCCCGCGTCTGCCATTCACCGACAGGCTACGGGCTCGGTCAGGCCTTCGGCACCTCGGCCGGCACGCAGAACTTCGACAGTGTCGAGCAGAGCGATGTCGTCGTCATCATCGGCGCCAACCCGACGGATGGACACCCGGTCTTCGCCTCGCGCCTGAAGAAGCGGCTGCGCCAGGGCGCCAAGCTCATTGTCATCGATCCGCGCCGCACCGATATCGTGCGCTCGCCACATATCGAGGCGTCCTACCATTTGCCACTGAAGCCCGGCACGAACGTCGCGATCCTGACGTCGCTGGCACATGTCATCGTGACAGAAGGGCTGTTCAACGAGGCCTTCATCCGCGAGCGTTGTGACTGGTCCGAGTTCGAGGATTGGGCAAGCTTCGTTGCCGAGCCGCATCACAGCCCCGAGGCGTCTGTGAAATTCACGGGCGTTCCGGCCGATCTGGTGAGGGGTGCCGCGCGTCTCTATGCCAAGGGCGGCAATGGCGCCATCTATTACGGACTCGGCGTGACCGAACATAGCCAGGGCTCGACCACTGTCATGGCGATCGCCAACCTTGCCATGGTCACCGGCAATATCGGCCGCCCCGGCGTCGGCGTGAACCCGCTGCGTGGGCAGAACAACGTGCAGGGCTCGTGCGACATGGGGTCCTTCCCGCATGAACTGCCCGGCTATCGCCACATCTCCGACGATCCGACGCGCGACATCTTCGAGAAGCTTTGGGGCGTCAAGATCAGCAATGAACCGGGTCTGCGCATTCCGAACATGCTGGATGCGGCGGTCGATGGAACATTCAAGGCGCTCTACGTCCAGGGTGAGGATATCCTGCAGTCCGATCCCGATACCAAGCATGTCGCCGCCGGCCTTGCCGCCATGGAGTGTGTGGTCGTCCATGATCTCTTCCTGAACGAGACGGCGAACTACGCGCATGTCTTCTTGCCGGGCTCCAGCTTCCTTGAGAAAGACGGCACTTTCACCAATGCCGAGCGCCGCATCAACCGTGTCCGCAAGGTGATGAGCCCCCGCAACGGCTATGCCGATTGGGAAGTCACGCAGAAGATGGCGCAGGCCATGGGCCTCGGGTGGAATTACACGCATCCCTCCGAGATCATGGACGAGATCGCCGCGACGACGCCGAGCTTCGCGCTCGTCTCCTACGACTATCTCGACAAGATGGGCTCGGTGCAGTGGCCCTGCAATGAAGCGCATCCCGAGGGGTCGCCGATCATGCATGTCGACGGTTTCGTCCGTGGCAAGGGCAAGTTCATCCGCACCGAATATGTTGCTACCGACGAGCGGACGGGACCGCGCTTCCCGTTGCTGCTGACGACCGGACGCATCCTCAGCCAGTACAATGTTGGCGCCCAGACGCGCCGTACCGAGAACGTCGTCTGGCACCCAGAGGACCGGTTGGAAATTCACGCGCACGACGCCGAGCAGCGTGGCATCCGTGAGGGCGACTGGGTGAAGCTGGTGAGCCGTTCGGGCGATACGACGCTGCGCGCGCTGATCACCGATCGCGTGGCTCCCGGCGTCGTCTATACGACCTTCCACCACCCGGATACGCAGGCGAACGTCATCACCACAGACTTTTCCGACTGGGCGACGAACTGCCCTGAATACAAGGTGACGGCGGTGCAGGTTTCGCCCTCGAACGGCCCGACCGACTGGCAGCGCGGCTATGACGAGCAGGCGCGCCAGAGTCGCCGGATCGTCAGCAAGCTGGAGCCCGCGGAATAATGACCGAGCGCCCGACCCGTATTGCCGTCAAGCGCACCGCCCGCAGCGGCGGTGTCGTGATGCCCGGCGAGCGGATCGTTCCAGAGGAGGTGCCGATTGCGTTCTCTTATGGCGGCAGCACGCATGCTGTGATGATGGGAACGCCGGATGATCTGGAGGATTTTGCCGTCGGTTTCAGTCTCACCGAGGGGATCATTTCCGACATCGGGCATATCGCAGGCATCGAGATCGTCGAGGGTGAGAAAGGCATCGACGTGCAGATCGCTCTCGTCGACGAAGTTGCCGGCGCACTGACGGCGCGCCGCCGCAGCATGGCCGGACCGGTCGGCTGCGGGCTCTGCGGGATCGAGTCGATCGAACAGGCCGTTCGCAAGGTTCCGGATTTGGCTGCAGTGGCGCTCAATGTAACCTATCGGGACATCGTTGAAGCCGTTTCTCTGCTGAACGGCACCCAGCCGCTGCATCGCGAGACCCGGGCGGTGCATGGCGCCGGCTTCTATGTGTCGGGAAAAGGGTTGCTTGCGGTGCGCGAGGACGTCGGCCGTCATAATGCGCTAGACAAACTCTGCGGCGCGGTCATCAGCCGGCGGCGATCAGGAGCTGAGGGTATTGTTGCGGTTACAAGCCGCCTCTCCGTCGAAATGGTGCAGAAGGCGGCTATCCTCGGCAGCCCCGTGCTCGTTGCCATTTCGGCGCCCACTGCCCTTGCCATCCGTACGGCTGAGGAGGCCGGCATGACCCTCGTCGCCTTGGTGCGCGGCGAGGACTTCGAGATTTTCACGCATCCGCACCGAGTTCAGCCGGGAACCATTTCCGATGTCGCATGATACGCAGTCCAAGCTCATCTATATGGCCAACCAGATCGCTACTTTCTTCAAAAGCCAGCCGGAGAGTGAAGCGGCGCAGGGTGTTGCCACCCACATCAACAAATTCTGGGAGCCGCGCATGCGGCGTCAGCTATTCGAGATCATCGACCAAGGAGGCCATGGCCTCAGTCCGCTCGTCGCGCAGGCAGCGCCTTTGATCAAACGGCCGGAGACGGCAGCAACCGCGCCTCACTAAGGCTCCGGAAGGCACAGAAAGCCGGCATCGGGTTGCCGATGCCGGCTCTTTCGAGCGCAGTATTGCAAAGCCCCTAAAACTCTTCCCAATTCTCGGCTGCCACGGCGGCCGCGCCATGCGCTCTGGTAACGCGGGCGACAAGATGGCGCGCCGGAGAAGCGACCGGCTTTTGTGAGGTTCGCTGCGCGTATGTCTCTGCTAGGCGGAACTGTGTCAGCAACGTGCGAAGCGCCTCTGCCTCGCTAGCGAGCTTGTGGCTGGCGGCGGTGCTTTCCTCAACCATCGCCGCATTCTGTTGCGTCGCCTGGTCCATCGAATTGACTGCCTGGTTTATTTCCTTGAGGCCAGTTGCCTGTTCCTTTGAGCCCTCGACGATAGCCGCGACGTTTGCGTTGATGTCGCCGACCTGGACAACGATCGTTTCGAGCGCCTTGCCTGTTTCTCCGACAAGATTGACGCCGTTTCTTACGAGTTCGCTCGATGTCGTGATGAGGGACTTGATCTCCTTTGCCGCACTTGCAGAGCGTTGTGCGAGTTCGCGGACCTCCTGCGCGACGACAGCAAAGCCCTTGCCGGCTTCGCCTGCGCGGGCAGCCTCAACGCCTGCGTTGAGCGCCAGCAGGTTCGTCTGGAAGGCGATGTCATCGATCACCCCAATGATGTTGGTGATTTCGCGGGAGGATTGCTCAATCTGACCCATCGCGGATACCGCATTGCGGACGACGAGGCCAGATTGCTCGGCGCCCTGCTTCGTCTTGGCAACCAGTTTTCCCGCCTCGTCGGCCCGGTGGCTGGAGTCGTTGACCGTGGTGGTGATTTCCTCGAGAGCGGCGGCGGTTTCCTCAATCGATGAGGCCTGCTGTTCCGTGCGCTTCGAGAACGAATCTGCCGCAGAACCGATTTCGCGCGAGCCAGCGGCAATGGCATGAACGCTTTGGCCAATTGTCTTCACTGTCTCGGAAAGCTTGGCAACCGTCGCGTTGAAGTCGTGGCGGAGCTGTTCCATCGAGGGGACGAAGGGCGAGTTGACCGTCTTCGTCAAGTCGCCTTCCGACAGATGCCGCAGGGCTTCGCCGAGCTGGCTGATCGCGCTCATGCGCTGGGTCACGTCGGTCGCAAACTTCACGACCTTGTAAACCTTGCCGTTCGCGTCCTTGATCGGATTGTAGGCGGCCTGGATCCAGATTTCCTTTCCGCCCTTGCCGTAGCGCACGAATTCGTTGGAAATGAATTCGCCCTGGGCAAGTCGCCGCCAGAAGCTGGCATATTCCTCCGTCCTGGCGTGGGCCTGATCGCAGAACATGCTGTGGTGCTTGCCGGTAATTTCGGGGAGCGAATAGCCCATGGCATTGCAGAAGTTCTCGTTCGCCGCCAAAATTTCGCCGGTCGGCGTGAACTCGATGGCAGCTTGCGAGCGAGAAATTGCGTCGAGCTTGCCGGCATCTTCGACGGCTTTCCGCTTTACCTCTGTAATGTCTGCTGCGAACTTTACGACCTTGTAGGGTCTGCCGTGCTTGAACACAGGGTTGTAAGACGCCTGGATCCAAATTTCGCGGGCGCCTTTGGCAACGCGTTTGTAAGCGCCTGCATCGTACTCGCCGCGGCCAAGCCGAGCCCAGAATTCGCGGTACTCTGTCGTTGTAGCATAGGCCGGATCACAGAACATGCTGTGGTGCTTGCCAACGATTTCTTCCAGGCTGTAGCCAACCGCCTTGCAGAAATTCTCGTTCGCCGTGAGCACATTGCCTTTCAGGTCGAACTCGATGATGGCTTGCGATTTCGAGATGGCATCAAGAATATGCCTAGAATCAGAAGAAAGACCGAACATTCCCCACCCTCGTGCATGCAGGCGCCGATGCGGCGTCAGCCATTGAAGAAGCTCGCGGACACTGTCTGCCTGAAGGCGGCACGCGCAGGGGAAATATTTGCCCTGTTCTGCCTACCATAGATCGAAAATTGTCGGCGACCTCACAACCGATGATGAAGCTCCGAGGGTTAATGATTGGTATGTAAGGAATAGCGAATTTAATATTCGTTCTATAGTAGAAATCGTGATTGATTTCTTATCATGATTGTATCCATCAACAAAAAAGCCGCCCTGGAAGGCGGCTTTTCTATTTCGGCAGGTGGCCGATATCAGGCGGCGAGATCGTCTGTCTCGCTTTCCTTGAACATCTTGGCGAGGTTCAGGAAGCAGATCATGCCGTTTTCGGAGGCGATAATGCCCTCGCAAAAAGCGCGGTCGAAGGATGCAGTGACTTCTGGGACCGGTTGGACCTGGCCGGATGAGATCGTCAGAATGTCCGACACGCGATCGACCAGCATTCCGATGACCATATTGTGGACTTCAGCCACGACGATAGCGCTGCGTTCGGTCGCGACAGTGCTCTTCATGCCGAGCTTGAAGGCGAGGTCGATGATCGGGATCACCGAGCCGCGGAGGTTCATGACGCCGATGACGTCGGCCGGTGCATGTGGAATGGGGGTCGACGGCGCCCAGCCGCGGATTTCGCGGATCGTCGTCGTCTTAACGCAGAATTCCTGATCGTGCAGTCTGAAGGCAATGATCTCCAGCGTATCGCCGCTGAAGTTCGTAGAATTGATCGTAGCCATTAGTGTTGTCCCAACCGTCAAAAGCCAGGGCAGAAGCAACCGCGCCACCATTGGCACGGATGGACTTTGCCTTCAAACCGCGCGTGTCTCCAAAGCAAAGACTATCGATACGGTTACTTCGGACCTTAAAGGAAGAGTGTTGCCCAAATCTAAATTGAGGCAGCTGATTTTTGGCCAGGCGCAAGCTTCGTCGGCGGGCGAAAAAGGTCATGGCATCAAATCGGAATGCGTGCGCTCAAGGCCGACGCGACCTGCCCTCTCTTATCATTCGTGGGTCATCGAGCAGAATGGCATGTGGCGAAATGCCAAAGATCCTTTCAAGGCCGTGCGCATCAACTTGGCCGACCGCAAACGGGGGATATTCCGCGTTCGGAATCGAACGGGGTTGGCCAACCATGACGGCAAGGCGCATTCCCGCATCGCGAACCGCTGCCGATAGAGCCGGGGTAGCCGATCCCTGCCACAGCCTGAACCAGTCGGCTCCGGACGAACGCGCCGTACGGGCAGATGTTGGATCCTCGAGAAAGGCGAGGATCGCGATGTCTTTAGACAAGCAGCGGGCAGCATCGATTAGGGCAATGCTGCGCAATCCGATCAGCGTGCGTCGTGTCGCATCCGACTCCGCGACATTGGCGATGATCCGCGCAAGCTGTTTCTCGTCGCTCAACTTGATGTCCAGCAACACACCGAGGGTACCGGAAGCGACTAGAGCCTCCGGCAGCGTCATCACGCTCGGTAGCAACGCGCGCAATGTCGCAAGATCGAGCTCGGCGACGGTTCGAGCATCGCCGCAGAGCCGTTGTAGATCCGGGTCATGGACGCACACAAGAACGCCGTCGCGCGTCAGCCGGATGTCGGTCTCGATCGCGTCCGCTCCGGCTGCAGCGGCGGCTCCGAACGCGGCGCGAGTATTTTCTGCGGCAAGTGCAGCGCCGCCGCGATGCGCTATCGCGAGCGGTCCGTGATCCAGGGCGTGTTTCCAGAAGTCGATGGCCATCGTTCGATCAGGCCCTGATTCTGCCATTTCCTACAATAGGTTTCGGATCGCCACAGGGCACGTCGCGGCTTAACGCTTGCGTCTAGGCAAGCGTCTTTTCGATCTGCTCGACTGCCCAGTCGACCTGGCTCTTGGTGATGACCAGCGGTGGGGCGAGGCGGATCGTATTCTCATGCGTGTCTTTGGCGAGCAGGCCGCGATCCTTGAGCGTGTAGCAATACTGGCGGGCGCCGCCGGCTTCCGGCACGAGCTCGACCGCCATCATCAGGCCGCGACCGCGCACGTCCTTGACGATATTCGAGCGGATGGAGCGCAACCCCTCAAGGAAATAGTCGCCCATGACGGCTGCGTTCTCGATCATGCCTTCCTCCGTCAGCACTCTCAATGCTGCCCGCGCGACAGCGCAAGCAAGCGGGTTGCCGCCAAAGGTCGACCCGTGCTGGCCGGGCTTCAAGACTCCGAGCACCTCGGAATTGGAGAGCACGGCCGAGACTGGATAGAAGCCGCCGGAAAGTGCCTTGCCGATCAGCGTCACGTCGGCTTCGATCCCCTCATGTTCTTCCGCCAGTAGCTTGCCGGTGCGTCCGAGGCCGGTCTGGATTTCGTCGAGAATAAGCGTCACCTTGTTCTCGGTGCAGAGTTCGCGCACGCGCTTGAAGTAGCCGGGCTGTGGGATGATGACACCGGCCTCGCCCTGGATCGGCTCGATCAGCGCGCCGACGGTGTTCTCGTTAATGGCGGCGGTGAACGCGTCGGCGTCGCCGAACGGAACCGTGCGGAAGCCGGGCGTATAGGGGCCAAAGCCGGTACGTGCATCGGGGTCCGTCGAGAAGCTGACGATGCTCAGCGTGCGGCCATGGAAATTGTCTGCGCAGACGATGATCTCGGCCTTGCCTTCTGGCACGCCCTTTACCTCGTAGCCCCACTTGCGCACCGCCTTGATGGCGGTTTCGACGGCTTCGGCGCCGGAGTTCATCGGCAGGATCTTGTGCGAGCCGGTCAGCGCCGCGAGTTCTTCGTAGAGATGCGCGAGCTGGTCGTTGCGGAAGGCGCGCGAGGTCAGCGTCAGCTTGCCAGCCTGCTCAACCATCGCGGCGAGGATCTTCGGATGGCAATGTCCCTGGTTCACGGCCGAATAGGCCGACAGGCAGTCCAGATACCGCTTACCGTCCGTATCCCAGACATAGACGCCTTCGCCGCGGGTCAACACGACATCAAGCGGCTTGTAGTTGTGGGCGCCGAGACGCTGTTCAGTGTCGATCAGGTTCTTGGAGTTACTCATGTCTGTTCTCCTCAGGCAGCGCGGGTCGGACGGTCGAAGATGCGGCGGCCGAAGAGGCTTGCCGTCAGCTCCACGAGAATCCGGGCGCTTTTGCCGCGATCGTCGAGAAAGGGGTTCAACTCTACGAGATCGAGCGAGGAGACAAGGCCGCTGTCACAGAGCATTTCCATGATGAGATGGGCCTCACGGAAGGTCGCGCCGCCGGGCACCGTCGTGCCGACGCCGGGTGCTATCTCGGGATCGAGGAAATCGACGTCAAGGCTGACATGCAGCAGGCCGTTCGCATCGGACACAACGCCCAGGATCTGGCGGATCGTCGTGGCAACGCCCTGTTCGTCGAGCCAGCGCATGTCGAAGACATTGACGCCATGCTCCTTGATGAGCTCCCGTTCAGGCGCGTCAACCGATCGGATTCCGACCTGGAAGACGTTGCGAGGATCGACGAGCGGGCGATTCTTTGGCAGGATTTCCGCAAGTTCGGCCTGGCCGCAAAAATAAGCGACCGGCATACCGTGGATGTTGCCGGAGGGCGAGGTGGCAGGCGTGTTGAAATCGGAATGGGCGTCGAGCCACAGGACAAAAAGTGGGCGGCTCTGTTGGGCTGCGTAGCGCGCCATTCCAGATACGGTGCCCATTGACAGACTATGATCGCCGCCAAGGATCAGCGGAAATCGACCGGCCGCCGCTGCCTCATAGACACCAGCTTCGAGCGCGCGAGTAAATGCGCCTATGATCCGCAGATTGTGGGCCTTCGGGTGGTTCGGGAGATCGCGCGCCGGAACGACATTCACGTCGCCCGCATCGACCACATCATAGCCAAGATCGACCAGCGTTTGGTCAACGCCTGCGATGCGCAGCGCTGCCGGACCCATGGCGGCGCCTCTGCGTCCCGAACCCTCTTCCAGCGGCGCTCCGATGAGCGTGACCGATCTTGCCTGTGGCTGCATGCGTTTTCTCCAGCTCGCGTTTTCGGAAGGCATATTGAAATATCGGCGCGACGACAAATAGATGAAAAAGTGCCGATAATGCGCTATGATTGATCAGTTTGATAAGTACGTTTTGACAAAGTGACGGCCATGGACGACCTCGATCAAGAGCTTCTCAGTGCTTTGCGGCACAATGCGCGCACGCCGGTTTCCTCACTGGCAGCAATGACCGGTGCATCGCGCGCGACGGTCGCGGCGCGCATCGATCGGCTGGTTGCCAACGGCACCATCACTGCATTCACCGTCCGCACCGGGCATGAGACACGCGCTGCCGGCGTGCGCGCGATCGTCATGATCGAGGTGCTGGGCAAGCTTGCGGACAAGGTTGCCGATCAGCTTCGCGGTCTACCGCAGGTTCGTGCGCTGCACAGCACCAACGGGAAATGGGATTTCATTGCCGAACTTGAGGACCGCGATCTCGTCTCCTTCGACGAAACGCTGCGCCGCATCCGGCTGATCAATGGCATCAATACGACCGAAACCAACATCCTGCTGAAGACCAGGAAGGCAAGCTTCTAGTACTCGTGCTCGTAAACGACGCCGGCTTCCCCGGCACCGTCTCCGCCTGCGCCGGCGCGCAGCTTCACGCCGCGACCGACATCGAGATTGATGATGGCCTTGGCGCCGCCCTTGCCGGTGGTCTGCTGCAGTTCAAAATAGGTCCGGTCGTTGAGATAGCGCCCAACGCTGACGTTGGTACGGCCCTTGGCATCGGTACTGATGTCAAAATCGTCGACACCAAGCTGGTTGCGCAGGCCCTGGAACAACGATCCAGAACGACCGCCGGCCAGCTGGCTGACGGCATCTGCCAATTGCGCGATCTGAACCGGCGACAGCCTCGACATCGACTGCCCGAAGATCAACTGCGCCAGAACCTCGTCTTGCGGCAGAGCTGGGGACGAAGAGAAGGTGATGGAGGGATCGGTTGCCAGCCCAGTTACATCGACCGTCAGCGTCGTGGAGCCGGAGGTCGAGCTGGCTTCCATTTCCAGCGCAGGCGTCAGATCGCCGGCAAAGGTGATACGGCTTCTGTTGGTGAAATCGAGGCGCCGATTCAGAATCGTCAGGCGGCCGCGCCGCATGGTGAAGCCTCCCGAAACGATCGGCTCTGCCGCCGTTCCCCTGATCGTGACGCTGCCGCCGAGTTCGGCGTCGATGCCGCGGCCCCGCACAAAGATCTGCGAGGGGGCATCCAGCTGAAGATCGAGATTGATTGTGTTGGATTTGGCGCGCGCGCCCTGCTGTGTCTCGTCGCGGAGCTGCGAGAGAACCGCCTTAGGGGCGTTGACGTGCCTGATATCGATTTCGCGCAGTGATGTCGGCAGCCTTTCAGGGACGGTGATTGAGGCTCGCTCGAGCCGCAGCCTGCCGTTGAGCGTAGGGTTGGCGAGCAGCGGTCCACGCAATCCGATCGTACCATCGACAGTCGCCACCACCAGCGTTCCGTCGACGTAGACGGCTCTGTCGAGCTTGACGTCGATGTTGGCAGGGAAGTTGGAGTTCGGTTGTATCCCGACGCTGCCGGACACCGAGACGCTGCCGCCACTCGCGAGCTGACCGGTAAGGCGCGAGATCACGGCCTCGTTGCCGGTGAACCGGATGTCGGCAGTCAGATTGTTGATCGCAAGGTTGCGGCGGACATCGACGACCCGTGCTCCGTTGGTCGTCACCGTACCGTTGATCGACGGTGCGGCGGCCGTTCCGCTGATCTGCAGGTTGAGGTTGGCCGTGCCGTCGGCCACGAAGCCCTGGGAGGCGAGCTGCGTACCGAGCACGGCGAAGGGCAGATTGCCGGAAAAGCGCATGTCCAGCGCGCGATTGCCGGTAATGGTAACACTGCCCCCACCTCTCAGGGAGAGGCCGCTGTCGCCGGCCAGATTGGTGTCGATCGTCAAACGATCGTCTTTCAGCCTTCCGTTCGCGGCGATGGTCAAGGCCGAAAGTCCCGCACTTCTGGTCTGGCTGGTGGCGGCACCCTTCCAGTCAAGATTGAAGTCGACAGCGGGCAAAGGCAATCTGCCTGATGCCTTGACCGAGCCCGAAATGTTGCCCTCGGCGGCCAATCCGGGCACGAATGCGTTGGCAAGGCCGGCCGGCAGATTGGAGATGTCAGCATTAACAGCAAGCGATTGGGCGTTCTGACCAGTGATGACGAAGTTGCCACCAGCCTTCATCGATACGCCGCTGCCGCTCAAATTCGTCGTAAAGTCCAGCCTGCCGTTTGCAAGCTTCCCGTTCGCGTTTGCCGAGAGCGGCCGGATACCGGATGCTTTCGTCTGCGTTGTTGCGGCGTCTTTCCAGTCCAGTTTGAAATCGATGATCGGGTTGGTCGCCGTCCCCGATGTCTTTGCGGTGCCTGATATCGTTCCTTCCGCGCCGAGGTTCGGGACGAAGCCGTTAGCGAGGCTTGCAGGCAGATTTGCAATGTCGGCGTCGACCGAGAGGCCCTGGACGCTGGCACCTTGCAGGTTTGCCGTTCCCTTTGCTTTCAGCAGAGTGCTGCGACTGCTGTTCAGCGTCGCGTCGAAGGAAATCTTGTTGTCGGCAAGGTTGCCGGCCGCGTTCAGCCGGAGGCCAGAAAGGCCGGCAGCCTTGGTCTGGCGGGTCCCGGCATTGTTCCAGTCGAGCTTGAAGTCGACCGCAGGAATCGGGAGCGAGCCGGAGGCAGTCGCTGTGCCGGAGATCGTTCCTTCTGCGCCAAGCTCCGGCATGAAACTATTCACCAGCGCGGCGGGAAGGTTGCTGAGCGTCGCATCCGCCTGCAGGCCTTTGACGACCGTTCCCTCAACCGTGACCTTGCCTTTCGCCCTTAGGGCAGAACCGCCATCGCCATCGAGATTGGTCTCGAAGTCGAGTGTGTTGTTGGCGAACGTGCCCTTGGCGCCGAGCGCGAGGGCTGAAAGGCGTGCCGCCTTGGTCTGAGCGGTTGCGAGATCTTTCCATGTGAGGTCGAAGTTTGCCGTCGGCTGCTGCAGTGTTCCGGAAGCGGCAGCCGTGCCGGAGATGCTGCCGCTGGCGCCAAGGTTCGGAACGAAGGCGTTTGCCAGGCTTGCTGGAACGTTGCGTATCGTCGCATCCGCCGTCAGGTTTTCGATTTTCGTTCCCACCAGCGAGACGTTGCCCGAGGCGTTCAATGCGACACCACCGTTCGCGGTAAGGTCGCTCTGGACGGTCAATTTCTCATCCGCAAAGCTGCCCTTTGCGGCCAACCGGATACCAGCGAGACGGGCTGCCTTGGTGTGACTGGTTGCTGCATCCTTCCAAGCAAGATCGAAGGTCGCTGCAGGCCTCGGCAGCTTGCCCGAGGCCGATATCGTTCCCGATATCATACCTTCCGCAGCAAGATTTGGGACAAAACTGTTGGCGAGAGCAGCCGGAATGTTGGCCAGTTGCCCATCCAACTTCAGCGTCTGGGCGTCGGGGCCTGTCACGACATAGTTGCCAGTCGCTTTCAGCGACATGCCACCGCTCGCGCGCGCGTCGGCGTCGAAGCTGAGAATATTGTCTTTGAGGTTGCCGCTCGCCGTCACACCAAGAGATGAGAGCTTGGCACTTCTGGTCTGGCTTGTTGCGGCGTTCTTCCAGTTTAGTTTGAAATCGAGCGCAGGCGCCGGCAGCTGTCCGGCGGCTGTAACGTTGCCCGAGATGGAACCTTCGGCGCCAAGATCCGGAACAAATGCGTTTGCCAATCCGGCCGGGATATTGACGATATCGGCATCGACTTTCAACGACTGCGCATTCGGGCCGGTCACGACGCTGCCACCGGCCTTCAGCGATACGCCACCCTTGCCGTTGGCGTTGGTTTGAAAATCGAGCGTGTTGTTCGCGAATTTCCCGTTTACATCAATCGCCAGCGGCGAAAGGCCGGCGCCCTTGGTCTGGCTGGTGGCTGCATCCTTCCAATCCAGGTCAAAATCGGCAATCGGTGCTGCCGGTGTGCCCGTAACTGCAACCTTGCCGGAGATTGTGCCTGCGGCATCGAGTTTCGGGACGAAACTATTGGCAAGGCTTGCGGGCAGATTCTTGATATCCGCCTTGATATCCAGTGTTTCGCCGGCCGATCCGCTCACGTGGACCGAGCCGTCGCCAGTCTTTAGCTCCATGGCGCTCAGCGTCACGGCGCCGCCACTGATCGACACCTCCGACGGCGACGCAAGCTCTACCGGGATGTTGCGGGGTTTCGCCGAGAAACGGTCTAGACGCAGCAGCGTCGTGCCGGCGTTCACCTCGACATTGCCAGATGCGACCAAGGGATTGGCGTCATAGCTGGCGCCGAGATCAAAAATCGTCCGGTTCTGTTGCTGGGTGAAGTTCAGCGCCAGGCCTTCGGCTTTGTTTGGCCCCGAGGCAAGCTCGTCAGCTTTGATCGTGCCGGTCGCGGCAAAAGCCTTCAGGTCGGTAACGACGGCGTCGATATCCGGTCTGACAACTGCAAGTGTATCGCGCTTCAGACCGCTGCCGGAAGCGACAACCTTGAGGGCAATCTTGCCGTTGTCGTTGACAATATCGACCGAACCTTTCAGGTCCCCCTCCGCCTTCTGTCCACCTAGTGCCGCAAGGAGGCCGATATCGGGGAAGTCAAACGTTGCCTGTCCGGTCGGGTCGAACGCAGGAGACAGTTCGAGATGGCCGGTCAGGCGGTTGTTGCCGACGTCGGCAGCGATCGACGGAAGCTGCACTTTCCCGCCCACCATTTGAACCGCGGTGCTTATATTGATTGGCTGGTCGTCGATCGTGCCCTTGGCTGTGATCGCCGCTTGTGGAGCCTTCGGGTTCGCCGTTCCGGAAACGTCAATGTCGAGCTGCTTGACCTGACGGCCCGCCATCAAAAGTGACGGGCCCTCGATATTGGCTGCTACGGCGAGCGCGGAGAGATTGCCTTTTGCGCTCAGTCGGTAGTTCAGCTCGCCCGTCGCAGTCTCCAGCAGCGCCTTTATATCGGGAATACGACCGGAGAGATTGGCATCAAGCGTCTCCTCGTCGAGCACCACGCCGCCTGTGGCCTCGAGAGCGTTCGACTTAATGGAGAGATTGGAGATGTTGAATTTTGAGGGAACCGTTCCTGCAACCTGGCCCTCGATCACGATCGGTGAATTGAAACGCGTTGCGACCGCAGGCGGCAGTGCCGCAGGTTGAACGGTCAGCTTGGCGTTGCCGGTCAACGAGCTGGCGCTCAATTTGTAGGAACCGTTGAGGCTTGCGTTCGTCGCTGCGCTTTCGATCGTCGCGCCGTTGAAGCCAAGCGCATCGGCCGAAATCTGCAGCGGCAGCGTTATCGTGACCGGGCCTTGAATTGCCCGGTTGATGTCCGGGTTGACGAAGGTCGTCTCACCTGCAGCAAGCGTAATCTGAACGCTTCCCAAGCGTCCGGCGAGATTGAAGTTGTCGCTCTTTGCCGTAAGCTTCACGTTGCCCATCGTCGCTTGCGGCAACACGGCAGAATCGAGCGAAGCGCTCGCATTGAGACGGGAGGCCTTGGCGTCTCCCGTGAGCGAAAGATTGATGCCGGAGATCAGGAAGCGCGCTTCACCCTCAGTCAATGGCCAGCGGAAATCGACCGGTCCTGATGTTCCCAAGAGATTGGCGTTCAGGCTGTTCTTGCCCTTCGGATCCAGGGTGCCCGATGCGGCGATCACAACCGCGCCGGTCGCGAGATTGCCGGTCTGGATGTCGATCTTGCCCTTGTTGTCGAAGTTCGCGGCGACGTCGATGTTGGTCTGCCCGGCAAAGAGCGGGCGGAAGGCCGCCGGAAGCAGCGAGCTGAGGTCGCCACCGCCCTTGAGGTCAAGATGATGGAGACTGTCCTCAGTCAGCGTGTGATGTGCCTCGATCGAGGCGCGTTGCTGTCCGTCGAGTGCGGCCTGCAACTGGCCGCGCCAGTCCGAGACCGGCCCGTCGCCTGTCAGGCTGATTTCCACCGCCGGGTTGCCGGGCAGAGCCAGCACACCTGCGAGCAGCCCGCCCTTCGGTTCTGTCAGCTTCGCCTTCACTCGCAACTGATTGCGATCCGGCATGAAGGCGACATCAGCGATCAGCTTTGCATCCGGAACATCGTGACGGTGCACGTTGATCGATGCATTCCCACCCTCGTTGTCAGCACGCACGCTGCCGTCCGCTGCAAGTGAGAACGCCCGCCCGATCAGAGGCTGGGCAAGGTTGATTTCCGGCAGGGCGATCTTGTCGATGTCGATCTTGACCGGCAGCGAAAAGCCGCTGTCGGCTTCGTCTGTTGCTGCGGCCGACGGGCGCGACGGGAGGGTGCGCACCGGTTGCCTCAGGATGTGGATTGCCGCAGCTTCGACGCTTCTGGCATGGAATCTGCCTGTCAGGAGTGCCAGAGGATTCCAGCTGACGGCAAGACCATCGACCTGCGCGAAGACGCCCTTCGTATCGGATAGAACGATCTGACTGGCGCGCAGTCCGCCGGTCAGCAACCCCTCCGGATCCAGCACCTTGATGGTCATATCCCGGTTCGAGAGGATCGAGGCGACCCTGTCGGTAACGATGCGTGCGCCGAAGGACGTGAAGCCGAAGACACCGATAGCGATGGCAAGCAGGATCAGGAGGGTGCCGACGGAAAAACCGAGCAGCCGCACGATCCAGTTTAAGATTTTCGCCAGTGTCTGCATGGCCGCGGACATTACTCCGTTTCTGTGGCGGCTCAAGGCGCACGAAGCGCCAAGAGCCGCGAGTGCGTTTAGAATGACTGACCGATGCCGGCATAGATGCCGTAGTCTGTGCCATCCTCGTACTTGTTGAGCGGTACGGCAAAATCAAGCCGCAGTGGGCCAAACGGCGTCGCATATCTGATGCCGATGCCCGCACCGGCCCTGATATCGGAAAAGTCCGGTGCTATGTCGGCTGAAACCGTCCCGACATCGATGAAAGGCACGATGCCGATCGTATCGGTGATCTTCACCCTGGTCTCGAACGAGGCGGTGACATAAGAGGCGCCGCCGGTCTCTTCGTTGTCTGCATTGCGAGGCGAAATCTCCTGGTAGCCGTAGCCGCGAACCGAGCCGCCGCCGCCCGCAAAGAACCGGCGTGTGGCAGGAATGTTCTGGAGATCGTCTGCGCCCAGGAGAAAACCTGCAGAAAGCTTGCCGGCGAGAACGATGCGATCTTCCACTCCCAGGCCCTGATAGCCGGACATCGAGCCCTCGAAGCCTGTGAAGAAGGTTCCGTTATAAGTTTCGTAGCTTGGCGTTGCCTTGAGCATCGCCCTGTAACCTTCCGTCGGATCGAACTTGTTGTCGCGTGCGTCGCGGTCGTACTGAAAGGGCAGCGAGAAGGTCAGGTAGCTGTTCTTGCCGAAGGCATCGTCGTCCCGTTCCCAGCTTACCTCTCCGGCGCCGGCAATCGTATCCAGATCTGACAGCTCGTAGGAAAGGCCGAGGGAAGCCGTGACGAGTTTTGCAGTGTAGGCGTCGGGGTTCTCGGTCTTGGCGAGGATGCTGGCCCGCAGCGTCGCGGCCGGAGAGAACGCGCCAGGCTTGATGAAGCTTACGCCGGCTGAATAGTCTAGATCGCCGATGTTGGTGGTTTCGCCCAGCCGGCCCACCGATCCTTCGATGCGCAGCGCTTCGGCCTCTCCGAAGAGATTGCGATGACCCCAGTAGCCGTTGACGCCGAAGCCATCCGTTGTCGAATACTGCGCCCCAATACCGAGGTAACGCTGCTTGCCCTCGGACACTTCGATCGTGATCGGCAGCGTGCCGTCCGGCGCCAGATCGTCAGCCTCGTGGATGGTAATGCTGGAGAAGACGCCGAGTGCGCGTAGCCGGTCTCCTGCCTTTCTCAATGCCTCCGGCGAATACTGGTCGCCTCTGTTCAGCCGCGAGTAGCGCTGGATAAAGCCCGGTTGCACGGTCTTCTCACCCGTGACGCCGACATTGCCGATCGGCGCGACCGGCCCGCCCTCGGCGGCAAGCACAACGTCGACGGTGTCTGTTCTGTGGTCGGCCACGACTTTGCGCGTCGTCAGCTTCGCCAGCGGTCGGCCTTCGCTTTTCAGTTGCTCGACGATCTTGTCACCAGCCTTGATGATGGTCAGCGAACCGGCCGTGTCACCGGGAGCAAGATCGTAGTCTGCCGGATTGCGGCGCGCGGCATCGCCGCCAAACTGCACTTCACGGACTTTGAAGACGGGGCCTGCTGCAACGCTGATCGTCACTGGCACGGGGCGCGAGCGATTGAAGGTCGGATTAGGCGGAAGAGCGTCTATATCTCGGCCATCGACCCTGATCGTCACCACGCCGCCATAGCGGGCTTTTTCGTAGAGTGCGGCGAGCAGCCGTTCGCGGTCATCCCTCGCCTTGACGACGACGCCCAGGTCGCCCGAAACAGGCCGGTCCTTGTCGCCCACAAGACGGGAGCTGTTTTCCAGGGCTTCCTTGAGGTCGGGATCAACTGCGTCGGTTGTCAGCGTTACGCTGTATCGGACGGGATCGGGAACCTGGTCGGCGGCCGAGTCGTCGTCCTTGCCCCACAAAGTGATACCGAAAAGCTTGAAGGCGAAAGCCTCCGAGACGAGAGCCGGCGAAAACGCGCACGCAGCCGCGACGACCAACATGGTGCCTGCGCGCCGATACGCTATACCCGGTTTCGGTGCCGTCCCTCTAATTTGCATCCGCCGCTTTTAGTTACAGTCGAAATTTAAGCTTCGCGCCCCCCGGCCGGCGGCAACCTTAGCGGCAAAATTCCTCGACGTGTACCGTTTTAAATCGCTTGGCCGCTGAAATAGTGGAAAAAATGAGAAATCCCGGGCTTCAAGCCCGGGATTTCGATGGGATTTTGCCTCGGCTCAATAGTCGCCGCGGCAATCGTCGATGTAGCGGCGGCCATATTGATCGCGATAATAGCACTGTCCCGGCTGCTCGGCGACACGGCCGATAACGGCGCCAGAAACGCCGCCAATCGCTGCGCCCACTGCGGCTCCCCGGACATTGCCAGTGACCACGCCGCCGATAACTGCGCCCGATGCAGCACCGATGCCGGCGCCCTGTTGGGTCGGCGTGCAGCTTGCGATCGAAAGTCCAATCAAAACGAATGCAGCAATCTTCTTAATCAAATTCTTCTCCTAGGTGGGTTGCTCTCAAAGAGTAGTGGCCGTCCCTGATTCTTGTTTTTGTCATGCTAGTCGTCAAACTATGGCGCAAAAAGAGCAGTCCTGCTTTCGTCGTCAACTTTTGTCCAGATTCGGTGCAACCGAACACGGCGAATTTAATCAGCCGCCCTAAAGTAGTGGTTGATCCTAAAGCGAAAACATCAAATGATACCGCCCGTGCCTGGAGGAGGCGCGAGGAGGAAATCATGGCGAAAGTGAAACTGACGGTGAACGGCCGGGCAGTCAGCGGTGACTGTGAAGAGCGTACGCTTCTTGTCCATTTTATTCGCGAAAAACTCGGCCTGACGGGGACGCACGTCGGGTGTGATACCAACCAGTGCGGTGCCTGCGTCATTCACATGGATGGCAAGTCGGTGAAGAGCTGTTCGATCCTCGCTGTCCAGGCGTCGGGTTCCACGATCACCACCATCGAGGGCCTTGCCAGCAACGGTGAATTGCATCCTGTTCAAGCAGCCTTCAAGGAGCACCACGGCCTGCAATGCGGCTTCTGCACGCCAGGCATGGTGATGACGGCCGTCGACATGATCTCGCGCCACGGCGGCCAGCTTGATGAGCAGACGGTCCGCCACGAGCTCGACGGCAATATCTGTCGGTGCACCGGCTATCACAACATCGTCAAAGCCGTCCTGTCTGCCAACGAGCAGATGCACGGCACCGCCAAGCAGGCGGCCGAATAGCTCTCAGGAATTGTCTGGCTGACTGCCGAATACGATTCACTTTGGCGGAATGCCAGGCCCGAAACCCCATTGGGAGGACATCATGGGTGTTGAAGGAATTGGTGCACGCGTCGCGCGAAAGGAAGACAAGCGGTTCCTGACCGGCAAGGGCCGCTACACGGACGACATGGTCGTGCCGGGCATGAAATTCGCCTATTTCATCCGCAGTCCACATGCACATGCCAGGATCAAGGGGATCGATGCAGCCTCTGCAAAGGCCATGCCCGGTGTGATCGACGTGCTTGATGGCAAGCAGTTGCTCGCTGACGGTATCGGTAACCTCATCTGCGGCTGGATGATCCATTCGAAGGATGGTTCGCCGATGAAGATGGGGGCTTGGCGTCCGCTGGCAGTGGAGACTGTCCGCTACGTCGGCGATGCCATCGCCGTCGTGGTTGCCGACTCGCTTGCGGAGGCTCGCGACGCGGCAGAGGCCGTCGCAATCGACTACGAGGAATTGCCCGTTGTCGTCGAGGCTGTCGACGCGTTGAAGTCCGGTGCACCCCAGATCCATCCGGAAGCCGAGAACAATCTGATCTTCGACTGGGAACTCGGCGACGGCGCGGCAACCGACAAGGCTATTTCCGAAGCGGCACATGTCACCGAAATCGAGATCCACAACAACCGCCTGTCGCCCAATGCGATGGAGCCGCGTGCTGCGCTAGGGATCTACGACGCCGCTGAGGATCATTACACCTGCTATACCACAAGCCAGAATCCACACGTCGCCCGTCTCGTGATGAGCGCCTTCTACAATGTCGCGCCCGAGAACAAACTGCGGGTGATTGCTCCTGACGTTGGCGGCGGATTTGGATCGAAGATCTACATCTATCCGGAAGAGATCGTCTGTCTCTGGGCTTCCAAGAAGACAGGCGTACCGGTGAAATGGAATTCGGACCGAACCGAGGCCTTCCTGACGGACGCACATGGCCGCGACCATGTCTCCAAGGTGAAAATGGCCTTTGACAGCGACAACCGCATCATCGGCCTGAAGGTCGACACGATCTGCAATCTCGGCGCCTACATGTCGCTGTTCTCGTCGGCGGTGCCGACTTATCTCTACGCGACGCTCCTGTCAGGCCAGTACGATATTCCGGCGATCCATGCCAATGTGCGGACGGTCTACACCAACACCGCGCCGGTTGACGCCTATCGTGGCGCCGGCCGTCCCGAGGCGACCTTCCTGCTTGAACGGACGATGGAAACGGCGGCCCGCGAGCTTGGTATTTCGCCTGCCGAGTTGCGGCGGAAGAACTTTATCCGGGCTTTCCCGCATCAGACGCCTGTCATCATGAACTATGACGCAGGTGACTACGAAGCATCGCTTAATGCGGCGATGCAGACCGCAGACTGGAACGGCTTCCCGGCGCGCAAGGCCGAGGCTGCCAACCGCGGCCTGAAGCGCGGTCTCGGCATGAGCTGCTACATCGAGGCGTGCGGCATTGCGCCCTCGCAGGCGGTCGGCTCGCTTGGTGCGGGCGTCGGCTTGTGGGAGTCGGCGGAAGTGCGCGTCAATGCGGTTGGCACGATAGAAGTGCTCACCGGGTCGCACAGCCACGGGCAAGGGCACGAAACGACCTTCGCGCAGCTTGTATCGGATCGTCTCGGCGTTCCGCTGGACAGCGTGTCGATCGTGCATGGCGACACCGACAAGGTGCAGATGGGCATGGGCACCTACGGCTCGCGTTCAGGCGCTGTCGGCATGTCTGCTGTGGTCAAGGCGCTCGACAAGGTCGAAGCCAAGGCCAAGAAGATCGCCGCCCATCTGATGGAAGCCGACGAGGGCGATATCGTCATCGAGAACGGCGAGGTGAAGGTTGCCGGTACAGACAAGAGCCTTCCCTGGTTCCAGGTGGCGCTGGCCGCCTACACCGCACACAACCTGCCGGGCGGCATGGAGCCGGGGCTGAAGGAAACCGCCTTCTACGATCCGTCCAACTTCACTTTCCCGGCCGGCTGCTACATCTGCGAAGTCGAGGTCGATCCGGAAACCGGCAAGACGGAGATCATCCAGTTCGTCGCGGCAGACGATTTCGGCAACATCATCAACCCGATGATCGTCGAGGGCCAGGTGCATGGCGGCATCGCACAGGGCATCGGCCAGGCGCTGCTAGAGGCCGTGCATTATGACGAGAACGGCCAGCTATTGACGGCGAGCTTCATGGACTATGCCATGCCGCGCGCCGACGATCTGCCGTCGTTCAAGGTCTCGCATCAGGTGACGCCATCCCCGAGCAATCCGCTCGGCATCAAGGGGTGCGGCGAGGCCGGTGCCATCGGATCTCCGCCGGCGCTCATCAATGCGATTACCGATGCCATCGGCAACAACATGCTGACGATGCCGGCCACGCCGCAGAAGGTGTGGATGGCAGCGCGCGCGGTTCATTGAGGAGGAACGACGATGTATCAGACCAACTATCACCGCGCGTCCTCGGTCGATGAAGCCGTCAGGATGATTTCGGGCACATCGGAAGGCAAATATGTTTCCGGCGGCATGACACTGATCCCGACGATGAAGCAACGCCTCGCGGCGCCGAGCGATCTCGTCGATCTCAGGCATATTCCCGGGATGCAGGGAATCAAGGTCGATGGCCGCAAGGTGACCATCGGAGCGGCGACTTCGCATGCCGAAGTTGCCGCGTCGGCGGCTCTGCGTGCGGTTTGTCCCGCGATCTGCGACCTCGCCGGCATGATCGGCGATCCGCATGTTCGCCACATGGGCACGATCGGCGGCTCGATCGCCAACAACGACCCTGCGGCGGACTACCCGTCGGCCATGCTGGCGCTCAATGCCCGCATCATCACCGACAAGCGCGAGATTTCGGCCGACGATTTCTTCACCGGTCTGTTCGAGACGGCATTGGAGGACGGCGAACTGCTCGCTGCGATCAGTTTCGAAGCGCCCGATAAGGCCGGCTACTCGAAATTCCCAAATCCGGCGTCGCGCTATGCCATGACGGGGGTCTTTGTTGCCAAGGGTGCCGGCGGCGTAAGGGTTGCCGTCACCGGGGCTGGATCCAACGGCGTCTTTCGCGAGACGGCCATGGAAACCGCACTTAACGCCAACTGGTCCTCAGGCTCTGTCGCCGGCGTCGATGTCAAACCTGCCGGGTTGATGTCGGACCTGCATGCCAGCGCGGAATACCGCGCCAATCTGATCAAAGTGATGGCCAAACGCGCCGTTTCCGCCGCTGGCTAAGAAAGCCTGCTATCGCGAGGCAGGCAAGCTGCCTCGCGTTTTTTTCGCCATCTGCCTCAAAATGAGCTTTTTCGAATTAAAATAATTCAAGACTATGGGCCTTTTGACGCAGTTAATGGTAAAGCGAGGGCAAAGGGTTGACGTATGGGCGGTCGTTGGGAAAAAACGGCCGTACGATACTGGAGCAGATGATGGATTTCGAAGCGTTCTTTAAAAACGAGCTGGATGGACTTCACAGCGAAGGCCGTTATCGCGTTTTTGCCGATCTTGAGCGTCACCGCGGCAGCTTTCCGCGCGCCACGCGACACACGGCGGACGGCCCGAAGGAAGTCACGGTCTGGTGTTCCAACGACTATCTCGGCATGGGCCAGAACCCTAAGGTGATCGAGGCGATGAAGAATGCCATCGATCACTGTGGCGCGGGTGCGGGAGGCACCCGGAATATCTCTGGTACCACCCACTATCACGTTCTGCTCGAGCGCGAGCTGGCGGATCTCCACGGCAAGGAAGCGGCGCTGATCTTCACGTCGGGCTATGTTTCCAACTGGGCCGCCCTCGGCACGCTCGGCGCCAAAATCCCTGGCCTCATCGTCTTCTCCGATGCGCTGAACCATGCATCGATGATTGAAGGTATTCGCTACGCCAAGTGCGAAAAGGTGATCTGGAAGCACAACGATATTCATGATCTCGAAGCCAAGCTGGCGGCTGCCGATCCGAAGGCGCCGAAGCTGATCGCGTTCGAGTCCGTTTATTCGATGGATGGCGATATCGCCCCGATCAAGGAAATCTGCGATCTGGCCGACAAGTACGGCGCGATGACCTATCTCGATGAAGTCCACGCCGTTGGCATGTACGGACCACGCGGTGGCGGTATTGCCGAACGCGAAGGCTTGATGGATCGCCTGACTGTCATCGAAGGCACGCTCGGCAAGGCCTTCGGCGTCATGGGCGGTTATATCGCTGCATCGACGGCTCTTTGTGACTTCATCCGCTCTTTCGCTTCCGGCTTCATCTTCACGACGGCGCTACCGCCGGCCCTTGCTGCCGGTGCGGTTGCTTCGATCCAGCATCTGAAGGTCAGCCCCTTCGAGCGCGCGCGCCACCAGGATCGTGTCCGCAAGCTCAGGGCGCTGCTCGATCAGCAGGGTATCCCGCATATGCCGAACCCGAGCCATATCGTTCCTGTCATGGTCGGCGATGCGGCCAAGTGCAAGTGGATCTCTGACCTGCTGCTCGACAATTGCGGGGTCTACGTGCAGCCGATCAACTACCCGACGGTGCCGAAGAAGACCGAGCGCCTGCGTATCACTCCGACACCGCTGCACAGCGATGCCGACATCGAGCATCTTGTCGAGGCGCTGCATTCGCTCTGGTCGCGCTGCGCGCTGGCGCGGCACGTTGCCTGACGGCACACGTTTCGGGAAAAGCTAGGCCGCCGTCAGGCGGCCTTTTCGTTGAGGGCTACCAGTTCCGCGGCAAGCCTGCGGGCTTCGGCATCGGCGGCAAAGACGTCGTCCATTGTCTTCGCTTCTCCAGTTGCGATCATCTTGTCCATAACCGCTTCGGCAATGTCGGCCATGGCAAGGAAACCGATCCGTTCCTCGACGAAGGCGTGAAACGCAATTTCCTCTGCCGCGTTCATGATGGCACCCTGCAGGCCACCGCGTTCCAGCGCGGTACGTGCCAGCCTCAGTGCCGGAAAGCGTTCTTCGTCCGGTGCCTCGAAGTCGAGGCGCGAAAGCTTGGCAAAATCCAGCCGCTCGACGTTCAGTTTCGGGCGGTGCGGATAGTCGAGCGCATAGCCGATTGCCGTCCGCATGTCGGGGCAGCCGAGCTGGGCGATGATCGATCCATCGGTATAGCCGACCATGGAGTGAATGATCGACTGTGGGTGCACGATCACTTCGATCTGATCTGGGCGAACGCCGAAGAGGTGCTTCGCCTCGATCATCTCCAGCGCCTTGTTGAACATTGAGGCGCTTCCGACCGATATCTTCAGCCCCATCGACCAGTTCGGGTGCGCTCGAGCCGTTGCTGCCGTCACATTCGCCATGTCGGCGCGCGACCAGGTGCGGAAAGGGCCGCCAGACGCCGTCAAGATGATCCGTTCGACGGCGTGCCGCTGCCCCTCGTCAAGAGATTGAAAGATCGCGCTGTGTTCGCTGTCGACGGGGATCAGTCGTCCACCCCCCTTTGCCACAGCGTCGACGAAGAGGTCGCCGGCCGAAACCAAGCATTCCTTGTTGGCGAGCGCGATAGTGGCGCCCTTGCGGGCCGCGGCAAGCGTCGGCGCAAGCCCGGCTGTGCCAACGATGGCGGCCATGACCCAATCGGCCTCGAGGTCGGCTGCTTCAGCCAGACCCGATGCGCCGGCGGCCACGGCGATACCGCTGCCGGACAGTTCTGCTTTCAGCGCGTGGTATCTTTCGTCGCTTGCGGTGACCGCAAGCCTGGCGCCGGCGGACTTCGCCTGATGCGCCAGAAGTTCAACGTTCGCGTTGCCTGTTACGACGGAGATCTCATAGCTCTTCCGACCGCCCAGCTGCTCGATCACATCGAGTGTATTCTGTCCGATCGAACCCGTTGAGCCAAAAATACTGAGGCGCCTCGGCGCATTTTCGCCAGCCATCATCGGTGATTTCGCCAAAACTCTTGCATTGGCTCTGGCTGTACAGGGGATTGAAATGGGCGGCAAGTGTGCCGCGCAGCAGAAATCCAGCAGCAGGCTAAGTGGCGCCGCCATCGCTGCTGCAGGTTTGATTGCCACGGTGCGAAACCAACTGCCGATAGCCGCGTTCTGTAGAGATCGAAACAGGAGGAGCCGCAATGGTTTTCAAGCAGCCAACCTTCTTCGGAGAACCCTTTGATCCGGAAACGGGCGACAAGGATGCCTCACTTGAGGAGGCCGTGGCGAACGCCTTGGCTGTGGCCGGCGGGATTGATGCGTCGGATGTGAAGGTCACGGTCGACGATCATGATGTCGTGCTGACAGGCACGGTTGCGACGGCGCAGGAAATCGATCGTGCGACAGCGGTCGCGCAGGCGATCTGCGGTACGACGCCCGTGCGCAATGAGATTGAGGTAGGTTAGCTTACCCGTCAACCAGCGAAGCGTTCCATCTCGAAGGCGGCTACTCTGTCCGTCTTCGGCGTGGTGATCGGCCCAGTCGATTTATAGGCGGTCGCGAGCAACAGGCCGCTGACTACGAGATATGCAAATGCAAGCACGGTCAGTTTCACGCGCATGACGAGCACTCCTCTCTTTATCCTCAAACGCAGTACGGGTCGGAAAGTTCCGCCCATGGCATACAGAAGATGTGATCGGCAAAGGCTTGCACTGGTTTGTCCCGCCCCTCCTGTCGTAAAGAAGGTAGGCTGTCGCCATGATTTTGGTGGGCCGGTGCGTAAGCAAGGGAGGTGCGTATGCGCAAAGCGATCATCGTCTGGGGCGGCTGGAGCGGCCACGAACCCGAGCAGTGCGCTCACCGCGTTGCGGATTTGCTGCGAGAGGATGGTTTTGCCGTCGAGGTAACCGGCGACTTTGGCGTTTTCGGCTCAGCTGCAATTGCGAGAGCCGACCTCCTCGTCCCCGTCATTACCGGCGAGAGAATCGAAAAGGCGCATGCGGATGCGTTGGTGGAGGCAGTGCGCGGCGGTCTTGGCCTCGGGGGGCATCATGGCGCGCTTGCAACGTCTTTCAAAGATAGCGCGCCGTTTCGGTATGTCTCCGGGGTAACGTGGGTCGCCCATCCCGGCAACATCATCGATTTCCGCGTCAACGTCACGCGCCAGCATGATCCTGTGATGGAAGGGATTCCGGATTTCGACTATCGCTCCGAGCAGTATTATCTTCACTATGACCCGTCGGTCGAAATTCTGGCGACGACGAGCTTTTCCGGGGAGTATGATGCGGCGGCTCGCAACGTCACGATGCCGGTCGCCTTCAAGCGCCAATTCGGCGAGGGCCGCGTCTTCTACTCCGCTCTCGGCCACGTCGCGAGTGAGTTTGATCACTCCTACATGCGCCTCATTCTTCGTCGTGGCCTGTCCTGGGCCGCGCGCTCCTAGCGGCTAGGAGGTCCGGCCTGCCCTGCAGCCGGCGAAGACATCGAGCTTCGAGTCATGGACGGATGTTGTGACATTCATCATTCCCAGCACGCTGTGGAACAGGTTGTCGTGGGATGTCTGCTCGTTCGTCGATTGGGCGAGGCACGCCTTGTCGAGCGCCATTGACGCGGTGAAATCCGGATCCAGCCAGAGGAGGAAGGGCACGTGCGTCTGTTCTTCCGGGGCGAGGAAATACGGCGTGCCGTGGAGGTAGAGACCTTTCTCGCCGAGCGATTCGCCGTGGTCCGACATGTAGATCAGCCCGGCCGCGATCTTGTCGCTGCGTGCCTTGAGCTTGTCGATGACGGTTGCGATGAAATGGTCGGTATAGAGGATCGAGTTATCATAGGCGTTGACGATCTCGTCATCCTTGCAGTTGGCAAGCTCCGCCGTCTCGCACTCGGGCCCGAATTTTCGGAACTCCTCGGGGTAGCGCAAGTAGTAAGCCGGGCCGTGGCTGCCGATCTGGTGCAGGACAAGGACGCTGTCCTTGGTCACGCCGTTCAACCAGTCATCGAGCTTGTCGAGAAAGATCCCGTCCTGGCACTCGCCATCGCTGCAGAAACGCGGATCCGTTGAATTTGCAAGGTCCACGTAGCGGATGCGCGCCGCAGCGCCCTTGCTGCCAGTATTGTTGTCAAACCAGGTCACATCGACGCCTGCGTGAGCGAGAACATCCATCAGGCCTTCGTTCTCCAATCCCTTGGCATGGGTGAAGTTCGCGCGTGTGAACTGTGAGAACATGCAGGGTATGGATGTGGCCGTCGCCGTGCCGCAGCTCGTTGTGTGTGGGAAATAAATGACATCCCGCTTGCGAAGCTCGGGGTTGGTGTCGCGGCCATAGCCGCCAAGCGAGAAATTCATCGCACGCGCCGTTTCGCCGGCAATGATGATTGTCACGCGCGGTTTGTTCAGGTTCACGACGGGCACGACCCGGGCGTCGGTGCCGAGGGGTTTGACGACGAGCCTGGCTTCCTTGCCAGCCTGCAGGAAATAACGTGTGGCGCTGACGATGGGCGTAACCGGGTTCAGACTCTTCACGATATCGCGGTGCTGGCGGATTGCCGCCGAGTAGTCTTTTGAGTAGGCACCTGCGACTGTACCAAATACCGTCAGGCAGCCGACGATCGTCACGCTGTTCCACAAGAGCTTTTTCAGGACGGGGCGATGGACGACCCTGACCCACAGGATTAGCGCGATTGGAATGATTGCAAACAGCAGGACGTGCAGGAGAAAGCCGGGTGTGATCAGGTGGTGAGCCTCGGCAGGTGTCGTTTCCATAGCGTTTCTGATCATGTCAGGATCAACGATCACGCCGAAGGTGTCGGTGAACCACGCCGCCAATGCTGCCGACAGGATCAGGAAGATCAGAGCCGGCTTGATGACGTACTTTGCCGAAAAGGCCGTGACGAAGGCGACAAACAGCACGGAGATTGCAAGATAAAGCGCGGCGACCGCTGTTGGTGTCGTGGCGAGATAAGTGTGAATCTTGCCCCAGAAGGTCCGGTTCGTGAACAGGACGAGATAAAGTCCGGTGATCACCGAAAGCGAAACGCTGCCAATCCTGGGCCGATAGAAGGTTTGATTTTTCAAGATCTTTTCGGCCGCCTCGATGCCCGCTGGTTGAGTGCGTTGGCAACGGCCAGGCCTACACCTGCCGCAGCGGCAGGTTACTGCGTCACAAAACTGACACTGACCTGAATGGCCCGTCGTGCATTGATGTAGCTCATGCTTTCGACGGGTGGGCTGGAGGCGCTAGATGTTCTCAGAGGTGTAGATATCGAAAGGCAGGAATGATTGCCCCGGGACCGTATCGCCCTCAGATCCGATGGAAGCGGTCATCAGCGCGATCAGCTCGTTGCAGAGGGCCTTGACGGGGGTTGCGATCGCCATCGTCACCACGTCCTCCGCGAGCGCGGCGCGCGAATCGGGCGTCAGTTCATTGACGACCACAACAAGCTTGCCCGCAAGGCCTTCTTCGCGGATCGCGGAGATCGCGCCTTCCATGCCGCCGCCGCAGACATAGAATCCGATGAGGTCGGGATGCTGCTTGAGCAGATTGATAGTGGCTTCGTGCGTTATTTCAGGGGTTTCGAGGTTAATCAGGGTTTCAAGGACCTCGAAATCAGGAGCGTTCTCACGAAAATACGAGCGGAAGCCAATCTCGCGTAGCTCATGCCCATGATAGCGATGGCTGCCAACGAAGCAGGCAACTTTTCCCGGCCTATCGGCGGCCTTAGCTATCATCCAGGCGGCTGTACGACCGACCTTCCGATTGTTCAAACCGACGTAACCCTGGCGAACGCCGCTGGCTAGATCGGACAGAATGGAAAAGGCAGCGATACCTCTGGCTTTCAGATCTTCAACCTCGGTTGTGACGGTCGGATAATCCGGTCCGACCAATGCAATCGCCTGATTGCGGCTGGCAAGAAGCTTGAGCTTTTCAACGATTGCGGCAGGCGTGGATGCGGTCGCGTATTCGATCTGGACGGTGATGCGAGACGATGTGTTGGCATGTGCAGCCACCTCGATTTCCCGAGCGAGCGTCTGATAGAAGGACTGGGTCGGACGCTGCAGAAGAAAACCCAACCGGTGATGTGGGAGGTCCTGAAACACGCGTTGCCTGAGGAGCCCGACGGCATGGTAGCCGATCGAGGCGGCGGCGTTATAGACCCGGCGCGCTGTCTCCTCGCGAACCCGATGGCGACCGTTCAGCACCCGATCGACCGTTGCTACGCTGACGCCAGAAGCGTCCGCCAGATCCTGTATCGTTGGTCGCTTCACCGTCTCGCCCTTGCAAGAAACCATCATTGTTGCGCTAAGCCAATGATGTGTTTTGATAGAATACATCAAGGCTGCATTGTCGCGCTGTCAAAGTCAACATAATCTCTATCGGACAGGCATGTAGGGACGGCATGCGGGAGGTTGCAATGGCGGAGACACAAAAGCGAGACTACAGCCTGCTCGGCGAGAGCGGCCGGACGGCCGTCGAAATGGGGCTGTCGGCGGCAGAATGGTATCACGCCGAGGTTTCGCGTAAGGATATGAAGGCGCTGATGCAGCGCTCCGACACTCCGGCTATTCGCGACACGATCGTCTGGCTTGGCGCAATGATCGTCTTGGCCGGGCTCGGCGTCTATCTCTGGGATTCCTGGCTCTGTGTGCCCTTCTTCCTTGCATATGGGGTGCTTTACGGTTCAGCATCCGACAGCCGCTGGCACGAGTGCGGCCACGGCACGGCTTTCAAGACGCGCTGGATGAACGACGCGGTCTATCAGGTCGCCTGTTTCATGATCATGCGCAACCCGGTCACCTGGCGCTGGAGCCACACGCGTCATCACACGGACACAGTGATCGTCGGCCGCGATCCGGAGATTGCGGTGATGCGTCCGCCTGATCTCCTGCGCCTGATCCTGAATTTCTTCGGCATTCTCGATGTCTGGCACGCGATGGTCGACATGCTGCGCAACGCCTTCGGCGTCATCAGCGCCGAAGAGAAGACCTTCATCCCCGAGATGGAGCAGCCTCGCGCGATCTTCATCGCTCGCATCTGGCTTGGCATCTATGTCGTCACGATCGCCGCTGCGATTGCGATGGGGTCGATCCTGCCGCTGATGCTGATTGGCCTGCCCCGACTTTATGGCGCGTGGCATCACGTGATGACTGGTCTGCTGCAGCATGGCGGTCTCGCGGACAATGTCATCGACCATCGCCTGAACAGCCGCACGGTCCACATGAACCCGATCAGCCGCTTTATCTACTGGAACATGAACTACCACGTTGAGCATCACATGTTCCCGATGGTGCCCTATCACGCGCTGCCGCGCCTGCATGCGATGATCAAGCACGATCTGCCGTCAGCGAACCCGTCGATGTGGTCCGGATATCGCGAGATGATCCCGACGTTCCTGCGCCAACTGCGCAATGAGGACTATTTCCTGAAGCGCGAGCTGCCGGCAACGGCGCGACCCTATCGCGAGGAATTCCACGCCGAGCTTGCGCCGGCCGCCCAATAGCGCAGCTCAAAACGCAAAGTCTGGGAGGACAAGATGAGCGGAAATTGGATCGAAGTCTGCGCAGTCGAGGACATTGACGAGGAGGACGTCATGCGGTTCGACCATCAAGGCAGAACATTTGCGGTCTATCGAAGCCCTGACGACGAGTTCTTCGCAACGGACGGGCTCTGCACGCACGAGCGCGTCCATCTGGCCGACGGCCTTGTCATGGACGAGATCATCGAATGTCCCAAGCACAATGGACGCTTCAACTACAAGACGGGCGAGGCCAAGGGAGCGCCAGTGTGCGTCAACCTCAGCACTTATCCCGTAAAGGTCGAAGGCGGCGCCGTCTTCATCTCGATTTGAGGAGGCTGAGATGACCCATTTCGTGATCATCGGGGCAGGGGAATGCGGCGCGCGCGCCGCATTTGCCTTGCGCGAAAAGGGGTATGACGGAGAGATCACTCTGATCGGCAGCGAAACCCTTGTTCCTTACGAGCGTCCGCCGCTTTCAAAGGCGGGCGACGAAGAGGCCGCGGGGCCGAAATTCATCGCTAAAGTGGAGAGATATGCTGAAAGCGGGATCAGCCTGCTGACTGGCATTACGGTTCAACATCTCAATCCCGAAGCAAAGTCGGTCACGCTGTCCGACGGTCGCGCTGTTGCCTATGACAAGGTTCTGCTCACGACCGGTGCCCGAGCGCGGATGCTTCAAGACATCGGCGTGGGCAGTAAGCATATTCGTTCGTTGCGCACTCATGCCGATGCTGTTGCGCTTCGCAAGGTCATGGTCCCCGGAAAGCATATCGTTGTCATTGGCGGTGGCTTTATCGGCTTGGAACTTGCCGCAACGGCGCGTGCGCTCGGAACTGACGTGACGGTTCTCGAAGGGCTGGAACGCGTGTTGAAGCGCGGCGTGCCGGAGGAGGTGGCAGAGGTGATCTGCGAACGGCATTCGCTTGAGGGCGTTGACATCCGCTGCGGTGTGGCGATTGCCGCGATGAAGGAAGAGGACGAAAGAGCCGTCATCCAACTGGCCGATGGCAACATGATCGAGGCGGATCTCGTGCTCGTCGGAATTGGCGCCACTCCCAATACCGAGCTTGCCGTCGATGCAGGCCTCAAGATCGACAACGGCATTGCCGTCGACGAGTTCCTGCGCACCTCGGCGGCAGATATTTACGCCGCCGGCGACTGCTGCTCCTTCCCGCTGGCGATCTATGGCGGCCGGCGCGTACGTCTCGAATCCTGGCGCAATGCGCAGGAGCAGGGGGCACTGGCCGCCGCCAACATGATGGGGTTGGGTGAAGCGGTTTCCGCCGTCCCCTGGTTCTGGTCCGACCAATATGATGTGACATTGCAGATAGCCGGCCTGGCGGAGGGCGCCGTCCGGCATTTGCGGCGCGATCTTGGCGACGGCGCCTTCATCCTCTTCCATCTCGATCAAGCCGGCCGGCTGCTTGCGGCAAGCGGTATCGGTCGGGGCAACGCCGTCGCCCGCGATATCCGGCTTGCCGAAATGCTCATTGCTGTGCGGGCGCATCCGGATCCAGCGGCGCTCGTTGCAAGCAGCGTCAAATTGAAATCCCTCTTGGCCGCCTGACCAGCGACCGCATCTCAAGGTATCTGCAATGGGCAAACAAGTGCGACCGACTGTGCATGACCTCCTGGCGATGAAGGGCAAGCGGCAGCTCAGCATGCTGCGCGTGGTATCGCTCGAAGAGGCAGAAGCAGCAGAGGCTGCCGGCATCGATCTGATTTCCGTTCCGCCTGAGCTTTTCTTCGATCCGCGGTTTCGCGATGCGGCACCCGGCCGTTTCGCGATCCCCGGCGGCGAGTACGGCCAGAGCGGCGCGACCACGGACGAGATTCTGCGTTCCGCCGTGAAAATGCGGGCTGCTTCCGCCGACGCCATCTATTGCGCCGCAAGCCTGCAGACGATCAGGCGGCTGCGCGATGAGCACATTCCTGTCTGTGGGCACACGGGGCTCATTCCGTCGCATTCCACCTGGACGGGCGGCTTTCGCGCCGTCGGCAAGACGGCCGAGTCCGCCGCCTTCGTCTTCAGGCAGGTGAAGGATCTGGAGGCGGCCGGCGCGTTCAGTGCGGAGATCGAGGTCGTCCCGGCCGAGGTGGCGGCTGCAATTTCGGACCGTACCTCCATGCTGCTGATCTCCATGGGCGCGGGCAGCGGATGCGATGCCCAGTACCTCTTCTCCGAAGATGTGCTGGGTTTGAACCGCGGACGCTATCCGCGCCATGCCAAGGTCTATCGCAACCTCGCCGCTGAATATGACCGCATCCAGGCCGAGCGGATCGCGGCATTCCGCGAATATGCCGCAGATATCGCAAGCGGCGCCTATCCCGAGGAGCGCCATCGTGTGCCTGTTCATGCCGAGGAATTGGCGGAGTTTCTATCCCGGCTGTAACTGTCGGACGCTAGTATGCGTCTCCCGGCGGTCTCTGCAATCGGAGCAAGAAAAATTGTCTTTGTGAGGAGGCTCGACGCAGCGGATGAGCCGGCGATCCTACGCGCGCATCGATTTTCCGAGAACGGACTGCCGCGTGACGAGGCAAGACATCGCGACGACGAACCGCGTGATGTCCTGACCGGAGCAGACGCGGTTGACCATCCGGGCAACCGGGAGAAGCCGGCTCAGAAACCGAACAAGCTGCCGCAATTCCTCTGTTGCTTCTGACGGCGCCTGGGCTGCCCAGGCACAGTATGCATCGTCGATTGACTTCATGCGCGATTTCGCAGTTGAGGCAATCTGGAAAATAAGCAACCAAATGTCGCGCGCCTGTGCCGTCGCCAGCGGCATGACGGCTTCGGGTTCTTCTTCGAAATCCAAGTACAGGAGCTGGTCGCCGTTCAGCACGAAATCGCGCGGATGCGGACGGCCGTGGCAAAGGCCCGCTGCGTGCAACCTGCCGAGTTCACCGGCGCACTTGATGAGCAACGCGTCATGGGCGAGAGGATCGGTCGTTGCCAATCTCGTTAGGCGATCGGCGACGGTTTCACCTGCGTCGCTCAGTATGATCGCTGTAGGAGACCGATAGATGATCGAAGGCGTCAGAAACCCTCGCTCCCGGAAAATTCCCATCCGACGAACTTCACGGCTTGTCATATCCTTGTCGCTCAGGCTCGGAGATGGCCTGAGAAAGGCAAAGGGAAGTGCAGCCGCGCAGATTGCCTGGACAGGCCTCCATACCGGCAAGCGCTCAGTGCCGTATCGTTTGATCCAGACACTTCCCTGCGACAAGGCCAGCCTTTGCAAGCGTCTTGAGCTGTCGGCAAAACCGGAGAACAGGATCCTGATGTCCTGCTGGGTAAACTCCTCAATGTCTTGGGTCAGTTCTGCGGCGGGCGTCAATTCGGGTCTCATTTCGGCGTCGACAGCATTGCGCAATAAATGAAGCGCAGGGTTGAACCTATGCTTTTTTGCTGTTGCCGCAAGTTTCTTCAGGTTGCTGTCAGGAAACTCATCCAGACTGATGCGTTTGCGCAACGTTGTCTGCGAGGTGGAGCGCGTAGATGGTGACCTCGATCTCTTGGCGATCAGGCATTCGTCATCAATCAGAGCGCTGAACTGACAGCTTGGCGACGGTTCATTCGGTAAGCTGGCCTGTCTCGCAGGTCTATAAATGAGGGACATGTCGTTAAGCGACACATGGGCGCATGGAGATTGCTCCAAACCCTCGCCTGTTTGCTTGAAAAATGGTGATCCCGACGCGATTCGAACGCGTGACCCTCAGATTAGGAATCTGATGCTCTATCCTGCTGAGCTACGGGACCACTAGGCGTCATGCATACAAAAGGCTTGGCCCGAAGCCAAGCTCTTTTGCACGCGATGCATGAAGTCAGTTTCAGGCGCCGAGGCGCTGTTCGGCAAGCCGCACCCAATAGGAAATGCCGTGGGCGATGGTTTCGTCATTGAAGTCGTAGGCCGGGTTGTGCAGGCCTGCCGTGTCGCCATTGCCGATGAAGATGAATGCGCCGGGACGCGCGTTGAGCATGTAGGAAAAATCCTCGCCGCCCATCATCGGGTCGATTTCGGCGTTCACGTTGCCGGCGCCTGCGATCTCGCCGGCGATGCGGACGGCGTGGCCCGTTTCCGTCGCATGATTGAAGGTGACGGGGTAGTTCCGGTTGAAATCGATATCGACCTCAGCGCCATGGGCAGCAACCAGGCCGTTGACGATCTGCTTCAATCGGGTTTCGGCAAGATTGCGCACCTCCTCGTCGAGCGTACGCACGGTACCGGCGATCGTCGCATCGTTCGGGATGACGTTGTGGGCGAAGCCGGCGTTGAACTTGGTGACCGAAACAACGACGGAACGCAGCGGATCGACATTTCGCGAGGCGACGAGTTGCAGGTTGCTGACGATCTGCGCGCCGATCGCGATCGGGTCGATCGTGCGGTGCGGCTGTGCCGCGTGGCCGCCGCGCCCCTTGATGGTGATGGTGAATTCGTCGGTGGCGGCCATGATCGCGCCGCTGCGGATCGCAAAGTGGCCGACCGGAAGACCCGGCAGATTGTGCATGCCGTAGACTTCTTCGATACCGAATCGCTCCATCATGCCGTCCTTGACCATCAGGTTGCCGCCGCCGCCGCCCTCTTCGGCCGGCTGGAAGATGACAGCGATGTTGCCGTTGAAGTTGCGCGTCTCGGCCAAGTACTTCGCCGCGCCGAGCAGCATGGCCGTATGGCCGTCGTGACCGCAGGCATGCATCTTGCCAGGTGTCGTGGAAGCCCACGGCTTGCCGCTGATTTCGGTGAGCGGCAGCGCGTCCATGTCGGCGCGCAGGCCGATCGTGCGCCCGCCTTCGCCCTGGCCCTTGATCAGGCCGACGACGCCGGTTCTGCCGATGCCGGTGACGATCTCGTCGACACCGAATTCCTTGAGTTTCTCAGCCACGAAGGCTGCGGTGTTCTCGACCGCGAAGAGGAGTTCGGGGCGCTCGTGGATATGCCGGCGCCACTCTGTTACCTCGTCCTGAAGTTCGGCGGCTCTGTTTAAAATCGGCATGTCAGCTTCCTGTCGTGAAATCAAAACGGGGACGGAACCGCATCACGAGGACACGATGCCGCAGAAATAACTTAATCAAGGCCCTTTGCCATGTCATGGCCATATACGTTAAATAGGGGAAACTTTCGAGACTTCCGGACATCTTTAAGGACGAACCGTGTCGACGCGCCAGAATCGTTTGCTTGCCGCCTTGCGGTCGCTTTCAATCGCAGCTTCCGCAGCCGCCATCGCCCTCTCGGCCGCCGCCCAGGCTCATGCGAATCCGCATATCCTGGTGGACGTGCAGAGCGGCCGCGTGCTGGATCACGAGGAGGCCTTTCGCAAGTGGTATCCGGCTTCGCTCACCAAGCTGATGACCGTCTACACGGTCTTCGATGCTGTTCGTTCCGGTCAGATCAGCTTCGATACTCCCATCGTGATGAGCAAGCGGGCGGCCGCCCAGCCACCGGCGAAGATGTATTTCAAGCCGGGACAGAAGCTGACGCTCGACAGCGCGCTGAAGATCCTGATGGTCAAGTCGGCAAACGACATCGCGGTGGCGGTTGCAGAGGCCGTCGGCGGTACGCAGGAAGCCTTTGTGCTGAGAATGAACGCCGAGGCGGCAAAGCTCGGTATGAACGATTCACATTTCGTCAATCCGAACGGCCTGCCCGGCAAGGGACAGTACACGACGGCGCGTGATCTTGCCGTTCTTTCCGTCGCGCTTCGCCGGGACTTCCCGCAATATGCCGGATATTTCTCGCTTGAGGGGATCACGACGGGCACCAAGAACGTGCCGAGCATTAACGTCTTGATCGGTCGTTTCGCTGGTGCGGACGGCATGAAGACTGGCTTTATCTGCGCCTCGGGCTTCAACCAGATTGCCTCGGCGACGCGCAGCGGCCGTACCTTGATCTCCGTGGTACTCGGTACCGACAGTCTTGCGGCTCGCGCGGATGCCTCCGCTGATCTTCTGCAGAAGGGCTTCACCTCGCAGTTTGCCGCACCCGACACGCTTGCTTCGCTTCGCCCCTATGGACCGGGCCAGGATCAGGTCACCGACATTACCGCCGATATCTGCAGCGCCAAGGGCGCCAAGGTACGCAGCGAGACGCGCGACGAAGTCGGTCGCATGAAGGTTCAGTCGCCCTATATCCAGGAAATGGACCACGAGCCGAACTTTGTCTTTGCTGGGCTCATTCCGGGGCAGAACGAACCGCAGCCGGACAAGCTGGCGACTGCGGATGCCGCGGGGACGATTGCCAACGTCCCGATCCCGCTGCCGCGTCCGGCCACTTCGTTCTAAGGTTAGTTAGAGATGAGCGTTGCTTCTGATCGCATACCGGTCACCATCCTGACCGGCTTTCTTGGTGCCGGCAAATCCACGCTGCTGAATCGTATCCTCAAGGATCCGGCCATGAAGGATGCCGCCGTCATCATCAATGAGTTTGGCGATGTTGGCATCGATCATCTGTTGGTGGAAAGTTCTGGAGATGCGATCATTGAACTGTCGGACGGCTGCCTCTGCTGCACGGTCCGCGGCGAGCTGGTCGATACGCTGGCCAATCTCATGGATGCGGTGCAGACTGGCCGCGTCAAACCGGTAAAGCGCGTCGTCATCGAGACCACGGGTCTCGCCGATCCGGCACCCGTCATGCAGGCGATCATGGGCAACCCGATCATTGCCACCAACTTCGATCTGGATGGCATCGTGACGGTGGTGGATGCGGTCAATGGCTCGCAGACCCTCGACAATCACGAGGAGGCGGTGAAGCAGGCTGCGGTTGCCGATCGGCTGGTTCTCTCGAAGCAGGCGCTGGTGTCGCCGGAGGTTTTGCAAGCGCTGGAAGCACGTCTTTATGCGCTCAATCCCCGTGCCGAACTGATGGATGCCGACAGCGCCGAGGCTGGGCAGGCGGGCGTTCTCGTCAATGGCCTCTACGATCCCGCAAGCAAGATCGCCGATGTCGGCCGCTGGCTACGCGATGAGGATGTGCACGACGCACACCACCATCACGACCATCACCACCACGATGGGCATGACCACCATCATCACCACCACGATCATCACCATGGCCACGATCATCAGGATCCGCATGACGTGAACCGGCACGATGCGGCGATCCGATCCTTCTCGATCGTCGAGGACAAGCCTATCGATCCTATGGCGCTCGATATGTTCATCGACCTTTTGCGATCGGCGCACGGTGAAAAGCTGCTGCGGATGAAGGCGATCGTCGCGGTATCTGATCGCCCGGATCGTCCGCTGGTGCTTCACGGCGTGCAGAGCATCTTCCACCCGCCTTCACGCCTGCCGGCATGGCCGGACCCTGAGGACCGCCGCACGCGCATGGTTCTGATCACCAAGGACCTGCCGGAAGCCTTCGTCAAGGATCTGTTCGACGCGTTCCTCGGCAAACCGCGCATCGATACCCCAGATCGCGCGGCGCTGAACGACAATCCGCTTGCCGTGCCGGGCATGCGCTTCTAGTCGACGGGCTCCTCTGGAATCTACTGCAGTCGGCTCCCGGCCTTGCCTAGTTGCAAGGCAACCGATCATGTCGTGGGCAGGTCTGGCAGAGGTTCGTCGATTTCTTCGGGCATGAAGCCGCCGGTCTGGCGTTTCCAGAGGCGGGCAAACAGGCCATCCTGTTCGATCAATTCTTCCTGCCTGCCTTCTTCCACGATGCGCCCATGATTGAGCACGACGATGCGATCCATACTTGCGATGGTCGATAGCCGGTGTGCAATGGCAATTACCGTTTTTCCCTCCATCACCAGGCTGAGCCTCTGCTGAATGGCCGCTTCGGATTCGCTGTCGAGGGCGGAGGTCGCCTCGTCGAGCACCAGGATTGGTGCATCGTTCAATAGGACACGGGCGATGGCGACGCGCTGGCGCTGGCCACCGGAAAGCTTGATGCCGCGGTCGCCGACAAAGGCTTCATAGCCCTTGCGACCGTCGCCGTCCGCAAGGTCGGCTATGAAGGTATCGGCACTCGCCATCCTCGCGACCTTTTCGATTTCATCCCGCGACGCCTCCGGCCGCCCGTAGCGGATATTGTCACCGACCGAGCGGTGCAGCAGCGCCACATCCTGTGCGATGACGCCGATCGCGCGGCGAAGGCTCGCCTGCGTAACGGCGCGAATATCCTG
Organism: Hyphomicrobiales bacterium; assembly: GCA_900466605.1. GTDB lineage: Bacteria > Pseudomonadota > Alphaproteobacteria > Rhizobiales > Rhizobiaceae > Rhizobium. Next base: position 420,153 of record UBMU01000002.1, read on the forward strand.
CCCGTCAATCAGGATCGCTCCATCTCCGATGTCGTAGAAGCGCAGCAACAGGTTTGCGAGCGTGGTTTTTCCAGCGCCGGAAAGACCGACGAGGCCGACCTTCTCGCCGGGTTGGATGGTCAGCGACAGATCGTCGATGACTGGCTTGCCTCCTCCGTAGGCGAAGCCGACGTTCTCGAACCGTATCTCCCCACGACTGACGGCAAGGGCGGCGGCGCCCGGCCGGTCGATGATGGTGGGCGGTGTCGTCATGACAGGCATGGCGTCCTTGATCGTGCCGATCGCCTGGAAGATCTGCTGGCCCATCTGCAGGAAAGTGAAGATCTGCGTCGACAGCCGATGGAGAATGTAGACTGCCGCGACGAACTCCCCGACTGTGAGAAATCCGTTGACGAGACCGGAGAACCCGATCGACATCATGACGATCCACAACACCGAATTGAGAATGACGACGGTCACTTCCGAGCTGCGATAAATGCGCTGTTCGTTGTGCTGTGTCTGCACGGTCTTCTGGATGATCCGGCGGATAGCACCCGCCTCGCTGTCTTCGGCCGCAAACTGCTTGATCATCTGCATGTTGGTGTAGAGATCGGTGATGGCCCCGGCCACAAGGCTGCGCTGCTTGGCGGTGCGGCGAGAACGCTCGGCAAAGGTGGGCACGACCCTGGCGGCAAAGGCCACGTTGAGTGCGATCCAGACGATGACCGGCAGGGCAAGCTGCCAGGAGAGCGCACCAAGGAGAACGACGGATCCCACCATCTGAAAGAGGAAGCGCGGGACGGACTGGAAGGCGGCGATGATCTGCTGCTGCACGGCCGAGGCCACCTGCTGCAGGCGTGAGGACACCTGACCGGCGAAAAGATCATGAAAGAAGGCAAGATCCTGTCGCTCGACTGCCTTATGACCCTGCCATTGGATGGCTGCCGGCATGCCGACGCCGAGTGTGTGCGAATTGAGCGTATTCAGCACGAACGAAACGATCGGCACCATTGGGAAAATCAGGAAGCGGAGAAAGGCGACTAGTGGCCAATCACTCCGCAGGAAGGCGGAGGCTCCCCGATGCGTCACCCCGTCGACGATAACAGAGAGCCCCCAGATGATAGCTAGGTTGATGGCCTCGAACATGATCGAGCAAATCGCCAGTGCGATCAGCACACCGCGGAACATCGAGATGAAGTGCAGGAGCACCGCCACCGGGCCTTTCGACGGCAGAGGCCGGTAGGGAATGTCGAGTGGCCGGATCAGCCTCTCGAACGGACGATAGATGGCATCTGAAATCGACATGGGCCTCTCGGATCAAACGTCCGGAGGAGCGAGGGACTCAGCTAAATCAGCCACATCGAATCATCTTCCGGCTAGAATCTCAACCGGAAAGTGTAGAAAAGCTTCGCAAGCTGGCGAACACTATCCCTTGCGAATGAGGAAGCGGTGGCCGGCGTCGGTCTTGTGCGCCTCGATCAGTTCGTGCCCGTCCTCGTTGCAGAAATGCGGGATGTCGATACCGGCAAGCGGATCTGTCGTTTCGATCTGGATCAATGCGCCGCTTGGCAGGGAGGACATCTTGCGGCGGGTCTTCAGTACGGGAAGCGGGCATTTCAGCCCGCGCAGGTCGTATAAAATGGCGCTCACGCCATCAGTCCTTGCCCCAAAACTTCCAGAACGGCTTCTTCGAGGCGACTTCCACAGGTTCGGCCTGCTCCACCGGCGCGAATGCCAGCGGGCTCGGGGTGGGGACTGGAACTTGGGCCGGAACGGCAGCGGCGACAGCAGTTGCCTTTGCCATTTCAGGCGTGGCCGGTTCCGCGCCGGGTGCTGCGTTTGCAGCGACCGTGGACGCAGTCTTGCCGGCCATCATCTCCTCAAGATCTGCGACCTTGACCATTTTTCCCGCCTCGAGCGAAGTGCCGGTCGGCGCATAAGCCAGTTCGCGACCTTTCCGCAACTTGGCGACCACAGCCTTGCGCTCGGCTTCGCTCGGATCATACCAGGCCATACCGTCGTATTTCTTCATGGCCTTGGCGTAGTCGGCGTCATAGGTCTTGCTGTACGAGGCAAGAGCGGCCGTTAGTGCCGGTGGCGTCGACATCGCCGGACATGCTCCAGCCGGATTGAAGGTGCCGTTACCGGTTGCCTGCTGGTTGAAGACGTACTTCTTCTCGCAGAAATTCACCTCGGGAGGACGCTTCGTGACCTCAAAGTTGTCATAGCCGACTTTCAACATCTTCCAGAACTCGATGTTCGAGTTGAGGCGATGCCGCACCATGTTCTCCGCGGTCATGCGGAAGGGAAATGCCTGAAGCTGTACCGTCGACTGGCCGCCGGAAAAGGCGTCGCGGGCGAAGGCGTAGATCTCGAGAACCTGCTGGTCGGTCATCGAATAGCAACCCGACGACGAGCAGGCGCCATGTATCATAAGATTGGTACCGTTGCGGCCGTTGACGGCGTCGTAGCGGTTCGGAAAGCCGGTGTTGATCGCGAGATAGTATTTCGAATTCGGATTGAGGTTGGCGCGCGTCAGATTGTAGAAGCCTTCCGGCGCCTGACGGTCACCCTCTTTCACCTTTGGGCCGAGCCGGCCCGACCAGGCGCAGATCTTGTAATCGGCGATCTTGTCGAAGCGATTGTCGGTCTTCGCTTTCCAGATCTCCAGAGCGCCTTCTTCCTTGAAGATGCGGATCATGATCGGCGAATTGCGCTGCATGCTCTTGGCTGACATCTCGGAGAGGATACGCGGCGGCAGCGGCTGCTCGACCTTGTTCTTGACCTTCGATAGGTCGATCTGGGCGGTTTCCAATGCGTCATTGCAGCCGGCCAAAGCCAGCGCCATCAGGGAAACACATGCAAAATGACGAATGCGCATTCAAACTAGCCCATCAACAGTATGCAACGCGGCCTTAACCAGCGCGGAGCGAATCATAGGCTGACTATGGTTCACAAACTCTTAGCAGCCTATGAAGCGCGCTCGCGTCCCCCGCAAGTAGGAATGTTATTGATAACATTATTGTGGCCAAGGTTTGGCCTCATTCACAGCAGGGCTGCAAGCTTGTGCACTACAAATTGCGGCCCATGTTGAGAAATTTCTGTCGGCGATCATTGCGGAGCTGCTCGCCGGTACGGTTGGAAAGTTCGCCGAGAGCATTGGCAATCACGTCGCCCGTTGCGGCAATCACGCTATCCGGATCGCGGTGCGCGCCACCGAGAGGCTCGCTGATGACGCCGTCGATGATGCCAAGCGACTTCAGATCCTCGGACGTGATCTTCATGTTGGTGGCCGCTTCCTTGGCGCGGGCGGAATCGCGCCAGAGGATCGACGCAGCGCCCTCAGGCGAGATGACGCTGTAGATCGCATGCTCGAGCATGTAGACGCGGTTGCCGGTGGCGATTGCGATTGCGCCGCCCGAGCCGCCTTCGCCGATGACGACGGAGATGATCGGCACCTTGACCGAGAGGCACATTTCCGTCGAGCGGGCGATGGCTTCCGCCTGACCGCGCTCTTCCGCACCTACGCCCGGATAGGCGCCTGCTGTATCGACGAGCGTGATGACGGGGAGACCGAAGCGGTCAGCCATCTCGAGAACACGGATTGCCTTGCGATAGCCTTCCGGACGGGCGCTGCCGAAATTGTGCTTCAGGCGGCTTTTGGTGTCGTTGCCCTTTTCTTGGCCGAGAACGGCGACGGGCTGGCCGCGGAAGCGGGCAAGGCCTGCCTGAATCGCAGCGTCTTCAGAAAACTTGCGGTCGCCGGCGAGCGGTGTGAATTCCTGAAACAGCGTCTTGGCGTAATCGACGAAATGCGGCCGCTGCGGATGGCGCGCAACCTGCGTTTTCTGCCAGGCGTTGAGCTTCGAATAGATGTCGACCATCGCTTCGCGAACGCGAACTTCGAGCCTTCCGATTTCATCCGAAGTGTCGATGCTCTCATCTTCCGAGGCGAGCTTCTTCAGTTCGATGATCTTGCCTTCGAGGTCGGAGATCGGCTTTTCGAAGTCGAGATAGTTGTGCATGAGGTGCGTTTCCGTTCCTTGTGCAGGGCCGCTTTGTCTGAGCGCGCCCTTTGCTGCCGGTCCTATTCCTGCTTTTTGGCCTGTTTGGCAAGGGGGTGGTGCGTTTGGACCAGCTGTTGAAGCCGTTCCTCCAACACATGCGTATAAATTTGCGTGGTTGAAATGTCCGAGTGGCCGAGCAGTTCCTGAACGACGCGAAGATCCGCGCCATTGGCGAGAAGATGACTTGCAAATGCATGCCGCATGACGTGCGGCGAGATCATAGATGGGGTGAGACCTGCCCTGATCGCAAGATTTTTCAAGTCACGCGCGAAAACCTGACGCGGCAGATAGCCTTCTTTGGATGCTGAGGGGAACAACCATGGGCTTTCCTGCGGCACCTTGGCGGCGGCGTTCTCGGCGGCGAGCATCCGGCCATAGAGCTTCAGCGCGACGATTGCCGATTGCGAGAGCGGCACCAGCCGCTCCTTGTTGCCCTTGCCGCGGATCATCAAGAAGCGTCCGTCCTGGTCGAGTACGCGGGCGGGCAGGGAAACAAGTTCGCTGACGCGCATCCCGGTTGCGTAGAGCAACTCGAGCAGGGCCAGCATCCGAAGCCGTTGCAACTGTCCAGACGCGGAATTCTGAGCTTCGGTCTCCGCCTGTTCCAGCAGTCGCCCGACCTCGTCGACCCCCATCGTCTTCGGCAGCGCCCGGCCCTTCTTCGGCGCGTCGAGAATGCCGGTCGGATCGTCTGTTCGCAGGCCCTCGGCATAGAGGAACTTGTAGAACTGGCGCATCGCCGCCAGCCGCCGTGCCTGGGAAGAAGGTTTGAACCCTTGCGCTGCGAGGGAAGAGAGGTAGGCCGAAAGATCCGCCGATGCCGCCTCCAGCAGGCGCACTCCCTTGCCGTTCAGGAAGCCGTGCAGACCGTCGAGATCGCGCCCATAGGAAGAGAGCGTATTGGCCGCCGCACCCCGCTCGGCGCTCATCATTTCCAGAAAGGCTTCGACGTGAACCCAGCCGAGATCCTTCATAGGTTCACTTCTTGGACGGGTTGATGGCGCCGGTGGCGGGAGGATTGACCCGCTCGGAAGGAATGCGGATCGTTACGTCCCGTTCCTGCGGTTTGACGAAAACAACGAGTGCCCACATCGTTCCGTATATCGCGCCGGCGATAACCGCCAATACGGCAAGAAAACGGAACAAACTCGGCATTTAGCAACTCCATGGCTCGGCTTCTTTATGAAGAAGCATGCTTGCAAGTGCAAGAAGGCGCATTTGAACCACGTTTCCCTTGCCCGCGACTTGACGCTACACCTGCATTTGTCGATACCGTTCGCAAACAAAGTGTGAATGGACCAATGAGCGACCCAGTTCTGACCGTTGCCGAAAGCTTGAAAGACAGGGCTCGTGCTGCGCTCGGTTCTCGCAATCTGATCCTCGTCGGATTAATGGGCGCTGGCAAATCCTCCGTCGGTCGCATCGTTGCCCAGCAACTCGGCATCCCCTTCGTCGATAGCGATGCCGAGATCGAGAAGGTCTCCCGCATGTCCATCAGCGAACTCTTCGCCGCTTATGGGGAGGAAGAATTCCGCGCTCTTGAAACCCGCGTCATGAAGCGCCTGCTGAAGAACGGTCCGCGTGTGGTCTCCACCGGCGGCGGCGCCTTCATCAACGACCGGACGCGCAGGCATATCAAGAAGGGTGGCGTTTCCATCTGGCTGAAAGCCGATCTCGATGTTCTGTGGGACCGTGTCAGCAAGCGTGATACGCGGCCGCTGCTGAAGACCGAGAACCCCAAGCAGACCCTCGAAAATCTGATGAATGCCCGCTATCCGATCTATGAACTCGCGGACCTCACGGTTCTCTCGCGTGATGTACGCAAGGAGTTGATGGCCGACGAAGTCCTGAAAGCCGTGATTGACAGCCGAACAGAAAGTGCAGCCCGATGAATGCGATTGCCTCCGCCCCCGAACGCAAGGTTCATGTGCCGCTTGGCGAACGCGCCTACGACATCCTGATCGGGCCGGGCCTCATTGCGCGCGCCGGCGCCGAGATCGCAGCGCGCCTGAAGGGCCGCAAGGCGGCCATCATCACCGACGAGCATGTCGCTCCGCTTTATCTCGACGCGCTGGTCCAAAGCCTGGAGGCAGCGGGCATTGCGTCCGCTACGCTCGTATTGCCAGCGGGTGAAAAGACTAAGAGCTTCGAACACCTGATGACCGCGTGCGACAAAGTCCTTGAAGTACGGATAGAGCGCAACGACTATGTCATCGCGCTTGGCGGCGGCGTCATTGGCGACCTCTCCGGCTTTGCCGCCGGCATCGTGCGCCGCGGCGTGCGCTTCGTACAGGTGCCGACCTCGCTGCTGTCGCAGGTCGATTCTTCGGTCGGCGGCAAGACCGGTATCAACAACCGTCACGGTAAGAACCTGATCGGCGTCTTCCATCAGCCGGACCTGGTGCTTGCCGATACGGATGTCCTGAATTCGCTGAGCGCGCGCGAGTTTCGCGCCGGCTATGCTGAGGTGGCGAAATACGGCCTGATCGACAAGCCTGACTTCTTTGCCTGGCTGGAAGCCAACTGGCAGGCGGTTTTTGCCGGCGGTGCGGCCCGCATCGAAGCGATCGCCACGAGCTGCCAGGCGAAGTCCGATGTCGTCGTTGCCGACGAGCGCGAGACCGGGCAACGTGCGCTCCTCAATCTCGGTCACACTTTCGGTCACGCACTGGAGGCGGCAACCGCTTACGACAGCTCACGCCTCGTCCATGGCGAAGGTGTTTCGATCGGCATGGTCCTTGCGCACGAGTTCTCAGCGCGCATGAACCTTGCAAGCCCCGATGATGCCCGCCGCGTCGAAAGCCACCTGAAGGCAGTCGGCCTGCCGACCCGAATGTCGGAAATTCCCGGCGTGCTGCCGCCGGCCGAAGTGCTGATGGATGCGATCGCCCAGGACAAGAAGGTGAAGGGCGGCAAGCTGACCTTCATCCTGACGCGCGGCATCGGGCAATCCTTCGTCGCCGATGATGTTCCCGCCTCGGAAGTGCTGACCTTCCTCAAGGAGAAACACCCGCAATGACCCTAGAAGGCACGCTGGCATTTCTTTCCGTGTACTGGCCGGAAATTGTCTCCATCGTGGCCCTCGTTCTCATGTCTGCGTTTTTCTCCGGTTCGGAGACGGCGCTGACGGCGGTTTCCCGCAGCCGCATTCACACGCTCGAAGCCAATGGTGAGCAACGCGCGGGTATCGTGCGCCAGCTCATCGAGCGCCGCGACCGGCTGATCGGCGCGCTGCTGATCGGCAACAATCTCGCCAATATCCTCTCCTCGTCGCTGGCAACCAGCCTGTTCCTCGGCCTTTTCGGTAACTCCGGCGTGGCGCTTGCGACACTCGCCATGACGGTCATCCTTGTCATCTTCGCCGAAGTGCTGCCGAAGAGCTGGGCGATTTCGACGCCGGATCGGTTTGCGCTGAAAACGGCCTATGCGGTCAAGATGTTCGTCGCCGTCGTCGGCCCGCTATCGTCTTTCGTCAATGCCATCGTCCGCCGGATTCTGGCGCTGTTCGGCATCACTCTCTCGCGGGAAGTCTCGATGCTCTCCGCACACGAAGAACTGCGCGGCGCCGTCGATCTTCTGCACCGCGAAGGATCGGTCGTGAAGGCCGACCGAGACCGGCTGGGCGGGGTCCTCGATCTCGGCCAGCTCGAACTCTCAGATATCATGGTCCATCGAATGGCGATGAGGGCGATCAATGCCGACGATCCGCCTGAGGTGGTCGTGCGAACGATCCTCGAAAGCCCGTTTACGCGCATGCCGCTCTGGCGGGGCAGCACTGATAACATCATCGGCGTGGTTCACTCCAAGGATCTGCTGCGTGCTCTTGCCGAGCGCGATGCCGAGCCGGAACATCTTGATATCGTCAAGATCGCTCAGAAGCCGTGGTTCGTGCCCGACAGCACCAGTCTTGAAGCGCAGCTGAATGCCTTCCTGCGCCGCAAACAGCATTTCGCCGTCGTCGTCGACGAGTACGGCGAAGTGCAGGGCATCGTAACACTGGAGGACATCCTCGAGGAGATCGTCGGCGACATTGCCGATGAGCACGACATCGACATCCAGGGTGTACGCCAGGAGGCGGATGGCTCGATCGTTGTCGACGGCAACGTGCCTATCCGCGATCTCAACCGCGCGCTTGACTGGCATCTGCCGGATGAAGAGGCCACGACGATCGCCGGCCTTGTCATCCACGAATCGATGACGATCCCGGAAGAGCGACAGGCCTTCACTTTCCACGAGAAGCGCTTCATCGTCATGAAGCGGGAGAAGAACCGTATTACCAAACTTCGAATTCGGCCGGCTGAGGAAAACGAGGCAGGTCCGGCCTGAGGCGAGCATCCTACCCATGGTCGCGGTGAAGAGGAGTTTGCCGCGACATCACCTTTATGGATTTGATATGTTTGATATTTTCTGGCGTGCAGTCGCCATCGGCATCGGGGCGACTATTGTCATGGACATCTGGGCAATTGTGTATGCGAAAGCCACCGGCACGCCACTGCCGAACTGGGCACCAGTCGGTCGCTGGTTCTGGCACCTGAAGGACGGCAAGGTATTCCACGACGATATCGGCACGGCCGCACCCTACGCGCATGAACTCGCACTCGGCTGGATCGGCCATTATGCGGTAGGCATTCTCTACGGCATCATGCTCGTGCTGCTCATGGGGCCTGGCTGGCTGGCGGAGCCGAGGTTCCTGCCTGCCTGGGTCTGGGCGATCGTTACCGTCGGCGCCGGCTGGTTTCTGCTGCAGCCGGGGCTCGGCATCGGCTGGGCAGCGTCGAAGACGCCGAACCCGAACAAGGTCCGCTTCCTCAATCTGGTGGCGCACACGATCTTCGGCTTTGGTCTCTATGCGACGGCGCTGCTGATCCGCTGAAAATGTAACATGGCGAACCGGCCTGCATTGGAAAGTGGGGCCGGGTCACCATATAGGGCATTCGCCCGTTACCAGCGCACCGGTTCCCCGGGTGCCGCGGGTTCGACGGCGAGCGCATGCAATCCGGCATCCAGCTCTGGCTTTAAAAGCTCCGTGATCGCACGGTGTCGCGCCAGTCGTGGCATGCCGGCAAACTTGGCGGATACGATGCGCACCCGCATATGGGTCTCGCCGGTCCCCGTTATGTCAGGCTGATGGCCCGCATGAAGATGGCTTTCATTGATGACGCTGAGGCGCTCGGGCGCGAACGCGGCGGTCAGCTTTTCTTCGATGCGGGTCTGCAGGGTCATGGTCTCGTTGCTTTGCGAAAAAGGTTCCCACCAAGCCAGCAACATTCCGGTTTGTCAATTCTTGTTGTCGCCTCTTGGGAGGCATAAAATTAGAGCTGTCATGAGACTCGATTCCAAATATTTCGACCGCATCCGCACCCGCCGCAAACGCGAGCAGGAAACCGAACAGGCTCCCCCTTCCTGTCAGTGGGACGGCTGCGACAAGAAAGGTGCGCATCGCGCTCCCGTCGGCCGCAATGCCGAAGGGCAGTTCTTTTTGTTCTGCTTCGAGCATGTGAAGGAGTACAACAAGGGCTATAATTACTTCTCCGGCCTCTCCGACGGCGAGATCGCGCGCTATCAGAAGGAAGCAATCACCGGCCATCGCCCCACCTGGACGGTCGGCGTCAACAAGGCCGCCAAGAACAGCCCGCTGCATTCCGACGTGCGCTCGGGTTCCTACCGCGTGCGTGATCCCTTCGGCTTCGTCAACGGTACGAAGGGAAACGGCCCGCGCTTTCCCGAGCAGCGCAAGCTGAAAAGCCTGGAAGCGAAGGCTTTCGACACGATGGGCCTTGATGCCAGCGCGACCTCCTCGGAGATCAAGAGCCGGTACAAGGAACTCGTCAAGAAGCACCACCCCGACGCCAACGGCGGCGACCGTGGTTCCGAGGAACGGTTCCGCGCCGTCATCCAGGCCTATCAATTATTGAAGCAGAACGGTTTTTGTTAGTTCCTGTCCTTGCTCTTGGTCTTCAATCAGGTATGGTCCCAAATCGGCTGAGGCCGCAGGCAACCGCGGCATAGATTTCTGCGTTTGTCCCACAGGCGCCTCGGCCACTTCCGGGCGCGGCGTTTCTTGTCCGGGACTTTGTTCAAGAATGCTCGCTAGCGGTAGATTATCGCCCCCGAGGTTTCGTTTCAGTCCCGGAGAAGCATCGCCGACGTTCCGACATGAACGAGCGCAGGTAGACTGTGGCGTCATGGTTGCGAAATGGGCTGAGACAGTATGGCCGGGTGTCGGGCACCCGCCTTGGAGATATGATGAGCAAGATTGACCTTGATATTTCGGAGCTTCCGGACACCACCGTTTCGGTCAGGGAGGTCTTTGGTATCGATTCCGACATCCGCGTGCCGGCTTATAGCCAGGGCAGCGCCTATGTTCCGGACCTCGACCCCGACTATCTCTTTGACCGCGAAACCACGCTCGCCATTCTTGCCGGATTTGCCCATAACCGACGCGTGATGATCTCCGGCTATCACGGCACGGGTAAGTCCTCGCATATCGAACAGGTCGCAGCGCGCCTCAACTGGCCCTGCGTGCGTATCAACCTCGACAGTCACGTCAGCCGTATCGATCTCGTCGGCAAGGACGCGATCGTCGTCAAGGATGGCCTGCAGGTCACCGAATTCAAGGATGGCATCCTGCCCTGGGCATACCAGCACAACGTCGCGCTCGTCTTCGACGAATACGATGCCGGTCGCCCTGACGTCATGTTCGTCATCCAGCGCGTACTGGAATCGTCCGGCCGCCTGACGCTGCTCGACCAGAGCCGCGTTATCCGCCCGCACCCGGCCTTTCGCCTGTTCGCAACGGCCAACACCATCGGTCTCGGCGATACGACGGGCCTCTATCACGGCACGCAGCAGATCAACCAGGCGCAGATGGACCGCTGGTCGATCGTGACCACCCTGAACTACCTGCCGCACGACCATGAAGTGAACATCGTCGCCGCCAAGGTAAAGGCCTTCCAGAAGAACAAGGAAGGCCGCGATACGGTCTCCAAGATGGTCCGGGTAGCCGACCTGACCCGCGCTTCGTTCATGAACGGCGACCTGTCGACCGTCATGAGCCCGCGTACTGTTATCACCTGGGCCGAAAACGCCGAGATCTTCGGCGATCTCGCCTTCGCCTTCCGCGTCACCTTCCTCAACAAGTGCGACGAACTGGAGCGCCCGCTGGTGGCCGAGCATTATCAGCGCGCTTTCGGCGTCGAGCTGAAGGAAAGTGCCGCCAATATCGTTCTGGAGGCTTAAGGCCGACCGATCATGGCTGCTCGCGGTGACAATTCGAAAGCAAAGCCCGGCTCGCCTGTCGACGTCGAACCGTTGCGCCGGGCGATAACCGGCAGCGTACGCGCGATTGCCGGCGACGGCGACGTCGAGGTGACCTTCGCCAATGAACGCCCTGGAATGACCGCCGAGCGGATCCGTCTGCCGGAGATTTCCAAGCGTCCGACGATGCATGAGCTCGCCGTGACGCGTGGTCTCGGCGACTCGATGGCGCTGAGGCTTGCCTGCCACGACGACAAGGTGCACGCGACGATGGCGCCGCAGGGCTCCGACGCGCGCGCGATCTTCGACGCCGTCGAGCAGGCGCGCGTGGAATCGATCGGCGCGCTGCGCATGGAGGGGGTTGCCGCAAATCTTCGGTCGATGACCGAGGAGAAGTATTCGAAGGCGAATTTCTCCGGCATCGAGCGGCAGGAAGACGCGCCAGTCGGCGAAGCCATGGCCATGATGGTGCGCGAGAAGCTGACAGGCCAGAAGCCGCCGGCCTCCGCCGGCAAGGTGCTTGATCTCTGGCGTTCGTTCATCGAGGAGAAGGCTGGCGCCGAACTTGAGAACCTTTCCGGTGTCATCAACGACCAGCCGGCTTTCTCGAAGGCGATCCGCAACATGCTTTCGGCCATGGAGATGGCGGAAGAGTATGGCGACGACGACAGTGAGCCGGATTCTGACGACGATTCGGAACAGGAAGACCAGCCGAACGGCGACGAGCAGGATCAGGACGAAGTCGATGACGACGCCGGCTCCGATGCCGCGCCTGTAGAAGACAGCGAAGTTGCCGACGAGCAGATGGAGGACGGCGAGACCGAAGGCGCCGAAATCTCCGACGACGACATGCAGGAAGAAGGCGAGGAAGATTCCGAGACGCCCGGAGAAACCCGCCGTCCGAACACACCCTTCGACGACTTCAACGAGAAGGTCGACTACCACGTCTTCACCGAGGAATTCGACGAGACGATCACCGCCGAAGAACTCTGCGACGCCGCCGAATTGGAGCGCCTGCGCGCCTTCCTCGACAAGCAGCTTGCGCACCTGCAGGGCGCAGTCGGTCGGTTGGCCAACCGCCTGCAACGCCGCCTGATGGCGCAGCAGAACCGGTCTTGGGATTTCGATCTCGAGGAAGGCTATCTCGACCCGGCACGCCTGACGCGCATGATCATCGATCCGATGCAGGCGCTCTCCTTCAAGATGGAGCGCGACACGCAATTCCGCGATACGGTCGTGACACTTCTCATCGACAATTCAGGCTCGATGCGCGGCCGGCCGATCACGGTCGCGGCCACCTGCGCCGATATCCTGGCCCGCACGCTGGAACGCTGCGGCGTCAAGGTCGAGATCCTCGGCTTCACGACGAAGGCCTGGAAGGGCGGACAGGCGCGCGAAAAGTGGCTCGGCAGCGGCAAGCCGCAGACGCCAGGCCGCCTCAACGATCTGCGTCATATCATCTACAAGTCGGCCGACGCGCCCTGGCGTCGCGCGCGGCCCAATCTCGGCCTGATGATGCGCGAAGGCTTGCTCAAGGAAAACATCGACGGCGAAGCGCTTATGTGGGCGCATAACCGCCTGATCGCGCGGCGCGAGCAACGCAAGATTCTGATGATGATCTCCGACGGTGCGCCGGTCGACGACTCGACGCTGTCGGTCAATCCGGGCAACTATCTGGAGCGGCATCTGCGTGCCGTCATCGACCGGATCGAGACACGCTCACCGGTAGAGCTTCTGGCAATCGGTATCGGCCACGACGTGACTCGCTACTACAGGCGCGCCGTAACAATCGTCGATGCGGACGAGCTGGCCGGTGCGATGACCGAGCAGCTTGCGTCGCTCTTCGAAGACAAGACCACCCAGCCGCGGGGCGGTCGCCTCCGCCGCGCCGGCTAACCGCGAAAGGGCGCTTTCTGGATGCTCCGGAAGTCCTTCGCCAGCCTGATATCAATTGCTTTCGGGCTGGCGGCTCTCGTTCCGCCGGCACTTGCCGATGGCGACGTTGAAGTCCGCAGTCGCGTCATCACCGATTTCAAGATCGGCTCCGATGAGACGACGTTCGACACCCTCGAATTTCTCGGCGGGCTGGAGATGGTGTCGCCGCAGCGCCTCTTCGGCTCGCTATCGTCGATCCGCTTTCGATCTGACGGGAAGAATTTCGTTGGTGTCTTCGACACCGGCCATTGGATGACCGGCCGCATCGAGCGCGATCCGCAGGGGCGCCTGTCCGGCCTCGCGGATGTGGCGATCACCCCAATGAGGAATCGGGCCGGGCGTAGCTTCGAAGGCAAGGGGCATATGGACGCCGAGGGCCTGACGCTGCATGGCGACCAGATCCTCGTCTCCTTCGAACAGGATCATCGCGTCGATGTCTATCCTGATCCAGGCTTCGAAACGTCACGAGCGATCGGTACCCTTCCCATTCCTTTTCCCAAACGATCTCTGCGTGCCAATCGCGGCTTCGAAACGATCGCCGTCGCGCCAATCGACAGCGCTCTGAAGGGCGGCACCCTGATCGTGGCCGAACGCAGCCTGGACATGGGTGGCAACGCCTACGCAGCGATCCTCGACGGGCCGCTGAAGGGACGCCTGTCGCTTGCCCACTGCGGCGATTTCGATGCGACGGATGGCGCGTTCCTGCCGAATGGCGACCTGCTGCTTCTGGAGCGCCGCTTCAACATGGCGGAAGGCATCGGAATGCGAATCCGCCGCATCAAGGCCGCCGACATTCGCCCCGGCGCGGTCATGGACGGTGAGATCTTGCTGCAGGGCGACTTCAGCTACCAGATCGATAATATGGAAGGCCTGGATGTTTTCACGGCCGAGGATGGGACCACGCATGTGGTGATCGTCTCTGATGACAATCATTCCATCCTGCAGCGCAATTTGATGCTGGAGTTCCGCCTGACGGAGCCGCGAGCCGGCGACACGGCTCGCTTGCAGAGATGACGCACGACGTCAGCCACCGAAATAGGCCGGTCGGTCAATATCCTCGATCAGTCCGGGACCTTTCGTCGTCCAGCCCAATTCTTCGCGCGTGTGCTTGCTTGAAGCAAGATTGTTCATCGTGGCGAAATGCGCGAACCAACCGAAGTGTGCTGCCGCCTCCTCAAACGGCTTGGAAACGACAGGAATGTTCAGGCGGCGACTGATGACCTCGGCGATCTGCCGGAAGGCAATGCCCTGTTCAGCAACGCCATGGTAGCGAGCGCCGGCCGCGCCTCTTTCGAGTGCCAGCCTGTAGAGCTTTGCTGCATCGAACCTGTGGACAGCGGGCCAGAGGTTGCTTCCTTCGCCGGCGTAGACGGAGACACCCTTTTCGCGGGCGATGCCGATCAGCATCGGCACGAAACCATGATCTCCGTCGCCATGTACCGACGGAGGCAGCCGAATGGTGATGGCGCGCACTCCCTGCGAGGCGGCGACCACGGCAGCCTCTTCGGAAGCGATGCGGGGAGAGGCTGTACCCGGCGCGTCCTCCTCAGTCGTCAGCCGACCTTGCGGGAGCAGTCCGGTTCCCGAGGTGACGACCAGTGGGCGGTCGCTTGCAGCCAAGGCTGAGCCCAGCGTCTCGATGGCCTGACGGTCGATCTCGCAACTCTCCTTGAACCTTGAGAAGTCATGGATGAAGCCGGTATGAATCACACCATCGGCCGCTGTTGCGCCACTCCACAAGCTTTCCAGATCCTCAAGATGACCGCGATGCACGGCAGCGCCTGCCGCTTTGAGCGAGGCCGCTGCGGCATCGGAGCGAGCAAGACCGAGGACCTGATGGCCTGCGCCAATAAGCTCCTGAACGACAGCAGAGCCGACAAATCCTGTAGCTCCGGTTACGAAAACACGCATTCATACCTCCTTGGCAATTCCTTCACGCCAGCCGTGATCGGCGGCATCAGCGTTGAAGATACGGTTTTGGAGAATACGGTCTATGCTATAAAGTCCGTATTATCTTCGCGATCGTCCGGAGCAAACTTATGGATCCGCTGTCCAACGTGCTGTCCCTACTGAAACCCCGCAATTACATGTCGGCGGGCTTCGAGGCAGGCGGGGAGTGGTCAATCCAGTTCCCCGATCAGCAGGAGGGCGTCAAATGCGGAGCGGTGGTCTCCGGCCAATGCTGGCTGTCCGTGGAAGGGGCGCCGGAGGTCGCGCGGCTGCAAACGGGTGACTGCTTCCTGCTTCCAAGCGGACGGCCTTTCCGCCTGGCAACCGACCTGTCGCTCAGATCGGTCGATGCAGCCACGATTTTTGCGCCCGCGCGCACCGGCGGCATCGTCGGCTACAACGGCGGCGACGATTTTCTTTTGGTAAGTAGCCGTTTTGCGCTGACCGGCGCACATGCCGGTCTCCTGCTTCGGATACTGCCGCCCATTGTTCTGATCCGAGCCGGGCCGGGCCAGGCGGCGTTGCGATGGTCTGTCGAGCGGATGATGCAGGAGTTGCGCGAGCCGCAGCCGGGCGGCTTCCTGATCGTGCAGCATCTCGCGCACATGATCCTGATTCAAGCGCTGAGGCTGCATCTGGCGGATGGCGCCCGGACCGGTGTCGGATGGCTCTTTGCGCTGGCGGACAAGCAGATGAGCGCTGCAATGACCGCAATGCACGATGATCCTGCCCGGCGCTGGACGCTGAAGGAACTAGCGGCACGCGCCGGCATGTCGCGCTCGACCTTTGCGCTCAGGTTCAAGGAAACGGTAGGAACTTCGCCCATGGACTACCTTACGCATTGGCGCATGCTTCTGGCGGGAGACAGGCTGGAGAATTCCCGAGATCCCATTTCCGCAATCGCGCCATCGCTGGGCTACGAGTCGGAGGCCGCCTTCAGTACGGCGTTCAAGCGGGTAATGGGCTGTTCGCCGCGGCAGTATGGCCTGAGCCGTCACGCGCCCCCGCCTTGAGTGGCGAGGGAAAATTGGGAAGTAGCCTGATCGGGGTATCAGTTCGCGCGTGCTGCCTGCATCGGGCGCAGCACGTTCATCAGTGCGCCGTAGGGCAGCAACATGACGAGGCCAACAATCATCTTCACCGTGAAATCACCGATTGCCCAGGAAATCCAGCGCGGGGCCTCGCCGGTGAAGACGCCGAGAATCGGAGCCGCTTCGAGCGCGAAGGGATCGTTCGGGCCAAGGAAGACGAAGAAGGCTGCAAAGGCGAAGGAGAAGAAGATCGCCGTGTCCAACATTGAGCCAACAAGCGAGCCGACCAGCGGTGCGCGCCACCAGGCCTGACGGCGCAGGCGGTTGAAGACTGAGATATCAAGCAATTGGCCGGCGAGATAGGCCGAGCCGGAGGCGATCGCGATGCGCGGAACCGAGGTATAGAAGGACAGTGTTACACCGACGACGAAGCCAGCGAAGACGACCTTGCGGGCAGCCTGCGGCCCGAACTGGCGGTTTGTCAGGTCGGTAATCAGGAAGGCGACAGGATAGGTGAAGGCACCCCAGGTCAGGATGTCGGCCAGATTGATGCCCGCGAACTCAGCATTCAGCGGAAACTGCACGAGGAAGTTCGAGGCGACGACAACAAGCGTCATCAGTGCGACATAGATAAGCGTAGAGCGCATCGTCAGCATTTTTTTATCCTGGGGTATGCCACCAGTTAGAGGAACAGACCGGCAAAGCAAAAGGCTTGTCCGGAGATCATCCGTGCAAGCCTTTTGAAGCCGTATGAAGAAGAAACAATCGAAGCTTATGCAGCAGCGGCTTCGGCAGTCTTCTTGACGATCTGGCGACGCAGCAGACGAGCGCGCATCGACAGTTCGTTTTCGCTTGCCTTGATCAGGAAGGCATCGAGACCGCCACGATGCTCGACGGAACGAAGAGCAGCAGCCGAAACGCGAAGACGGTAACGCTGGCCGAGCGCGTCGGAGATCAGCGTAACCTGGCACAGGTTCGGGAGGAACCGGCGCTTAGTCTTGTTGTTGGCATGGCTGACATTGTTGCCAACGAGGACTGCCTTGCCGGTCAATTCGCACATGCGGGACATGGAACACCTATTCTTGTTTTTCTCGGCCATCAGTTGCGTGCCCACAGAAGATCGGGCTAGCAATCCATCAGGCCATGATTGGAAAGTTGCGGTTCTATAGTCAGACAGGCCGTGCGCGTCAAGCCAAACCTTGGCGTTTCCCGCAATTCTGTCAAAAAGCTCGTGTTTGCTTCATCGAGAGACAGGCGTATAGACCGTTATCAACGGTTTTACCAGCCGCCTGAACAAGGTTCATTCATGACTCATCGGGGCAAACGCATTCTCATTTCCACGGTCGCTGCGCTGATGGCCATTCCGGCCGGCGCAAGCGAGATCGTGCATCGGACGGAATACAAGGTTTCGCTTGGCATCCTGACGATTGCCCGCGCCGCTTTCCTGACGACGATCGAAGACGACAAGAGCTACAGGGTTTCCGGCGATATCAGCTCGGCCGGCCTTGCCGATCTCGTCACCAATATCTCGGCCAAGACGAGTGTCGACGGCGTGCTGCGCGGCGACCGGCTGCAGGCGTCCCGTTATTATCTTTACTACAAGAGCGGCAAGCGCGCCCGCACCTACGAGGTGCGTTACAACAACGGCAATATCACCTCGACGACAGTCAAGCCGCCGCGGGTGCCGCCGAAGAATTGGGTAAACGTGCCTGCTAGCGATATGCGCGCGGTGCTAGACCCAATCTCTGGTCTGATCTTCCCTGCCGACGCCAATGTCTGCGCGCAGAAGCTGCCGATCTATGACGGCGAAATGCGCATGGATCTGGTGCTTTCTCCCAGGGGTGCGCAGGATTTCTCGACAGCGGGGTTCAGCGGCAAGGCGACCGTTTGCAGCGTGCGGTTCGTCCCTCGCTCCGGCTACAAGAAGGGGCGCAGCGATATCGATTATCTGAGCAAGAGCAGCCGGATGGAAATCTGGTTTGCCAAGTCGGAGGCGGCAAATGTATATGCTCCGGTGTACGTCCGCATTCCGACGCAATACGGACCGGTGACGATCACCGCGGTGAAATACGGCGCAAGCTGACGGAGCAGGGGTCTCCGCAAAGGGGGACAGGTGAAGCTTCGGGCAACGCTAATCGGCTTTACGGCCATTCTAATGTGGTCGTTCCTTGCGCTTTTCACTGCTGCATCAGGCAGGATGCCGCCGTTCCAGCTGTCGGCCATCTGCTTTGCCATCGGCAGCATTCCCGGTATCGTCGTGCTGGCTCTCAATCCGTCGCGGTTGGCGCTCCTCAAGCAGCCGGCGAAGGTCTGGATCGTCGGGATTGCCGGCCTGTTCGGGTACCACTTCCTCTATTTCACAGCACTTCGAAACGCGCCGGCCGTCGAAGCCGGGCTGATCGCCTATCTTTGGCCGTTGCTGATCGTCGTCGGATCGGCGTTGCTGCCGGGCGAGCGTTTGCGCTGGTACCACATCGTGGGCGCCCTGGCCGGCCTTTGCGGCACCTTCCTGATTGTGGGCCGCAACGGCGTCAATTTTGACGGGGCCTATGCCGTCGGCTACGGCGCTGCCGTCCTTTGCGCCTTTACATGGTCTGGTTATTCGCTGCTGACGCGTCGCTTCGAGGCCGTATCGACCGATGTAGTGACCGGCTTTTGCCTGGCGACCTCGATCTTATCGTTTGTCTGCCATCTTGGTCTTGAGACGACGGTCTGGCCCGAGTCGGCCTCGCAGTGGGTTGCTATTGCCGGCCTCGGCCTCTTTCCTGTCGGCGCAGCCTTCTATGCCTGGGATTATGGCGTCAAGAACGGCGATATTCAGATCCTGGGCGCCGCAAGCTACGCAGCACCGCTCATCTCGACGTTGAACCTGACGCTCTTCGGATTTGCCGAGCCGAGTTGGCGTATCGCGCTCGCCTGCGTGCTGGTCACCGGCGGCGCTGTACTGGCGGCAAAGGAGATGTTCAAACGGAAGGCCGCGACGACAGGCACACATGCCGCCGCGGAATGATCGAGCTAGCCAGCCGGCTTCCAGTCCGGCGGCGCCATCTCGAAGGATGCGAATTCGAAGCCCGGCGCAACCGTGCAGCCGACCAGCGTAAATTCGCCAAGCGTTTCGGCCGACTGCCACCAGTTGGCAGGAACGATCGCCTGCGGGCGCTCGCCTTTGAGGAGGTCTGTGCCAAGCACCAGCGTCTCGATGCCGCCGCCGTCCTTTGCGCGGTGCAACGCAAGTGGCGCACCGGCATAGTGGTGCCAGACCTCCGCTGCATCACGGACACGGTGCCAGTGGGAACGCTGCCCGACCTTCAGCAGATAATAGATCGCCGTCGAATGGCCGCGGGATCCGCCCTCGGTGTCGCGGAACGTCTGCACGTACCAGCCGCCTTCGGGATGCGGCTGCATTCCAAGTTCGCGAATGATATCGTCAGGTGACATCAGAAAACGTCCTTGCGCCGGCGGATTTCCGCGAAGACTTCCTCGTTGGTCTTGGTTTCCATCAAGAGGTTGCGGCGAATGGCGGGATCTGCCGCGCGCAGGAAGGGATTGGTTTCCTTCTCCAGTGCCAGCGTCGTCGGAATGGTGAACCTGTTCTCGGCCCGGAGAGCTTCGATTTCGGCCGCCCTGCTTACGAGGCGCTGATTGTCCGGATCGATAGTAAGCGCAAAGCGAGCATTGGACAGGGTATATTCGTGGCCAAAATAGATGGCGGTCTCATCAGGCAGCACGGCAAGCTTCTGCAGCGAGTGCCACATATCGGCGGCAGGCCGCTCGAAGAGGCGCCCACAGCCGAGGGCAAACAGCGTGTCGGCGGCAAATAGCAGCTTGTCGTCGACGAAATGATAGCAGATATGTCCTGCCGTATGCCCGGGAGTTTCGATGACCTGCACCGTGTGATCGCCGAACAGGAAAGTATCGCCGTCAGCCATCGTCTTGTCGAGGCCGGGGATCGCCACCGCCTCGTTGATCGGGCCGATGATCTCGCAGCCATACTGCTCCTTCAGCGCAAGGTTGCCTTCAACATGGTCCGTATGGTGATGGGTGGTGAAGATATGCGAGATTGTCCAGCCTCGGCGGGTTGCCGCCTTCTCGACGGCAGCGGCATCGGGAGCGTCTATTGAGGCGGTGAAGCCGGTTTCAGGGTCATGGACAAGGACACCGAAATTGTCGGAACGGCAGAGAAAAACGTCTAAATCCAAAGGTTTCATAGTCTCAGGCAGCCTCTTTATCGCGGGTATACCGGGAATGTAGAGGGTCCAGTCTTGAAGTCCAACCACCCATTGATAACATTTAGCTCGATGCACGCTGATATCGTCGACCTACGCCAGTTCTATCATTCCGACCTCGGACGTATTGCCGAGCAGTCGATCGCCATGGCGCTTTCCTCGCTTTGGGTCCGGCTGCCGCAGGAGCGGCTCGTTGGTCTCGGTTACGTCGTGCCCTTCCTCGACCGCTTTCAGCCGGATACGGAGCGAACCTTTGCCTTCATGCCGGCGGGGCAGGGCGCCGTAAACTGGCCGGTAGGGGCGCTGTCTTCCACAGCCCTGATCTTCGACGAGGAATTGCCGCTGCCCGACTCCTCGATCGACCGGGTGCTGATGGTCCATTCCCTCGAATTCGCCGAGAGCCCGCGGGAGACCCTGAAGGAGCTGTGGCGGGTGTTAGCGCCTGGCGGGCGCCTGGTCATCGTCGTTCCGAACCGTCGTGGCGTGTGGGCGCGCATGGAACATACGCCGTTCGGCTCGGGACGACCGTATTCGCGGGGGCAGCTGACGAATCTCTTGCGCGAGACCAATTTCACGCCGGGTGCTACAGCGGAAGCACTGTTCTTTCCGCCTTCGAAGTTGCGCACGATGATGCGCCTGCGCGGCGTTTTCGATCGTGTCGGACGTACCCTATGGCCGGCCTTCTCAGGCGTCATCGTCGTCGAGGCGCAAAAACGGCTCTATCAGGGTCTGCCGGTCGCCGCCCGTGCGTCGCGCCGTGTTTTCGTGCCCGTCCTGGCGCCGCACGGCGTGCCGACGACACGCAGCCGCTAGGCCCTTCCGCACTCGACAAGGCCGCCTTTCCGTTCTATTGCGACAGGGCAGTTTTCAGCCGAGTTTTCTCGGTATTTTCCAAGGTCGATCCGATGAGCGAAGAGATGAGCAAGCCCGTTCCGCGTCCCGGTATTCTGGATATCGCAGCCTATGTGCCGGGCAAGCACCATGCGCCGGGTGTGGCCAGGGTTCACAAGCTCTCGTCCAACGAAACACCACTCGGGGCGAGCCCGAAGGCGATTGCAGCCTTCCGCGCCGCTGCCGAAAAGCTGGAACGGTATCCCGACGGCCAGGCTCTCGAGCTGCGTGAATCCATCGCGGCGGTTCACGGTCTCAATCCGGCTAACATCATCTGCGGCAACGGCTCGGACGAGTTGCTGGCCCTGCTTTGCACTGTCTATCTCGGCGACGGCGATGAAGCCATCATCACCGAGCACGGCTTTCTCGTATACAAGATCCAGATTATGGGGGCTGGCGCCACGCCTGTTACCGTCAAGGAACAGGACGCGACGGTTGATGTCGATGCAATCCTAGCCGCGGTCACGCCAAAGACCAAGATGGTCTTCATTGCCAATCCGGGCAACCCGACGGGCACATACGTGCCGGTCAGCGAGATCCGGCGCCTGCACGCCGCCCTGCCCAAGAATGTCTTGCTCGTCCTTGATGCCGCCTACGCGGAATATGTCCGTCGCAACGACTATGAGGCCGGGATCGAAATCGTTTCTTCCAACCCCAACGTCGTCATGACGCGCACCTTCTCCAAGATCTATGGTCTTGCTGCGTTGCGTGTCGGCTGGATGTATGCGCCCGCAGATATCATCGACGCCCTTAATCGTATCCGCGGCCCGTTCAACATGAATTCGCCGGCCATTTCCGCCGGTGCCGCGGCCATTCGTGACCAGGCGTTCACGCAGGAAGCGGTGGCGTTCAATCAGATGTGGATCGAGAAGATGACGGTCGCACTTGAGGCTCTCGGTCTCAAGGTGACGCCGTCGGTCGCAAACTTCGTTCTCGTTCACTTTCCCGATGTCGACGGCAAGCGCGCGCCTGAAGCCGATGAGTTCCTGACCAGCCGCGGTTACATCCTGCGGGCGGTGAAGGGGTATGGATTCCCGAACGCGCTGCGCCTCAGCATTGGTTCCGAAGAGGCGAACCGCGGTGTCATTGAAGTCCTTGGAGAGTTTATGGGACGCAAGTCATGACCGTGCAGTTCGATCGCATCGCGCTGATCGGGATCGGCCTGATCGGTTCCTCCATCGCGCATGACATCAAGCGCCTTGGCCTCGCAAAAGAGGTCGTCATTGCGACGCGCAGCGCAGATACCCTAAAGAGGGCCGAGGAACTGCAGCTCGGCGACCGGTACACGACGTCGTCGGCTGAGGCGGTGAAGGATGCGGATCTGGTCATCGTGTCGGTGCCCGTCGGAGCATCGGAGAGCGTCGCCAAGGAGATCGCCGACAGCCTGAAGCCCGGCGCGATCGTCACCGACGTCGGTTCCACCAAGGCTTCGGTCATCGCGCAGATGCAGCCGCATATGCCGCCGCATGTCCATTTCATTCCCGGCCACCCGCTGGCGGGTACGGAAAAATCCGGACCGGATGCCGGTTTCCCGGGCCTCTTTGAGGGCCGCTGGTGCATCTTCACGCCGATCGCCGGGACCGACGAGACAGCATTGAAAACGCTGAGGCTGTTCTGGGAAGCATTGGGGTCCAAGGTCGACGAAATGGATCCGGCGCATCACGACAAGGTGCTCGCCATCGTCTCGCACCTGCCGCACCTGATCGCCTACAACATTGTCGGCACCGCCGACGATTTGGAGACGGTGACGGAATCGGAGGTCATCAAATACTCTGCTTCCGGCTTCCGCGATTTCACGCGTCTGGCCGCCTCAGATCCGACGATGTGGCGCGATGTCTGCCTGCACAACAAGGATGCGATCCTTGAAATGCTGGCGCGCTTCTCCGAGGATCTCGCCTATCTGCAGCGGGCCATTCGCTGGGGTGAGGGTGACAAGATCTTTGATCTTTTCACCCGTACGCGCTCCATTCGCCGCTCCATCATCCAGGCGGGCCAGGATGTCGATGCGCCGGATTTCGGTCGCCCGCATCCGCTTGAGAAGAATGCCTGATTTCAGATCGGCGGGATTGATCCCAACGGGATGAAGCCGCCGACCGTGGCGTTGCCACGAGCCACCACGAGATCGACGGAGACCTTGTCGCCGCCGCCTGCCAGCGCCTTCAGTAGCTTGGAGGCGGTGTCAACCGTCTTGGCAATGTCGGGGAAGGTCTGCTTGATACTGTCGCGCCAAGGGCCGAGCTGTTCGATCTCGAGTTTGAACTTGCCGGACAGATAGCCCTCCTCGTCGAAGGAAAACGGGCCGCTCAGCGTCATGATCTTGCCGTCGCCGATGTCGGCCACGACCTTGCGCAGCTCGCCGCTGGCGCCGTAGAGCCCTTTCTGGTCGCTGCCATCGATCATGCCGGCCTTGCCGGCAAGCGTCACGTCGGCGCTCGCTGAGAGCCTTGGGAATGCCGGCCAGTCCTTGATGGCAGTATTTGAATCCGCCACGGAGATTGCGCCGTCGAGGTCGCTGCCGTTCTGGCGAAGATGGATCTCCGTATGGGCGGCATCGAAGTTGATCGTCTGGCCGGTCTGAGAGGAAACCACCGTCCCCTTGAGGCCATCGATGACGGTCGAGGAACGGTCGATGCCTTTCAGCTTGGTGATCAGGCTTGATTGCAGGCTTGCCCATTCCGCATTAAGCGAGAGACCGTGGGCGCTGCGAATTTCCGCGGGCGAGTCGAGTTCCCAGACGATATGTCCCGGAGCATAGACCTGGGCTGCGGAACGCAGCTCGCCAAAACTAGCTGACACGCCGTTGACGGTGTCATCGACGTCGACCTTCGAGCAGAACAGTCCAATCCGGAACGGATAACCGCGGAAGTCGATATCCGCGCATTCGCCGCTGACGCCCGCAGTGTTGCCGGGTGCGATCACCTTCAGCACGGTCGTCTTCAGCTGCGAGGCCGCATAGAACCAGGCACCCGTATAAAGCGCGATCACCAAGACGATACCGCCGCCGAGCATCCAGAATTTTCTGCCGCTGCGGGATGGGCTTGACGCTGCCATGATGTTCTCCAATGGTGACTCGCGAGTGGGGATGTCGGTCTGGCGTGCGATATGGACGAATTTTGGGTATTTGGCTACGGATCACTGATGTGGAATCCGGGCTTCGAGTTTTTGGAGCGTTCTCAGGCGCTGGTCCGTGGCTACAGGCGGTCGCTGTGCGTGCATTCCTGGGTGCATCGCGGCACCGAGCAGAATCCCGGCCTGGTGCTTGGTCTTGATCGCGGTGGCTCCTGCCGTGGAATGGCCTTCCGGATCGCGCCGGAGCAGTGGGACGATACGGTTGATTATCTCCGGGAGCGGGAGCTCGTAACCAACGTCTATCTCGAACGCTGCCTGCCCCTTCAGCTGGCGGACGGCAGGAGCAGCAAGGCGATCGCCTACGTCGTCGATCGCGCGCACACGCAATATGCCCGTGGGCTCGATGCGATCGCGGCGGCCCGGGTCGTCCACGGCGCGCACGGCAAGTCAGGACCGAACGACGCTTACGTCTTCAACACGTTGGAGCACTTGCAACAGATGGGCATTCGCGACCATTGGCTTGAGCAGGTGGTCGGGGAAGTGGAACGGCTCAGAAATTCTGCCTGAGCTCAGGCCGTCGCTGCCTTCGCCCTCTCCAGTTCCGCCAGCCGGCGAACGGCTGTCGGCGGGAGCGGCAGGTTCGGGTTGCGTTTGGCGGTGTCGATCAAGAGTTCATCGCTCGCCTTTTCGGTCACCTCGATCAGATGCTCAAAAAAGGCATCGGGATCCATACCGGGCTGGATCGGCGGCAGTATCCGCACCTTGAAGTGGCCAGGATAGCGCATCGTACTGCGTCGCGGCCAGAAGAGGCCGGGGTGCATGGCGACCGGCACCACCGGCAGCTGCAGGTCGCGGTACATGCGGGCGATGCCGTATTTGTAGAGCGGTTCAGCGCCGGGCGGCCGTCGGGTTCCCTCCGGGTAAATGATCAGCTGACGGCCGGTTGCTAGCTCCTCCTTGGTCCGCCTAAGCGCCTCGACCATTACCTTGCCGCGCGCGCCGCGATTGATCGGGATCATCCGTTGTTTCTTGGCATACCAGCCGAAGAGCGGGATCCACATCAGTTCACGCTTCAGGATGTAGACCGGGTCTTTCAGCCACGGCAGCAGGGCGTAGGTGTCCCAGAAGGATTGATGCTTGGGCGCCAGGATATAGCCGCCATCGGGCAGGTTCTCCATGCCCTCGATCTCGAAGGTCGTGCCGACGATCTTCTCCATCAGCCGGTGGTTCGACAATGCCCAGTTCTTCGGTACGCGGTAGGCATCCCTGCGCGGCGCGATGAAGTAGTAGGGGGACAGCACGATCATGCGAACAATGAGGTTGGCGTAGAAGATCGTGTTGAAGAGGACGGAACGCAGGGCGATCATGAACTTTCCCAAGGCCAATATCCGCAAGAGGCGGTTGCGCCCTCCTACACGATATTGGCTGTCAGAAAAAGGTTTCGCTGCGCTTTAGCCGGAGACGCCGGCAGAACGCAGTCCGGGATGACGGCCGAGACCCGTTAGGTTCCGTGCACCGGCGAAGAGAACTTTTGCATACTCGGCGAGCATCACCCGCACGGCGTTCGGATCGGTGAACCAGTTGCTGGTCTTCAGATCGGTGTTCACGACAGGATAGGGGATGAACTGTGTTTCGGAATCGACATAAGCGAGTTCCGCCAGGCTGCGCGGCATGTGGTAGTTGTTGGTAACGACGAGGACGCTCTTGTAGCCGCGACGGTGGATCCAGTTCGATGCTTCCTGTGCGTTGCCGATCGTGTCGAGCGCGTCGTAGCCGACATCGACGCAGCACGAAAAGAGCTCCGGCGAAGCCTGGGTCATCCTGCGGATCTGCCTCGGTGTGGTTGCCGGGTGCACACCCGAAATCAGCAGGCGCTTTCCGGCCCCTTTCTGCAGCAACTCGACGGCCTGGTCGATGCGTTGATAACCGCCGGTCAAGACCACGATCGCATCGGCGCGCGGATCGAGCGGGGGTTTCAAGGTCGTGACCGAATCGGCAAAGCGAAGGAAGCCGCCGAAGATCAGCGCAACAATGAGCACGAATGCGACGCCACCCCAGCGCAGCATCCGCCGCACGGGACCGCGACGCGCAGGCCCTCCCTCGGAGCGGGCAAGCTCCGTTTCCGGACGAATCGGGGTGCGCGACATGTGGCCCATGCTCATGAATCGGAAAATATATGCAGATTGCGGCGGCGAACAGACGCTTTCATGGCAAAAAAGGCATCGTAAAGCTCAATTCGTGAGCCCATCGGCCCGTGTCGGGTCCGAGCGCAGCGTATCTATCTCGTAGATGGTCCGCATAACCGTCAGCCGGGCCGTGAAAGTCGTCAGCAGGGCGATGACGATCATGGTGGCAAAGATGCCGGCGTAGCCAAGCGCACCGACCGAAAACGTACCGAAAAGAGCGGTTGCCTGGTCTGTCTGCGGGGTGGCCAGCGTCCGGCTCTGCAGGAAGCCGGCGCTCATGAAGAAGAGCGCAGCAAGGGCGCTGCCGACCGCTGATCCCTTGAGGCTGATCTTCAGAAAATGCTTCTGGAATTCGGTGGCGACGAAGGAGCTTTCCGCTCCGACGAAGTGAAGCACCTCGACGATGTGGCGATTGCCCGAAAGAGCGCCACGGGTTGCGAAGACAACCGTCAGCACCATGGCAGAAAAGACCAGCAGCAGGATGCCGGTGCCGATCATAACGGTAGTATGTGCCATAGAGACCAGTCGGTCGACCCATGTGCGGTGGTCGTCGAGCGAGGCCTGCGGGATGCTCTCCGTGAGCAGCGAGCGCATCGCGTCGAAATCCGGCGGGTTGTTCTCGTCTATGGTGACGATCACCAGCCGCGGAACCGGCAGTTCCTTGATGTCGAGCCCGGTACCGAGCCACGGCTCCAGCAGGCGGGCGGTGGCCGCTTCATCAACGATCTGGCCGTTCTTGGTGCCGACGAAGGTCAGAGCGAGATCGCGCGCCTGCGTCAGCGTCTTGTCCATGTCCAGCCCGTCGTCCGGCTTGATCTGAATGGTGATCTCGCGGGAAATCTGGCTCTCCCAGCTTGCCGCGGTGGAGCGAACCATGCTGACACCGCCGAGCGTCAGGCAGGCGAGGAAGGCCATGATGGCAATAACGACCATCAGTGCGTTGCCCTGAATATTGGCGGAAGGCAGGATCGGCGCCGTCGGGCGCACCTTCATCTCCGGCCGTTTCTGGCTTTTCGACGTGTCCTTTGCCGGCGGTTTGGGCGCTGCTTTAGTCATGGATATCGAGGTGCCCTTCCGAGAGAATCATACGGCGGGCTTCAACCTGGTCCATCAGGGCCAGATCGTGGGTGGCGATCACAACCGCCGTTCCGAGACGGTTGAGCTCAAGGAAAAGATTGAGCAGACGGCGGGCCATCGGCGGATCGACGTTGGCTGTCGGCTCGTCGGCGAGAAGGATCTCGGGACGGTCGATCAAGGCGCGGGCGATTGCGGCGCGCTGCTTTTCGCCGCCTGACAGAACCGGCGGCAGGACATTGATGCGTTCGCCGAGGCCAACCCACTTCAGGAGTTCCAAGACGTCTGTCTTGTAGGAACTCTCGTCCTTGCCGCGAACACGCAGCGGCAGCGCCACGTTCTCGTAGGTCGTCAAATGGTCCAGAAGGCGGAATTCCTGGAAGATGATGCCGACGCGGCGACGCAGAAGCGGCAATTCGGGGCGCGGAATATCGGAAATGTCGCGGCCGAACATGCGGATCAGCCCGCGGGTCGGTTGCAGTGACAGGAATAGTAGCCGCAGCAACGTGGTCTTGCCGGCGCCCGAAGGTCCCGTCAGGAACTGAAACGATTTCTTCGGAATGTCGAACGTCAGGTCCCGGAGAATTTCCGGGCCCATCCCATAGCGCAAACCGACATTTTCGAAGTGGATCAACGGCAGATCAGTCTTTTGTTTGTTCACCGCACGACTTGTTAACCAACAGCATTAACAACCAGTAAATTTACCGGAAAGACGCCACTTTGATGGCGATCTTTGCGAAGCATTAACCATTAAAATTTACGACTGAGCAGGATTCGTTTCAATGCCGGATTTCAGTCCGGCCTGAAGCTATTGTGGACACCGGAAAGGCCGTCATCATGACCTCCTCCTCGTTCAGACGCCAGGCGCCCGGCCGCACCTATGATTTTCTACCGCCCGAGCAGACCAAGCGCGAGGCCCGCCGAACTCGCCCCGTCGATGTGGCCGACGCTGAATTCGTGGTAATAACGAACAACCGGCCCCAGAGCTTCAAGCCCCGAAGCTTCAATGACAATCGTCGGCGGTCGTCGGCGATCCAGCCGTCGCTACCGCGCGCCATGGCGGAAACGTTCGTTCGAGCGGGCGAAACATGGTTGCAGCAGGCATCGGGCAAGATCTTCGTCGCACTTGTGCTTGCTCTTTCAGTGCTCGTGTTCGGTCTCTTCGGCGGCTTCTCCGGGTTCTCTCAAAGCGAAGCTGCGCCGACGGATTCACCGCTGCATTTCTCGCACGTCACGATGACGCCCCGTGACGCGAACGGAATGCGGGTGCTGCTGATCAACGGCATCATCGACAATCAAAGCGGCATCACGCAGGTCCTGCATCCCATTCGAGCCGACCTTGTTGCCGGCGAGCAGCTGACCGCAAGCGTCGTGATCAACCCGCCTGCCGATGTTCTCTATGGAGGGCAAAGCCGCGGATTTTCGACAAGAGTGCAGTACGCGGGTGGAAAAATGCCGGAAGTCCGGCTCTCCTTCATGCCGTAAGGGGTGTTTCGTCCCGTCGTTTGTGGTAACGGCTTGAGCTTCTATTCATGGAGCAAGCCTTCTTATGCCCGTCGTGCGCGGAAAAAACATCGAGCCACTCTTCACAGCCGAGCAGATTGCGGAACGCAATCATGTGATGGCGAAGCAGATTGCATCGGGACCGACGAAGGATCTGTTGGTCATCGCGGTTTTGAAGGGCTCCTTCATCTTTGCTGCCGACCTCATCCGCGCGCTGCATGACAGCGGCCTGGCGCCCGAGGTCGAGTTCATCACCCTGTCCAGCTACGGCACCGGCACGGTCTCGCAGGGCGTTCGCATCGTCAAGGATATCGACAGCGACGTGAAGGACCGTGACGTTCTTCTGATCGACGATATTCTAGAATCCGGCCGCACGCTGTTGTTCGCCAAGGAGCTGCTCTATGAGCGCGGCGCACGCAACGTCACCATAGCCGTGCTCCTCGACAAGAGCGTCAAGCGTAAGGAAAAGCTGGAGGCCGATTATGTCGGCTTCGAATGCCCCGACTATTTCGTGGTCGGTTACGGCATGGATGTCGCCTATGCCTTCCGCGAACTCCCGTTTGTCGGCGTGGTCACCGGCGACGCCTGACTGTATCAGGATAAGACGGGTTGTTAACCATCCCGTCCATCCCTTCCCGCCGTTTACCGATCGCAAAGGAAAGTCATGTGATTTCCGTTGCGGGGCATGAAACGGAGCGATGCACATCATGGCAAAAATTCTGATTACGGAAGACGAGGACTCCCTGCGTTCTTTCGTAGCCCGCGCTTTGCGTCTTGACGGTCATGAGACCGAGGAAGCGGCCGACGGTGCGGAAGGACTGGAAAAACTCAGAGACGGCGTCTACGACCTGCTGCTCTCGGATATCCGCATGCCCGTGATGGACGGCATCGAGTTGGCGCATCAGGCAAAGTCCGCCTTTCCGGCGCTGAAGATCCTGCTGATGACCGGTTATGCAGAACAGCGCGAACGCGCTGACGACTTGGCGGAAAAGATCGTCGATGTCGTCTCGAAGCCTTTTGCCTTGCCTGACATTCGCAAGGCTGTCGCGCGTGCGTTGGCCGCCTGAGGCGGCCAGTGGCACTCCCTCGACCGCTCAGCCGTCGTTTGGGATAAACTTGCCTTCGTAGCGGACGCGAAAATTGCGCCGCTGGAAGTCCTGCTGGAAGCACACAAAGATCAGTTCGATATCGGCCAGGCTGTCGCGCTTGTGGAGCAGGCTGAGAGTCACGACAATGACGCCGGCATAGCCCCGCGTCAGCCTGAAGGCCGCATTGCGGATGGCGTTGGCTTCGGCATCCTGCCGATCGTCGCGCCGTTCGTAGATCACCCAGAAGCGGCAAATATCCCAGGTCGAACGGAGGATCTCGGTGATCTCCGCCTGAAACTGCTCTGCATGCATGCCGGGCGACCAGGGCAGAGTCTTCTCGCCTTCGTCTGCCACGACGTTCATGTAGCCGTCGTATTCGCCGGTTCGGGAGAGCGCGTTCTCAATCAGCTCGAACGCCGCGTTTTCACCGATTACCGTCTTGAAAAGAATTGCCATCGAATCGCTATCATTTTTCACCTGCAGCGTGACATTACGAATCTTTCGCCAGGCAGGACTAGCCTCGGTGACGAAATTTGAAACTTGGCGCTGGTGGCAGATGCCACTGCGACGTCTTTACGCAGAAAAGCGGCGGAATACTGATTGGATCACGGGAACATGATCCTGTGTCAAAGCCGGCTCGGCATTTTACGAAATTCTAATTTCCCTCGATCGGAGAGTGTTCTGTGTGGAGGCAACGTGTGCTAGAGGTTGTGCTGGCCGGGAGATATGCCATGTCCAATCTGTTGCTGAGGGAACTTTCTTTAGCAGGACATCGCTGCCCCATCATCACTCCCGATCATCAGGACTACGATCGCTATCGCAAGGTGTGGAATGGTGTCGTCGATCGGCGCCCTGCCGCCATCGTCCGCCCGCAGAACGTGGAAGATGTCCGCAAGGCCGTGCACGCGGCTGCTGCATCTGGCGCCCTGCTCGCGGTGCGCGGTGGCGGCCACAGCTTCCCCGGATTCTCGACCTGCGACGGGGGGCTTGTTCTCGATCTGTCGGAACTCGCCGGTATTGCCATGGACCGAGACGCGCATACGATCGAAGTCGGAGGCGGGGCACTGCTCGGCCATCTCGATCGCGCGACGGTTCCTGAAGGCTACGTTGTACCCGCAGGCGTGATTTCCCATACAGGTGTGGCGGGTCTGACTTTGGGCGGCGGCATGGGGTGGGCCAGCAGGCGATACGGCCTGACCATCGATAGCTTGCTGGGTGCGGAGATCGTGACTGCTGCCGGCGACATCGTTTGGGTAAGCGAAACGTCTGACCCCGAACTGTTCTGGGGTATCCGTGGCGGCGGCGGGAATTTCGGAGTCCTGACACGATTTCGGTTCAGGATGCATGAGCTTGGTTCCATCGTCGTCGGTCAATGGAGCTATCCTGCTGCAAACACGAGGCAAGCCTTGCAGGCGCTTCGTGACCTTGCCGGTCGCCAGCCGCGTGACTTTACGCTTAACTTCACTGCAACCACGACGGCTCTCAGTGTGACGGCGGTTTGGTCGGGCGATGCTGCCCTCGGTCGGTTGGTTCTGTCACCCTTCGGAGCGCTGGCTGACGGTGGTATCGGTGGCGTCGACACGCTGTCCTATCTCAGCCTGCAAAGTCGCAACGACGAGCACTTCGCATGGTCACGACGCTATTACTGCAAGGGAGGATTCTGGTCCGAGGTAACCGATAAGGCAATCGATGCGCTGCTGCGATCAATTGCCGATGCGCCAACGCCAGATTCCGAAATTTCCGTGCTGCAGCTAGGAGGTGCCGTTGCCGATGTAGCGGATGATGCGACTGCCTATACGGGAAGAGAGGCAAGCTACTACTGGCTTGCAGAGCCGGTTTGGGACGATGTCGCCGATGACGAGCGATGCACTACCTGGGGGCGGATCACCGGCAAATCGCTTTCCGAGCTCTCGATTGCCGGGAATTACGTGAACGAGCAGGCCGATGCCGGCACGGTCGTAGTTTTGGACGCATATGGCCCGGAGAAGTATCGGCGCCTTGCTCGTCTCAAGGCGCGGGTCGATCCGCACAACCTGTTCCGTCTCAATCAGAACATCACGCCACTGGCTTGAACTACTTCAAATCAAGACATTCGATCCAGATTACCCGAATGTGCCGTCGATACATTTGATCGATCAAGCACGACCATGCCATCGCTTCCCGCGAGGGGAGGCGGTGGCATATTCGAAGAAGCAGGTCGCTGCTCTCAATAGTCGGGGCAGGCGGAATTTATGGTTGTTCCGCTATTGCCGCCCTGCGTCTGCAGCGAGCCTGGAGCCGGACGTGGGGGACAATTGACCGGTCGCCGTCCCATGGGGCCATTGGACGAGATGCTCCCCGTCGTTTCCATGCTGTAGGGAGCCCGTCCATATGAACCCGAGCGGCTCGATTCGTAGTTTTCGGAGGCAAGGGTTCTGCCCCCGCTGTTGGTTGTGGCAAAACCACCAATGTCCCATGCGCTTGCCGTCCCGGCAGCCATTCCGAATCCAAGAGCAGCAGCTGCAATCAGCCTCAATTCCTTTTTCATGGAAGTACCCTCAACTCGTGCCCAAACGACGCGATTTCGCGTCACAGTAGACAAATAGGCGGTTGCGGGGCGACGGCAGTGAATCTCACGCTATTGTGACCTGAATTGGCACAGTCCGCACCTACTGAATGTCCAGCAGCCGTTCCAGATAGCGCCGCTCGATTTCCTGTGGTGGGTTGTTCCCGAGCTTTTCGCGAATGGCGTCCAGAATTTCGCGGGCGCGCTGTACATCGATTTCGTCGGGTACCTTCACTTGATCGCCAAAGTCGGGGCCGTCGGCGCGGCGGGGGCGGCCCAGCGGATCGCGACCGTTCTGATTGCCTTGCCCGACCTGGCCCTGCGGCCCCTGTCCCTGTTGCCCCTGCATGGCCTGCATCATCTGGT
Organism: Hyphomicrobiales bacterium; assembly: GCA_900466605.1. Classification (GTDB taxonomy): domain Bacteria; phylum Pseudomonadota; class Alphaproteobacteria; order Rhizobiales; family Rhizobiaceae; genus Rhizobium. The sequence continues at coordinate 453,320 of UBMU01000002.1, forward strand.
TCATCATATCGCGTGCGCCCTGGCGGAGCGCCTCCAGCGCGCGTCCCTGACCCTGGATGGCGGGTTCGCCGCGACCCTCGCCGAGTTCGCGTCCGGCGCCTTCCATTTCCCGCTGTGCCTGGCCGAAGCCCGCGCCGGGCTTGATGCCCATGTCGCCGAGACCCTTCTGCAGCTCACCGAGCTGCTTGCCGAGTTCGTCCTGGCGCGAACGCAACTGCTTCAGGGCTTCGCGCAGTTGTTCAGCCGTCATCTGATCGGAAGGCGACTGGCCCTCTTGATTCTGGCCTTGCTGCTTCTGATCCTGTCCCTGCTGGCCCTGTTGCTGATCCTGCTGCATGCCGTCATTGTCCATCGGCATATCGTCGAGCAGTGGATCGTTCATACCCATGTTAGGATCGCCGCGCTGCATGCGGTCCTTCAGCTGCTGGTCCAACTTGAAGGTTTCTTCCATCAGTTTCTGCTGGTCGCGCAGGATCTGGCCGAGCTTGTCCATCTGCTGGCGCATCTGGCTGTTGTCCTGGCCCTGCTGACCCTGCTGCGGCCTGCCGGCCTGCAGGTTATTCATCATCCGCTGCAGCTCGGACAGCATCTGCTGGGCAGCGTCGCGATTGCCGGAACGCGCCAGATTCTCGATCTGGTCCATCATCCGCTCCAGATCCTGCTGGCGAATGATGTTCTGGGCGTTCTGGTTCGGCTGCATCGGCGCATTCTGCATGCGCTGGGCAAGCTCCTTCATGTAGTCCTGCATCGCCTTGCGCAGTTCGTCCATGAGCTTCTTGATTTCCGCGTCAGGCGCATTGCGCTGCAGCGCGTCGGCCAGATTCTGCTGGGCGTTGCGCAAATTGCGCTCTGCCTGCGAAAGATCGCCATCCTCCATTCCGATGGCGATATCCCAGAGATAGTCGGCCGTGTCCTTCAGCGCCTCCTCACCCTTGGCGAGCTTCATCCGCGTCAGCGCGGATTGCAGCAGCAGATAGTTCGTCAGGTTCGGGATCGTCTCTTCGGGGCGTAACGTCAGCGCCTCGTTCAGCGCGACCGCCTCCGGCATCTTGCGCGTATCGAGCGAAAAGACCTGCCGTTCTTCGGCTACGGCGGCGGCCAGTGGCTCGTTGAAAGGGCGGGCGGGCATTGTCATTTCGTGGGGTGGGCTGCGGCCGGTTTGGCCGGCGGCGTCCTTGGCAACGAGGGTAATGCGGACCCGCTTGCCCGAAAGCGGATGCTCGGTCAGGTTCTTGCTGGTCAACCCCTTTGCGTCACGCGAATTGCGGCGGGGGATCTCCAGACGGAAATCCGGCAGCGGGTACAGCGGTGTTGCGGTCGGGTCGGGTTCAACTGGAACGATCTCCGCACGCGCTTCCTGCACTCCGTAATCGTCCTTGACAGTGAAGCCGATTTCTAGCGCGCCGTTGACCGTCGGCTTCGGCATGCCATTAAAGGCAATCTCAGGCGCCTTGTCAGGAATGACATCGAAGCTCCAAGTCCGTCCGTTGACCTCAAGGGTGCCGTTTTCCTCGAGTTTCATCAGATGTGTCGTGGCCGACAGAGCGACGTTGGTTGGGCCGTTTCCTTCGATCTGCTGCGTGGCAGCAGGAGACGCGGCGGGATTGGTCGCTTCCTGAGGCGCGATGTCTTCAGCCTCGCCATTTTCGTGCCGGAAGACGACCTTCTCGGCGGTCTTCCCCCCGCTGACGCGAACTGTCAGGTTCGAGAGTTCGGGAACGCGGATTGCGGCCTGCTCGGTCCCGGTTGCCGTCAGATAGACCGGCGCGCGGCCTGTATAGGAGGGTGGCGTGACCCAGGCGTCGATGCGTACGGCAGGATCGGTTGCTTGCGGCACAGGCCGTGGCTGCAGGGCATCGGTGATCGAGCCGCCGCTCGTCGACAGCGAATAGGCGAAGGCTGTGACAACAAGGAGGGCCGGGATGGCGCGCAGGGCCATCCGGTCGTGCGAGGCGATGTCGGGGCGCGGGAAGCCGGTGTCGAGTGCCGCGATCTTCTCGGCCATCCGCGTCTGGTGTTCACGCCAGAGGGCGCGAGCGAACGGCGTGTCGGTGGCGGGTTCGTCTTCCTGGACGGCCACGGGCTGATGCTGAAGGCCATTGCGCTGTTCTAGCAGGCGATCGGCAGCTGTCGTATCGGGCCAACGAAGCCGGCGCAAAGGAAAAAGCGTTGCGAGGAAGGCAGTCGCGAAACCGACCAGGAGCGCCACGCGAACCCAGTCCGGCGTATAACGGAAGACGCCAAACCAGGACACCGCAAGATAAAGCGATGCGACCGACAGGATCGGCAGGCACAGGGGCAGGATCTGCTCCGACAGCAGGACTAGCCGCGCCAGAAAACGCTTTGCCGTAACCAGCCGCGCCAAGGACGGCTTCAGGGCAAACGCACCGTGTTTCTCCCTGCTGGAGCTCTTATTCAATCCGATCTCCGCGAGCTGGCGTTCGAAGGCCGAGTGCACTTACTGCGACTGCCGGGGGCAATTCGCTCTCGGTCAAAGATAACATTCTTTGTGGCGAAGGCGAGGGCAAGCACCGGCCAATGCCGGTTTTTCACGGTTCTTCGCCAAAAAGTGATGCCATCGCTGGGGGCGTGATCAATCCAGCCAGGCCGGGACGGAATCGAGGCCGATCAGCTCTTCGTAGGTGCCGCGCGGGCGAATCACGTGGAAATCGCCGCCTTTGACCAGCACCTCGGGAACGAGGAGGCGGCTGTTGTAGGTGCCAGCCTGAACCGCGCCGTAGGCGCCCGCCGACGAGACGGCAAATAGGTCGCCGGACTTCGGCATCGCCATTTCGCGGTCGAGCGCAAGATAGTCGCCGGTTTCGCACACAGGGCCGACGACATCCGCCTTGATGCGCGGCGCGTTCGCCGCGGAGATTACAACGGGGCGGATTTCGTGATGGGCTTCATAGAGTGTTGGGCGGATGAGGTCGTTCATCGCGGCGTCGACGATGACGAAGGTCTTTTCGCCGCCATCTTTGACGTAGAGAACTTCAGTCACCAGGATGCCAGCATTGCCGACAATCAGGCGCCCGGGCTCGGTGACGATCTTGCAGTTCAACTCGCGCAGCTGGCTCTTGACGACCTCGGCATAGACCTCCGGACGCGGCGGCGGGTTGTTGTCGTCGCGGTACGGGATCCCTAGGCCGCCACCGACATCGACGTGATGGATGTCGTGGCCATCAGCGCGTAGCGTGCTTACCATTTCGCGCAGCAGCTTGAAGGCGTCCTCGAACGGCTGCAGTTCGGTGATCTGGCTGCCGATATGCATGTCGATGCCGGTCACTTGGATGCCGGGCAGGGTGGCCGCGCGGGCATAGACGGCGCGGGCGCGCTCCCAGGAGATGCCGAACTTGTTTTCCTTCTTGCCGGTCGAGATCTTCGCATGCGTGCGGGCATCGACATCGGGATTGATGCGGAAGGAGACGGGCGCCATCTTGCCAGCCTTGACGGCGCGCTGGTTGAGGATTTCGAGTTCAGGCTCGGATTCGACGTTGAAGCAGTAGATGCCGGCTTCGAGTGCAAAGTCCATTTCCCGCGGTGTCTTGCCGACGCCGGAGAACATGATGCGCGATGCCGGGATACCGGCGGCGAGCGCGCGGCGCAGCTCGCCCTCGGAGACGACATCTATGCCGGCACCGAGATTGCCGAGCGTCTTCAGTACGGCCTGATTGGAGTTGGCCTTCATGGCGTAGCAGACCATCGCGTCGACATCGCGGAATGCTTCGGCGAACACGCGGTAGTGGCGCTCTAGCGTCGCCGTCGAATAACAGTAGAAAGGCGTCCCGACGGCCTTGGCGATCTCGGGAACGGGAACGTTCTCGGCGTAGAGGATGCCGTCGCGGTACTCGAAATGATTCACGTCGGTTGTCTCTTAAAGAAGCGGATCGAGGATGAAGGGCCTGTCAACCCTGCCTGGCTGCGGCGTCGGCTTCGAGGAGTCGCCGGTCTTCGTCGCGTTTGCGCTCGGCGGATCGAGATCGCCTTTGCGTCCGCACCCGGCGACAGCAAGGCCGATCACGGCAAAAACAACCGTCAGGCGGACGATCTGCGGCAAGCTCTTCTGCATGGAATTCCTCTTGGAGCGGCACTGGTGGACACCTTCATAGCGAAGTTTATCCACCTTGTGCACCCTGATTGTTGAGGTCAGTTGCGGGCCCGCCAGTAGGCGATCTGCTTGCGCACTTCCGAAGGTGCCGTGCCGCCAAAGCTCTTGCGGCTTGCAACCGATGCTTCGACCGTCAGCACATCGTAGACCTTGTCCGTTATACCGGGGTTGATCGCCTGCAGATCGGCAAGCGGCAGCTCGGCAAGATCGCAGCCCTTGCTCTCGGCCAGCGCCACGGCGCGGCCGGTCACATGGTGGGCGTCGCGGAACGGCAGTCCGGCTTCGCGCACCAGCCAGTCGGCAAGGTCGGTCGCGGTCGAATAGCCGGAACCGGCGGCGGCCTTCATGCGCGCGACATTGATTGTCAGGTCGCGGACCATGCCGGTCATCGCAGCGATCGCCAGTTCCAAGCTCTCGGCGGCATCGAAGACCTGTTCCTTGTCTTCCTGCATATCCTTGGAATAGGCGAGCGGCAGGCCCTTCATGATGGTCAAAAGCGCAATCAGCGAGCCGTTGATGCGGCCGGTCTTGGCGCGCACCAGCTCGGCGGCATCAGGATTCTTCTTCTGCGGCATGATTGAGGAGCCGGTGGAGAAGGCATCCGACAGGCGCACGAAGCCGAACTGCGGCGTCGACCAGATGACAATCTCTTCGGCAAGACGCGACAGGTGCATGCTGCAGATGGCGGCGAGAGCCAGGAACTCGATGGCGAAATCGCGGTCGGAGACGGTGTCGATCGAGTTGCGGGTTGGTTCACGGAAGCCGAGTGCCTTGGCGGTCATGTGGCGGTCGATCGGATAGCCGGTGCCGGCAAGGGCGGCGGCGCCGATCGGGCTCTCGTCCAGGTGTTCGATGGCGTGGCGCACACGCGAGCGGTCGCGGCCGAACATCTCGACATAGGCCATGCAGTGATGGCCGAAGGTGACCGGCTGGGCGGTCTGCAGATGGGTAAAGCCGGGCATCACCGTGTCGGCATGCTCTTCGGCGCGGTCGAGAAACGCCGCGATCAAGCTGGTCAGCAGCTGCTCTGTCTTCTGCAGCTCTTCCTTTACCCAGAGGCGGAAATCGAGCGCGACCTGGTCGTTGCGCGAGCGGGCGGTGTGCAGACGGCCCGCAGCGGGGCCGATCAATGTCGCAAGGCGGGCCTCGACATTCATGTGAATGTCTTCCAGTTTGCGGGAGAATTCGAAATTGCCGCTCTCGATCTCTGACAGGATCGTGTTTAGCCCTTCGACGATCTTGTCTTTATCCTCGGCCGAAATGATGCCCTGGTGGGCGAGCATGGTGGCATGGGCGATCGAGCCGCGGATGTCCTGGGCAAAGAGCTTCTTGTCGAAACCGATCGAGGCATTTATCTCCTCCATGATCGCATCGGGACCGGAGGCGAAACGGCCGCCCCACATCTGGTTGGAGGATTTGGTGTCCGTGCTGTCGGCCATGAGGATGCCTGCCTTGAAGAACGCGTGTCTCGGAGAATGAAATGACGACAAAAACGCCCTTGCGCCTGCCATCCCTGAAGCTGATCGGGATCGCGGCCGTCGCAGGCATTATTGCCGGTGCGGCAGCGGTTTACATCAGGGAAGCAGGGTCTGGCAATGGCGGGACGCAAACGGCGGCTGGCGAATGCGCGGCGACAAAGGAAGTCGCCACGCGAATTGGACCGCTTCTCAAGGGACAGGTGGCGGCGATGGTTGCCCCTGACGAGCACCGCAGGCTAACCACCGTTGCCTTCAAGGATGCGGACGGCAAGCCTGTGACGCTTGACAACTTCGCTGGGAAGACCGTGCTCTTCAATCTTTGGGCGACGTGGTGCGTGCCTTGCCGCGAGGAAATGCCGGCGCTGAATGCGCTGGAGAAGGAGATGGGCAGCGACAAATTCCAGGTCGTGCCGGTCAACATCGACACCGGCGACGACGAGAAGCCCAAGGCTTTCCTCAGCGAAATCGGAGTCGACGCGCTCAAGCTCTATCGCGACAACACCATCGAGGTGTTCAACAGCCTCAAGAAGGAAGGCCTCGCTTTCGGCTTGCCTGTCACGCTTCTGATCGACGACAAGGGTTGTCTGGTCTCCGCCATGAATGGCCCGGCGGCCTGGGACAGCGACGACGCCAAGGCGCTGATCAAGGGCGCCGTGGGGTCGTGAGACGAGCAAGCAGGTGGGCATACCGGTCCACGCGGTGCGTGAGCGCTTCGATCCTCTCGGCAGCCCGTCACTGATCGTGACGAGTTGGGTTCCCCCTTTAAAAGGAAGGCTGGCGGCAAGCCGGCCAGAGCAGAATTGCGGCGGGTGAAGTCCGTCACCGGCCTTTATGCGAGGCTTACATTAGGACCTGCTCCCCCCAATCGAAAAGATATGCCAGGACGGGTAGCCTCACCTTGTGTGGTCGATCATTTGGCCGCCTGAACAGACATACAGTTTTCGCTGGAAGGGTTAGGGCGATGTACGGTCGCTGGTGGGCATATTACGTTGCGGCGCAATCGCGTCAGGGAGCGCAAGCTCAATCGTCTTGGAACGTCGAGAACCACGAGGTCGCATTCGATCGCACGGACGATCTCTGGATCTTCGTCCGGCTTGCACTCGTTCTTGCGGCGTTCTCGGCCGGGCTGGCCTGCATCCTTTGGGTTGCAAGCTGATCGCTGCGGTAGGTGTCAAAGCGGGACCAGCAGCAAATGTCGCAGGAAGCGGGTGCAATGCCAGCGCCATGCCTGTCGGAATGGCGCTGGCTTTGATGCGATTTCTATTTTCAGCGGCGCGCCGCCATATAGATTTCATACGAGAGAATATGGAGGCTTGCTCCCTTAGGGGTTGTTTGATGGAGACACGAATGTTCGGCCGGCATGGAATCGACTATTTGACGAAGGAACGGGACATTATTGCCGGACGCTATCAGAGGCAGCAGAGAGGTCCGAAGTTCGGTCAGGTTCTTGTGGCCACGGGGCTGGTGCTGGTGGCATTCTTCGGATTGATCGCGGCACGGCTGGTTGCCTGGAAGCCAACATCCTCATTGGCGCAAGCCATCTCGGCAGACCTCTCCTTCGCGCCGGCGATCGGAGTCGCTGTCTCGTTTATACCGGATGGCATTTGTGCCCATTCTTGCCTCGGCGATTGAAAGTCATACCGCCGGCAACCCGTGCGATGGACGAGAAGTTGGCCTGAATGCGGGTCCACAGCCTGCTCCGTCGATGGCCGCTAGGGGCCGGCAGACGAATACACCCCGCCGCGCCAAATGCAGTCATTGCCCTTCGCGCGACCTCACAGAGGTTACGGCTTAGGGCTTTGACCGACTTCGCAGGCCACCCAACCGATATCTGCGAGGATCGACCTTGGTCTGAGAATTGCCACGACCAAGGTGCCAAGCCGCTCCCTCCTTGGTCGCACAAACAGCGGGACCTTGTTCTCTACAAGGACCAAGCGAGCGATGCTGAAATACGCCAACGCTTCAAAAACTCGTTGCTGAGCGGAAAGGCCCCCGGCCTTCCGAGCGGTTTGCTGCGTCCTGTCCGGAGAGCAGAAAAATGGCTACGTTCAAGTTCGACTTTCCGAACACGATGTTCGGCATAAGCCAGACCAAAATTCCTGAAGGTATGCCCCGGGATGAAAGCCCACCGACCCGTCTGATGACAGTGGGGTCCTCGTTCACACGGCGGCTCGAAGCAACTCTTTGTATTTCCGCTATTGCGGGGTTGATAGCGTGGCCGACACCTGCTGACGCCCATGTCAAATGGTTCACGTCCTTTGACGTAGCTACGCCGGCACGACCATTTTCAGAAACCCTTTTGAGCGCTTGGTTCTGGCTTGCCGTTGCGATTGCCGTTCCGCTGTTCGCAATGACCGCTGCCGTCCAACGTACGGTCATCGGCAACAAGATTCTCGTCCTGATGGACCGGGCAGCAGAACCGTTGTGGAATCGGGCCGACGACTTTGTTCGCGTCGTCACCGGGGCCTTTTTCGTCGCCATCTTCGTCATTGGCGGTGTTTATCTCACACCTGACCTTCATACCCATTCGGAATGGGTTTCCTGGACGCAGTTGGCAATTGCGGGAGGTCTCTTCTCACGCCGCACAATGTGGCTTTCCGCCACAGGTATACTCGTGCTCTGGGTTGCCGCGCTTCATCAGTACCAGATCTTTCATCTCCTCGACTATCTTGTGCTTGGCTTGGGCGTTGCTGGTTATCTGGTCCTGTTTTCGCTGACCGGGTCCTGGTGGCACCGCCAGCGCTTCAACGTCTTGTACTGGGCGATCGCCATTACACTGATGCGCTCCAGTTTTGAAAAATTCGCTTATCCGGAATGGTTCCAGCCGCTGGCGCAGGAAAAGCCGTTTCTGACCTTCGGCATGCCTACCGATGTATTTCTGCCAATGGCAGGCGTGGTTGAGTTCACGCTTGGTCTTGGATTGCTGTGGACGCCGCTTGTCAGGCGGTTTTCTGCCATTGCGTTGCTGGTCATCTTCAACGCGGCGGTCGTGCCGTTCGGACGGCTGGACTTAGTTGGCCACAGTCTAATCGTCATGATGTTGGTGATCGCGACCGTTGATCCGACGCGCGATGCGCAGATCGCTCCGGCATTCAAGAGGGTAATTGTCAGCGTTCCGGCCGGGTTCGTTGCGGCCCTGGCGATCTTGGCACCGACCTATTGGAGCTTGCACATGGCGCTCTATGGGCACTAAGCCAAGCAATACCTTGCTGATCCCCGCCTTGCGCTGACCTCGCCGGCGCCCTACCGGGAGCGTCCGGTTTGGTTCAGCCATGCAAGTCCGGAGGCGCTAAACGAAGCGATAGCCTGAAAGGGGATAGGGATCTCCCGAAGAACGCGGAAGGCCCCGCAAATGCGGGCACTAAATTGTCATTGAGAGGTTCCGCATTTCCGCAGGCTCTCCGGATCGGTTGCTGCGGCTGCAGGCGAATGCGCTTACGGGAGCAAAGTTGTGCCCGTGCGGCAAGACCTCTTCGCCGTCGCAATGACGGAGGCACGGATGCGAAAGGAATGTGGCCCTTGGCGGGCTGGGAAGCGCGTTAGCGGGTCGGGACCGGCGTTTCGCCGCGATAATCGTAGAAACCGCGGCCTGATTTGCGGCCGAGCCAGCCTGCCTCGACGTATTTTACCAGCAACGGGCAGGGGCGGTACTTGGAGTCGGCCAAGCCGTCATGCAGCACCTGCATGATCGACAGGCAGGTGTCGAGGCCGATGAAATCGGCCAGCTGCAGCGGCCCCATCGGATGGTTGGCTCCGAGCTTCATCGCCGTGTCGATCGCATCGACGGTGCCGACGCCTTCATAGAGCGTATAGATTGCCTCGTTGATCATCGGCAGCAGGATGCGGTTGACGATGAAGGCCGGGAAATCTTCGGCGACCGTCACGGTCTTTTCCAGCGAGGCGACGAATTCCTTGGCGGTGTTGAAGGTGCTCTCTTCGGTGGCGATGCCGCGCACGAGTTCGACCAGCTTCATCACCGGCACCGGGTTCATGAAATGAATACCCATGAAGTGCTCGGGGCGGTCGGTGGCTGAGGCGAGCCGGGTGATCGAGAGCGAGGATGTATTGGTGGCGAGGATTGCTTCCGGCTTCAGAACTGGACAGACCTGGGCGTAGATCTTGCGCTTGACGCTCTCGTCTTCGGTCGCTGCCTCGATCACGAGATCGGAAGCAGCGAGATCGTTAATGTCGGAGGAGCCGGAAATCAGGGCGAGGGTAGCGGAGCGCTCGTCGTCCGTCATCTTGCCGCTCGTCACATGGCGGGCGAGGTTGCCGTTGATCGTGGCGAGGCCGTGCTGGACGCGTTCGTCGGAGAGATCGTAGAGTTGGACCTTGTAGCCAGCATCTGCCGAAACCTGTGCGATGCCGCAACCCATCTGGCCTGCGCCGATGATACCAATCGTCTTCAACACCGCGCTCATCTCCAAACCCCTGATCGGCATGCGCCCCGGCGCTGCTGTATTTTTCTAACAAAACTGCCGGGCAAATGATCGCCCGGCAGAAGTAGTAGCCCTTAAAAAGATAATTTTCCAGTCATTCGCAAGTGCGAAATAAGGGCATCTGCACGGATCAAAGCGCCTTCTGCAATTCCGGCAGCGCTTCGAAGAGATCGGCGACGAGGCCGTAGTCGGCAACCTGGAAGATCGGGGCCTCTTCGTCCTTGTTGATCGCGACGATGACCTTCGAATCCTTCATGCCGGCAAGGTGCTGGATGGCACCGGAGATGCCGCAGGCGAT
>UBMU01000037.1 GCA_900466605.1 Hyphomicrobiales bacterium
CGGGCCACTCACACAGCCTGACAAAACAGACAGTGCGGCAAGGATTGCGTATCTGCGCATAAGGTCTCCAACGGATGCTCGGCGATTCTCTAAGAAACTATTACGGCCTATGGTTAATTTTTCACTTCCTCAATAGGCTTTCGCGTCAGTCCAACGGGAAAGCGTGCGTGCCGACGAGGGGAGGCGTGCCGCGGCAGAAGCATTCCGCTAACCACAATCGCCGCTTCGCAAAATAATATCATTGTATTCTAATCGATAGGATGTTATCTAATTTCATGACAACGAATCTGAAACAAACTTGGGCCGAGTTCGCACCCTTGCTTATGATCTGCGGGCGCGGGTGGCGTCGGGCTTTGAACGCCGTTCTGACCGAGCACAACCTGTCCGATGCCAGTGCTGCGCCGTTGATTGCGCTGCTGCGGCATGGCGACCGGATACCGCAAGGTGTTCTGGCCGAAAGGGTCGGTGTGGAAGGGCCGACCCTCGTGCGGGTTCTCGACAGTTTGGAAAATGACGGCTTGATATGCAGGGTTCCCGATGAGGCGGACCGGCGCATCAAGTTGGTGCAACTCACCGGAGGAGGCACAGCGGTCGCCGAGCGCGCCGAAAGCTGTGCGGCGGAGCTGCGAGCACAGATCCTTGGCGACCTTGATCCCGAGCAGGTCGAGGCCGCCCTGGAGGTCCTGCGCGCGATCGCGGCGAAAACCACGGCCCTATCCGGAATACAGGAAAATGACGAGTAGCAAGAACGCGACCGATCCCAGCCTGGGAGATGTCGTTTTTTCCATCAAGACCTTCGCAGCCGCGATGCTGGCGCTTGGTATTGCGCTTTGTTTCGATCTGACGAACCCTTACTGGGCGGTGGGCACGGTCTACATCGTGGCCCATCCCCTGTCGGGTGCGAGCACATCGAAGGCGCTCTATAGACTGATCGGCACCGCGCTCGGCGGCGCGGTCACGGTCATCCTTGTCCCCAACCTCGTCAATTCTCCGGAATTGCTAACGCTTGCGATCGCGCTGTGGATGGCTTTTTGCCTTGGCGTCAGCCTACTCGATCGCACGCCGCGCAGCTACAGCTTCATGCTGGCGGGATACACGACCGCTCTGACCGGCTTTCCGATCGTTGCAAACCCGGATACGGCCTTTACCTATGCAACTGCCCGCGTCGAGGAGATCGCGCTCGGCATCATTTGTGCAGCGGTCGTCAATCGCATCTTCTTTCCCCGGCACGCAGGGCCGGTGCTGGCTGCGCGTATCAATGCATGGCTGCGGGATGGCGCCGAGCTGGCCATCGGCACGCTGAAGGGCAGGGGACGCGATCCCTCGCTTCTGGCGGCAGCCCGCCGGCTCGCGGCAGATGCCGTCGATCTCCACAGCTTCACCACCCACGTCGCCTACGACACCTCGGCGCTGCGCGACATCGTCGGTCGCACCAGAATATTGCAGCAGCGCATGGTCGCGATGCTGCCGATTGTCTCCGGCCTTGCTGATGTGCTTCACGCGCTCGAGAAGGCGACCGCGGGCAAACTCACGCCTGCGATTGCCGCGCTGGTTGACGAAGTCACGGCACTGCTCGAAAGCGGTGCTCCTCTTGCCGAGGAAAAGCGTCAGCAGCTTCTCGCGCTGATGGTTGAGGCCGAGGAGGAAGGACGCGAACAACAGGAGTGGAACGGGCTGCTTGCCCACAATTTCACGGCGCGCATCCGCGATCTCGTGCAGATATGGGGCGACTGTCTCAGCCTTCGCCAAGATATCGAATCCGGGTCCCATCATGATCTTCGTTGGCGCCGGTTCGGCACGTCCTTCGACCGGGCTCCGATCCACAAGGACTACGGCATGGCCATTCACTCGGGCCTGTCCGTAATGCTGGCGACCTTCATCGCAACGGCTCTCTGGATCTATACCGGTTGGCCTCAAGGCAGCGCCGCGGCCATGATGGCCGGTGTGCTCTGCTGCATCTTCTCGTCGATGGACGATCCGGCACCGATGATGATCAAGTTCGTCAACGTCGCCATTGTGACCGTCATTGCGGCTTTCGTCTTCGAGTACGGCCTGATGCCGCTGATCCACAGTTATGTCGAACTCGCGGTCGCGCTTGGATTGATGCTCGTGCCGGCGGGGCTCCTGATGACTAAGCCCTCTCTCGCCCTCTATGGCCTGGGTTTTTGCGTGAACCTTCCGAACATGCTGACACTGCAGGACCGATTGAATCTGGATCTCTCCTCCTTCGTCAATTCGAATGCGGCGATGATCATCGGAATGGTGATTGCCTGCGGAACAACAATTCTTGTTCGATCGGTGGGTGCGGAGTGGACTGCCTACCGCGTGCTACGGTCGGGCTGGACGGACATCGTTGCTGCTGCGCGTCGCCCGGAGGAGGTCGACTTCACGAAGTTGCTCTACCGGATGGTCGACCGGCTTGGTCTGGTCGCGCCGCGCCTGGCGATGATCCCTGCTGAATCCGCAGTCGCACAGACCGATATCCTGCGAGACCTGCGCAACGGCCTCAATACGCTGGATCTCCAGCGTCACAAACAGCTGGTGCCGCGCGACAAGCGCGAGCCAATCGAGAATGTGCTGTCTGGTATCGCTGCTCACTATCAGCAGAAGCAGAAGAACCGCGACACGCAACCCGATGAAAATCTGCTCAAGACGCTGGACCAGTCGCTCGCGGCACTGGTCGAGGCTGGAAAGTCTTCGGCTGTCGAGGGTGCACGCCGCTCGATGACTGCACTCAGATACACCCTCTACCCCGACGCAGCGTCCCTCCTTCCCGTCGCTGCCGCGAGCGGGGGAGGAAAAGCTGCAAAGGAACATGCCGCATGAGGCCTGATATCGATATTTACGGGGTCTTCGTCCCGACACTGGGTGCGATCGCACTCGTAGCTTACCTTCTCAACGCCGTCCTGCGGCGCGTGCTGGCCTCCGTCGGCTTCTACCGGCTCGTCTGGCATCGGCCGCTCTTCGATACGGCTATGTATTTCTGCCTGCTTGGCGCCATCGCGCTATCTTTGAATAAGGTGTCACTATGAAATCGCTTCTCGCTCATTCCGGTCGCTTCCTGCTCACCGGCGTCTTCGTAGCCTTGGCGGGAGTGCTCGGTTGGCATCTGTGGGACTACTACATGGACGAGCCCTGGACGCGCGACGGCAAGGTCCGCGCCGACGTCGTACGGCTTGCGGCCGATGTTTCCGGTATCGTCAGTGAAGTGGATGCAAAGGACAATCAGGCCGTCCGCAAGGGCGACGTGATCTTCCGCATCGACCAGGCGCGCTTTGCACTTGCCCTGCGTCAGGCTGAAGCGCAGATGGAGAGCAGCAAGGCGGCGCTCGACATGGCAAGAAGCGATCTTGAGCTCTATCGCAAACTCGGCGAGAGTTCGGTAACGCGGCAGAAGATCCAGCAGGCCGAAACGACTGTTCAACAGGACGAAGCCGCTTACAATCAGGCGGTAATCAGCCGCGACACTGCACAGCTCAATCTGGACCGTTCCGTCGTCCGCGCGCCGGTCAATGGTGTGCTGACCAACTTCTCCATGAAGCCCGGCAACTATGTAACGGCTGGCGCTGCCGTCACCGCGCTGATCGACAGCGATTCCTACTATGTCGCGGGCTATTTCGAAGAGAACAAGCTTGATCGCATCAAGGTCGGCGACCCCGCGCTCGTCTATCTGATGGGCAGCAAGACGCCTCTCAAGGGGCACGTCGACGGCGTCGCCGGTGGCATAGAGGACCGGGAGCGTAGCGATACAAGTGCCCAGCTCGCCAATGTAACGCCGACGTTCACCTGGGTTCGGCTGGCGCAACGCGTGCCCGTACGCGTGGCGCTCGATGCGCTCCCAGATGATGCGGCACTTGTTGCGGGTCGTACCGCCAGCGTTACCATCGTCAATTGATCGGGGCGGCGCAGAGAGCCGCCTTCGCAAACCGCAAGTTCACCGGCCTGGGCGTCCCACCGATGGCCGTGAACAGTGACCCGCGAACTCGCTCGGTCGCCAATAAGAAATGGACGCCCGGTTCTAGGAGACAGCCGTGGACGACCGCCACGTCATAGAAATTACCGCTTGGCTGATGCAGAGCGGGCTTAAGGGCGTGGCGGAAGTGGATCTGCTCGCCGGCTTCTGCGAACAGTGTCGCGCGAACGGACTTCCGATCGAGCGCTCCGTCGCAGTCATGGACACGCTCCATCCGATCTATGAGCGCCGAGCGTTCCGCTGGGACAGCAGGGAGCCGATTGAACGCGTGTCGGAATACGGCTTTTCCGATCCCGGCGTGATCGCTGACAACTGGCTTCGCTCTGCTTTTCACCACCTGGAAACGACGGGGTCTGGAGAGGTCCGTAGAAATCTGACCCAAGGCGATCCGGCCGATTTCTACCTGCTTGATGATCTGAAGACTGCGGGCTTCACGGACTTCATCGCCATGGCGCACCGGTTCGGAGATGGTGGGACGATCGGAGACATCGACTGTTTTTTCTCTCACTTCGCCACCCGGTCGACCGAAGGCTTTTCCGACGACGACATTGCCGTGTTGCGCGATCTGCTTCCCTGCTTGGCGCTGGCCATCAAATGCGTGACAATCAGCGGTGTGGCCGGCACGATCGCCAAGGTCTATCTCGGCCAGGATGCTGCCAATCACGTCCTGCATGGCAAGATCACCCGTGGCAAGACCGACCGGATCTCGGCAGCCCTCTGGTTCTCTGACCTAGCCAATTTCACACACATATCTGATACCATTGATCCGGAAGAGATCATTCCGATGCTCAACGACTATGCCGACGCCGTGATTTCGTCGGTCCAGGAGGCTGGCGGCGAGGTGCTGAAACTGATGGGCGACGGCACGCTTGCGATCTTCAAAGGCAGGCGTCCGAGCGAGGCTTGTTCTGCGGCTCTGAATGCCCGCTCGCTGCTCGACAAGCGCCTCCTCGACCTCAATGCGCAGCGCCGTATCGAGGGCCGACCGGTGACGGATGTTTATCTCGGACTTCACCTTGGCGAGGTCTTCTACGGCAATATCGGCAGTGAGGATCGGCTCGATTTCACCGTCATCGGACCTGCGGTGAACGAGGTCAGCCGCATCGTCTCTCTCTGTCGGTCGCTACAGAGCCGATTGCTGATGTCGGCGAGTTTTGCGGCGATCATTCCGCCCTCGCAGATGGACAGCCTGCATTCGATCGGCCTTCACGCGCTGCGCGGCGTCAATCGCGCCCAGGAGCTATTCACGCTGATGCCGGCCGTCTGACAGGTATACGGAGGGGTCAGCCCTCGATCTGGTGCTTGGCTTGCGTTTGTCTTACCGCGGTTACCGCTGCTGCACCGCCGCCCTTGTCGTCGCCGCCCACCTGAACGGTCGGCTGCGCAAATTCGATGCCGTTCTGCTGGAAGGCTTCGCGGATCATCGCGTAGGCCTTCCGGCGAATGAACGTCTGCTGGCCCGGCACGGTCGTCATCGCAAAGCTGAGAACGATGCCATAATCGCCGAATTCCTCGACGCCCTTCATCTTCAGCGGCTGGAGGAAGAGGGGGCCGATCTCGGGATCCGCCTGCAAATCGGCGCCGATTGTCTTGGTAATCTTGCGCGCCTTGTTGATGTCGGTGTTGTAGGCAACCGAGATGCGGAATTTGTCAATGACCCAGTCGCGGCTCATGTTCTCGACCGCGCCGAGCTCGCCGAACGGTACGGTGAAGACCGGGCCGCGATGATGGCGAAGCCGCACCGAGCGCAAGCTGAAGCCTTCCACAGTGCCTTTGTAGTTCTTCGCCTGGATATATTCGCCGACCCGGAATGCGTCGTCGAACATATAGAAGACGCCACTGATTACGTCCTTCACCAAAGTTTGCGAGCCGAAACCGAGGGCAACGCCGAAGATGCCGGCACCAGCGATCAGCGGCCCGATCTCGACGCCGAGCTGTGCCAGCACGATCAAGCAGGCGATCACGAGTACGGCAACGGCGAGCACGTTGCGGAAGATCGGCAGGAGTGTGCGCAAGCGGCTTGCGCGGGCAAGGGCGGCTGGAGCGCCAATCGCATCCTCAGTCGTTTCCTCCATCTTTCGGTCGATGAAGGCGCGCAGGAGATGCCAAACGAAATCGGCAAGCAAGATCACGATCACGCTTTTCAGAAGCCCGAAGCAGATCGCTGCCACCGTCGGATTACGGTTGACTAGTGTATCGGGGCCGAAGCTCCAGACCGCGGCCAACCATCCCACAGCAAGCAATACAATGATCGCACGGCTGCCGCGCGAGGCGAGCACAGTGCGCGCATCGTTGGGCTTGGCGCCGCTGCGAGCGGCAACGATACCTTCGGCTGTCCTGCCGACGGACCTCAGGACAGGGGGTAGAACGAGAACGTAAATGCCGATCCAGAACAAACCCTTCAGGCCGAGACACCAGAGCACCCAGATTCCGAGAAGGCAAAGGGACAGGACCATCCTTCGTACCGGCGTCGATGCGGTGGCGTTCCAAAGGCCTTCAAGCGCGAGAAGAAGAAGCAATGCCGAGAAGCAATAGGCGATGGCGGCGCTGACAGCAGGCGAGACGCCGAGCGGCGGGCCGAGTGTCGCGGTGGCGACCGCAAACAGGAGAGCTCCCAGAAAGATCCTGATCCGCCGCGAGATCGGTTCGTTCGTCGCAGCCAGCCCGACGACCACCGCCAGGCATCGATAGGCGACAAAGGCGATCAGATAGGTCAGCAGCACTATGCGCGCGAGCGGCGGCCAGGCAACGGCAAAGAAAACGATCGCCATCGCGGCAGCGAACACGGCGACGGGCAGGAAGCTGGCGGCGAGCGGGGCGCTCGAAAAGCGAGTGGCAAGATAGCGTCGAAACAATGCCTCGGCAGCTGCGCCGAGCAGGATCAGGCCAATGAAGATCACGAAGACGGGCGCATAGCCGTGACCAAGAGCGTCAGCGCGCGTGCGCGCGGCGGCTGCAGCAACCTCGGGAAAGATGCGGGGAAAGGCTGCGAATATGCCGTCGACGCGGTTTCGGGTCGACAATTCCCATTCGCTGAGCGGCGAGGCGGAAGGGGATGCTGCCGCCACCGGGGCACTCTCGGCCTTCCTGCTTTCAAGCCATGCCTGGACTTCAGGATCTTGCAACAGCTTAATGAGCTCGTCCACTTTTGCCGTCGGCGCGGGCGCATCCTGTGCTGCTGCTTGAACTATCGACATGAGAAGGAAGATGACGGCTACTATCAATCGCGCCATGGGCAACTCGCTTTCGGATCGGGAAGCGTGACGTTCGCGCCTGCGAAAATCTGCCAGCGTTCCCCGGAGCCAACTTGCAGCACGTTTGGTAATGCCGCGCGAGTACGCAACGGTAAATGCCGACGTAACAATGCCTGATGCGGTCGTTAAAGCCTGTCTTGTTACCGTTGCGTACTTCCCCCACGCGGAGACGCGCGTAAGGTGCCGATAGCGAAGCCGACCAGGGTCGGGAGTGGTCTTCATGGGCAGTGAAAACAACACTCAACAGACGCCTTCCGACGCCGAACGGCGAGGCTTGCGGCGGCTGATGCTGAAGCTACCGGCGGTTCGCGGACGCCTCCACACCATGACAGGCAAGTCGGAATCTCTCGGCAGCCTGTGTGAGGCCTACGAGGATGCGAGCGCGACGCTCGATCGTTTGAGAAGCGATGTTGGTGATGCCAATCGCGCCATGATTCATGAATACGAAATCGTCTGTGCGGAGATCGAGGCCGACGTGATCAAATACTGTCTTGAGCGCGGTGGGGATGTCCCGGAATAGGATCTCAACCGCGCTGGCGTTGATCACGTTTCGGTTTTGTTAGCATTTCGTGTTGCAACCTCTTGTTTTCTGCGTGATAACCCCATCTGTTCTACTTGGCATTGAGCATTGCGTAGCGGGGGCAGTGATGAAGGCTGAAGAACATGACGGTTTGGCTCGCGACGTCTCATGCTCAGAAGCCCGCGCGGAGCTGGAGCGCTTGCTGGCCGACGAGCGATTTAGGGCCACCGAAAGAAGTCGGAGCATCCTCAGATATATCGTAGAGCAGCAATTCGCCGGGCATGGCGATGGCGTGAAAGCCTACTCGATCGCGATCGATGTACTCGGTCGGCAAAGCAATTTTGATCCGTCGCTCGACCCTATCGTGCGCATTGAACTCAGTCGTTTGCGATCCTCACTCAGTCAGTATTACGAGGCTTTCGGGAAGGATGACGGGGTTGCGGTTCAACTCCCCAGAGGACGCTACGTCGCCGTTTTCATCAGGGGTGGCGGTACACAGGTCGATGACCGGGACCATCCCACGGCGGTGGACGACGCTCCCATCCTTGTTCGAGAGCAGGCTCGCTCAACGGGAGCGCCTGGCGTTCAGCCAAGGTCTCGTGCGACGCTGTGGTTTGTTTCAGCGATAGGGCTGCTCGTTGGTGTAGCTATTGCTGGCAGTATCTATGCGTCGCGCCCGGTTACGACGGCCAAGCCGACAGTGATCGTTACCATGACTGCGGCGGACGAGGCGTTGCGTGGCGAAGCCTCCGTTACTCGGGATATGCTGCTGACCGCCCTGACGCAATTTCAGACGTTGACAGTTTCGCAAGGGGATCGGCGCGAAAGGCCCTTGGCTTCAGTGCTTCGTCCGGCCAAGTCAAACGACTACGCAATCGATATGAAATATTACGGCGATGGCGATGACCGCAGCATCTGGTGGCAGATTGTAGACAGCTCGACTGGTGATCTTCTCAAATCCGGGCTTGAAAAGGTCGATACCAGTGGCAGGACGGCTCTGGCCGTGCGGGATGAACTGGTTGCGCAACTAGCGCGCCGCTTCGCAGCAACACGGGGGGTCATCAACAATATCGAAACTCACGATGCAGCCGAAGGCTCGCTCGGCAACGCGTGCGTCCTTCGGGCAGAGTACGAGCTGGATGACGGTCAGACGTCAGGCATAGCGCGTACGATCAGCTGCCTGGAGCGAACAGTTGCGGCAAACAGACATGATGCTGATGCCACCGCAGCTCTGTCGACGGTGCTGGCGACAGGGCAGGCAGAGGTTGCCGATGATGTTAAAATCGGTCGTGCACTTGAGCTGGCCAATAGGGCCGTTGCTTTGGCGCCGCTCTCCGACCGGGCACACATCGCTTTGATGTTGTCGCAATTTTACAGTGGACGGACAGACGCGGCGATTGCCGCGGGCAATCGCGCGCTTGCGCTAAATCCCGGCAGCCCGGATGTGGCGGCAAGGCTTGGTCTCGTACTTTTCTCGTCAGGCTATTTCGATGCAGGTGCTTCTCTAGCACGCGATGCGAGCAGCTTCGCGGATGTTGTCCCGCGTGATGCAATGCTCGTGCTCGCTCTCGATGCCTACCGGCGAAAGGATTGGTCGGGAGCCTTGCTGCTTGCCGAGCAGGCAAGCGGCAGCAATTTCCTTATCGGCGTTTTGCGAGTTGCGGCGCTTGGGCAGCTTGGATCGGATGAAGCGTCGCCGCGCCTTGCCGAACTCAGGCTGCTTGCGCCTGCTCTCGAAGCGAGATTCCGCCAAGCAATGGCTCAGCAACACTATGAGCCGATCCTTTCTGGATCGATCGAGGACGGTCTGACGAAGGCTGGCGCGCACTTTACCGCCGAGGGCGTTGCCACGGCGTTTTAGGGATTGCCTGAACGCACAAGCGCTGGACCAGGGCGGTCCGTTCAAAGCCGGCCAGGGGTCGGTCACGGAGGTTGGTGTCTCCTTCTGCCGATCAGCTAATCCCCACCGGGCTGCGTCCGTATGATCGTTGAGTAGTCGCCGGATGTCGGGGCAGCCTGCGCCCGGGTGCTGATCTCGGCTTGCCGTTTTACCTCTGATATGGGGAGGTCGGTGCGGATCAGGTGGCGATCGTAAAGATAGTCGGGTAGGTAGCCGGAAACGACAATACGCCAGTCGAGAGGAATGCCCGGATCGATCAGCCGCGCAAGCTTGAAGACTATCGTCGTGCAGTTAGTCATGATCGTCTGATAGAATTCGGGCTGCGCCGCCAGCGCGTTGGCCTTCTCAAGATAGGACAGGAAGAGCATCCGGGCGACCTGTGGCGAAAGCCGCAGCGGATATAGGGAAACGGTCTCTCGGCGGACGTTGGTGCGCAATCGGACGATATCGCTCTCTTCGGCGGCAATCAGCACCAGCTCGAACTCCTTGAAGAAGCCGCCGATCTCGGAGAATGCTTCGTGTCGTTCCTTGCGGATCTCGGCTGAGAATACGACGTGACGACCGTCGGCAAAGCCGAAGCTGACGAGGGTATGAGCAATCGCCGGATTGCTCCAGACGGAGTTTATGAGGTCGACCGACTGAATCGAAGCGAGGTCATACTGTTCGGTCTGCCATACGGGATCGAAATCTTCAGCCGTCCGCCAATGGAAGTTCCGAAGGTTGTACAGCGTCACGTGACTGCCCGTTATCGCTGCGGTGACGCCGTGGGCAACGTCGGGTGCCCAATCACGGTCGTTCCTTGGCTCGATGTTGGTCCACCAGTTGGAAACCGCGAATGCTGCCACCAGAAAAAGCGCGCCAGCAAATAGCGGGCGCCGCCCGACGGATCGAATGGCGATGAAGCTTATGACGGCCCCTGCGACGATGATCGGCCATTTCCATGTGGGAGGGGCCTGGTAGAAGGCAGCAAGCACAAACCATACCGTGAGGACAGCAACGACAAGCCGGAAAGCGAACCGCGCCGTGACTGCCAGCGTGCGCCATTTCTGGAGCATTTGCGTGGTCGAGACAGTTGCCATTGTTCGGCCTTTTGCGGTGCGCTGCGCAACTTCGATTGGGAGCGCACTATCGCGCAGGCTAACCTGCGCCGCAAAGGGAACTTGACCTGATATTCGCACCCAGCCCGCTTCGGCTGTCGATATGGAAAGCAGAAGCGGGCCCGGGCCATTGGATCAGGTGGATGCGGCCTCGCCTGCCGCACCGGAGAGCGCCTTGCGCAGTCGTTCCTCCTGTTCCGGCGCCAGTGAGGTCTTCAGCACGCGACCGCGCAGTCCCTGCAGCTCTGCAAGAACCTTTTCCGGCTGCACCTTGCGCACGAGGACGAAGAGGGCAGAGGAGGAGTTCGGTATGGTGGCGCCGAGCGACTTGATGAATTCATCGTCGATGCCGTAGTCGGCGAGCGAGCCGGAGATCGCACCGGTACCCGCGCCAACGAGACCGCCGATCGCAAAGCCCGCGAGAGGGTTGAGGAACAGCAGACCAACGAGGCCACCCCAGAGCGAACCGGACAGCAGGCCCGACGTGGCCCCGATCGCTGTCAGGTTGAGGCTCTGCTTGAGATGGACCTTGCCGGCTTCATCTCGAACCACCACGACTGCGTCCTCGAGATCGACGAGATACTCCTTCTTCAGGCTGTGCAATTTCAGCAGCACCTTGTCTGCTTCATCCATGGCATCGAAGCCGATGACGATGAGTTCCGACATTGTCCATTCCTTTCGTTTGATATGTGGGGATGTGGAACCGGCTGGAGCGCCAGCCGGTGGGCTATTGATCGAATGCGTAGATCTTCTTCCAGTCGGTTTTCATGTCGACGACCAGCCAGTCGCGGTTCTCCGCCTCGTCGAGTGCCTTGTCCAGTTTGCCGAACTCCGATTTGCGATCGTAGGCATATTCCCGATCCGCGTCGGTATGATGAATGATCATTGCGAAGCGTGGTCCCTGGCCAGCCGTCACCCAACGAAGCATCTCGTAATCGCCGTCCGAATTGCCTGCCGCAAGGATCGGCCGTCTGCCGATGAACTTGTTGATCCCCACTGGCTTGCCCGGGCCATCATCGACGAAGTCGATCTTCGGAAGGCGGTTTAGAACCGGGGTGTCATCGACCAGCGCGTATTGCGTCGTGATCGTGCTGCCGACCACCTGTTCGGGTGGGATGCCGTATGCTTTCTCGGTGATCGGGCGCATGAACTCGACGCCACCGCCCGAGACGATATAGGTCTTGAAACCGTTTGCGCGCAGGTAATCCAGCAGTTCGCGCATCGGCAGGAAGGTCATCTCATTGTATGGTTTTCCGGTCTTCGGATGTTTGGCCGTGGCGAACCAGTCGGTGACGATCTTGCGGAAGTCGTCGGTCGTCATGCCGGCATGGGTCTCCATTGCAAGTTCGACGATGCCCCGTTCACCGCTCTTGGCGATGCCCTTGAGATCGCCGGCGAGGATCGACTTGAACGGCTCTTTTTCTTTCCACTCGGGATGCTGCGGGGCGAGCGTCTTCACCCGATCCAGTATGAAGCCGAGCTGGAAGTAGAAGGGTTGTTCGCTCCAGAGCGTGCCGTCGTTGTCGAAGACTGCGATGCGCTCTGCCGGCGCAACATAATCGGCGCTCCCCTCCGTCGTGACCTTCTGTACGAAATCGACGATCGCCTGCTTCGATTTCCCCTCGTTCCAGGAGGGAAGCTCCTGTGCGAGCGCGCTTACCGGGAACAACAGGAAGAGCAGAAGGAAGCGGAGATGCCGATACATTTGGATGCTCCTTATCAGGTTGCAACGCGTTTGATGCAGCGGAAACCGACATGGCTGGTCGAGGTGTCCTCCGGTTCCGCATGACGTGCGGCCGGGCGGTAGCGGCGGCAGTAGTTCGGTGCGCAAAGATGCGATCCGCCCTTCAGCACCCGCCTGGGGATAAGAATGTTGGGTTGATTGGGATCGTAACTCGCTTCCTTGCTGCCGCCGCGAGGGTTTTCCGGGATGCAGCAGGCCTTCGCAGCGGGTTGCGGATGGCGGGTCGACCAGTAGTCCGACGTCCACTCCCAGACGTTGCCGATCATGTCGTAGGCGCCGTGGCCGTTTGGTGGGAAGGAACGCACGGGTGTCGTTCGGTCCTTGCCGTCGGGTTTCGTGCTGTGAGTGGGGAACGTGCCTTGCCAGGTGTTGGCCATGGCAACGCCACCCGGCATAAGCTCAGCCCCCCAGGCGAACTCGGTGTCGTCGAGCCCACCGCGTGCGGCAAGTTCCCACTCGGCTTCTGTCGGCAAATCCATCCCGGCCCATTCGGCATAGGCTTTCGCATCAGAGTAGGCGATATGGACAACCGGGTGGTCGAGCTTGCCGCGAAGGTCGCTCAGGCCACCGTACGGCCGCCGCCAATTGGCGCCGAACTTGAATTTCCACCACTGCGAGACGTCACTGCCGGTCACTGATTTCGGCGGCGTGAAGACAAGAGATCCTGCCCGCAGCATGTTCGGCAAGGCGCCGGGATAATCCTTCGGGTCCGGCGCTTTCTCGGCCATTGTGACATGGCTCGTGGCCTTGACGAATTCCTGGAATTTGCGGTTCGTGACTGGCGTCGCCTCAATCCAAAAACCGTCGACCGTGACGGGATGGGCCGGAGCCTCTTCCGGATAGTGTTCGTTGGAACCCATGAGGAATGTCCTGCCGGGTATCCAGACGAGCTCACCATCGTCTTCTCCATGACGCTGTGGCCGGTGGTCGGTGTCAAATGCAAGTGCCATCGTAGCCTCCGAAAGCTTGCCTTGAGTATCGTCACGTATTGCTTTTCCGTAAGTACGTTACGGTAACATGCCTTCCAGAAAACGTTACATCAGGGGCAAATCTGCTGCTCGGGCCTAGGGATTCAACTCGGGCAACGGATTGCGGAGTGTCGGGTGAGCCACGCGCCGCCGTGCCTGCCTGCATCGAATGATCGGGTCCGCCAGCGCCGCCCGATCGAGTGGCTGTTCAGGCGAACTGGAACCATACAGCAGCCGATTGAGCTCTTCGAGCTGACGCGACAGATTTGCGTCACCTGAAGCCGCGGCCAAGGATGAGGCGGTCCTGAATCCTATAGCACGGCACCAGTCGTCCAGACGGGCAGAGATGTTCTGCGGAGTATCATGTTTGATAGCGTCCTGCAGCCGACGGAAGTGGTATGGCTCGGAATTTTCCTGGGTTTTCCGCCGCTGCCAAAACCACTGCCGGACCCACTGCAGCCAATGACGGCCTGCGATGAACGCGGCTCCGAGAGCCGCGATCAGGAGAGCGATCACTGCGATCATGCGCGTCGTCTGCTGGTGTGCGGGCGGCCGGACCGCGTCATCAACCTGCGGCGCAATGCTGACTATGGCCGCTGGCGCTTTGACCACCGTCAGACTGACGGCTGGCAGCGAGGCGGTCTTTGTGGCTCCGGTGGCGGTGTCGAACCATTCCAGGCTGACCGGCGGTATCTGGAACGCACCGGTGGCGGCCGCAACGTAGGTGATTGTCTCTGTTCGCGAACTCCCAACGGTTTGGTCATGGTTCACGCCATCGGCCAGCCGCGGTGACTGGGAGTATATCTGAAGGCCCGGCGTCTGCGCGATATCGAGGGGTGGAATTAACATCGCCTGTGTGTTCCCGGCGAACACGACCACGGTTCGCACCAATGCCTCGCCTACCTTGAGCTTGGCGGGATCGCGATCGAACGTTTGCGTGATGCCGACGCCGCGGGCTGCGAAGGGGAGCCGGGTGCCGTCGTTGCCGGTGGGGGACACTGCGGTAAACTGCGTCGGCGGCAACTGGGCGGTGCCGCGAACGAATTTGCCGTCATTGGAGTAGCTGAACTCGATCGTTACCGGAGGTAGGGCAAACGTGCCTGCCATCTCCGGAACTATCGCGTAGCTATGCCGGATGCCGGAATATTGGACGCCGTCGATCGTTTCCGTCAGGTTCTGTGAGCGCTCCTCCGGAAGCGTCACGAGCGCATTCGGAATGTCGAACAACGGAAACTGCGGCGGTGAGGTGAAGAAATTCGGTGCAAAGACATCAACCGTCACCTGTACTTGCTGGCCGGGCACGATGTTATCGCTGTCAGGGATCGTCACGCGTGCAAAAGGTTCTGCGCCGAACGCTCCGCCTGCCATCAAGGTCGCGACGAGTGATGTCCAACCGGTCCTCACGGCTTCTTCTCCTGCGCCTCGATGGCGAATTTTCGCGCCATCAGGTCGGCCGGGCTCACCTGCAGGTTCTTCATCCACATCTCCGATGTCTGCTCGGCGACATCGACCTGTCCTGACTTTCCCTTCTTTCCCTTGTCGTCGAATTTGACTTCGTCCGGTTTTTGGTTGGGATCCTGGGCCTGATCCTGTTCATCCTTTTTCTGGGCAGCCAGCAGGTTTTCGGCGATTGCAAGGTTGGCTGTTGCCTCGGGCCAGTCTTTGCGCTTCTCGAGCGCCTTCCTGTACGCGTCTGCCGCCTCTTCGAACTTTGAAAGGAAAAGCAGGGAATTTCCCTGATTGTACCAGCTTTCGGCGCTGTCGACTGCGGCGAAAGCGTCGATAGCTTCGGCGAACTTACCAGCGCGATAGAGTGCAACGCCGCGCCAAATCGGATCGCGAAAATGAGAGGCAGCATCGTCATAGTTCCCGCGCTCGAATGCGATCCTTCCTTGCTGATCGGGAGTAAGCCACATATCGGCAAAGCCTGCCGCTTCCAAGGAAATTGGCGTAAGTACCAGTGTTGACAGTATAAAGGCCGCGCCCAGCCGAACGATCCATCCTTTGCGAAACGTCAAGGCGAAGAGGGCGGTGGCCGGCACGAGCAGCAGCCAGCCAGTATCCTTCCAGCGGTCGCCTTGCTCGGCTTTTTTTTGTGCGAAGTTGGTTGCCACACGCTGCGCGATCCAACGGACGTCGGTATCGTCGTCCGTGATTGTGGCGACATCGATGCCCGTCAGAGCGTGAAGGTTTTTCAAGGCGTCGATATCGAGCTTGGCAAAAACGCGATTGCCACCGCTTCCAGTCAAAAAGCCTCCATCCGGCGTTTTGACCGGTCCGCCTTCGGCTGTGCCGACGCCAAGGACAAGGACTCCATTGTTGGTTTTCTGTTTGAAAGCGTCGAAAGCACTCTGTTCCACGCCGTCGGTAATGAAGACGATGGTGCCGGCGGCATCGCCCTCCGAGAGGGCTCGTTCTGCTGCAGTGAGCGCCGCCGTCGTGTCTTTGCCGGCAAGCGGCATGATGCGGGTGGCCAGCGCATCGGTGTAGGTCTCGACAAGCGAGATATCGTCGGTGAGGGGCAGGACGAGGTGGGCCGATCCGGCATAGGCGATCACCGCGGTTCTGGCGCCCTGACGCTCAGCGATGATATCCTTGATTTTCAGCTTGGCGCGCTCGAGCCGCGAAGGCGTGAGGTCTATCGCGTCCATTGTCGGCGACAGGTCCACGGCCAGGACAAGCGGCGCCGTATCTTCGACGAAGGGTGGGGCCTCGCGTTCCCAGGTGGGGCCGGCCGCGCCGATCGTTGTCAGGGCAAGCACTGCGGCAAGCAGCCAGGAGGGGCGCAGGCGCGTGCCCCCCGATGCTTCGACGATCAAATTCTCCAGGAGATGGGGAGAAATCATGTCCTTCCAGCGGTTGCGAATATCGCTCGAGCGTGATGCCAGCCAGACGATACCGACGGGTAGAAGGAGAGCCAGAAGCCACCAGGGACGAAGAAAGTGAAACTCTTCGATCATGTCGTGGCCCTCCGCAGAAATCCACCGAGGGCCGAGGCGCAGTAATACAGCCCGAGCAGCGCGATCGCTATGCCAAGCGGCCAATGGAAAAGCTCTATACGGGGTCGCCAGGAAATGTTTTTCTGGTTCTCCGGCGTGATCTTGTCGAGCTCGTCGTATATCGCCGCAAGCTGAGTCTGGTCGCCGCCGAAGAAGTAGCGACCACCGGTGTCGCTGGCGATCTTCTGCAAAGTCGTCGCGTCGAGCTTTTCCTCGCCGGTTGCTGCTGGATCACCGATGCCGACCGTGTGGACAACGACACCTTTCTGCTTTGCGATGTCGGCAGCCTTGGCAGGCGGCATCTTGCTGGCCGTGTCGTTGCCGTCCGTCAGCACGATCAAGACTTTCTCGGGCACCGTGGTCTTCTCGAACATCTTGATGGCAAGGCCTATCGTATCGCCAAGCGATGTTCGGGGCCCCGCCATCCCGGGTAGCGTTTCGGCGATCATCGCCTGCACCGTGCGGTGATCCATGGTGAAGGGTACGAGCGGGTAGGGTGCGTCGCCGAACGCGATCAGGCCGATGCGATCGTCGGGCCGCTTGGCGACGAAATCGCCGACGACCGTCCGGACTGCATCGACGCGTGGATGCGTGCTCCCGTCCGGCGCGCGGAAGTCGCGCGTATCCATAGACTGGGAAAGATCGAGTGCGAGCATGAGATCGCGTTGCGGTTCGACTTTCTCGATCGGGGGCTCGACGAACTGAGGGCGGCAAAGAGCCACCACGACGAGGCACC
Source organism: Hyphomicrobiales bacterium (assembly GCA_900466605.1). Classification (GTDB taxonomy): domain Bacteria; phylum Pseudomonadota; class Alphaproteobacteria; order Rhizobiales; family Rhizobiaceae; genus Rhizobium. The sequence continues at coordinate 17,192 of UBMU01000037.1, forward strand.
AGGCTAGAGTTTCGGCAATCAACTGCGGCCAAGTGCGGGTGGCAATCACCGAGCCGGTGGTCGGCTTGATGCCGACTGCGCCGGCGACCTGCTCAAAGAACGGCAGGCGAACAGAAGCTGAGGTCTGGTGGTGGGCAGGCAACAACCACCAGACCACGAGTGGGAGCGGCAACAGGATGAGCAGCCAGGGATGGTCAAGCTGATACATGATGACGCTCGATCCAGGTGCGTGCATCGGCAATCAGTTCAGCCTCCGCCTTCGGCTGAGCTACGCCAGCGGCCTCACCAGCTTGATATTCAAGATCGTCAAGCGCTCGATGCAGCGCCTGTCCGGTGGCTTGGGTCCCATGAGCGCCCATAAATTTGACCCAGGCATCGCCTGCGAGAGAAGCGACATCGTCGCGGGGCCAGCCTGCCAGCGCCACGCGCTTCAAGAGCACTGCAAGATCCTGAATGCCAGCCTCTCGAGTCGCGGGATCACGGATTTTTGCTTCCACGCCGGCAAGCAGCGCCAGCGCCTCACGCCGATAGGCATTGGCACGATAGTGACGAAGCCACAGCGCGAACCATATGGCGAGAGCCAGCATCAGTATTACGGCCAGAACCGCCCAGCCCCATGTTTGCGGCATCCACGAAACCGGTGGGGGGACAGCTATATCCTTGAGCGCTCGCAGGGCTGTTTCCGTCATCGGGTCAGGGGTAGTGCCTGCGGGCTGCTCCATGTCATCGCCTCCTCTGACGCCATGCTGCCTGTTCCAGCAGCTTGCGAAGTTGTGGCGCCGTCTCATCCGCTGTCGAAATGGGCAGCATGGGAAGTCCGAGTTCGCGCTGCCAGGCGCGAAGCTCTCGGCCGCGTTCGCGCGCGAAACGATCGATAGACTGGCGCACGCTGTCCTGGCGGAGCGCGAGTTCTGCCTGAAGACTGCCCCCGCTGACGACGATGTTGCCGGATTGCGGCAACTCCAGCATGAATGGATCGTAGACGAGGAGGCAGATGACATCATTATGCGCGGCGAGACGAAGCAATCTGTCGCGCGTGGCCGCTGTATGGCCGTCGAAGTCGCTGATGACTATGACGAGATGATCGTGGTGCGCGATGTTGGCGACACGCTCGATAACAGTGTCGAGCGCCCCGAGCGATGGCGTTCCGGCAAAGGCCGCACTCAACGCTGCATTCTGGGTCGCGATCCGGTCGGCAAAGCCCATCACCGCTTGGCGGCTACGGTGCGGGCGGACCTCATCGATCCTGCTATCATTGAAGACGAACCCTCCGACGCGGTCGCCGGATCCGAGGATGCGCCAGGCGCACAGCATCGCCGCTTCCGCAGCCGTCACCGACTTCATCGAACGACGGCTGCCGAAGAACATGTTGATACGCTGGTCCACAACGACGAGCGCGGGTCGCTCCTTTTCCTCTGAGTAAACACGCACGGCCGGCTTGCTCGTCCGCGCGGTGACGCGCCAGTCAATCGTGCGGATGTCGTCACCCGGCAGATAGTTGCGCAATTCCTCGAAGGTCAGCCCGCGACCACGCATGGAAGACTGCATGCGACCGGCGAGCAGACGATGGCTCTTTGCCTTCTGGACGAATGCCAGATCGCGGGCGCGCGCCTCCAGTGCCACGAGCTGGCTGGTTGAGACGTGAACACCTTCGGTACCGGGCACAGCAGGCATTACCGATCCTCACGAGACGGCTACGAGCTCGACGAGGCGGTTGATCACCTGGTCGGGTGTCGTGTTCGACGCATGTGCCTCGTATGAGAGAATGAGGCGGTGGCGGAAGACGTCGTTCACAATGGCCTTGACGTCGTCGGGCGTCACATAGTCCCGGCCCTTGAGCCAGGCATAGGAACGCGAAACCTTGTCGAGGCTGATCACGCCGCGTGGGCTGACGCCGACCTGTAGCAGCTTGGCCAGGTCCTTATCGTATTTATCAGGGTATCGGGTCGCGAGCGCCATCGCGACAATGTAGGCTTCCACCGGGTCGGACACAGTGACTGCGCCGATCTCCTTGCGAGCATCGAAGACCGCCTGTGGGTTGAGCTTCTGCGGCGTAGCGGGCTTGGCTCCCCCGTGCGCCTCATTTTCTTCGTCACGGTTGAGGCGCATGATCGCCGCTTCGGACTTGCCGTCGGGATAGCCGACCTCGATATGCATCAAGAAACGGTCAAGCTGGGCTTCGGGAAGAGGGTAAGTGCCTTCCTGCTCAATCGGATTCTGCGTCGCCATGACCATAAAGAGAGGCGGCAGTGGGTAACTTGTTCCACCGACTGTTACCTGACGCTCTTCCATTGCTTCCAGAAGAGCTGACTGGACCTTGGCGGGGGCGCGATTGACTTCGTCTGCGAGGATCAGACTGGCGAAGATCGGTCCCTGTTGAAACTTGAACTCTCCCTTGCCGCCTTCGCTGAAGTAAATCTCAGAGCCGGTGATGTCGGCGGGGAGCAGGTCGGGGGTGAATTGGATGCGGGAAAGCTCCGCATCAAGATTTTTCGCCAAGCTCTTGATAGCGCGTGTCTTTGCAAGCCCCGGCAAACCTTCGACAAGAAGGTGGCCGTTCGCCAAAAGGCCGAGCAACAAGCGCTCGACCATCGTGTCCTGACCGATGATTGACTTGCCGACCCGTTTGCCGAGGTCGAGAATATCGTCGCGTGTTGTCATGGCTTCCCCGTAGATGAATTGAGCGGGCCGCCTAAAAACCGACCCGCTCATGGCGCTTTGCTATTTCCCGACGGCTGGGCCTTGTTCCACACTCCGCATCAGGGCGTCGACCATCTGGTCGATGCTGAAACTCGCCGAGCGCTGGCTCGGAGGATAGTCCTTGAAGGTCTGCAGGAAGGGAGCAACTCGCCAGACGCCGTATTGGATGAGATAGGCGTTCTTCGCCAACCAGTCGTAGTACTGGTCGGAGACGGTATCCGCGCGCTCATAGGGGTCCATGCGCAGGTTGAAGACTTTTGGAGCGCGAAGGCAGGTAAAGGGATTTGCCCATACCTGGAAGCCGCCTGGCTCTCTCTGTTCGCAAAAGACGATTTTCCAGTTGCCGTAGCGATAGGCAACGACTTCCCCATCATCGTTGAAATAATAGAAGTCTTCGCGCCCCGATTTCGGCTGCTGTCCCGTAAGGTAGGGAAGCTGGTTGTAGCCGTCGAGATGGACCTTGAACTGGTTGCCGTTGATGCTTGCACCATTGACAAGCCGTTGCTTGATATCGGCATCGCCGGCGGCTGCAAGCAGGGTCGGGAACCAGTCAAGTCCGGACATCATTTCATTGGATACTTCGCCCGCCTTGATGTGGCCGGGCCAACGGACCATCGCGGGCACGCGGAATGCACCTTCCCAGTTGGTGTCCTTCTCGCTTCGGAACGACGTCGTCGCAGCATCCGGCCACGACCACTGGTTGGGACCATTGTCAGTCGTATAGACGACGATCGTGTTGTCCGCGATCTTGAGATCGTCCAGCGTCTTCAGCAGTTTGCCGACATCGCCATCGTGCTCGATCATTCCGTCGGCATATTCATTGCCCGGCATCCCGCTTTGGCCCTGCATCGATTCGCGAACATGCGTGAACGCGTGCATGCGGGTGGTGTTCATCCAGGTAAAGAAGGGTTTACCTTCCTTGGCCTGGCGCTGGATGAAATCGATTGCGGCAGCAGTCGTCTCATCGTCGATCGTTTCCATCCGCTTGCGGTTGAGCGCGCCGGTGTCCTCCACCCTGCCATCCGCGAAGGAATGCAGCACGCCGCGCGGCGAATTGGCTTTTACGAACTCCTGATCGTTCTTCGGATAGTAGGGACGCTCCGGTTCTTCCTCGGCGTTCAGATGATAGAGGTTGCCGAAGAACTCGTCGAAGCCGTGCTTCGTCGGCAGGAATTCGTCGCGGTCGCCCAGATGGTTCTTGCCGAACTGGCCGGTCGCGTAACCAAGCGGCTTGAGAGCCTGCGCGATTGTAATGTCGCGCGCCTGCAGGCCGACCGTTGCTCCCGGGATGCCAACCTTGCAGAGGCCGGTACGAAGGCAGACCTGCCCGGTAATGAATGTCGAGCGACCGGCGGTGCAGCTGTTTTCGGCATAGTAGTCCGTGAACAGCGTGCCTTCCTTGGCAATGCGGTCGATATTGGGCGTCTTGTAGCCCACGACCCCCATCGAATAGGCGCTGATGTTGGTCTGGCCGATGTCGTCGCCGAAGATAACGAGGATGTTCGGTTTGGTGGTGTCCTGCGCCGCCTGCTGCGCCTGAGCAACCCCATAGCTGAGCGAGGTAGAGGCCAGCGCTATCGCAAGCCCTGCGCCGGCGCGCCGAAGCCGCGCGGAGAGAGACGCACTCATAGCGCTCCCTTTCCCATATATGTCATCTAGCATTTAAGCTCTCCCAGTGGGGCAGGCCAAGTCGGCGCTGCCGAACAGTCGTCGCCTTTTCAACGACCGCACGGTCCCACTGAAAGCGTCACCCGGTAAGTACGTTACGGTAACAAGCGATCGCCGAAACGTAACAACGAGCAGAATGCTTCGTGCCTATTGGGTGAGCGGTTGTGGCTTGAGATCTCCCTGCAGAGTTGCATCGGCAGAGCGCTTCTTTGCCTGCATCGGCTGTTCAAGCACGGTCACCGGTGCGGCGACGGCAGTGGCCGCGACGTTGCCGATTGTCGTTACCGTGCCGCCGACCACTGCGGTCAGACCCTGGCCGAGAGAGACGTTCGAATCCGTCAGCGTCTGTCCGGTGACAATGCGCTGGCCAATCAGCTGAACAATCTCGGGACTCTCGGCGAACTTGCCATGGTTCAGGCCTTCGCCCTTTACCTTGGTAAGGTCAATGGCGGTAATGCCTGCGGCCTCGAGTTTCGAGCGATAAGGCTCCGCGGTCGGGTCGATCGCGCCGAGGCGCGAGACTTTGCCGGTGATGAAGCTCGAGACTGCAAGAGCTTTGTCATCCTGCGATACGAAGATCGTGAACTTCGGCCTTGGCTCGCCCATCTCGGCGAACTGCTTGGCGAAGACCTGGATGTCGATGTCAGGAGAGGCGAGAATGACGTTGTGGATCTTGCTGTTCACGTGCCCGTCGCGAATGCCCATCTGGCGCAAAGACTCCATGGTCAGCCAGGTACCCATAGAGTGAGCGAGGATGGTGATGTCCTTGACGTCGGGGTCAGCGGCCAGTGTTCGCAACGCTTGCTCAAGCGCGGTGCGCGAATAATTGGTGCTTTCCTTGTCGTACTCGTATGCCGTGAGTTGCGCGCGTGAGGGCCACGTGAAGAGGAGAGGGGTCGCGTGCATCCCCGAATCGTGGACGATCTGGGCGAGGCGGAAAACGGAATCTTCGTACTTGTTGTTGAAGCCGTGGACGAAGACCAACGCGTGGCCGCCTTGGATATTCTGACGGAACCACGCACGCCCCTGCGGAACAGTATCGATCTCTTTGACGCTGGTCACAGCAAAGTCGGTCGCCGGATTGGGCGGTAGGCGCTTCGGCCATTGCACGGTGCCGGCCGCGCGCTTCGGCGGTATGGAGACATCGACGGCCGTCAAGTAAGGCTTTGGACTGCGTTCGCCTGTAAATAGCGTTGCGGGATCACCAGACGGTTCGCGAGTGGTGGCCACCAGCATGCTGACCTTGGTGGTGTTGGGCGTTGCAGCCGTCAGAGCAACAGGTGCCATGACCCCGCTTGGATGACCACAGCCCGCAAGAAGTGCGGCGACGAGCAACGGCACAAGTGTCCGTACAGTGCGGGCAGCGATCACGTTTCCGGTCCCCTCATTGAAACGCAAGCACCTTACGGTGGCCGGGCTAAAGTGAAAGTACTTTACAGTAACCACGCAGATGTTACGTGCAATTCGCACGGGATGTCCGGCGCGCCGTGACGAGTTTTGGGCAACTGTTACCGAACCGCAACGAGATTTGCGCGCTGCTTGGCAAAGGTCGGCACCTCCGCACCTTATCCTGCAAACGTTCTTTTGACGCTCTAGCCTTCCCTCTTGTGAATTCGGTTCACAGATCCTTGGACCAAGTGACAGCTTATCCCTGAAAGCCAATGCCTCCATATGTCCGCCAGTCAACCACGCCGGCAGACCGGCAGATCATTCGAGGCACATTATGCCAATTGCTCTCTTTGCTTTGACGATCGCGGCCTATGCGATCGGAACTACAGAATTCGTCATTGTCGGTCTGTTGCCGACCGTTGCTGCAGATCTCCACATCAGTCTGCCGCTGGCGGGACTGATCGTTAGTGTCTACGCGCTGGGCGTCACATTCGGTGCGCCGGTCCTGACGGCGCTCACCGGGCGTATCGAAAGGAAGCCGCTACTATTGGGCCTTATGGCGCTTTTCGTGATTGGCAACGGCATGGCGGCGATCAGCCCGAGCTATGCGCCGCTGCTGGTGGCACGTGTGCTTTCCGCTTTTGCGCATGGCGTCTTCTTCTCCGTCGGCTCGACGATTGCTGCCGATCTCGTTCCCGAAAATCGCCGTGCCTCGGCGATTGCAATGATGTTCATGGGATTGACCGTCGCCATCGTCACAGGCGTTCCGCTCGGCACGTTGATCGGTCAGGTCTTCGGCTGGCGTGCTACGTTTGCAGCCGTTGCCGGCCTCGGTGCCGTCGCCTTCCTGGCAATCGCGGTACTTCTCCCGTCTAGCTTGAAGAAGGCGCCGGCCGCCAGCATTGGCGATCANNGATCCGCGTGCTCGGCAGCGGCCGCCTGCTCATCGTATTCGCGATGACTGCGCTCGGATACGGCGGCACATTCGTCGCCTTCACCTTCCTTGCTTCAATCCTTCAGGACATCACCGGGTTTGCTGCCGGCACGGTCAGCCTCATTCTCGTGGTCTACGGCATCGCGATCGCTATCGGCAATATCGCCGGCGGCCGGTTCGCCAACCGCAGTCCCGTACGCGCCTTGACCGGATTGTTCATTGCCCAGGCGATCGTGCTGGTGCTGTTCAGCTTCACCGCGCCGTCGCCCTGGTTGGCCGTTCCGACGCTGGCTGCACTCGGCTTCCTCTCCTTCGCCAACGTGCCCGGCCTGCAGATCTATGTCGTGCAGCTCGCACAACAGGTTCGTCCTGCCGCTGTGGACGTCGCATCGGCACTGAACATTGCGGCCTTCAATCTCGGAATTGCCGCAGGTGCGTGGATCGGCGGGCTGGTGGTCGAATCCTCGCTCGGCCTCGGGGCCACGCCATGGGTTGGGGCAATCCTCGTCATCGGGGCCTTGGTCCTCACTCTCTGGAGCCGGATTCTAGATAGCCGCTTTGCGTCCGATACGAGCGTCGCCACGCAAGCTGCATGATCCGGACAGCCGGATCGGATTTCAATGATCGGCCTACGCGAAGGTGCTTCGCGTAGGCCGTTGTTGTTTCTGCGTGCAGGCGGCGGTAATCTGCATGGGGCTCGAAGGGGCCGGTGGTTGTTGTCTGTCAGCCGCCCAGGCTATGGCAGAATCTGCGGAGGTGCCTCCAGCGAGGGGTGAGTTCATGGAAGAGCGGTGTCCTGGCCCTTGGAATGTATGCGTGCTGATGCGTACTGGCAGAGACGGCGCCGTCGAGTTTGTCGGAACCGCCAAAGAGGCACTTGCAAAGCTGCGAAAGGACTGGCCGATCCGCGGACCCGGATTTGCCCGGGCCATCGAGACTTGCCAAGATGCTGTTCGCAATTGGTCGCCGTCCTATCTCGCGCGAATAGCCTTCGAGGAGGCAGTGAGGGAGGCGGGGCTTGCCGTGTGAAATACGGTGCCATTGAACAGGAAGCGCAACCACCTGTGAGATTCAGAGTGTGGTTGCCGTGTCATACTCCGGCACTATCTAGAAGTTCGGGATTCTCTTTTGGGTTGCGCGATTCAGATGCAGCTCCGTAGTAGCGGTTCGCTTGAGACTGACTGCCGATGACAGGGCGATTGGCCGCACCAGTGTCGTTCCTGTGAGTTGTTGCGCAATTACCAATTGTCAATGAGAATGGAATTGCAATCTGTAGCGTAGGATCGATGTGACAACGAGCCAGCGAGGGAGGCTGACAATGGTTTCGCCCCAGATGACGACAGGTACCACTTCACCAACCGACGACTACCAGGGCAGCGCCGCTCCACTTGGAGCTGAAGAACTCCGCCTGATGGACGCCTACTGGCGGGCATCAAACTATCTGTCGGTCGGCCAGATCTATCTACTCGACAACCCGCTGCTGAAGCAGCCGCTGAAGCGCGAGCATATCAAGCCCCGGCTGCTGGGCCATTGGGGCACGTCGCCGGGTCTGAACATGCTCTATGTTCATTTGAACCGTATGATCAAGCGCGACGACCTTGACATGATCTATGTCATCGGACCCGGCCACGGCGGACCTTCGCTGGTCGCGCATGCTTACCTCGAGGGGACCTACAGCGAAGTCTACCCGAATATCGGCCAGGATGCGGATGGCCTCAAGCACCTGTTCAAGCAGTTCAGCTTCCCCGGTGGTATTCCAAGCCACGTTGCTCCGGAAACGCCGGGAAGCATCCATGAGGGCGGTGAGCTGGGGTATGCCTTGAGCCATGCCTATGGCGCGGCCTTCGACAATCCGGATCTGATCGTTGCCTGCGTCGTAGGCGACGGGGAGGCGGAAACCGGCCCTCTGGCGACCGGATGGCACGGCAACAAGTTTCTCAATCCCGCGCGCGACGGCTGCGTGCTGCCGATCCTGCATCTGAACGGCTACAAGATTGCCAATCCGTGCTTCCTGGCCCGCATTCCCGAAGCGGAACTCAGGAAGTTCTTTGAAGGAATGGGCTATGCGCCACTCTTCGTCGAAGGGCATGAGCCCGACAAGGTGCAGCAGCAGTTGGCGGCCGCGATGGATACTGCCGTTGCCGAGATCAAGCGCATATGGGCGGAAGCCCGTGAAAAAGGCAATCTGAGGCGCCCGGCGTGGCCGATGATCGTTTTCCGGACACCCAAAGGCTGGACTTGCCCGAGCGAGATCGACGGCAAGAAGTGTGAGGGCTACTGGCGGTCGCACCAGGTTCCGATGGGGGAAATGGACAAGCCCGAGCACATAGAGATTCTGCAGCACTGGATGAATACCTACCGGCCCGGGGAGCTGTTTGACGAGGATGGCAGGCTGCGCGCAGAATTTGCCGCGTTGGCGCCGGCCGGTCATCGTCGGATGAGCGACAACCCGCACGCGAACGGAGGCCTGCTTCTGCGTGATCTGAAGATGCCCGATTTCCGCGACTACGCCGTCCCGGTGCCGAGCCCCGGAGCGACGACGACGGAATCGGCGCGGGTCATGGGCAAGTTCCTCCGCGATATCATGAAGCTCAACCTCAACAGCAAGAACTTCCGGCTGTTCAGCCCCGACGAAAACAACTCCAACCGCTGGCAGGACGTGCTTGAGGTCACCGACCGCTGCTATATGGCGGAAATCTATCCCGAGGACGATCACCTTTCGCCCGATGGTCGCGTGATGGAGGTGTTGAGTGAGCACCAATGCCAAGGCTGGCTGGAAGGCTACCTGCTGACGGGACGCCATGGCTTCTTCTCTTGCTACGAAGCCTTCATCCACATCATCGATTCCATGTTCAATCAGCATGCCAAGTGGCTGAAGATTTGCAACCATATTCCCTGGCGGCGGCCGGTCGCGTCGCTCAACTACTTTCTGAGCTCGCATGTCTGGCGCCAGGACCACAATGGCTTCAGCCACCAGGACCCGGGCTTCATCGACCATGTGGTCAACAAGAAAGCAGAAGTGATACGCGTCTATCTGCCGCCGGATGCCAACACGCTACTTTCCGTCACTGATCACTGCCTGCGCAGCCGCAACTATGTAAACGTCGTCGTGGCCGGAAAGCAGCCGGCGCCGCAGTGGCTTACCATGGATGAGGCGGTCAAGCACTGCGCCGAAGGTCTCGGCATCTGGGAATGGGCGAGCAACGATCGGGGATCGGAACCTGATGTGGTCATGGCATGTTGCGGCGACGTTCCGACATTGGAGACGCTGGCTGCGGTGCAATTGATCCGTGAACACCTGCCGGAATTGAAGGTGCGCGTCATCAATATCGTCAACCTCATGAAGTTGCAGCCGTCCAGCGAGCACCCGCATGGGCTTTCCGATCGCGACTTCGATGCGCTCTTTACCAAGGACAAGCCTATCATCTTCGCATTCCACGGATATCCGTGGCTGATTCACCGTTTGACCTATCGGCGCACCAATCACGGCAATCTGCATGTGCGGGGTTACAAGGAGGAGGGCACCACCACGACGCCGTTCGACATGGTCGTCCTGAACGAGCTCGATCGCTTCCACCTTGTCGAAGACGTCATCGATCGGCTGCCGCAACTCGGCTCTCGTGCAGCCTACTTCAAGCAGGCGATCCGCGAGAAGCTGATCGAGCACCGGCAGTACATCGAGAAGCATGGTGATGACATGCCAGAAATCAGCGGCTGGAAGTGGGGCGTGCGGGGACAGGTCGCAGGGCCACGAGGGACGTCGACAGAAGGAGACAACACCTGAGCCGCCAATCTGCAAAGCGACTTGGGGCTTGATGTGACCAGAGGCATCGGCGAGGCCGATGCAGCACGCAACTGACTTTCAACGACGCCGGCGGCGAGTTGTGGATCAACTGCCGCCCGCAGCGTGGACTTGGAAGCTGTGTGGATGGGGGGTAGGCATGATCGAAGTGTCAACCGCGCCAAATCCGGAGGCCGCGCCGAGCGACCAGGATTTCGCGCGGCTGCAGTTCACGACGTTGCTCTATTACCTGCATTGCACGAATCCGGACAATGGGCTGGTTCGCGACAAGACACAGGCCGGCGCGCCTGCCAGCATCGCTGCGGTTGGCATGGCGCTCGCCACAATTCCCGTCGTCGTCGAGCGCGGCCTCATCATTCGCGAATTTGCCGCCAAGATCGCGCGGCGCCGGCTTGAATTCCTGATGCAATGTCATCAGGGACCTGAGCCTGACGCCTCGGGCTACAAAGGGTTCTTCTATCATTTTCTCGACATCGAGACCGGGCGCCGGGTATGGCAGTGCGAACTGTCGACGATCGATTCGGCCTTTCTGTTCGCGGGGGCCTTGACGGTCGCCACCTACTTCGATGGGGACACCGCCGACGAAACGAAGATTAGGCAGCTCGCGACCTCGCTTTATGAGCGAGCGGACTGGAACTGGGCATGTGACCACAGTGCGACGCTGACGCACGGCTGGCGACCGGAGAGCGGCTTCATTCCCTACCGCTGGCGCGGCTATGACGAAGGCTTGCTTCTTTACATACTGGGCCTCGGATCGCCGACGCATTCCCTGCCATCGGAGAGCTATGCGGCCTATGCGGCGAGCTATGAGTGGCGCAACATCTTCGGACGCGAACTCCTTTACTCCGGTCCGCTCTTCACGCACCAGCTGTCGCACATGTGGATTGATTTCCGCGGCATCCGCGACGAATTCATGCGGGAGCATGACAGCGATTACTTCCAGAACAGCCGGCAGGCCACCTTCGTGCAGCAGGAGTATGCAATTCGAAACCCGATGCAATTCGAGGGCTATGGCGAGCACTGCTGGGGATTTACCGCAAGCGACGGCCCTGGCTGGCTGACCGCCGATGTCGGCGGGGTCCGCAGGGAGTTCTTTGACTACATCGCCCGCGGGGCGCCGTTCGGGCCCGATGATGGAACCGTGTCGCCGTGGGTCGTTGTGGCCTCCCTGCCTTTCGCGCCGGAGATCGTCATTCCGACCATTCGCAATTTTGCAGGCATGAACCTTGGAATGACACGGCTATATGGGTTCAAGCCGTCGTTCAACCAGACGTTCAAGGATGAGGATAGCCCGACGGGTTGGTGGATCAGTCCCTATCATTTCGGGATCGATCAGGGACCCGTGGCGCTGATGATCGAAAACTATAGAACGGAGTTCCTCTGGAACCTCATGCGCAGGTGCGAGCCCGTCGTCAGGGGGCTACGCCGCGCAGGGTTTGAGGGGGGCTGGCTGTAGCGGCTTCATCTGCAACGATGGTCGATCGTGTAAGGTGCCATTCAAGCAGCGAATGGAGCTCGCCGGCCGATCAGCGAGATCCGCGGAGTTGATCGTTCCGCAGCCAGTTTGGGTTGAAAACGCGGGTTGCTCTACCCGCTGCCTCTGACGTGTGCACGATGTCCTCTCGCAGCCACCAGTCAATCGCGGTACCAGGCGCTGACAGTTCGCCCTGCTGCAGGTCGGTCCTCACCAGCAAGGATATCGACTGGTTGCGTGGTGATTTTGCCGCGGCAGTTTCTGCGGCCGACACGGCAGACACAGGCGTCCAGACACCCGTCATGACAACTGAAACGCATATTGGAAGCATTTGCGAGCACGACATGACATGTACTCCGCCAGAACCGCTCCGATACTACAACGGTTGAGATCGAGTATATAGTGCAACAATGTCCGGTTGGTAATACTTCTCGTCGACCGAGAGGATCGGGAAGGCATTTGTCGAATTATGCTCCAGCCTCGTGCCCTGCGACTGTTGGGGAGGTGGAGATATTGCGGCGGCATCGAGAACAATTTCACGGTTCAAAATGCTATTGCCCATGCAATGATGCAACGTCGTTCCGCTGCACGTCACTTGCTTCAAATACCTATGTGGCGACGCAGAACAGGCATAGGGGATCACGTAGGCAGCGCCACCATCTCGGCGATGTCCGACATAGACCCCAGCTCGATGTTGAATGCTGCCGCAGGCATCTGGCTGGCGTTAGGGAAAGCGCACAGGCGCCACTCTCGCTGGTAGGCGAATTGGAAATGCTTGAGGTGCACCGGCTTCTCTTTTCTGTGAACGAACGAGCACGGGTCATAGTACTGAACGGGTCCGACCTTGATCTTCACTCCTGGCCACAGCTTCTTCAGCCCGGCTCCGCAGCTTGATCGCTCGAAAGAGATCCTCCTGCGGCACCGCAAGGCTTGCTTGATCCTCACCGATCAACTGACCTCGCGACGGGAGCTTCCGGGACAGGAGGTGTTGAACGCGCTCGACGAGGACAAACCCCGACGGTCTGCCTAGCGACATCAATTACTTTCGAACACCCATCCAAGAATCCCTCGGTGCCTCGGCGGCGGGGGATTCGAAGCGGCAACTGGCGGATGTCAAAAGACATGGAAACACTAGCTCTCATTCAAAGGCTTCAACAAAAGTCGCGACGATTGCCTTTACAAGACGCGCGGTGATCCTGTCCTTCTGCCAAAGCGCGGTCATCTCCACCGGCGACGGTACCCACTCCGGCAGGGCCTGAACGAGTTTTCCGGAGGCGAGATGCTGCTCAATCATGAAATTCGGCAGGTTGGCGATGCCGAGTCCCGCGACCGCGGCGTCGATGAGAATGGTCTGGCGGTTGGCAGCGAAGCCGATCTTCGGCGTCACGTTGGTCACGACACCGTCGCGGTCACGAAGATCCCATTCGACGAGATCACGTCGGATCGCGAGCGCAGGAACATTCCGCAGGTCCTGGGGACCCTTTATCTCCGGATGCGCCTCGAGGAAGGTTGGACTGGCAACAAGGGTTCGAGGAAGACTTGCGATCTTCTTCGAGATCAGTCCGGAATCCGCAAGCGAGCCCATCCTCACCACTAGATCGTAGCCTTCTTCGACCAGCGACACCCGGCGATCCGCCAGGGTCATGTCGATGACGACATCCGGGTAGTTCGCCTTGAACTTAATGAGGGCAGGGGCGAGCACCTCGGTCGCCATGTCAGGCGGCAGCGAAAGACGGACGGTTCCGGACAACGCGACCTTTTCGTCCTGCACACCAGCAACGGCTTCCTCGGCGAGGAGAAAGGCATCTCGGCTCCGATCATAGAGCTGCTGTCCGTGCTCGGTCAGCACGATGCCCTTCTTGGTCCGCCTCACGAGCCGTACATTCAGGGTGTCCTCCAATGCCGTCAGCCTACGGGAAAGAGTGGCCTTGGAGATGCCTGTGGCACGCTCGGCGGCGGCCAACCCGCCAGCTTGGGCGACACGAATGAACAGCGCGAGGCCATCGAAATCCACGAACGTTTTCATGTTTCAAAAATGGAACATGAAGTTGGCATTTTTCAAGTCTCCCGCTGCGAATGTTTCAACAATATCTTCATCGGCAAGCAATCACGCTTGTTAAATGAACGGAGACCACATCATGTCCAAGCTGTTCACGCCTGAAAATTCCGCACTCCTCCTGATCGACCACCAGGTCGGCACCATGCAGCTCATCAAGAACATCGACGTCGCGCAGGCCAAGCGCATGTCACTTGCTCTCGCCAAGGCAGCAAAGATCCTGGGTATCCCCACCGTTCTCACCTCCAGCCAGGAAGAGCGCCTGCAGGGACCGCTTCTCCCGGAACTGGAAGAAATCCTTCCCGAAGCTTTCGCAAACCGCGTGAAGCGCGAGGGCATCGTCAACGCCTGGACAGACGCCAACTTCAAGGCGGCCGTCGAGGCCACGGGCCGCAAGAACCTGATCATGGCAGGTGTCACCACCGACGTGTGCCTCGTGTTCCCGGCGATCGATGCGGTCGGCGAAGGTTACAACGTGCAGGCCGTGATGGATGCCTCGGGTTCGCCCTACGAGCTCTCGGAAGACATGTCCCGCCGCCGGATGCAGGACGCAGGCGTGATCCTGACCGCGACCAACACCATGATCGCCGAACTTGCCCAGAACTGGGGCACGGAAAACGGCCAGAAGCTGATCCAGTTGCTCTTCACGGAAGTCCTTCCGCCGATTGGCAACTGATCCCCACCGCGCCCGCAGAATGAAGAAGAAAGACATGAACATTCACGCAGCTCCCGTCATCGGGACGGGCATGGTTTCACCCGAGACCCATCAGCAGCGGGCGCATGGACCATTCCAACTTCGCCGCATCCGTCCCGGCATCACGCTGGGGCGGAGCGACCCAGGCTTCGGCGGTCTCGGTACCATCGACCATGCCAAACTGCAGCCGGGTCTCGTGGTGAGGATGCACGAGCATCGCAACGACGAGATCATCAGCTACATGCGTGCCGGCCAGATGAAGCACACTGACTCGGCCGGGCACAGCGAGGTTCTGTCGTCACACCGCCTCATGGTCATGAACGCAGGCCACGGCTTCTCGCATGAGGAGGAGGTGGTTGGCCGCGACCGGATTGAAATGCTGCAGATCTTCGTTCGGCCGGAAATGGCCGAGATGAAGCCCGAGGTCCAGTTCGTCGAACTCACGGAAGCGGAGCGCAACGGGCAATGGCGACTGCTGACAGGCCCCGTGGGGTCGGATGCACCGACCTTCGTCCGCCAGCAGGTCTATCTTTACGATAGGCATCTGGCGGCAGGGGAGACTGTCATCCTTCCCGCCAAGGACGGATTTGACCGTTGGTTCTACGTCTTCGACGGGAACGTCTCGGCTGGCAAGCAGGACATCGAAAAATACGCCGCGCTCATGGTGGGCGATAGCGAGCAGCAGTTCGAGGTCACCGCAAACGAGGCATCCGATGTCGTGGTCTTTCTGGTCGATCGGAACGCCGCCTACTCACGCGACGGCACTATGAGCGGCTGAGACCGACGTCAATGACTGCTCCACGTTTGGAGCAGTCATTCTCAACGTTGGAATTTTATACCGCACCCGCACCAGACGCACTTCGATAAAATGGCACTCGACTGCCCATGCCGATGCCGTCGTGTGTGGTGATGTCCTGCCATGACAAAAAACGAACTGGAGTAACCATCATGTCCAAAGGAACAGCCGTCATCACCGGAGCCGCCACCGGCATCGGACAGGCCTACGCCCAACGCCTTGCCGCCGACGGGTTCGACATTGCGGTCGCCGACGTGGGCGATGCATCCGAGACCAGGGCCATCGCCGAGGCGGCCGGACGCAAGTTCTTCTCGGCCAAAGTCGATGTCACGTCGCCGGCATCGACCGCTGAATTCGCTGCCGAAGTCGAGAAGACGCTGCCGCCCGTCACCGCCCTGGTAAACAACGCCGGCATCTATCCTTGGAAGCCATTCGCCGAAACCGACTACGATCTCTGGCGCAAGGTCATCAGCGTGAACCTCGATGGACCGTTCCTGATGTGCAAGGCCTTCGTTCCCGGAATGATCGAGCGAGGCTACGGCCGCATCGTCAACGTCGCCAGCACGACATTCTGGCTGAACACCACTCAGATGACCTCCTACGTCGCCAGCAAGGGCGGGGTTATCGGCTTCACGCGTGCTCTCGCCGGCGAAGTCGGCGCCTCCGGCATCACCGTGAATGTCATTGCACCCGGATTGACCAACACCAAGAGCATGCGCGGCGAGAACGAGGAGATCTTCGACTACCTCCCCAAGGTCCAGGCGATCCCGAGGGTCATCGAACCCTCTGATATCGTCGGTGTGATCTCATTCCTGTGCTCCAAGGATTCGTCCTTCGTCACGGGGCAGACGATCGCGGCTGACGGCGGCAACGTCCGCAACTGATATCCACCGCTGTCCATTCGCCGCGTTCGTTGCATGTGACGAACGCGGCGAATCCTATTTCAGTCGCGCCTTGAGGAACTCGATGAATCTTTGCGTCTTAGCCGGCAGGAGCCTTGTCTCTGTGATTGCATAGACCGGGTTGGGAGCGCCGCACCAGCCGGGGAGCACTCGCTTCAGCCTGTTGTCCGCCAACTCCTCGGCAACGATCTCGTCCGGGAGCATTGCGATACCCATGTCGAGGGTGGCGAGCCGACGGATCATGCCGACGCTATTGAGCCGGAAGCGACCATCGATGGCGGTGTCCACGACTTCGGATCCATCGGTCAGGCTCCACACCTTCGCCTTCAGCATGTAAAGGCATTGGTGGTCGGCCAACTCGGACGGATGCTGGGGTTCACCGTGCTTCTCCAAGTATCGCGGCGATGCGAAGAGGTGGGGCGAGAGCCTGGCAAGCGGCCGGGCGATCATGTGCGACGGTTCTGGTTCTCCGATCCGGATGGCGACGTCGAATGGTTCGGCAACCAGATCGACCCTTCGCGGTGTCAGGTCGAAATCGAAGTCGATCCCCGGATAGAGCTCAGCAAACTCGGCGATAAGAGGGGCAAGATAGGTGTTGGCGAAATCGACCGGGAGGGACACCCTGAGGGTGCCGCTTGGCTGATCCAGCATGTCGCCGAGTTGCTCGTGTGCAAGGCGCGCCTCATCGACAATTCGCTTGCACCGCTCGAAGTAGATCTGGCCCGCCTCAGTCAGCTCGATGCGGCGCGTCGTCCTGTGGAGCAGACGCAGGCCGATCGCCTTTTCCAGCGCGCTGATGCGGCGTGAGAGCGTCGAGTTCGGCACTTTTATGATCTCGGCTGCCCCGCGGAAGCTCTTCGCTTTCACCACTTCGACGAACAGCGCCATGTCGTTCAGAAGTTCCAAATCATTGCCTCAAATATGGATCAATGATTTCCATATTATGCACTTTATATCGTTGTGTGAAGCAGTCATTTGTAGAGGCAGTACACGCATCAAGGAAACCCTCCCACATGAGCAAGCTCTTCACCCCCGTCCGCGTCGGACGCTACGAACTATCCAACCGCCTCGTCATGGCCCCGATGACACGTTCGCGTGCGAACGAAGACGACGGAGTGCCTTATGACAGCGTCGCAACATATTACGACCAGAGGGCGGGCGCCGGACTGATCATCAGCGAAGGCGTTTATCCTTCCGCGCAGGGCAAGGGCTATGTTCACACACCTGGCATTCGAACGGATGCCCAGGTCGAGGCATGGAGGCGTGTCACCGATGCGGTGCATTCCCGCGGCTCCCGTATTTTCATGCAGGTCATGCATTGTGGCCGCGTTTCGCATCCGTCACTTCAGCCCGGCGGCACGCTTCCCGTCGCTCCGTCTTCGATTCAGCCTCCGGGGCAGACCTGGACGACATCGGGCCAGCAGGATTTCGTTACCCCGCATGAACTGACCATCTCCGAAATCAAGCAGGTGATCGAGGACTATCGGCAGGCGAGCCGCCGCGCCATTGAAGCAGGATTCGACGGCGTCGAACTCCATGGAGCATCAGGCTACCTTCCGGAACAGTTCCTGGCATCGGGCAGCAACAAGCGCGAGGATGAATACGGCGGCTCAACGGCCAACCGTGCCCGCTTCATCCTCGATGTGCTGGGTGCCATGGTCGAGGAGGTCGGTGGTGACCGCGTCGGCATCAAGATTTCACCGGAGATGAACTTCAACGGCATCGTCGATGAGAATCCGCAGGCGACATACTGGGAACTGGTCGACAAGCTGAACGCCTTTGATCTGGCCTACCTTCACGTCGCACTGTTCGGTGCGCCGATCGACTACCACGCTCTTCTAAAGCCACGTTTCAACGGGGCGTATCTGGTGGGTGGCGGACTGGATCAGGCTTCTGCAGAAAGCGCACTCGCCGCCGGACGCGCTGATGCCACAGTCTTCGGTGCAGCGTTCCTCGCGACACCGGATTTGCCGGAGAGATTCCGGCAGGGTGCGACGTTGAACGAGCCAGACAGGTCCACGTTCTACGGCGGCGGCGACAAAGGCTATACGGACTACCCAACACTCCAGACGGCCAAAGTCGCCTGATACGAATGAAGACCCGGCCGAGCTAGATCGGTCGGGTCTTCACCAATTCTGCCTGCGTCACTTTTCGGCAGCTTCCGCGTCGAGACTGCGGATGTAGTTCAGCGTGGGTGCGCTGGCGTTGTCTGTCCGCCAGAGGAGCTTCATTTCCATGAGTGGCATTGGATCACTGACGTCGAGATAGGCGACACCCTTGAAATTGAGCGACTTGAGCGGCGATGGCACGAACGAAACGCCAAGCCCGGATGACACGTAGGTCATCAGGCTCATGATGTGGCTGGTTCTGTAGACGTGCTGCGGAGACATCCCGGGCAAGGATGCCAGCACGCCGCCGATGTTCGATCTGCCATCCGGCTCCGCGTAGACGGCCAGGCTCTCACCCGCAACATCGGCGATCCTCGCCTTCTCCGCCTTTGCCAGGGGATGCGTGTCGGCGACGGCCAGATACCACGGCCATGACCCCACCGCCTTCGATGTAACGCCGCTGGCAACCAACCCTGCGGTGGCGGCATAGCCGACGTCGATCTCGTTTCGAAGAAGGGCTTCGGATACCTCGCTGCTGGGCATCTCCTTCAGCGTGACGTTCACTCCGGGCCATTGAGACCGGAACCGCCTGATCGACTCCGAAATCAAGCCAGCGATCGCTGCATTGGCTCCATAGCCGAGACGGAGCGTTCCAGTTGCTCCACGCGCAAAGTCCCTTACCGTTTCGATCGCCGTACCGACCTGTGACAGGGCGGCATAGCTTTCCCGGAGAAATTCGCGGCCGGCCTCGGTCAGTTCCACGCGACGTTTGGTCCGCTCGAGCAACTCGACGCCGAACATGCCTTCCAGGGACTTGATCTGTGCGGTCAGCGCAGGCTGGACGATGTTCAGTCTCGCAGCGGCCCGTCCGAAATGGAGCTCTTCAGCGACGGCGATGAAGTAGCGGAAGTGCCGCAGCTCGATACCGGGCTGTCTCTGAATTGACAGATCCATGTTTAATCACTCCAGATGATTACCGACAATAAAGAAGCTATTGGAAATGATATATAGAAACGTGCTTTCTGTCTTTAGAAAAGGATAGAACCCATGCTCCAGCAACCACCCGCCAAAACCCCAGTACTTGTCGCCGTCCAGTCCCAGGAGGCGGCGGCACCGAAACCAGTCCGAGACTACACAAAACTCCTCGTTCCTCTGGCGGTGGTGGCGGCGGTTTGCGTCCTGGTGGGGGTGAGTTCCCAGCGCTGGGACAGGTGGATGGCTGGAGCCGATGTCCAGACAACGGACAACGCCTACATCCGCTCCGAACTCAGCCGCCTGGGAGCCCGCGTTTCGGGAAACATCAGCGCCATCAATGTCGGTGATTTCGATAGGGTGAAGGCTGGCGATGTGCTCGTCGAGATCGACGGGTCGGACTATCTTGCCAAGCAGGCTCAGGCCCTGGCCGCCCTGGATGCCGCCACCGCGCAGCTACACAATCTGGACAACCAGAAGATCCTTCAGCGGGCAGCCATTCGTCAGGCCGAGGCACAGGCCGCCGTGGCGAATTCGAACGCCGAACTGGCGAAATCGGAAGCGAACCGCCAGACGACCCTGGCTGAAAAGGGCGTCGGGACCCAGCAGAAGAACGAGCAGGCGCTGGCCCAGGCGAAGTCGACCGCGGCAACCGCACTGGCTGCGGAGGCCACCGTTGCCTCGGCGAAGGCACAGCTAGAATACATCGACGGACAGACGGAGCAGCTTGCGGCAAACGTGGCGGCTGCGCGTGCTGCCCTCAAGGCGGCTGATCTGTCCGTCTCCTACACGAAGATCATCGCTCCCTTCGACGGCGTGGTTAGCGAACGCCAGGTCCATGTGGGCGACTATGTGACGGTAGGGGCAAACACGATCTCCATCGTCCCGCTCCCGGACGTCTACATGATCGCGAATTTCAAGGAGACCCAGCTTGCCCGGATGAAGGAAGGACAAGTCGCCGATGTTTCGATCGATGCGATTCCGGGCGTGACCTTCAAGGGACACGTCAGCCGTCTTTCCCCTGCATCGGGTTCGCAGTTCGCGTTGCTGCCTGCTGACAACGCCACGGGCAACTTCACGAAGGTCGTCCAGCGCGTCCCCGTCAGGATCGACTTCGAAGCCTCGCCGTCCCTGGAGCGCCTGCGCTCGGGAATGTCCGCGGAAGTATCGGTCGCGGTTGCCTCGGAAGGACACTAGGTCGATGGCCGAGATTTTCAGGCTTGCGCTTCCGTTTCGAAGCACGGGGCGGGAGACCCACCACCCGATCCTGGCTGTCTGTGCCGTCCTGCTCGGGCCCTTCATGGTCGGATTCCACAGCCGTCTGTTCGGGATCGGCCTGGTCGATCTCCGCGGCGCCTTCGGTCTCGGCTTTGACGAAGGGGCGTGGCTGAGCACCCTCGCCACCGCTCCTCAGATCGTGTTCGCTCCGGCCGTCGCATGGCTGGCGGCCGTGTTCGGAATCCGCCGCGTCATGGTCGTGCCGGCTCTGATCTACGCATTCGTCTCTCTTCTGATCCCGTTCACCCGCGACTTCAATGTTCTCGCCGGGCTTCATGTCCTTCATGGAACCCTCCTTGGGATATTCGTTCCGGCGACCCTGATGATCATCTTCCGGAACCTTCCCATCAAATGGTGGATCTCCGCGATCGCCATTTATGCCTTCCGTGGCGCCTTCACGGTCAACTCGGGCACGGCTCTGCTTGACTTCTACGTCCAGCACTTCGGTTGGCAGTACCTCTATTGGCAGGATGTCGTGCTCGCGCCGCTGCTCGCCTACCTCGCATTCAAGGGCGCGCCGCGCGAGAATGTGAACATGGATCTCCTCCATCGCGCCGACTGGGGTGGCATGCTTTTTCTCGGTGTCGGAATGGCGTTTCTGTTCGTTGCCGTCGATCAGGGAAATCGTCTCGATTGGTTTCAAAGCGGTCTCATCGTTTCGGCCGCAGCGGGCGGACTGCTGCTGATCGTTGCCTTCTTCATCAACGAGATGCTTGTCGAACATCCTTGGGCAAGCATCGGTGCGATCGGTGCGCGCAATGTCGTGCTGCTGCTGTCGATAGCCCTGCTTTACCTGATGAGCAGCATGTCGAATTCGGCGCTCGTGCCGAATTATCTGACGGCGGTGGCGGGTCTCCGTCCTGAACAGATTGGGGTCACGCTGGTGACGTGGGTCTGTATTCCCCTGATGCTGATGACCCCCTTGGCGGTCTGGGCAATGCACAGGACCGACGGCCGCTACCTTCTGTTCATTGGCCTCTGCTGCTTCGCAGGCGCGGCCTTGATCGGCACAGGCTTGTCACCGGATTGGAATGGCGAGAGCTTTCGGACGATGGCTGTTCTCCAGGGGGCGGGCCACATACTGACCTTTCTTCCGATCATTGTCCTGACCGTTGCCAATGGAGACCCCAAGAAGGCAATCGCCGTAGCCGCCTACATCCAGGTCATCCGGCTTCTCGGCACCCAGACGGCCCAGGCGCTGATGACGACCTATCTGCGGAAGGGCGAACAGCTCCATTCGTATCTGACAGGCCTCAATCTGGAACGCGGTTCGGAGGCTTCGGTCGCTGCAATATCGGCGCTCGCCAACAAGATGGCGGGCGCAGGCTCTGCTGCCGCACAGAGCAGGGCGACGGCGGTGCTGGCGCAGCAGGTTCAGAAACAGGCCAATGTCCTCTCCTACATCGACGCATTCTGGCTGACCTTCTTCTGCGCGGTCGGGGCACTCATCATCCTTGCATTCGTAACGAAGGCACCGAAAGGGCCGCTGGCAGGATAAAGCCGACGGCCAGAGGGAGTGGGTTCTTCTCGGCTGCCGAGGTATTGCGCAAGAAGGGCAT
The DNA here is from genome assembly GCA_900466605.1 of Hyphomicrobiales bacterium. Lineage (GTDB taxonomy): Bacteria > Pseudomonadota > Alphaproteobacteria > Rhizobiales > Rhizobiaceae > Rhizobium. Next base: position 39,524 of record UBMU01000037.1, read on the forward strand.
GAGCAAGCGTGTTGTTTCATTTTCGTAACGCAAAGGCCGCATTTTTCGAATCTTGCGGTTTGTCAGGTCCAGCATAGATTCATGAGTGAAACAACGGGATGAAATCCATGACCGATCACTCGATAAAGACGATCCCTGCAGGTCAGCCGCTTCCAGCCGATGACCTGACCCGCAATCTCACCGTCGCTCTGCCGGACGATCAGGCGCTGGCGCACATCTCCCAGGCCGGAAACGTCTACACGATCCTTATTTCCGGGGATCAGACCGAAGGGCGCTACTGCCTGATCGACATGCTGGTTCCCGATGGTGGCGGACCGCCGGCACACCGACACGAATTCGAGGAAATGTTCACATTGCTTGAGGGCGAGCTGGAGTTCACGTTCCGTGGCCAGACGCAGACCATCCGCGCCCCTGCATCCGTGAACATCCCGGCGAACGCACCGCATCGGTTCGCCAACCGCTCTGGCAAGATGGCGCACATGCTCTGCATGTGCACACCAGCCGGACAAGAGGAATTCTTCCTTTCGATTGCGGATCGCATCCCCGACCGCAGTTCCCCGGCGCCGAAGCCGGACGCTGCAAAGCAGGCTGAGAAGAAGAGCCTGATGACATCGCTTGCGCCGAAGTACCGGACCGAGTTCCTTTAGCAAACACGAAGGCGCACGACCGCGCCTCCCAATCGACCACAACAGCATCGGAAGCCTGGCACGACTGAAAGGTCGTGGGGGTTTCGCTTGCGATAAAAACAGAAAGAGAACTGACATGACCGTAAAGACACCCATTGACGGATTTGGCTCGGTCACGGGCGTGCCGAAGCTGCCGGCGGGATTTCGTGACGTCTTCCACAGTTATCGGGTCGATGCGAACGGAATAGGATTGCATGCCGTGATCGGGGGAACGGGGCCTGCGCTCCTTCTTCTTGGCGGCTGGCCAGAGAACTGGTTCGCCTGGCGGTATCTGATGCTCCCCCTCAGCCGCGACTTCACGGTGATCGCAGTCGATCCACGTGGCGTGGGGTTGTCGGAGAAGCCGTCTGACGGGTATGACGCGGATACCCTCTCCGCAGACATGTTCGCTCTGATGGACGCCCTCGGCCACGAGAAGTTCTCGATGGTGGGCCACGATGTCGGTCTCTGGATCGGATATGTGATGGCGGCCGACCGCCCGGATCGTATCGAGCGCATCGCTCTCGGCGAGGCTATTGTTCCAGGCCTTTCGCCGTCTCCTCCGTTGCTTAGCGATGATCGCTGGGTCAGCGACTTCCTATGGCACTTCAACTTCAACCGTGCGCTGGGAGTCAACGAGCGCCTAGTGGAAGGAAGAGAAGACCTATACTTCGGATACCAATTTGACACCAAGGCGGGTTCGATCGCGAACTTCCCGGCGTATGGCAAGGAATTCTATATCGAGACGATGCGTCGGGTGCCGGGGGCACTGAAGGCGAGCTTCGACTATTACCGGGCGATTGATCAGTCGATTCCGCAATATCGCCGCCGGAAGGAGAACAAGATCACCGTGCCTGTTCTCGCGTTTTCTGGCGCATTGGCCTGTGGCCCGATGGTAGAGAACGAACTGCGCACGGTGGCGACGAATGTCGAGTCGGTGATCATCCCCGAATGCGGGCACTATCCTGCGGAAGAGCAGCCCGAAGCGCTGTTGGCTGTCTTGCAGGAGTTTCTGCAAGGCCCCAGGCTCGCATGACCTCTCCGCTTAGTTGTTCTGAATCCGGGGCATCGCATGGATGCCCCGGGGAAATGATAGGATTAGCTGAGCGCTATGTCCTTGCCGCCCGAGTAGCGCATCGCATTAATTGACTATTATCCTGTTCGGGATATGTTCCGGATAACGGGGGCGGATTCGATGCGGCGACCGATCGAGTATCTTCATTGCAGACATTGTGGAAGGCCACACAACCGGGACGGTGAAGACTTCACGCCGCCGCCGTTTTGCGCATCCTGCAGCGATGATCGACGAGAAATCGCGGCGTATGTGCATGGCAGTCGCCCTATCACAGCACGAGATCTTGAAGCTGGTGATTACATTCTGCCAAGGCGCTCCGCCTAGAGGCAATTCTCGAAGAATGTTCTTAGGCCGCGATCGGCAGTTGCCCTGTTGACGGGTTCGCCGGATGTTTCGAGCGTTCGCTTCACGCCCTTTGCGATGGGGTGACTGACTGCTGCCCAGATCCACTTCTTGCCAGACGGTTCAAGTCTGACCTCGATTATGCGATCTTTCGTGTTCCGACGCCATCTGCCTGTCGTGCCGTCGGACTCGTATTCCCAGCAAATGTCGCCTGCCATCGCAGCGAGGCTATCGAGCACCTTACCATGCGTGGCAAGCCGGCCATGCGGGTCGTCATTCAGCATAGCGCGGATCAACCGCCGCCAGCGGGAGGAGATGTGTGGCAGCCAAGCTAGACGGCTGGCGTATCCGAGATCCCTGACGAGGTAGCGCGGTGCCGGGCTGGAGCGATACCATGTGTCGCCGTGGAGCAAGCGGTAAAGGGTCATCCCGAAGGCCCAGAAGTCCAACCTCGAACTCGTTTGACCGGTCTCAAAGACTTCGGGCGCGAGATGGTCGAAATACCCTGCCACGTCGGCATAGCCGAGAATGATGTCGTCTGTCACAAGGCCGAAGTCTCCGAGCTTCGCCACCCCGTTACCGTCCATCAACAGATTGCCCGGTTTGATGTCTCGATGAAGCATCTCGCGATCATGGAGAGCGCCCAAGCCGTGGCAGATATCGGTGGCGATTGCATGAACATCCCGTGTCGGGAGAGGCCCGGCCTCGTATCGATCCTGCAACGACCCCTGTTCGCACAATTCCATCACCAGATGGACAGCATCGTCGGTCTGCGAGCTTACGATATGATGCACCTGGACAACGTGGCGGTGCTTCGCCTTGCGCAGATTTACGCCTTCCTGCAGGAGCGCTGCCTTCCTGGCTTCCCATTTGGCCGGGTCCTCGTCCGGGAGCGCGCGGTAGATCTTCACCGCTACAGGCCCGTGGACAGGATCCTCACCAAGATGGACTTCACCAAAGTGGCCGTTGCCGAGCTTCTTGCCGATCTGGAGGGCGGAAACGAGATCGGCCATGTCACCTGCTCGCCAGGATAAGCATGGCTGCTTCGCGGCTACCCGATCTCATCTTACCGTCGGTGTTTTCCTTCCAGAAGGCCTCGTCCTTTACATACTCGTCCATCTTCCGGTCACCGAAGTTCCGGCTGACGCTTGCTTTCGAGACAAGATCGACATCGCATGCGGAACCGAGAGCGGCGATGGCGACACCGCGGAGTTCGGCAGCGGAAAGATGGGCCTTGCCCATCCCGCCCTTGCTAACTGCGCTATCCTTGATGAGTGCCCGCTTTATTGCCTTCTCCTTGGCATAGTCGTGGAGCCGGCTGTACATCGTGCAGAAGGCCCTGGCGCGGTCACCTTTAGCCAGCTTGAAGGAATCGTCGAGCACGATGGTTATCGGTCCGTCTTTCGGAACCTCGGCGTCAACCATGATCACGCCGTCTCCGGAAACCTGTACGCCCAGCCACCGTTCGCTCATTTTCACTCCAGCTACGTCCACCAGAAGATTCATTCCTCTACGGATGAACCTCCTCCAGCATTTCGAAACAATGGGATAGTCATCACGGCCAGCGATTCGGTCAAGTTGTGCCTGTGACCTCGAGAAGGATTCAGACGTGTATTCTTTGAGAGGCCGCTTGGCGTCTTCGATTCGCTCGGAATGTCTCGGCGACTTGCGAATGCGAGTCCATGCCAGGGCCGATACCGTTCAGGACGTTGTAGTATTCTTTGTGTAGAATCTGCTGGCAGTCATTTTTTGCTGTCGTTTATTTGGGCGTCTTGCGCTTTTTGCTTGAGAATTGCTCATGCGGAAACAGCTTCGTTGGATCATGTGGCGAGCGTTGCTTAAGGGTCAACGTAGCTTGAGGATGATTGATGAGCCTTCTTGAATCTCGGGTGGCTTCAATGATTTTTTCTGAAACTGACTTTTTCTCCCCTGCCTCGCGATTGTCCCGTTGCAGCATTCAACGTCCCCCGAATTGCTAAAAACTGCATTGTGAAGGGGCTCTGTCAGTTGGTTGATGAAGGATTCGCGGACAGGATTCGATTTGCGCTGCATCCGTGCGCGCAGGTGCGAATGACTCCTGGGGTAGTGCATGTTGGGAGCAAGTCGCCAGGCGTTCGGCAACACGGCTGATGCCCGCAGGTGCGCTCGCCAACTGCCGGTGGAAATCACCGCTGGTTTGATTTCATTAAGGAACTCCGATTCCGAGTCCGCTCTTGTGCTGTCCAGCGTCCGGAGATAGCGTAACTATTCCGGCCTTATGTATCGCTCTAAAAAATGATGGCGCACCCGACAGGATTCGAACCTGTGACCTTTGGAATCGGAATCCAACACTCTATCCAGCTGAGCTACGGGTGCATGCCTGAGGCGGTTTGAATCGCCTGTCCGATGGGTGGTTCTTAGCCTAGCTTCTCGCCAGCATCAATCTCCAAAATTGAAAAGTGCGCCGTTCTTACAAACGGCGCACTGGATTGTTGTCAGACCTGCATGGCGCCGGGGCCGGGGATGGCCTTTGGCGGGACCTTGCCGAGGATGATCATGCCGAGCACCTCGTCCTTGGTCACGTCCTCGGTGCGGGCGTGGCCGACGACCTGGCCGTTCTTCATGACCGAGACGCGGTCGGCGAGGTCGAAGACATCGTGGATGTCGTGGCTGATGAGGAAGATGCCGATGCCTTCCTTCTTCAACTGCTTGATCAGCTCGCCGACCTGCGCGGTTTCCTGGGGGCCAAGGGCTGCCGTCGGCTCGTCCATGATCAGGATGCGGGCGTTGAAGAGGATCGCGCGGGCGATTGCCACCGATTGCCTCTGACCGCCTGAGAGAGCCTTCACCGGCTCCTTGAAACGACGGAAGTTGGGGTTGAGACGTCCCATCACCTCGCGGGCGGAGGCTTCCATGGCGACGTCGTCGAGCGTGCCCCATTTCGTCCGGATTTCGCGGCCGAGATATAGGTTGGCGGCGGCGTCGACATTATCGGCGACAGCGAGCGTCTGGTAGATCGTCTCGATGCCATACTTCTTCGCATCGCGCGGATTGCGGATGTCGGCCGGCTCGCCGTTGATCAGGATCTCGCCACTGTCGCGCTTGTAGGCGCCGGAGAGGATCTTGATGAGCGTCGACTTGCCTGCGCCGTTGTGGCCGAGCAGGGCGACGACTTCGCCGGGGTAGAGATCGACCGAAGCATTGTCTACGGCATGGATGCCGCCGAAGGAGATCGAGATGTTTTTCAGTTCCACAAGGGGAGCGCGTTGATCAGTCATATCTAGGACTCCTCTTACTTCGACCGCGAGCGATAGACGGTGTCGAGCCAGACGGCAACGACAAGCACGGCGCCCACGACGACATTTTGTATGGGGGTGTCGACATTCGCGAGGCCCATCCCCGATTGCAGCGACTGCATGACCAGCGCACCGAGCATGGCCCCGGCGATCGTGCCGGTACCGCCGGCAAGCGAGGTGCCACCGATGACGGCTGCCGCGATCGTGTAGAGTTCGTAGGTCGTCCCTTGCGAGTTCGCAGCCGCATTGAGGCGTGCGGTCGAGATTGCCGCGGCGACAGCCGCGAGAAAGCCCATCAGCGCGAAGATCCGGACTGCTACCCAGCGGGTCTTGATGCCGGCGAGTTCGGCTGCCTCAGGATTGCCGCCGATCGCGAAGACATAGCGGCCAAAGCGCAGACGGGTCGCGATGAAGGTCATCACGATACCAACGAGAATGGCGATCAGCACCGGCACGGCGATGCCGTAGGAGATGAACAGCCCCGTTTCCGGCCAGGCAATGTTGTTGGCTTCGGCATATTTCTTGGCGATCGCGACCGGCCAGTAATAGATGGTGGATACCCAGATTGCGCCAAGGACCAGCGCACAGCCGAGAGCGGCCAGGAAATACTCGGCCCAGAGCGGACGGCGCGGGAAGTTGAAGCGCTTGCGCTGGTGGCGGGAGCCGATAATGCCGACGATGATCAGCACGCAGGCGACGAGCCCGATGATCCAGCTCCAGGTAGCGCCGACCGCACCCTCTGCGCCGCCGCCCATGATGCGGAACGTCGTATCGAGGGGAGCGACCGTCTGGCCTGATGTGACGTACCAGGCGAGACCGCGCCAGGCGAGGAAGCCGCCGAGCGTGACGATGAAAGAGGGGACGCCCAGGAAGGCGATGATGACGCCCTGGAAAAGGCCGATCAGTGTTCCGGCAACCAAGCCGCAGACCAGCGTGATCAGCCAGGTCCAGGAGTTGTCGAAGCCGAGATATTGAGGCAGGAATTTTGCTTGGACGACGCCCATGATCATGGCGACGAGGCCGAGCATGGAGCCGATCGACAGGTCGATGTTGCGGGTGACGATAACAAGCACCATGCCTGTCGCGAGAACCGCGATCTCGGTCGTCTGGACCGAGAGGTTCCAGAGGTTGCGCGGTGTCAGGAAAAGCCCACCGGTGTAAAGATGAAAGCCAATCCAGATGACGAGCAGCGCGGCAACCATGCCGAGCAGGCGCGTGTCGATCTCGGTTGCGCGCAGGAAGCGTGTGAAAGCATTACCCTCTGCCACGCGCGGTTGGCTCGATGAGGATTGCGTGATGTTTGCCATGGGTTTGCCGTTCCCCCCATTGTTTGGGCCGTGGCGCGGGTGCCCGAAAAGCCCGAACCGAGGTTGCCCTGTTCTTAAATTGACCACCGAGAGACTTCCGAAATGGCCGCTCAAAGCGCGGCGCTATTCTGGCAGGGAATCAAAGCGTTCGGTGCGTTGCGAGGCGGGAGTGTCCGTGGAGGAGGCACCATCCGCATCCGGCGCCGCAGCGAGACCGCTGCGGCGCCGGCGTGTTAATTGACCTGACGAGGATTAATCGCAGGCCTTGACGCTGCCAGCCTTGACGCCCTGGCAAGCTTCAGCCTTGGAGATCCAGCCGGCGTCGATGACGACGTTCAGGTTGTCCTTGGTGATTGCTTCCGGCTTCAGGAAGATCGACTGCATCTTCACCTTCTTCGGGCCGCCCTCGAAAGTGGTGACGCCCGCAATCTTGTCCATCGTCGTGCCGCCCGCTAGGTCGAGCGCGATTTCAGCAGCGCGCTTGCCGAGTTCGCGCGAGTCCTTCCAGACGGAAACCGTCTGCGTGCCCAGCGCGATGCGGTTCAGAGCAGCCTTGTCGGCGTCCTGACCGGAGACCGGAACGGTGCCTGCCATGCCCTGTGCGTCGAGAGCAGCAACCGCGCCGCCGGCGGTGCCGTCGTTCGAAGCAACAACGGCGTCAACCTTGTTGTTGTTCGCGGTCAGGAACTGCTCCATGTTGCGCTGGGCGTTCTGCGGCAGCCAGCCGTCAGTGTAGGCTTCGCCCACGTTCTTGATCTTGCCCGCGTCAACAGCGGCCTTCAGAACTTCCATCTGGCCGGCGAACAGGAAGTCCGCGTTCGGGTCGGAAGAAGAGCCCTTGATGAAGACGTAGTTACCCTCAGGCTTGACCTTGAACACGCCTTCAGCCTGCAGACGGCCGACTTCCTTGTTGTCGAAGGTGATGTAGAAGGCTGCAGGGTTTTCGATCAGGCGGTCGTAACCGACAACCGGAATGCCTTCAGCCGCAGCCTTCTCAATGGCAGGACCGATCGCATCGCTATCCTGAGCGAGAACGATAAGTGCGTTGGCGCCCTGCGAGATAAGCGACTCAACGTCGGTCAGCTGCTTTGCGGCAGACGACTGGGCGTCAGCAGAAATGTACTTCGCCCCCTTGGCTTCCAGGGCCTTCTTGATGGCGGCTTCGTCGGTCTTCCAACGTTCTTCCTGGAAGTTCGACCAAGAAACGCCGACGACGAGGTCGGCAGCCATTGCGGCGGTATGCACCGAAACCAGGATGGCCGCGCCGGCCATCAGCTTCAAAATAGACTTCATAATATCCTCCCGAGTGAATAGCGGCCAGCCCCAGCCAGTGGTTCCTCCGGCCGCCGCGGTTCGCTGACGAGAAGTTCGAATTATTTTCTCGACAGTCGAGAAATTTAGTGTCAGAGATTTTTTCAACTGTCAACACCGCACTATCAGCTTCGTTTCCGTCGCGGAAACTGCTGGAGATACGGTGTGAACGAGGGTGGAATGCGAGGGGGAGAGGGCCGGCATATATGCTGACCAAGTCGAGCACGGAATTGGTCCGGCAGCGGAATAGTGTCCTCGTGCTCGCCGCGCTTCGAAGACATGGCGCGCTGGCGCACACAGAGATTTCCGACTTCACGAAGCTCTCCTCTGCGACCATCTCAGCGATCACCGCCGACCTCGAGAAAGCGCACGTCATTGAGAAATCCGAGCAGCAGGCCACGAGCGGAAGAGGGCGCCCGCGCGTGCTGTTCCGGCAACGGCGCGACTGCGGATACCTTGTGGTCGTGGTCATCTCGTCAGATGGCGTGCAATATTCGCTGGTCGATTACGCCGGCAAACTCATCGACCGTTTCAGCGAGGAACGGTCACATGATCCCACCGGTGCCGAGCGGTTTATTGCCTCCGTCAAGGTGGGGCTCGCTCGCATTCTTTCACGCTCGAAGCTTCCCCAGGAAAAGGTGCTGCTGATATCGATCAGCAGTAAGGGCCTCGTACATCCCACCGACCCCGTGCTGGTGTGGTCGCCTATTTTCGGCAGCAATCAGATCGACTTCGAATCAGCCTTGCGGCCCGATTGGCGGGCCAGGGTCATTCTCGGCAATGAGACGCAGCTTGTCGCAGCAGCACTCGGTGCGAATGAGGAGAACGCAAGGCCAGAGGATTTTCGATCGCTTGCCGCGTTGTCGCTCGGACACAGCATTGGCCTCGGCATCGTCCGGCGCACGGGACAGGGGGAGCGCGAAATCTCGGCGCCGAATTTCGGACATATGCTGCACATGGCCAATGGCGGTCTTTGTCGTTGCGGCAGCAAGGGATGCATCGAAGCCTATGCGGGCTTTTATGCTATTCTGCGTATGGCCTTTGAGGTGCCGCTTGATACCATCCCAGCGAAGTTCGTGCCGGTCGCCGAGCTCGACAAGATCGCTGCGCAAGCGCGGCAGGGCCATCGGATGTCTGCCTTTGCGTTCAGGCAGGCGGGCATCGCGCTCGGAAACGGACTTTCGCGTCTGCTGAGCCTGACGGAGCTTATGCCGATCGCAATTGCCGGTCCGGGGACGCGCTACTATGATCTATTGCGGCAGGGTGTCGAGGAGGGGCTTGGTCAGGCGCATGTCGTGCGGATGGAGGGGATGCCGGAGATCCGCGTCGTGCCAGACGAATCGATTCTCGTCTTCGAGGGTCATCTGGACAGGGCATTGTCACTGATCGATCAGGAGCTTGTCCTATCCGGTATCCAGGGATCGGACTAGCTTGGTTCCGCATATGCCGATGAAACGAGAAATGGCCGGGCAGGGACCCGGCCATTTCACAGGTGGCTTTCGGTCGGGAGAGGGCCGTCAGCCAATCTTGATGAGCTTGCCTTCCTTGACGGACTGCACGGCAGCATCGGCCAGTGCCAGTGCAGCAAGGCCATCTGCTCCGGACGGCGAGATTGCCGCACCCTTTTCGATCGCCGCGATGAAGCTTGCGATCTCGTTCGCGTAGGCTTCCGTATAGCGGGTCATAAAGAAGTCGTGCAGCGGCGGACGGGTGTAGCCGTCGCCATTGGCAACCTCGATGGAGACCGGGCGCTGGTTCTCGGCGGCAACCATGCCCTTCGAACCATGCACTTCGATACGCTGATCGTAGCCGTAGGTGGCGCGGCGAGAGTTGGAAATGATCGCCTGCTTGCCTGATTTGGTTTGCAAGATCACCGAAACGCTGTCGTAGTCTCCAGCTTCACCAATTGCCTTGTCAACGAGAACGGCGGCGGTTGCACTGACGGCAACCGGCTCTTCTCCGAGCAGGAAGCGGGCCATGTCGAAGTCGTGGATCGTCATGTCGCGGAAGATGCCGCCCGAACGCTTGATGTAGTCGACAGGCGGGGCGCCCGGATCGCGCGAGGTGATCGTCACCATTTCGACGTCGCCGATTCGGCCGTCATCGATCGCCTTGCGGACAGCCATGAAGTGAGGGTCGAAGCGGCGGTTGAAACCGACCATCAGCTTGCCCTTAGTCTCGTCGACGACCTTGATGCAGGCCTTGACGCGGGCAACGTCGAGATCAATCGGCTTTTCGCAGAAAATTGCCTTGCCCGCGCGCGCGAAGCGCTCGATCAGGTCGGCGTGGGTGTCTGTCGGTGTGCAGATGACAACGGCGTCGATGTCCTTGGCGGCTTCAATCGCCTCGATCGTTCGAACCTCACAGCCGTAGGCAGATGCGATCGCTTCGGCGGCCTGCGGAAAGGCATCGGCGACGGCGACGAGCTTGGCGTTTGCATCGCCGCTGACGGCCTTCGCGTGAACCTTGCCGATACGGCCGGCACCGAGAAGACCAAATCTGACTGTCATGAGAACCTCCCTGGAATTCGGAACAAATGAACCGAATTGTTATGCGTGTGGAATTTTCATTCCATTTAATGGTCGCCGCGTCAAGTCCGCGGCCCTTTCACATTTATGGAATCCATCCTAAAGACATGTGATCGAAATACGGCACGGGACAAATATGCAACTCATCGATCCGAACCATCCGGCCTATCGCCCGATCTGGGCCCGTATACTGATTGTGGCTGTTTGCTTCGGCTGGGCGCTGGTCGAAATCATTACCGGAGATCCGTTCTGGGCGGTTCTGTCGGGCGGCGCCGGTGTCTACGCTGTCTATATGCTGTTCTGGACCTATAAGCCGCAGCCCGCGGAAACTGCTGCGCCGCCGTCTTCCGATGACGGGGACGACAACGAAGCCGAAGAAGGCAAAGAAGAAAAGAAAGACGTGGACTAATCAGCGGGCAAGGCGCCGCAACGCTTTGTCGATCAGCAGATTTGCCGTGGTCATCCGCTTGGTGGCGTTTTCACGGAATAGCGGGTGAACGCGATCGGGATGATTCTTCTTGGCAAAGGCGCGGCGTTTTACGCTCAGACTTTGCGCCGTGTCGCGCGCGGAAATACCGAGTTCGGCGGCGATGTCCTCTGCTGCAATGCGCGTGAGATAGTCAGGCATTACCGGCTCGGGCTCAGGCTCAGGCTTGGACTCAGGAGGCGGCTCTGGTTCAGCCGACTGCTCGGCCATGTTATCCGGATGGGGGAATTCGAGTGTTTCGAAATACGCCTGATCTGGCCGTGCTGACGATGCCGAGACCCCTTCCATGACATCGAAGGCGAGGCCGGCATTGAGGCCACTCACACGGGCCGTCGGTGCGTCTTGCTCTGCTGTGTCATCGTCTTCCGCTTTCAGGCGATCGAGGACGGACTGGAACAGGGATTGGCCGAGCAGCATGATTGCTTCCTTTTGAGGCCCGCATTAGATGCGAGCAAGATGGTGCAAGCCTTGTCAGGCTGCAGCCGCCTTCTTGCTCTCTGCCAGCACGAGGTCATAAAGCAGCCGTGCGCTTGGGGGCAGGGCACGCTCCTTGACGGTGATCAAACTGTAAGGCCTCACGTTGATATCGAAATCGATCGGCAGTACGCGCACATCCGAGGCTTTTGACTTTTGGGACGCCAGAAACTGCGCCACGTCGAGCGCAATCGGCGCGATTGCGTCCGTCTGGCAGACCGTCGCGCACGTCAGCAGCAGAGAAGAGGTGTTGACGATATTTTCCGGCAGCGATACCCCTCGCGAAAGGAACAGGTCTTCGATCGTTCGGCGCAGGAGCGTCCCGGCCGGCTGGAAGACCCAGTCATATTGTGGAAGGTCCTCCAGCGAGGCGACCTTCTTCTTCAGCAGTGGATGGCCGCCGCGCACGATCAGGCACGCCTTCTCCACGCCGATTTCCTGAACTTGGAACAAGCGTGGATTGAGATCGTCGGGGATGCGGCTGATGATGAAGTCGTGTCGGGCGGCAAGCAGTTCGCGCGCAAGCACATTGCTCGTTTCAACCTGTATGGTGACTTCTATGCCGGGAAGGGAACTTCTGACGCGCTTGATCGCTGGTACGACCAGGCTCATTGCAGGAGCGGTGACCGCGCCGATGAACACGGCGCCGCCTTTTCCTGTCTTCAGTTCGGCAATTTCTCGGCCGGCCTCCCGCAGCTCCAGCATGATCTTGCGCGCGCGCCTGGCAAGTGCCTGGCCGAAGGCCGTGAGCACGACGCCGCGCGCAACGCGCTCATAAAGCGGTGTCTTAACAATCGACTCCATTTCCGACAGGATTCGCGATGCGGCCGGCTGTGAAATGTTAAGCGCTTCCGCCGCCGCGGAAATTTGACCGCTATCTTCGATTGCGACGATTATCCGCAGGTGATTCAGCTTAAGGCCCGATCTCAAAAGGGCGTCATCACCGAAAATATCAGTGTGAATATCCACATGGGCATGTGTCTGCGGGTCCGAGATGATCGTCATGGTTGCGGCCTCCCAACCGTGCTCCATTAAAAGTAATACTTTTTAACGATATACCAAAAATGTTATGCGCTTTGCCAGTTATTCTATTTGACAGTTATGGGAATCCATACCAGTTTGCCGCCGTGTGCTGGTTGGCACTCAACACGTGTGAGAGCGTGGAGGAGACCTACTTCGTTTCTCACCATCTGAAGTATTATCCAAGACGGAACCTGCCACAGTTTCGGAGCGGACGATTTTTCGTCCGAGCGTTTATTAACTAAGGGAGAGAGAGATATGAAAACCATTATCTCATTGATGGCAGCGGCGGCCTTCGGCGTCGCGTCGTTCGTTGTACCGGCTATGGCAGCCGACAAGGGCGCTGTAGGCATTGCTATGCCGACAAAGTCGTCCGCTCGCTGGATCGATGACGGCAACAACATCGTCAAGCAGCTCCAGGATGCTGGCTACACCACCGACCTGCAGTACGCCGACGACGACATTCCGAACCAGCTGTCTCAGATTGAGAACATGGTCACGAAGGGCGTCAAGGTTCTCGTCATCGCCGCAATCGACGGCACGACGCTTTCCGACGTTCTCCAGAAGGCTCACGACGCAGGCATCAAGGTCATTGCTTATGACCGTCTGATCCGCGACTCGGGCAACGTCGACTATTACGCGACGTTCGACAACTTCAAGGTCGGCGTTCTGCAGGCAACCTCCATCGTTGACGCGCTTGGCCTCAAGGATGGCAAGGGCCCGTTCAACATCGAGCTCTTCGGCGGTTCGCCTGACGACAACAACGCCTTCTTCTTCTACGATGGCGCTATGTCTGTTCTGCAGCCCTACATCGACAGCGGCAAGCTCGTCGTAAAGTCTGGCCAGACCGGCATGGACAAGGTCGGTACTCTGCGTTGGGATCCGGCAACGGCCCAGGCTCGTATGGACAACCTGCTCTCGGCTAACTACACCGACGCGAAGGTCAATGCAGTTCTGTCGCCTTACGACGGTCTGTCCATCGGCATCATCTCGTCGCTGAAGGGCGTCGGCTACGGTTCCGGCGATCAGCCGCTCCCGATCGTTTCCGGTCAGGACGCTGAAGTTCCGTCGGTCAAGTCGATCATCGCTGGCGAGCAGCACTCCACGATCTTCAAGGACACCCGTGACCTCGCAAAGGTCACCGTCGGCATGGTCAACGCCCTGATGGAAGGCAAGGAGCCTGAAGTCAACGACACCAAGACCTACGACAACGGCGTCAAGGTCATCCCGTCCTACCTGCTGACTCCGGTCGCAGTCGACAAGACCAACTACGAGAAGATCCTCGTTGAAGGCGGTTACTACAAGGCTGACCAGCTGAAGTAATAATCTTACGAAGTTGGCCGGAACCTGCTGCTTGCGGGTTCCGGTCTTCAATTTTATGATCGCCGCGTCCCTTTGGCTGCTGGCGCTGGATTATGACCATGGACAATACAATCCTCGAAATGCGGAACATCACCAAGACGTTCCCAGGCGTGAAGGCGCTTGAGAATGTGAACCTCAAGGTTCGTCAAGGTGAGATCCATGCATTGGTGGGTGAAAACGGGGCCGGAAAGTCGACCCTGATGAAGGTTCTCTCCGGCGTTTACCCGGCCGGAACTTACGACGGCGACATTGTCTACGAAGGCGACGTCCGTCATTTCAAGGCGCTCAAAGATTCCGAAGAAATCGGCATCGTCATCATTCACCAGGAGCTCGCCCTTGTGCCGCTTCTGTCGATCGCCGAAAACATTTTCCTCGGCAACGAAGTCGCGAAGAACGGCATCATTGCGTGGCAGGAAGCCTTCAAGCGCACCAAGGTGCTGCTGAGCAAGGTCGGCCTCAAGGAATCGCCGGAAACGCTCGTTACGGACATTGGCGTCGGCAAGCAGCAGCTCGTCGAAATCGCCAAGGCGCTGTCGAAGAGCGTCAAGCTGCTGATCCTCGACGAGCCGACGGCCTCGCTCAACGAAAAGGATTCCGATGCGCTGCTCGAACTCCTGATCGAGTTCCGCAATCAGGGCTTGACCTCGATCATCATCACGCACAAGCTCAACGAAGTGCGTAAGGTTGCTGACCAGATCACTGTTCTGCGTGACGGCATGACGGTCAAGTCGCTCGACTGTCGGACCGAAGAGATCAGCGAAGACATCATCATCAAGAACATGGTGGGTCGCGAGCTGGCCGATCGTTATCCGCCGCGCTCCGTGCCGATCGGCGAAACGATCCTTGAGGTCAAGGACTGGAACGCCTTCCACCAGCAACACCGGGACCGTCAGGTTCTGCATGACATCAACATCAACGTCCGCAAGGGCGAGGTGGTCGGCATTGCCGGTCTGATGGGCGCGGGACGTACCGAGTTCGCGATGAGCGTTTTCGGCAAATCCTACGGCCACAAGATTTCGGGCGAAGTGTCGATGCACGGCAAGTCCGTCGATGTCAGCACTGTTCGCAAGGCGATCGACTCTGGTCTGGCCTACGTGACCGAGGACCGAAAGCATCTTGGCCTCGTGTTGGGCGAAAACATCGTTCACAACACGACGCTCGCCAATCTTGCAGGCGTGTCCAGTGCAACTGTTATCGACACCATCAAGGAATCGAAGATCGCGTCGGACTATCGCTCGAAACTGCGTATCCGCAGCTCCAGCATCTTCCAGGAAACGGTCAATCTCTCAGGCGGAAACCAGCAGAAGGTCGTTCTGTCCAAGTGGCTGTTCTCCGATCCCGACATCCTGATTCTCGACGAACCCACTCGCGGTATTGATGTCGGTGCAAAATACGAAATCTATACTATCATCAACCAGCTCGCAGCCGATGGTAAGGGCGTTCTGATGATTTCATCGGAAATGCCAGAACTGCTTGGCACGTGCGACCGCATCTACGTCATGAATGAAGGACGTATCGTTGCGGAACTGCCAAAGGGAGAGGCGAGCCAAGAAACCATCATGCGCGCTATAATGCGCTCAGGGGAGAAGAAACAATGACTCCGGTCAACCCTTCAGCCACCGAGGAAAGCAACGTCGTTTCCGTTGCCGACTATATCCGCAGCAACATCCGCGAATACGGCATGCTCATCGCGCTCGTCGCGATCATGGTGTTCTTCCAGTTCTACACGGGCGGCATCCTGTTCAAGCCGGTTAACCTGACGAACCTCGTTCTGCAGAACTCGTTCATCGTCATCATGGCGCTCGGCATGCTGCTCGTCATCGTGGCCGGCCATATCGACCTGTCGGTCGGTTCGATCGTCGCCTTCGTCGGTGCGATCGCGGCTATCTTAACCGTCAACATGCAGATGAACTTCGTCCTGGCGGGCATTCTCTGCCTGATCATCGGCGGTGTCATCGGCGCGGCCCAAGGCTACTGGATCGCCTATCATCGCATCCCGTCCTTCATCGTGACGCTCGCCGGCATGCTCGTCTTCCGCGGCCTGACGCTGTTCGTCCTTGGTGGCAAGAACATCGGCCCGTTTCCGAAGGACTTCCAGGTCATCTCGACCGGCTTCCTGCCTGGCGACATGATCGATATCGCCGGCACCCCGCTGCATTCGACCTCGGTTGTCCTGACCCTGATCGGCACTGTCGTGCTCTTCTATCTGGCCTGGCGTCGCCGCAAGGTCAACGAGAGCCACGGCATCGATGTCGAGCCGATGAGCTTCTTCCTTGCGCAGAACGGCATCCTGTCGCTCGCGATCCTGTTCCTCGGCTACCAGCTGGCGAGCTACAAGGGCCTGCCGAACGTTCTCGTCGTCATGCTCGTGCTGATCGCGGCCTATGCCTTCGTCACGCGCCGCACCACGATCGGTCGCCGCATCTACGCCATGGGCGGCAATGAAAAGGCGACCAAGCTTTCGGGTATCAACACCGAGCGCCTGAGCTTCTTCACCTTCGTCAACATGGGCGTCCTCGCCGGTCTCGCCGGCATGATCATCGCGGCCCGCCTGAACTCGGCAACCCCTAAGGCCGGTGTTGGCTTCGAACTGGACGTCATCGCGGCCTGCTTCATCGGCGGTGCTTCGGCATCCGGCGGCGTTGGCAAGATCACCGGTGCTGTCATCGGCGCGTTCATCATGGGCGTCATGAACAACGGCATGTCGATCGTCGGTCTCGGCATCGACTTCCAGCAGATGGTCAAGGGCCTCGTGCTCCTCGCTGCCGTCTTCTTTGACGTCTACAACAAGAACAAGGGCTAAGCGCTTCGGCGCTGCCCACGCATTCGCAGTCATGTGAACTTACCAATCCGGCTCATCTAGAGAGCCGGATTGGCGGAGCATTTTCCGCGTTATCGAAAAAAGGATGAAGACCGTGCTCATTTCGCAGATCAAGGGTTCGAACGGAGAGATCGTCGTCGCCGTGCGCGAGCCGGGCGGTACCGCGAAAGCCGTCAACAACGCCGGCAGTGTGTATGCGCTCGCCATGGAAGCCGCAAACGGTGGCAAGTCGCTCGCAGCAGTGATCGAGGCGCATGGTCTCGGTGATGCCGTCGATCTCGAAAAGGCCTATGCCGAAGGCAAGTTCCTGCCGCCGATGACGCATCCTGACGCTGCGCATCTGCACCTGACGGGCACCGGTCTGACGCATCTGGGTTCGGCGGCAACGCGCGACTCCATGCACAAGAAGACCTCCGAGGCTGCCGAAGAAACCCTCACGGACTCGATGAAGATGTTCAAGATGGGTCTCGAGAACGGCAAGCCGAAGGCCGGCGAAAAGGGCGTTCAGCCCGAGTGGTTCTACAAGGGCAACGGCTACGGTTCGGCTGCTCCAGGCGCACCGCTGGTTTCTCCGTCCTTCGCGCTCGATGGCGGCGAAGAGCCCGAAATGGCTGGCATCTATGTCATCGCTCAGGACGGCACGCCGTTCCGCATCGGCTTTGCGCTGTCGAACGAGTTTTCCGACCATGTCACGGAGCGCCAGAACTATCTCTACCTCGCGCATTCCAAGCTGCGTCCGGCAAGCTTCGGCCCGGAGATCCGCATCGGTGCCGCGCCTGACGACATCCGCGGCACTTCGCGCATCAAGCGCGGCGATAAGGTGATCTTCGAAAAGCCGTTCCTGTCTGGTGAGGCGAACATGTCGCACACCTTCGCGAACCTCGAATACCACCACTTCAAGTACGGCCTGTTCCGTGTGCCCGGCGACGTTCACGTCCATATGTTCGGCACGGCGACGCTGTCGTTTGCCGAAGGCATCAAGACGGAAGAGGGCGACGTTTTTGAGATCGAAGTCGCCGACTTCGGCCTGCCGCTGCGCAATCCGCTGAAGATCGACGCCGAAGAAGAGATCGTCGTCAAGCAGCTCTGAGTTGGCATGGCCCGGCCGCCGTTTCGGCGGCCGGACCGTTTTCATGAACGGTATCGGAGGCCAACCAGCCCATGACCATCTATCAGAACCTCATCGCCGGCGAATGGGTCGGTTCCGATGCGACCAGGAACATCAATCCGTCAGATACCAATGAGGTTGTCGGCCTCTACGCGGATGGTTCGGTCGAAGACACCAAGAATGCGATTGCCGCCGCCAAGGCTGCTTTCCCGGCATGGTCGCGCTCCGGCATCTGGGAACGCCACGTCATCCTGAAGAAGGCCGGCGACGAGATCATGGCCCGCAAGGACGAACTCGGCGCGCTGCTTGCCCGCGAAGAGGGCAAGACCCTTCCCGAGGCGATCGGCGAAACCATTCGCGCCAGCCAGATTTTCGAATTCTTCGCCGGTGAAGCACTGCGCCTTGCAGGCGAAGTCATTCCATCGGTTCGCCCTGATATCGGCGTCGAGATCACCCGCGATCCGCTCGGTGTCATCGGCATTATCACACCCTGGAATTTTCCGATTGCGATCCCCGCCTGGAAGCTCGCGCCGGCGCTTTGCTACGGCAACACCGTCGTCTTCAAGCCGGCGGAACTCGTACCTGGCTGCTCCTGGGCGATCGTCGATATCCTGCATCGTGCGGGTCTGCCGAAGGGTGTGCTGAACCTCGTCATGGGCAGAGGCTCGGTGGTCGGTCAGACCATGCTCGACAGCCCCGATGTGACCGGGATCACCTTTACCGGTTCGACCGGGACAGGCCGTCGTGTCGCATCTGCATCGATCGAACATAACCGCAAGTTCCAGCTGGAAATGGGCGGCAAGAATCCGATGGTCGTGCTCGACGATGCGGACCTCAGCGTTGCTGTCGAAGCAGCCGCCAATTCGGGTTTCTTCTCGACCGGCCAGCGCTGCACCGCGTCTTCGCGCCTGATCGTCACCGAGGGTATCCACGACAAGTTCGTGGCGGCGCTTGCGGCAAAGCTTGAAACGCTTGTCGTCGACAACGCCTTGAAGCCCGGCACGCATATCGGCCCTGTCGTCGATGAAAAGCAGCTGAAGACCGATACCGATTACATCGAGATCGGCCGGAACGAGGGCGCCAAGCTTGCCTTCGGCGGCGAGCTCATCAAGCGCGAGACGCCAGGTTTCTACCTGCAGCCGACGCTGTTTACGGAAGCGACCAACCAGATGCGCATCAGCCGCGAGGAAATCTTTGGTCCTGTCGTTTCGGTCATCCGCGTCAAGGACTACGAGGAAGCGCTGGCAACCGCCAACGATACGCCCTTCGGTCTCTCGGCCGGCATTGCAACGACGAGCCTCAAGCACGCGACGCATTTCAAGCGGAACTCCGAAGCCGGCATGGTGATGGTCAACCTGCCGACCGCAGGCGTCGATTTCCACGTTCCGTTCGGCGGCCGCAAGGGCTCGTCCTACGGCCCGCGCGAGCAGGGCAAGTATGCGGCGGAGTTCTATACCAGCGTCAAGACGGCTTACACACTGGCCTAGTAGGCCACCTGGCTCTGGCAAAACGTAAAAGGCGGGAAGAGATCCCGCCTTTTGTCATTAAAGGGCTTCGGCCATCAGAGCGGTCGGTCCGCGCTCCATGCCATTGCCGTCGAAGAGGCTGCGGATCTCAGGCCATTTGCGCCGGAAGGCCGCAACGCAGGCCGGATCGAAATGGGTTCCGCTGCAGGCGATGATCTCCTCGTAAGCCCGTTCCGGCTCCCAGGCCGACTTGTAGGGTCTGTCGGAGCAAAGTGCATCGAAGACATCCGCGACAGCAACGATACGGGCCTCGATCGGTATGTCTTCGCCGGCGAGTCCGTTCGGATAGCCCGTGCCGTCCCATTTCTCGTGGTGGCCGCCGATGATGGCGACGGCCACGCGAGAAAGTTCGGCGGTGCTGTTCTGCAGGATGCCGACGCCGATCGGTACGTGCTGGCGCATCAGCTCGATTTCATTCGGATCGAGCTTGCCGGGTTTCTGCAGGATGGCATCGGGAATGCCGATCTTGCCGATGTCGTGGAGCGGTGCAGCCAGGAAAATGTTGCGGCGCTGGATCCGGTCGAGGCCGATGCCTTCGGCGACGAGTTCGGCGATAGTGGCGACGCGCTCGATGTGATCGCCGGTGTTGCCGTCACGTGACGCCATCGCCTGGGCAAGGCACCAGATGATTTCCTGCTCACGCATGTCGGCCTGCCGGCTTGCATGGCGGAAGGCGACATGAAGCGCCTTGGCGCGATCGGCAAGTGCGATCTGCGCTGTGCGCAGCGCCAGAAGGTTGACGATACGCGCCTGAAGTTCCAACGGGTCGAATGGCTTGTTCAGGAAATCCGTCGCGCCGGCGTCGAGTGCTTCGAGACGAATGGCGCGCTCGGTCTGGGAAGTGACCATCACGATCGGCACGTTCTTATAGCCATGCTGCGCGCGGAGATGGCGGATAACCTCCACCCCGTTCAATCCCGGCATCATGTAGTCAACCATCACGAGGTCAAATTCGGCGGTGTGGCTGCGTTCCAGTGCGGCCCGCGGATCGGAAAAGCTTTCAATGTCGTGGTCGCTGAAGCTGCGGACAGCCGTCTCCAGCGCCAGCAGGCTTGATTTGCTGTCGTCGACGATAAGAAGATGCATGAAAAGACCCGATGAAATTCTGCTGCAAGCGGCCGGCATGACGCCAAGTCTCGAAACCCGGAACACATCAGGGTTGAATTCATTTCGATCGAAACCGTCGCGGCCTGGATACCGCGCTCACCGTCGATAGGATTGGGCCGGGGCGCTTAATATCGGGTTATTTCAAAGGACAGGATTTTCACTAGCGCGCAAAAGAAACGGGCGCATCGAGCGCCCGCTGCAATCAGGATTAAGGAGCGGTAACCGCGGTCCTTCAGCTCTGGCTTTGGCTCTGCATCTGCCCCTGATCCTCGACCTTGACGACAACCGAAAGCTTTTCTCCCGGCGTGCCGATGCGCATGCCTGAAACAGGGGCTGCATCACGATAGCAGAGGCCGGAGGCAACACGCACATAGCGGGCATCGGGGCAGATATTGTTTGCCGGATCGAATCCGACCCAGCCGAGACCGGGCACATGCGCTTCACCCCAGGCGTGTGTCGCTGCCTGCTCGACCTTCTCTTCCATCATCAGATAGCCAGAAACGTAGCGGGCCGGTACGCCGAGGCTGCGTGCCGCGGAGACGAAGATGTGAGCGTGATCCTGGCAGACGCCGCTCTTGTTCTCCAGCGCCTGTTCGGCTGTCGTCGCGGTATCACTTGTTCCGGGTCGGTAGGCCACCGTCTCGTGAATCCCAGCCATCAGCGCATGCATGCGCGCCAGTTCGTTGTCGCCACTGACATCTCTGGTCAGTTCCCTGACAAGCTTACCGGCCTTTGTCCGCGGCGTCTCGCGCAGGAACAGCCATAGCGGGCAGAACCCGCTGTGGGCGCCGAGGACGCCGCTTTGATCTTCGGTCTCGATCTCGCCTTCGGCGACGATCCGGGTTGTGCGCTGCTCGCCCTCCAGCGAAACGAGATTGACGTGATTGCCGAACTGGTCGTCGTACTCGACCTCGGGCTTGGCGCCCTCGACGCGCAGCGACCAGTTGAGGATCGTCTGCCCGGTCACGGTCGGCGGCGTCAAGCGCAGCCGCTGCAGCGAGAAGACAGACGGTTCCTCGTAGTGATATTCGGTGACGTGGCTGATCTTAAGTTTCATGTCGTGCCCGCCTAAGCATAGAACCGGTAACCATCGGAAATTTCCATGCCGAGCTGGTTGTTGCGCGTCACGAAATCCTCGAGAAACTCATGGAGGCCCTGGTCCATGATCTCCTTGATGGCACGTGTCTGAAGTGTCTTGCGGATGGCGTCCGCCGTGTCGTGCGCCGGTAATCGCTCGCCATAATCCTTGGCGAGATAGCCGAGTTCGCTGACGATCTTCTCGTAGCAGTAGGCAAGCGAACGCGGCATCTGGCCGTTGAGGATCAAGAAGTCGGCGATGTTCATCGCACGATACTCACCATCGTATGCCCAACTGTAGGAGCGGTGGGCGGAGACGGAGCGCAGGATCGATTCCCACTGGATATTGTCGATCGACGTGCCGACCGCCGAAACCGACGGCAGCAGCACGTAGTACTTCACGTCGAGAATACGGCTGGTATTGTCCGCGCGCTCGATGAAGGTGCCGATGCGCGCGAAATTGTAGAGTTCGTTCCTGAGCATTGAGCCATGGAAGGCGCCGCGGATCAGGCCGGCGCGATGCTTGATCGCGTCGATGGCTTCAGGCATTTCAGCGGCCTTCAGCCTCCTGGAAAGCAGAGCCTTGAGCTCGATCCAGAACTCGTTCGTGGCTTCCCAGGTCTCGCGGGTCAACGCCGTGCGCACCATGCGGGCGTTGTTCCGCCCGTAATCGACGCAGGACATCACGCTTGAAGGGTTGCTCCGGTCACGCAGCAGGTAGTCGATCGCATCCGCGCTGGTCAGCTTGCTATGGCCCTCGTCATAGGTCTCGCGGACGCCGGCACTTTGCAGCACGCCGTCCCAATCGTCGTCACCTGTTCCGCTTCTCGTCAGCGACATACGCAGGCCGGCGTCGATGAGGCGCGCGATGTTTTCGGCGCGTTCGAAATAACGGAACATCCAATAGAGCCCGTTTGCAGTTCTTCCGAGCATCAGTCCTCCAATACCCAGGTATCTTTTGTGCCGCCGCCCTGGCTAGAGTTGACCACCAGCGAGCCCTGCTTGAGGGCCACGCGGGTCAATCCGCCGGGGATGATCTGCACCTTGTCGGAGACGAGAACATAGGGGCGCAGGTCCACGTGGCGCGGCGCAATTCCCTTGTTGACGAGGATCGGCACGGTCGAGAGCGAAAGCGTCGGCTGCGCGATGTAGTTGGTGGGCTTTGCCTTCAGCTTTTCAGCGAAGTCGGCGCGTTCCCTCTTGGAAGCTGTGGGGCCGACCAGCATGCCATAGCCGCCTGAGCCGTGCACTTCCTTGACCACCAGCTCCTCGAGGTGCTCAAGCACGTATTTGAGGCTCTGTGGCTCGGAACAGCGCCAGGTCGGCACGTTTTCCAGGATCGGCTTGCGCCCGGTGTAGAACTCGACGATCTCAGGCATGTAGGAGTAGATCGCCTTGTCGTCCGATATGCCGGTGCCCGGCGCGTTGGCGATGGTGATGTTGCCGGAGCGATAGACGTCCATGATGCCGGGGATGCCGAGCGCCGAATCCGGCCGGAAGGTAAGGGGATCGAGGAAGTCGTCGTCGACGCGGCGGTAGAGCACGTCGATCGCCTCGTAGCCGCGGGTCGTGCGCATCTTCACCTTGCCGTCGATGACGCGCAGGTCCGAGCCTTCGACCAGCTCGACGCCCATCGTGTCGGCCAGGAACGAGTGCTCGTAATAGGCGGAGTTGTAGATCCCGGGGGTGAGCACGGCGACGCGTGGCTTGCCCTTGCAGCCCGGAGGCGCGAGCGACGCGAGGCTCTGCCGCAGCAGGTAGGGATAGTCCTCGACCGGTCGGACCTTGTTCTCGTGGAACAGTTCCGGGAACATCTGCATCATCGTTTCGCGGTTTTCCAGCATGTAGCTGACGCCGGATGGTGTGCGGGCGTTGTCCTCGAGTACGTAGAATTCGTCCTCGCCTGTTCGAACGATGTCGGTGCCGACGATGTGCGTATAGACGCCGCCCGGCGGACGGAAGCCGATCATCTCGGGCAGGAAGGCGTCGTTCCTTTCGATCAGTTCGCGCGGAATGCGACCGGCGCGAATGATTTCCTGCTTGTGGTAGATGTCGTCAAGAAAGGCGTTGAGCGCGATTACCCGCTGTTCGATGCCCTGGGCGAGCTTGCGCCATTCGCGGCCTGAGATGATGCGGGGGATGATGTCGAAGGGGATGAGCTTTTCGGAGGAGTCTGCGTGTCCGTAGACCGCGAATGTAATGCCGGTCTTTCGGAAGATGTTCTCCGCGTCCCGGGATTTGGCAATCAGATGCGTTCGATCCTGATTATTGTACCACTCAAAGTATTTTTCATATGGCTGACGAGGACTTTCGCCCCCGGTGATCATTTCATCAAATGCCAAAGGTGTGGCTCCCCTTTTTTCTTCATTTGAATACAACGCAATAAGCAATGCAAGAACCATGCACAGTTCGAGGGCGATATTCGTAAAATCCTTCGGAACGGCGAAAAGAGCCGAAAAACTGGGCATTTATCAAAACCTGGCGCGACCGCCGCTGTCGTCAATCCCTGTGCGGCGCTCAAAATATAAGCAGATGATTGTTTTCGGATCGGCCATCCGATTTATTTTCCAGCCGAGGCCGATGCCCTCGGTCGCACCATCGATCAATGAAACTGCTGGTAAGCATCAATGCTTCGCCTTTGACGTCGGCGCGGTCTGTCGGCTATCAGCGCGGCAATCGCTTGCCCCAGGATCCATCCATGTCGCTTGATCGTATTGCGCCTGCCATCTTCGTTCTTCTCTGGTCGACCGGCTGGGTCGTGGCGAAATATGCCGCGATCCATTCGGAGCCGTTCACCTTCCTTGTGGTGCGATATGCCTTGTCGGCGTTGGCGTTTCTCAGCCTCTGTCTCGCCATGCGCGCGGTATGGCCGCGCAGGGCAATTGTTTTCAGGGCTATCTATTCCGGCATGTTCCTACACGGGTTCTATCTCGGGGGCTTGTGGTGGGCGATCGCAAATGGCGTGCCTGCCGGGGTATCAGGCATCATTGCCGCCCTGCAGCCGCTACTTACCGCTATGGCTGCGCCGCTGCTCATCGGCGAGCGCCTGCAGGGCGGCCAGAGGCTAGGTCTGCTGCTTGGCTTTGTCGGCATCGCCATCGCCATATCGCCGAAGCTTCTCGATCCGGCCACGGCAAATCTGGCGCCTGCGGTCGTGCCGTTGGGGATCAACCTGATCGCGATGTGTTCCGTCACCTATGGAACGCTCTATCAGAAGAAGCATCTGCAGACCGGCGCCCTTCTGCCGATCGCCACCCTGCAATATGTCGGTGCCCTGATCGTCACTGTACCGCTGATGCTCTCCTTCGAGCGGATGCATTTCGATGGATCTGCGCAGGCCGTTGCCGCGCTCATCTGGTCGGTCTTCGGTCTATCGATGGGCGGCGTCGGGCTGCTGCTCTATCTCATCCGCCGCGGGCAGGTCTCGCGGGCGGCCTCGCTCATCTATCTGATGCCGCCGACCGTGGCGCTCGAAGCCTTCATCGCTTTCGGCGAGCCGCTGACGCTTCCGCTGATCCTCGGCACCATCGTGGTCGTGACGGGCGTCTATTTGACAAACCGGCCAGCGAAGGTCGCTCCACAAGATACGACCGAGCTGCAGCGGATCTAGGTAGCCTCGCCTGAAAAGGCGATAAGGTTTCCATCGGGGTCCTGCACGATGAAGGTGCGGGCGCCCCATGGCTCGGTCCGCAGAGGCTGATGGAATGGGGCGCCGGCAGCCTGATATTCCAGGAACAACTGCTTCGGATCATCGATCGTCAAGGTTGCGGAGAGGGCGTCGACTTCTCGCGCTCGGAAGCCGGCGTCGAAGACAGGCGCGCGCACCTTTCGCAGGTTCAGGCGCGCGCCATCGCGAAACACCTGGGCATAAAATGGCGGCTCTCCGTAATGGAACGCCACTTCAAAACCCAATTTCCGAACATAGAACTGGCATGAAACGTTGATATCGCAGACGAAGAGTTGCGGCTCCGCGGAGAGGACGAGCGGACGTCTCCCGTCCGATGCTGTCGATTTTGTGATGGTTTCGATCCCTTTGACCAGCGCCGGCCAATCCGCAAAGCCATGCTTTCGGGCAACAAGCTCCTGTGCGTCGCTGAGCTTGAAGTCGGCGTCCAATATCTCTCGATCGCTTTGATCTCGATATCTCGGCAGGATCCACCTGATCTGGGCCGCAACCGGATAGTACCGTTCGCGATGCCATCGCAGGTATGACTTGGCTTGTTTTCTGAGGTTTTCGATATTTGGCATGGGCGCGGCCTACGTTTGACTTTGTCGTACGTAGGCGGGCAATGCCCCTCCGGCCCGAAGCCGACGCGCCCTACAGCAGCACCAACATGCTAATGCAGCGGGCCGATCACCACAAGGCGAGACCGCTGTGAGCGATTTGGCGCCGTGAGACGCGTATTGCAAAGGGCGGGATTTCTCCCGCCCTTTCTTTTGAATTAGGCGCGCTCGCGGCGCTGGCCGCCATTGCCACCGCGCGAAGGACCGCCACGGCGGTTGCCGCTGTTGCCTTCGCGACGTTGTTCGCCACGCTCGCCGCCACCGTGAGCCTGCGCGCCATGACCTTCGCCGTGCTTGCGAGCCGGACGGCCGTGTGCGTTACGGGCGCCGCCGCCGGGATGATGCCGGTTCTCGCCGTTGGAATTGGCATGGTTGCCGTGCTGCGGGCGCTGCTGCTTGCGGGGCGCGCCTGCACCACGGAAATCCGACGTCGTCGCCAGATCGTTATCCGGGCCTGCCGTCACCGGTGCGGCTTCGCCACGGCGCTGGCCGCGGAAGTCCTCGTTGCGCTCGGTCCTGCGCTCCGGACGGGGACTGCGCTCGCGGCGCTCCTCGTTGTTGGCGCGAACTTCGCTGCCGGCTTCGGGACGTGGACGACGCTCGGGGCGGCGTGCACGGGCATCGCCGCGACCTTCGCCGCCACGGCTTTCACCACCGCGACCCTGGCCTCGGTTGCCGCCGTTGCCATTGCCGTTGCCGCGCTTCGGGGTGCCGTTCATGTTGGCAGGCGCTTCGCCGCTGGCGACCGCGATGTTGATGCTCATCAGGCGCTCGATATCGCGCAGCAGGCGGGTTTCGTCAGGCGCGCAGAAGGCAATCGCGATACCGTCGCGACCGGCACGGGCCGTACGGCCAATGCGGTGGACATAAGCTTCGGCAACTTCAGGCAGGTCGTAGTTGTAGACGTGGCTGACAGCCGGAATGTCGATGCCGCGGGCGGCGACGTCGGTGGCGATCAGCGTCTTGATGTCGCCGTCCTTAAAGGCCTTCAGGGCGCGCTCGCGCTGGCCCTGGCTCTTGTTGCCGTGGATCGAGGCAACGGAGTAACCGACGGTTTCGAGATGCTTCATCAGCTTCTCGGCGCCATGCTTGGTGCGCAGGAAGACGATGGCGCGGCCATCCGGGTTCTGCGTCAGCGACTTCTTCAGGAGGTCGGTCTTGTCGTTCTTGCCGTTGACGAAGTGAACATACTGTTCGACCTTGTCGGCGGCCTTGCCTGGAGGCGTGACTTCGACCTTGACCGGATCGGTCAGGAAGTCGGCGGCGAGATCGGCGATCGCCTTCGGCATGGTGGCCGAAAACAGCATGGTCTGGCGCTTCTTCGGCACCATCTTGGAGATCTTGCGCAGGTCATGCACGAAACCGAGGTCAAGCATCTGGTCGGCTTCGTCAAGCACGAGGTAGCGCACGGCGGTGAGGCCGATGGCGCGACGGTTAACGAGGTCGAGCAGGCGGCCGGGCGTTGCGACCAGAATGTCGGTGCCCTTTTCAAGCTGCAGCTGCTGCTTGTTGATCGACACGCCGCCAACGACGACGTTGATGCGCAGGTGAGATTTGCGCAGGAAGTTCTTCAGGTTCTGGGCGATCTGGTTCACCAGTTCGCGGGTCGGCGCAAGGATCAGCGTACGTGTGGTACGGTTGTCCGGGCGGCGTTCTTCAGGGATCAGCTTTTCAATGAGCGGAAGACCGAAGGCGGCCGTCTTGCCGGTGCCGGTCTGGGCAAGGCCGATCAGGTCGCGGCCTTCGAGAAGAAGCGGGATCGCCTTTTCCTGGATCGGGGTCGGCGTTTCGATGCCGAGCTGGAACAATGTGGCGACGATCGGCTTGGAGACACCAAGCGATTCAAAATTGGTCAAGTCATAACCTTTTTAGGGCGCGCCAAAACAATATCGCCGGAACGCGGGGTTGCGGTCCGGTGTTACTCTGGCGTCAAGCACCCCGCGTGAAGTGGGAACTTGTCTTGTTGGAAAAAGCTTTCCAGCGCTTCTGCCGCGTCTTCTAGATGCGGTCTATTCGAAATGCGCTTTTGCCCTTCTTCCTGCATCCTATTTGCTGGCAGGGGCACGCTCACGCGGCGGCCGGAAGGTGAAAGCTGAGCTGCATTTGGTCTAGTTCGCACCAAAAGTCAAGGGCATCCGTCTCTCAAAGAGCGGTGGCGCAGAGGTCCCCCTCGATGTCTCAAGCCGGCTTACCCTTCAGTAACAGACCCTTGCACGGTAAGCCTCACCCCATCCATTGCGCTGCCATTGAATGTAGCAACGTGGTGCGTAGTAGGGTCTGTAATAGCTGCGATAGGCCGGATATGACCGATAATACGAACCGCTGTAGGGCCTGTAGTAGGAACCGTAGTAGGGCCGATAAACTGATCCGTAGTAAGGTCGATAATAGGGCCGGTAATATCGTTGCGGATAATAACCGTAGTAAGGGTAGGGACGTGCGACCTGCGACAACAGGATGCCACCGACAGCCCCGGCCGCCACGCCGCCCCAGAAGTCACTGTTGGCGTTCGCGGGCGCTGTCGGAAGGAAGGCTGCCCCAGTCAGCGTCAATGCCATTAAGCCCGCCGCCATGCTTTTATGAAGTACGGACATGGTCGTCTCCTTTCGTTGACGATGCTTGTTCTTGAAGCCACCAGGAGAAACCGTTCGGTTATACGGCCAGCTGAACGAGTTCATCTAATGAACGGCTAAAACTATACCACACTTCCGGGATGTTTGTTGCTTGTGATCCAACCTCCCGCGGCCAGTGCGCGCGAATTGCCCCCCCCGAAAATCATGGTTAAAGCCTTGTTAAAGCGGTGCGGCTATAGTCTCTCGACCAACAGCTTTTCCGGATTGAGGACTGATTTTGACATCGAACGGGGACCTTCTCGAGCTGGCCTGCCGCCGGATCGCAGATCTGGACCGTCCAGCCTATGTCAAGAACAGCGAGCTTCGCTACGTGGCCGTCAATGACGCCTATGCGTCCTTTTTCGGAAAGGAGATCGCAGATTTTATCGGTCGCCGGAGCCGCGAACTGATTGATACGCCGGAAGAGGAGACCCGCGAGGACAAGGAGCGACGGGCGCTCGTCTTTGCCAGCGAGGAAAATGCCGTTTGCTTCGACGCGCACGGTGTCAGTTACGAGCGGCTGCGCATCGAGAGCTTTTCGCCTTCCGAAGACCGCGTCTATGTGCTTGGTATTTTCGAACGGAGAGCTTCCCGCGGTAGCGAGCATCCGGCGGGATCGAAGCCAGCCCCGTCGACAACGGAGTTGGCCAACAGCCGCGCGCTAACTGACGATCTTCAAAGCATTCTTCGCGCTCTACCCGTCGGCGTGATGATCCTGGATGAGAGGCGTAGTGTCCTTTACGCAAATGACGAGTTCTATGATGTCTGGGATCTGCCGCGCGACGAACGCTTCGATGGCTGGGCCTTCATCGACGTCATTCGACGCAATCACGAACTCGGGCGGTATGGCACGAAGCTGACGCCGGAGCAGATCCTTGCGCGCCGGGAGGTGCAGTTTCAGGAGGCGGAAAGGGAGCTGCAGCCGGTGGAGCTCAGCTGGGTAAACGGCAAGCGGGTCTTGTTCGATGGTCGCAACCTCTCCCATGGCCGCGTCCTGCTTTCCTACACTGATGTCACAGCCGTACGTGAGCGCGAAAAGGAAATCCACGAAACGCGGGCGGCACTCGAGCGCCTGGGCGACCTGATGCACGATGCGACACGGGCGATGTCCCAAGGTCTTCTGATCGTACAGGACGGCGCCATCCTACTCGCTAGCGACCCACTCAGCGATATCCTCTCCATTCCGCCCGAGTATCTTGCCATCGGTCGCGGATGGATCGACCTCTTCCAGTTTTGCGCCGTGCGCGGCGATTTCCACGGCAGCGAGGATGAGATCCTGCAGGGCTGGCGCGACAATATCGCCGCCAAGAAGCCGATATCGACACCGTTTCATGTCGCCGGAGAGCGCTGGGTCAACCTGGACGCCACCATCAGTGAGCGACAGCACTGGATTGCCCTCTTCACTGATGTGACCGAAGCGAAGCAGCGCGAGGCCGAACTCGAACAGCTTCTATCCCGGGCTGAGGCTGTTGACCGCGTCAAGTCGGAATTCCTCGCGAACATGAGCCATGAGATCCGCACGCCGATGAACGGCGTTCTCGGCATGGCTGAATTGCTGGCCAAGACCAATCTCGATACGCGCCAGAAGACGTTTGTCGACATCATCGTCAAATCAGGCAATGCGCTGGTGACGATCATCAACGACATTCTCGATTTCTCGAAGATCGATGCCGGCCAGATGGTCCTCAGACGCACGACGTTCGATCCGATAGAGGCGATCGAAGATGTAGCGACGCTGCTGTCGTCGCCAGCGGCGGAAAAGAACATTGAGCTGCTGGTACGCACTGCGCCAGATTTACCGGCGGCGGTAATCGGCGATGCAGGACGCTTCCGGCAGATCATTACGAATCTCGTCGGCAATGCCGTAAAATTCACCGAGCGCGGCCACGTCCTTGTGGACGTCGGTTTCACGCCGGGCGCTGAAGACGAAATCATGGCGTGCATCAGAGTTGAGGACACGGGCATAGGCATCCCGCGTGACAAGCTCGAGTCCATTTTTGAGAAGTTCTCGCAGATCGATGCATCTTCGACGCGGCGCCACGAGGGGACGGGGCTTGGACTCGCTATCACAGCAGGGCTGGTCGACCTCTTCGGCGGCTACCTCGAGGTGGACAGTCAACCGGGGGACGGTTCGGTCTTCACGGTAAACCTGCCGCTCGTCGTGGCCGCGGCGCGGCTGGCGCCAAAGCCACTGCCGGTCAATGTCATCGGCGCACGGATTCTGGTCGTCGATGACAATGCGGTCAACAGACAGATACTGACCGAGCAATTGGAGCTTTGGGGTTTCGATGGCGCGGCCGCGGAGGATGGACCTGCTGCGATTGCCATACTCGAAGCGGCCGCCGAGCTCGGCGTGGAGATCGATGCGGTCGTGCTCGATTACCAGATACCGGGCATGAATGGTGCCGAGATCGCACGGAAACTGCGCGCCGACAGACGCTTTGAGCATCTGCCGATCATCTTTCTGACGTCGATGGACGTTTCCGGGACGGAGAAAGAGTTTGCGGCGCTTAACGGCCAAGCCTATCTGATGAAGCCGGCGCGAGCCAACGTGCTACGAAACACTATCGTCGATGTTGTGCGGGCAAGTCGCACGCAGCAGATCTCGGCGGCAGTCGACATGCCCGGGGTTCAGGATGCAGTATTGCCGCTGCCGGCCAAGGCTGAGCCTTCCATAAGGACGTCGGCGGAATTTATCGACGTGCTGGTGGCGGAAGACAACGAGGTCAATCAGATCGTCTTCACGCAGATATTGCAGGAAACCGGCCTCAGCTTTCTGGTCGTCAGTAACGGTCAGAAGGCGGTGGAGGCATGGGACCGCTATACCCCGCGCATCATCATGATGGACGTCTCGATGCCCCTCATGAACGGCCATGACGCGACCCGCGCGATACGCGATCGGGAGCGCGGGCAAGGCCATCGTGTGCCAATCATCGGGGTGACGGCACACGCTCTGGAGATCGACCGCGACCTCTGCCTAGATGCCGGCATGGACGATTACATGTCAAAGCCGATCAGCCCGGAACTGCTCGAGGAGAAGCTAGGACTTTGGTTGGGGAGAAGCGAGCAGCAGGCCGGCCGCTCGTCGAGCTAGGCTTTAATACCGCAAAGCATTTCGCGCTTTCCGGCAAAGCCGCTGCGCCGCTCGACCGCAAAGCCGGCAGCGATCAGATTGCGCCTCACGAACCCGGCCGCCGCATAGGTCGCAAAGGTGCCGCCCGGTATGGTCTTCTCGTAGACGCGGCGCATTAGCTCCGTAGACCACATATCGGCGTTGCGAGACGGCGCGAAGCCATCCAGATACCAGGCATCGAAGCCTGCCTCGGAAGCGGCAACGCCGTCCAAGGCGCGGCCACAGACGACGCTGAGAACTGTCTGGTCATCAAGCCTCAGGGATACGGTTCCCTCGGGCGTTTCCGGCCATGCTGCGGCCAGGGCATGCCGCTCGGCGTCGATCTCTCGCCAATGGGAGAGCGCACGGTCGATTTCCGCGCGCCGCATCGGATAAAGCTCGAACGACATGAAGTGCAACTGCTGCCCGATGGCGCGACTAAGCTTCCACTGTCGCCATGTTTCGCCAAAGTTCAGTCCGGTGCCGAAGCCGAGTTCGCCGATCAAGAAGTCGTTCTTACCCTGCCAGCGCGGCGGTAGGCCGTTGCCGGCGAGGAAAACGTGCCCGCATTCCAGCCTGCCATCCGTCTGGCAATAAAAATGATCGCCAAAGGCTGGCGAATAGGGCATATCGCCGTCGCGCCATTCAAGCGGCTGGTGTGCGTCAGCACTCTGTTCGGGATCCGTATCTGTCATGCCCCAAGCCGATAGTCCGGCCTTGTCGTCCGGTCAATCATCGACTGCACTGCTAATCGTCGGCGGCGGGATCATGGGGCTGTGGGCGGCAGTCCAGGCGGAACGTTTGGGCATAGACACGTTGCTTGTCGATGCCGGGCTGCTTGGCCATGGCGCGAGCGGTGGTCTGCTCGGTGCGCTCATGCCGCACATGCCGGACAAATGGAACGCCAAGAAGCAATTTCAGTTCGATGCACTGGTTTCGCTGGAAGCTGAGATCGCAGCCTTGGAGCAGCAGACAGGGCTTTCCGCGAATTATCGTCGCTCAGGGCGTCTCATTCCGCTGCCGAAGCCGCATCTGCGCGAGATCGCGCTCGGCCACAGCCGCAATGCCGAGGAACGCTGGATCGCAGGCGAGCGGCGGTTTCACTGGAAGGTGCTCGACAGGCCTCCCCAGGAGAATTGGCTCGACGCAGCGGCTGGCGAAAGCGGCTTCGTGCACGATACACTTGCCGCCAGGGTTGCGCCACGGTCGCTCATTGATGTGCTGGCCGCATCGCTGCACGGCGCGCGGCATGTCCGGGTTGCCGAACGCGTTTCCGTGGATGATCTCGATTTTGAGCGCAAGGTTGCTAACACTAGCGCGGGTGCCATTGCGTTCGGCCACTGCATTTTGGCCGCGGGGCACCAATCCTTTCCCGTGCTGGGGCGTTACACCGGTGGCCTTGCGCGGCCGCTCGGCCAACCCGTCAAGGGACAGGCAGCGCTCTTGAAAGTGGATATGGACCCTTCCATGCCGACGATCTTCCGCGATGGGTTGTATATTGTCGCGCACGAGGGCGGTCACGTCGCCGTCGGCAGTACCAGCGAGAATCGATTCGACGAGCCATACTCGACCGATGGGCAGCTCGACGTGCTGCTTGAGGCGGCAGGACAATTGGTGCCGGCATTGCAGGGTGCACCCGTGCTCGAACGGTGGGCCGGTCTGCGGCCGAAGGCAATTGACCGTGACCCCATGATTGGCATTCATCCCGACCACGACGGATTGATCGCACTAACAGGCGGCTTCAAGGTCAGTTTTGGGCTGGCCCATCGCCTGGCAGCCGCAGCGGTACACCTGGTGGCCGGTCGTCAGTCGCCCTTTGCGCTGCCGGATAGCTTCCTTCTTGCCAATCACATTCGCGTGGCTTCACGCTAAACGTGAATGAGCATTTCCTGCCTTTCGTTAATCTGTCATGCAAATCACCTATCTGCTAGCGCAATCGCGGCGCCGACGGAGGCTTGCGCTGTTTGTCGACGGAGGAATTGGATGCGCTATGCAATTTGCTTTACGCCTGCCGCGAACGAG
Organism: Hyphomicrobiales bacterium; assembly: GCA_900466605.1. Lineage (GTDB taxonomy): Bacteria > Pseudomonadota > Alphaproteobacteria > Rhizobiales > Rhizobiaceae > Rhizobium. The sequence goes on from UBMU01000037.1 coordinate 73,036, forward strand.
CCGCTTTCGCATGTGGCCGCAAATTGGTTGGGCCGGAACGTGTTTTCGGGCGAGATGGTCGAGCCGACCGCGATACGCGGCCTGAGCATACACGAGATCGCTTTCCATACGGCGATGCCGCGTCGCTTTGGTTTTCACGGTGTCCTGAAGACGCCCTTCCGACTCGCTGCCAATATGTCGGAGGCGCAACTTTTGCGTGACCTTATGCGCTTCTGCGGAACGCTTTCACCTTTCCAGATCAGAAAGCTGGAAGTGGCGCGGCTCGGTGGCTTCTACAGCCTTGTTCCATCGCTGCCCTGCGAAAACGTTCACTATCTTGCCTGCACCGTCGTCCAAGAGTTCGATCGTTATCGCGCGCCGTTGAGCGAAGCGGAAATCGAGCGCACAGATCCAGGTGGTCTGTCGGCGGCGCAGTTTACCAATCTGCACCGCTGGGGAAGCCCCCATGTGATGGACGAATTTCGCTTTCACATGCCGCTGACCGGCCCCGTCAGCCAACGCGACATGCCAAGGGTCGAACAGGCACTGCGGAACGTTTTCGAACCGGTGCTTACCGATCCCATCAAGGTTGCGAATGTCGCGCTGATGATCGAAGAGGGAAATGGCGGGCCATTTCATGTGCATTCGCTGCATCCGATGGGCAAAGTCAACGCCCGGAAAGATCGTGTTCCCGCGTTAGCCTAAGAGCTTGTGCCGAAACGGCAAAACTCCGTTGCCCACTTTCCGTCTCGACATTCCCTCTCTGGATGCTACCGTTTCGCCGACTTTCAGGAAGGTGATTTCATGGTATCCGAGACTTATCCGCGCAATCTCATCGGCTATGGACGCAATACGCCCGATCCGAAGTGGCCGGGCGACGCCCGAGTGGCGGTCCAATTCGTCATCAATTACGAGGAGGGTGGCGAGAGCTGCATTCTCGATGGCGATCCGTCCTCCGAGAACCTGCTGTCGGAAATTGTCGGTGCTGCGGCTTGGCCGAGCCAGCGCAACCTCAACATGGAATCGATCTATGAATATGGTTCGCGCGCCGGTTTCTGGCGCTTATGGCGCATGTTCACGGAGCTCAACGTCCAGGCCACCGTTTATGGCGTGACGCTCGCTATGGCGCGAAATCCGGAAGCGGTCGCGGCCATGAAGGAGGCGGGCTGGGAAATTGCCAGCCACGGCTACCGCTGGCTGGAATACAAGGATTTCCAGGAGGACGTCGAGCGCAAGCATATCCAGGAAGCCGTGCGCCTGCATACGGAAGTGACTGGCGAACGCCCTTATGGCATGTACCAGGGCAAGCCCTCGGACAACACGCTGCGTCTCGTCATGGAAGAGGGCGGCTTCCTTTATTCATCAGACTCTTATGCCGACGACCTCCCGTATTGGGTGAAAGGTGTCGATGACAAGCCTTTCCTGATTATTCCCTATACGCTCGAGACAAACGACATGCGCTTTGCGACACCGCAGGGCTTCAACTCGGGCGACCAGTTCTTCACCTATCTCAAGGACGCCTTCGACACTCTCTACGAGGAAGGCAAAGCCGGCAGTCCGAAGATGATGTCGGTCGGCCTGCATTGCCGCCTGGTCGGTCGTCCCGGTCGTGCGGCGGCGCTGAAGCGGTTCATGGAATATGTCCTGAAGCACGACAGGGTGTGGGTCCCCAGGCGTCTGGAGATCGCCCAGCATTGGCATGCTCACCACAAGCCGGAGACGATCTGATGCTTTCGCGTGACGAGTTCGTATCGCGTTACGGCGGTGTCTTCGAGCATTCGCCGTTCATTGCCGAGCGTGCCTATGACGACGGTTTCGTGGGAGAGGAATTGACGGTCGATCGCGTGCATACGGCGCTCGTCGCCATCTTCCGGGCGGCGAGCCCGGAGGAGCGGCTGGGTGTGTTGCGCGCCCATCCCGATCTTGCAGGACGCCTCGCAATAGCGGGAGGACTCACCGAAGACAGCAAGAAAGAACAGGCAGGCGCCGGGCTCGACCGGCTGAGCGCGGAGGAACATGCTCGTTTCACCGGGCTCAACACTGCGTACGTTGAGACGTTCGGCTTTCCCTTCATCATCGCCGTCAAGGGTTTGGACAGGGACGATATTCTGGCGGCCTTCGAAAAGCGCATCAACAACACGCGCGACGAGGAGTTCGAAACGGCCACCGCTCAGGTCGAGCGCATCGCGCTTCTCCGTCTCGAGACGATGCTGCCGGCACGTTGAAGCAAGTGTCCAGAGACGCTTTTTTCTTTTGCATCCGTGACTTATAGTTGTCTCATGAAGCCCTCAGAAGTGCTGGAGAAGAACAGGCAGGCGATCCGCGACGCGACGAAGCGCTTTAACGCGGCGAATCCGCGCGTCTTCGGCTCGGTGGCGCGTGGTGAAGATCGGCCGGAGAGCGATCTGGAGGTGGACACCTTACCGGGCACGACCTTGTTCGATCTCGGCGGCTTGCTTGAGGAGCTGGAGGAAACACTTGGCACCAAGGTCGACCTTGTAACACCCGGTGGCCTTCCGGAAAAAATACGCGAACGCATTCTTTCATTGGCGGTCGTCGTATGAGCGTCGAGCGGCTGGTGGAATACATCGATCGTATGCAACAGGCTGCCGAACAAGCACGCGCGCTAACTGACGATCTGACCAAAGAAACCTTTCTGGTGGACCTCAGAACCCAGTTGGCTGTCACAATGTGCCTGGTCCTTTTAGGCGAGGCAGCGGCTCGCATCGGCGAGAACGACACTGATTTCGTTCGCGATCATCCGGAACTCCCGTGGTCAAAGATAAGGGGAATGCGGAATCTGATTGAGCACGACCACTATCGTGCAGATCTTTCGTCGATTTGGGGTACGGTGCGAAACGATTTGGCGGATCTTATTTCACAGCTTCAATCGATACGGCATTGGCGCATCCAAGGCGAATAAAGACATGTCTCAATTCCTCGATATTGTTCCCCTGACCAAATCCGCCTTTGCGTCCTTCGGTGATGTCATCGAGGCCGATCCGGCGGCGATGCGCTACATCAATAGCGGCACGACCGAGCGTTTCCATGCACTTGCAGCCGCCGAAGCGGTAGGCGAGGGTGCGCGCGTCATCATCAACCTCTTCCGCGGCCAGCCCCGGGCCTTTCCCTATGACATCGGCATGATGGAACGGCATCCCTTGGGCAGCCAGAGTTTTTCACCGATCTCCGGCCGACCCTACCTCGTCGTCGTTTCTGAGGACGAGGACGGCAGGCCTGGTCGCCCACGGGTGTTCCTAGCACGAGGCGATCAGGGCGTGAACTATCGCCGCAATGTCTGGCATCATCCCTTGATGTCGCTAAGCTTCGTCAGCGATTTCCTCGTCGTCGACCGCGAGGGGCCCGGCAACAATCTGGAAGAGTATTTCTTCGAAACACCCTTTGTCATCAGAGAGCCTAGCGTATGACCGGACTGACCACCCATGTACTCGATACCGCGTCCGGCAAGCCGGCTGAGGGGCTACGGATCGATCTTTTCCATCTGGATGGAGATTTGCGCCGCCATATCAAGACGGTCCGCACCAATGCTGACGGTCGCGTCGATGGCGGGCCGATCCTTGCCGGCGACAGCTTCAGGGCCGGTACATACGAATTGATTTTCCATGCCGGCGACTATCTGCGGGCCGCTGGTATCGCCCTCCCGCACCCCGCCTTTCTGGACCTCGTGCCCATCCGCTTCGGCATTGCCGACGTGTCTGCGCACTATCATGTGCCACTGTTGATTTCGCCCTACGGCTACTCGACCTATCGCGGCAGCTAGCCATGCGTCACGGATTCCAGCCCGAGCCGGTACCTTCGAGTGCGACACGAAGCGCTAAATGTAGTTCGTCCTCGCTGAATGGCTTAAAAAGGCAGTCGACCGCCCCCCGTTGAATAAGACGCGTTCGAACAACGTCATCCCTCATAGCTGTCACGAATATTATCGGGATAGTCCGCTTTCGCACGGTAAGCTCTGCTTGTAGCTCCGGTCCCGTCATCCCGGGCATGGCGACATCCAGTATCAGACAATCGGCCAGATCATAGGCAAGCGAACTGAGGAACGCCTTTGCTGACGCGAACGCTTCGACCTGGACTCCAAACGATCTCAGTAGATCGGGCAAAGCTTCGCGGACCGATTCATCGTCATCAACAACTGCTACGAGCTTGCGCTGGTCTGTCATGAGAATTCTCCTGGGCCCGCGTAAACAGACCCGCTCCCATCCGCTGTGCATATCGCCCCGGACACCGGGATGGAGAAAGCAACCGTCACGCCATAGTCGGGATTCGCGCTCGCCCAGAGGCGCCCGCTATGGTTTTCGACGATGGAACGGCTGACCGAGAGGCCAATTCCCATGCCGCCCGGCTTAGTCGTGTAGAACGCATCAAAGATCTTGCCGAGTTCCGGGGATCCGATACCCGTGTCAGAGATTGACAGTTCAACTTGCCCGCTGCTCCGGGAGACAGTCTTTATGTGAATTCGTCTGGGTCGATCCTCTATGTCGGCAAGAGCTTCGATGGAGTTCCGCAACAGATTCATAATAACCTGTTGCAGTTGAACACGCGCGCCGGCAACGCGAGGAAGGTCCACACCGAAATCGGAAATGACCGAGATTCGCGCTCGCTGAATGTCGCTGAAAGCAAGTGCGATCACTTCGCTTGCGACGTCGTTGATATCGATCGCTTCGATTGCAGGTGGCTTCCGGCTAAACAGGGCGCGCAGGCGTACGATCACGTCTGCAGCACGGTTCGCATCGCGGATCATGCGCCGCGCAGTGTCCTTTGCGATCTCCATATTGGGAGGCTCGGCGGCGAGGACCCGAAGACAGGTGCTGGCATTGGTGACAATCCCTGCCAGCGGCTGGTTCACTTCGTGGGCTATGGACGCCGTCAGTACGCCGAGACTTGTCACGCGCGTCACGTACGACAACTCTGAGCGAACCTCGTTGAGCGCCTCTTCAGCCATGCGGCTTTCCGTGACGTCCTGTACCGCGCCAGTCAGCTCTTGGTCTCCATCCTTGTTCTTTTCGCTATGTGCGAGAACACGCACATATTTGATCGACTGATCGGGCATAATGAGCTTGATGTTGTAGTCGAAGTCCCCATTCCCATCGCGTGCTCGGTCGATGACCTTTCCCACGGTGATGACACTGTCTGGGTCGAGCCGAGAAAGCACAGTCTGCAGTGTCACCCGGGTCGAATAATCGACTTCGAATATGCGATAAGTTTCCGCCGACCAGACTATCTCCCCGGTCCCGAGCTTCAATGAAAAGCTACCTGTCTTGCTAAGGCGCTGGGCGTCCGCCAGAAAGGCCTCGCTTCTCCGAAGCTGCTCCTCGGTACGTTTCCGGTCGTCGATGTCAGTCAGGAGGCCGTACCAGCGAATAATCTGACCCTCGGCGTTGCGCAGCGGCAGTCCTCTGAGCTGGAACCACCGCCAGACGCCGTCGTGCCGTAGAAAGCGGGTCTCGTAGTCGTACGGCTCTCCGGTAACCATGGCTCCCATGAAGCTGTCAATGCATACCTGCAAATCGTCGGGATGTGTGATGCCGTTGGTCGCCCAATTGTCGAGATCAGCGAGGGAACGCTGGAAGTAATCCAGGATCTGTTGGTTGCCCCCGATTAGCTGCGCATCTGGCGAGAAGATTGCGATCATTCCCGCAATGCCGTCCACAATGAAGCGGGATTCTCGTTCTCGTTCGGCAAGTGCCTGCTCAGCGCGTTTCCGGTCGTCGATGTCGACGTGCAGCGCGTACCAGCGGACAATGCGGCCATCGTCGTCCTTCAAGGGATGACCAGTCACCTGGAACCAGCGATGTTCTCCATCTGCCCGACGCAGGCGCACTTCGAGGTCATATGGCTCACCGGATTGGACTGCATGATTCACCGCGTCTATCATGCGAGACATGTCGTCAGGATGCACGGCGTCGGTGCTACCCCATTCTCGGAGCTCCTCCAATGTGCGCCCATAGTAACGCAAGAGCTGACCATTGATCGCCTCTACCTGGCCAGTCGGTCCTATCACCCCGATCCCCGCGGGAATACTCTCGAGGACTACACGTGCCTCCCGCTCCCGGGCCGCCAGCTCCAATTCCGCACGCTTGCGATCGTCGACGTCCACCAGCAGATGAAACCACCGGAGTATGGTCCCGTCGGTATCCTTCAACGGCAATCCCAGCACGTTGTGCCAGCGATAGACGCCGTCCCACCGCAGATGACGGCTCTCGACGTTATAGAAGGTGCCCGTTCGATGCGCGGCAAGCTGATCGTCAATTGTGTGGGGAAGGTCTTCGGGATGGACAACCTCGGTCGCTTTCCAATTCATCAACTCTTCGAGCGTCATGCCGAAGTAATCGAGAGCTGGATTGTTGAGCGCCTCCACTTCGCCAGTCGGAGTCGTTACCGCCACCGGGACCGGGATGCTGTCAACGATGCGTTGAAAATCACTCCCGCGTTCAGACGCGTTGGTGCCTCGATGTGCAATGCTTTCGGTGGCAACGCCGTACCACTTCTGAACGCCGCTTCCTTCATGCATAGGATTGCAACGGATGAGCAACGATCGGCTGGAGCCATCTGCGCGACGGGTCGGCATTTCCATCTCAAACGGCTCTGTCAGTATTAGCATCGAGCGGAGGCGGGCTGAGAACGTTGCCGCTTCGGCAGGATCTGCATGTATCGGCCAGCTCCATCGGCTTGCGACGGAAAAGGGAATCCCAGTAAATTCCACTAAGGCTGTATTCACAAAATCTATGATCCCGCTGGGAAGGGCGGTAAACACCATCCCTGGCAGTGTGTCGAGAACCCGGACGAGCCCCGCTTCCATGACTGTCCTTTCAGGTCAGCTTTCCGGGAAAGCGTATGTTTTCAGCAACCTGTCGTATATTATTCTAAGGTGTTGGGTGTGGCGATCTGTGGACGGCAACTTGCGGCGCTGCAACAAGCTTTTAGTGAGCGGATTCAGCAGCTTTGCAACTCCAATCTAGTCGAAAGCACGATCCAGTGCTTCTTGTAGCGCAACGTCGCTGAACGGCTTGAACAAGCAAGCGACGGCACCAGTCTGGAGAAGCGGAATGCGCTCATTCTCGTCCTTGTGGGCTGTGATAAATACGATCGGAATCGTTTCACCCCTCCTGACCAGTTCCTCCTGGAGTTCGGGACCTGACATCCCCGGCATTGCGACATCGAGCACGAGGCAATCGGTCTTCGCAAGCCATCCGGAATCGAGAAACTCTGCGGCAGAGGAGAAAGCACGGACGTCGAATCCGAAAATCCGGATCAGGTCGGGCAGAGACTCTCTAACCGACTCGTCGTCGTCAACAACTGAAACGAGGGGCTCTTTTGCTTTTTTCATGAATCTAGTTTTACTGACCCGCGATCGTGGCTCTCGCCGGCTTTCGGCATCGAGAAACCAAAAATAGCACCCCCGGAAGGATTGGCTTCGGCCCATATCCTTCCGCCGTGCGCCTCAATGATTGAACGGCTAACGGAAAGGCCGATACCCATTCCGTTCGGTTTCGTCGTGTGAAACGCGTCGAACAGTCTCTCGACGTCTGCTGCCTCAAAACCGACACCGGTGTCTTCTACGATCACCCTTATCTCGCCATTCTCGGAGACCGTGCGAACGAGAACTTGCCGTCGTGGCTGAGCGACTTCCGACGATGCATCGATTGCGTTGCGAAGAAGGTTCATGATTACCTGCTGAAGTTGAACGCGGTCTGCTACTATAAGGGGCAATGGACTTGAAAGTTCCTCTCGCAAGGAAATTCTATTGCGCTGCATGTCCGTTGCGAGAAGACTCAGCACTTCACGAATTGCCTCGTTGAGGTCTAACGGCTCAACCGTCGCCACACCGCGCTTGAACAGGTTCCTGAGGCGCACGATCACGTCTGACGCTCGATTGCCATCGCGGATAGTCCGACGTGCCGTTTCAACCGCACCTGCGACATTCGGAGGCGTTTCGGACAGCATGCGAAGAGACGTGCTGGCATTCATGATGATCCCCGCCAGTGGCTGGTTCACTTCATGTGCAATCGACGCTGCCATGGTGCTGAGGCTCATGACCCTTGCAAGCTGGGCAAGCTCGGAGCGAAGTTTATCTCGCGCCAATTCCGCTACGCGCTGGGCAGAGACGTCCTGAACTGCGCCGATGCATTCGGTCGTGCCGTCAAGGTGTTTGATTATTCGCCCCACAACGCGAACGTGCTTCACCTGGCCATCGACGAACAGCCTGATTTCGTAGTCGGGATTATCGCCGCCCTGTCTGATGTCAGCCATTTTTGTCGCCAGAAGAGGGAGGTCCTCTTCATAGACGCGCTGTCCAATTCCATCGAAATCGACACGTCTGCCCCTCTCGAAGCCAAAGATGCGACTAAGTTCTTCCGAGAAGGTGATCTCGTCGGTCTCAACCTTCCACGAAAACGTTCCCGTCAGACTTATTCGTTGCCCTTCGGTAAGGAGAACTTCACTGCGCCGTAGGTTTTCCTCGGCAATTTTCCGTTCGGTGATGTCCGTTACCGCACCGATGAATTCGGGATCTGTCGGATCAATCCCTATGTTCTGGAGGACAACCTGTACATACTTTGTTGCTCCGTCCTGCGTGATCAGTCGATGCTCAATATCAACGTTCTGTCCGTGTCGCATCGCACGCGTGACATGCTCTCGTACGAGCGGCAAATCATCAGGGTGGCAATGATCGAGCATCATCTCCACCGTCGGAGTGACCCCGACCGAATGTCCGGCAACTCGATAGGCCTCATCGGACCAGTAAATCTCGTCGCTCTTCGGTCTCCACCAGACGCTGCCGGTCACCGTCAGCCGCTGTGCCTGCGCCATTAGTGCTGCGCTTCTCCGTAGCTCCCCCTCGATACGCTTTCGATCATCGATGTCGGTATTGGTTCCATACCACCGAATGATTGATCCGTCGTCGCCACGTACAGGGTTCGCGCGGAACAGGAACCACCTGTATTGACCATCCCAGCGACGGAGCCGTGCTTCAGTTTCGCCACCGGTGCCCGACTTGAGCAGTTGGATCCAGACAGTTTGCAGGGGCTCCGCATCGTCGGGGTGCAATGCGGCTGTCCAGCCCCATCCGGCGGCCTGTTCAGTGGTCACACCGAGATAGGTCAGGAAGTGTCCATTGAAAAAGTCGGCACGGCCATCCGGAAGAGTTGACCAGGCCATGACAGGTATCGCTTCCACGGCCTTGTTGTGCTCGCGAGCGGCCGCTGCGCGGCTATCCTCGCGAAGCCTGACGACCTCGCTGATAGCAACAGCCGCCTGATTGGCGGCAACATGCAAAATGAGCCTTTCTTGTTCACTTGGAAAGGAAGGGCGGAGCGATCCGGCAACCAAGACACCGTTGTTGCCGTGGACGCCGAGTTGCTCCACTGCCGACTCGTAGGAGGAGCCTTCCCATTTCATCTTGGCGTGACGGGGCCAATCGCTGACGCTCCTGCCAAACGTAGCGGTAAGGACTTCGCCAAGAACCCGAGGATCGTCGCACTCTCGGTTATCGAGCCGACCCATCAGTATATCCGGTTGCTCATTCTTCGATGCAATCCGGAGGAGCAGGAAGTCGACGTCCAAAATAGCGCCCAGTGCATCGAGCAGGGCGTTGCCAATGTCATCTATATCTCCTCCGGTCCAAATTGCCGGAAGAGCCGAAATCGTGAGAATGTCGTTCATGCAGCGGCGGAGCCTCTCGTTCTCCGACGCCACCATGATCAGGTCCGACATGTCACTCAGCAGCGTCCGACTGCTCCCCCTTTGCGGAACGCCTCTCTCGCAGCTCCTCGACAAACTGCGCCGGCGGAATGTAGAACGGGTTCTCTCTGAGAAGGCCTCCGATGACGACCAGCGGATGGGTGCGCAAAATATCCACGATGGTATCTCCGCCGAACTTGGCAAGATCGTACACGCAGATCACCACATCGTCGTGCTGCGCCCAAAGATCGTTCACGCGTGACTCAAATTCGATGAGATCTTCAAGATGAGACTGTCCATCGGCCGCCCAGTCCATATTGCAGACGATCCGGCTTAGTGGAAACTTTCCATCAGTGTTACCGCTTGCCAGTCCGGTGAAGGTTTCAACCATCCGATCCTGATCGAAACGTCCATTCTGGAGGTAGGCGTCGACCGAATTCCGAATTTCGAGTTGTCCGGTAATTTGAGAGGACTCGGTATCGATGCCTTCGCAGCGTAACCGCGCAACGTGCGCTGCGCGTTGCCCCGAGCTGACCAGATGCATCGCTTTATGGTCGCATTGAAATCCGTCGCGGATAAAGGGGCCGAGTACCTCATAGGCTTCATCCAAGCCGTTGAAAAACGCACAAACGTGCCGGTGACGACCGAGCCTCGATCCCGCAAAGCGGATATCATCGGGACGCTCTTTCGTCACAAGACCCCATTTCCTATCGGGCGACCCGATGTCATTTGGCTGCACTTATGATCCACCCACACGTCATCCTGCGAACAAACGCCTCGCGAAGGCAACGATGCATCATGAGCTTCCCGGCGTCCATTGTCCAATGGTGTCGGGTGAGGATGTGAGGAAACGCCTGTCGGCGCCTGCTACAGCAGACGCCGACAAAGCAGTCGGGTCGTCAGTATCTCAGCGTGTCCTGTTACTATGCACGAACCGACTTGAACGCCGCACGCAGCTCATCGCAGAAGACCTTCGTCTGCTCCCAGGCGGCAAAATGGCCACCCTTGTCAAGCTTGTTGAAGTATATGAGGTTGGGGTAGGCCTTCTCAGTCCAAGTCTTTGGCGCCGCATAGATCTCGTCCGGGAAAACGCTCACCGCAACAGGAATCTTGACGTTCTTCGGCTGGAAGAAGGCGAGCTTGTTTTCCCAATAGAGGCGCGCGGAAGATACGGCCGTATTGGTCAGCCAATATAACGTGACGTTGTCGAGGATGTCATCGCGGCTCAAACCTTCCGGCTTGCCGTCGAAGACACGAGCGATCAGGTCGTAGCTCCTGATGTCGTGGTCGATCATCCATGCGGCCAGGCCGACCGGGGAGTCAGCAATCCCGACGAGGGTCTGCGGTCGGTTCGCCATTTCGATCGCATAGCCGAGCCCGTGTGCGTAGAAGTCCGCGAGCTGATCATAGGCGTGAGACTCATCGGCGGACAGGCCGTCCGGTTTCTTGCCACCCGGTTGGAGTGCAATGGCTATGTTATCGGGGATGGTTGCCGGCATGTTCACATGGATGCCGAGAAGTTCCGGCGGTGCGATCAGCGCCATCTGTTCGGTTACCGCATCCCCCCAGTCGCCGCCCTGGGCGACGTACCTGGTATAGCCCAAGCGCTTCATGAGCTCGATCCACCCGTGGGCGATCCGGATCGGATCCCAACCCTTTTCAGTAGGCTTCCCGGAGAAGCCGTAACCAGGAATTGACGGGATGACGACGTCGAAGGCGTCGGATGCCGAACCGCCATGCGCCGTCGGATCCGTGAGCGGCCCGATGATCTTCATTTGCTCGATGACCGAGCCCGGCCATCCATGCGTCACGATGATCGGTAGCGCGCCGTCGTGCTTGGACTTGACGTGGATAAAGTGGATATCGACGCCGTCGATCTTCGTGGTGAACTGGGGCAGGGCGTTCAATCTCGCCTCCACCTTTCGCCAGTCATATTCCTTGGCCCAGTATTTGGCCAGCTTCTCGATCGTTGCAGACTGGACGCCCTGCGAATTGTCGTCGACGATTTCTCGTTCGGGAAAACGAGTGGCCTTGATCCGGCGACGAAGGTCCTCGAGCTGCGCTTCAGTTGCCTTGAATTTGAATGGATGGATCGCTTCGCCTCCACCCGCTGCCATTGCTGTCGGCAAAGGCAGAACGGCCAGCGCTCCGACGACGGCGGCGCTGGCGAGAAGGGTTCGACGAGTGACGGATTGCGTGGTTGACGACATAGCGCTCTCCCTGGGATTGAAATCGGATGTGAGGGAGCGTGTCACCCGGAGGCGCAATGATCTATTGCACCAAGGTGTTGCCAATACCTTTGGATTGGGCGCTGAAGACCTTACCTGCGGCAAATGTGGGGATGAGCGATACCACCATCGAATGCGGCGGGATACGTCCGGGACGGCGGGCTACAGGTGGTGCTCGCGGATTACGAACCTCCGGCGCTTCCCGTTCACCTTCTCGCGCCTCAAGGGCGGACTGCTGTTCCGAAGGTTCGGGCATTCATCGATTTCGCAGTGCCAAGGCTTAGATCGGAACTGGGACGGATAGCTGAAGAAGCCGGAAAGCTGCCATAGATTATCCCGAAAATCGGTCGAGTGTCGTCTTGATGGCGGCAATTCTCCCACATCACGATCGCATCTAAATTCAGGATCACCAACGCCAAGAGCGTGGCACGGCCCGAGAACCGGCCGAGCACTTGAAAGGATGCAAATCATGAGCAGTCAGAAGGTCGCCATCATCACGGGTGCCTCGCAGGGCATCGGTGAAGGATTGGTCAAAGCGTACCGGGATCGCGGTTACAATGTAGTCGCCGTGTCGCGGTCGATCAAACAGAGCCCCGATGCAGGGGTGCATGCCGTTGCCGGGGACATTGCAAACGCTGAGACCGCGGAACGCGCCGTGCGCGAGGCGGTCGATCGATACGGTCGTATTGACACGCTGGTCAACAACGCCGGGGTGTTCCTTGCGAAGCCTTTCGTCGACTTCACGCAGGAAGACTTCGACCACAACTTCGGTGTCAACATCTCCGGCTTTTTTCACATTACGCAACGCGCCGCGAAGGTCATGCTCGAGCAGGGCGCCGGCCATATCGTGAGCATCACGACAAGCCTCGTGAACCAGCCGATCGCTGGTGTGCCAGCAGCACTCGCCTCACTCACCAAGGGCGGCCTGAATTCTGTGACACAGGAACTCGCGATCGAGTTTGCGAAGACCGGAGTTCGCGTCAACGCCGTTTCGCCGGGCATCATCAAGACTCCGATGCATGCGCCAGAAACGCACGCGGCGATGTCGGCCCTTCATCCGGTTGGTCGTATGGGCGAGATCGCCGATATCGTCAACGCCGTGATCTACCTCGAGAACGCGAGCTTCGTCACCGGTGAAATCCTTCATGTCGATGGCGGGCAGAACGCAGGTCGCTGGTAGCAACGCAGGAGCGCCGATCCGTGGAGGTCGGCGCCCTGTCTCATCGTCGGGTGAGACGATTGCAGCAATGCAGACCGCCAGGTCGTCGGGACTAATCGCAACCGATAAAAGGAAAGACAATGCCAATTGTCACCGTGCAGGTCACCCGCGAAGGAACGACACCCGATCGGTCGTCGGTAACGCCCGAAGAAAGGGTTCGGATTATCGCCGGCGTGAGCGTAGCGGCCCTGCGAAGTGAGCCCTCAGGTCGGCAGCGTCGATCCGGACTGTTCGGCTATCATGTATTCCGAATACCAGTCAGGCCAATTTTCATCATGGTTTCCGCCAGTCCGCTTCTCATGCTCTCCGTGGGCGGCGGCGGCGCGTCGAAGGGCGCCCGCAAGATCCGAAGAAGAAGTATAGATGGCTCCCTTCTCATCGATGCGACCGGGCAGGCGCGTGGTGACCTCCTGAAAGATCCAGCCGTTTCCATCCGGGTCGCTGAAGGAGGCAAACGAGCTGTAGCTGGCGCGCGACGGGTGCGGGCCGGACAGTCGATCTTCGGTCCCTCGATGATGGAAGACGCCGCCTGCGTCGTGGAATACCCCACTCATCCCCGCGCCGCGTGAGGCAAGCGTAGCATGTGCCTTTTCAATGTCGGATACGATCAGATGAAGCCCCTGCGCCGAGCCAGGTTGAGCGGAGGTGATCTTGGACCCAAAGATCACCGAGCAGGGCGAACCCGGCGGGGTGACCTGCACCACCCGGAAGCCATCCTTGCCTGGCACGTCCGCGTCGAGTCGCCACCCGAGACCGGTGTAGAACGCCTTGGCGCGGTCAACGTCGGACACGGGAATGACCACGACTTCGAGTTTCATGTCGAGGTCGCTCGTGGCAGCGGTCTTTGGTGTCTCTCGTTCCTGATTGGTCATTTCGATCTCCCTCGGTTGAGCTTTGGCGGCCGTTTCGCCGCGACAGGGAGACGATGCTCCGCTGCCAAAAAGCTGTCCATTATCCGATGGTGTCGGCCGCCGCCCGACCGCGACCAATCCATAGGTATCGCCGATACCATCGTGCAATAGCGTCTGCGCCGCTGGCGGACGATCCCTAAAACGCATTCCGATCAGCTATCTAAAAGAGCGCGTCATGTCCAAAACAGTCGAAATCAACGCCTCCCTTGCACCGACACGGCGGGAACTCCTTGCCGCAACAGCGGCGACAGCCGCCCTCAGCCTCCTGCCGGGGCAGGTTCGCGCGGCTGCCCAGGGCGACGCCATCCGACCGTTCAAAGCATCGATCCCACAGAAGGACGTCGATGAGCTTCGTCGCCGGGTCCGCGCCACCCGGTGGCCCGGAATGGAGACGGTGTCCGATGGCTCTCAAGGGGCTCAGCTCAAGAAATTCAAACCGCTCATCGAGTATTGGGGTACCGACTATGACTGGCGGAAAGGCGAGAAGAAGCTCAACGCCTTCCCTCAGTTCATGACCAACATCGACGGACTCGACATTCACTTCATTCATGTGAAGTCGAAGCACAAGAACGCATTGCCACTCATCATGACCCACGGTTGGCCGGGTTCAGTGCTCGAACTGATCAAGACGATCGGACCGCTGACTGATCCGACCGCCCATGGCGGCACCCCGGAAGACGCGTTCCACGTCGTCATGCCGTCGATGCCGGGATACGGTTTCTCCGAGGTTCCGGCGGAGACGGGCTGGGGGCCGGACCGCATTGGGCGGGCATGGAACGTTTTGATGACACGCCTCGGCTACGACCGCTACGTCTCGCAAGGGGGCGACTGGGGCGCGGTCATCTCCGACGCAATGGCTCGCCAGGCACCGGACGGACTGCTCGGCATTCACACGAATATGCCTGCCACGGTGCCGCCGGAAATCGCCAAGGCACTTACCAACGGCGAACCAGCGCCAAGCGGACTTTCTGCCGACGAGAAGATTGCCTACGAGCAGATGAACGCGCTCTACACCAAGGGCGCCGGCTATGCGCTGATGATGGTCACACGTCCGCAGACCTTGGGCTACGCGTTGACGGATTCGCCCGTCGGACTGGCGGCCTGGTACTACGACAAGTTCGCCGACTGGACCTACAGCGGCGGGGATCCGGAAAAGTCCCTCACGCGCGACGAGATGTTGGACGACATCTCGCTCTATTGGTTCACCGGCACCGCGACGTCAGGTGCGCGACTCTATTGGGAGAACAACGCCAACAACTTCAACGCGGTCGACATATCCATTCCCGCGGCAATCACCGTATTTCCCGGTGAGATCTATCAGGCCCCGAAGAGCTGGGCCGAGAAGGCGTATCATAACCTCATCTACTACAACAAAGTCGACAAGGGCGGGCATTTCGCAGCCTGGGAGGAACCCGATCTCTTCACCTCGGAACTGCGGGCCGCGTTCAAGACTCTCCGCTCGGTCTAGCCCTACAGCCTGACAAGCCTCGGAGCAGGACTCCGACGCTGAGCCGGGTCCCGACGGTCCCCAAGCGACTTTGTTCGTAAAGCAACAAGGAGAACTGCCATGACAATAGCAGGCAAGGGTACTGCGCTCATCACCGGCGCGTCTTCCGGGCTTGGAGCCATCTATGCCGACCGCTTGGCCCGTCGAGGTTATGACCTCGTGCTCGTGGCCCGAAATCAAGACGCTCTGACAAGGGTGGCCAAGAGCCTATCGAGTTCCACTGGACGGAAGATCTCGATTGTTCGGGCGGATCTCGAACAGCGGAACGATCTGTTGAAGGTCGAAGGAATCCTTCGAAGTGATCCGTCGATAACGATGCTTGTCAATAATGCAGGGATCGGCGCCGTCGAACCGCTTCTGATGTCTGATGTCGAGGCTATGGAGCGCATGATTAAGGTCAATGTCACGGCCTTGACGCGCCTGGTGTACGCGGTGGCCCCGCTTTTCGTCGCTCGTGAAGAGGGAACGATCATCAACATGGCTTCGGCATTGGGAATTGCACCCGAAGTCCTGAACGGCGTTTACGGCGCGACGAAAGCGTACGTCATCGCGTTGACCTTCTCGCTGCAGAAGGAGCTTGCCGAAAAGAATATCCGGATCCAGGCGGTTCTTCCGGGGGCGGTGGGGACACCGTTCTGGGACGCGTCAGGTGGTTCGTTGGACCGGCTACCTGAAAATATCGTCATGAAGCCGGATGACACGGTCGATGCCGCTCTCGCCGGGCTGGACATGGGCGAAGTGATCACCCTTCCGTCCGTTCCCGATGCTGCCGACTGGAATGCTTACGAGGCCGCCCGCCAGAAGCTGATGCCAAACCTGTCACGCAATATCCCGGCGCCGCGATATCGGGTTCCGGCATCGGCGTCTTAGAGCTAGCGTCGTCGACGGTGTTGCAAACCGATGGGATTCGATCTGTGACATGACGAACCACGAACAATCAATTGCGAGAGTAATGACCATGGCCGACCTCGATCTCTTGAGTAGCCTTCCACGCGAGCGTCTGATGCAAGGCCCGACTCCTGTCCAGCGCCTGAACCGCCTGGAACAGGTATTGGGCAGCCGCCGAAATGGCATTTCACTATGGGCTAAGAGAGATGACCTCATGGAACTGGGCGGCGGCGGCAACAAGCTCCGCAAGCTTGAGTTCCTCATAGGGCAAGCGAAGTCCGAAGGCTGCGACACCATCATTGCGATCGGAGGGGTTCAGTCCAACTTCGCAAGGCTGGCCGCCGCCGCTTGCGCGAGAACCGGGCTTGGCTGCGAGCTTGTGCTTGCCCAAATGGTTCCTCGCGACAACGAGATCTATCAGGCGAACGGAAACGTCCTGCTCGACCGGTTGTTCGGTGCGCGTATCCATATTCTTACCAAGGGCGACGACGCGGGCGTGTTTGCCATGCGCCGGGCATCAGAGATCGCTCGGTCTGGCGGAAAGGCATTCGTGGCTACTCTTGGCGGTTCTACAGCGGTCGGATGCATCGGCTATGTTGACTGCGCCTTCGAGATTGCGACGCAGTCGGCGGATATGGGGGTCGAATTCGACCGGATCGTCATTCCAAACGGCAGCGGCGGCATGCACGCTGGTCTGGCTGCGGGGATGGTGATCGCTGGTATCGATCCTTCCCGGATAATGGCGCACACCGTCCTGTCACCTGTAGACACGTGCGTCCCCGCGACGGTCGACAAAACCAACGCGGTCCTCGAGTTGCTATCGAGAAATGAGCGAGTAGAGCGGAAGCATCTGACAATATCCGGAACCCAACTCGGCGGCGGCTACGGCATACCGACAACTGGCATGGTCGATGCGGTCGGGACCCTAGGCCGGTCCGAGGGTCTTCTTCTTGATCCAGTGTACGGCGGCAAGGCATTCGCTGGCCTGCTGTCCGACGTCGAAAGTGGAGCAATTGCGCCAGGATCAAACGTTCTTTTCGTGATGACCGGAGGTTCGCCCGGGCTCTATGCGTACGCAGACGCCCTGGTCAGCAAATGACCCTCATCAGAGGGGCATGACTACAAACCAACTCAAATGAGGACATTATGGCTTTAAAACCAAAGATCGCAGTCGTCATCGGCTCGACCCGTCGCACTCGATTTGCAGACAAACCAGCGCAATGGATGCTGAGGCAGGCGCGGTCGCGCGACGATATCGACGTCGAAGTTGTTGATCTACGCGACCATCCGCTGCCATTCTTTGACGAGGTGGCGTCGAATGCATGGGCGCCGAGCCAGAGCCCCGAGGCAGTCCGCTGGCAGGAGACCGTCGGCCGCTACGATGGCTACATCTTCGTGGTTTCCGAATACAATCACTCGATCACCGGCGTTCTCAAGAACGCGCTCGATCAGGCCTACGTGGAATGGGGCCGCAAGCCCTTCACCGCTATCGCCTATGGCAGCATGGGGGGATCACGCGCCCTCGAGCACCTGCGCGGGATCGGCGTCGAGTTGCAGATGGTATCGACCCACGCAGCCGTACATATCGGCGGCGCGGATTTCTTTGCAGTTTCTCCGATGGGCGGCAACAAGCCAATCGAGGAGTTCGAAGCGAATTTTCTACCATCGGCCAAGGCCGCGCTCGATGAACTGGTCTGGTGGGCAAAGGCTACGATGGCGGCAAAGGCGGCGGAGGCCTGATCCTCTTCGATTTGTGTCGTGGGAGCGATGATCGCTCCCACGACGTTTGGGCCGGGGGCGCTTCCGACTTTCAGAGCGGTCCGAAGACCTATCCGCAGCGTGGTCCGATTGTTTTGGCGCCCAAATTGCCTGCCTTGAACGGCACCTCCACGCAATAATCCTCGACAATCCGAATTGATGCAGACCCGGAGGCCGGAGGCGAAGGACGCAAAAGGATTATCCGGCGGGTGCTCCGCCGGATTGCTGACGGCTCTGAGGAGCTCACGCTGCTTGAGCAAGGCCGATCGCCGCGATGATTTCCTTGGTGTCGACGATTGCGCTGGCGTAGCTCGGCATGTTTATCTCCAGAGCCGCATGCATCATTTCCGGCGAGTAGTCGGCGACCGCATCCTTGACGACGGTAACGTCGTAGCCAAGCTCCGCGGCATAACGGACAGTCGCCTCGATACACGTGTGGGCAACGAGGCCGATCACGATAAGCCTCTGGATTCCGTGCCGCTTCAACTCCAGATCCAGGTCTGTGTTTGCGAACCCGCTTGAGCACCAGTGTTCCGAGGCGACGACCTCGCCAGCCAGGGGAACGAATTCAGCGCGAAACTCGCCGCCCCACGTGCCGAATTCGAAGCTTTTGCGATGCCATGCAGCACGCTGGATCGGAGCTACGAACTTCCAGTTTTCATAGTCGCCGGCGCGATAGCGGTGATGCATCGCGAAGAAGACGCGGAGCTTGGAATCCCGCGCGGCATTCAAGACCTGCTGCATATGTGGCACGCAGTCGTTTGCTTCCGCCACCTCCTTTATGCGAGGCCAGATCTTACCGCCTTCCGATATGAAGTCGTTATACGGGTCGACCACCAGAAGGCCAGTGTTGCTCCGGTCAAAGGATAGTTGGGTCATGGGGGAAACTCCTTTGGCTGTCACGCGGCTTTCGTTGATGCGGCGCTCTTCAGAGCCGCCCGCTCGATACTGGCGGCAAAGAGCGGGGTCTCGCCCTTGTTGTGGGCAATCGACATCGGCTGGCGTTGCGTCTTGAAGATTTCGAAGGGGATGCCCTGCCGGTCGAGGGAAGCGAGCATCTCCGGGGTCGCGAACGACTGCACCCGGTTGGTGAATTCGCAGCGGTCCTTGTCGATCGCCTTGACGCTCAGTTCCCAAGTCACATGAATGGTGACGCGGCCGGTTGGCGTGAAGACGTCGGAGTCGGAATCGAGGATGAGATGGTCTTTCT
The DNA here is from genome assembly GCA_900466605.1 of Hyphomicrobiales bacterium. GTDB lineage: Bacteria > Pseudomonadota > Alphaproteobacteria > Rhizobiales > Rhizobiaceae > Rhizobium. The sequence continues at coordinate 92,435 of UBMU01000037.1, forward strand.
CGCCGAGAGTCTCGATGTAGTGCTGGACCATCAGGCTGCCGCCGATCGTTTCGACGTTGATGGACATACGCTTGCCATCCGGCGCGGTCGTGAAGCCGGCAGCGATGTGGGCGGGCGAGCAGCCCTGATACTCTTTCTCCGGCAACGTGAAGCACCAGGTGGGAATATCCACCTGCTCGATCGGCGCATTGATGATGGCGGAAAAGCTGGAATCGACGATCTGGTTTTCGATGCTTTGCATTTGAGCCTCCAAGGCTTGATAGGTGGTTGGGTACGGATCACACCTTTCATGCAGTGTGAGCGTCCGCGGCATTGCTAAGGCATTGGGAGTCTGGTGCAGGCGCCCGCGCGACCTGCCGTACGTACGCGCGAGCGCCGCTTCGGCCTACTTCTCGGCCAAAGTTCCCGTGTAGTGGCCGAGCCGAGCTTCGATATCTGGATTCGTCTGAAGTCCCATTTCCATCAGGCGACCGATGTTTTTTTGTGCGACCGGCCGCTGTACGGAGGAGATGAAGGCGTCCCATCCCGCTCCGATTTCGGGATCTGTGGGAAGGCTCGCGAAATCGACGAGACGCTTGGTATCGGCGATCGCTTGACGGTCGAAGCCGGAAATCCTTGTGGCGAGAGCGTCGACGAACGGATCGAGCTTGTCATCATCAAACGAACGGTTGACGTAGCCGTATTCTTCGGCGAGATCGCCATTCACGTCGTCGGAGCCCAGGAGGACTTCGAGCGCGCGTCCGCGCCCCATCAACAGCGGGAGACGAGCCATCGGCCCACCCCCCGGAACGAAGCCGGCACCGACTTCCCATTGTGACAGGATCGCCTTTTCGCGGCTGGCGAAGCGCATGTCGCTAGCGAGCGCGAGCTCGCTGCCGACGCCGGTCGCCCTGCCGCGGATCAGCGCGATGGACACGACCGGGGCCTTGCTGATGCGAACAAGCATGTCGGGGAGGGGATGGAGACCTGTCCGACCTGGGGAAAGGCTGGTCGATTCAGCAAGGGGAGGCGTGAAATTGTAGTGCGTGAGGAAGAAGCCGGGCACGGCGCTGTCGAATACAACGACCTTGAGGTTGGGATCCGTTTCGATCTCCGCGACAACCTTCTCCATCTGCGGAATCGTTTCCGGACCGAAAATGTTGAACGGCGGGTTGTCGAACGTGACACGCCAGTAGGCGGGCGTCCGCTTCGCGACACGAATCTGCGGCCGTTCACTGTCGGGCTGCAACTTGCTATCCGCGGGCCGATCGACCTTTTCCGCGACTATGGTCTGTCCGGAAAGCGCTAGCGCGGGAAGCATCAGCAAGGTCGCCGCTGTCAGCAATGTCGATGAAATTGCGATGCCTGTCGATCTATGTGGTCTAATTTTCATAACTGCCTCCGTTGGGTGTTGGGATAGAGCAGTGCTAGGACTCGATCTCGAGAACGAGTTCGACCTCAACCGGCATCCCCAGCGGTATGCTGGAGACTCCGAGCACGATGCGGGGTGGGATGCGTTTCTCGCCGAAGACGGAGAGCAAAAGTTCGGATGCTCCGTCCGCCACTTTGGGATGCTCGCGAAAATCGTCGGGTGCCGCGATGTAAACGCCAAGCTTCGCTACCGTCCGTATCCGGTCCAAGGACCCAAGATGCGATCGTGCCGCAGCCAGTCCGCTTAGGCAGGCGGTTCTCGCGGCATCGTAGCCCTCGGCGACCGAGAGTTCCTTGCCCACGCGCCCTGTATATTGCGGCACGTGCCCGACGACCGGGAGCATTCCGCTCAGGAACAGCAAAGAGCCGACCTGAACCACCTCCACGTATGCGCCGAAAGGCGTCGGAGGTGGAGGGATGACCAGGGCCGTGTCGCGCACACGGGCCTCAGCGCTTGGGGCTACCATTTTCCAAGATGTGCGCCGTTGTCGACGTGCAGCACCTCCCCGGTGATGTTGGAAGACTCCGTGAGATAAACGACCCCGTCGACGATTTCCTGAACCGCAGTGATAGTGCCCATCGGTGACAAGGATCGCAGGTAGTCCTTCGAATTAGTGGCATGCAGCGGCGTGTCCACGACCCCCGGTGAAACTGCGTTCACGCGGATGTTGTCGCTGGCGAACTCCAGCGCGAGGCTTTTGGTGATAGCGTTCAGTCCGCCCTTGGTGATCATCGGCAATGAGGCCATCACGCCGGCGATCGGGTGGTCGGTCAGCGACGATGTGATCGTTACGACGCTTCCTCCGGATTTTTGACGAAGCATCTGTCTGATCGCATGCTTCGTGAAGTGGACGAAACCTTCGATGTTGGTCGCGGAGAGGCGTCGAAAATCGTCGATGGTGTAGTCAAGAAACGGCTTGGTGAAGAAGACACCGGCATTGTTCACCAATGCGTCAATAGAGCCGAACTGTTCGAGTGCTATTTGCGAGACGCGTTCCGCAGTATCCGGGTCACTGACGTCCCCGTCGACGAGTTCCAGTCGCCCCGCGCGATCGAGCGAAGTCGTTTCGCTGATCCGCCGGGAGGTGCCAACGACGTTCCAGCCTTTGTCGAGGAACGTCTTGACAAGTCCGGCACCGATGCCCTGCGAGGCGCCCGTTATCACCACAGTCTTGTGCACACTCATTCCGAATGCCTCCGTTCGCTTGCGCGACCTGTCCCTTAGCCAGCGGGGAGGGACCCGGGCGTCGCATCAATCTCAATTTTTTGCGGGGGTGCCGCCAGGAACGACGGGTTTGATCTCCGAGCCGCTCTTCGCGACCTTGGCGCTAAAACGCGTGGAGAAGCTATTGTACCAAGGTGTCTCCGATACCTTTGGATCGATCGACGGGGCCGAGCACACCAAGGTGCAATAGACTGGAGAGGTCGGGCCGGGTATCCCTCGGGATCAATGCGTGGAATGGAGTCCGACATGACAGCTTGGCATGACCGCCGAATCCTCGATCTCTTCGGAATAGAGATTCCGATCATCCAGGCACCCATGGCTGGCGCGACAACCGTTGAGATGGTGGTTGCCGCCTCCAAGGCTGGCGGTCTGGGCTCGCTGCCGAGCGCGCAATATTCAGTGCAACAGTTGCGTGATGCGCTCCAGCGGATCACCGAAGAGACGACAGCTCCAATAAACGTGAACTTCTTCAGTCACGTGACCCCGGGAGACGATCCTGTTAGCCAAATGAGGTGGCGTTCGCTTCTGGCGCCCTACTACGTCGAGTATGGCCTTGATCCCGCCGCGCCCTTCAGCGGTGCTGGCCGCGCGCCGTTCGACATCGCCTTCTGCGAGGTCGTGGAAGAGTTCCGCCCGAGGGTGGTGAGCTTCCATTTCGGTCTGCCGGATCGACGGCTGGTTGATCGCGTGAAAGCCATCGGCGCCAAGGTGCTGTCTTCCGCGACGACTGTCGAGGAAGCCGTCTGGCTCGAAGCGAACGGTGTCGATGCGGTTATCGCAATGGGCTTCGAGGCAGGTGGGCATCGGGGGAATTTTCTGACCCAGGACATGGCGACGCAGGTAGGGACAATGGCTCTCGTTCCCCAGGTCGTCGATGCTGTGACGGTCCCGGTGATAGCCGCAGGAGGAATTGCCGATGGGCGAGGAGTGGCGGCGGCCTTGATGCTCGGAGCATCAGCTGTTCAAATCGGGACCGCCTATCTCTTCAGCCCGGAAGCGAGGATACCTGCGTTGCACGCCGCGGCGCTCGCCAGTGCCGGCGACGCCAGCACCGCGATAACCAATGTCTTTACGGGACGGCCAGCGCGAGGCGTCATGAATCGGATCATGCGAGAGCTTGGACCGCTTTCCGAGAGCGTCCCGGCGTTCCCGACGGCAGGTGCTGCACTTGCGGCGATCCGCGCTCAAGCGGAGGCGAACGCGCGGGACGACTTCACAAATTTGTGGTCCGGGCAGGCGGCCAAACTGGCTAAGTGTCTCCCGGCAGAGGAACTGACACGGTGGCTCTTCGATGACGCGATGGCGGTCCTAGACGCAAGTTCGATGGCGCGTCGATCATAGCGTTTCGCGGCATGCAGTCCTCCGCTCCGCGGTGATTAAAGCCAAGCAAGCGAACGATTATCTCAGACATGGCAGCGCGGGCTGTCATGTGTCTGCGAAGCATTCGCTGTGTTTATGGCCAGCGCTTGATCCCAAATTTCAGAACCCGTTTGACATCGGAGGTTTCGTCATGTCTCGACGCGTAAGTGAACCGCTCGTCGTTGTTCTCGCCGGGTCAGCTTCCCTCGCCATCGCTATGGGAGTGGGGCGCTTCGCGTTCACTCCGATCTTGCCGATGATGCTTCACGACGGCGCCCTCGACCTCGACGTCGCAGGCAGGCTCGCTACTGCAAACTATGTCGGGTACTTGGTCGGCGCGCTCGCCGCCATGCTTGTACCGAAGCGATGGGACCAAACGACGGTTATAAAGCTGGCGCTGGTCTGGACGATCGCCTTGACCGCTCTCATGGCACTGCCGCTGCCGTCAGCATGGATGCTGCTAAGGTTTCTCGCGGGCGTCGCCTCGGCGGTGGGCTTCGTGTTCACTTCGGGGTGGTGCCTCGCCGAACTCTCTGAAGCATCCAGCTCGATTGGAAGCGCGATCTTCACCGGCCCAGGGGCCGGCATCGCATTGTCGGGTCTGGCAGCCAGTGCCATGACGGCATTGGGCTTCACTGGGCAATGGGGTTGGATGACATTCGCGATCATGTCCGCTGCCATCAACGCAGTCATCTGGAGTGTGTTCAAAAGGCAGGGAAAGACGATCGAGCCGTTTTATCTTGGAACCGCGAAAGCTACATCCGGGAGGATCCCACGCAGCGAGATGCCGATGTTTGCCATCGCCTACGGGCTTGCTGGTTTTGGTTACATCGTCACGGCAACCTACCTGCCGGTCATAGCAAAGAATGCGATTCCCGATTCGCCTCTGCGTACTGTTTTCTGGCCGTTGTTCGGGATATCCGCCGTCGCCGGCTCTCTTTTGGCAGCTAGAGCGAAGAAGGGAGTGGACGTCCGACTGTACCTCATTGGGTCGTATCTGGTGCAGGCGGCCGGTGTAGCCCTCTCGGTGATCTGGCATGACGCTGTCGGGCTCGCTCTCAGCAGTATCTTGGTCGGCGTACCCTTCACTGCGATCAGCTTCTTTGCCATGAACGAGGTTCGGAGAATTCGGTCGAACCATCATGCCCGCTATATGGGATTGCTGACGGCCGTGTTTGCGGTGGGTCAGATCATGGGCCCTCCCATCGTCGGGGCGATCCTCCATCACCAAACCAGCATCGATGCAGGTTTTGCTCTTGCATTGAGCATAGCGAGCATCGCGCTTGTCATCGGAGCCGGGATTTTTGTAGCCATGATCGCGATGTTCCCGCCGGAAGGGCGTCGACGACAGCGGAGGGGCTAATGGACTTCCCTGCCGTCTTCGATACGAAGCTTCGCGGCCATATTGACGAGATCTGGCAGGGAACGAGCGCTCATCTTCCGCATGACCTGGCCCCGATGCGCCTTGACGGTGATTTCGCTGATGTCGAGTTCGAACGCGACCTGCTTGTTCAAAAGGCCCTTTACCACACCCGACATGACTTCGCGCTCTCGCGGCGTGAGCGCGTCGTAGCAGGTCTGCAGTCGCAACAGTTCGTCTTCCTCGCGAATAAGGGCTTCGCTTCGGGAGAGTGCGGATTGTATTGCCTCCAGCAGCGCCTCGGCATCGATCGGTTTTGTGAGAAAGTCTCGGGCGCCGCCCTTCAGCGCCTTGACGGTCATAGGAACGTCGCCGAACCCGGAAACGAAGATGATTGGCGTCTTACTTCCGCTCTTGGTTATCCTCCATTGAAGGTCTAACCCGTTCAGACCGGGCATATTCACGTCGAGCACAAGGCAGTTCGGGCCGGGCATGGGTGATGCCGCCAGGAATGCCTGAGCGGAATCGAAGAGCAGCGGCCGCCAGCCAGCAGAGCTGATGAGAAGCTCCAGGGATTCCCGAACGGAAATATCGTCATCCACCACGAACACCGTTGACCGCTCTATGGTGTCGATAGCCGAAGGTGTCGCATTCGTCATCGCCGAGATCATCCGGTACATGTGCTGCCTCCTAGAAGAGGGCGCCAAGCTCATCGAGTGCTAAAGAAACTATACCACGAGAAGGCGTCGACGAAACTGCTTCTTGTTGATTGAAAATCCCGCCGCCTATCATTGCGAGAATGCGAATTTCTCCGAGGAAATCCATAGTACGATGGTATCGACGGCAAGATGGCCGTCGTGCCGCCGGACGACACCATCGTACAATGGAAGCCCGCCCATCTCTTCCGCATGGTGCCTGGGTCGATTGGGCGTGCGGGCACTCGTCACCGAGTCTGTTGCTGCTCGCCGGCGACCGGACAAGACGCCGGACGTCTTCACAACTTCTAAGGAGATAACGATGAGCAAGATCCTGATGGTGCTGACCTCGCACGACCGTCTTGGCGATACGGGTCGAAAGACCGGCTTCTGGCTGGAAGAGTTTGCGGCGCCATACTACGTCTTCAAGGACGCTGGCGTTACCATAACAGTTGCTTCGCCGAAGGGTGGGCAGCCGCCGATCGACCCCAAGAGCGACGAGCCAGGCAACCAGACGCCTGCGATGGCCCGTTTCAAGGGCGACAAGGATGCCCAGTCGGTTCTCGCAAACACTGTGCGGCTCTCAAGTGTCGATGCCAAGGATTTCGATACGATCTTCTATTCCGGCGGGCATGGACCGATGTGGGATCTCGTCGAGGATCGCAAGTCGATCTCGCTGATTGAAGAATTCTACGGCTCGGGCAAGCCGGTCGCTGCCGTGTGCCATGCGCCCGCCGTCTTTCATCACGTCACCTATCAGGGGCACCCGCTCGTGAAGGGAAAGCGCGTTACCGGGTTTGCGAACTCAGAGGAGGAGGCCGTTCAATTGACGAAGGTCGTCCCGTTCCTCGTCGAAGATGATTTGAAGGCTCAGGGTGGGCACTATGAGAAGGCAGCGGATTGGGAAAGCTTCACCATCACCGACGGGCGCCTAATCACGGGACAAAATCCGGCGTCTTCGACGGCCGCGGCCCAGTCGCTGCTTGGATTGCTCTGAGAGAACGAGGATCAGACATGCAAAGTCATCTCGTCGAGATCATGGGCGCCGAAGCAAAGGCCGGAGACGGCGGCCCTCACGACACTCTCATAGAATTCTACAGGGCCTTCAACGCGGGGGACATGATCGGGCTCGAATCCGTCTGGCTTGCCGGAGACGCGCCAAGTATGGACAATCCCATCGGTGGCATCAGGCGCGGCTGGTCGACGATCGCGGAAGGCTACTCCAAGCTGTTTGGCGGCCCGGCAAAGGTCCACGTCACCTTTCACGACTTTACGAGCCAAGGAGGGAGCGATTGGCACCTGTTTGTCGGTCGGGAGCGTGGGACATGCATCACATCGACGGGCAAGCTCGACATCGCCTTCCGCACGACGCGCTGGTTCGTTCGCAAAAATAGCGAGTGGCGGCAGCTACATCATCATGGGTCGGTCGAAGATGCCGACATGCTTCGCGCCTATCAACGGATGATCTTCGGTCACTAAAAAAGATGAGCGGCGATCAAGGTCGCCGCTCCGCATTTATCGACACGATGTGACTGATCCAAGATGCTGGCTTCAGTATTGCGTGCCCTTTCGGTGCGTTGTCCGCCGCGATCTGCAAAGGAGAAGGCCTATTTGCAACGCCGTCTGATTCAGTTCGTCATAGCCTCAGACCCGCCTAAATCCGGCGGTCGAACTGCTATCTACGCCCATGTGTCGACGTCGAGAACGGCCTGCGCGAATGCTGTTGGAGCTTCTTGCGGAAGGTTGTGACCGACTCCGCCGGATATCTGGCGATGCTCGTATTTCGCCTTGAATTTCCCCGCATATGCTTTGGGATCGGGATGAGGAGCGCCGTTGGCATCGCCTTCCAGAGTGATCGCTGGCACCGAGATCTCCGGGGCCGTGGCGAGCTTCGCTTCGTATTTGTCGAAACGCTTTTCCCCCTGAGTAAGGCCAAGCCGCCACCGATAGTTATGGACAACGATCTCGACGTGATCGGGGTTGGCGAAGGCGGCAGCGCTCTGTTCGAACGTGGCATCATCGAAGTTCCAACGGGGCGACGCGAGCTTCCAGATGAGCTTTGCGAAGTCGTTGGTATATTTCGCGTACCCTTCGCGTCCTCGATCGGTTGCGAAGTAATATTGATACCACCACTGCAGCTCTGCCGATGGTGGAAGAGGTGTCTTGCCGGCTGTCTGGCTTCCCACCAGATAACCGCTGACAGAGACCAGCGCCTTGCATCTCTCCGGCCACAGTGCAGCGACGATGTCCGCCGTCCGAGCTCCCCAGTCGAAGCCGGCGATGGTGGCCTGCTCGATCTTGAGGGCATCCATGAGCTTTATGGTGTCGATGGCCAGTGCTGACTGCTGGCCGTTTCGTTTCGTCTTCTCAGATAGGAATGTAGTGCCGCCATATCCGCGTAGAAACGGGACGATAACCCGGTGGCCCTGATCCGCCAGCATCGGAGCGACATCGGCGAAGCTGTTGATGTCGTATGGCCAGCCGTGCAAAAGAAGAATTGGCGAGCCATCCTGCGGTCCAAGGGCGGCGTAAGCAATGTTGAGATCGCCAGCGTCGATACGCTCGCTCGCCGCCAGGGCCCTGCCTTGCTTTTGGACGACGCTGGAATCCGCAGCATGAGCTGCTCCTCTTGCGCCACCAAGAATTCCTGCCGCCGTCAGCCCCAGAGCAGCGCCGCCGAGAGACCGGCGCGTGAGGTTGGTAATCTCGATGTTGCGCATGGGCTTCTATCTCCACAACAAGGCGCACGGCAGTCAGCTCGGGAGAAACCGCCTACGCGAGTTATTGACCGGGAGAACTTTGGAGGGCTTCGCAGCCCCGCGCTACTGAACGAAGGTGTCGGCCATACCAAGGTATCGTCGATACCTATGTGCAATGCTCTGCGCAGAGGCAATCGACATACTCGCCCATCAATTGCAGCGCTCAAACGCAAGCACAGGAGACGGCGATGTTACACGATGAGGAACCTTCAGCTTCCACATTTCCCGGTTTTGTAATTCTGGTGGCGATCGCTGTTCTGATCGTGGCATTGGTGTCCGTAAGGCAGCCGATGCAGACAACACGCGTTTGGGTTCCTGGCTCGTCGGTGGGCACCGAAAGACCACAAGAAGGGGCGAGAGCGACGTGCTCTTCAACCTGTAAATCACTCAATCCAGCCTGATCTGGATTGAGGTGGCATGATACGCGGTATCCTCAAGGAATACAGCGCCCTACTACGATGTGACGGGCAGGGACATCTGGCCGAGGACGCGGCCAGACACTTGGTCAACCTGTACCAGAGCGGGATAAACGACGGCGACGAACTCCGTCGTCTGCTTTTCGCACGAAGATACTAAAGGCGGTCGCTGCCCGATCACGAGGCGACCGCCCGGAACTAGCCGATTATCGCAGTGCTTCCGGTAGAAGAGTGACGGTGAAGTCCTGGTAGGACACGGGCCTCAAGAACCTGTAAATCGCCAGCGTGCCGACGGACGTTGACCTACCGTCCGCGGTCGCGGGATAGGGGCCTCCATGGACCATTGCGGGTGAAACTTCCACACCTGTTCCAAACCCGTTCACGAGGAGGCGGCCGGCAAGCATCTCGAGCTTGGGGATCAGGCGGCGGGCGGGCGCCTCGTCCTCGTCGGTGATGTGCAGCGCGATTGTGAGCTGGCCTTCCAGTTCGTCGAGAACATTTTCGAGCTGAGCGAGATCCTTGCAGCGGACGACGAGTCCGGCGGCACCAAACACTTCGTCCTGGAGCTCGTGGTGCGCGAGGAAGGCGTCGGCGGACGTCTCGAATAGGGCGGCAGCTCCTTCGAACTCGCTTCCAGTCTTGCCGGAGGCGACTGCACGCACTTCCGGATGCCGTTCAAGCTTGGCGACGCCATCGTAATATGCCTTCGCGATCGACGGCGTAAGCATCGCTTGCGGACCGACCTCCGGAAGCAACTCTGCCGCTCGTGCTACAAAGGTGTCGAGCTCTTCGCCGTCCACAGCGAGCAACAGGCCGGGATTGGTACAAAACTGGCCTGCACCAAGCACCAGCGACGCCACGAAGGTCGAGGCTATATCGGCCGCACGGCTCTTCAAAGCTCCGGGGAAGAAAATGACCGGATTGATGCTGCTCATTTCGGCGTAGACAGGAATGGGCTGCCTGCGCCGTGAAGCTATTTCGATCAGCGCCGTTCCACCCCGGCGAGAGCCCGTGAAGCCGACTGCCCGAATCCTTGAATCAGCAACGAGCCTCTGTCCAACCTCAAATCCCGTATCGAACAGCAAGGAGAAGGTTCCTGGATGGAGACCGGCACTGGCGACCGCGCGCTGGACCGCCCGACCGACGAGCTCAGACGTTCCCGGATGCGCCGAGTGCGCTTTTACGACCACTGGGCAGCCAGCGGCGAGCGCGGATGCGGTGTCGCCGCCGGCGACGGAGAAGGCCAGTGGAAAGTTGGAAGCTCCAAAGACTGCGACAGGACCGATCGGAACATTCCGCAATCGGAGATCGGGTTTGGCGACAGGCTTACGGGAAGCATCGCCGGCGTCGAAGCGCAACTCTTGGAAGCGACCTGCGCGAACTTCCTTCGCGAACAAACGAAGCTGTCCGACCGTTCGGGCGCGTTCGCCCTCAAGCCTTCCACGAGGGAGGCCGGTTTCCGACATCGCACGTACGACAAGTTCATCGCCTATGGCTTCGATCCCCTCGGCAATGCTCTCGAGAAATGCCGCCCGGGTCTCTAGGCCGGTCTCCCGATAGGAGCCAAAGGCCTCCCATGCCTGGCTTGTCGCCTGGTCGACGTCTTGGGGAGACGCGCCACCGAAGGAGACCGGGAGGAGCTTGCCCGTGGCCGCTTCTACTCCTTGAAACTCGCCGTTCAAGCCGCGCTTTTCCGATCCCGCAACGAGCAGGTTTCCGTTGATGGTCATGATCCATTTTTCCTTTCAAATTTCCGGGCTCGATATAGGAACCCGAGCCGCCTGTGTCACTAGACTGGCGCTGCTTTATATGGCGCGCGCCCTGACGGCTCGTAGGAAGGACGTTTAGAGCGGCCGCCTGCCAACAGCTACCTGTTCCTGGCGAGGCTACAATCCGAGACGCGCAGGGAAGCTTGAAACCATCTCTTGGACGATTTTGGACCAAGTGGTGTCCAGCATCGTGGCCGACACAGCAAGCGAGAGGGCCGCGCTGATGCCGAAGAGCATCAGCGAAGCGATCGCGGACGGTGCGACCTCATCTCCATTCGCGCCACGATCCGTCGACTTTGGATCGTTGCCGTGCGACGTGTCTCGAGACCTGCCGGGAATGTTCGAATTAGCAGACGAAAGAAGCCGCGGACATACTGCGCCGGCTTTTTTCCATCCAGCGGTTCGCGTTGATCGGGGTTCAAAGGCCTTCATCGCACTCACTATCAATGGAGCAATTCCATAGAGTTGAGAGCGGATCTGGAATGCCTGCAATCCATCCAATGGTATCAATTGCAGTCGATGTCATCACGACGCCTACACATAACAGAGGGCGCGGCGGCAGGCGACGGCAACTTGCATTTGCCGCGATTGGTGAGAGTTCCGGTGGGTGACCGTTATGTTTCTTGTCCTGCGCAGGCAACCCTGAGTATGCTGTGAAATTGCTGGCGTTTGGATCGTACGTTGTTGTACGTTCGCGACACGATAGGGCGTGCATAGCGACGAACTGTGTCGGGGATTTCATTAGGCATGGACTACGAAATCCTTGTTTTTAAAACACTGCTCGACGCCCTGCTTCGCGGCTTGAACGTAGATTTGGCCGGGATATTGCTCAACAAAGGTGCTCGCAACGAAGCCTTCGAGCTGGTGCGAAGTTCGCAAGAGTTTAGGTCGGACGACGTTCAGAACAGCATCAAGCGCCTGCGCTTACTTGATACGGGTGAATTTGCCGATGCCGTGACCATTGCCGGGTCCGCGATCGCACTTCATGTCACTTCGGTCGGCGAGGGGGACGTATCGGGCAAGCTAATCGTTGGGTCCCGGCGTAAGGGATTTCCAACGGAGCACGAACGCCAAATTGTGTCACAAACCGTGCTACAGGCAGTCATCGGACTCGAACACGGGCGGGTGGCGGGCGACCGGATAGTGGATTCGAACGCACCCCACACAGCCGATCTCGCCGAAGTGGTCGATTCCATTCCCGGCCTCGCATGGTCGGCTGCCGCAGACGGTTCAGCGGAGTACTTCAACGGTCACTATCTGAGCTATGTTGGCCGAAGCGCCGACGACCTTCGTGGGGTCGGCTGGACGGCCGCCGTGCATCCTGAAGACATCGATGGGCTGAGTGCGAAATGGTACCAGATGTTGTCCTTGCGTCAGGGCGGTGAAGCCGAGGCCAGGCTCCGACGCTTCGACGGCGAATATCGCTGGTTTCTCTTCCGCACCAATCCGTTGCTTGACAGATCGGGAGCGGTCGTGCGGTGGTTCGGGCTTAACGTCGATATCGAAGACCGCAGGCGCGCCGCGGATGCACTGCAGGCAAGCGAGTTCCATTTGCGTCGCCTCACCGAGACCATTCCGCAGGCGCTGTGGAGCGCGACGCCGGATGGCGTCATAGGGTATCTCAACAAAAGAGGGCAGCAATTCCTTGGCGTGGAAGAAGACGGTGTAACGGATGGAACATGGTGGGCTGATAATCTTCATCCCGACCAGGTAGAGGCCACCATTCGTACTTGGCAGCACTCGGTGGCCACCGGCGAGCCTTACGAGGTCGAGGTGCTGAACCTGCCCCCCTCTGAAAAGTCCTATCGCTGGATCGACGTCAGGGCGCTGCCGATGCGTGACGAATACGGAAAGGTTGTCATGTGGTATGGCAGCCTCATCGATATCCACGATCGCAAGATGGCGCAGGAGGATATTGCCGCCAGCGAGAGAAGACTGCAGGTTATCATTGATACGATACCCGGCATGGTCTGGTCGGCACTGCCGGATGGAGGCGGTAACTTCGCAAATCTTCACTTCCGCACATACCTCGGATTGTCGATGGACGAAGTTCGCGAATGGGGTTGGGCGTCGGCGGTCCACCCCGACGATCTCCCGGAATTGACAGAGGCTTGGCGTGTTATGGCGGAGTCCACACAGCCCGGAGAGTGCGAGGTGAGGTTACGCCGCTTTGACGGCGAGTACCGATGGTTCCTGTGTCGCGGCAATCCGCTTCCGGATGCCTCCGGAGGCGTCGAGTGGTTTGGGATCAACGTCGACATACATGACTGGAAGCTCGCGCAGGATGAACTGCGAGAGGCGCATGCAGAGCTCTCCCACATGACACGTGTCATGGGTATGGGCCAGCTCACAGCAGCGATCGCCCATGAACTCAGTCAGCCGCTTTCAGGTATCCTGGTCAACGCCAGCGCGGGCTTGCACATGTTGGATATGGATCCGCCGCAGTTGGAACGCGTGCAGGAAACGGTCAAACGGACAGTCCGGGACGCAAACCGCGCTTCGGAAGTCACAGAGAGGATTCGGGCGCTATACAACAAGAGTGATCCCGTCGTGGAGGTGGTGGACCTGAACGCCATTGCTCAGGAAGTTATCGGCTTCGCCCACGGCGACCTGCGTAAAAATGGCGTTAACCTGCGAACCAGCCTCGCCGCCGATCTGCCTGCGGTCAGAGGCGACCGCGTCCAGTTGCAACAGGTCATTTTCAACTTCATCAAGAACGGCACCGAGGCGATGGACGGCGTTGTCGGTCGTTCAAAGGATCTGGAAATTTCTACCAGTCGGGAAGGACAGGGGCATGTCCGTCTTGCTGTCAAGGACGCGGGATTGGGCTTCGATCCAGTTATGTCCGAAAAGCTGTTCAGCCCTTTCTTTACCACCAAATCGAATGGCATGGGGGTTGGGCTGTCGGTTAGTCGCGCAATTGTCGAGAGCCATAACGGACGCCTGTGGGCGGAGCCGAACGATGCGCATGGCGCGACGTTCGCCTTCTCGATCCCGGCAGGCTGAACCGTCCGCGCAAGTCCTGTCGCAGAGAATTCTTGTAAGAGGCTCCTAGGTCGAGCGCCGACGAGGCTGGCGAGCAGTCATTTCCGTAAAATCCATGGCCTTGCTTTATCTGCTCGCTTGAGCGCGGCTTCTCCAAGAAGCTGACGTCCTCGATGACCGCGCCACCGCTACCCGGCGCCTCCGTCCATCAGCCGTTTAGTCGTAGTAATCCGGCAAAAGCTTGAGCTGGTCGGCTTGATGCTTGTCATGATTGATAAAGAGCTGCGCATCGTACTCGGCCATGATTTTCTTGATCCGATCCATAGACGCAACGGATTCGCTCTTGTCTACGTTCAGCGCCGGAACGATGTCCCGTTCGAAATTATCCTCGAGGTGGGCGACGTCGCCCGACAGGATGACGTATCCGGATTTAGGCAAGTGTACCATCAGCGACTGGCTTCCGGGGGTGTGTCCGGGCGTGGAAATCAATTTGACGCTTCCGTCACGAAAGAGGTCGATGTCGCCGGTTACCAGTTCCAGCCGGCGAGGTTGCCCAAGGAGTTTTCGAGCAAGCGTGACCAGCGTGTTCAGGTTTGGATCCGAAGGGGGAGGCGAGTTGATCCACTGATATTCCGCTTGCTGCACTACCACCGTTGCGTCGGGAAAAAGTCCGATGTTCCCGATGTGGTCACCGTGCGTATGCGACACAAGAACGTAGTCGACATCGGCGGGCTTCAGCCCGATCGCCGCCAGTTGCGACGATATCGTCCTGTCAAGGTGATAGACAATGAGACTGGGAAGAGTGGACCAGCCTTTCGGATCGCCGATCGTCGACTCGGGCACGCCAGTGTCCCACATCAAATAGTCCGCTCCATGCTGAATGAGATAGCATGTCGAGGAGAACTCGATCGATTTTCCCTTGTTTTCGCCAGGCGTCCAAACGGATTCATCGTTCGCCAAGGAGTGGCCGCAGTCTACCCTGTAGAGCCGATCGATCGTGGAAGCGGACTTGCCGCTGTCTGTCGCTGAAAGGTCGCTAACGTTCGCCAAAGAGGCAAGTGCGACGCTGAGCACGGCGGCAGTTGCCGAGAGGGATTTCATTGCTTTCCTCCTGGGTTTCAAAGCGCAGGCTCTTGGGAGCGATATGCGTCTTCCAGCGGTTGCTGGAGCGTTGGTGCGGGTTTTAAGAGCGTCGCCCGTCGAGGCACGAAACGACTATTTGAATGTAAGTCGGAGGTGCCAGAAGGGGTAATTGCACTTAGGTATCGATGGCCGGTGGATATCGGATCGGTGGTGCTAGGGCGATCGATTGAGGCCGATCACCTGGGGTAAACCGAGAGGTGAGCCAGAATGCCAACGATGCAGTTGCTACCAGTTCGCACCAGCGAACCAGAGAAGAGGCGTCATGAGCCCAGCGGATGCGGGAGCTTGGCGAGTCCAGGCCGCTAGCCGCCCTGGAGGCGAGGTTCGCCAGAATCTCCGGATTGTTGTCCAGAGACCATCGACATGGCTGACCGAGTTGCTCGGCGGAGGGATGAATAGTTTCAAGTCGACAGGCGCCATGCGAGCTTAGAAGCCGGACAAGAATGCCGCCCGGATACGTAGCTTTTCTGAAGCGCCTGTTCGGCTCTCTTCATTACTGACGACCCAGCAGGATCGACGAGTTGACGTCGTTGATGTCGCGCTTTCCGCAGAGCGCCATTGTGACATCCATTTCCTTGCGCAGGATGTTGAGAGCAAGGGTGACGCCTTCCTTGCCCATGGCGCCCAGGCCGTAGAGGAAGGGGCGGCCGATATAGGTGCCCTTGGCGCCGAGCGCCACTGCCTTCAAGACGTCCTGGCCGGAGCGGATGCCGCCGTCGATATGCACTTCGATCTTGTGGCCGACGGCATCGACAATCGGCTCCAGCATGCTGATCGACGAGGGAGCGCCGTCGAGCTGGCGGCCGCCGTGGTTGGAGACGATGATCGCATCGGCGCCGGTTTCAGCCGCGGACTTGGCGTCCTCGACATCGCAGATACCCTTGATGATCAGCGGGCCGCCCCACTGTTCCTTGATCCAGGCAACGTCGGCCCAGGAGAGCTGCGGGTCGAACTGCTCGGCCGTCCAGGCGGAGAGCGAGGAAAGGTCGGATACGTTCTTCGCATGGCCGACGATGTTGCCGAAGCTGCGGCGCTTCGTCTGCAGCATGTCCAGGCACCAGAAGGGGCGCGTCGCCATCTGCCAGATGTGCTTCGGCGTGAACTTCGGCGGTGCGGAAAGACCGTTGCGAAGGTCCTTATGGCGCTGACCGAGGATCTGCAGGTCAGCGGTCAGCACGAGAGCCGAGCACTTCGCCGCCTTTGCGCGGTTGATTAGGTTCAGCACGAAGTCCTTGTCGCGCATCACGTAGAGCTGGAACCAGAAAGGCTTCGTGGTAACCGAAGCGACATCTTCGATCGAGCAGATGCTCATCGTCGATAGTGTGAAGGGAATGCCGAATTCCTCGGCTGCGCGCGCGGCCAGCATTTCGCCGTCGGCATGCTGCATGCCGGTCATGCCTGTCGGGGCAAGTGCCACCGGCATCGCCACTTTCTGGCCGATCATCGTCGTCTCCAGCGTGCGGTTCGTCATGTCGACGAGCACCCGCTGGCGCAGCTTGATCTTGGCAAAATCGCTCTCATTCGCCTGATAGGTCGACTCCGTCCAAGCACCGGAATCCGCATAGTCGAAAAACATCTTCGGGACGCGGCGTTGGGCGAGGTTCTTGAGGTCGGCGATCGTGAGAGGAGTGGCCATGGATAAGACTTTCACATCTGAATAACGCCATGGCCCTTAACATGATTTCCGAGGCGTTGTGTACCTCTTTCGTCGCCTATGGAACAAGAATCAGGCTGCCTGCGGCACGGCCGTCTTCGAGGAATTGCTGGGCTTCTGCGGCGTTCTCCAGAGCGTATTCGCGGGCGATCGTTGCGGTGATACCGGAAGCCAGCATTTCGACCACAGCCTCGGCTGCCTTCAGGTAAGCAGGGGTGTCCGTAATGTAGGCCATGATGCTTGGATGCGTGAGGCATTTTCCGGGTCGAAGCTCGTCGACCGAGACAGGCGGGATCGGACCGCCGGCCTGACCGATCGTCGCGACGACGCCGAATGGACGGACGGACTGAATGGATCTTGCGAGCATGCCGGCGCCGATGCCGTCGTAGGCGACATCGACACCGCGGTTGTCCGTCAATCGCTTCACAGCGGTGACGACATCTGCGTCTCGGCCGACGATCAGGTTGTCGGCGCCATAACCGTGAGCGAGCTTAGCTTTCTCCTCCGAACTGACTGTTCCGATGACCGTGGCGCCGAGGTGCTTTGCCCATCTTACAAGAATGCTCCCGAGTCCGCCGGCAGCGGCGTGGACAAGAACGGTGGTTCCCGGCTCGACGCGGTAGGTCTTGGTCAGCAGCATATAGGCTGTCAGTCCCTTCAGCATGGATGCCGCCGCGACGTTGGAAGACACGCTATCAGGGAGGCGAACGGCGCGGGCTGCTGGTAACAGCCGCGTTGCAGCATAGGCACCAACCGGTGCGCCGGCGTAAGTGA
The DNA here is from genome assembly GCA_900466605.1 of Hyphomicrobiales bacterium. Classification (GTDB taxonomy): domain Bacteria; phylum Pseudomonadota; class Alphaproteobacteria; order Rhizobiales; family Rhizobiaceae; genus Rhizobium. The sequence continues at coordinate 109,984 of UBMU01000037.1, forward strand.
TGCGATCGCCGGGCTGCAGATCCGTGACCGCGCTTCCGACCGCTTCGACAGTGCCAGCCCCTTCGACGCCGAGCACGGCGGGATAGGCCGGCAAAGCGTAGAGCCCACGCCGGTGATAAATATCGAGGAAATTCATGCCGATCGCGTCGTGGCGTATCCGGATTTCGTTTGCGCCCGGCGCCTGTGGTGTTTGTTCCGAGACCTGCAATTGCTCGATGTTGCCTGGCGCAAGAAGCGTAACGACCTTGTCCATGAAAAGTGCACTCCGATTGCTGTTGCAGCCATCATTGCGCATGGCGCAATGATCGGAAATTCCCTATCAATTGCCATTGAATGGGAAAAAATAAGCAATGGTCGATTGGGACAGTCTTCGCTACTTTGCGGCCCTGGCTCGCGCCGGAACGTTGCTCGGGGCCGCTCACACCCTTGGGGTGGAACATGCGACAGTCGCCCGCCGGGTTGCCGGGCTTGAGGAGCAGATGGGTGTGAAGCTGGTCGACCGGCGTGGGCGCCGCATCGTGCTGACGCCGGAGGGCGAGCGGGTGGCCGGCATGGCGGAACGGATGGGGCAGGAGGCGCTGGCAGTCGAAAGGCTGGGGCTTGCGGCCGGCGCAACGCTTGCCGGCGAGGTCCGGATCAGCGCGCCACCGACCCTAGCGGCCGCTATGCTGCCGGCAGCGCTTGTCGCTTTGCGGGCTCGTCACCCAGATATTGGAATCACAATCGTCGGCGAGACGCGTTACGCCTCGCTCGACAGGCGGGAGGCGGATATTGCGGTTCGCATGACGAAGCCGGAGCAGGGCAATTTCGTCATCAGCAAGCTTGGAGATGTCGGCTTCGGTTTCTACGCCACGGCTGGCTATCTGGCGGCGACGCCTGAGGCGCAGAGAACCTTCATTGCCTATGATGAAACGATGACGAGCGCCCCGCAGTCAATGCGGCTTGCCGAGGCGACCGAGGGGAGAAAGGTGGCGCTGAGAGCAACGACGCTGGAATTCCAGCTGGCGGCGGCGCGCGCCGGCGGTGGCATCGCCATGTTGCCGAATTTCATGCTCGCTGGCGTCGATGATCTCATCGAGGCGATCCCTCAACGGCAGCCGCTGACGCGGGAGCTCTGGCTGGTCGTCCATGCCGACATCCGCAACGTGCCGATCATCCGGGTTGTCATGGAGGCGCTGAAATCTATCTCGTGGTCGGGCTAGCGGCTGCCGGTTTTACCGCGTGCGGTAACGCAGGTGGATGACATCGCCTTCGAGCTGCTCGACCGAAACGAGCGACAGGCTCATTGCCGGCGCTGGAGCGCGGTCGAAGGTCATCGGCATGTTACTGCTGCCGTCGGCGACCGGCAGGATCAGCAGGCTGATTTCGTCGATGAGCCCGGCCGACAGGAAGCTGCCGTTGATGCCTCCTCCTCCCTCGAGCAACAGCCGTTCGATGCCAAAGTCGGAACGGAGGCGTTCGAGCGCCAGAGTGAGGTCGATCTCGTTGTTGCCGGCGAAGAGATAGGAGATGCCATCGCGGCGGAGTTCTGCCAGATGACTATCAGGCACCGTTTCCGGCAGGATCATCACGATCGCATCACCGTTGATGGCGTCGATGTTCATATGCAGTTTGGCGCCCTGATCGACGGCAATGGCGTAAGGACCTCTTGCGGCGCCCGGCGCCTTCCATGTGGTACGTGGCAAAGCCTCGACGACTTCGGCGGGGCTGGGGTCGCCTTCCGCGAATTCCGCCATGGTCACGCGTCCGACCAGCCAGGCGTCGCCCTCCATCTGCTGGTGCAGGCGCTCGTAGATCGCGGTGAGGGCGGCGGTCATCTCCTCGGGCCACTGAGACGGAACGATGCGGCCGTCGATACTCGATCCCATATGCATGATGACGTAAGGCTTCACGTTATCCTCCGGGCGGGCGGTGAGAGGCGGCCTGAAACGGCCGTCCTCGATGTCAGTATTCCTGCCTCGTGGGCCGGAACAGGATTTCGTTCACATCGACATCCTCCGGCTGGCTCATGGCGAAGGCCACCATGCTCGCGAAAGAATCGGCCGGGATTGCCATCTCGTAGACCTTGCGGACGCGCTCGGCGACGTCAGGTGCCGTGATGCTGTCGGGCAGTTCGGTGGCAACGGCGCCCGGCGAGATGATCGTCGTGCGGATGTTGTATGGCTTCACCTCCTGGCGCAGCCCTTCGGAAATGACGCGCACGCCATGCTTGGTCGCGGCATAGACGGCGCCGCCTGGATTGACCTTATGGCCGGCCACCGACGAGACGTTGATAATTTGACCGCTCTTCTGCTCCTTCATGTAGGGCAGCGCTGCGGCAATGCCGTAGAGTACGCCCTTGAGGTTGACATCGATCATCCGGTCCCAATCCTCGACCTTGCCGCGCTCCAGCGGAGAGTGCGGCATCAGACCGGCATTGTTGACGATGACGTCGATGCGGCCGTGCAGCCGAACGGCGTGATCGACCAGACGCTTGACCTGATCGACCTTGGTTACGTCGGTCTCGACGACGGCATCCGAGGCGAGGCCGAGTTCGCCGGCGATCGCATTCAGCCGGTCGAGACGCCGGGCGCCGAGAACGAGTTTGGCACCGTCCCTTGCCAGGCGCCGGGCTGCAGCTTCGCCAAGGCCGCTGCTTGCGCCCGTTATCACGACGACCTTATTTTTGATGCCGTCAGTCATGGCGGATTCCTTCCGTGTGCTTCGTCGCCGCTCAGCGGTCGACCCTTGCCTGGAGATGTGCCGGATAGCGGTCGCCCTCGACCTTTATGTCGGCGAGCGCTGTTTCGATGGCGGCAAGATCGTCGGCCGTCAGCTGGACGGTGGCGCCGCCGACGTTCTCTTCCAGACGATGCATCTTCGTCGTGCCGGGGATCGGAACGATCCAGGGCTTGCGAGCCAGCAACCAGGCAAGCGCGATCTGCGCCGGCGTCGCCCCCTTGTCGCGGGCGATCTCGCCCAGCCGATCGACGAGCGCCTGATTGGCCTTGCGGGCTTCGGCGGAGAAGCGCGGAACAACGTTGCGGAAGTCCTTGCTGTCGAAGGTCGTCGCCTCGTTGATCGCGCCGGTCAGGAAGCCCTTGCCGAGCGGGCTGAATGGAACGAAGCCGATGCCGAGTTCCTCGAGTGTCGGCAAAATGTCCTGTTCCGGTTCGCGCCACCACAGCGAATATTCGCTCTGAAGAGCGGCGACCGGCTGTACCGCATGCGCGCGGCGGATCGTTCTGACGCCTGCTTCGGAAAGGCCGAAATGCTTGACCTTGCCTTCGCTGATGAGGTCCTTGACCGTGCCGGCGACGTCCTCGATCGGCACATCAGGATCGACGCGGTGCTGGTAGAAGAGGTCGATCACGTCGGTATTGAGGCGCTTCAGTGCGGCGTCGGCAACCTCCCTGATATGGGCGGGGCGGCTGTTCATACCGCTCTGGCCGCCATCAGGACCGAAGTTGAAGCCGAACTTGGTGGCGATGACGACCTTGTCGCGGAACGGCGAAAGCGCCTCGCCGAGCAGGGTTTCGTTCTTGTAGGGGCCGTAGGCTTCCGCGGTGTCAAAGAAAGTGACGCCGCGTTCGAAGGCGGCGCGGATCAGTTTGATTGCATCCGCAGTGTCCGTTGCCGGGCCGTAGCCGTAGCTCAAGCCCATGCATCCAAGACCGAGGGCGGATACTTCGAGGCCGCTGTTTCCGAGTGTGCGCTTTTGCATGGAGTTTTCCTTTTCCTAGCCCTGGTATTGTTCGTCGGTGACCTTTTCCATCCAGTCGACCACCTTGCCATCGAGGGCCTCGGCGATCGCGATGTGGGTCATGGCTGTTGCCGCGGATGCGCCGTGCCAATGCTTCTCGCCCGGTTCGAACCAGATGATATCGCCGGCGCGGATGTCTTCGACCGGTCCGCCTTCGCGTTGCGCGCGACCGCTGCCGGAGAGGACGACCAGTGTCTGACCGAGCGGATGCGTGTGCCAGGCGGTGCGCGCACCCGGCTCGAAGGTCACCGTTGCTCCGCCGACGCGCGCCGGTGCCGTCGCGCTGAACGGCGCATCGATGCGGACCGTCCCGGTGAAGTAGTCCGCCGGTCCCATGGCGGATGGATCGGAGCCGTTTCGCTTGATTTTCATCTTTCGTCCTTTCGTGAGCTTACGAGCATGGTGCTCGGCTGACGCTTGGAGGGAGATTTAGTGCGGATGCTTTCCTACGATTAGATGGTATAAACGGCATGGTCTTATGAGTAGGATTCATGAATGACGCGGCAATCGATCAACGACCTCATCGCCTTTCTGGCCGTGGCGCGGGAGAGAAGCTTCACGAAGGCCGCTGCCAAACTCGGCGTATCGCAATCCGCGCTCAGCCATACGGTCCGCAGCCTTGAAACGCGCCTCGGCCTGCGGTTGCTGACACGCACGACACGCAGCGTGTCGCCGACGGAGGCAGGGGAGCGGCTGCTGAGTTCGATCGGTCCACGTTTCGACGAGATCGAGAGCGAGCTGGCCGCGCTCAGCGAATTTCGCGAGAAGCCGGCGGGTACGATCCGCATCACCGCGGGAGAGCATGCCGCCGACGCTATCCTCTGGCCGGCGTTGGAGAAGCTGTTGCCCGATTATCCCGATATCAATGTCGAGATCATCGTCGATTATGGGCTGACCGACATCGTCGCCGAACGTTACGATGCCGGCGTCCGCCTTGGCGAGCAGGTGGCGAAGGACATGATCGCCGTGCGCATCGGCCCTGACATGCGGATGGCTGTGGTGGGGGCGCCTGCCTATTTCGAGCGGCGGCCGAGGCCGCAGACGCCCGCTGATCTCACCGACCACAACTGCATCAATCTGCGCCTGCCGACCTATGGCGGGGTCTATGCCTGGGAGTTCGAGAAGGACGGGCGCGAAGTGAAGGTGCGTGTGGAAGGGCAGCTGGTGTTCAACAATGCGCAGCTACGGCTGAACGCGGCACTTTCGGGCCTTGGTCTGGCGTTCGTGCCGGAAGCGCTGGTAGAACAGCCTCTGTCCGATGGGCGGCTCATCCGCGTGCTTGACGATTGGTGCGCGCCTTTCCCCGGGTACCATCTCTACTATACGAGCCGTCGGCAGACCTCGCCGGCCTTCGCCCTGCTGGTCAATGCGCTTCGCTACCGGGGGTGACGTGAACTCGATCTGCCCACCGTTTGCGGGCAGATGGTCGATGTTGAAGATCGGAGTGAAGGATCTCAGATCGCGCTCTTGGCCGCGACACCTGCCACGTAGGTTTCCGCAATCGCGCGGTCGTCACCCATGGTCTGCAGCAGGAAGAGTTCTTCCGGCAGCGTCTTCACCACTTCCATCTTCAGCGCCATGGCGGGCGTCGCGGCGGCGTTGAGGACGATGATATCGGCGTCCGATCCGACGTCGAGCGTACCGATCCGGTCGGCAAGCGACAGCGACCGGGCGTTGCCAAGTGTCATGTGGTAGTAGCTCTCCAGCGGGTTCAGGCGTTCGCCGAGCAGCTGCTGGATCTTGTAGGCCTCGTCCATGGTGCGCAGCATCGAATAGCTTGAGCCTCCGCCGATATCGGTGGCGACGCCTATCCGTACCGGTTTTTCTCGTCGGGCGAGCGCTTTCAGCGGGAAAAGGCCGGAGCCGAGGAAGAGGTTCGAGGTCGGGCAATGGACCGCGACCGAGCCTGCTTCGCTCATCGCGTCTGCTTCGCGATCCGAAAGGTGGATGCAGTGGCCGAAGAGCGTCTTGTCGCCGAGCAGGCCGTAGCGGGCATAGATATCGGTGTAGTCGGTCGCCTCGGGATAGAGCTCGCAGGTGAACTTGATCTCGTCGTGGTTCTCCGAGAGATGCGTCTGGATGTGCAGATCGGGAAATTCGCGGGCAAGCGCCTGGGTGGCTTCCATCTGCGCCGGCGTCGAGGTGATGGCGAAGCGCGGGGTGATGGCGACGTGGTTGCGTCCCTTGCCGTGCCACTCGCCGATAATCTGGCGAGTCTCGTCGTAGCCCACCTGAGGTGTATCGAGCAGGCCCTGCGGGGCGTTGCGGTCCATCATCACCTTGCCGCCGACCATGCGCATGTTGCGCTTCATCGCTTCGGCGAAAAAGGCGTCGGCGGAGGTCTTGTGGACGGAGCAGTAAGCGACCGCCGTCGTCGTGCCGTGGCGCACGAGCTCGTCGTAGAAATGCCCGGCGATCCGCTGGGCGTGACCGCTTTCGACGAAGCGGCATTCTTCGGGAAAGGTGTAGGTGTTCAGCCATTCCAGGAGGTTTGCCGCGTATGAGGCGATGACCTGCATCTGCGGGAAGTGCAGGTGCATGTCGATAAACCCAGGCATGATCAGATGCGGGCGATGATCGACGGTCAATGCATCGGTGGGGGCTTGTGCGCTCACCGCGTCGTAAGCGCCGCAGGCAACGATCAGGCCGTCCCTGATCAGGAGGCCGCCATCACTTTCATAGAGGTAGCTTCCGGTATCGCCAAGGTTATCAGGCGCACGCAGGAAGGAGAGCAGCCGGCCGCGGAGAAGTGTATGTGTCATGGCGTTCTGCCTCTATCGATTGTCTTGTTGTCGCGGCGTCTGTCAGGGCGCCGGCTGGGCGGCAATGGCCGCCGGCGTCGCGGCGCAGCCGTACATGGTCTTCCCCTCGAATACCAGAACGGCGCTCAACGGATAGTGACGGTCAGACATGCCGTCGGAGCAATTGCCTTTGGTCAGCGTCAGCTTGAAGGGCGCCGGTCCGTTGGCAACCGTCCAGGTGGCACGATCGTTCTCGACGGCCGGGCCAGGGTTGGGGCTCTTGGCGTCCTCGACACCCGGGCGGCTGAAGGTAAGGTCGTCGGCGCGGATCTTGATCGCCCAGAAGGGTTCCGTGCCGAGTGCATTAAGATCGCCGTCAAAATCACCTGAAGCTGCTGTTGGACTGCCCTTCGCTGTCGTCGCATCATTGCTGCCCTGACCGCAGGCAGTCAGAGTGGCGGTGAGGAGCAGGGCGCGAAGGGCGGCTGACATCATTCCTGTTTGCTCTCGACTGCGCTTTCAAACCAGGCGACCAGCAGCTTGCGCTCATCCGGGGTGATATCCGTCACGTTTCCGGGTGGCATGGCGTGGCTGCGGCCCGCCTGTATATAGATCTCGCGTGCATGGGCGGCAATTTCCGCGTCGGTTTCAAGCACGACGTCCTTTGGCGGTCGCGCCAGCCCCTCATAGACGGGCTCGGCGGCATGGCACATGGAACAGCGCGTACCGACAAGCTGCTTGACCGCGGGGAAATGCGCGTCGCTGGCGAATTGCTGGAAGGCGGGAGCGACGGCCTGCGCATCCTTCTCGCCGGTCAGCACCTTCGGCACTGTCGACAGCCACATGATCAGGATGAAGAGGATGACCGTGACGATCCAGGTCCAGGTCGGACGGCCCTTGCGGGCGTGCGTCGTGTTGAACCAGTGACGGATGGTGACGCCCATCAGGAAGACGAGGGCGGCGATCACCCAGTTGTAGGCGGTGCCGAAGGCCAGCGGATAGTGGTTCGACAGCATGAAGAAGATGACAGGCAGCGTCAGGTAGTTGTTGTGGAGCGAGCGCTGTTTGGCAATCGCGCCGTATTTGGCATCGGGCGTGCGCCCGGCGATCAGGTCGGCGACCACGATCTTCTGGTTCGGTATGATGATCATGAAGACGTTGGCCGACATGATCGTCGCCGTGAACGCGCCGAGATGCAGGAAGGCGGCGCGGCCGGTGAAAAGCTGCGTATAGCCCCAGGCCATGAAGACCAGCACGGCGTAGAGGACTGCCATCAGGCCCCAGGTGTTGCTGCCGAGCGGCGACTTGCACAAGAGGTCATAGACGAGCCAACCGACTGCGAGCGAGGCCAACGAGATCAGGATCGCCACCGGGGCGCTGATGTCGAGCACGTGGCGGTCGATGAGGAAGAGGTCGGCACCGCCATAGTAGACGATACAGAGCATCAGGAAGCCGGAGAGCCAGGTGAAATAGCTTTCGTATTTGAACCAGGTCAGGTGCTCGGGCATCTGTGCCGGAGCCACGAGATACTTCTGGATATGATAGAAGCCGCCGCCGTGAACCTGCCACTCTTCGCCATAGGCGCCAGGCGGAAGGTGCGGCCGCTTCACGAGGCCGAGGTCGAGTGCAATGAAATAAAAGGACGAGCCGATCCAGGCAATCGCGGTAATGACGTGGAACCAGCGAGCCGCAAAGGCGAGCCATTCCCACGCGATGGCATATTCATACATTGAGTTCCCCTGTTCTTCCTCCGACTCGTCACATTGCAGAAAGTCGCGCCCGGAGGAAAGGGGATAAGCGGCCACCCAGAGTGATTGCCGAGAATAACGCAAAGCCAATCACGGTAACGAACTTTTGAAAATGCGATGCGGGCGCCATCCGCGCAATCGTCCGCCCGGTAACTGGTTGCATCGAGCGTCGCGTTGATTTTGTCTTTCCCTCAAGCGCAATGCGATCCTGATAGCGCTGCGATACTCAAACCATATCAACACCTTTTCCGGGTTGCGGATTGTGCGGATCTCGCCGACCTGATCGTCATCAGGTCTCCTGCCTGAAGTCCTCGCTCCCCCGCATGCAGTGAGAGAGGAGTCGAGAGAATGCATGCCAAGCCAACATGTAGACGTTTTTTCATCGGATGCTCTCTGCGCTGGCGATGCTTTCCCAGCCTGCCAACAGTTTGCTGGCGGTCAATCGGTGGCGCGTCGATCGATAAAGCGGGTGTGAATGTGAAGTCTCTCGCCGCCGCCGCGTAGCGTGAAAAGTGGCTTGAAATGTAACGGTTCGATTACAGTTTCATTTTTGGGGTCGCTGCGAGGAGCTGGAAACCGCTTCACTCTGGCGGCGCATTCATCAACGGAGAAGATGCCAATGCGCAGCATTCTTGTGTGTGTGATGATTGCTTTCGCGTCTTGCGCTTATGCTCACGACGCGCCTTCGGGTTGGAGCTACGAGCCATTCTGTTGCAACGGCGACAGCGAAACCGGGGACTGCCAGATGATACCGCCGAAGAGCGTGGCGATAACCCCACATGGCTATCGGGTAACGTTGTTGCCGGGCGATCATCGACTTGTCACGCACGCGCATGTTTTTCTGCTTCCCATGGGGAAGGCTATGCGTTCAGGTGATGGCGACTATCATCTCTGCCTGTTTCCGAACGAGGATACGCCGCGCTGCTTCTACGCCCCGCAGATGGGCTATTAGCTGCCGTTGGCAGCGGCGACGTTCATCTCCTCGAGAATCCAGTTTCGAAATGCCTTGATCTTTGGAACGTTGCGACGGGCCTCCGGATAGGCCAGCCAATAGTCCCAATCATCATCAGTGCAGACGAGTGGAAAAGGCTGGATCAGCCGACCCGCGGCAAGGTCATCGCGGTAGAATTCTGGCGTCAAGATCGCTACGCCCTGTCCCGCAAGGGCGGCATTTGCCTCAAACGCTTGCGCACCCAGCCGGCTGCGAGGTCTACCCGCAAGGTCAGGGTCGGCGACACCAGCCGCCTCGAACCACAGGGCCCACCAGGTGTCTCCGGCATCGATCAATCGCAGCTTGAGAAGATCCCTCGGGTGCTGGATACCTCCGATGCTATCTGCAAGTTCGGGGCTCAGCATCGGTGTGAAATCGATCGCCATCAGCCGATGGGACACAAGACCCGGCCAGTTGCCCTTGCCGCTGCGGATCGCAATGTCGGCCGACTCCCGGGCAAAGTCGATCAGCGCATCCGATGTGACCAACCGTACGGCAGTAGCCGGATACTTGAGATGGAACGAGCCGAGATGGCGCGCCAGCCATTGCGAGGCAAATGTCGGGGTAGAGTGAATGAGCAGCGTTTCCTCGGCTGCGCCACGAACCGACGCCATCGCGTCATGCAGCATGGCGAAGGCTTCGGTCACCTTTGGTGCCAATCGTTCGCCGGCATCGGTCAGCGTAATATTGCGCGGTCGGCGCAGGAAGAGCGGCTCGCCGATGTTATCCTCCAGCAACTTCACCTGGTAGCTGACAGCCGTCTGCGTCATGCCAAGTTCGTCGCCAGCCTTGGTGAAACTGCCGCGCCGCGCGACCGCCTCGAAAACCCGCAAGGCGTTCAATGGAAATTGCTTCGACAGCTTCATGGATAAGCTCTCTTTATGCATCCAGATGATTGTTCGATTGGAATTGCAGCATTTATTGGCGCAACCTGCAACCTTATGCATCAGATTATTGAGGTGATGTCATGGATTGCGTCGCTGTCGAACAAGATAGACCTGCAAAGGCTGCCGGGGTTATCGGATGGTTTCCGGCCTTTGGCCGAAGGCTAGTGCGCCGCCTGTCCGGACGTGACAGGCTGGAGCTGGAGGGCATGCCGGATCGCGTCAAACGCGACCTCGGCTTCATGGACGGGCGAGAACCACGTTACGAACAAGAATTGTGGCGATAGGTCTGGCGACGGGTCTAGTGGCAGCGCTCAAGGCGCTGCTACGATCAGACCTTCTTCATGCGCTCGACTGCCATCAAGATGCGTTCTGGCGTTGCCGGTGAATCCAGGTGCGGGCACACCTTGTAGCTTGCAACGCTGGCAACTGCCATGGAAAGCGCCTCCAGCACTGAAATCGCCAGCATGAACGGCGGTTCGCCGACGGCCTTGGAACGGCCGATCGTGTGCTCTGTATTTTCCGACCATTCGGCAAGCCGCACGTTGAAGATCTTCGGCCGGTCGGAGGCGAGCGGAATCTTGTAGGTCGATGGCGCATGCGTGCGCAGCCGGCCCTTTGCATCCCACCAAAGCTCTTCAGTCGTCAGCCAACCCATGCCCTGCACGAACGCGCCCTCGACCTGTCCAATGTCGATAGCCGGGTTCAACGAACGCCCGACATCATGCAGGATATCGGTGCGGTCGATCAGATATTCGCCTGTCAACGTGTCGATCGAGACTTCCGAGCAGGACGCTCCATAGGAATAGTAGTAGAACGGCGTGCCACGACCGGCGGCGCGATCCCAATGGATCTTGGGCGTCTTGTAGAAGCCGGCTGCGGAGAGCTGCACGCGCGCGAAGTACGCCTGCTTGACGAAGTCGGGGAAAGCGAACTCCTTGTCGCCAATGCGCACACGGTTCGGCAGGAACACGACATCCGTCGAGGGTACCCCCCACTTTTCGGCGGCAAAGGCGACCAGTCTCTCCTTGATCTGGCGAGCGGCGTCGTAGGCAGCCATGCCGTTGAGGTCCGAGCCCGATGAGGCTGCGGTGGCCGAGGTATTCGGCACCTTCCCAGTTGTCGTCGCCGTAATCTTCACATGCTCGATATCTACTTGGAAACTGTCGGCGAGCACCTGCGCGACCTTGGTATAGAGCCCTTGGCCCATTTCCGTGCCGCCGTGGTTCAAGTGAATCGAACCGTCTTGATAAATATGGACCAGCGCACCAGCCTGGTTGAAAGCGGTCATGGTGAAGGAGATGCCGAATTTTACCGGCGTCAGCGCAATGCCCTTCCGGATGTAACGGCTATTGCGGTTGAACTCTATGATGGCGTTGCGGCGTGTCTGATATTCGGCGCTCTCTTCCAGTTCGCCGACAATGCGTTCCAGAATGCTGTCTTCGACCTCCTGGTGGTAGGGGGTCAGCGTGCGGCCAGAGCCGGGCCGGCCGTAGAAGTTCAGCTTGCGAACCTCTAGCGGGTCCTTGCCGACCGCATAGGCGATCTCCTCGATGAAGCGCTCGGCTCCGAGCATGCCCTGAGGGCCGCCGAAGCCACGAAAGGCAGTGTTGGAGACGGTGTGCGTCTTCAGGGGCTTCGAGGTTAGATGGACGTGCGGATAGAAGTAGCTGGAATCGGCATGAAACAGCGCTCGATCGGTCACCGGGCCCGAGAGGTCGGAGGAGAACCCGCAGCGCGCGGCATAGGTGGCATCGACGGCGTGGATGCGGCCTTCGTCATCGAAGCCGAGCTCGTAGTCGACGAGGAAGTCGTGACGCTTTCCGGTTGCGGCCATATCCTCGTCGCGGTCGGGACGGAACTTGATGGCGCGCTTCAGTTTCTTGGCCGCAATCGCGGCAAGGGCAGCAAACTGGTTGCCCTGTGTCTCCTTGCCGCCGAAACCGCCGCCCATACGGCGGACGTTCACGGTGATGGCGTTCGAGGGAATATTCAGCACATGGCCAACGATATGCTGGATCTCGCTCGGGTGCTGGGTGGAGGACCAGATGGCAACCTCATCGTCCTCGCCGGGGATCGCCACAGCGATATGGCTCTCCAGGTAGAAGTGTTCCTGGCCGCCTATTCGCATCTGACCTGTCAGCCGGCGCGGGGCATTCGCCATCTCGCCCTTGGCATCACCGCGCTGCAAGGTCATTGGCGTGATGACGAGCGGGCTGCCATTCTCAAGCGCGCCGTCTATATCGCTCCAGTGCGGCAGATCGCGATACTCGATCTTCGCCTTGCGCGCCGCGCGACGGGCGATCTCGCGCGTCTCGGCAATGACGGCGAAGATTGGCTGGTTGTGGAATTCCACCTTCTTTTCCGCCAGCAGCGGCTCGTCATGGCTGCCGTTCGAGCTGACGTCATTGGCGCCGGGCACGTCCTTGCCGGTGAAGACCCAGATGACGCCGGGTGCCGCGCTAACCTCGGAAAGGTCCATGCTGACGATCTCGGCATGTGCTCGGTCGGAAAGGCCGAGCGCGCCGTGCAGCATATCGGCAGGCTCCGGCAGGTCATCGATGTAGTCGGCGGTGCCGGTAACATGCTTGTGCGCGGAATCGTGACGGAGCGAGCCGTGCATTGCGCCATTGATTATGAACTTCGGATCGGGGAGGGTTGATTTGTCCATTTATGCGACCTCCTCGAAACGCTTCAGTTCCGCCGGTGTGCCCGACGTTTCGAGATAGAAACGGGTCAGAAGGTTCTTGGCCGTCAGTTGGCGGTATTCAGCCGTTGCACGCCAGTCTGTCAACGGCTGGAAGTCGGAGTCGAAAGCTGCGCGGGCGGCCTCGATGGTGGCTTCGTTCCATGGGCGGCCCATTAGCTCGTTTTCGACCGCTCGGGCGCGTTTCGGCGTTCCTGCCATTCCGCCGAAGGCAATGCGGATGTCGTTGACGTCTCCTTCCCCATCCTGAGTTAGGTAGAAGGCGCCAAGGACGGCGGTTATATCCTCGTCACGGCGCTTGGTGATCTTGTAGACGGCAAACTGCGTTTCTTCCGCGGGGTAGGGCACGAAGATGCTTTCGACAAACTCGCCGGGTCGGCGGTCCTGCTTGCCGTAGTCGATGAAGAAATCCTCCAGCCTCAACATGCGCGCTCCAGCCACCGAACGCAGCTTCACTGTGGCGCCGAGGGCAATCAATGGCGGCGGTGTATCGCCGATCGGCGAGCCGTTGGCGACGTTGCCACCGATCGTGCCCATGTTGCGTACCTGATCCCCGCCGATGCGGCTGATGAGGCGGCCGAGGGTAGGGACCTTGCCGGCGATGGTCTCGAAGGCGCGGCTGTAGGTGACACCTGCGCCGATCGTGAAGCCGCCATCGCCAGCGGTGATCGACTGCAGATCGGTCAGATGGTTTATGAAGACGACCGGGTTCAAGGCGCGCATCTGCTTGGTCACCCAAAGCCCCACGTCAGTCGATCCCGCGACGATGGTGGCGGTCGGCTCTTCGGACAGCACACGTGCCAGGGCATCGAGCGATCCGGGCAGGACCAACCGGCCCTCTGTCGTGGTGATCGAGATGGTCTCGCTGTTTCGCATCGCCCAGAGGCGGGAGATGACCTCGGAGCGGGTCTTTTCGAGGGGGTCGAAGAGTGCGCTTGGGCGCGTGTGGCTCACCTGCTCGGCGGCTTTGACGATGGGCTCATAACCTGTGCAGCGACAGAGATTGCCTTGCAACGCCTTTTCGATGTCGGCTCGGCTCGGCTTGTCGTTGGAAAGCCAAAGGCCATACATCGACATGATGAAGCCCGGCGTACAGAACCCGCATTGCGAGCCATGGGAATCGACTATCGCCTGCTGCACCGGATGCAATGTGCCGTCCCTGGCGGCCAGGTGCTCGACGGTGACGACATGGGTGGCGTTCAGCGACCCCAGGAAGCGGATGCAGGCGTTGACGGATTCGTAGTGCAGCTTACCGTCGATCAGACGTCCGACGAGAACTGTGCAGGCGCCGCAGTCACCTTCCGCGCATCCTTCCTTGGTGCCAGTCAACCGGCGCTTCAACCGGAGATAATCGAGAAGCGTCTCAGTCGGCCGGACGTCTCTAAGCGTGACGTCCTCGCCATTCAGGATGAAACGGATGCTGTCGTTCATGTTGTTCCCTGGTTTTTATCTTTATTTTGAATGGTTATGCCGCAGTCCAACCACCGTCAATCGAGATATGGGTCCCGGTCACCTGCCGGGCTTCGTCGCTTGCGAGGTAGAGGGCCAGCGCACCAATCTCTTCCGCCTTGACGAATTCATGCGTCGGTTGGGCCTTGAGGATCACTTCGGTCTTGACCTGCTCCTCTGTCATGCCGCGCGCCTTGGCCGTATCGGGTATCTGCTTCTCCACGAGGGGCGTCAGCACGTAGCCCGGGCAGATGGCGTTCACCGTCACGCCAAATTCGGCGAGTTCCAGTGCCGCCGTCTTCGTCAGGCCTAATATACCATGCTTTGCCGCGACATAGGCGGATTTGAACGGAGACGCGACCAGACCGTGCGCGGAGGCGATATTGACGATGCGCCCTTGTTTCTTCGCCTTCATCAGCGGAATCGCGGCACGCATCGTATGAAACGAGCTGGACAAGTTGATTGCGATGATCTGGTCCCACTTTTCGATCGGGAAGTCTTCGATCTTCTCGACATGCTGGATGCCGGCATTGTTGACCAGCACGTCCACGCTGCCGAAGGCTTTCGCAGCCGTGTCGATCAGATCGGCGATCTCAGCCGGTCTCGTCATGTCAGCCGGATGGTGGATTGCCTTCGCCTTCGAAGTTGATTCAAGTCTTTCAACTATGGCCTTGATTTCTTCGGGCTTTCCGAAACCGTTGATGACGACGTTGTCGCCCTTGCCGGCAAAGGCTGTTGCGATCGCAAGCCCGATGCCGCTGGTGGATCCGGTGACGACGACTGTTCTGGCCATTCTCTTCTCCTCAAGCCGTTTTGCGACGCAATCAAGTTGAGGTTATGCGCAAAGCATCTCTGCTGGCAATTGCGCTGACGGCAAATCTCTTGTGTCGAAGGGGTGAAGGGGTTCTTTCCTCGTTCGCCCTCCTGTCCTATTGATTTCTCCCGACAATCACGATCAGGGGAGGACTGGCATGAGCGGATATGTTCTGGCAATCGACCAGGGGACGACATCGACACGCGCGATCGTCTTTGACGGCGAAATGCAGATCGCCGGTGCGGGCCAGAAGGAGTTCAGCCAGATTTACCCTCGTTCCGGCTGGGTGGAGCACGATCCGGAGGAAATATGGGATTCCGTCGTCTCGACGATCAAGATGGCGATCCGCGAGGCGGGGATCGAGGCGAAGGACATCGCTGCGCTCGGTATTACCAACCAGCGCGAAACCGTCGTTGTCTGGGAGCGCGAGAGTGGCAAGCCGATCCACAACGCGATCGTCTGGCAAGACAGGCGTACGGCCAGCTATTGCGACAAGCTGAAGAGGCAGGATCTCGAAAAGACCTTCACAAAGAAGACGGGCCTTCTCCTCGACCCATATTTCTCGGGCACCAAGCTTTCGTGGCTGCTTGCCAACGTCAAGGGCGCGCGGGCTCGCGCTGCCAAGGGCGAATTATGCTTCGGCACGGTCGATGCCTTCCTGATCTGGCGGCTGACCGGCGGCAAGGTGTTCGCGACCGATGCGACAAACGCTTCCCGTACACTGATGTACAACATTGCCGACAACAACTGGGACAAGGATTTGCTGGAGATCCTGCGCGTCCCGGCGGCGATGCTGCCTGAGGTGAAGGACTGCGCCGACGATTTCGGCATCACTGAAAAAGCTATTCTCGGGGCGGAGATAGCGATCCTCGGCGTCGCCGGCGACCAGCATGCCGCGACCATTGGGCAGGCTTGCTTCGAGCCGGGGATGATGAAGTCGACCTACGGCACCGGCTGTTTCGCCCTGCTCAACACCGGCCGCGACATGGTTCGTTCAAAGAACCGCCTACTGACGACGATCGCCTATCGGCTGAACGGTGAGACGACTTACGCGCTCGAAGGTTCGATCTTCATCGCGGGCGCTGCCGTGCAGTGGCTTCGCGACGGGCTCGGCATTATCGATACGGCTTCGCGCACCGGCGAGCTTGCCGATGCCGCCGATCCGACGCAGGACGTCTATCTGGTGCCCGCCTTCACCGGGCTCGGCGCACCGCATTGGGATGCGAATGCGCGCGGGGCGATCTATGGGCTTACGCGCAACAGCGGTCCCAAGGAATTCGCCCGGGCTGCCCTCGAGGCCGTCTGCTACCAGTCGCGCGACCTGCTTGACGCCATGCACAAGGACTGGAAGGGCGGCGCTGACCACACGGTGCTGCGCGTCGATGGCGGCATGGTTGCCTCCGACTGGACGATGCAGCGGCTGGCCGACATTTTGGATGCGCCGGTGGATCGGCCCGTCATTCTGGAGACGACCGCGCTCGGAGCGGCCTGGCTTGCCGGCAGCAAGGCCGGTGTGTGGCCGGATCTCGGGGGCTTTTCCAAAAGCTGGAAGCGCAACCGCCGCTTTGAACCCGATATGGACGAGAAGACCCGCGCCGCGAAGCTCAAGGGCTGGCGCAGCGCGGTCAAGCGCACGCTTTCGGACGCCTGATCCGCGCGCCTGTCAGCCGAACTGCGTCCGGGGAGGCAAGCGCAGCCTGCCTCCCAAAGCCTTGCGTCAGCGACGCAGCCAGGGCGTCGCGGTGCTCCAGAAGATGATGTTGGCGCCGAGATAGTTATCGGCGAAGTCAACGAACTCGTCCTTGGTGAACGGCTTTTTCGTCTTCGGGTTCTTGTAGGTCAAAGTCGGCTCCTGCACGGCGAGGCCGACGAAGGACAATTTGCCCTTGTACTTGTTGAAGAAAGGGTAGGAGTTCTTCATCTGGCCCTTGCGGTAAGGGACGATGTCGTGTCCGCCGAGGCCGACGTCATTCTTTGCTGCGAACTCGAAAAGCCGCCCCATGTAGTTGTGGTCGTTCTCCCATTCACAGGGCCAGAAATTTACGTACTGAACGACCCTGCTCTTGCTGAAGACCTTGCGGGCGAGGGCGAGATTTTCCATCTCGCCCTGGAAGTAGGCATCGCAGCTGTAGCCCTCGGGCTCGTGCTTCGGATCGAGGTCGATCGCGGTTTCCGGCAGATTGACGCCATAGACCTTGCCATCGAACTTCGCGGCGATCGCAATGAGCAGGGCCTGGTACCGCTGCCGCACCGCCGAATTCCATTGCTGCGCGACCCAGCCGGAGCCGACCGGCTTGTTCTCGCCGGGATTGTCGAACTGTGCCGTGATGCCGCCGGCGTACTCCTTGCCGGTCATCAGATAGTCGGGGACGTTTCTTGCCGTCGGCTCAAAGAACCGGTCCTGGATCTGGATGAAAAGCTTCTTGTTCAGGCCATCGAGCGTTGCAAGGTCGGCCTCGATCGCAGAGAAATCATACTCGCCCTGGCCGTTTCGAGCTGGCGCCAGTTGTAGACAATCTGTGCGCCGCCAATGTCGGGTCGGCTGAGAAGCGAGCGGGCTGCATCGAGGTCGCCGGAGCTCGTATAGATGAAGTTCTCGGGAGCAGAGGCGGCAAAAGCGACGTCGTGGAGGCACGAGACGAGCGCAAAGGTGGCAAGCAGGCGCAACGCTGATTTCATTCTTGTCCCGGTTGTGAGGCGTTGGAGATTGCAGAGCAATTCCGGCCAAAGGTGGCGGCTTGATGGCGCGGACGTGGACGCCGTCTCGTTTTCGAGCGCGAAGGAAAGCCGGATTTGAGGCCGATGACGGGTTGAGATGGCCGCAAGCAAGGGCTATGAGCGCAAGCTTGCTTCCCCAATCAACAAGGCACTCCCGGCATGAATCCAGATTTCCTCGTCACCCATTCCGGTGGCTTCCATGCCGATGAAGTGTTGTCGAGCGTCATTCTGACCCAGCTCTTCCCTGAAGCTCGTGTGGTCCGCAGCAGAGCGCCAGAGTGGATCAAACCGGGCGCCGACCGTATCATCTATGACGTCGGCGGCGCTTACGATGTCGAGGCTTGCATCTTCGATCACCATCAGCGCGCCGCGCCCCTGCGAGAGGATGGGCAGCCCTACAGCTCGTTCGGTCTGATCTGGAAGCACTATGGTCGCGACTATCTCGTTGCCACCGGTGCTCCAGAAGAGCATGTCGAGGCATTGCATGCCTCGTTCGATCTTGCCTTCGTGCTGCCGATCGATCTGACGGACAATGGTGCGCTCAGCCCGTCCGGGCCGCTGGCCGGGCTAACACTGCCGGCATTGCTGGAAACCTTGAAGCCGGTGTTCGATGATACCGATCCGAATGCCGACGATCGCAAATTTCAAGATGCCGTAGTCATCGCCCGCAGCTTCGTCGAGGCGAGGATTGCCCAGAGCGCTGCCAAGTTGCGGGCCGAAGCTGTGGTTCTTCAGGCAATAGTGCATACGGGGCAGGGGCGCGTTCTTGAACTTCCGACGGGAATGCCTTTCCGCCCCGCGATCGTGAAGGCGGGTGCCGATCACCTTCTCTTTGTCGTTCATCCGCGGGAGAAGGATTGGTGTGTCACCGGTATTCGCCGCGGGGACGAGGGCTTTGAGCTTCGAGCGGACCTGCCTGCGGCCTGGGCCGGGCTGACCAATCACGATCTGGAGACTGTCTCCGGTGTCAAGGGTGCAACGTTCTGTCACAACGGCCGCTTCGTAGCGGCAGCCAAGACCCGCGAGGCCGCATTGGCGATGGCGGATTTGGCCGTGCAGGAAGCCCTTGCCGTCGGAGCCGTGAGCTGAGGTAGGCGAGAGCCTCCAGTCTGACGGGCTGGTGTCACAACGGCTGCGAAGTAGGCGGCCGTCTGTTGGCAACATGCCGCTCACGCCGTCCTCGGTCGCTACACTCTGACCATCTCCTTCTACGCACTGTATTTTTTTGCTGCGTCCTGTCGGATGTCGCGCTACTCCTTCGTCATTCAGGAAGAGGAGCAAGACATGCTTTATGCAATTCTTTGTTATGCCAATGAAGAGACCGTGTTCTCCTGGACCAAGGAGGAGGAGGACGCCGTAATGGCGAAGCTCTACGCCGTCCAGGCGCCCCTGGCCGAGCGCGGCAAGCTTGGCCCCGTCGGGCGGCTGATGCCGACGACGGCGGCGACCACTGTGCGCAAGGGCAAGGAAGAACCGCTCGTTCTCGACGGTCCATTCGCGGAAACGAAGGAAGCGCTCCTCGGCTTTTACGTGGTCGATTTCGACACGCTGGAGGAGGCGGTTGCGTTCTCCAAGGAGCTTTCCTCGGTCAATCCGGGTTCGACCTCTTACGAAATTCGGCCGTTCTACGTGTTCCGACCGGGAGATGCTTCGACATGACAGACATTGCCTGGATCGACGTGACGCTTGCCTCGGCCCGGCCGAAGGCGCTTGGCGCGCTGCTCAGATACTTCCGCGATCTCGATATCGCGGAGGAGGCCTTTCAGGAGGCCTGCCTGCGCGCCATCCGCACCTGGCCGGACAAGGGGCCGCCACGCGATCCGACGGCATGGCTGATCTTCGTCGGCCGCAACAGCGGCATCGACACCGTACGTAAGCGTTCGAAGACACAGGCTCTTCCCGACGAGGAACTGATCTCCGATACCAGCGACGCCGAAAGCGACATCGCCGAACGGCTCGACAATTCCAACTATCGTGACGATATCCTGCGGCTGCTCTTCATCTGCTGCCATCCGGATCTGCCGGCGACACAGCAGATCGCGCTGGCGCTCCGCATCGTCTCCGGACTTACCGTGCAGCAGATCGCGCGTGCCTTCCTTGTCGGCGAAAGCGCGATGGAGCAGCGGATCACGCGTGCCAAGGCGCGCGTTGCCAAGGCGGGCGTGCCTTTCGAGACGCCGGATGCGCAGGAACGTGCCGAGCGGCTCTCGATCGTCAGCACGATGATCTACCTCATCTTCAACGAAGGCTACAGCCAGGCCGATCCGAAGCACGATGCTTGTGCCTTCAGTGACGAGGCGATCCGGCTAGCGCGGCTTTTGCTGCGCATTTTCCCCGGCGAACCCGAACTGATGGGTCTGTTGGCGCTGATGCTCCTGCAGATCTCGCGGCGCCAGGCGCGCTTCAACGGCGAAAACGACATTGTGCTGCTCGAAGATCAGGATCGCTCGCTGTGGAACCTGGAGCTGATCAACGAGGCGCTGGCGCTGCTCGACAAGGCGATCCGCCATCGCCAGCCCGGGCCCTATCAGCTGCAGGCGGCGATCGCGGCGCTGCATTCGCGCGCCAAGCGCGCCGAGGATACGGATTGGGAAGAGATCGAGCTGCTCTATCGGGCGCTGGAGCGCATTCAGCCGTCGCCCGTGATTACGCTCAACCGCGCCGTTGCCGTCTCCAAGCTCAGGGGGGCAGATGAGGCGTTGGCACTTGTCGAAACGCTTGGCGAAAAGCTCGATGGTTATTTCTACTACCACGGTCTGCGTGGCGGCCTGCTGAAGCAACTCGGCCGCGCCCGTGAGGCGCATGAGGCTTTTGATCGCGCAATCGCGCTTGCTCACTCAGCGGCGGAAGCCGCCCATATCCGCCAGCAGATCGACAGCCTCGTGCAGCCGGTCGCGAAATAGTTTTCAAAAATATCCTGCTCGGTTGTCGGAACCGGAAAACCTCCCACGTCCTTGTAACAACCTGATCGAAAACAGGTTTCGCTCAACAGGAGGAATGCTGAAATGACTGAGGAAGCTCAACACGAACTGGTTCTTGTGCGTGAATTCGATGCCCCGCGCGAGAAGATTTTCAAGGCCTGGACCGATCCTGTTCTGATGAAGGAATGGTTCGTGCCGCGTCCCTGGAGCATCGCTGACGTGCAGATTGATGCACGGCCGGGCGGCTCGAATCTCATCGTTATGCGCAGCCCCGAGGGCCAGGAATTTCCGAATCGCGGCGTCTATCTGGAGATCGTTGAGAACGAAAAGATTGTCTTCACGGACGCTTTCACCAGTTCGTGGGTACCATCCGAAAAACCGTTTTTCGTCGGCATCATCCTGCTCGAAGACCTTGGCAACGGGCGAACGAAATATACCGCCAAGGCGAGACATTGGACGGCGGCTGACAAGGAGCAGCACGAGCAGATGGGCTTCCACGAAGGCTGGGGCAAATGCGCGGACCAGCTCGCCGAACTGCTTCCGAAGATCTGAAATCGGAATCGAAACAGGGGGATAGAGGCATGTCTGCAATTGTTGAATCACATGCGCGGTTGCCGCGCTGGCAAACCATCACCGGCACGGTGATGAGCGGGTTGATCGTGGCGTTCCTCGTTTTTGATGGAGCGATCAAACTGGCGCCGATCGCGCCAGTCACGGAGACGATGGCTGCGCTTGGCTATTCGGGCGATCCGATGCTTGCACGCGGTCTCGGCATCGTGACGCTGTTGTGCGCGCTGCTCTACGCCATTCCGCGGACGTCGGTGCTCGGGGCGATCTTGCTCACCGGTTTGCTCGGCGGTGCAATCGCAACGCATCTGCGTGTCGGGAGCCCGATTTTTTCGCACCTGCTCTTCGGCGCCTATCTCGGGCTGATTGCCTGGGGCGGTCTTTATCTCAGATACGAAGCTGTTCGGAAAATGATTCCATTCAAGCTTTGAAGTCGTTGATTTCAGAATCGGAATCCGCCGCGATCCCTTGGTCGCGGCGGCCTGCCTATCGATATTCTCGAACGATCGGTTCCAGAATTTGTATTTGCGCCGAGGCGGCTCCAGCCTTATCTCCGTCTCTAGATTCAACGGGATGCGAGCCATGGAACTAGGCCTCTACACTTTCGCCGACGTGAACCCGAATCCGAGCCGCAGCAAGGGTGAGGAAGGCGCAGAGCGATTGAAGCATCTGCTGGAGGAAATCGAACTCGCCGATCAGGTCGGGCTCGATGTCTTCGGGTTGGGTGAGCATCACCGGCCAGACTATGCGGCTTCCGCTCCGGCCGTCGCGTTGGCCGCCGCTGCCGTGAAGACCAAGAACATCCGGCTGACCAGCGCGGTGACCGTGTTGAGCTCGGAAGATCCGGTTCGCGTCTTTCAGCAGTTCGCGACGCTCGATCTGCTCTCCAATGGGCGGGCGGAGATCATGGCCGGGCGAGGTTCGTTCATCGAGTCCTTCCCGCTCTTCGGCTACAATCTGGAAGACTACGACCAGCTGTTCGAGGAGAAACTCGACCTGCTGATGGCCCTGCGCAACAATGAGACCGTCACCTGGTCGGGCGAACTCCATGCGCCAATCAATGGGCGCGGAGTTTACCCGCGTCCATTGCAGGACCCGTTGCCTTTGTGGATCGCGGTTGGCGGAACGCCGCAATCGGTCGCGCGCGCCGGTGCGATGGGCTTGCCGGTGGCGCTGGCGATCATTGGCGGCGAGCCGCGGCGCTTTGCACCACTGTTCGATCTCTACCGCGAAGCGTCGCGACGGGCAGGGCAGGAGGCGTCGAAGCTCAAGACCAGCATTAACGTCCATGGCTTCATCGCGGACACGACGGATGTTGCGGCCAATCAGTTCTATGGTCCGCAGGCCGAGGTGATGAACCGGATCGGCCGCGAGCGCGGGTGGGGGCCGACGAACCGGGCGCACTTCGACATGTCGCGCGGGCCGAACGGCGCGCTCTTCGTGGGCGAGCCGGAAGTGGTTGCCGAGAAGATCATCGCGCAGCATCGGCTGTTCAAGAACGACCGTTTCCTGCTGCAGATGGCGATCGGCCTGATGCCCCATGACCAGATCATGCGCGGCATCGAGCTGTACGGCACGAAAGTCGCGCCGATCGTCAGAAAGGCATTGACTGAAAGCGGCGAAGGGGCGAAAGCCACCGCCTGAAATTGGAGCATGATGCCGTAAAGGATGAATTGGATTCCGATCGTCGTCGTGCTCTCATCCTGATCGAGAGCCGGCCGACCGGCCGAACAAGGCCGGATAGACATTCATGATCATCGAAAGCGAAGACGAACTCCTCAGGCTGAAGGAAATCGGCCGTATCTGTGCCGAGGCCTTGCAGGTCATGGGGGCTTCGCTTGAGCCTGGCATTACGACGCTTGAGCTCGATCAGATCGGTCGCAGGGTGCTTGAAGAGGCCGGTGCGCGTTCCGCTCCCGAACTCTGCTACCAGTTTCCCGGTGCGACCTGCATCAGCGTCAATGAAGAAATAGCCCATGGCATTCCGGGGCCGCGCGTCATTCGCCCCGGAGACCTTGTCAATATCGATGTGTCAGCGGAGAAGGACGGGTTCTTCTCCGACACGGGCGCGTCCTTCAGTCTTCCGCCGCACAAGTCGAAGATTGAAAAGCTCTGCCGGGACGGCAAACGAGCGCTGTGGGTGGGCCTCAATCAGGTGAAGTCGGGCGAACCGCTCGCCAAGATCGGCCAGGCGGTCGGCGCTTTTGCCTTGAAAAACCGCTATACACTTGTCGCCAATCTGGCGAGCCATGGTGTCGGCCGTTCGCTGCACGAGGAGCCGGCCGAACTCTCGACGTGGCCGGATCCATCCGAAAAGCGGATGATGACGGAAGGTCTCGTCTTCACAGTTGAGCCGTTTCTGTCTCTCGGGGCAACATGGGCAGAAGGGGGGGATGATGCCTGGACGCTCTATTCCGATCCGAAGGCGCCGACCGTGCAGTACGAACATACGGTCGTTGCGACACGGAACGGCCCGCTGATCCTTACTCTGCCTGAAGGCAGCGCCTGATCGTCAGTCGCCCGAGCGACCACTGGCAAGAATCTCGCCCGCAGCGCGTTCCAGGATGCCGGCGATGCGCTTGGCCTCGTCCTTCGACCAGGGATAACGCAGCCGGAGCGCCGATTTCAATAGCATGCGTGCCGCCGCGACTTCGCTCTTGTCGTCGGGGAAGCTGTCATCATCCCGTTCGCCAACGCGGCTTTCGGGGTCGAAGATCTTGCGGACGTGCGCCATCTTCGAGGCAATTCCCTCCAACTTGCCCAGCGTCATATCGATCATCGTGCGGTTCTCGTCGACAAGTCTGCGGCCGCTGTCGGTGATGCGGTAGAGCTTCTTGGCGCCCTCGCTCTCCACGTCGGCGAGGCCGGTTTCCTCCAGGTAGGTCAGCGCCGGATAGATCACGCCGGGGCTTGGTACATAGAAGCCGCCTGAACGTTCCTCCAAAAGCTTGATCAGCTCGTAGCCGTGGCGCGGCTGCTCGACGAGCAGGGACAGAATTACCAACTGCAGGTCGCCTGACGCGAATTTCCGCCCCATGCGAAAACCGCCGCCGCCCATCATTCCACCTCGAAAACCTCTCATAGGTCACTCCTTTGATGTATCTTTCACTATGTCGTAAACATATATCGTAAGATACTCTGTTTCAAGAAGGCGAAGTGATTTTGCTCGATTGATCGATCCATCAGAAAATCTTGATTGTCGTCTTCATGCTGCAGCGCGATAAACGCGCCATGTTGGCACGTAATGAAACCGTCTCCGAAAACCTGTTCGAAACCGGATTAGCAGGCGCGATCGCAATGGCTGCCGCCATGGGATTTGGTCGATTTTCCTACACGCCGATCCTGCCAAGCATGATCAGCGGCGTGCCACTCTCGACCGCGGACGCAGGCTTCATCGCCTCGGCGAATTTTGTCGGATATCTCGTTGGCGCTGTTCTTGCCGCCTACGGCTGGGCATCCGGTCGTGAGCGTAGCGTTGCACTGCTTGCCCTTGCGGCGACCGCGCTCCTTCTCGCCGCGATGGCAATGACGACATCCGTTCCAGTCTTTGCTGCCATCCGTTTCCTTGCGGGCGTGGCCAGTGCCTTCGCGCTCGTTTTCAGTTCGTCGATCGTGCTCAGTCACGGGGCACTGGCTGGAAACGATCACGTGCAGGCGGCGCATTTTGGTGGTCCGGGCGCAGGTATTGCGCTTTCGTCCGTCATGGTGCTGCTGGTTGGGCTGTTCTATCAGGGTAGTGCTGACGCGTGGCGAGTATCGTGGATCGGTGGCGCCATTTACTCGGTGCTCAGCCTTGTGGCCGTTTGGTGGCTTCTTCCGGCAGGCCCGGCAGCCTCGGCCAAAACCGGGAAGGAACCGCCGATTGGCTGGAGCCTTCCGATGCTGCTTGTGACGGCATCCTATGGTCTGTTCGGGTTCGGCTATGTGATCACGGGCACGTTTCTGGTCACGATCGCGCGCATGGACGCCGCCGGGCCAACGGTTGAATTTCTCTGTTGGTTCATCGCGGGGGTGACCGCTTCCGTAGCGCTGT
Source organism: Hyphomicrobiales bacterium (assembly GCA_900466605.1). GTDB lineage: Bacteria > Pseudomonadota > Alphaproteobacteria > Rhizobiales > Rhizobiaceae > Rhizobium. The sequence continues at coordinate 135,299 of UBMU01000037.1, forward strand.
TTGCATGGAAACCGCTCGTCCGCCCGCTGGGATTGGGGAGAGTCTATGTGGCTGCACTGCTGGTCGAGGCGGTTGGGGTGCTGGCGACTGTTGTCCTGCCGCATTCGGCGGCACCGCTCATCGGTGGCGCGCTGTTTGGGGCAACTTTCCTCGCTATTACCGCGTACGGGCTGCAGATTGGTCGCAAGCTTTCGCCGGCCAGTCCGCGCCGGATACTGGCGACAATGACCGCAGCCTTTGGGGTTGGTCAGATCGTCGGCCCGATTGTTGCCGGCTGGATGGCCGAGCAAACCGGCAGCTTCACCACGCCGACCTACACCGCAGCGGCAGCGCTTCTGGTATGCGCGGCGCTGGTGATGCCGGTCGCCAGGAAGTTGTCATAGCGCGTTACAAGTGCGTAACAATGGGATGAGCCCATTGCCGCTCTGCAAGAACTGCCGTAGTTTTCGCCGCAATTGGTCTGTTAGAGACTCCGAAGACTCCAGTTCAGGAAAGCAAGCTCTCCCGTGTTCGTCTCCTATTTTCCCAAGCCCAGGGTTTTCTTCATATCAGCTGTTGCTTGGGCACTTCTTGCCGTGATCTTTTGGTATTTCGTGGGTTCCAGCCTCGGATCGCTGATTGGCCTCCCGCCGCTGCCTCCGGGGCAGGACGCTCCGATCGGTGTTTCGGTCTTCTGGTCAGCTCCGTTCCTGTGGTTTTACATCTATTATGCCGTGGCGGTCGCGCTCTTCGCCGCATTCTGGTTCACCTACAGCCCGCATCGCTGGCAGATGTGGTCTGTGCTGGGCTCGGCACTGATCATCTTCAACACCTACTTTTCGGTTCAGGTAAGCGTAGCAATCAATGCGTGGTACGGACCATTCTACGATCTGATCCAGCAGGCGCTCGCAAAGACGGCGCCGGTCACCGCGTCGCAACTCTACCTCGGCATGCTTGGCTTTGCTGGTATCGCCTTCGTGGCGATCACCGTTGGTGTGCTGAACCTGTTCTTCGTCAGCCATTGGATCTTCCGCTGGCGCACGGCGATGAACGAATACTACATGGCACATTGGCCGAAGCTCAGACACATCGAAGGTGCTTCGCAGCGCGTTCAGGAAGACACGATGCGCTTCTCGTCGACCGTGGAAAGCCTCGGCGTCAGCCTCGTCAGCTCGGTCATGACGCTGATTGCCTTCCTGCCGGTTCTGTTCAAGATCGGTGCCAGCATCACCGAGCTGCCGCTCATCGGTGAGGTGCCTCATGCGCTCGTCTGGGCCGCATTGTTCTGGTCGATCTTCGGAACGGTCTTTCTCGGATTGGTCGGTATCAAGCTGCCGGGCCTCGAGTTCCGCAACCAGCGCGTCGAAGCGTCCTACCGCAAGGAACTCGTCTATGGCGAAGACCATGCAGATCGGGCGACGCCGCCGACGGTGGCCGAGCTCTTCGCCAATGTGCGCCGCAACTACTTCCGGCTTTATTTCCACTACATGTATTTCAACGTCGCCCGCATCTTCTATCTGCAGGCCGACAACCTGTTCAGCCTGATCGTGCTGGTGCCGTCGATCGTTGCCGGCAAGCTCACGCTCGGCCTGCTGACGCAGATCAACAACGTCTTCGACCAGGTGCGCGGTTCGTTCCAGTATCTCGTCAATTCCTGGACGACGATCGTTGAGCTGCTATCGATCTACAAGCGCCTGCGCACTTTTGAATCCGCTATCGATGGTGAGCCGTTGCCTGATATCGACCAGCGCTATCTGGAGCGCGAGGCTGGCATCATCCACGCCGACGGCTAGTGCCGTCGGCTGACCTCGGTTAGACCGGCCTTCTATAGAGCCGAATACTCCCGCGTGACTGGACGCTTCCTAAGCGAATCGGATGGCGGCCTTCGCGCGGGCTTTGGCGGCTACTTCCTCGCGGTCCCGAGGAGGCTGAGAGGTCTCCAGAGAATTGAGCAGGTCCTGGGCACATTTCGCGATCGACATGACCGCGTGGTCGAACGCGGCCTCGTTGCGCTTTGAAGGCCTGGTGGTCCCGCTCAATTTGCGCACGAACTGAAGCGCGGCGTCATGGATCTCCTCGTCTGTCGCTGGCGGGTCGAAATTGAACAGGGGTTTGATATTTCGGCACATGGCTTACTCCCGATCGCCGTCTCTCTGCCCTTGAGAGGAGGGTGGCGTGGCCTAAAAGGTAGTCGTGTCGACGCGAATTGCAAACGCACCAGATTGCCACGACGGAATGCACGCACGACAGGCGCAGCGGAGCAAGAACAACGAAGACATCCCGCGTTCAAGTTGACGCGCGGTGTCTCTCCCATTGCGGGAGAAAGGCGAAAGGGAAGGTTGGCTTAGAGGCCCGATGCTTGCGCTTGTGGCTGCAGCTTTCCGCGCGCCTTTATGACAGGGATCGCTTCGGAGTAGCTGACACAGGCGACATCCGCTCGGTGGCAGACATCGCTCACCAGCCGATCGAGCGCGCGCCAGTAGGCGCCGCCGTTCATCTCGACGAAGTGGAAGCCGAGCTGCAGCGGAATGCGGTTGCCCGCGTATTGCTTGTCGAAGGCTTCCTTGAAGGCGGCGTAGGAGCGATCTTCGAATGCCTTGGAGTCGGCCTTGTCTTCGGTTCCATTGGAGTGGCGGACGAAGAGATTGTAGTCCATGCCGATGATCGGCTTCTCGCGCGGACCTTCGGGGATCAGCGGCAGGCCGAAGCGAATGATGCCGGCTTCCTCAACCGGCATGGCCGGTCCCTTGGTCACCAGGCTTGCGTCATAGGCGAAGCCAGCCTTTTTCTCGGCGGCGATCATGTCGGCGCCCGGTGTTGCAGAGAGGTAGGGCGCACGGAAGCCATGGATGCCGTGGTCGACCAGGTCCTGCCAGCCCTTCGGCTCCTCGAGATCGACGCCCTTCCAGGCGTTTTTCAGCGTGGAGCGGAAGGTGGCGAACTCCTTCGACCAGTCCGCCTCGCTCCACTGGCGGCCATCGAAATGGCCGCAGGCGTGGCTGGAGATGTCATGGCCCTCGAGATGCGCGTGCCAGATATTGCCGAGCCGCTCGCGGATCTCGTCGTCGCTCTGGGCAAAGCCGACGTTCGATTTTCCCTGTTTCTGGTGCGGTGCCTGATAGGCCTTCTTGGCGGCCTGGTTCATCAGGAAGGTGCAGGAGAGGAAATAAGTAAAATGTGCGCCGTTCTTCGCTGCCATCTCACGGCTCTTCTGCCAGAGCGCGTTGTCGTGCGCACCGTCGAAAGAAATGATCACCAGTTGCTTCGGCTGGTCGGCAGCTTGGGCTGCCGCCGGAGCAACAAGGGAAAGGGCGAGGGAAGCTTTGAAAAACCAACGAAACATGGGCACCGCGACAATTTGTTTGCGGCTTTCCTGTTACAGAAATGCGGCGAAGCTGCGGTGACGCTGGCGTTTTTGTGTCGCTGCGGCTAAGTCTCGGAAAACGCACAGGAGATCGCCATGGCATTACTCATCGTCGGCATCATCATTTTCCTCGGGCTTCATCTGATACGCGTTGTTGCGCCCGGCCTTCGCCAGTCCATGATCAACAGCCTCGGCGAGAGTGGCTGGAAGATCGCATATTCCGTCGTCAGCATCCTGTCCCTGATCCTGCTCATCTACGGCTTCGGTCAAGCCCGCCAGGTGACGGGCATGCTCTACAACCCGCCGATCTGGATGGCGCATATTGCCCTCACGTTGATGCTGATTGCGGTGATCTGTCTGGTCGCCTCGCTGCTGCCGGCGGGGCACATTGCGGTCAAGACAAAGCATCCGATGGTGTTGTCGGTGAAGATCTGGGCGTTTGCGCATCTTTTGGCCAACGGCGAGACCTCTTCGGTGCTGCTGTTCGGAGCATTCCTCGCATGGGGCGTCATTCTGCGCATAGCGCTGAAGCGGCGCGAGCGCGCAGGCGAGCTTAGCCGTCGCCCGTTCGTCTCGGGAAAGTATGATCTCTATGCGGTGATCATCGGGGTTGTTGCTTGGGCGCTCATCACTTTCAAGCTGCACGAGTTGTTGATTGGCGTGGCTCCGATCGTTATGTGACGAATCTTTCCAATCCCCCTTACAACTGCTGAAAAATGGGGTAGAAGGCCCCACAATGTGCGTGCAACCCGCATGCCGAAGCATATCCGTTGCCGGAGACTAGAATGGCATTCAACGACGACAGCTTCATCCGTGAAGTCAACGAGGAACTGCGTTCCGACCAGGTGAAGGGCGCGTGGCGCCGGTTTGGCCGCTACCTGATTGCGCTCGCCGTCCTGATCGTTCTTGGTACTGTCGGCTACAAGGTGTACGAATACTGGGACGACAACCAGTCCTCCGGCACGGGCGACCAGTTCATCGCTGCCATGAAACTTGCTGACGAGAGCAAGAATGACGAGGCCTTGGCCGCGCTCGAGAAGCTGGAAAAGGAGGGCCACGGAGCCTATCCGATCCTCGCGCGCATGCGTGCTGCTACAGTTTTGGCTCAGAAGGGTGATACGGCAGCCGCCGTTGCCGCCTTTGACGTGATCGGCAAGGATAACGCAGCGCCGGCAGCCGTGCGCGATGCCGCCAAGATGCGCGCCGGCTGGTTGCTGATCGAAGGCGGAACCTACGATCAGGTTTCCGCCCATGTCGAGGAAATGGCCGTTCCCGGCAACGCCTTCCGTCATTCCGCCCGCGAGGCGCTAGGTCTGGCCGCCTACAAGGCCGGCAACCTGACCCAGGCGCGCCAGTGGTTCCAGGCGATCGCCGATGATGCGCAGAGCCCGCGCAATGTTGCCAATCGCGCCCAGATGATGCTTGATAATATTACCGCATCCGGCAAGGCGCCCGCCGCACAGGGCTGAGTTTAAGGAATTTCAATGAGCTTTACGGTCGCGATCGTTGGTCGCCCGAATGTTGGCAAGTCGACGCTTTTCAACCGTCTGGTTGGGAAAAAGCTGGCGCTCGTCGACGACACGCCGGGCGTCACCCGCGACCGTCGCCCCGGTGACGCGCGGCTCATGGGTCTGCACTTCACCATCATCGATACCGCTGGCCTTGAGAAGGCGGACGCCGAAAGCCTGCAAGGCCGTATGCGCGCCCAGACGGAAGCCGCGATCGATGAGGCGGATATTTCGCTGTTCGTGGTCGATGCCAAGTTCGGCCTGACACCCGTCGACAAGGAACTGGCGGAGATGCTGCGCCGCCGCGGCAAGCCAGTCGTCCTCGTCGCCAACAAGTCGGAAGCCAAAGGCTCCGACAGCGGATTCTATGATGCCTACACGATCGGGCTTGGCGAACCGGTGCCGATCTCTGCCGAACACGGGCAAGGCATGCTCGACCTGCGCGATGCCATCGTCGCTGCGATCGGCGAAGAGCGCGCCTATCCGAAGGAAAAGGAAGACGTTGCCGTCACCAATGTCGATCTTCCGCAGGAGATGGAAGAGGACGAGGATTACGAGCCCGAGTATGACGATACCAAGCCGTTGCGCGTGGCGATCATCGGTCGCCCGAATGCCGGCAAATCGACGCTCATCAACCGTTTCCTCGGTGAGGATCGTCTGCTGACGGGTCCAGAGGCCGGTATCACGCGCGACAGTATCTCGGTCGAGTGGGACTGGCGCGGTCGGACCATCAAGATGTTCGATACGGCCGGTATGCGCCGCAAGGCGCGCGTGACGGAAAAGCTGGAAAAGCTATCCGTTGCCGATTCATTGCGCTCCATCCGCTTTGCCGAAACCGTAGTCATCGTTTTCGATTCGACCATTCCGTTCGAAAAGCAGGATCTGCAACTGGTGGATCTGGTGATCCGTGAAGGTCGTGCCGCCGTGCTTGCCTTCAACAAGTGGGACATGATCGAGGACCAGCAGGCGGTGCTTGCCGATCTTCGCGAGAAGACCGAGCGGCTTTTGCCGCAGGCCCGTGGCATCCGCGCGGTGCCGATCTCCGGCCAGACCGGCCGCGGCCTCGACAAGCTGATGCAGTCGATCATCGACACGGACATGGTGTGGAACAAGCGCATCTCGACGGCCAAGCTCAATCGCTGGCTCGAACAGCAGCAGGTGCAGCATCCGCCGCCGGCAGTCTCCGGTCGCCGCCTGAAGCTCAAGTACATGACGCAGGTCAAGGCGCGCCCGCCGGCGTTCATGATCTCCTGCACGCGTTCGGACGCGTTGCCGGAATCCTATACGCGCTATCTGATCAACAGCTTACGTGTGGATTTCAATATGCCGAGCGTGCCGATCCGTATCCACTATCGCTCGCCTGACAACCCGTACGAATCCAAGAAGAAGCGGACCTGAATCGGCGTGAGGGTGCCGCTGCGCGACACGCTCAAAAAAGTGACGGTATCAGGTTCCCGATGAAATAGGCCCGGCGGTTTCTCCGGGCTTTTTCGTTCTTGGCAGCGACTTGGCGGCAAACTGCCAGGCCTTCTTCCATTTTGGCGTAATGACACCATTGGCGGCGCGGATGTTGTTGATGAACTGCGTGGTCGCCGCTTCCCATGAGTACTGCAAGGCAAGTTCTCGAGACGCCTCGCGGGAGGCAGATAGCGCCGCCAGGCAAGCCGTACTCAGGTCACCGTCGAGCGCGCCAACCTCGCTGTCCTCACCGATAATATCGAGCGGACCGGTGACGGGATAGGCGGCGACGGGAACACCGGAGGCAAGCGCTTCCAGGATTGTATTGCCGAACGTGTCCGTCAGCGAGGGGAAGACGAAGACATCCGCCTGGGCATAGGCCTTCGCGAGTTCCTCGCCGACCCTCATCCCGGTGAAACGCACATTCGGGTAGCGCTTTTCAAGTTCGGCGCGCGCCGGCCCGTCGCCCACAACGACTTTTGATCCGGGCAGATCGAGATCCAGAAAGGCCGGCAGGTTCTTTTCCAACGCAACCCGGCCGACCGTCATGAAAATCGGGCGGGAAAGGCCGAAGGGAGCGTCCTCCAGAGGCATGGGGCGGAAATGATCTGCGTCGATGCCGCGGCTCCACGGCATGAGGTTTCGAATGCCCTTCTCGGATAGTTCGCGCGCAAGGCTGGGAGTTGCGACCATGCAGCCAGCGCCGGAATTGTGGAACCAGCGGACGAACGCATAAAGCCAGCTTTTCGGGATCGGCAGGCGTGCAGAGACATATTCCGGAAAGCGGGTGTGGTAGCTGGTGGAGAAGGGCATGTGGTTCTTGTGGCACCAGCGTCGCGCCGTCAGGCCCAAGGGACCCTCCGTCGCGATATGAACGTAAGAGGGCATGTGTTTTTCGATCTCGCGCGCGACGCGGCGATAGCTGGCGATCGAAAGCCGGATTTCGGGATAGGTGGGGCAAGGGATACTGTGGAAGCCCTGCGGGGTCACCATCGCTACCTCGATGCCCATCTTGGCCAGTTCGCGATTGGTGTTCTCGATCGAACGAACGACGCCGTTGACCTGCGGATGCCAGGCATCGCTGACGATGACCAGCCGCTCTGCCGCGCCCAGCCGTGATGCGGCCCGGCTTCCGTCGCTTCCAACATCCAACATGTGTTGCAGCACGCCCTCATCCCATCCATGCCGCGCCCGGGGGGCGCCGGCTCAATTCCGGGCAGGCCCGGAGACTCGATTCCCGCACCTCATTCTGGCGGTCGTCGATGATGGAAATATTACAGCCGTGTTGTGCCGATAAGGTCGGGGCTCTCAGGCCTTCTTGATGCCGAGCTTTTCCCATGCAACGAGGGCGCCGTGTTCGCTTACCACGCGTGCGGCGACCTTTGCGGCAAAGGCTGCTGCAGCCGGGGCGTCCCCCGTCTCGAGATAGCGAGCGAGAAATGCGCCGTTGAAACTGTCACCCGCACTGGTCGTGTCGATGACCTGCTCGACCTTTTCAGCAGGAACGAAACTCTCCACCCCACCGAAACTCAGCGTCGCTCCGTCGGCGCCGTTCTTGACTAGGACGTCCGCGGCTCCAAGGGTCTGGTACCGCTTGGTCGTTGCCGCGATCGAGACGTCGCCGAAGTGCGTCGCTTCGTCGTCGAAACTCGGCAGGACAAGGGAGGCGGCTCGCGCACCTTCACTGATCGTCGCATGCATTACATCGTAGCTCGACCAGAGACGCGGGCGGATGTTGGGGTCGAAAGCAACGAGCTTGCCTGATGCCTTGGCGCGGCGGACCTCTGCCAGCAAGGTATCGGCGTCATTGCGTGACAGGATCGCAAGCGTGATGCCGGAAAAATAGATGACGTCGCAAGCCTCGATAGCCTCGCGTAAAAGTTCCGCGTCGGCTGCCAATTGACGGGCGGCGGAGTTGTCGCGCCAGTAGCTGAAGGAGCGTTCGCCGTCCTTGAGGCTGATCATGTAGAGGCCGGGCGCCTTGCCCTTGATGCGTTTGGTGAATTCAGTGCCGATGCCGGCCCCCCTGAAGAAGGCGATCATCTCGTCGGACATGGCTTCATCGCCGAGCGCGGTAAAATATTCCACTGACCAATCGGCGGGAAGGCAGGCCCGGGCATACCAGGCGGTATTCAGTGTATCGCCGGCAAAGCCCTTGCGCAGCAAGCCAGCTCCCGCCTGCGAAAGCTCCACCATGCATTCACCGATCGATAGAAAACGCCTGCTCACGGAAAGCCTCCCTGAATTTTCCCGTTTCGCTGATACGCGCGGAGCACCTTCCTGACAAGCCGCGCATGGCGTGTGGCTGCGGCTTTTGGAAGGATTGTTGATCAGATCGGCGGGGCGCATAATGTCGCTTGCGCACTTTCGGGGTAAACCCATGCAGAAGATCGCAGGAATTCTCATTGCCAGTTTTGCTGCTCTTCCGTCCATTTCTGCTACTGCCGCTTACGGGCATGGAGGCGGTGGCAAGTGGCGAACCATGGATTGTGCGACGCTCGCCATCCAGGAAAACAACGTTACGGGGGGAAAGCTGCCAAGCAAGGACATCAAGCACCGCGAAAAGATAAAGCGCATAATGCAGAAACGCGGCTGTACTGGTGGTCTCGGCTGAAGGTTGTTTTTTGTCTCACCCGCTTTAGTGTGGCACAAATCGGGTGATGCAGGAGATGGGCGGCTGATGTCGGTTGCGGACAAGACGGCGGACTGGTGGCGGGGTGCAGTCATTTATCAGGTCTATCCACGGTCGTTCCAGGATACGAACGGCGATGGCCTCGGGGATTTGAAGGGGATTACCCGGAGATTGCCCTATATCGCCAGCCTCGGTGTCGATGCCATTTGGCTCTCGCCGTTTTTCAAGTCGCCAATGGCCGACATGGGCTACGACGTTTCGGACTATTGCGATGTCGATCCGATCTTCGGCACACTGGCCGATTTCGACGAGATGATGGCAGCAGCCCACGGACTCGGCATCAAGATCGTGATCGATCAGGTGATCTCGCACACCGCTGATGTTCATCCCTGGTTTGTAGAAAGCCGCTCGAGCCGGACCAACCCCAAGGCGGACTGGTATGTGTGGGCCGATCCGAAACCGGATGGGACAGCACCCAACAACTGGCTCTCGATATTCGGCGGACCCGGCTGGGAGTGGGACGGCGTCCGCCGGCAATATTACCAGCACAACTTCCTGACCTCGCAGCCGGATCTCAATTTTCACAGCCCGGAGGTCCAGGATGAATTGCTTTCCACCGTGAAGTTCTGGCTCGACCGTGGCGTGGACGGTTTCCGTCTCGACACGGTCAATTATTACTTCTGCGACAAGCTGCTTCGCGACAATCCCCCGCATGCGCCCGATACGAGCGACGGCGGTCTCGATGCGCCGGATACGAATCCCTACGGCATGCAGAACCACCTCTACGACAAGACGCAGCCGGAGAATGTCGCCTTCCTCCAGCGGTTCCGGGCGCTGCTCGACCGCTACGAGGCGCGTGCGACGGTCGGCGAGGTGGGTGACGGTGCGCGCTCGCTGAAGACCGTTGCCGCCTATACGGGTGGCGGCGACAAGCTGAACATGTGCTACACGTTCGATCTACTCGGACCGGACTTTACCGCCGCTCATATCCGCAACTGCGTCGATGCCTTCCAGAAGTCGGTGGCCGATGGCTGGGTTTGCTGGGCCTTCTCGAACCATGACGTCAATCGTCACGTGAGCCGCTTTGCCAAGACCGCAGAGGAGCGGCCCGTCGTCGCCAAGCTGGCCATGTCCGTGTTGGCGACGCTGCGCGGCTCGATCTGCCTCTATCAGGGCGAGGAACTGGGCCTTCCGGAAGCCGAGCTTGCCTTCGAGGATCTGCGCGATCCCTACGGCATCCGCTTCTGGCCGGCCTTCAAGGGACGCGACGGATGCCGCACGCCAATGCCATGGGAGGCTGCCAAGGCGCATGCGGGCTTCACGACAGCTGAGAAATCCTGGCTACCGGTGCCTTACGAGCAGGCGGCGCTGTCGGTCGATTTGCAGGAGGGCGACGTGCAGTCGGTTCTGTACCACTACCGCGACACGCTCGCCTTCCGCAAAGCGCATACGGCGCTGCTTGATGGGACGATGACGTTCATCGATACCAGTCGGGATCTACTTGCCTTCACCCGCAAGAAGGGGACGGAGACGCTTCTCTTCGTGTTCAATCTTACGCGAGAGCCGGCTGAGTTCGCCCTACCCCAGGGCATGATATCCGACGAGCGGTTGGACATGCCGGCGGCGAAAGGCAGCGTTGTCGGCGGGAAGGTGCTGCTCGGAGCGCTAGACGCGTTTTGCGCGCGGGTCTCCTAGACCAGCGTGGTGTCGAGCTGCGGATGACTTGCGCCTGCCTTGCCATTCTGAATGGCAGGGTTAGGCCGACAGGGGCGCCATGGCGCATCTCCGCAGACCGAAACCTGGCGATGGGCAGAGCGGCAGTGTCACCGTGCTCTGCTCCCGGCTAAAGTGCTAGGACCGGAGCAAGTTCTTCCTTGTGCGGACTCTTCAGCATATAGCGTTGCTGTACCGCGTCTCGTATCGGGTGCAGTCGGTCATACATATGGACTATCGGAAAAACTCTACCCCCGGCCTGCTCGTGAAGTACGCCATCGCGACAATCGATCTTGTCCTCGATCTCGTCCCCGCACATTGTCAGAACAGGGCCGGAGACGTTTTTAAACGTGTTGAACTCGCTGGCAAATTCGCTGTTGAAATACATCTTGTTGAAAACGGCTTGTTCGATCCGCCCAAAGGGCTGACGAGCAATTGCATCGCAGAGTTCCATCACAAAGCCCAGGACGACCTTCGTGGCACCAGCAACCACGCCGATGCAGATTGGCTGCTCTTGCGCGACCTGATTATATTTGTCTCGGCCAAATGCATTGATATACCATCGACCGTTCCATCCCTCGGCGTAGAAGCTCTCGCCATCTTCGAATATCGAAACCTTGTTCGTTTCCATTTCTGTGAAGAAGGGCGCCTGAAACACCACGTCCTTCGTATCGGCAAGCAAGACCTTGTCGTATTGATGGAAGGTTCGCATGACGCGCATATAGGCGAACCAGCGCGCGAAATGGGGATGGTGCCACGTCTCGATCATTTGATGATATCCCGCGATGATTTCCGGAGATCGAGACAGCATCCCGGACCGCATAAGGCCACGCAGGGTATGGATAAACACCCTGTTGTAGGTTTTCGTCAGGGGAGTCACGCGCACCGAGTAGGTACTCGGCGTATTAAGAACGAGGGTGCCGGTTTCATCGATGATGTTCTCAATTCCCAAGGTGGAATTGGTGATCAAGGCGATGTCGCATTCGGCTTGCGAGTACACATTTCTGGCGGATCTCAAAAACACTTCAAGGGATTCTTGTGTTTGATTCGTAGCGAATCCCATGATCAAATGTTTTGCCATGTTGATCTGATGCATTGTTTGCTGATCGCGGCGTTATATTGACTTTTACACATGTATATCCAAACTATTCATTGTGCAATGATCAATAGTTTTGTCTTTTGTTGTTGTTTTTTATTTTATTGTTCGGCAAGGCAGGTGTCGAAAGGCAATTCGGAGTGTTTTTCTTTATCGTTCGATACAAAGCTTCGCTGTCGAACGCTTTCGATCAACTGCGGATGATGCGGTGATGGAGATTTGGCGGACGGTTCCGTGTTGCCTGACGTCCTTTGCACTGGCTGGACTAAGCCGAACGCTTAGACGCATTTTTCGGGAAAGCGCTTCACCTGATCAGTTCGAACTTGTCGACGTCCACCATCCCCCTGTCGGAAATCTTCAGGTGCGGGATGACGGGCAACGGCAGGAACGCGACCTGCAGGAAGGGTTCTTCCAGCGTTGTGCCGAGCGCATAGGCGGCTTGGCGCAGATCGTGGAGCGTGTCGCGCACCGTCTCGTAGGGCTCGAGGCTCATCAGACCGGCAACGGGCAGGGCGATCTCGCCAGTGACCTTGCCGTCCTCGACGACCACGAAGCCGCCCTTGACTTCACCGAGGCGATTGGCGGCGAGCGCCATGTCGTCCTCGCTGACGCCGACGACGCAGATATTGTGGCTGTCATGGCCGACGGTGGAGGCGATCGCGCCCTTCTTCAGGCCGAAGCCCTGGACGAAGCCGTTGGCATGGTTGCCATTCTTGCCGTGCCGCTCGATGACTGCGACCTTGATGATGTCGTTACCGAGATCGACATCGGTCTGGTTGCCCTTGACGGGTAAGCGGTAGCGGCGATGCTCGGTGATGATCTTGCCGGGGGTGACGCCGATCACAGGTGTTTCGCCATCGGCAACGGGAACGCCGAAATGGGCGGCGTTGACAGGACGGGCCTTGACGCTGTCGAGGCCGACTGGCTCCACGGGCTTGCGCGTGGCGAAAAGCTCTGCTGTCACGTGGCGGCCGGCGGCGAAGACGAGGTCCGCACGACAGTTTTCGAGGCTGTCGATGACCACCAGGTCCGCGCGCCAGCCGGGGGCGACGAGGCCGCGGTCTCTGAGGCCAAAAGCGCGGGCAGCAGAGATCGATGCGGCGCGGTAGATGGCGAGGGGCTCTACGCCGTTCTTGATCGCGGTGCGGATCATGTAGTCGAGATGGCCCTGTTCGGCGATATCGAGCGGGTTGCGGTCGTCGGTGCAAAGGGCGAGGTACGGCGACAGGCGTTCTGTGATGATGGGCATCAGGGCCGCGAGATCCTTCGAGACGGAGCCTTCGCGCACGAGGATGTGCATGCCCTTGCGGATCTTTTCCATGGCTTCGGCGGCACTCGTGCATTCGTGCTCGGTGCGGATGCCGGTTGCGAGATAGCCGTTGAGGTCGTTGCCCGAGAGCAAGGGCGCGTGGCCGTCGATGTGCTGGCCCTGGAAGGCGGCGAGTTTCGCCATGCAGATCGGATCCTTATGGATCACGCCCGGGAAGTTCATGAACTCGGCAAGTCCGATGACCTTCGGATGGTGACGAAAGGGAAGCAGCCGCTCGATCGGCAGATCGGCGCCCGACGTTTCCAGGTGCGTCGCAGGCACGCAGGAGGAGAGCTGGACGCGGATGTCCATGATCGTTTCGAGGGACGAATCCAGGAAGTACTGGATGCCTTCGGTACCCAGCACGTTGGCGATCTCGTGCGGGTCGCAGATGGCTGTCGTCACGCCATAGGGCAGGACGCAGCGGTCGAACTCGTGCGGTGTTACCAGCGACGACTCGATATGAAGATGCGTGTCGATGAAGCCGGGGACGACGATTTTGCCGGAGATGTCGATTTCGGTTTCGCCATCGTAGCTACCGCATGTTCCAACGATGCGGTCCTGGGCGATCGCGATGTCCGATGCCACCAGTTCGCCGGTCACGAGGTCGAAGAAGTACCCGCCTTTCAGTACGATATCGGCCGGCAGGCGGCCCGTTCCCTGGTCGATGAGGCGTTCGAGCTTGGCAGTCATGGCATCCTCGTGCTGGCGTTTTATCACTTATAGCCCATGTGCCCGACAAAGCGAGATCGGCTTGCTATCCGGTCCACAAACGAAAACCGGGCGCCCCAGAGGGACGCCCGGCGATCGAAATCGGGAGATCGAAGGCTTATTCGGCCGGAACGATCTTGCCACCTTCCCACTTGTAGAGCGCGAAGCTCTGCGAGGTCAGGTCGCCGGTTTCGCCGTAGGTGAGCTTGCCGATAGCGGTCGAGATCGGCTCGCCGCCCTTCAGGGCCTTGGCGACCGCCTCGGAATCTTCGGCACTGCCTGCCTTCTCGATGCCAGCCTTCAGCACTTCGACTGCAGCATAGGCGTTGAGCGTAAAGGCTTCGGCCGGGATACCCTTGGCCTTCAGCGCGTCGGCCGCTGCCTTGGAATCCGGGTTCTTCGTGGCGTCCACGGCATTGGTGAAGACGGTGCCGCCGGCTGCGTCGGTGCCGATGTTCCAGAACTCGCTGTTCGACAGGCCGTCGCCGCCGATGATGACGGCCTTGACGGCGAGATCATGCAACTGGCGGGCCAGCAGGCCACCTTCCGGATGGTAGCCGCCAAAATAGACGACGTCGACATTCTCGGCCTTGAGGCGGGTGGTCAGCGCGCTGAAGTCCTTGTCGCCAGGGGTCAGCGAGTCGTCGAACACTTCCTTGATGCCGCCGGCGTTGAGCGTTGCCTTGAAGGAGTCGGCCAGGCCCTTACCATAGGCGCCCTTGTCGTTGATGATTGCGACGCGCTTGTCCTTGAAGTTCTTCAGAACGTAGTTGGCGGCGACTTCGGCCTGCTGGTCGTCACGGCCGCAGGTACGCAGGACGTTGGCGAGGCCACGCTTGGTCAGATCGGGGGCCGTTGCCGTCGGCGTAACCATCAGGACGCCGTTTTCGGCGAGAACGTCAGATGCGGGGATTGCGACGCCCGAGGTGACAGGTCCAACGACGAACCGGATGCCGTCGCCGACGATCTGGTTTGCAGCGGAAACACCCTGCTTGGGTTCGCCGGCATCGTCGGCATATTTGAGGATGACTTTTTCGCCGAGGATGCCGCCCTTCGCGTTGATCTCGTCAACAGCAGCCTGCGCGCCATTCTTCACCTGATCGCCATAGGCGGCGACCGAGCCGGTCAGCGGCGCAATCAGGCCGATGGTGATGTCTGCATGGGCGAGCGGCGCAAAGGCAAGCGAGGCGACGAGGGCCGCCGACAAAGTCTTCAGACTCATTTTCTTTCTCCTTGGGTGGGTTTTCAAACCCGCGATTAAGTACCGCAGCAAGTGCCCAGATCGTACAACAGCCCTTGCGGGATGCGCCAAGAGACGATGAGCAGCCGCACGGCCGAAGCATCCGCCTGCCATGTTTGGCTTCGGCGAGTGCACAGCAAGTTTCTTAGGAATTTAACGCGGATTTCGCAAGAAGATAAAGAAATAGCGCCTGTTTTTGCCTGATTTGGCAAGAACAGGCCCTGAAAAGCATCGATCAGATGTTGTTTTGCAGAATCTCGCGCAGTTTTCCGAAGAGTTCGTCGATGTGGTGCTTCTCGACAATCAACGGCGGCGAGAGTGCGATGATGTCGCCGGTTGTGCGGATCAAAAGGCCCTTCTCGTAGGCCTTCAGGAAGGCGGTGAAGGCCCGCTTGGTCGGCTCACCGGCGATCGGATCGAGTTCGATGGCGCCGATCAGGCCGGTGTTTCTGATGTCGATGACATTGGGGCAGTCCTTCAAGGAATGAAGCGCGTCGGCCCAGTATTCGGATAGCTCGGCGGCGCGGGTGAGGAGCCCTTCTTCCTTGTAGGTGTCGAGCGTGCCGAGTGCCGCGGCGCAGGCAATCGGGTTGCCGGAATAGGTATAGCCATGGAAGAACTCGATCATGTGTTCCGGGCCATTCATGAACGCGTCATGGATCTCCGACGTCACGAAGACGGCACCCATCGGGATCACGCCGTTGGTCAGGCCCTTTGCCGTGGTGATCATGTCGGGCTTGACGTCGTAGTACTGCGCGGCGAACGGAGCGCCGAGGCGGCCGAAACCGGTAATGACTTCGTCGAAGATCAGCAGGATGCCATGCTTGGTGCAGATTTCGCGGAGCTTCTGCAGGTAGCCCTTCGGCGGGATCAGGACGCCGGTCGAGCCGGCTATCGGTTCGACGATGACGGCGGCGATCGTTGAGGCGTCATGCAGAGTGACGATGCGTTCGAGTTCCGTCGCCAGATCGCCGCCATGCTCGGGCTGGCCGCGGGTGAAGGCATTCTTGCCCGGCTGGTGGGTGTGCGGCATGTGGTCGACGCCTGTCAGCAGCGTGCCGAACATCTTGCGGTTGGAGACGATGCCGCCGACGGAGATGCCGCCGAAGTTGACGCCGTGATAGCCGCGCTCGCGGCCGATCAGGCGGAAGCGTGAGCCGTTGCCCTTCACGCGATGATAGGCAAGCGCGACCTTCAGGGCCGTCTCGACCGATTCAGATCCGGAGTTGGTGTAGAGAACGTGGTCCATTCCCTCAGGCGCGATGTCGACGAGGCGGTTTGCCAGCTCGAAGGCCTTCGGATGGGCAAGCTGGAAGGCCGGCGCATAGTCGAGCTCGCCAGCCTGTTCGCGGATCGCTTCGGTGATCTTCGGGCGGCAGTGGCCGGCATTGACGCACCAGAGGCCGGCAGTGCCGTCGAGCACCTGGCGACCGTCATGGGTCTGGTAATACATGTCCTTCGCGCCGACGAAGAGACGCGGCTCCTTCTTGAACTGACGGTTCGCAGTGAAGGGCATCCAAAAGGCCCGTAGGTCATTTGGCGTGGTATTAAGGCGATTGGACATGCTGTTCTCCATGGCCGTTTCGGAGGCCGTTCCCGGTATTGACTGATGCGAATTTTTACTGCCCGGTCAAATTATCAGTGCTTCTCCTTGCGTCAAGCCGCCGTCATTGCACCTTGGCCGCCTGGCGGACGCCATGCAAAAAAATAGGCCGGCATTGCGGCCGGCCTAAGAGTATGCAGACGTGCTGAAATAAGGTTGCCACACTACTCCGGACGCATCTCACGGCAGTGCGGCTTATAGGCTGACGTTATGCCAGCGTGTCCTTATGCCGCTGACTTTGCGCGGCTTTGAACAGCGTAGATGTCGGTGAGGGCTTCGAGGATCTTAAGGACCGGCTCGGAATTGCTGGAGTAGTAGATCGTCTGGGCGTCGCGGCGCGTCTTTACGAGTTTCTGGGCGCGCAGTTTGGAGAGGTGCTGAGAGAGAGCAGACTGGCTCAAACCGACCTCTTGGGCCAGGGCGCCAACCGGGATTTCACCCTTCACCAGGTTGCAGAGAATGAGAAGTCTCTTCGGGTTTGCCATAGCCGATAAAAGGGCAGCGGCAACGTTTGCATTGGCGGTTAAATCGATTGTGTCCATATCTTCTTCCCGATGTGCAACTAATTTCAAAAACGCATGTTCCCGCTCAATGCCGGACGGCGAAAACTATCAATACCGCTTCAAGATTGTATATAGCTAAATTTCAGGTATTGCGTATTTTATGTTAGATATATGTGAAAAAGCATCATCTACACCCTGCGCGACGGCATCGAACTCGCAACGCAGAAGCAAATCACCCGAAATCAGATCGAAACCGCCGCAATCCACTCCACAAATGCGCCAATCGCCCTTGCCAGCCTTCAGGTTCGCCGCGGCTGTAGCGGCAAGATCTGGGTGCTTGGCTAGCAATTCTTGCACTATCGCGTCGGCTTGCGCCGCAACGGCTTCGTTGCCGGGGGATCGAATCGTGAGATCGTCGCCGTCCAGAAGGTAGGCGCGACCAAACCCGCCGTTCAGGCTCGCGGATTGCGGCACAAGCCGAAAGAAACGGAAATCCGGGAAATCGATGTAGAGCTTTGCCTTGGCATGGCGGTTGAGAAAGCGGCTGCGAATTCGGGCGTGGACCTCGCTGTCGCGCTCGACCGGTTCGGCAAGGCATTGGGTCGTCAGGCGCGCGTAGGCAAGCGGATCGCCCTTGCCGGGCTCGCCTGTCAGAAGCGAGGCACGGCGGTCGGCATCGAGCGCACGGGTATGCGTCGACAGGCCCGAGACGAGAACAACGGGAACGCCATCAATATCGGTGCCGAGAAGAACCCGGCTGGCGAAGGGGAAGCCGGTCCCGGGATCGAGAACGGCGATTGCGGCATAGCGGGCGGAGCGTAGAAGCGTGCGAGCGAGCTTGCGGGCTTCTCCGTCCGTTTCCCTGAGAACGGAAGCTTGATCTTTCATGTCCACTTTCTGGCGGAAGCGGACGGCGGGATCAAGCCTGTTCTTTGCGCCGGTGCTGCGTCAGGCCTTCGACGATATCCTGCGCAGAGATCGTGCCAACGATCGCGCCATTCTCGACGACACCGATACTGCCGGGCTGGCGCGACAACGCGTCGAGGATGTCGATCAACGGCGTTGATGCGCGAGCGGTACCACTGACGCTTGCGCCGGCGGCAGCATGACCAAGCCCGGGCTGCATCACGTCCTGCGCCGTCAGCATGCTGATCGGGTTCATGTGCTGTACGAAGTCAGCAACGTACTGGTCAGCAGGGTTCTTGACGATTTCCTGCGGAGTGCCGCACTGGATGATGCGTCCGCCCTCCATGATGGCGATGCGGTTGCCGATGCGGAACGCCTCGTCGAGATCGTGGCTGACGAAGAGGATGGTCTTCTTCAGACGGCGCTGGAATTCGAGAAGCTCGTCCTGCAGGCGCGTACGGATCAGCGGATCGAGCGCCGAGAACGGCTCGTCCATCAGCAGGATCGGCGCACCGGTGGCAAATGCGCGGGCGAGGCCGACGCGCTGTTGCATGCCGCCGGACAGTTCATTGACCTTGCGATCGGCCCATTTGGTGAGATTGACGAGTTCGAGCTGTTCGCCCACGCGCTTCTTGCGTTCGGCTTCCGGCATGCCCGCAAGCTCGAGGCCGAAGCCGACATTCTCCGCCACCGTGCGCCACGGCAGCAGCGCGAACTGTTGGAAGACCATCGAGACAGTGTGCATGCGCAGGTCGCGCAGGCCCTTTGCACTGGTCTTGTACGGATTACAGAGCCCATTCGACGTTGCGACCGAAACCTCGCCGCGCACGACAGGCGCCAGCCCGTTCACGGCACGCAGCAAGGTCGATTTGCCGGAGCCGGAAAGGCCCATGAGGACGAGGATTTCGCCTTCCTGTACGGATAGCGAGGCATCAGCCACGCCGAGAACGAGGCCGGTCGCAGCGCCGATCTCGTCGCGGTTCTTGCCCTGATCGGCAAGGGCGAGGGCGTTTTCCGGCTTGTCGCCGAAGACGATGCTGACGTTGTCGAAGCGGACCGCAGTCATGCGCCTTCTCCTTCATCTGCCGCGCGGAACATGCGGTCGAGAATAATCGCAAGAATGACAATACAGAGACCCGCCTGGAAGCCCATGGAGACGTTCACCGTATTAAGTGCGCGCACCACGGGTTTGCCGAGGCCGTCAGCGCCAACGAGCGCGGCGATAACCACCATCGACAGGGAGAGCATGATCGTCTGGGTGAGACCGGCCATAATTTGTGGCATGGCGAAGGGGAGCTCAACCTTCCGCAGCACCTGCGCCGGAGTTGCGCCGAAAGACTCCGCTGCTTCAACGAGCGAAGGAGGGGTCGAAATGATACCGAGGCGAGTCAAGCGGATCGGGGCGGGGATTGCGAAGATTACGGTCGCAATCAGACCCGGAACCATACCGAGGCCGAAGAGAATGAGCGCAGGAATGAGATAGACGAACGTCGGGATGGTCTGCATCAGGTCTAGAACCGGCCGCATGATGGAAAACACCCAGGCGCGTCGCGCCCCGGCAATGCCGAGAGGAATACCGACGGCCATGCTGACGAACGTCGATGCCAGAACGAGCGCCAGCGTTTCGGTTGTCTCCTTCCAATACCCCTGGTTCATGATCAGCAGCAGACCGAGCAGAGTGAAGACAGCAACGCCAATGGAGCGGCGCAGCCAATAGGCGATCCCCACGATCGCAGCCAGCACGATCAGCGGATGAGGGGCCTGCAGAATGAAAAGCAACGCATTGATAACATGCGATAACACGAAAGCGAGCTGGTCAAAAAACCACTCACCGCTCGACGTCAGCCAGTCGACCGTCGATTTGGCGAAAGGGCCAATAGGGATTTTGTAGTCGGTGATCCAGTTCAAGGAGCGCGCCTATCCGAAAGAGCAAAGATCGAGATGAAACAAAAAGGGGCGGCGAGGGCCGCCCCGTTCATCAGTTTCAGAGGCCGAGGCCCGACTTTACGGCGGCAAGGGCGTCCTTGCCGTCCTTCGTCGTGACGCCTGCGAGCCACGGATCAACTGCGTTCGGATTGGCCTTCAGCCACTCGGTTGCCGCAACCTGCGGATCCTCACCATCGTTGAGGATCTTGCCCATGATCTGGTTTTCCATTTCCAGATCGAACTTCAGGTTCGAAATGAACTTGCCGACGTTCGGGCATTCGGTGACGTAGCCGGCACGGGTGTTGGTGTAGACCGTCGCGCCACCAAAGTTCGGACCGAAGGTGCTGTCGCCGCCGGTCAGATAGGTCATCTTGAAGTTTTCGTTCATCGGGTGAGGCGCCCAACCCAGGAATACGACCGGCTTGCCTTCCTTTTCGGCGCGGGCGACCTGCGCCAGCATGCCCTGTTCGGAGGACTCGACGAGTTCGAGGCCGCCCATTCCCATCTCGTTCTTTTCGATCAGGGTCATGACGAGGCGGTTGCCGTCGTTGCCCGGCTCGATCCCGTAGATCTTGCCGTCGAGCTCGTCCTTGTGCTTGCCGATGTCGCCGAAGTCCTTGATGCCCAGTTCAACGCCCTTGGCATTGGTTGCGAGCGTGTACTTGGCGCCCTCGAGATTGACGCCGAGGGAATCGACGGTCTTCTCATCGAGGTAGGGCTGCACGTCCTTCGCCTGAGCAGGCATCCAGTTGCCGAGGAACACGTCAATGTCCTTGTTCTTCAGCGACTGATAGGTGACCGGAACCGAAAGAACCTTTATGTCGGGCTCGTAGCCGAGGTTCTTCAGAATGACGGCTGTGGTGGCGGTGGTTGCGGTGATGTCAGTCCAGCCGACGTCTGAAAGACGGACGGCGGAGCAGCTATCGGGGTCTGCGGCGAATGCTGCTGTTGCGACGGAAAGAGCGGCAACTGCGGTGGCTGTAGTCAGTTTGAATGCGCTTGTCGTTTTCATTTTAGACTCCCAGTCTTACGTTCCCAAGCCAATCACCAATAGCCGAGTTTTACAAGCGACCTCAGCGCGTTTGCGCCGCATTGCAGTACCCGATTGCGACGTAGGTCATTTTTTGCGGTAGTGCCGGGATTTCAAGGGTTTTGGCGATTTTCGGCCGCGAATTTCCTGTGACTAATAAAATGAGGGACTTTTCTTCGCGGTTTTGAGCTTCCAAGAAGCGAAAGACGGAGAAAACGATGGCAAAACTCTATTTCAATTACTCGACGATGAACGCCGGCAAGTCGACGGCGCTGCTGCAAGCCTCCTACAATTATCAGGAGCGCGGTATGCGCGTCGCCTTGCTCATCGCGGCCTTTGACGAGCGCGCCGGAAAGGGCATTATCGGCTCCAGGATCGGGCTGCAGGCGAGCGCCGTTGCCTTCGAGCCAGAGGCGAACCTGCAGGCCCTGATCGGCGAACTCAGCAAGGAGGGAGAGCCGATTGCCTGCATCTTCGTCGACGAAGCTCACTTCATGACGCGCGAGCATGTCTGGCAGCTTGCCCGGATTGTCGATCGCATGAACATTCCGGTCATGGTCTATGGCCTGAGGACTGATTTTCAGGGGAAGCTGTTTCCAGCGTCCGAGGAGCTGCTCGCGATCGCCGACGAGATGCGCGAGGTGCGGACCATCTGCCATTGTGGGCGCAAGGCGACGATGGTGGTTCGTCTCGACGCAGAAGGAAACGTGCTGCACGAGGGTGCTCAGATCGATGTCGGCGGCAACGAGAAATATGTGTCACTCTGCCGCCGCCATTGGGACGACGCCATGAACGGGCCGTGGCTCGCCGAAGCGGTGTGATTTCCTCAGGTCTATACCGGTCGGCGACTTATGCGCTAGTTTCGTGCGAACCGATTCATGGAGGCGTCCCGGTGCGCAAGCCTTTCTCCTTCGACACGCAGTTGGAAGCGGCGCGAGCGCTTGTGGAGCAACTGCGCGTCGAGGCCAGGGTATGCGTTGATTTCATCGGCGAGTTTGTACGCCAAGGAGCTGCGGTCGACGATGAGCGCTTCCTTGTCGAGAATGGACGCTTCCAAGCATTCATCGCAAACGGCGCGAGCCTGACCAACCTCCTCGCGGAACTAGTCTCCGTTCTCGACACGATGACGGTGAAGGTTTCGGCGGATCTCGACAGTTTCCGCGGCCTGACTGCGGGCGAAAAATTCATTGGCCGCTTTTCCCGCCAGCGGATGTGGCGTCGCCACAGCGCCCGAGTGCGGGCTGCCCCTGTTGTGGAACGTTTGCGTGACCTCCTGGTAAAGTCGGATGCCACCGCGGCCGTCATCGCACGGTATCGTACGATTGCGATCGACTTTCACAAGTTGGGTGAGCATGGCCTCGTCGGCATCGTCGAGCAGCGCCGTCGGCTTGTCGACAAGATCGATATCGCTCGCCTTCGCATCCGGGAATTGAATGCCAAAGCGCTGACGACACAAGGCCGGATCGGCCTTTACGGAAGCAGGACCGAGTGGGAGCGCATGGAAGAAGAGCGGCGCGCACTCAAGACGGAGGCCGATCGTGCTGCCGACGAAGAGCGGGGAATGCGCGACGAAAGCCAGCGCCGCGAGCGCTTCATCAATCTCTTCCAGGTTTTCGTGGACGCGCTGAACAATCAGGTCGGCCAGTGCAATGCCCTCAGCCGCAAGATCGTCATCGACACGGAAGAGCGGTTGCTGATCTATCAGGCTCAGGTGGACACTGATATTCCCGGATCGAAGGTTCAGATTTCTGCAGAGCTTTTTCCCGCCATCGCAGGTCCAATCGAACTGTTCGAGCGCAACATGCTAGTGGCGCAGGAACTGGAACATCGCAAGCGAACGGCCGACGGCATCTTCGCGAGCAAGTTCGAGGCGTTCCGGCAGGATCAGGTGGAAACCTCAACAGCTCCCCTTATCGATACGACGAAGATTTACCGTCGGCTCCGTTTTCGCTTTCTACGCTCATAGGGCTGGGCAGAAGAAACAATAATATCAGGGCGATATTGTCCTTGCAGGGTTGAACGCATATTTCAGGGCGGAGGAAACGTTCCTCCGTCATGGCAAGGAGAAGAGGATGCTCGACCGGATCGCCGGTTTTTTCAGGCTGATCGGCCGAACCATCGCACGCTGGGCGCGGGTCTTCTTCGCCTGGGCTTTCTGGCCATTTATCGCCGCCCGTGGCTGGTACGTCCAACGAACATGGATGGTCCGCCTGCCGATCCTCGGGATGATTGGGTTGGTTGCTGCCCTATATTGCTATTTCATCTGGCAGACGCAGGCCTGGTCCGGCTTTAACCCGTCCTTCGTAAACGAATACCGACTTTCGGAGCGAAAGGTTCCCGCCGGACAGGAACTGCCGGCAACGGATGGAGCGGCCACCAAGACCTGCCAGCGCTCGGCTATCGTCGATGTCGCGGCCGACCTGACGGACTTCAACGTCAACCAGAATGCGTGGATTTCATCCATGCTGCTCTATCGTCTCGGGTTTTTCGGCATCGACTGGGATCACACGCCGTTTCTCGACAACAAGGCGTCTTTCCAGCGGGGCGTGAACCAGGCCGTCCGCCGTACCTCTGCGGAACTCGTCGATTCGCTCGGCAGAGTGCGTGGTACGTCAGGTATCAACAGCGATCTGCAAGATGCCCGTGGTAAGCTGCAGTTCGATGAATACACTTGGTATTTCGGACTTAATCCATTCGGGCCGAAAACACCTACGCCGAGCTATTACCGTTCGGCGATTGAAAGCCTGCGTAAGTTCAACACTGATTTGGCCGGGTGCAAAGCGATCTTCGATGGGCGCGCCGACAATCTGATTCAGTTCATTGATCGCATCGCCAACGATCTAGGGAGCACATCCGACGTCCTTGCTGATCGTTCTCAGAACCACCATCGCGGTTGGTTCGATACGCGCGCCGACGACCGCTTCTGGTTTGCCTATGGCCAGCTCTATGCCTACTACGCGATCCTTGCCGCCGCGCAGTCGGATTTTTCTCAAGTGGTTGCCGAACGCAACTTGACCGCCATCTTCGGCGCAACGATGAGGCAGTTCCAGGCGGCGTTGCAGATTCAACCTGCAATCATTTCCAATGGTCGGGAAGACGGGTGGATCATGCCGAGCCATCTTGCGACGATGGGCTTCTACATTCTTCGCGTTCGGTCAAATCTGGTCGAGATGCGGTCGGTGCTTGATCGGTAAGCTGTTCAGGTGATCAGCTTCATCCTGATCGCCTTGGCGACAAGCTGTGTGCGGTTCACACAGTCGAGCTTCTTGATGGCGCTCGTCATGTAAGCGTTTACGGTGTGGTCGGACAGCGAGAGGATCTGGCCGATCTCGATCGATGTCTTTCCCTGTGCCGTCCAGCGGACGACCTCCCTTTCACGCGCGGAAAGAGGTGCGGCTTCCGGGGCCTTCGATTGCTTGAGGCGGTTATACGCATCGAGCAGATGAAGGCTGACCATCGTCAGTTCGTTGAGCTCTGTTTGCCCGAGCAATGGGCGGTCGCCGCCCAGCCAGAACAGGATCCGCCCGCCATCCAGCGTGTACGCGGGCACCACAACGCCTGTCGGTATATCGAATGCGCGCAAGAGCTTGCTCAACTCATCGGGGAATATTTCGGCTGCGGCGTCGTCGGAAATGCTCCAGGATCGCGGCAGGGCCGATGCGCCCATGCCGGTCGACAAGATAGGAGAACGCATGATCCGGGCACGGTCGAACTGGCTGAAATATGTCGACGGGAGCGATGTTTCGATGACAAGGGCTTTTAGAAGAACGCTTTCCGGCGCTGGCGCGTGCATCAGTGTAGAATGCCGAAAACCGTATGCACGTGCCACTTTGACAAGCACTTCCGCGTATTGTGCCTTGGTATTGGCAGTCGAAATCTCTGCGACCAGAGACAACTGCCTTTCCGAGGTAGTCATGTAAGACATCAATGCGTCCCTGCTTGCCATCACGTTGGCTCGATAAGATATGCAAACTGATATATTTGCTAGTACCAAATCGCTCGACTTGCAGTGATTAAATTCCGTACATTTGTTTAACCATGACGCGATCGTCTTGCGGTTGTGTTTTTGCCTAATTGATACGCAACTAACGGCGACGAATTGACCAACGCGGTCGAAAACATGTCGTGCCCATGACAGCGTCGCGGGAAAGCTACTATTGCGCGAGGCGACGGGAACGACAGATCGCCCCCCGAATCATCTCACGGTCAAATCTTTTCCGTCGTTTTCGTCTTTTTGGTCAGCTGCTCGAGGAAGCCGAGCATGACAGCCGAGACGACGAACGCCAGATGCATGGCCGTCAGCCACATAATCTTGCCGTCGGTGTATTGCTCCGCATTCAGGAAGACCTGCAGCAGGTGGATCGATGAAATTGCCACGATCGACGAGGCGACCTTGACCTTGAGGGTGCCGGCGTCGAGCTTGCCGATAAACGAGACATCGTCCTCGCTCTCGTCAAAGCGGCTGACGAAGTTCTCGTAGCCGGAGATCATCACCATGACGATCAGGCTGGCGACCAGAGCGGCGTCGATCAGGCCAAGCATGGCCAGGATCATTTCACCTTCGTCCAGAACAAAGACGCTGCCGGCGACTTTCAGAAACTTGTAGCCGAAGGAAACAGCATAGACGGCGAGCGCGAGGGCAAGGCCGAGATAGAAGACGACGAGTATCCAGCGGCTCGAAAGGATGATGCGCTCGACGACGAGTTCGAGTGATTTCATGTCTGGTCCTCGCAACCTATAGAATCAATGCCTGACAGATAGCGGTTTGAGTGAGCATTGGGCAACCAGCGCACTATTCACAGTCTCGGCATATTTCGCTATCCCGTTGAAACAAATATGTGGCGGCAACCGAGCAGAGACAGTGGGGAACGGGGATGACAGCATATAAGTCCGACATCGAGATCGCGCGCACGGCCAAGAAGAAGCCGATCTTCGAAATCGGTGCAGAGCTTGGTATTCCTGCGGAGCAATTGGCGCCCTATGGGCATGACAAGGCCAAGCTCAGTGCGGAATTCATTGCGGAACAGGCAGAGAAGCCAGATGGCAAGCTGATCCTCGTCACGGCCATCAATCCGACGCCGGCCGGCGAAGGCAAGACGACGACGACCGTTGGCCTGGGCGATGGGCTGAACCGGATCGGCAAGAAGGCGATCGTGTGTATCCGCGAAGCGTCGCTCGGGCCGTGCTTCGGCGTGAAGGGCGGTGCTGCAGGTGGCGGCTATGCGCAGGTCATTCCGATGGAAGACATCAACCTCCATTTCACCGGCGATTTCCACGCGATCACCTCGGCGCACAACCTGCTCGCCGCGATGATCGACAATCACATCTATTGGGGCAACGCGCAGGATATCGATCTCCGGCGCGTCACGTGGCGGCGTGTGATGGACATGAACGACCGGGCGCTGCGAGAGATGGTCTCCTCGCTGGGCGGTGTGGCCAATGGATTCCCTCGGCAGAACGGCTTCGACATTACGGTCGCTTCCGAAGTAATGGCTATTCTTTGCCTCGCCAAGGACCTCAAGGATCTGGAAGAGCGTCTCGGCAACATCATCGTCGGATACCGGCGCGACAAGACGGCCGTCTACGCACGCGACCTGAAGGCCGATGGAGCCATGGCAGTGCTGTTGAAGGACGCCATGCAGCCGAATCTCGTCCAGACGCTGGAAAACAATCCCGCTTTCGTGCATGGCGGCCCGTTCGCCAACATTGCCCACGGCTGCAACTCGGTGATCGCTACAAAGACGGCGTTGAAGCTCGGCGACTACGTCGTGACCGAGGCGGGCTTCGGCGCAGATCTTGGAGCCGAGAAATTTTTCGACATAAAATGCCGCAAGGCAGGACTGAAGCCGGATGCCGCGGTCATTGTTGCGACAGTGCGCGCGCTCAAGATGAATGGCGGCGTGAAGAAAGACGAACTCGGAACAGAGAATGTTGCCGCGCTGAAGAAGGGTTGCTCCAATCTCGGCCGCCATATCGCCAATGTTCGCAAGTTCGGTGTCCCCGTCGTCGTCGCAATCAATCACTTTGTTTCGGATACCGACGCGGAAATCGCGGCGGTGAAGGAGTATGTCTCGCGCCTGGGTGCGGAGGCGATCCTTTGCCGCCACTGGGCCGAGGGCTCTGCCGGCATCGAGGAACTTGCGTACAAGGTGGTCGAGCTTGCGGAATCGGGACAGTCGAAGTTCGAGCCGCTCTATCCCGACGATGTTTCCCTGTTCGAGAAGATCGAGATCGTCGCTTCGAAGATCTACCATGCGGGCGAGGTGACGGCTGACAAGGCGGTGCGGGATCAGTTGCTTGCCTGGGAGGAGCAGGGCTACGGGCACTTGCCGGTCTGCATGGCGAAGACGCAGTACTCCTTCTCGACCGATCCAAACCTGCGGGGCGCGCCGGAGGGCCATATCGTGTCGGTGCGCGAGGTACGCCTCTCGGCTGGCGCAGGCTTCGTCGTCGCCATCACCGGCGAGATCATGACCATGCCGGGCTTGCCGAGATCGCCTTCTGCGGAGCGGATCTATCTCAATGATCAGGGCTATATCGAGGGGCTGTTTTAATTGCGGACTGCCGTGTTCCGAAACTGAATCAAATCCCTGGCGACTTGATTCATGTATTTGGCGCAAGTTGCTGAAAGCTAATGGCAATAGCGATATCCGCCCTTGCGCTCCAGCACGTCGAGATGGAAGTGGGTTTCGTGGGCCGCATCACTTTCGGGATCCAGGACCGTCGTAAAGTAGAGGCAACCCGCAGCGCTGACTGTACGCTGGAAGGCACCGATCAGTGTCGAATCTTCGCGACGGGGCTGGACCGCAATATCCTTCCCTTTTTCGAAACTGAAGCTTGCGACGTCGATAGCGTTGCCGCGGGCATGCTCGGATACCTTGCCGGTCTCTGCTCCGTTGCGCAGACGGCAGATGTAGGATGATGCCTGGTTGATGCCGACAATGTTTCCCTGATCGGGCGCTGCGACCTTGGCCGCCGGTATCACGCTCTCTTTCATCCAGCGGGCGAGGGCAAGTGCAACGGGGCATCGGAAAACGGCGTCTGGTTTTATCTTGATGCCCGGCAGCACCTCCGAAACCTTGACTGGCTTGTCGATACCACACCCGTTGCCGTCGTCGATGCGCGATATGTCCTTGAAGACGACGCCAAGGCTTTGCAGTTCTTGGACGCATTCGGAATGCGCCTCGTCGCTCTCCGCAGCGATTGTCAGGTGCTGCTCTTCGAGCGTTTGCTGAGAAGGAAGCTTCGGCCCCTGCTTCTCCGGTTGGGCAGAAGAGTCGGCCGGCAGCTGCTTGGCCGACGGCACTTCTGGATCGGGCTGGTCCGGCTTTGGTTCAGGCTTCGGCGGAGGTGTTGGAGCTTGGGTAGCCGGTGTGGATTCGGCCGGCCGGACTTTCGGCTGTGGGCCCTTCGTCGGCAGGCTAGCGCCAGTTAGAAGCCCGATGCAGCTCAACGCCGCCAGAATCGCAATGATATTCCTCACGCATCCACCCGTTGTATGTTTGTGCGGGAGGAGAACGTACGGATGCGCTTTTCGTTGCAATTTCGCAACTTTCATCGCCGCGGTAAAAATATGACTTATCAAATCAAGATATCGGCGATCCGATATATTGACAATTAATGTCATGTTTTTTATGCGGCAAAAAGAAGGCGAAAATCTTCGCCAGAAAGCCTAGCCAGCCCATCGAAAACGCAGCCGCGTCACGACCAGCCAGCCCGGTGACATTTCTCTCAAGGGGTTGTTTCATGATCGTCCGGCACTCGCGCTCGGTTCTACTAGCCTGCACAGCACTCGCCATCGTTATGCCTTCCGCCGTCGCTTTTGCACAAAGCGCGCCTTCGACCGCTCAGGCAACTGAAGAGAAAAAGACAAACAGCGAAGGCGATACCTTTCTCTCGCCAATCATCGTGAAGGGTAGCCGTCAGGCCGCCAACGATCCCTACAACATTCCGGGTCCGTCAAGCACTGTCACCGCAGACCAGATTGATCTTCAGGCGGGGCAGGGTACGGATGATCTATTTCGTAGTGTTCCGGGAACATCGACGGCCAACAATCCGCAGAACCCCGGCGTGGCCGTCAACATTCGCGGCTTCGAGGGTTCAGGCCGCGTCAACATGTCGATCGACGGAGTCCGTCAGAATTTCCGGTTCACTGGGCACGAGGCGCAGGGCTTCACTTATATCGACCCGGCTTTCCTGGCAGGCATCGACGTGACGCGTGGCGCGGTCACCGGCATCGGCGGTGGTGCGCTGGCCGGTACGGTCAATTTCCGCACTTATAACATCGATGATCTGATCCAGGGCGACAAAAACTACGGCGGCATCGTCTCCGCGACCGTTGGAACCAATGAGCTCGGTTGGTCCGAGTCGGCGATCGGCGCCTATCGGTTCAACGATGTCTTTGCCGTTCTCGGTGGCATCAGCAAGAGCGATCCGGGCAATTTTGAAAACGGTGATGGCATTACGGTACCTTACACCGAACAGGATCTGATTTCAGGCATGCTGAAGGCAGAGATCACGCCGAATGCGGAAAATACGATCAAGCTCGGCGGTATCACCTACGACAACGACTTCTTTGCCAATTCATACTTCCAGAACGTGAAGAACAAGACGTTCACCGCTAGCTACGCCTATACGCCCGGCGACAACGACCTGATCGATTTCAAGACGAACTTCTACTATAACCGCCTTGAGATGCAGTACGACACAAACGCCACGGGTGGCGGTACGGCTGCCGGTCGCAACATCAAGGATACCGGCATCGGTTTCGACGTCTCCAATACGTCCAAGTTCGATGTGGGCGACGTTGCTGTCACCACCAACTACGGTGTGGAATACTTCCACGACGACTACGATGTCATCAACAGCCGGACGCAGCCATTGGGTGGCGTGAACGGTAGTGGCAAGAGCGCTATCCTCGGCGTCTTCGATACGACCAAGCTGACTTACGGCATGGCGGATCTGACGCTGGGTCTGCGCTATGACCACTTCGACCTCGATGGGTCGGGCGCGGTCGTAGCCGGGAATCCGCTGCGCTTGCCAGCGGGTCCGTACACTGTCGACAATTCGGAGGGACGCCTGAATCCAAGCGTAACCTTCGCACTGAACCCGACAGAGTGGTTCCAGCCCTATGTGACGTACGCGGAAACCCAGCGTGCGCCGACCGTGAACGAGATCTTTGCCGGTGGTACCCATCCGGGAGGTACGCAGAGCTTCTTCCCGAACCCGTTCCTGGAGCCGGAAACCTCCAAGGGTTGGGAAATCGGCGCGAATATCAAGTTTGATGGACTGCTGGACGCGGGCGATAGCTTCCGTCTGAAGGCAAACTACTTCTACGACAACATCGACAATTACATCACAGCTGCACTTCTCAACGGCGGTCGACAGATCTTCTTCGTCAACAACCCCGGTACGTCCAGAGTCAGCGGCTTTGAACTGCAGGCGGCCTACGATGCGGGCTTCGTATTCGGTGATCTTGCCTATACCTACACGGACACAAATCTGCCGTCGCAGGTCAACGGCTTCGGCGTGCAGAGCTACCTGCCTGACAGCATCTTCAGCGCGACGCTCGGTGCTCGCTTCCTCGAAGATCAGCGCCTTACGGTTGGCTCACGCTTCTATGCAGTTAGCCGGGCCTACGTCGGAAGCGTGAACGTTGCTGCCGGAACGAGCCCGTATCAGCCGGGCTACGGACTGGTTGACCTCTTTGCGAACTACAAGTTCGAAAAGGGCTTCGAGCTGACCGGAAGCGTCACGAACGTCTTCGACAAGACCTATACGCCCGCGTCGAGCACGATTGCCGGCAACACCATCGAGACAGGTCGTGGACGCACGTTCATGATCACTGCACGCGCACGCTTCTAAGCAGCTCACGTGTTGGCAAAAGGGCGGCCATTGTGCCGCCCTTTTTCATTCCCCGGATTCGGCTCTTGCGCTTGGTCCGATCTCACGCTAACAATTTCGCCCATGAACACGTCCTTGAACATTGCAGTTTGGTGGTGGGCTCGCTAAGGCGGCCTCGACCAATCGTGTCCAAAGACGACGAGTGAGCCGCCCGGAAAACGCCAGGCGGCTTTTTTGTTTTTAAGGCTGCCTGTCATCCGGGCCCGATAACGGAGTGGAACAATGGTAACGATCCTTCGGGATGACGGAGCGGAAATCTACGAGACGAAGGGCGGCATCACGGTCACCCGGCAACGGCGGGCAATCCCCTATGGTGACGCTGTCTCCTCGTACATCGACAAGCTCGATGAGCGCCGGGGCGCGGTGTTTTCGTCGAACTACGAATATCCGGGCCGTTACACTCGCTGGGACACAGCCGTCGTCGATCCGCCGCTCGGCATTTCATGCAACGGCCGCAACGTCTGGATCGAAGCCTACAACGAGCGCGGCGAGGTCATCCTCGGATTTGTTACGGAACGGCTTAAGACGGTCTCCGACGTGGTGCTTGGCGCTTCGACGCCGCGGCGGCTGGATCTGGCTGTGAAAACGCCCGAGCGCGCCTTTACCGAGGAAGAACGCTCGAAGATCCCGACGGTTTTCACCGTGCTACGCGCCGTCACCGACCTGTTTTATTCGCAGGCGGATGCCAGCCTCGGCCTTTACGGTGCCTTCGGCTACGACCTCGCCTTTCAGTTCGATGCGATCAACCTGAAGCTCGTGCGTCCGGCTGACCAGCGCGATATGGTGCTGTACTTGCCGGACGAGATCCTCGTCGTCGACAACTACTCGGCGAAGGCCTGGATCGACCGCTACGACTTCGAAAAGGGTGGGCATTCGACCGAGGGCAAGGCGGGTGATATTCCGGCCGAACCGTTCCAGCGCACCGACGCAATTCCGCCGAAGAGCGATCATCGCCCAGGCGAATATGCTGACCTTGTCGTCAAGGCCAAGGAGAGCTTCCGCAAAGGCGACCTCTTCGAAGTGGTTCCCGGCCAGAAGTTCATGGAGCGCTGCGACAGCAAGCCGTCCGACATTTCCAAGCGATTGAAGGCTATCAATCCATCGCCCTATTCCTTCTTCATCAATCTCGGCAATCAGGAATATCTGGTCGGCGCGTCGCCCGAAATGTTCGTACGTGTCTCTGGCCGCCGCATCGAGACCTGCCCGATATCAGGCACAATCAAGCGCGGCGATGATCCGATCGCCGACAGCGAGCAGATCCTCAAGCTGCTGAACTCCAAGAAGGATGAATCCGAGCTTACAATGTGCTCGGACGTCGACCGCAACGACAAGAGCCGCGTCTGCGAGCCCGGTTCGGTGAAGGTCATCGGCCGCCGCCAGATCGAGATGTACTCCCGCCTGATCCACACCGTTGATCATATCGAGGGCCGGCTTCGCGACGACATGGACGCCTTTGACGGATTTCTGTCTCACGCCTGGGCTGTGACGGTCACAGGCGCACCGAAGCTGTGGGCCATGCGCTTTATCGAAAGCCATGAGAAGAGCCCGCGCGCCTGGTATGGCGGGGCGATCGGCATGGTCGGCTTCAACGGCGACATGAACACCGGGCTGACGCTGCGCACGGTTCGCATCAAGGACGGGATCGCTGAAGTCAGGGCAGGGGCGACGCTCCTGAACGACTCGATCCCCGAGGAAGAAGAAGCTGAAACCGAACTGAAGGCCTCCGCTATGCTTTCCGCTATCCGTGATGCCAAGGCCGGCAACTCCGGCAAGGTCAGCCGAGACGTCGCCGCCGTCGGCAAGGGCGTCAAGATCCTGCTTGTTGATCACGAGGACAGCTTCGTCCACACGCTGGCGAACTATTTCCGCCAGACGGGCGCGACGGTTTCTACTGTTCGCACGCCGGTACCGGAGGAAATCTTCGACCGGCTGGATCCCGATCTCGTCGTGCTGTCGCCAGGTCCCGGCAATCCGAAGGATTTCGATTGCAAGGCGACGATCAAGAAGGCGCGGGCGCGCAACCTGCCGATCTTTGGGGTCTGCCTCGGATTGCAGGCGCTGGCCGAGGCTTACGGCGGGGAACTCCGTCATCTGGCGTTGCCGATGCATGGGAAGCCGTCGCGCATCCGTGTGCTGGAGCCGGGCATCGTCTTCTCCGGTCTCGGCAAGGATGTGACGGTCGGGCGCTATCATTCGATCTTCGCTGATCCTTCGACATTGCCGCGTGATTTCATCATCACGGCCGAGAGCGAAGACGGCACGATCATGGGCATCGAGCATGAGAAGGAACCGATCGCCGCGGTGCAGTTCCATCCGGAGTCGATCATGACGCTCGGCGGTGACGCCGGTATGCGGATGATCGAGAATGTCGTCGCGCATCTGGCGCGCAAGGCAAAGACCAAGGCGGCCTGACGACCGCGACGGTAGGGAGCATCGGTGAGGTTTCTGCGGTCGCTTTCCTGCGCCATTCTCGTGTTCGGCGCCATCATGATTGCCGGGATTGTCGTGCCGCGGTCGCTCCGGTCCGCGGACACGACCGAGCGTGCCGGTTCGCCCTACCGAATCCTTGTGCTCAGCAATCCGATCCACACGGATGTTGCGGTGCCGGTCGGCGATGATGTGCTGACGCGCTTCGGCTTTCTCCGGAATGCTGGACTTGATATCGGCGATGGCGGAGTGCGCTACATCGTTTTTGGCTGGGGCGGCCGGTCCTTCTATACGCAAACGCCGACCTGGGCGGATTTGAAGGTAATGCCTGTTGCAAGAAGCCTCACGCTCGACAGCTCCGTCATGCACGTCTCCATTGCCGGTGATATTCCCCTCGACCACCCTGCCGTGACAGCATTTAATGTCAGTGTCGGGCATTTTGAACACCTGCTGGCCTTCATCGACGGCAGCTTCAGCAGGGGTAGCGAAGGACCGGTTCCGCTCATCGGATCTGCGTATGGTGACGAT
Organism: Hyphomicrobiales bacterium; assembly: GCA_900466605.1. GTDB lineage: Bacteria > Pseudomonadota > Alphaproteobacteria > Rhizobiales > Rhizobiaceae > Rhizobium. Next base: position 169,135 of record UBMU01000037.1, read on the forward strand.
GATGCATTCTTCGAGGCCGAGGGGCATTTTAATGCGTTCATGGGATGCAATACGTGGACTGCCGCGGCCTTGCGGCAGGCCGGGCTGACGTCCGGCTGGTGGTCTCCTCTGCCGTGGATGCTGCGGCTTTCGCTCTGGCTGCACAACCCGCCCGAAGCGTTCGGGCCGCAGGGCGCGAGGTAAGTGGTTGACTTCCGGCATCAAATCAGAACATTTCGGGAACGATGAATGAGGAATGTCGTTGTGGCCAATGCTGAGAAGTTTATCGTCCTGCCGTACCGCAAGAACCGGGGCAATCTGGTGCCCGGTGAAATGCGCCAGGCATCGAACGCAGTGAGCGCGGAGAAGATTGCGACCTCCATGGCCTCGCGCTTTGTCGGTGTCGCTGCCTATGCGGTGATGGTCGACGAGGAAACGGGTGATATGTCGTCGCCACGGTTGCTCGCCCGGCACGGCGAGATCGCCGACATCAACCCCGCGTAACTCGGTCTCTATGGAAACCTCGCTCTATCAGCCGGTCAAAGGTTTCCTGGAGGGGGCGGGCTATGTCGTGAAGGGCGAGATCGGCGGGTGCGATCTGGTCGGTCTCAGCGAGGGCGAGCCGCCTGTTGTCGTGGTGTGCGAGCTAAAGCTCAGCTTCAACCTTGAACTTATCCTGCAGGCGGTCGATCGGGCCGCGATGAGCGACGAAGTGTGGATTGCTGCTCGTGTTTCCGCCAAGGGGCGGGGGCGCGAGGCCGACAAGCGTTATCGCGATCTCTGCAGACGGCTAGGGATAGGCATGATTGGCGTCTCCGATGCCGGTGAGGTCAGCGTTATCGTCAACTCCGTCTCACCGATGCCACGGACCAATCCGAAGCGTCGGTCGCGACTGGTCAGGGAACATCAACGTCGGCGTGGCGATCCCGCCGTCGGCGGCGGTTCGCGTGCGCCTATTATGACGGCCTATCGCCAACGGGCGCTGATCTGCGCCGCGGCTCTCCAGCAAGGGCTCGTGCGGCCGCGCGATATGAAGGCAATGGCGCCGGATGCCGGCAAGATCCTGCTCGGCAATGTGTATGGCTGGTTCGAACGGCGGGAGAAGGGTGTCTATGCGCTGACGGCGGCCGGCGAGGCGGCGCTTCTGCGTTGGCCGCAAGCAATCGGCGTCACAGCCGAAAGCGCAGCCGTATCCTCGCCAAGCCCGGCCGAGCGTCCCTAGCGATCAGCTTGTGGCGCGTTTGCGTCGGTCGGTCGGTTTGCCATCGCTATAAGCTAAAATCTTTCTTGCTGATCCGGTTTGACAAAACAGGTATCATCGCACATATGAGCCTCATTGGCCGCCTGCGCGATTTTCGCGCGGGCGGTTTTGCGTTTGAATGGGCTGGTTTCTGCAATTCATTCGCATCCGCACCGATGTCTGCGCAGGGGATGAAAATGGACGAGAAGGGCAATCTCACGGTTCGGCGGTTGGCGCTCTGGGGCATCCCGATGTCGCTCGGCGTCATGGGCCTGAAGATGGTCGCATGGTGGGTGACAGGCTCGGTGGCATTGCTATCAGACGGGCTGGAATCGACAGTAAACGTCGTGGCTGCCTTCATAGCCTTTTTTGTCATCCGCTACGCGCAAAAGCCGGCCGATCACGACCATCCATTCGGGCATCACAAGGCGGAATATCTTTCGGCTGTGACCGAAGGCGTGCTGATCGTCGTCGCGGCGCTGTTGATCGTCAATGAGGCGATCGGACACCTCTCCGATCCGCGGATGCTGGATGCGCCGGCACTGGGTCTCGCTATCAATTTTGTTGCCGGTGTGATCAACGCCGTCTGGGCCCAACTGTTGATCCGGACCGGGCGCAAGTATCGCTCGGCGGCGCTGACGGCGGATGGCCAGCACATCATGTCCGATGTCGTCACCTCTGTCGGCGTTCTTATCGGCCTGCTGCTGGCTTTGGCCACCGGTTATGCGATCTTCGATCCCCTGCTGGCCATCCTGGTTGCCGTCAACATTCTTTATCAGGGCTGGAAGGTGATCTCGCATTCGATTGGCGGCCTGATGGACCAGGCGGTCACGCTCGAGGAGGAGGCCGCGATCAAGCAGGCGATTGCGACCCATGCCGCGGGCTCGATCGGCGTGCATGACCTGAAGACGCGTCGCGCCGGCACAGTCACCTTCGTCGATTTTCATCTTGTCGTTCCGGCCGCACTGTCTGTAAGGCAGGCGCACGATATCTGCGATCGCCTTGAAGATGCCATCCGTGCGGCGCATCCGGGCTCCAGCATCGCCATTCACGTCGAGCCGGAGGGCGAAAAGGCCCACGGCATCCGCGTCAAAGTCATCAAGGAGGCTTGAATGCCCACCACAGACGTATCCAACCTGTCCATGCTGGGGAACCAGACGGAATCTCCGAAATCACCCGAGGCAGCTGTGCTTGAAAGGGTGCCGTCGAGCCACGCCGGTACTGATTACGTGGTCCGCTTCACTGCGCCCGAGTTCACGTCCCTATGCCCGATGACGGGGCAGCCCGACTTCGCCCATATCGTCATCGACTACATCCCGAGCGAATGGCTGGTCGAGTCGAAGTCGCTGAAGCTGTTCTTGCATGCGTTCCGTAATCACGGCGCCTTCCATGAGGATTGCTCGGTCTACATTGCCAAGCGGTTGGTCGAGCTGCTTGACCCGAAGTGGCTGAGGATCGGCGCTTACTGGTATCCGCGCGGCGGCATTCCGATTGATGTGTTCTGGCAGACCGGCAAGCCGCCAGAGGGCGTGTGGCTGCCTGACCAGGGCGTCGCCACTTATCGTGGCCGCGGCTGAACGGCCGAGTTGACAGAGACGGTCCGTGACCGCTGCCAGGTGGATGGCAACGGGCGAACTGGCCAAGAAGCCTGGAATTCAAGCGCTGTCATCGTTTGGTGCGAACTTGGCGACGTCCACTTGGATCTGGCGCTTCTCGCTGTGAAGACCAGCTCTGAGAAGATTGCGCGCCTTCACGAGTTCGAGGCGCAAGCGCATAAAATGCTTGCTTAGCTTGCTCTTTGGCCTGAAAGCATCGTCTTTGGGGTCGCGAAGGAAGGGCGCCTTGTTTGTGTGGTCTTCGAGGAAGCGCAGCTGGATCACCGGCGCAGGCTCGATTTGAAGGGCCTCAACCCAAGATCTGTGCCAGAAATATGCATCGACCAATGCATAGTTCTTCGTGTCTTTCAGCATTTTTGCGGCTGCGCGCGGTCCGATGACATAACCGGCCAAACCAAGCCGGTTTTGAAAGACGCGCGTTGCCCGATAGCCGCTTGGATCGTCTGTCCAAAGAGGCGACTTCGCCATGATGTGGGGCAGGGGGACGAACTCCAGATCGTAGACGCAGTTCCAGTCGTCGTCACGTTTATCGATAGTCCTGATGACCTCGGCCATGTCGCTCGAAAGGACGGCATCGTCTTCCAGTATGAGTGTCTTTTCATTCCGCTCGACGCCGATTTTCCAAGCCATTCGATGCGAGGTGAAACAGGCTATATCCTGGCGAAGCGTAGGACTTGGCCAGTTGTTGGCAGCTTTCTGGCAGTCTTCGGGGGATAAGTCGCTCGCTTCGAATGCATCGAGAAAACGATACTCCAATCCAAGTCTCGCCATTTGCTGAGACTGAAAGTGCCTGCGTTCGCTTTCGGACTTGCGACTTATAATAAGAATATTCACTCAGGTCTTGCCCGGTAGACAGCCATAACGTCCGAAATCTTATTGAGAACTATACCTCTGCCGTCAAGGTGGGGCGATGGCCCACCACGTCCACAGTGAACGGGTGGGCATCGAGGGCGACGAGCGGCAGAGCGGCCTCGGGAGACGCGGCGGGCCGTGTCAGGCGAAGTTGTCGTCGCTGCCGAAATCGGACTGGTCGTCATCGGC
>UBMU01000116.1 GCA_900466605.1 Hyphomicrobiales bacterium
GGCGTGCGATTCGCGCTCGGGACGACGGTGGTCGGCGTCGACCGCGACCTGCGGGTGGTGCGCCTGCACGGTGGCATCCGGATTCCCTACGACCGACTCGTGCTCGCCACCGGTGCGCGGGCGAACGTGCCGACGCTCGCCGGTCTCGAGCGGGCGCAGCGGCACCGCTCCGCGCGGCCGGCCGACCCCTCCGCACTGGATCAGGGAACCGCGCCGCTCCCCCGCGGAGTCGTGGCGCTTCGCGACCTCGCCGACGCCGAGCACGTGCGCGCGGCGGTCTCGGCGGGTCAGCGCATCGTCGTGCTCGGCGCGGGGGTGCTCGGCATGGAACTCGCCCTCGCCGCCGCCGAAGCAGGCGCCGAGGTGGTCGTCGCGTACCACTCCGCCGCCCCCATGAACCGGACGCTCGATGAGAACGGCGGACGCGTGCTCGCCGCCGCGGCGAGCGCCGTGGGCGTCGAGATGATGCACCACGCGCGCGCCGAGAGCATCGTGCAGCGCTACGACGACCACGGTCAGGCCTGGTTCGACGGACTCGTCTGCGCTGACGGCAAGGTGCTCGCGGGCGACCTGCTGGTGCTGTCGTGCGGCGTCGGAGCGCGGACCGAGCTCGCGTCGCTCTCCGGCCTCGCCACCTCGGCCGGCGTGCTGGTCGACGGGGCCTCGCGCTCGTGGACCGACCCGAACGTCTTCGCCATCGGCGACTGCGCGCACGTCGCCGATCCCACCGACGCCGAGCCCGACGGCCGTGTGCCCGGCGGCCCGAGCGGACTCGTCGGTCCCGGCTGGCGGCAGGCCGACCGCCTCGCGGCGCTGCTGTCGTCGGGGATCGAGGGACCCGCCGCCGTCGAACGCCCCGGCGTGGTGATGCTCAAGGCCGAGGGCATCGACGTGGTCGCCGGAGGCGCGGTCGACGCCGATCCGTTCTCACACGCTCCCGGATGCCACGGCCCCCAGGTCACGCTCTGGGCCGACCCCGCGCGCGGCGCCTACGTGAAACTCGTCACCGTCGAGGGCGTGCTGACCGGCTTCGTCGCGGTCGGCATGCCGCGGACCGGAGCCGAGCTCACGGTGCTCTTCGAGCG
>UBMU01000031.1 GCA_900466605.1 Hyphomicrobiales bacterium
CCCCCACCCAGGTCGCCCCGGAGACTGCCCCCACCGCATCCATGCAGAGCATGGATCCAAACATGAAGATGTAACCCAAAGGACATCACGATGAACATTCGGACATCTTTTGCCGCCAGCCTGCTCACCGGCAGCATTCTATTGCCTCTGTCTGCGTTCGCAGGCCAAGCACCTTTTGCGGCTTCCGACCCCGACATTCCGGTCAGCAGCAAGGACCGCGTCTACGCAGCCGAGCAGTTTTCCAACACTGTCTCCGTGACCGATCCCGCCACCAACAAGCTGCTCGGTGTGATCAGGCTCGGCGACCCCCAGCCCGGTAACATGAGCCCGCTCTACAAGGGCCAGGTTCTTGTCCACGGCATGGGATTCTCACCGGACAGGGAGACGATCGCCGTGGTCTCGATCGGTTCCAACTCCGTGACTTTCATCGACACGGCCACCAATACGGTCAAGCACACGACATATGTCGGCCGTTCGCCTCATGAGGCCTTCTACACGCCCGACGGCAAGGAAGTCTGGGTGACGGTGCGCGGCGAGGACTATATCTCGGTCATCGACGCCAACACCTTCGAGGAGAAGACCCAGATCAAGGTGCCAGCCGGCCCCGGCATGCAGATCTTCTCGCCTGACGGCAAGTACGGCTACATCTGCTCCTCGTTCAATCCGGAGACGGTTGTCGTCAATGTCGCCGACAAACAGATCGTCGGCCATGTCAAGCAGGCGAGCCCGTTCTGCCCGAATATCGCGGCATCGCCTGATGGAAAGCAGGTCTGGTTCACACTGAAGGACACTGGCAAGGTTCAGGTCTTTAGTGCCGAAGCGCCTTTTGACCTCATCAAGACGATCGACACCGGACCGATCACCAACCACGTCAACCTGGTCATTAACAAGAATGGAAGCTTCGCCTATGTCACAGTCGGCGGTTTAAACGAGGTCAAGGTGTTCAGAACAGACAATTTCGACCAGGTTGCGACCATCCCGGTCGGAAACCTGCCGCATGGCGTCTGGCCCTCGGGTGATGGCACCCGCGTCTACGTCGGCCTTGAAAATGCCGATGCCATGGCCGCGATCGACACGCTGACTAACAAGGTCATCGCAACCATTTCGATCGGCCAAGCCGCACAAGCCGTCAATTACGTCCCGAACGCCGTTCCAGAAGGCGACGGGCTGCAAAACCTCCAACCCCTTGGCACCGCAGGCGAGGCTACTCACCTCAAGCTCGCCGCCAAGGGTGGAAAGGAGAAAAAGACCCCGACCAGTGTTTCACTTTTTGACCAGGGTCTGACGCAGGTACTGCAGGCGTCCGTCACCGGGCTCGAGCCGAAGAAGATGTATGTTCTGGCACTCTCCGAAGCGGCAGACGGGAGCGGTCCGCTGCAGGGTCTATCGAGCTTCACGACGAATCCGGCTGGGTCGGCGATCGTCAATGCAGTCGGCCCGATCCGACAAATCGTCGAATCTAAGCACAAAGATGAGCGCCGATATCTGGTGGTAGCGGCGTCTCAGGGCGGTAAACCTGGGCAGGTGCTACAGGTTCAAACTATAGACTAGCGGCAACAAAGGCGATCCGCGAATGCGCGGATCGCCGCAAATGACAAAGGGAAGTGATGGCTCTAGAGTCTTGCAGTTCCTGAGCGGCATCGAAACGATGACCACGCCTGGCATGTGGGCAGATAGCCACCATTGATAGGTGCCCGTCGCCTCCGAGATCACACTGGAAATCCTCGTAAAGATCAAGGCGGGGACTAGGCCCGAAGCCTAGACCCCCATTTCTGCAACAAGGCCCTCGCCAAGATCGCTTCGGACCTGGGCCCAACGGCCAGGCGGCAATCCCGCCGAAGGACGGACCGGCATTTGCCGAACAGCTCGTCGTCAAGAAATTCCACGGCGTCGGGCCGGACACGGGTGAGACGATGCACCGGCTTGGGATCGCGACCGGTGCCGGTCTGACGAAAATTCGCTGGAATTCCTGGTCGAGAATTTCGGGATGTCCATGATGGGAGCTGGATTAGGCGGAACTAATACCTCGCGGCCCCGTTCTCTGTTCACGGTCGTGTGACCGCGCCCGACTCTTAGAGGCATTTCCGACAATCGGATGGATTGCCGCGACGCCGCCCAAGGCTTCGTCGCCGCATGCCAATACCTAGATGACCGCTTCAACTCAGCCGTGACGTGGGCATATCCCGAACAACGAAGAACCCAAGGAGCCTATCATGGCCAAGAAATCCAAAACGCTCGACGTCCTGTTCCACGACACCCTGAAGGATGTCTATTTCGCCGAGGGCAAGATCGTCGCCACTCTTCCCAAGATGCACGACGCCGCCACGAGCAAGCAACTCAAGGACGCCTTCACCAAGCACCTGGCCGAAACCAAGGTTCATGTTGAACGGCTTGAGGAAGTCTTCAAGATCATAGGCGAGAAGCCTGAGAAGAAGACCTGCGACGCAATGATGGGCATCGTCAAGGAAGGCGCCGAGATCATCGAGGAATACAAGGGCACGCCTGCTCTCGATGCCGGCCTTCTCGCTGCTGCTCAGGCCGTTGAACATTACGAGATGTCGCGCTACGGCACTCTCCGGACCTGGGCGCTCGAACTCGGCATGAAGGATGCGGCTAAGCTGCTGCAGACCACGCTCGACGAGGAGCAGGCGACCGACCTCGCTCTGACGTCGATCGCGACCAAGGTCGTGAACCAGAATGCCGAAAAGGCCGCCTGAAACCGTCCTGCCCTTCCGCGTGACCGAGGACAGTCGTCCTAGCGGCGACTGCCCCGGAAACGAGGAGCGAAACTGGGCCGCGGCGGCAAGTCCTACGGAGTAAAAGCGCGGAACATTGTGCTGTTATTCACAAGCGATTGATCTCGTCCAGGCCGGCAAGACGGTCATCAATCTGTTATTAGTCAGGGACCAATCCAATGACCGATTTCCATGACATCAAAATTGTCGAGCTCGACGCTGCCGCATCCGGACCCGCTGAAAGCGGACCGTTGATGGACATGGTTCTGAGCCTCTCGTCCGACGTCCCATCCGAATGGCGGGAGAAGTTTACGGAGATGTGGAGCCAAGGCGCGCTCGCGATGAGGCGACAGGCGGTCGTCCAAGGAGACACGCTTACCTCCACTTGCATGGCTTACGAGCTTCAGGATCAGATCGACCAGTTGAACGAAGTCATATCTGCGACCAACGATACCTACCGGGTGATCGCGGCAGAGGCCACTGCAAGGCAGGAAGCCGAACTGAGAAACTTGAAGGCCAACCTACGCTACGAGTGAAGGCTCGGTAGAATTATGCTCCTTCCTCTTTTGGCGTGTTGGTATACTTTGATACTTCGGGGGTGGTTGTGAACAGGGATCAACTTTCAACGACCAAGCCGGAAGAGGCCGCGACCTATCAACGGCCGGACGAAGGCGACTTTCGCAGCAAGCTCTCAGGTCGTACCATACTCATCCTCATCGGTGTCGCCGTAATCCTACGCCTCGGGCAGGAGATATTTGTCCCCCTTGCGCTGTCCCTGCTTCTGGCATTCACGCTTGCGCCCATCGTATCTTTTCTTCGCAAGCGTTTTGTGCCGAAGATCGCGGCGGTCCTTCTCGCTGTCGTGTCGGCTTTCTGCGCGATCGCCATGTTCAGCATCGTCGTGGCGACGCAAGTCACCAATCTCGCCGAGAACATACCCACCTATCAACAAAACCTCGTAGACAAGGTCCATTCTCTGGCTGAAGCGGGCGCGGGCAATGGCATCCTCGATCACTTGAGCAAAGCCGTCGAGCGCGTCGGAGCCGAAATACAGACGCGGGCAGTCAAAAGCCAGAACCCGACAGACCAAGCGCCGACGGCTAGAGTACCCCTGCCCGTCGAGATCGTGACCCGTTCCGATCCTATTCGGACGCTCGGCAATCTGCTACTGCCTCTTATCAGCCCGTTCGCCACTGCTGGTCTGGTGGTGGTGCTGGTGATCTTCATGCTTCTCGAGCGGGAAGACCTACGCGATCGTTTCATCCGGCTGGTCGGCTTGGGAGACCTTCACCGGACTACAGCCGCCCTGCAGGATGCCGGGAATCGGGTTGGAAAATACCTGCTGATGCAATTGGTGGTGAACACGCTTTATGCCGTGCCGATCTCCATCGGCCTCTGGGCGCTCGGCATTCCGAACGCCGTCCTCTGGGGTTTGCTGACGCTGGTTTTGCGATTTGTGCCGTATATCGGCGCAGTGATTGGAATGATCCTTCCGTTGTTCCTCGCGCTCGCTATCGCCCCTGGCTGGTCGCTCGTGATTTGGGTCGGCGCGCTCTACCTGATTACCGAGCTGGTCAGCAACAACGTGGTGGAACCGTGGCTTTACGGGGCGCATACCGGACTGTCGCCACTGGCGATCATCATCTCGGCGATCTTCTGGTCATGGCTTTGGGGGCCGTTAGGCTTGATGCTCTCGACGCCGCTAACCGTCTGCCTTGTGGTGCTGGGACGGTATGTTCCTCAGTTTGGGTTCCTCGACGTCCTGCTCGGCAACGAGCCGGTCCTGGAACCGCACGAGAAGCTTTATCAGCGCCTTCTTGCAGGCGATCCCAACGAGGCATCCGACAACGCGGAAGAATTTCTCGAGGAGGATTATCTCGTCGACTACTATGACAGTGTAGGCATGCCTGCGCTTCTGCTGGGAGAAACCGACCGTCAGCGCGGCGTCATGTCGGAGGCGCAGATCGCCTTGGTCGCATCCAGTTCTCTGGCGTTAGTCGAGAACCTTTCGGATATTGCGGGCGAGGAAGAGGAACTCTCTGAAGACCCCTCCAAGTCGTCGACCGTCACGGAAACTGACCTTCCAGACGGCCAAGGCCGATCGGTACTTTGCATCGGCGGTCGAGGTGGATTGGACGACGCCGCCGCCGCGATGCTTTCACAGGTGTTGGAGGTTCAAGGTGCTGTCGCTAAGACGGCGTTCCATTCCGAACTGGTCGCCAGAGGGGCGCTGGCCCTCCCCCTAGAGGGCGTCGACACTGTGATCGTAACGTTCCTGAACGGAAACTCAAAATCCCGCGCCCGCCAGATCGTCCGCCGTCTCAAACGCTTGAAGCCATCTCTCCGTGTCGGAATCCTCATTCCCACCGCAAACGGCCAGGACTATCCTCGCATCGAGCCGCCGGAGATCGATGCCGATTTCGTATCCTCTTCAATCACACAGGCCGCCCAGTTCGGTCTGACCCCGTCCGCGCCGGTCGGCGTCAAGCCCGTGGTGCGTAAGATCGCACGGCGGCGGACGCCATCAAGGGTGGCATCCAAAGCATCGGCTTCTGCGTAGCTACCACCGGGAGGTGGCGAAGTACTAGGCGACCTTACGCGCTCGGAGCAATTTGGTCCGCTAGCCGCTCTCCAGCCTCTCGCCAACGACCGGGCGATGTCAACGATGGCGTCGCGCGAGGCGGTTGGATCCTCCTTGTTCCAGGCAACCGCCAGATGATAGCGCTCGTGGGCAATCGAGACAAAACGCAACGAGCCGATGTTTTCCACCGGCCGGATGAATCCGAGATTAAGCTGGCCGCTCTCCAGGCCACGGACGATGTCGCCGTATTGCCCGAGGTGACATGGATGCGGACATGGGATACTTGCTGGCGACACTAATCGGCCAATAATCTCCAATGTTCCTCCGCGCTTGGAATGTTCGAGGCGCGGTCTCTTTGAAAGTCGGCTAGACCCTCCATATCGGCATTAAGGTAGAGCTTGCCTTCGATGATCGCCCACACTTCTGGATCGGCCCTGACGGTCTCGCCAAGCGCCATGGCACCCGCACAAAGACCGCCGAAACGTGGAGCGTAGGTCTCGGGCTGTTTGGCGAACAAATCGCGATGCGCCGCATTCGCAAACCACCAACGTGCGCCCAGCCAAATCGCCTCGAAGTCAGATCTGCCTTTGAGGGGTCTTCCGTCGGTGAAATAAGCGACCGTATCGTAACCCCCAATCGCCACCTTGTTGAGGTCGACATTTACCGGGGCTCTGGTGGTTTCGCCGAACGCCTGCAGGGCTACTGATGGGGCGGCGTAAATCGCGATGCCACCGGTTAGCCGCAGGAAATCTCGTCTAGAGACAAACATTCGTCACCTCCTGGCCGAGCCGACCATTGCAAGTACTATTTCATGCAGAAATTTTACTCTCTTTGCTCTGGAGGAGCTATGTTCTTCTGACGCAACGGCCTGATTGCGGGATCCACTGACACGATAGGCGATGCGGCATGGAAGAGCATTCGTCGTTACGCAAACTCGCCGCCATCCTGATTGCCGATGCTGTCGGCTTTTCGCGACAGATGGGCGAGGACGAGGAGCGTACCTTGCGAGCCCTGCATGCCAGGCGTGATCTCATCGAACACGAGATCGCCGCTTATCACGGTCGGGTCTTCGGAGAGGCCGGCGACAGCGTCGTAGCGGAGTTTCCGAGTGCGGTACATGCTCTAAAGGCCGCACTCGAGATTCAACGATCGATCACCGAGCTGAATCATGTGGCTCCCCAAGAGGAAAGCATGCCTTTCCGGATCGGCATCAATCTGGGAGACGTGATTGTCGAAGCGCAGAACCTGTACGGTGAGGGCATCAATATCGCCGAGCGGCTTCAAACGCTAGCCGAGCCCGGGGGCATCTGTATGTCCGCCAGCGTACGAGAGCAGGTCAGGGACAAGTTCGATTTCGACTTCATCGACCTTGGGACGAAACAGTTGAAGAATATTGCGCGACCCGTCCAGGTTTTTCTCGTTCCTCCTTCAGGTGAACGTGTCCGGACTGCGAGGATAGGCGGGCGGAAGGGCGGGCGGTCCTTGCATTGGCTAAGAATTGCCGGCGCAATCCTTGCGGTGGCGCTAGCGGTCATCGGCACGGCATTTTATATTTTGTCGCTTCGCCCTGCTGAACAATCCGCTTCGAAAGGATCGGGCCAACCAATCATCGCAGTTCTGCCTTTCGCGAACCTGAGCGGTGATGAAAAGCAGGACTATTTCAGCGATGGGATCACCGAGGATATCGTCGCCGCACTGGGCCGCTTTTCCAATCTCTCCGTCCGCGCCAGCACGGCGACAGCGAAGTTCAAGAACAATACCGGCGACCTGGCGGATTTGCAGCAGAAACTCGGCGTGCAGTACGTTGTGACGGGCAGCGTGCGCCGTAGCGGCGAGCGAGTCAGAGTCTCTGTGGACCTGATCGACACCGCTACGGACATCCATTTGTGGACTCGGCAATTCGACCAGGAACTCACCGACATTTTCGCCGTACAAGACGAGATCACGCGCAACATTACCGGCGCTCTCGCAATCAAGCTGTCGCGCATTGAGCAAGACCGCGCCCTTCAAAAGGGGACACAGAGCCTCGATGCCTATGATTACTTCCTTCGCGGGCGTGCCTATCTGACGCTTGGCGGTCGCTCTGAGGTGCTTGCTGCTCGCGCGATACTCGAAAGGGCAATCGAGCTAGACCCGCGTTATGCCGCCGCAATCTCTTCGCTTGGGGATACCTACCTGTTGGAGGCAAACCAGGGCTGGACCGAATTTATCGGCGATGCCTTGGCTCGTGCCGAGGCTCTAGAGCGTCAGGCGTTGACTCTCTCTCCTGAACTGGCCGACGCGCATCAATCGCTGGCCTTCGTTTACCTCGCGCGAGGAGAATACGACCGTGCGATCCTCGAGACGCGCCGCGCCATTGAGATCAATCCGAGCGACGCCTATGGTTATGCGTCGCTGGGCTCGATGCTTATGTGGGTGGGTGATGCCGAAGGAGCCATCGCCGCCGTCGAAAAGGCGAGGCTCTTTGATCCCACGCTCCAATGGGACAACATCTATGTTCTGGGCTTCGGCTATTTCCTTGCCGGCCACTACGACGAGGCCGTCGCCACTTTCGAGTCCCTCACCGGAGGCGAAGCGAACTATTCGGTCTACGCGGGACTGGCCGCAGCCTACGCGGAAGTCGGCCGCGCGAAGGATGCCGAACGCGCCGCCTTGGAGGTAACGCGACGCTGGCCGTTCTTCAAGACCGCACTTTTCGTCGAACAGTGGCGCGACGACAAATCTCGCAAACTCGTTGGGGACGCTCTCATCAAAGCTGGATTGAAGTGAAAAGTCACGGGGTTTGGTAGTGCTAACCGCAATGACCGGCCACTTCCGGTATGTTTTACTGGCAATTGCAATTGGGCCGAAACAATTCAGCTCAAAAATAAGCCGAAAGCAGCAGCAAGAACGAAAACGCGCCAGCTACCAACATCCCGTACCGAAGGCGGTGCAAATCAGCAAACATCCTTCCTCCCAGCGGCTTCAGAATTCTCTATTTCTAGCCCCGCGGACGTTTGTATTGGCGGCCATCGGACGGCTCATGCGCTTGGACGCAAGGCGCATTATGCAATCGTCCGCAAGGTCAGCAATTTGAAGAGCCGCCTCTTCCTCGCGCCATCCCACGGCGACCGCCTCCCTAAGCAAATTGCTCAACGCCTCGTTGAACACTTTCCTAGCATGTTCGACCCGTCGAATATCGTCGTTACAGTATCTAGGTGAACGAATATCAGCCATCACTGAACCATGGCAGAACAGTCGCCACATTTCAATCACATTTGATCGCGTTTTTGCTTGGATTTTAAGCAGTTGCGATCACAGGCTCGTGAACACCCAATTCAGCCTACGGTCAACCTAAAGTAGCGACTAGCTGCTTGAATAAGCAACGGCCATCCAATAAAGACGTTAGCAATCGATTTTCAAAGCGGGCGACGCGCTTGTCTTATGATTTTTCCTGCGGATCAGGCACATTGAGTGTCATCACCGCCGGCTCGACCCCGCCTGAGCCGTGTCTCGAAAATACACTGCACTGATAGCGGGCACCTCTGGCTTTTTCGCGATGACAAACGCGAACTCAGCGGCCTTTATGGAACGTTCAGTGCCACGCACCGGCAGCAGGATGAGTATGTGCGAGTCTGGTTCCGGCAGATGTCCACGGGCCGAAATGATCGCCGTCGTAGCGCTGAATGCATCGATCATCGTAGTGAGTTGATCGCTATATCCTCCACTCTCTCCCGAGGTCGGCTCGACTCCGGCAAACATCATGTCATGAGTTTTCTCCGACGTTTCTGAAAGAATATCCCTCAGTTCGCCATAATTGGCCCTAACGGCGATGTGGACTTCATCACCAATGGTGGGTCCTCGCTCTTTCGTTTGGGCTTCGACCGCCTCGTCGGAAGCGGCTTTGACTTGCTCTCCGATCTTTCTGGCGCCTCCATCTGGTTGGGGAGCAGTGCCTGGGCGAAGACTGGTGTTCACTCGGTTGTCATCAACGATATCGAGAACCGTAACGGGCATTTTGCGGATCGCCGCAAAATGCCCGGCTATTCGAGCTCCCAGGTCACTGTTGGCGGAATGCTCGATCGCCAGGAGGATGCGTTCGAACTGCGAAAGAAAACTTGTGTCTTCGAACGATTCAAGTTCCAGCCGCTCTTTCTCCTCCTCACGCATCGGCAACCGGTTCAAGGGCCAACGCAGGGTCGGCCGCAAACGCCATCGTGGTTACGACGGCCATCGCTACGATGACGGAAAACAGACGTTGGTCGAGCACACCGACCGTCAGACCGATCGACGCCACAATCACCTCGGTCGACCCTCTGGCATTCATTCCACGGCCAAGCGCGATCGCCTCGGCATTCGAGAACCCAGCAATCTTCGCGCCCGCAAATGTACCGCCAAACTATCCATGGCTGGCGATCCCGATCGGTCCGACGGCAAGAAGCAGGATCGAGCTTTGCCATCCGCTGCAAAAGCCACTCTGCACTCGTGAATAAGCAAAAGATAATCGACGGAGCCCGAGTGGTCAGGGGCTCAAAATTAAAGTTGATTGGCATTCCGACGTAGCCCCGCGCGCATGTCGCTGGACAAACGGGCCACCGAATCTTCTGTTCCATCGAACATGGAGGCTTCACATAACGCAATCGCCTTACGCGAGCGACAAACTCCGAGCTTGAGTAGCAGGGAGGAGGCAGTCTATTGTCGCCTATTCACAAGAGGCGATCATCTTGCAACTTCGTTACCAAATCCTCGCGCTTGCGGTTCTTCCCCTTGTCCTGGTGATCACCCTGATCACGGCATTCACGACATGGCAGTCGTCGACCTTGGCAGAAAGCAGCATAGCCACGTTTGAACGCAACATGCTAGGTGCCAAGGAGACCGAGCTCCTAAACCTTACAAACCTTGCGCTCTCGGCGATCAAAGATGTCTATGACCATGCAGACGCCGACGATGAACGCGCGAAAGAGCGGGTCAGAAAAATCCTCACCTCTCTCGACTATGGGCAGGACGGCTACTTCTTCGTTTACGACTACGACGGCAACAGCATCGTCCACCCGCGTCAGTCTTTTCGGCCGGGCCGCAACTGGATTAACCTTGTCGACCCGGATGGCGATCAGGTGATTGCCAATCTGATTGCGAAAGCGAAGGAAGGCGGTGGATTGCATCAGTACAAATGGGAAAAGCCCTCGTCAGGAGGGATAGCGGATAAACTGTCTTTTGCCGCCGGTCTCGATAAATGGCGCTGGATGATCGGCACTGGGGTCTATCTTGACGATGTCTTCGCCCAGACGGAAACAGCCAAGGCAGGATTGAAAAGCAGCATCCGGCGGACGTTCGTCATCGTTACCCTGATTGCTATCCCGTCGGTTCTGCTTGTCTTCGCAACGTGCATGTGGATCACCCTTCACGAACGTCGTCTGGCCGACGGTAAGCAGAAATTGCTCACGCAACGTATCATCGACACCCAGGAAGAAGAGCGGGCAAGGCTGGCCCGGGAGCTGCACGATGGCATCTCGCAAAACCTAGTCGGGGTGCGCTACGCCTTCGATCTTGCCGCCCGAAAGGTCAGGGCGAGTGCCACCGACGCTGGCGTGGCCATCGACCGCGGGATCGAGGCACTCAACGGTGCGATCAAGGAGGTCAGGGAACTGTCGCACGACTTGCGGCCACGCGTTCTCGATGATCTTGGCCTAACGGCTGCATTGACGTCGCTCGGCGGCCACTTCGAGGAGCGAACCGGTATTCCGGTATCAGTCGAGTCATCAAGCCCCGACACTCTGAGACCGGAGGCCAATACCGCACTGTACCGGATCGCACAGGAGGCGCTTGCCAATATCGAGCGTCATGCCGGAGCCTCTCAGGTTGCGATCAGGATGTGGAGCACCAAGGGGCGCGTGCGGATGTCGGTTTCTGACAATGGAAATGGCTTCACGAAGAACGTAGAGGCCGGAACGGCAAATTATTCAGGGGGATTGGGCCTCAGGAACATGCAGGAGCGAATGGCGCATTTCCGGGGAATTTTGCTTATTCAAACCAACGAGACGGGTACGACATTGACGGCGATGTTCCCGAAATCGGCGAATGCGACGATCTCGACTGAGAAAGCAGCATGAGCAACGATCGCTCGATTTCGGTCATTCTAATCGATAACCATCCGCTTGTTCTGGAAGGTTTGCGTGCAATACTGGAAACCTACGATCACATTCGCGTCGTCGGCACATCTGCGGCCGTGCCCCAGGGTCTGGAGATTGCCGTTGTCGAGCGCCCCGACATCGTCTTGCTTGATATCAACATGCCGCAGATCAACGGCATCGATGCGATCGAGCTGTTCAAGAACGCAGTCCCGTCGACCAGGGTGCTGATGCTGTCCATGCATGATAGCCGGGAGTATATCTCGGCCTCAGTCGTTAGAGGCGCATCCGGCTACATCCTGAAGGACGTTCCCAATGAAGAGATCGTGACTGCGATCGAAACCGTTGCGGCCGGGGACACATATTTTTCCACCGGGGTATCTGACGTTCTCCTGCAACGAAAGCAGAAGGGGGAAAACGAACCGTTGCCAATTACGCCGAGGGAGCGTGAGATCCTGACACTGCTTGCTGCGGGCCATAGCAACCGGGACATTGCTGGACTGCTCGATCTGTCGATTGCCACCATTGAAACCCACCGCAAGACGATCAAGCGAAAGCTAGGCCTGTCCACGACTGCCGAACTGACGCGCATCGCCATCGAACACGGTCTCGTGCGCGCGAACTGAGCGACCTACCCACTTCTGGGTAGAGGCCAATCGATTGCTTTTTTTCCAGGTTGCGTCCAGATCGTACAGTTCGTAGGTCTCTGACGGCCGCTATTAGCAGTCTGGGGAGGAACTTTCATGGCCGGGCTTCTTGCGCTATCGCGGGCGATAGACGCGATCAATACCTTTTTCGGGAAGGCTGTTTCCTGGCTCCTGCTTCTGGCAGTGCTGATCAGCGCCATCAACGCAACGACACGCAAACTCTTCAATCTGAGTTCGAACGCCTGGCTGGAAGCGCAGTGGTACCTGTTCTCCGCCGCGTTTCTGGTCGCTGCAGCCTGGACATTGATGAGCAACGAACATGTTAAGGTGGATCTGGTCTATGGCCGGCTCTCCCGCCGGATCCAGCTCTGGATCGAAGTCCTCGGCACGGTCTTCTTCCTTTTCCCGTTTTGCCTGATCACCATCTACCTCTCTTGGCCGACAGTGATCGAGAAATTTTCGACAGGCGAGGTTTCCAATAATACCGGTGGCCTTATCCTTTGGCCGGTCTGGGCGATGATCCCGTTCGGCTTCGGGCTTCTGGCGCTTCAAGGCGTCTCCGAACTCGTCAAGCGGATCGCAATCCTTCGCGGCGACTTGCCCGACGCGATCGCTCTAGCCGACGCCGAAGCCCAGACCCTCTAAAGCCGGGATCACTATCATGTTTGCATTCCTTGCGGAAAACCTCGCGCCGATCATGTTCCTGTCGCTGATCGTGGTGCTCTTGCTCGGCTATCCGGTGGCCTTCGCACTCGCCTTTGTCGGGTTCATCTTCGGTTTCATCGGCATCGAGATGGGACTTCTGCCGGTCAACCTGTTCGGCGCAATACCCGACCGCATCTTCGGCCAGATGTCGAACGAGACGCTGCTTGCGATCCCGTTCTTTACCTTCATGGGGCTGATCCTGGAACGAAGCGGCATGGCCGAGGACCTCCTGGACACGATCGGGCAGCTGTTCGGTCCGGTGCGCGGCGGGCTTGCCTTTGCGGTCATCTTCGTCGGCGCGATCCTCGCAGCAACCACCGGCGTTGTGGCGGCGTCAGTCATCTCGATGGGTCTGATCTCGCTGCCGATCATGCTACGCTACGGCTACGACCGGCGCGTGGCCGCCGGCACGATTGCGGCTGCCGGCACATTGGCGCAGATCATTCCGCCAAGTCTCGTGCTCATCATCCTGGCAGACCAGCTCGGTCGTTCGGTCGGCGACATGTACAAGGGTGCACTCGTTCCGGGCCTCCTGCTGGTTGCCGCCTACACCCTGTACATCATCACGATGTCGATCATCCGACCCCCGAGCGTGCCGGCGCTGCCACCAGCGGCGCGCACACTAAGAGGCTGGAAGCTCCTGCAGCGGGTCATCATCTCGCTTGTGCCGCCGCTCGTCCTGATTTTTCTCGTTCTCGGTACGATCTTCATCGGCCTTGCAACGCCGACCGAAGGTGGCGCAATGGGTGCTGTCGGCGCTCTCGCACTCGCGGCCATCAATCGTCGTCTCGATCTGGCGATGATCAAATCGGCGCTCTATGCGACGGCGAAACTCTCCTCGTTCGTGATCTTCATCCTGCTCGGTGCGCGCGTTTTCTCCCTGACCTTCTACGGGGTAAACGGCCATGTATGGGTCGAGCATCTGATGGCGTCGATCCCAGGCGGCGAAGTCGGCTTCCTGATCGTTGCGAACCTGCTCGTCTTCTTCCTCGCCTTCTTTCTGGACTATTTCGAACTTGCCTTCATCATCATTCCGCTGCTGGCACCTGTTGCCGACAGCCTCGGCATCGATCTGATCTGGTTCGGCGTGATGCTGGCGATCAACATGCAGACCTCGTTCATGCATCCTCCCTTTGGCTTCTCGCTTTTTTACCTGCGGTCTGTTGCGCCGACCAGGGCCTACAAGGACCGGGTGACGGGCGAGACGATTCAGCCGGTCACGTCGGGCCAGATTTACATGGGTGCCCTGCCCTATCTCGGCATCCAGCTTGCCGTGGTCATTGTCGTCATCGCATTCCCGCAGCTCGTGACCCATTACAAATCGGACCATGTGACCGTTGATCCGTCGACGATCGAGCTCAACGTGCCGATGCCCGACGGGGAAGGTGAAAATCCATTCGGCACGCCAGCAGCCCCGTTCGGAGCCGAACCGTCCGAGGGCGGGAATACGCCTCCAGCCTTTGACGCGCCAGCACCTGATTTCGGGTCACCGACGCCAAGTTTTGGAGCTCCGGAGAATGGATCAAATCCATAATTTTCGCAGCTGACGAAACCCAGATCGCTGCTGCATCGAGTGGCAGTGACAACCCACAGAGGAGGACAATCATGACGAAAGACATAGGCCGCAGGGGTTTCTTGACGAAAGGTGCGCTCACGGGTGTTGCGACCGTGGCAGGCGCTTCGCTTGCCGCCCCGGCAATCGCCCAGAGCACGCCGACCTTGCGCTGGCGCCTGACCTCAGGGTTCCCGAACAATCTCGACACGATCTACGGCGGCGCGGTTGTCATGGCCGAGGCGCTGAACAAGATCACTGAGGGGAAGTTCCAAATCCAGGTCTTCCAAGCCGGCGAGCTTGTGCCGGGCGCCCAGGCTATCGACGCCGTCAAAGCCAATACTGTCGAACTTGCCCACACTTGCGGCTATTATTTCACGGGCAAGGACCCGACTTTCGCCATCGGCTCCACGATCCCCTTCGGCCTGAACGGCCGCCAACAGAATGCCTGGCTCTATCATGGCGGTGGAAACGAAGCCTATAATGAGTTTCTCGCGGACTATGGTGTCGTTGGCATCCCTGGTGGCGCCACCGGTGCCCAGATGGGCGGTTGGTTTCGCAAGGAAATCAAGTCGGTTGCGGATCTGAAGGGTGTTAAAATGCGTATCGCGGGCGTTGCCGGCGAAGTTATGTCGCGTCTCGGCGTCGTTCCACAGCAGCTACCCGGCGGCGACATCTACCCTGCGCTCGAACGCGGCACGATCGACGCGGCCGAGTGGATCGGTCCCTATGACGACGAAAAGCTCGGCTTCTACCAAATCGCCCAGAACTATTATTACCCGGCTTATTGGGAAGGCGGCTTGACGATACACTTCTTCATCAACAAGGCGCAGTACGAAGGCCTGCCGGACACGTACAAGGCAGCGCTCGACACCGCCTGCAAGGCAGCCAACATCAACATGCAGGCGCTCTACGACGTCAAGAACACGGCAGCGATCCGATCGCTCGTCGGCAAAGGCGTCAAGCTGCGTCCCCTGCCCCGTGATGTAATGGATGCCGCCTTCAAGGCTTCATTCGATCTTTACGATGAATACAGCCAGAAGCATCCTACCTGGGCAAAGATCTATCCGGGCTGGAAAAAATTCCGTGACGAGAGCTTCGAATGGTTCCGAGTCGCCGAATATAGTTACGACAGCTATATGTACGCTGCCCAAGCGGCAAAGAAGTAGTGGTGCAAGAGCCGGGTTCGCCTGGCTCTTCTTTCGCCACGTGACATATGGTGAAACGACACGATTGATATATGGCGTCTGGACGCAACAGCTTTCCTAGTCGTCGGCGCAGCCTCCGCTACGATCTGGGGTTATGTGCGTCAAGTTCATGTGTGGATGCCAACCGTTTCGCATGGAAGAATGTGCGGCAATGAACAGTTTATCGAGTGCGGTCATGTGTCAGACCTTTGATTGCGGCCTTGCAAATGCCGCGGGCCGGTATGGTGATAGCCGATCACGTCCAAATCAGCAAAGCTAGATTGCCTGGCTCTCAACTTAGCCATGTCGAATTCTCCATGTACGAATAGGCGCTTATTCCGAAATCGCACGCTGCCGGGTTTGCCTTCAATCATCAGACAAAAGCACCACCCACGCCTTGTTAGCGTCGATTCCTGGCTGTAAAGGAACTGAAACAGTATTGAGTGGACGGCGTAGATGAATGTCAGCAAGAAGTGGCTTCCGTACGTGATCGCAGCCCTGATTCTCCTCGCAGTGGCGCAGTTCGCGGTCATCGGTGCGGGAGCGGCGGGATGGTTCCGCCACTAATCTTCGACTATTGCCCTCTTGCCGCCATTCCCCGTGGCCCTCGCGGGCCTGCTTTGCCTCATCCCGGTCACGCTCCTTCGCCGAGCGGGAAAAGCACGTCACACGGGCGGAGGGGCAACTGTATGGCCGACGGATACGGCAAGGTAGAGCAGTCCGAGGAGGCCGAGCGCGGAAGGGGCAAGCATGATCCATTGAACGGGGCACAACGGCGGCCTCCTGCGAGCGGAAGAAGAAATGCGCTGCGCGGCTAGCTCCAGGCTGCGCCTCAGACACATAAGACATTTCACCTCGATCAAGCCATAGATACTGAACATTGGCCCCTCCTGAGTGTGTGATGCGTCCGGTTCCGGCATGTTTGCAATTGGGGGGTGCACACTGTCGCGTGTCTTCATCGCAGCCGCGATCCGTGCGCGGCGTGCGACTGACAAGGAATCGGACTAACCTCGGACTGCTACAGAGACTTGACGACGATGCGCGACCATCTCACTAACCGATATTCTACTCGTATTGAGCCAGACGGAACCTGGACGATCTTCGATCTGTTCACCGGCCTGCCTGCGGACTACTACGGACGTCCGACCACGCTGATGGACGAAGACAATTCGAGGTCCCTCTGTATTGTCATGAACGCGCTGGACAAGCAACGGCGGCGGCAAAGCTTGACATAGCCCGTGGAGCGCCAAGCGGGTTGATAAATTCATAGGAGAACAACTCGCTCGGGGCCGCCGCGCTTTATCTCTACCGCGAGGAGACGACAACTTCCGCATACATGTGACGAACGAACCCTGGCTAATAGGGCAGGCGGTGGCCAATGGTTGCATCCGCATGACTAACGAGCGACCTCTACGCTCGAGTGCCCGCCCGCGATGACCAGGATGTTGGTCATTTAATGCCAGCCCTCCGTCACTTGCGGATTAACCATAGCGCACGATTTTTCCTCGATAACTTGCGCATAAGGCACTGCTAATGCAATCTGCAGCTGAATGGTTGCAAGAGGTGCGCGATTGTGACAACCCTCGTTAAGGCAGATCCTTGTCCCAACCTCATTACGAGGATCGCAATTAGTTCGACCACTCAAATCGCAAGTCCCGATTGGCACTCGGGATTGAACGCGAATGAAATCCTGACGATCCTATGGCTTATGCGTCGCGGACGAAGCCGTTTTGTCGAAGCCTCTCGCTATATTGAAACATTGGCGCACAAGGGCATCGTCCATCACTCCGGAAGGTGGGACAACACAATCGTCTGGGCGATTGACGAAAGGGTTTGGTCCACTCGCGTGCAGTTTCAGGCGGCCAGACATTTGCTCAGCACCCCCAACCACTTTCCACCGGACGGCGTCTTCATGAGTAGTGACACGCAACGCTCTCCGCAGTCATTGACGACAGTATCTGGATAATTGCTATAACTCCGGGGATTGCGAATTTCGAATGCGCCTACGTGCTGTTGTCCTTCACGCTGACGACGTGGAAGTCGAACCGCTTGACATCCTCGAGCAACTGTCGGGCTCGGAGTAGGCGGGTTCCCTGTCGGTGTCAGGGGTGTGGGAAGTATGTTACGACAGCTATTGTAGTATGGCCACGAGCCGCCATGGGTCAGACGTTTCGCAAGGTGCGCCGAGCGGCAAGACAAGCCGATTACCTTGCCGCGATTCGTCAACGGCCCGCGTTCTCATTTACTGGTGCGCACTTCTGCGCGGCACTATTTCGTGCGTTCGATGGCCTGCGTTGAATAAAATCGATCAACCATTGTGCTTGGTCGGGAGGAACCGCTGACAGACAGACACACTAGGTTGAACCGCCTGGACCGCGGCTCCCGTGGTGCAGGAGCAGAGAGCGCATTCTCGGCCGCGATGAGTTCCGGCGAACGCCGACATGATGGAGCGCAAGCCTCATCTGATGTATTTCGCGGGGTTCGGGGCGGGGCCGGACACCCTCTTTTGGTGGCCGCGCCCTACCTCTACCAGGGCGGACCTGACTTCACGAACTCCAATATCATGGACCTCAACAGCCCCGCGCACCGGGGGACGCGGGTATTGGTCATTTGATTATTGCCTCGGTGAAGCGGCGACATCCGTTCGATCTGTGTTCTTTCTGCACTAGTAGGTCATATAAGCCACCGCTACTGTTTGATTCGCCGCCAATGATAAGGCGTGCCGATCTGAGGAGAGAGGACTCTTGATGAGTAGGATTCTAGTCGTGATCCTTGCGGTGTTCGCCGTTGCAAACCTGAGCGCTTGCGGAACGATTGGCAAAGGCAAGGGGAAAGCCCCACCGCCCACTGCAGCAGTCTACAAATAACCTCTGGCCTTTCGAATTGGGGAAGAGCGAGGTTGGCCCTTCCCCGCATAACCTCGCCAGGCTTGACCCGGTTTTGCAACTCGCGACGCAAGAGTGGCATATCAGTATATTTCAAGCCTGCGCTCGTCGGGGCTCGCAAATGGAGTGTAGTGATGAAATATGGAAGAGGCGGTCTTTCGCTGGTTGCTCTGCTAGCGTTCGCGTTATCCTCCTGCCAGACGGAAGATAAAAGTCCCCAACCGCGTTTCACGTCCAACAGCCGCGGCACGGAAGCTGCCTCAGCTCCGGATAAATCCAGTCGACATTTCATCGAGTTTCGTTCGCGCTATGCGCTCACCTATGGGCACACCTACGTCGTTTTTGGGAAGGTGGACAAAGACGGAAATATGATCGATCCGGAGGTCGCCGGCCTTGCGCCGGCGTCGCCCGATGCCGCGCCGTATGTCATTGGCCACTTCCTGCCGGTTCCGGCCACGACGGGGCAGACCGACGGTGATATGGAAGAGCAATACAGGTCGGCAAGTTGGCGGGTCATGGTCACGGACGATGAATATAACGATGTTGTCGCCTTCATCCGCAAGCAGCAGGCCAACTCTCACGTCTGGCAGGCGTCGGTTGATAATTGCAACAACTGGGTAGGTGAAATCGCGCGACACATGGGTTACAAGACGCCTGGCATCTGGCTCAGACCACAACAGTTTATTACAGATCTTCGAGAGATGAACACCGCCAACTCGACCAGCCATGCTGCGTAATGTTAGGCGTTATCCAGCGAATGCTTGAATTTGTTTATAAGGAACGCGCCTTCAATCCCCTCGAACCAATCGGTCTGCCCTTCTCTCAACGAGGCGCGGATATGAATGCGCTTGGAATAGCTCAAGGTGGCGACAAAGACATTTACCCGAACCCGCTCTTCACCGATCTAGGCGCGCGTCTGTCCGAAGTTTATCTGTAGCTGACCACCACGCGGCGTTTCGAACCGGACCGTCGCACGCTTCTGCGCTTTCAGTTCCCGCCGCCACTCCCGGCTAGAAGCACTGCAGATCGCAAGCCGATGGTAATTCCGTGCTCACTGGCCAACTCCTGCCGGATCACATCGGCATTGCCGTCATGGCGACAGAAGCGCTCACGAAGCCAATCATCGAGCGCATCAAACGCAGTCCGCCGAACCGGCCTGTTGAACGGTACCGCTCCGCCCTCCGGAAGATATCGCCGGACGGTGTTGCGTGCACATCCAAATTCCTTTGATAGCCGCTTGGCGCCCTAGCCAAGCTCGTGTAGCCGCAACGTTGCCGCCACCTCAATCCCCGCCCTGCATCGTTCCAGACGATGCGGGATGCGCTGAAATCGCGCTCGTCATTCATCTCTTTCCTCGGTTCATCCGAGGGGTCAGTTCTTCATGTCATTAAGACACATTTTCTACGAATCCAGGGCGACGGGCGAAGCACCTGGGCATTTCGAATGCTGAAGTAGCCAGGCGTGCTCATAAAGCCGAGAAGCATCGCCGCGTGGTCTTGGCGAGGCTCTCCATAATCGAGGGTGAAATAATTGCGAAGAGGATTTGTTGGATGAATAATCGAGAAGGTCTCAAATCGCTCGGCAACATGGTGTGGCGCGTTTTCTCAAGCGGCGACCGCCTGGTTGGAAATTTGATCCCCGACCGGGATGACCCGGTCGGGGAGGCGTGCTCGTGCCCTCAAGAGACGCCGTTGAAGTCGCTGTCGGTCAGGTTGTAGTTGCCCTTCAGCATCAGCACAAAGTCGGCATCGGTGTTGTTGTCGACATT
>UBMU01000060.1 GCA_900466605.1 Hyphomicrobiales bacterium
GAAGCCGGGGCAGGACGCGAGGCGCCGGCCTAATGGAGGTTGTCCAACGAGTGGGAAACCAAAAAAGCATCGATCAACAGCAGGAGCATCAAGACTATGACAGCCGGGGCTCGTTGCGGGCGGTTGCGGTTGGCGCGTTTGGAGTGAAACCACGACTTCCCTGTGCACGCCGGTTCGTCGAAGCGTTTTGTTGGCGGTACTCACGGGGCCGACGTGGATTTGACAAGACATCGCCCGACGGCGTGCCCGCAAGAAGGCGCCGTCGGGCGAAATAGGGTGGTTATAGACGCAGACAGCATGCACGAACGATTTCGGCTGAGCATTCTGTCCCTTCTACCTCAGTCCTTCATGCCCGTGCGGACTAAGACTTGAGCAAGATGGTGTGGCTGTTTTGACACCAGGAGCTCGCCTAAGTATGTCGGTACATCGCGGGCCTTTCATTGGGGCAAGTGTCCCTCTTTGTAGAGCTTGAACCCTAGCTTGATTTGATCCTTCTCAAGGGGCGTTGGATCTCCAATTTCGTGGCCGAACATACCAAGCGCCAGGGCGAGAAGGTCCTCATCGTTTCCAATCCTGATCATAGTGGCCCTGGTAAAGTTTCTGCCGGAATGTCTCTTCCAGCCGGCTATGTATGATCTGACGGCGCTGTTTTCTTCGTCGTCGACACCCGCATAGCGGCGTGCCAGTTCTCCCAGGCGTATTTCGCCATCCAATCCGTAATTGTAGCGGGCAACAAGTAGATGCAGCCATGCCCCTACGCCGTGCTCGGGTGTGCGATATATGGTGGTCTTGTTGCCGGCGTGATCGGCTTGGGTAAATCCTACATAGCCGCGGAATTCCTTTTGCCATGCGGTGATGTTGAGTGCGCCCGGATTGTTTGTGCGGATCGAACGCCGGACACTGAGGTCATCGGGGTCGGCCGAATAGAAGCCTCCGGGATAGAGGCTATTGAAGGTCACCCTATATTTTTCGTTGTACGTTCCACCGTCCTCGTGGGCGTGTCCCGGCCTTGGTTCTGCGCCATCGCTGCCAGGGCTACTGGTTGGCGTTGGCCACGAGATTCCAAGTTTCGCAGCAGTCATGGCTCCTGCGATTAGGTCGACGCCTTGTGCCCCGAAGCTGCGTCTTTGGAAATCGCGCAAGGCAGCGAGCGTCGCAAAACCGAATTCCCCATCCGTACCGGCTGGACCAAGATCATATCCGGCACGGATCAACCCATCCTGTAGGGAACTCACAAGCGTCCCCTTTGAACCAAAACGCACAGTTGGCGAGCGGTTAGCAGCGCCAATTGACACGGTCCTTTGGGCTTCGCCAAATTCGAACAACGCGTAGGGATAGCGCGACTGTTCAATCCCGTAGCACTTGTCCACAAACCGCTTCCACGGCCCCTGTTCGCTTCTGTTACCGCTTGAAATCGAGCCACCCGGAACGCCCGCGATCACTTGGCAGCCGTTAGATGAGTATCCGGGAAGCGCCGGGTTTGGCTGACGGCCGCAGTGCATGTTGTCAAAGGCGGTCGCAAATTGCAGGTCGTCATCGCCATCATAGTCACTGTCATCAGAGGTACGCCAAACCGGCAGCTTATTGTCATTTCGGAAGGCCCTGTGCGGTCCGAACGGGGAACTCAATCCGTGGTCGCCCTTGTAGTAGCGACGATCGACAGAGGCGCCCTTGGCGAGAAAGCATGTCGCGAGTTGATTAACCCCCCTTCCCCCGTTCGCAATCCCCCTTCGAACGGCATTGACGTTGGGAACGGTGCTCCCGGCAAAAACTGCGAAGGTGTCGTCTGCCGTGTTCCATTGGATGAGGCTGCAGCGCATGTGCAGATAATCAATCCCAAGATCGTTCATGTCGTGGCCGGCGGCAAAGGCGGTTCCAGCCATGTCCACAGGAGATGTTCCACGCAGACCGACGAACACAATCTGATTGCTCGGAATTGCGAAATTTGAAAGTTCGAACATTTCCTGAAGATTTTCTGCCTTAAGCCTATATGTCATGGCTTCCTCCTTATGCTGGACCATTCGACGGCTAATCGGAAGAATTTTGCAGGTTGTTATTGCGATGCACTGAAATCAGATGCACACGTTGGTAGGCATTGAGGAGAGCATCGGCGGCAATCGGTTTCGCCGATCTGTCGAGATTGAACTCGAAAACCACCGTTCGAAACGATGTCGAACAGGGTGTCAAGAATGACCCATGCTGCTTTCGTTCAGGTCAAAGACGGTTCTTATTGAGTAACTGTGATGCCAAGAGACACGCTTCGACGATGGAACCATCGGCGGAGCAGGGCGAGGAGGCATCTGCCCTCACCAAGTGTGAATTCCGGCTCCTACGAACCGCCAGACTGAGTGTTTCTTCGTCGTCATCAGCGCGACGGCAGAGTTCAAGCCATATGCCTCTTTGCTCACCCCTCGGATGCTCCACTACCACCGAAATCTGGTCGAGCGCTTTGCTTCGACATCATGCTATTAAGGCATCGCTAATGCAAGTAAAAAGTGCAACTTCAAAGCAACCAGGCGACTGCACAGCGGTCATTTCCATATCCGCAGCTTCCCGCTGGTCGCAAAATGTCCATTTATACTCGCGGATAAGATCCGGATACTGTGTCGGTGGATGAGGCTCATCGTCGGCCCCGCCGGTCGGCTCCACCATTTACTGCGGGCCACGTCCCTCGCTAAGGCAACATGTGCTCAGTGTTGCTTTGCAAGTCCGTTTGCAGCAAGCGGCTTTAACTGCCGCCAAAATCACGTGGGGAGCTGCCGTCTCAGCTCTGACTGATGTTGCACGATGATTTCCGCCAACCGCTTTGCGGCGATCTTGGACGGCTCCCACTGTGTTGTGAAGGATGCGACCATCACATTGGTGACCGGCGTTCCGTCCGGTTCCTTTCCGGTGCCTCGCAAAATGGCGTCCCTTCCCTCTTCCTGGTTATCCTCCAAGTGAAGCTCAAAACCCTTGATCAAGGCTGACCGTAGACCCTGCGCGTTCAACTGCCCGGCAATATCGGAGCTTATGAGATTGTTCCAGACAGGTCGGAACTCTTGTTCTTGGGTTGACGCTGCCGCGAAGATGATCTCTCTCATTTCAAGCGGCAGTCCGCGCGGATCCCGCGTAAGGGCGGCCCGACCAGTCTCTGTCAAGAATACCGGCCTACTATCGTCGTTGTCATCAAAGCTTATGAAGCCCTTGTCGCGCAAGGCAGCAAAGAGTGGCCAATTCACCGAGCCTGGCCCAAAAGGTTTACCTGCCGCGCCATAGACTTGCTCCAGGGCAAGCAGCATTGGTCCGGGCAGATGAAAGGTTGCATTTATGAGCTTGACAGCGTCCTGGATCGTCTTGCGTGGCGGCAGCGCATGGCATCCGATGTGGGCCATATAGGTCCGTCGATAAAACACCACAAACTCTGCTGGATCGAGGTTGCTCACCAAGGCATGGGCGTTCAACGTCCAGGCCTCTGGCGAAAGCCCGCTTGTCTTGAAGAATTCCTCTGCGATCTTGCGCTGCATGTCTGCGTTGTAGTGGCGGGCGGCGGCCAGAGCCTTCCGCGATGTCGCAAATGTTGAATCAAGCGGCTCTTCGTTCAGATAGATTTTCCAGTTCCCATCTACAAAACGTACAGAGCAGTGGGGCCCGGATGCGTCGAGGCGTTCATCCAGAGTGCGAGCCAGAATTCCGAACTGATGGATTTCATTTGAAGTCTTGGGTGACATGCGATCTCGCCGTTAAAATGATTCGTGCCTCGTCCGGCTGGATAAAGCACGGTACCTTGAGGAATTTAAGGATTTGCACCAGAGCGGCGACGGCCATTCTGAGAAAGGTATATTGCGCCCGAGAGCACTCGAAAAAATCCAATACTTGTTGGAAATGCCCCCCGGTCTATGCCTCAGTGAATGTGGCCAATCGCCAAAACTCATTGACGGCTCGAGCTCAGAAAGCGTTGGTCGCCGTTGCCTTCAATAGCGCGCGAAAGGGGGAAATCCGTGTCCCGAATTTGTATCGCCTATTCTTGTCCAGCAAATGTTGTCCTCTTGGCTCGTGGGGGTGGTGGTGCTTTCCTCGATAAAGAGTGCAAGCGTCCGGGTGTCCTCGTTCTGGTTGGCCTCTTCGAGACATGACACGTATCTGCCAGGTAGATCGATTGGAACTGCCGGATTAGGCCAGTCCGGATTGAGCCCGCAGCGCGTTGATGAGGAAGCGATTGGAGCCTCCGTCAGGAAACGGGCGAATGCAGGTGAAGCGGAAAGAAGATCGGTACGACTGCTGACCCGGCACAGCATGCTGACCTTCCACCTTGGTGGCAGTTTCTACCCAATTCAGAAAATTCAATGGCGGTGGGCCTTGGCAGTGAACAATCTGGCAAGGAACACATGCCTTTCTCATTAGTTCCTCTATTGCAAACGATGGAGAACAGGCAAATGGCAGAAGACTTAAAAGCTGGCTTTACGGGGTCGCCATCAAACCCGCCAGAGGGTGTGCGAAAGACAGCAAAGGCAGCAGCGACAGCAGTGAAGCGCGAGACTACAGCCCTGGCGATTGGTGCTTCCGATCACCCGCACACTGCCACAAGCGTGGTGCTCGGGATTGGGGTCATTGCTTTTGCACTGGGCTATCTGGTTGGTCGCTCCGGGGACGGTGACTATCGCCGGTGGCATTAGGGGCGGCGATAGTCGCTTGAAAAGATCACTCTCCAGACAGCGTTTTGACCCGCGCCAGATCGGGAAACAGCCGGATCCACAGCAGGACGACTACGATCGTACCGATACCTCCAACGATCCCGGTCATGACAGGACCGAGCAAGGCAGCGACCATACCTGACTCAAACTCTCCAAGTTGGTTTGAGGTGCCGATAAAGAGCGAATTGACCGCGTTAACGCGTCCTCGCATTTCATCAGGGGTCAATAGTTGCACCAGTGAACTGCGCACTACGACACTAATTGTGTCGGACGCGCCAACCACGAAGAGCGCGCAAACCGAAAGCGCAATGTTTTGGGAGAGGGCAAAGATGATGGTGGCAACGCCGAAGATTGCCACCGCGATAAACATCTTGCGTCCGGCGTCGGTCTTCAAGGGATGGCGTGCGAGGTAGACGGACATTACCACAGCACCAATGGCGGGGCTCGCGCGAAGCAGCCCCAGTCCCCACGGCCCAGCATGCAAGATGTCGCGGGCAAACATCGGCAAAAGTGCTGTGGCGCCCCCGAGGAGCACTGCAAAGAGATCGAGTGAAATGGTGCCAAGGATGATGGGCTTGCTGCGGATGAACGACACACCGGCAAAGACGGATGCGAGGGTCACTGGCTGTCGAGCAGGCGCAGGTCGCTCCATCCGGATCGATATGACGTTGACGCTCGCAATCAGGAACAAGACGAAGGCGAGAGCAAAAGGTGCCACCTCGTCCATGCCGTATAGAAGACCGCCTAGTGATGGGCCAATCACCAGAGCGGTCTGCATCATGGATGTGGTGGTAGCGATTGACTTCTGAAGCAAACTTGCAGGTACGACAGTCGGCAGAAGGGCCGCCATGGTCGGTCGCTCGAATGCCTGTGCGGCGCCAAGTATAGCAACGGCAATCAGTATCCCGGTTGCGCTTAACTGGCCTTGCCATGCAGCTAACGCCAGCAATAGCGCGGTAGTACCCTCAACAAGCTGGCATATCAGGCCGATCCGCCTGCGATCGAAATGGTCGGCCACTTGACCCACCACGAAGGTCAGGATCACCATTGGGAGGAACTGGCAGAGGCCGACCAAGCCTAGGGCAAACGCGCTATGCGTCTGGTCGTAGATCATCCAGCCCATCGCCACAGCAATGGATTGAAACGCCAGCGAGGACAAGACGCGCGATGCCGCGAAGTTGAGGTAACCGGGATGGCGCAGAACGCTATCGTTCCGGATCTGAATACTATCCATAACTTAAATTCGGAGACCACGCTGCAGATGTCGCTGGCTCTACGACAAAGCTTAGCTCTGATAAACAGGTTTTCCAGACTTTCACGGTTTTGTGCTGGCGTATGCGAAGGACCGCGACAATCAAGTTACACTCCGCGAGCTCCGGCAAGAACAGAGACATTCCCGTCCTCCGCTTAGCGGCAAGCGACTTTCGGAACCTTCCAGGAGCGATCGATTTTACTCTTGCCAGACGCCGGCGGGGGCCCAACTTTTTGCTTGCGGCAAATCACATTTGACCAATCCGTCGCAACGGGCTGCTGCCCGAGCTCGTGGGAGGAGACTTGAAGATAGCCACATACAATGTGAACGGCATCATTGGACGCCTTCCAGTCCTTCTTCGATGGCTGGACGAAGACGCCCCCGACGTCGTCTCTTTGCAGGAGCTAAAGACGACGGACAACAAGTTTCCGCGAAGGGAGTTGGAAAAACTCGGCTATGGCGCGGTTTGGCATGGTCAGCGCAGTTGGAACGGCGTTGCTATCCTCGCCAAGGGTAAGGAACCGATACTAACGCGGAAGGGACTTCCCGGCCATCCTGACGACACCCACAGCAGGTACATCGAGGCTGCGGTAGACGGTATTCTGATTGGCGGGCTCTACGCACCCAACGGAAATCCGGCGCCAGGCCCGAAGTTCGACTACAAGCTACGTTGGTTTCGCCGCCTTCAGGAGTACTC
Source organism: Hyphomicrobiales bacterium (assembly GCA_900466605.1). Lineage (GTDB taxonomy): Bacteria > Pseudomonadota > Alphaproteobacteria > Rhizobiales > Rhizobiaceae > Rhizobium. The sequence continues at coordinate 6,623 of UBMU01000060.1, forward strand.
GGCCGAGCTCCTGGAACTGGAGATCCCTGTCCTCCTTGTCGGAGACTTCAACGTGATGCCAACGGAAATAGATGTCTATAAACCCGAGCGATGGGCGGATGACGCTCTCTTTCGTCCGGAGGTCAGAAAAGCCCTTGCAAAGCTCGTTGCACAGGGCTGGACAGACGCCGTTCGCCATCTGCATCCTGGCGAACGCATTTACACATTCTGGAAATACTGGCGGAACTCGTTTGAGCGCGACGCCGGGTTGCGAATCGACCACTTTTTGCTCAGTCCGACGGCTGCCCCATGGCTCAAGTCGGCGAGTGTGCGGCGAGATCCCAGGGGGTGGCCGCACACTAGCGATCATGCACCCGTGATCATCGAGCTCGACATTCCGGACCGACCAAACTCAAGGTGAGCAACGTCTTCGAGCGCTGTGCTATGGCTGGGATCGACCCGGAACAAATGTGATGCACCGACAGTTATGAACGTTCTGTCTAACGAGGGGAATAGAATGACCCGGTCCGTTTCGCACATCCTTCCAGGCGACTACACTCGACTGGGTGCAAATTACGATGGTGACGGTGTGAACTTTGCATTGTTTAGCGCACACGCGGAACGCGTCGAGCTCTGCCTCTTTTCCGAGGATGGCAATACGGAGATTTCACGGATAGCGTTGCCTGAGTTTACCAACGAGATCTGGCATGGTTTTGTTCCGGGCCTGAGACCTGGAGCCCTCTATGGATTTCGGGTACACGGCCCTTATGATCCTGAGGCCGGTCACAGGTTCAATTCCCACAAACTGCTGATGGACCCATACGCTCGTGAGCTGGTTGGAGAGGTCAGCTGGGGCCAGGCGCAGTTTGCCTACAAGCTAGACAACGAGGAAAAGGATCTCTCGTTTGACAATACCGACAGTGCAAGCTCCGTGCCGAAATGTCGTGTCGTTGATGGCGAAAGCTACAACTGGGAGGGCGATAGAAAGCCCACCATACCGTGGTCGAGCAGCATCTTTTATGAGACCCATGTCAAGGGTTTCACGAACCTCCATCCCGCCATTCCCGACGCGCTTCGCGGCACCTTCGAGGGCCTCGGCCACAAGCAGATTGTCGAATACGTCAGAAGCTTGGGGATAACATCCATCGAGTTGCTGCCGATCCACTGGTTCCCGGACGATCCGCATTTGTTGGACAAGGGTCTGAAGAACTTTTGGGGATACAACACGCTCGGTTTTTTTGCCCCGGCATCACGCTACTATGGTCCCAACGGACTTAATGGCTTGCGCGACATGGTCCGCGCTTTCCATGACGTTGGGATCGAGGTTATTCTCGATGTCGTCTACAACCACACGGCCGAAGGCAACGAGCTTGGTCCAACATTATCATTCAAAGGTATCGACAACTTCTCTTACTATCGCACGCTGCCAGATCAGCATCGTTATTATGTAAACGACACCGGCACTGGAAACACGGTCAATACCTCGCATCCCCGCGTTCTCCAAATGGTGACCGACTCCCTGCGTTACTGGGCTGAAGCAATGAATGTTGATGGGTTTCGCTTTGACCTTGGTACTATCCTCGGTCGCGAGCCAGAAGGTTTTGACCAGCGTGGTGGCTTCTTCGATGCGGTGGGACAGGATCCGGTTCTTTCCAGACTCAAGCTTGTCGGCGAGCCATGGGATATTGGCCCGGGAGGATATCAGGTAGGCGGTTTTCCACCGGGTTGGGCGGAGTGGAACGACAAATATCGTGACACGGTCCGGGATTATTGGAAGGACGAGGACGGAACGACGCAAGACTTCGCCGCGCGCATCCTTGGGTCAGGAGACGTGTACGACCTGCGCGGGCGCAGGCCCTGGGCCAGCGTCAACTTCATTACCGCGCATGATGGCTTCACGTTGAACGATCTCGTATCCTATAACGAAAAACATAATGAAGCGAACGGCGAGGACAACAAGGACGGCCACGACCACAACAGGAGCTTCAATTACGGCATCGAGGGTCCCGCTGATGATGAGGCAGTTAACGAGCATCGCGAAAGGCAGAAGCGCAACTTCCTTGCGACGCTCTTCATCTCGCACGGGTCGCCGATGCTGCTCGCAGGTGACGAGTTTGGCCGTAGTCAGGCTGGCAACAACAACGCATACTGCCAGGACAGCGAGTTGAGCTGGGTTCATTGGGAAGGCCAGCCCGAAAGTGCGCAGGCGCTCACTCAGTTCACGAAGAACCTCATTTCTCTTCGACGGCAGCATTCGATTTTAAGGCGAGAGAGTTGGCGCGATGGCATGCAGGTGTTCTGGTTCAATCCAGGCGGCGGCCACCAAACTGCAGAACATTGGGATGACGCCGGCAGCACAACGATTGGTCTGAGGCTGATAAGAGAAGTGCCATTGAGCACCGATGAATGGAACGACATCCTTATTCTGTTCAACCCACACGACGGCGACGTTGTATTTAAGCTACCAGAGGCTGCTGACGGATGGACCAGGGCTCTCAGCACGGTCGGACCGGAAATTGAAGAGGAAAACGTGGAGGGGGCGGAGTATCTCATGACCTCTCGAAGTTTGGCCATACTTAGAGCAAATAGGGGTGCCGGAGAGTGAGTTCATCAAGAGCGCTGTTGTGCGTTAAGCCATTTTGGCCTCAGTCATCCAAGCGATCGTTGGGATATCATCGTATGAACGCGTCGCGCAGGCGGCAGTTCGTCCATACCGAGATCACGTTTCCGTGCATCAATGCCGACGCCATCCTGCATGGGCTACAGTAAAATCTTGAATATCACCGATTGAGGCAATGGCAGAGAATCGAGCGGCCTCGTTTAAGGCATTGGATTGCCACCAAAACTATTCACCATTCCATTAGTTCTTCCTTAAACAGCGTAAAATTACATTCGCCTCGTAAAACGATAACTGGCGGAGGAAAGGCGATGGCGAAACGGCAAATGGAAAACGCTGATGTGCAAGCCTTCGACGACTTGTCGGAAGATGATCGCGTGACACTCACGAAGCATTTCGCTGAGCAATTGCGTAGTCAAGCTGGTGAATTGGTCTGCGTGGGCAATGCGGAGATGGTTGACCTTTTGGCCGACGTCGCCGACCGTCTTGATCTCATGAAAGATGCCATTGCCATCGACAGTCTTGGATCCGAACTTCTGGCACGCTCCATGCGCCTCATTGAGGTCACGGACGATGTCCTCAAGCATGCGCGTGCCGCCGAAACGATACATTAGGATGCTCAATCATAAGTGGATATTTTTTACCGCGCTTTGGCTATGTAAGAGCCAAGTGTTATGTGCGTATCTCCTGCTTAATTCCGGGATCGAGCGATCCCAAATCCGCAAGGCAACACGGATATCGTGGAAAGTGCGATGACGCCCATCAATGAAAGATCGTTCACCGTAGACTTGTCCGATCCGTCGACCGCGGATGCGGGGATATTTACATGGCACCTTTCGAAGTATCGGGTATATACCGATTCAGCGCTTGCCGACCTCTTTTGGACTTCCGCCGGATGAAACCACTCGCCGTCTGCCTCTTCAATCCTACCTAGATCGCGTTCATCCAGAGGATCGACCAACACTTGCAAAGACGATAACCCAAGCCATCGTCGGAGAGCACCCCCAGCAATCTGTCTACAGAGTTAAGTCCACTGACGATCGGTATATCTTGGTCGGGATATTTGGAAGATGCTTTCGCGATCGCAATGAGACACCAGTCCTCTATTCAGGAATTGTCGTTCTGGATAGCGACATATCGCCTGCCCTTCCTGACTGACCTCCGCCAAGTTGTAGTGACGTCGCCACATGTGGCTATCTGGTATGACGGTGTTCAGAAACTGCCGCCACATGAGGGAGCACGGCGGTCAAAAGCGACCCAAAAGGAAGCGTTTGTATGAACCTTGTCGCAAGAAATGTGCCTGTCATCGCCCCCACCAACTTAAGCCAGGGATACCTTCCAAGTTGCGCATGCGCGCTTGCATCCGCCCATTCCAGCTGTGATCTGACCAATGTTTCGGATTGTCCCGCAATGATGTGAAGGCGTGCCCGAAGGTGCTCCATCTCGACACGGACGAGGGAAATATCTGATTGTAGATCCCCTAGCGTTGTACGCTCTCCAATCCGCCCCTCAAACGGAAGTGCCGGATCTTCTGCTGGGGAATCTCGCTCAAGAGCTGCGAGGTGGACCTGTAGCTCCTCGTCGCTGTCAAAACCTGCAGGAGGTGTCGGTGTATCGGCACTCATGATAATCTTTCCAATTACTTCGTCGTTCTGCCAGAGCTCGTGACGCCAACAGAGCAAACAGCTACCAGGCAGAATAAACTCCCGCCTTGGTACTGTAGGACTGAAGCTCTCTCCGTCGGCGATTTATCGCCTCATAACCCGCATCACCAGCGAAATGACAAACAGGACTAGGAAGATGAAGAACAAGACCTGAGCGATGGAAGCAGACGCTCCCGCGATACCGCCGAAACCCAGCACACCAGCAATCAATGCGACCACCAGAAATACGAGAGCATAGTAAAGCATGTTCACCTCCGTGATTTGACCACAGAGAAACGGAACGCCACGCGATTGGTTCCGTAGCACGTAAACAACCGCCTCAGGCGGCGGCTACAGCACGCCGCCGAGAAAACACCTCGTCCCCATCTGTGGGTTTTGGCGGCTCGGCAGCGGCCAGATAAACATTCGCGGGGATTGTCATAACGAACCAGATGGCCGAACCGATTACGAAAAACTGCCCGGCGGGATCATCAACCCGTGCGATCAACGGAAGGCAAGCCGAAATGAAAAGCACCAATACCCTTACTACCCACTCCGTTTCACGTCGTCTGACAGCAATGGCTGCCAGTGCCCGATAGGCCCGTGCATCGTAGCTCCGGCGCCGAGGCCCTGCCATTAGCTTCCAGGCGGGAGGGAAAGAAAGCGTCACCAAAGTAGCGACTGCGAATAGGCTGGAAATACCTGACAAGAGCCACCAACTCAATGTCAGCAGGCATGTGATAACGATGAGGGCCCACAGAGGGGCCAGTTGGTCCGGCGACCGACGGCTGCGTTCATGCCATAATTTAAGTGCTCGCGACGCCCCATGGAGCATCGGTTGATCAACAAAGCGAGTGATGAAATCCATGTTGTGCCCTTCGGTCCCACGAAAGTATCAACAACAGAGAATTTCGGCATCAACGTGGCGCGTGGAGTTCTTTACAGGGGCCTCGGCCTAAAGGGCTCTGTCCGGACGGTCCCGCGCATTCGCAATTGCCGTTTCTAACTGGTTCTGGGAGAATGGCTTTGAAAGTCTTATCAGACTTGTGTCTGCCCCCTGCGGTAATTCGGCATAGCCAGTTGCCAGCACGATCGGTAAACCCGGGCAACGTTCACGAATTATGGCGGCGAGCTGGGATCCAGTGACTTTGGGCATGGCGTGATCGGTGACGACTAGATCAAACGGCGCGCCGCCATCTAGAAGCAGTAACGCCTCTTCTGCAGATTGTGCTTGCGCGGTTGCGTGACCCAGATCTTCAATCATCAAAACAGTATTGGTGAGGACAAGGGGATCATCGTCAACAACCAAAATCGATAACGGTCGCACAGAAGGTGTTGTCGGTATCTTGATAGTCTGGTCGCCCGCGTCCAATCGCTCAACCCCGCCAGGATTTTGGGCAGCGGGCATCCACAGTTCGGCGGTGGTTCCTGCACCCTTCGAAGAGCGAAGCACAAGCCTCCCACCAGACTGAGCCATCAGACCTTGAACCATCGAAAGGCCCAATCCCGTCCCCTTGCCGACACCCTTGGTTGTAAAGAAGGGGCTTGTCGCGTTCTCGAGGGTTTCCGCATCCATACCCTCGCCTTCATCCGTCAAGCAGAGACAGACATAATTTCCTGCCTTGAGTTCGCCGTCGTCCGGTCCGATCAAGTGGGTGGTCGCTTTGAAACTCAACGATCCCTCATGATGCATCGCATCGCGAGCATTCACCGCAAGGTTGAGAATGGCTGACTCCAGTTGGTTACGGTCGCAATAAACAGGGGGAAGCGATAGCGGGAAGCTCGTGCTGATCTCAACAGTCGGGCCGATCGAGCGCTGCAGCATATCTGACATTTCCCTGACGAGATCGGGCACGTCGACCGGCTCGATCACGAGGTCCTGCTTGCGCGAGAAAGCAAGTAGTCTCTGGGTCAGCGAAGCCCCGCGCCTGGCGCCAAGGATCGCATTCTTGATGAGTTGAGTAACATCCCGCCCAGCCGCCGCACGTTTTTCGGCAATCTCAAGACTTCCCAGAACGGCCATCAGCAAATTATTGAAATCGTGCGCTACACCACCGGTAAGTTGCCCAACGGCCTCCATTTTTTGAGAGTGAAAGAGCTCCCGCTGGGTGCGTTCCAACGCCTGTTGCGCCTGACGCTTCTCGGTAATGTCCCGTGTGACCTTTGCAAAACCGATCAGACTTCCGTCGTCCGCACGAATGGCGTCGATAATGACGTTGGCCCAAAAACGGGTCCCGTCCTTGCGTACCCGCCAGCCTTCTCGTTCAAATCGCCCCTCACTTTGGGCGATGCTCAACGCAGTCCTTGGCAGGTCCTGTTCCCTGTCCTCATCGGTATAGAACCGGGAGAAATGCTGACCGATGATTTCTTCCGGCCGGTAACCCTTGATACGCTCGGCGCCAAGGTTCCAGCTTGAGACATAGCCGTCGGGATCGAGCATATAGATCGCGTAGTCGGTAACACCTTGCACAAGTAGCCGAAACTGTTCTTCGCTTCGCCTGAGCACTTCCTCGCTGCGTTGGCGTTCAGACAAATCCCTGACGATTTTGACGTATCCCACTGTTGCGCCAGTTCGATCGCGAACGGTGTCGAGGGTCACGTGGGCCCAATAGCGGGCTCCACATTTTCGTACCCGCCAAGCTTCGGTCTCAAACCGGCCCTCGATTGCAGCCGCTTGCAGCACTGTTGCTGGGATGCCTGCACTCCTATCCTCAGGGGTAAAAAAACAGGAGAAATGCTCGCCGAGGATGTCCTCCTCGGTAAACCCTTCAAACCGGCTCGCCCTTGCGTTCCAGCTGCAAACACAACCGTCGATGTCCAGCATGTATGTGGCATAGTCCGGAACGGGATCAGCCAGAGGGTTGGATCGCCGCTGGGCAAGGTCTCGGGTGAGTGCAAAGGTTTCAGTAGTCAAGTCATTCCCCCCAATGTCGCGTTGCGACGGTCCTCACCATACTATCTGGATTTCAGATGGCCGAGAACAAGAGATACCTTCATTTTCAACCAACTACGATGGTTCGCTATCGTACAGAAGAAGGTAGTGACGCCTTAGCCAGCAGGATTGTCGGGCGCGGCCATCCGTCCGGGTCGCTGCGTCGCCGTTTTTCTCTTCTCAAGTGGCCCCAGGGGACTGCCGCCCCCCCATCCGCGCTGACGGCGGAACAAAGTCGAATGCCAATTGTTGGCTCTTCGGGTGTTAACGCGAGGTGGTCTGAAATTGCCAACAGGGTGGAAGTGACCAGCCTCAATGGAATGGAGAATACGGCCATGTCAAATGTCGTGAAAACGGGCGGAGGCGAGCCCAACAATGCAACGAGCAAGACGACTTTCGGCCGATCGGTCGAGAGCCAAGCGCAGATAAGCGACGCACATGCGCTGGAGGCGCCCGTTGCTCAGGGGCTGCTGAACATTTATCGCCTCGAGCCAATCGCGGCCCCAAGTGATCCCCGGTGGGCCAATGCCACCAACCATGGGATTGTAACGGTTGCGGCCAGGACAGCCGGAGACGCCCGCATTGTTGCCTCCAGCCGCGAACTCGACTTCATGGAGATCGATGCCGCCCCCGCTGAAGATGTTACGACTTCCAACGCGAGCGCGTTCCGCGATGACAAGCTCTACACTGTCATTGAAGTCGAGCGAGACCGTGCAGATCTCGCGAGAGGCGTTTTAGAAGGTGAGATTTCAGTCGATACCGTCGCTCCAGTCCAAGTCCGGTAGGGCGGTCAGAGTCATTGCCCCCACGCCAAGGCCTGAAAGGCATTCGACGCAGCTCGACCTGCACAGCGTAGACCCGAACGTAAGATATCGGCGTCGACGTGCCGAACCTGTCTCGGCCGGGGTACACTGCCTAGGTCTATTCATGTCCCAAGATCCGGCCTGTCGTGACGGAAACCGTTTGATTTAGTGTCGCGCCAAACGGTGTTGACAGACGAAAATACTTAGGCGGCTTCCCCATGGGAGGTGCCAAACTTTTTGGCGGTGCGTGGAACCCACCCGCCCGCCC
>UBMU01000041.1 GCA_900466605.1 Hyphomicrobiales bacterium
GCGGTGAAGCGCATGCGGGCGGGCTGGCCGGGGGAGACGCGGTCGATGTCGACGGGGGGGATGCGGACCTCGATGGTGAGGTCGCCGCCTTTGGGGACGACCGACATGACGACGGCGCCGGGGGCGATGATGCCGCCGATGGTGTGGACCTGCAGGTCATAGACGAAGCCGTCGACGGGGGCGCGCACCTCCATGCGGGTGAGGCGGTCGCGGGCGGCGATCTCGCGCTCGTTGAGCTCGGCGATCTTGGCGACGAGATTGACGATCTCGGTCTGCGCCTCCTTGCGGGTGGTCTGGTCGATGGAGATCAGCTTCATGTTGAGCTCGCTGATCTCGCCCTCGGCCTCGGCGACGCGGGCGATCAGCTCGCCGCGGCTGCCCTCGATGCGGGCGCGCTGGCGCAACAGGTCGCGCTTTTGCGAGATCGGCACCAGCTGGCTCTTCAAGAGCTTCTCGGTCTTGTCGAGCTCCTGCTCGATGATCGCAGCCTCGCTGTCGTTGGAGCGGCTCTGCGCCTTGAAGCCGCGCACCTGCTCGTCGAGCTGGACGATCTGCAGGCGCAGCTGCTCCTTCTGGTTGGCGACCATGCGGCGGTTGGCCTCAAACAGCCTCGTCTCGCCCGCCATCACGGCGGCGGAGAGATCGAGCGCCTCGAAGCCGACGCCGGCAGCATCGTCGCGTTCGGCCACCAGCCTGGCATGGGCGGCGGTCAGTTGCTGCAGCTGCGCCCTGACGATCGACAGCTCGACGCGGGTCTGGGTGTCGTCGAGGACGATGAGGACGTCGCCCTTCTTCACCGCGGTGCCGTTGTCGACGCGGATGGCGGCGATGATGCCGCCGTCGCGGTGCTGGATGGTCTTGACCTGCTCGGAGACGACCACCTGGCCATGGGTGATGACGGCGCCCGACAGCTTGGCCTGGGCCGCCCAGCCGCCGATGCCGAACACCAGCACGCCTGCCAGCGCCGAGGAGGCGACGATGCGCGAGGTGATGCCGAACTGCCGGGCGTTCTGGCGGGCCCGCTCGGCAGTCTTGTCGGCGGTCGTCTTGTTGTTGTCGCCGCCGGTCCTGTCACTGCTCTTGTCGCTGGTCGTGGTGATCATTGCGGTGTTCCCCTGANNCATCAGGCCTGTCCCATCGGATGCGTGTCGATCGTCGCCTGGCCGGGATCGATGGCGGCCAGGATGAAGTCCTGGGCGGTCAGGTCGTGATGGCCGCGCAACAGGATCTGCAGGTCGTCGTCATGGTCGAGGTCGACGATGGTGCGCACGACGGTGCGGGTGTCGTCGCCGAAGGCCTCGTAGTAGAAGGTGATCGAGCCGATCTGCGGCGTGTCGCCATCCATCTGCAGGCCGGCGAAGATGAGCGTGCCGTTCTGGCCAAGGGCGGAGAGATCGAGCCGGTCGCCGACGCCAAAGTCGAGGATCTCGTCGCAGCCGGAGCCGTCGTTCTCGAGACTGGCGACCGACTGGAAGACGAAGACGTCGGAGCCTTCGCCACCGACCAGCACGTTGACCCTGGCCGAGGCGACGATGAAGTCGTCGCCCGAGCCGCCGATGGCATTCTCGACGTCGACAAGCTCGTCGTCGCCGATCTCGCCGCCCGAGGCCTCGCCGGCCTCGAGATCGATGACGACACCGAGCACGGTGGCAGACGCATCGTAGCAATCGCTGCCGCTGCCGCCGTCCATCCGGTCGTCGCCGTCGTCACCGTCATTGGCGCTGGTGCGGGCAAGCACGATGAAGACGTCGTCGCCACTGCCGCCGTCGAGGCGGTCGTTGCCGTCGCCGCCGATCAGGTGGTCGTCGCCGCTGCGTCCGGCCACCTGATCGTCGCCACCCCCGCCATACAGGATGTCGGTGCCGCTGCCGCCGGAGAAGCGGTCGTTGCCCGAGCCGCCATGGATCGTCTCGAAGCCGGCAATGGTGTCGCGGCCGATCTCCTCGCCCTCGGCATAGCCGGCCTCGATGTCGGCAATCACCACCTTGATCAGCGCCGACAGGTCGAGCGTGTCGCAGCCCGCCCCGCCGTCATAGACGTCGTTGCCGTCATGGCTGGCATCCTGGCTGCCGCCGGCCTGGTTGCCGCTGTCGTCAGCGTTGCTGACGGGGACAGCCGCAAGCACGATGACGACATCGTCGCCGTCGCCGCCAAGCACCGTGTCGTCACCGGCCCCGCCGGTCATCTGGTCGTCGCCGGCGCCGCCCTCCAGATGGTTGTCGTAAGCGTCGCCGCAGATCGTGTCGTCATGGGCGCTGCCGGTGACGTTCTCGATCTCGGACAGGCTGTCGCTGCCGATGTCGGCGCCGGTGGCGGTACCGGCGGCAAGGTCGACGTCAACGGCCGCCGTTGCATCGCTGGCATCATAGGTGTCGCTGCCCTCGCCGCCGACATAGGTGTCGTTGCCGTCGGAGGTGGGGGCGGAGGCAGGTGCAGAGGTTGACGTTCCCGTGGACGCTGATCCCGTCGTCGCGGCCACCTCCTGGCGCAGGTCCTCGCTGAGGAGCCCGACCCGGAAGCTGTCATCGCCAGTGCCGCCGAGCGCCACGTCCTTGCCGAGACCGCCCGTCAGCGCGTCATTGCCGGCGCCGCCTTCCAGGAGGTCGTCGCCGGCCTCGCCGGAGAGCTGATCGTCGCCGTCATCTCCCATCAGGTGATCGTTGCCGGCACCGCCGAACAGACGGTCGTTGCCCGCCTCGCCGATCAGGCTGTCATTGCCCTCGTCGCCGAAGAGATCGTCGTCGCCATCGCCGCCAAACAGCACGTCGTTGCCCGCCCCGCCAAACAGCCGGTCGTGGCCCCCCTCGCCATGGATCAGGTCATCGCCGGTGCCGCCGAAGACGGTGTCGTTGCCGGCACCGGCAAACACCACGTCGCGGCCCTCGCGGGCATAGACGAAGTCGTCGCCACCCTTGGCCGAAACGATGTCGTCCTCGGGCGTGCCGAGCATCCGGTCGTCACCGTCGGTGCCGGCAATTTCGTGCGGCGGCGCCTTCAGGAGCGACATCGTCGACTGCGTGACGATGCTGCCCTTGCCGTCGCTCACCTGGTAGCTGAAGGTCACCGGGCCACTGACCCCGCGTGCCGGCGTATAGAGCCAGACGCCGTCGCCATAGGCGGTGATCTCGCCGCTCGAGGCCCGCAGGTTGCGCACGCTCAGTTGATCGCCGTCCGGATCGTAGGTCTTGGCCAGGAGATCGTCGAGGAAGATCAGCGTCGACAGGTTGACCATGCCGTTGGCCAGAACGTTGCGGCCGAGCGATACCGGCAACCGGTTGGCGCGCGTCTCGTCATCGTCGTCGTCGCCATCGGGCGCATCGCCCCCACCACCACCATGACCACCCCACCGGGGAGGCTCGCCATCGCCGCCGCCGCCATGACCGCGGCCACCGCCATGGCCGCCACCGCTGCGGGCACGACCGGTCTCGGGGAAGTGGAAGCTCTCGCCGCTGATGCCGATGCGGCCCTCGTTGTCGTTGGCGTTGAAGGCCCGCATCACCGTGTCGGCAAGGTTCGGATTGCGCGGCAGCGGCAGGTCCTCGAAGCTCAGCCGCACCGAGGCGACATGGCGCTTGCGGATGACGCCCGAGGTGCTGGCCATCAGCTCGTCGGTCATGTCGCGCAGGAAGGCGGCGACGTCATCGATCGCCGCAAGGTCGGTGCTGACAGGCGCCGGTGGTTCGGATGGTTCCGGGCCGGCGGGCTTTTGATCATGCGGCGCAACGGCGGCTTGCTTGCCGCTGCCGAGCACGGCGCCGAGCACCCCGAACAGCAAGGGCAGCGAGTAGAGCCGCCGGTCGACGCCCTTGTCGGCGGCAAGCCGGAACCGGTTGGCCGGAGCAACGGCCGCCTGGCCGTCGTCGGGCAGTCCGAGGATCAGTCTTTCCTCCATGACGCTCTCCTATCCTTTTGTCGGACCGCTATTCGGCGGCGTTCGCAACCCGTTCGCGGCCGGCATCCGGCGGCGTCTTGCCGACGACCAGCGGACGCACCTTGGTGGCGGGCTGGATGATCTCGTCCTTCGGCCCAAAGGCGGCGAGCCGGCCGTTCTGCACCAGCCCGACCATGTCGACGGCGGCCAGCGCGCTTGGGCGGTGGGCGACGATGATGACGATGCCGCCGCGCTCGCGCACCTTGGCGATTGCCCTGGTCAGCGCCTCCTCGCCCTCGGCATCGAGGTTGGAGTTCGGCTCGTCGAGCACCACCAGGAAGGGATCGCCATAAAGTGCGCGCGCCAGCCCGATGCGCTGGCGCTGGCCGGCCGACAGCGCCGTGCCGTGCGGACCGAGTTCGGTCTGGTAGCCGTCGCGCAGATGCACGACCAGCTCGTGGATGTCGGCGGCCTTGGCCGCACGGATGATCTTGCGCGCATCCGGCACCTCGGCAAAGCGCGAGATGTTCTCGGCAATCGTCCCCTCCATCAGCGCCACGTCCTGCGGCAGATAGCCGACATGCTCGCCGAAGAACGCCTCGTTCCACTGGCTGAGGTCGGCTCCGTCGACCCGGACCGAGCCGCGCAGCACCGGCCAGATGCCGAGGATCGAGCGCGCCAGCGTCGTCTTGCCGCCGCCCGACGGGCCAATCAGACCGAGCGCCTGGCCGGCCTTCAGCGTGAAGCTCACCTCGCTGAGCAGCACCGCCCCGCTCGTCGGCGCCACCGTGGTGATGTTGTCGACCGTCAGGCTGTCGTGCGGGGCCGGCAGCTCGACATAGTCGCTCTTGTCATTCAGCACCGCCAGCGTCTCGTTCAGCCGATGATGGCTGCGGCGCGCACTGACCACGCCCTTCCACTGGGCGATCGCCATGTCGACCGGGGCCAGCGCCCGGGCCGTGACGATCGACGAGGCGATGATCGAGCCGGCCGACAGGTCGCCGCGGATCGCCAGATAGGCGCCGAGCCCGAGGATCGCCGACTGCAGCATCATCCGCAGCACCTTCGACAGCCCCGACAGCGTGCCGCCGATGTCCGACGTCTTCGTCTGACAGTCGAGGTGACGGCGGTTGGCCTTCTCGAAGCGATCGACGGCGCGCCCGGTGATCCCCATCGCATGCATGATGTCGCTGTTGCGGGCGTTCGAGTCCGCCACCGAGTTGCGCGCCACCGAGGCCTTGATCATCGACTGCGAATGCCGCCGGGTCAGCACCTCGGCGGTGATCGTCAAAAGCGTCAGCACCACCGCGCCGCCAACCGTCAAAAGCCCCAGCATCGGGTGCAGCAGCCAGACGAACACCAGATAGATCGGCATCCACGGCAGGTCGAACAGCGCCACCGGACCCTGGCTCGACAGGAAGCCGCGCAGCGTGTCGACGTCGCGGCCGCGCTCCATCGCCTCCGACGTCGAATAACCGTAGCGCGGCATCTCGATCACCACCTTGTGGGCGATCGGCGCCAGCTCGGCATCCAGCCGCGCACCCAGCCTAATCAGGATCTGCGAGCGGATGATGTCGAACACCCCCTGGAACAGGTACAGACTGATCGCCAGGATCGACAACGCCACCAGCGTCGAGATCGAGCCGCTGGTCAGCGCCCGGTCGTAGATCTGCAGCATGTAGAAGGCGCCGGTCAGCGCCAGGATGTTGATGATCCCCGACAGCCCGAACAGATAGACAAGGATGCCGCGCAATCCCGGAATCTTGTACTGCGGCTCGCTCTTCTTCTTCGTCATCGCATGCCCCCACATCCGCGCATCGAACCCAGGACATCAACCCGTTGCCCCGCCCGGCGCATTGAACAGAAAAGTCCCCGACCGGGATGACCCGGTCGGGGAGGCGCGCTCGTCCCCTCAGGAGACGCCGTTGAAGTCGCTTTCGGTCAGGTTGTAGTTGCCCTTCAGCATCAGCACGAAGTCGGCGTCGGTGTTGTTGTCGACATTGCCGTGGATCACCGTGAACTCGTTGCCATCAAGCACCTCGTGGGTGATCACCACCTGGCCGGCCGCCGTCAGCGATCCGCCTGCCGCAAGCGAGAAGTGCTGCACGCCCGCCACCCCGGTATTGGCGTCGATCGCCGCAAAGTCGATCTTGTCGCCAGGCTGGAAGCCGTGGATCGTGTCGCCATCGGCAGCCGCAGCCGACAGGAAGCGGAAGGTGTCGTTGCCGAGCCCGCCGTCCATGACGTTGGCCACAGTCGTCGCCGTGATCGTGTCGTGGCCGGAGCCGGTGACGACGTTCTCGAAGCCGTACACCACATCCGTCCCGGTCGTCCCCCCAGACACCTGGCCACGCTGCATGAAGCCGTTGCCGAGGTCCACCGTCAGGTTCGCGCTCGCCACCGCATAGTCCAGCGTGTCGATGCCGTCGCCGCCCCAGTACTGGTCGTCGCCGTCACCGGCCGACGCAATCACCGTGTCGTCGCCGGAACCGGCCCAGACCTGATCCTCGCCGGCGCCGCCCTCGATGAAGTCGCTGCCCGCTTCCCCATGGATCATGTCCTTGCCGGCATTGCCAAACAGCATGTCGTCGCCAGCCCCGCCATGCAGCTCGTCGTCGCCGGCACCGCCCGTGACACTGTCGTCGCCGTCGCCGGCCGTCACGACATCGTCACCGTCCTCGCCGCGCAGGATGTCATTGCCGGCATCGCCGACAAGGATATCACCAGCCCCGCCGCCAAGGATCGTGTCACCAGCCGCAGCGCCAACCAAAACATCCGCAGCAGCAGTCCCGATCAACGTCCGTGCCGCAACGGG
>UBMU01000056.1 GCA_900466605.1 Hyphomicrobiales bacterium
TAAAACGGGGAGGATTACCGGCCCACCCAGGCATACTCGAATTAGGGTTACGCCTCAGATCTCACACGGTTCGGGTTCCGCCTGAAAGGACACGAACAGTTGGCGGGTAATTTGACCAAAGAGAGATCCTTCAAGGGATTGAATTTATTATAGTTATGAGAACAGCGCCGTTCCTAGGAGCGAACCACATAACATAGGGGATAACCACCGACCCAGCCACTATCGACTTGAATATCGCGTCGGTTCACGTCTGAATTGTATTCAGACAATATTCAAGAGCGGACAAATGGTCGAGAAAGCTGACGTTGGGAACGAGAAAAAATTCAGTTTTCTGAGAGGCGGAGATCCAAGCTCGGGAACAGTTTCGTGGTCGGATGGCATCGATGCCGTTCGCAAGTCTCTTGCCGATGCTATGAATGCCAAGAACGTGGCTTTTCTCCTAGGCGCGGGATGCTCATCATCTTGGAAGGGAGATCAAGAGGTTGGAATACCAACCATGGCGCCGCTGGCGAAAGAGTTTACTGCGGCTCGCAATCCAGATGACGCTGCTTTCCCCACGGCTGCCGAGCGAGCAGACCTAGAGAAAATGTACGGGATAAAGCTGGGCGATATCGAGTACGCAAGAAACTTGGAACGCCTTATGGAACTGCTTTTCAGTATGCGGTTCGTCCTGGGCCGAAGCTCACATGACAACGTCGAAGCGGGTAGGAAACTCGTTGACGGCACTATCGAAAAAGTGCGGGCATTCCTCTGGGACAAATGCACGAATGGTAAGTTCGCGCATGGAGATACGACGGTCCTAAAGCTCTATGAGACGTTCTATCGAAAGCTCGTCCTACGGGATCGATCTCTTCCTCGGCCTTGGGTTTTTACGACGAACTACGACGTGTTCAACGAGACGGCGATGGATCGGTTGGGACTGCCTTATGCGAACGGGTTCTCCGGAGTAGTCGAGCGGCGGTTCAATCCTGCGACTTTCCGATATGCCCTTGCCGAGCAGCTGGATGTTTCGAGCAAGAAATGGTCCGCTGTCGATAGCTTTGTCTACCTCTGCAAACTCCACGGCTCTATTACCTGGACCGAAGACGATCATGGCCTCTTTCCAATAAGGGAAACCACACCTGGCAATGTTCCTGGGAAGGTCATGATCTACCCGACGCCGGCAAAGCAAAACTCCAGCCTTGGCTCTCCTTACTCCGATCTCTTCCGTGAATTTCAATCTCGGATCGTACGTGAGCAGAGTGTTTTATTCACTATGGGTTATGCATTCGGTGACGAGCACATCAACAATATCATCTACCAGGCGCTGACCATACCGACGTTCCGATTGGTCACATTCGTCGAGCCAACACTGGAGGGTGAAATCGCAAAACTACGTGAACTGGATGACCCACGCATATGGATTATTGGGGGCGACGGTCGCACTGACGGACGGAAGGCGCACTACTTCGATACGATCATCGAAGAATTCATGCCGCAGCGGCCTGCCGATCGGATAGACGATGCGGTCCGAAAAGTGCTCGAGACCATGGCACCGAACAAGGTGAGCCCAGAATGAGTAGGGACGACAGAAAACGTGCGATTGGCAAAGTTGTGTCGGTAGCCGCAGATCGGTTCATAATCGAAATGCATTCCGGCACTGACAATTTCACTGTGGTGGGTTTCGACGGCGTCCACTATGTTGCACGATTGGGTTCCTATCTGATGATCCCGGTGCAAACCGAATACGTCGTAGTTGAGGTCGTCGGCCTCCGCGAGCGTGATCCCGGCAATAGCGCTGCGGGCGCCGGCGAAATGAGCAAGGCTTCCTCCGCTAAATACCTAGACCTAGTTCCTGTCGGCATGTTGCCGCAAATGCGCCCCTCAAAGTTCCGATTTGGCGTCTCGATCTATCCGTCCCTCTATGCGGACGCGCTCTACGCCCTTGATACAGAACTCGATCGAGTTTTTGAAACAGACGTTGCAACGGAGGCTGCGCCAGGGTTGCACGTCCCACCTGCTCCAACCCGCTATCGCGCATTGACCATTGGCAAGTCGGTTGTGTTTGAGGGATACGACGTCAAGGTCAAAATCGACGACTTTTTTGGCGGTCACACAGCCGTGCTCGGAAATACTGGTAGCGGAAAATCCTGCACTGTCTCGTCGGTGCTGCAGTCACTTTTTGAGAAGGCCGATGAGCACCGGGCTCGCGGCGCTACGTTCCTCGTATTTGATGTAAACGGTGAATATTGGCAGGCTCTTTCACCGCTGGCTAAAGATGGAATTGATGTGAAGAGACTGGTTCTGGACGGTTCAGCAAACCAGAACCGTTTCCGCCTGCCTCACTGGTTCCTTGACCAGACGGAGTGGGAACTTTTGCTGCAAGCAAGCGAGCGCACCCAAGTGCCGGTATTGCGAACAGCACTCGGTTTGACTGGCCTCTTCAGAGCAAAGTCACCGGAGGCACTCGCGATCAAGGAGCACTTCATGGCTAGGTGCATCATTGAATGCTTCCGGGGTGCGGACGGCGACTCCCCTGTCGCGAAATTCCACCGGGTAGTGTCTTTGCTGCAGAAGTACCCTACCAATGATCTCAAAATTGATCTTCTACGGCGCTACGGCGCGAATTTTCAGTATGGCAATTTTCAGGGCAACAATCTCGAAGCTTTCCTCGAAAAGGTCGGCGAGAAATTGCGCGAGGACGTAGACTTGCCTTCCTACGATCGAGCACCGTTTGCGTTTGACGATCTCGAGGAGTGTCTCGATTTTGCTATCCTTTATGAGGAATCGCATGGAAATAGGCAGATCCGGGACTATTGCTCTCAAATGATCACTCGATTCAAATCTTTGAAAGAGCGTCCGGATTTCCGCTTCCTCCGCCACGACCTGCCTAATGTAGGTGAGCCTCCATCCCTTGAAGCATTCTTGGAGGAACTGTTGGGTCTGCAGGTTAAAGAGCAGAAGCTGACTAAACAACACCAGATCGTCATCGTCGATATGAACGCGGTTGAGGATGAGGTCGTTGAATTAGTATCTTCGGTTTTGGCCCGCATGACATTCAGATTGTTGCGACAAGCGGATCCGAGAAACAGATTCCCTGTACATTTGCTACTCGAGGAAGCGCACCGATACATTTCGGAAACCCCGTCCCGCTACGCGATCGACGCCAATCGCATCTATGAACGGATTGCCAAGGAAGGGCGCAAATATGGCTTGTTCCTCCTAGTCGCTTCGCAGCGGCCAAGCGAGTTGTCGAAAACTGTGCTATCCCAATGCTCCAATTTTGTCGTTCATCGCATCCAGAACCCCGATGATCTCTCTCAGATAAGACAGATGACGCCGTTCATCTCGGACTCAGTGCTTAAACGCCTGCCGTCCCTACCTAAACAACATGCCCTCGTCTTTGGCACATCAGTTAATCTGCCAACTACTTTTCGCGTACGGGACACACATCCCCTTCCAGAGAGCGACGACGCCAAAATCCGCGACCTCTGGTTTCATAAAGAGGGTGAACCCGCAAACATCAGCTTTCCCGCCGTTGCAGGATAAGGCAGCAGAGGCAGTAAGGCTTTTGTTACTGGTTTAAAACTCCTCATGAAGATGGGTTGCAAGCTCGCCACCAGAGCAACCAAGCTATCCCGAATTCGCAGTTGCCTTAAAGTTGGATGGAGTGATGGAACAAGCAAGCATCCCAACGAGATCAAACGTATTGGCGGCCATTCAAGGTGGTGGTCTCTTGGCATTGGTGGCCAACATTAAATTCCCCGACCTCCATTCGGTCGGGGCGATCATCGCAGAAATCCACAATGAAGGCGGTTGCGACGCGATCGCATTCTTCGATGATTTTGATTGGCCCGCCGTCGCTGCCCGACAACACCATACGCGCCTGAGCTACATCCTGAGGGGGTTTATCGCTGCGATCGAAGATGAAACGTTACGAGTCGTCGAGTTCTTGCACCGCATATTTCGTCAGCTCGGCAAAAACAGAGCATACGAACTTCGGGAAGGTTTCGAGGAGTGGCTGTCATTGGACACAGAGCGGCCTCCCGCATCAGTTCAGATTATTCTGTCCTTCAACGACGACAGCCCATTTGTGGGTCCAGCATTGCTCATATGGCGCAGCAACGCTCCCGTTGAAGCTCTGCAAGAGACGCTGAACATCTGTAAGGACGCCCGCAGCGAAATTCGACGCCAGGCAATTTTTGCGCTAAGCGGTTTCGCATCAGCGGAAGAGGATTTGCGGCTAGCCGCTGCGAGCGAACTCGCAGCGATTATCGCCGGGAGCTTCATCGAGGACAAGCTGACGGCAATCAGTTCCGCTTCATCAATGATCAACGAGATGAGCCAAGTGCCACCCGACCTCGTGTCAGCGCTGGAAGGAGCTTGCATCGACCCGCCACCGGCCGTTCGGCATCAGATAATCGCTGGTTGGGCACTTAGGCAGAACAAATTCCCCGAGGGAATGCGCAATCTAATCCTCGAGTTGATGAAAACTGTGACGGCCGATTTTGAAGACACTCTTGATCTGATGGACATGGCAATTTCAAACATGGACATTGTTCAAGAGCGCGAGGAAGTGCTCTCGCTGATCAGCGGCATTCTAACACAGTCTGAAAATCCACCTCAGCTCAAGGCGCTCGATTCGACCATCTACAAAATTCGATCGTCGAGCCATGCGGATCTCGGGTGGTTCACCACAAGTTGGCTTCTTGCCGGCGACTCCGAGATTTCCAGTCAGGTTCATGATCTCTACCAACCATTAGATCAACATATATACGATTTCGATGTAGCCGCCTTTGACCTCCGCGCCATCGATGCCGCTTATTTAACTCGGAAGATCTTCGGATTTCTCCTATTTTGCCACGGGCCGGCGGTTTCACTTCTCTATGCTTGTCTCGCTGCTGTTGATGCGAAGGAACGGCCGGCGTTGGAAAAAGAAATCGCCTTCTTCTGGCTTCGAAATTTTCCTGACGATCTGAAACTCTTCGACGCTGTCCTCGCCGCTCACCCGCACGCTGGCATGAAAGCGTCGATAAAGCGCCTTCATGATCTCAGCGGCGGTTACGAGGACGAGCTAAAGAAATTGCCTCGCAATCCCGCACTCCGGCCGTCGCCATTGGAACGGCAAGTCCAGGCAGAGATAGCTCGAGATCAGCATGCCGAGATCATGAAGTCTGCAAAGCGGGGATCGATATTGTCGTCGATGTTCCAGGAAAGCGTTCTCCTCTATGGCAACACCTCCATCAGCTACATCTACAAAGAAGCCAATCAACCCGTGCGGCAGGTCATCCCGCTCAAATCCTTTGAAACCTCGGCGGCCCTGCCGCGAATGGGTGGACTCTATCCTGCCCGGTTTAGCTATATCGTGCAGCACTTTCGCAATGAAAGACGACCCGCTTGAAACTCCTGCTGAAACAATACCTCTCATCACTCAACGAACGAGACGAGTTGGATGTCGTGTTGCCCGACATCCTCAGTGAACTTGGCTTCAACGTCATTTCTCGCCCGAAGCGCGGAACTACCCAGTATGGTGTCGACGTCGTGGCGATCGGGCCTCATCCAGCTACGGGCAAGAAGTCACTATATCTATTGTCGATCAAGTCGGGAGATCTTACCCGAGATGAGTGGGCTACGGGAAAGCAGGCACTGCGGCCCTCGCTGGAGGAAATTCTTGAAGTTTATATCCCCAAGCATCGGCCTGCTCGACATAAAGATCTCCCAGTCATCGTCGCCCTTTGTTTCGGGGGTGATATTCAGGAAGACGTAAGGCTCCGAGTTCAAGGCTTTATTGAGAAGAACACGATCTTAGGCCAAGTCGAATTCGAAGAGTGGAATGGCGACCGCATCGCCGAGATGATGGTTTCTGGGCTTCTCCGCGAAAACCTTTTTCCAAAGGAGATGCAGAATTCTTTCCGTAAAGCCGTCGCCTTCGTTGATGAACCAGCTGTCTGTGTCACCCATTTCACTGAACTGCTCCGACAGATTTTCGCCACTCCACCGAAAAATCACACGACCCGTCTGAGGCTTGCCCGGCAGATCTATCTCGCCACCTGGACGATCTTCGTCTGGTGCAGAGATGCTGGCAATCTCGAAGCTGCATACAAAGTCAGCGCGCTATCGGTGCTTTGGACTTGGGACCTTTGCCGCGACCATATAGGAAGTGGCACCAAGGGTAAGGAGTTGTCAGAGGTCGTCGATAAATCGATCGGCCTAAGCCGCGGAATAGCGGCATTGTTCGTTCAAACACATGTAGAGCCATATAGTCAGGCAATTGACGGTCTGGGGATATCAGTTCCTTCATCTGCCAGCATCGACATCAATCTGAAGCTCTTCGAAGTTCTAGGCAGGGTCGCTATCCACGGGCTCTGGCTTCTCTGGATGCAAGGCGTTGTTAAAGATGTGGACGGTGCAGCCGAGCTCGAGCAGGAAATACAGAAGGTACTTTCGCTGATTGTCGATATCATCGACAAGAACAGGACACTCGAAGCTCCGATACGAGACGATCATGCAATCGAGATCGCGATGGCGAGCTTATTTCTCCTTCGCTGCGGCGCTGCCGACTATCTGGCGACATGGTTGCGAAGTGTTATGCGGCTATCGATCTTCAGCTACGCACATTTGGGTCCTATCCCTGCATCCTACGCGACTACGGAGAGCTGGCTGCTCATCCCAGACAAGCGAATGGCTATCGTGAGGAGGTTACCGCAGGAAGCGTCTTATATCCGACCATTGCTCTTCTTATGGCAATCTATGGCGATGCCGACGGATTCCAGGAGCTTGAACGATTTCGTTCAAAGAGCATGAGCCACAGTACATGGCAGTTTTGGACACCAGACGACACAACGGAGCAGCACCTCTATCGTAACACCGCAATACATGGGTCCGCGATTACCCACGTGAACACTGCCGCTGGACCGGAAAAACTCATCGAACAGGTAAACAGTGAGATTGCTGCCGCGGTTGAGTTTGGGAGCCTCTCCGCAATAACGCGTGGGGCTTGGCCACTGGTGTTGATCGCATGCCATACGCACCGCCTTCCAGTGCCGATACACTTCTGGACATCGATTCCTGAAATCGATGAGGAGTCTGTGGTGAGCTTTGAAAACTCAGTGGCAGAGAGCATAAGTTAAAACTCAAGGCGAACATCATTGCGGTTTAATTTAAGTCAAACCGCTCAACTTCAGATCAGGGCTCCGAAACTTTTGAAGTCTTGTAGAGGAGACTTTGGACGCCGCTACTTTTCTGCTTGGATGCTCTCGAACAGCTAAGCGTTGTGGTCGTATCCGCTCAAAACCAATCGACTTGTCCTCACAGATATCCTCTTGGACAAGAAACAAAGGAGCTTAGACCGTCTCAATACCGAGTGCTGTGTCGATTGCCCTCAGTGCAGCATCATGTGTCTCGTCCTGCCTGGTCCATATAATCGCCTTCGAGCTCGGGGCGGAGCTAGCTACGTCAGCTACCGCTCGTGTAAGAGCCTGAACAACGACAGCATCGGCTGTTATGTATCCGATCGGAAGAGGAAGGCTCGACCTTGTCTCGGTCGTGTGTACAAGCGCTAGAGCCCAAGAATTCGGCTTGACCAAAATCTCCAAGGACTTCGGCAGATCGACTGAGACGCCCAGACAACGATCGAAAAGTGAATTGTGTTTCTCACTTCTTCCGAACGACCGGCGCCACCTATTCGCCTCGCGTGCCTCAAGACTGTTTCGCGCCAATAAAACTATTCCGTCGCTTTCCTGCGCGTTCAGTTCGCGAACCACGGTCGCAAATGCGAGACTTCTCCCCCAGTAGTCTGCGTCTGGCGGAATCCAGAAGACGGGTGTTGGGTCCGCTTGTCCTTGAAGCTTCGTCCAGTCCATCAGCGCACTTCGGACAATCTTGCCAGAAATGGAGCCCGCTAAGCGGAGGCCAGGATCAAATGGATGCACCAGCTCTCTTGCTGTCTCGTCCTGGCATCGCGCCATCCAGCGTCGTAGATCTGAAATTTCATTGAAGCCCGAACGGGACAAGAGATCCCCATCCACCTCGCGAAGCCATCGAAAAGCCGACTCGGCGTCCGGTGGAGCGCGCATGCTCGACAAGCGCGCACTAAGTGCTTCAATCAACGGCCGTCTCGACCCCGGTCTCCCCTTCGTTTGTAACGGCCGAAAATCGGGCTCTAAACCGACGGGATCGTCTTGATGGTAATGGATCGAAATGTGGAATGGAGCTGCAAACACCTTAATCTGTTGGACGTCATCCGCTGCTTCAAACTTGAGATCGTCGGCGCGACTGCGTGTCCCGTTTCGCTGCTTCCACTCCAAGAAATGATCCTCGAAGGCTCGCCCGATCTGAGACGCAGCGTTTGCCGCCTTCTCCCGATCGGGGATGCCTATTTCGGGAATCCGTCGTGCAATACTGGGGTCGATCGAGACTTCATCAACCGGCGCAAGGGCGATCAGGTCGAAGGATTGGGACGTTCTAATTTCCTCACGCGCGAAGATCTCCAATTCCTCAGACACGGGAGAGATCGCTTCATAACCGCGGGCAGACAACGTCAATCTCCCGGCGGTTTCGAGCACCAAGCCAGTTTCCAAAATATCTTGAAGTAGAACTCGGGTTTCGACCTCTTCGAAACCAAAGTAGTCGCCGATTGCGTCCGGGCCGATGTCTGGCACGAGGTGGATCAAGCGAATTGCGTATTCGGTTGCCAGCGAGATAGCAGAACGCTTCATTGCTGTCGCAGAAATCCGAAACTTCTGCGCGCGAACAAGAAAGGAGACCTCGTCGACCTCGATCGGTGAAAGCGAAGAGCTTTGAGTTGTCGCATCCATTGAACTCGACATTTAAGCACCACCAAGCGTTGCCATTGGGACAATCCGACCCTGGGCCTTTAGATGGCGAACAATTGGCCTCAAAGAGTTGTTACCTCTTTCGAACATGGATGCTGCGCCGATAATGATAAGTCTATCCATAGCGCGAGAGATGGCGACATTGATACGGTTGCGGCTCTTAACGTGACCCATTGCGTCCTCGGCATTGTTGCGCACGAGCGACAGGATCACTATGCGATTTTCTTTCCCTTGATAGGCATCAACCGTGTCGACCTTTACCAACGATCGGAAACTCGAAGGAAGGTCCGACGCGACGATCATATTTTCGACGAGCTCCGCTTGCTGAGCGTAGGTGCAGATCACGCCGATAAGCGCCTCGCCATCCTTCAGTTTCAGCGCTGTTGGCGCCTCTGATAAAAACGCCGAAGAGGATGCAATTGACTTCAAGAGCTTCAAAACTTCGGAGGCTTCGCGCCGGTTGATGAAGCTCGTTCCTGCACCGGTATCATTGCTACCCTTTTTAGAGCTTCCGGTATCGAGCCATACGACCTGCTTGTCGAAAGGAGCTACTAAATGACGATAGACCTCTGATGGTAAGGCACGATCCGTCTCCAGCTCTTGGCCCGGATAGAAGGACTCGGAGACTAGAGCGCCGATTTCAGTTGCCATCCGGTATTGGGTCTTGAGCGTTCGTGCGATCGATTTTCCATAACTGGAAGAGAAAGCTCGTTCAAAATCACTCTTCTTGAAGTCTTCTATTCCGAAGCCCGGCAATTTTCTTGCCATCGCTTGCAGGGCGTCGTGCTCAAATAGCGGTGGGAGCTGCCGATGATCCCCAACCAGCAGAATCCTTTTGCCGGATTGCATGCCGACAGCCAATTCGCCGGGCGTACACCGAGCCGCTTCATCGATAATGACCAAGTCAAATACGCCCCGTTCGAGACCGAGCCCATGTCTTCCTATGCCTACGCATGTCCCACATACCAAATTTCTGCTGCGGGCAAGAAACTCCTCGAGGTTCCTGGAACGAGCACTCAGGGCCGAGACCCAATTCCTCGATAGATCAAACAGTCGAATAAGGCGGTCACGCGCGTCAGGATCGAAGACGTGGTGTTTACTTGCTATTTCGTCTCGAAGCTCCTCAAGTATCTCGTGAGGCGTCCCCTCTCGCGGCATGATGTCGTCAGCAAGCAGCTTTTCAAGGGTTCGGCCAAGCGTTCCAAGCCGTCTTCCGGCTGCCGTGACCACGTCAGGATCGAGGTCCGTTGACGCGAGATCTTCCTCGGCTAACTCGATTTGTCTCACAAGAGACCCGAATGACGATTCAATTTCGATCGCTTCGCGAACGTAACTCCGATCTAGTCCGAGTTTTCGGGAAACTGACGATAGTCGATCTTTCAGCTCGGCTCGGAAAAGTTCTCGATATCGATCTTGAACAGACTGCGAATGGTAGCGTCGAAGCTGTGGAGATATCTTATCATATTGGCCGACTCGCAGGAGGTCCACATCACCGCCGTGGTCGTCGAACGCCTTAAGCACCCTTTCAGCAACGGTATTAACCGCCTCATGTGACTGCGACAGCACTAGAACATTTCGAAGTTTCCCCTCGTTTAACGCCCAATGCACAAATGCCGACGTGAAGTATGTCTTGCCTGTTCCAGGAGGGCCTTGCAAAAGCCCGACAGGACCATTTGACCAGAGATGCCTGAAGGCTTCTTCCTGCTGGGGATTGAGGCCATATTTATCCAGAGCCCCAACTGGAATTGGGTCGGCCATGATCGCCGGCTCAATTTTCGCGACCGGGTTGAAATAGGAGATCAGATTGGCGATTTGGGCCTGACCACGAAGAATCCTATCCACAGCTTTGGATCTTCGACGAAAGCTCGATCTGTTATCTGGAGACTGAATCTTCAATACATCATTAGGCTGAAGACGCCGAAACGACCGCGCGTTACGGACGAGAATTTTGCCGTGACCGGCTCGCGCTGTGTCGAGATCTCCAACCCGATCACCGTTCCAGGTGACTGTCGCATATTGTCCTGGTCGAACGTCAATTGCATCAACCGGAGGCAACTCCGCGCAGGTCAAAACGATCGTTCCTGGTTCGTGAGTCTCGCGTGGGGATTCGATAAGCTTTATTTCGGGAAGGATTTCCTCTTCCGCGATGATTGTTTCTTCCCAAAATTTCGCAACCGGAAAGACAGATTTTGCAGTTGGAACTGGCATGGAGAGAGTTGGCTTCGAGCTAGGCGCGCCAACGGATCCAGTCTCACTGTTTAGCTCAGCCAGTGGAGCCCCTTCCCCGGCTGACTTTAGAAGTTCACCCGCCAGACCAAGGATAGGCTCAAGTCCCGAGAATCGTGTTGTCAACGAGTGGGCTACACGGACCTGGCCATTGAATTGCAACAGATTGTTTTGCCCTGCCCAGTTGGACTCCTTCGCGTCCACGGCATACATCGCAGCGTTCCGGGGCTTCATATCCTTTCGATCGAAGTCGATCCTGATCTTTTGGTCAAAGCCATAAATCTCGATCTGGTCTTTGGCATCGCGGAGCACAACGCTGAATTTTCCGTTGTCGGCAAGCATTGCGCCTGGGAACCGTGGATCGCGAAACTCGATCGATAGATCGAGACCAGCGACGTCCCCTTTGCTCTCCACCTCGGACAACGCATCCCGAAGCGGCTTCAGCGCAGACCAATAATCCGACTCATCATTCGATTTCAGAACCGCTTCAGCAATTCTCTCTTTGAGGCGAACATCCTGTGCGCCGCATTGAAGCCAGGCATCGATCACTTCGGTTGCTATCTGACCCGTGGCAAACCGGTCTCGGAGCTGAAGGTCATCATTTTGATGCGGCGGGCAATATGCAGGAGTTGATCTGTCGCCGTCTTCTGGACGGGAGTAGTCAAGGAGATCAATGAAGACAGGAACAGTTCTCTCGTCTTTTGTTTTCGACACAACTATGTTTGCTGGCTTAAGATCGCCATGCGAGAGGCCAGCCGCATGAAGTTCATCAACGGCATCAATCAACGCCCTCAAGAGAGAGGTAATTTTACCTTCGTCATAGTCGGACCAATCGGCTTCCGAGAGCTTGCTTCCTTCAACCCAGTCTTGAGCCAAGAACAGTCCGTCCATGCAAAGGCAGCTCTGTCGGATTCTTGGTGCCCATGGCGCTGCAAGCCCCTCGAGTCGAGCCCCGCGCGAGAAGAACGCGAGAAGCGCGAGGGCCGAGGTCTTCGGGTCTCCTATGTATTGCTGCGGCCAGTTTTTTATCAGCAGTGGTCCGGATTTCATCACCCGGTAAGGCATGCGCTTAAACCACTCGTCGACATTGGACGCGTAGTCCATCAGGTCGATTTCTCGACGATACTGGGCGAGCTGTCTTTCAACGTTGAATGACGCGCTACGGGATATAGCATCGACGAACGAGGTACTGGCCTCAATTCCATCCTTGAAGCGCTTCGACGGATCCCAGTCGAGAGCCCGCTCGAACCAAGCCCGGAAGTGCCGATACTCAATTGTTTCACCGCTATCTAGCAGATCATCAGACCAATAGGGGACATCGTCCACAAGCTGGACCCGGCGCCCCGTCAATATTCCGTAGACCGCTGCGGCCGCCAGGAAAACGTCTTGCCGAAATGGAGACGCCACAGGGCCTTGCCCCGTATCTTCCGGAGTTCGGTTCCCTCCGGCCAACAGCTTCGCCCGTTTATCACCAATCGTTTCGACGTCTGGGAAATGAGAAGCACCAAACCCGGAAAGAACAACGCTGCTCCGCCTCTCATCGATCCAAATCGAATGCCGATCGATATCTCTGTGAGCCAATTTGACGCGATGAAGCTCTGCGATCCTGTCGAGAAGGAGCTTCGCAATATCCACCCGCCTATCGACCGGCAGCTCAGAGATCGTTCCAACGTAGCGGGTCAATCGCACAAGGTCTGGATGCTTCTCGAAAACCTCCGAAAAATTTAGCCCATACTCGCGGTCATGCGCCTGTGACCTCAGAACAAAGTTGTCAAAATAGTGGGGGTTCGTCGCTCGGATGTGACCGAGGGCATTACGCTCTCGCTCAGCTACCGGGCGTCGAAGCTCCTCGACGGCAAATGCTTCGGGATCACGGCTGAAGTCCCAAAGACGGAGCAATCCAGTATATTTAGGATTTGCCTCGTCCAAACATGAAAACTCTTCATAAAGAGGATGCTTGAATTCAGGCGTCCCGGTGGGCACAAACCCATGATATTTCGCCGGGGTCGCGCCAATATGCCGGTCGTTCGTGAAAAATCGCTGCAATCCGAACAAGTGCTGACCGGCGGCCAGAGAGGCTGTGCCACCGAAAGGCGAGTACGTTGTGAAGTATGTCCGAAATACATTTTCGTTGCCGATGCGTGTGAAGTCATCGATTGTGAAGCAGCGATCCTTCTCATGCTGGTCGAGACCCGAAAAGTCAGCTCGCGGGTTTGTGAAGACGACAGCGCTTTCGACCGGCGGCGTACCCGATATCTGCTGCACATGTTTGCGGATCGCACTTGCGAGAACTTTCGCATTCTCACGGATCTTTACCGCCGCCGATAGGCCAATTGGCTCCCCGTTTTGAAACCAGGTCCCACTCCGGCTCTCAAACTTTCCCTTTCCGTGCTTGAGATCAACGATTATCAGCCGATCAGGAGCGATCAGGACGACATCAACCTCCCGATCTTGCCCTCGTCGTTTCTCGTTTCGGATGTAGAAGTTTGCGTATCCCTTCCAGCCTGGCGGAAGTTTGGCACGCAGCTCGTTCAAACCAAATTGTTCTGCCGGGTGCGGTCCTTTTGGACTCAAAAAATCTATCTTCATCCGAATCAAGCCTGCATTCGCAAATCGCAACTTAACGTTTCGTTTGAGTATGATGACTGTAGCGGTCAATCTTCAAGATGATTGGAGGAAACAGCTCGAATTATGAACAGACTAGATTGGAACGCTTAAAGCAAACTGGGCGCAGGCGCTATATAACACCCCACGCCCGAAACCTCCCCCGCCCCGTCATCTCGCGCAGGCCGAGCTCCGCAACAATCCGCCGCGCCGCCTGCGGCGTGACGCCGAGCGTCTTGGTGACCGTCCCGGCATGAACGAGCGGCGTCGCCATGACGAGGTCGACGAGCTCCGGCAGCTTTGAAGACGTTCGCCGTCCCGACAATTTGCGCTCCATCATTTTTCGCGCCAATGCCAGCCGGTCATGCTCCTTCAATCCGATATCGGCCGCCGCGATTAGCCCGTCGGCGATGGCCAGCAGCCGGATTTCTCGGCTTCGATGCCGACGTCGGTCGACCGGAATAGTTTTCAGACCGAGATTTATCGCCACCAGGTGAGCGCCGGTGGCAATGCCACCCTGGCGCAGGATCGAAGCGGCGAGATGCCGGCCGAGCCACGGCGCGTGCTGCAGCACCTCGAGCCTGTTCCAGGCATCGAGGGCGACGACGGCCTGCAGCACCGGCGGCAGAAAATCCATTTGCCGCAGCACGCTGCGCCATTGCTCCAGCCGCGCGTCTTCGTCCCAGTCGGGATCGTAGACGAGTGGGTCACGATCCCGCGACCGACTTGTCGGTTCGGCAGCCTTTTTCAGTACCGCTTCCGAGCGCGCCAGCACCGCGTCGATGGCGGCCAGCTCGGCGTCGGGGACGCTAGCGTCGCCATCCTCCCCCTCCCCTTCTCCGGCCGCATCGGCATGCACCAAGACGCTTTCGCACTGAACGCCGCCGTCTTCACCCACTGATGGTCCAGGCCATGCCTGGCCGCGCAGGCTGTGGAGGCCGTCCGGGCTGAGCGCCCAGCCGGGCGGCTGCGCGGCGATGCGCCGGCGGGTGCGCAAGACGTCGCGGGCGATGGTCAGTTCGTGGGTGGGTGTGCGGATGTCGTGGTTGGCATCGTGCAGGACGAGGTCTTCGAGATGAACGAGTTCCCCGTCGATCCACAGCGAGGCGCAGGCATCAGTGAAATTTTGCCGCGCGAGAAAACCGGCGCCGACCGGCGAGCGAGCAATGCGCTCGTCGAGACGGGCGAGGGCGACGCCGGCGTCGAATGCCGGCCGCATCAGGGCACTCATGCTGATTTTCGCGATATTGTAAGCCATTGATATTATGGTAAACGATTTCCTACACGAACTCTAAATGAATATTACGGTTCGCCACATGGTACGATTACCGGTTGATGTTATAGCCATCGATAGTGATCGGTTATCGATAACCGATTGATTTCACATGCAAATAATAGAAGCCGGTGTCAACGGATAGCAGCGCCGCGCATCGCACAGCACGCCATCGACGCTGTTCATCAAGAGTCCCCAATCGAGCGCAGCGGAGGGCCCGGCCGCTTTAACAAGCGTCCAGCTATTACAACCGCGAGACCTGCAGGAGAGTTACACCACTCCTATGAGCTTCCTTCAGGTGTCCGACCGGCGCCCAGATCTCCACAAGAGACGAGTTGATGCGCGAATTTTCGAAAGCACGTTCGCGCCAGCGGAGTTGTCGGTCTATCCCGATATAGGCATCGAGAACGTGAAGCACGTTTCCATGTCATCCGAGCAAACGGCGATCGTTCCTTTGTGCGCTTTAGCAATCTCGGATGCGATATAGAGGCCAAGACCCAGCCCCTGCATGCTCGCTCGCAGCTCACCGCGGCGAAAAGGCTGGAACAATCGCGCGAGAATATCGGGAGCGATTGGAGCTCCGCCATTTGTCACGGAAATCTGGAGCTGCCCCGTTGCCAATTTGGCTACAATTCGTACCGGCTGATCTTCGGCGCCATGCATCACGGCATTGGCGACCAGATTGGAAACCATTTGCGCCAGCCGAAGCTGATCGACCAGTAACCGTTCAGGCAGATCGAATTCAGCAAGAATGGAACGATCGGGATGCGCCAGACGGATTTCATCGACGACATGACCAAGCGTGAGGGCGAGATCATACTCAGCAATTTCAAGCGAGATGCCACCACCCATTCTGGCTCTTGCGAGATCCATAACGTTATCGACAAGGCCGACCATTCGCGAAATGCTGGACTTCATCAGCTTGAGAACGAGTGGGCTGCGTTCTGTCCACCCCTCCTTCAAAAGTCGCGACGTGCCGGCGTCGACAGCAGCAATCGGATTGCGCAAATCGTGCCCAAGCACGGCGATGAACTGCTCACGCAGTTCTGACAGTTCTTTCTCTCGCTCAAGTGCGCCTTGTGCTGCCTTTAGGCGGTCGTCCGCATCAAGGTGCTGTCCGATCAGTTCGGCAAATAACTTGAGCGAATTGATCACCTGCGGGTTGTTCACCTTGGCTGGGTTTGGATCGATCGCACACAGCGTGCCGAAGAACTGTCCGTTGGCCAAAATGATCGGGATAGAGATATAGCTGCGCAGCCCATAGATCCGAGGTGTGTGGTGATCGCGATAAGTTGCGTCTTGAGTCGCGTCGTCGAATACGATCGGCTGGCGATGTCCGCGAATTTCATCACAGAGCGTGCTCTCGACGGGAAGCTCATCACCCGGCTTTAGGCCGAAGCCAACGTGATCGAGAGACTTACAGGTGATCCACCGGTCCTCGGTTACGCGGGCAACCGCGGCAAATCCCATGCCGGTCATTTGCAGTACGACATCAAGGATCGTCGGCACCGCTGCGATAGCCTGCACTCGCTCGATGTCGCGCGCCAGGCTCTCGTCTACAATGACCTTTGTCTGGGACGAGGCCGCTAACGAGGCGTTCAGTCGCCGGACCGCAGCGGCCTTTTCCATGGCGGTCGCGGTCGCGCCGGCAAGTGCTTCCAAGATGTGCAATTCGAATGGAGCCGGCTCGTAGGTTCGAGACCAATACGCTCCAATTGCTCCGATCGGGGCGTCCATTTTCACTGGAGCCATCGCAACAGCCTTTACGAAGGTGCTGGCGTATAATTCTTGAGGAATGCGTTCATCGCTGGATACATCGGGAACCACAACAGTTTGGCGATTGATCATTGCCCAGCCGCTCAGGCAAGCAGAGGCGGGGAATTTGCTACCCTTCCAAAGCGGACCGATGGCGTTTTCCTCGACATAGTGGCAGAGGTCACCCTCGCGGCGAATAATCGCAATTCCTTCGCACCCGATCAGCGCTCTAGCAGTCGCGCGAATTGTCTCAACGATTGCTTCCTCGCTGTCAGCACGACCAAGATCAGAAATTGCCTTCGTCAGGCTCGCAAGCGGCGTCGAATATGACAAGGGGTCGACGTGGGAAACGGCATCGGTTGAGACTGACATGACACACTCCTACTTGGGGCAAGAGCGGAATTCTCTCCTAGCCGTTCGCGCCCTGACCGCATGCGAACGATGCATTATTTCTAATGTAAAAGCGGTGTCATGTCCAATCGCCGGGGCTGCTTCCAAAACAGCCACAGGGACGTGTGCAATTAGGAGTCTTCAGCGTCAGTAGACCAATCGCGTACGTATCGTTCCCGGAATTTTGCGTAGCGCCTGTAGAATGTCGTCGGCATTTTCGGAAATCCCTTCGGCCTCGACGACCACATAGCCTGTATCGCCATGGGTCTGAAGGAACTCGGCGACGATATTCAATCCGCGCGAAGAAAAAATCTCATTCAATTGAATGAGCATGCCGGGACGGTTTTCGTGGACATGGATGAAACGCGTGCCGTTCGGGCGCTCGGGCAATTGAACCTGAGGAAAGTTCACGGCGCCCATGGTCGATCCGATATCGGAATATTCGACCAACTTTCTAGAGACTTCGCCGCCGATGCGCTCCTGCGCTTCCTCCGTCGAGCCGCCGATATGCGGCGTCAGAATGACATTGCTCAAGCCCTGAAGCGGCGTTTCGAAACGCTCCTTGTTCGATGCTGGCTCCTTGGGGAACACATCGACGGCGGCGCCCGCCAGATGGCCTTCTCTCAGGACTTTCGCGAGCGCGTCGAGATCCACCACGGTGCCCCGCGAATTGTTGATGAAGACAGCGCCTTTCTTCATGCGGCGCAGTTCGGTTTCGGTGATCATGTTGTGCGTCGAAGGCGTTTCGGGAACGTGCATCGTCACATAGTCGGAGATTTCGAGAAGCTCGCCGAGCGAAGCCATCGATTCCGAGTTTCCCCGGCGCAGCCTGTCGGAAAGATCGAAATAGCGCACCACCATGCCCATGCTTTCGGCAAGCGCGCTGAGCTGCGAACCGATATTCCCGTACCCAACGATGCCGAGCGTTTTGCCACGGACTTCGCGGCTGCCGACAGCCGACTTCTCCCACCCGCCTCCATGGGCGGACGCCGAACGGGGAAAGATTTGCCGCGTCAGCATGATGATTTCGCCGATCACCAGTTCCGCCACCGAGCGCGTATTCGAATAGGGAGCGTTGAAGACCGGAATGCCACGCCGCCGCGCCGCATCCAAATCGACCTGGTTCGTACCAACAGAAAAGCAACCGACGGCAATCAGCTTCTTGGCGGATTCAAAAATCTCTTCCGTCAGCTGCGTGCGCGAACGAATGCCAATGATATGAGCGTCTGCGATTTGATTCTTGAGCTCGTTGTCATCGAGTGCCTTCGGCAGATGAATGAGGTTGGTGTAACCGGACGACGAAAAATAGTCCGCAGCGGTCTGGCTGATGCCTTCCAGCAGAAGCACGGAAATTCGGTCGCGTGGGAGAGAGAGTTGGCGGGTCATGAGTATTGCTCCGATTTCCTAACCTGAACAGGCCGACTACCATACTAGTATCAGTGGCATATGAATGTCTGTGCGAGGTGTGAGCGGCTTCACAAATGCTAATACCAACACCTCGACATCGCGAACAGATCTTGACGTCACGGCTGTCGATTCCTCCGACTTGAGAACAAAAAGACGATGACCATCAACTGCGGCGTCGTTCCCAACCAGTTTAGAAATTCGTTGAGGGGATAATCAACAGGCGTTGTGCCTCGTGACGCTCAGGTTTCTATGGTTTCTGCTACGACAGCGCTAGGAACAATTTGGTCCGCTAGCCGCTAGCCCCTCGCCCCGCTCTTGCCAACGACCGAGCAATGTCAACGATGTCATCCCGTGAGGCGGTTGGATCTTC
>UBMU01000029.1 GCA_900466605.1 Hyphomicrobiales bacterium
GTCAAGTATCGCGTGACCGGCGTTCAGACGTTCATCGTCAACAGCGCAAACATCGTCTACCAGCGAGACCCCGGACCGCAGACGGAAGAGCGCGCTGCGGCGATCAGAGAGTTCAACCCCGACGACAACTGGACGATCGTGCAAGACTAGGCGTGCACGCGCTGTTGGCTACCAGTAGTTCCGATCCCTCACGGGTGAAATTTTTGGCGCCTGTGACTATGGATTGCACGGAAAGTCGGCGTCACAGCGCGAGAGGCCCATTCGTGACGAAAATGAAATAGATAAGCGCAGCAGCTGACTACAATGGAAGCACGTAGTTCGACGTAAAAGCGGATGCCACGTCGAATGAACTTGAGCATAATGGACGTTACGACGATCACCTTTAGTGACTGTATCTTCGTGTATATTGCACCATAAAAGGTTAAGTGAAATACGATGATCGATCTGTTGGCGAAAAACGTTGCAGGTGCGCGATGGGGTCCAGTTCAGATAAACCATTACCAAGCCTCGCGGCCGCGCTTGAGGCTTTTCCATTGCACGCGCGGCGGATCGAGGATCTATTTAAGTTTGATGAAAGTTTTCGCGGTCTATGTGAGGATCTGGCGGACGCAAAGGCCACTTTGAGGCAAATCGCAGGACTTCCTGAAGACGTCCGTGAGACGCGTCGGGTGGAATATCTTGAGCTGGTGACCGCACTTTCCAGCGAAATTGAGGAGGCCCTTTCTAAATCTAAAGTCATTCTTTTGCGCCAAAAAAGACAGCCACCGATACCTTAGGCCCGCAGCGCGCGCGGTCGCTGCCCAAGGGAACGGGATGGTCTGCTCGCGAGAGGCTCACGATATGTTGCCAGAAGAAACCAATATCGCCCGGTGCCACCGGGAAGGATGTCACATTTGCCTTGGCGAATAGCCCTCTGCCTGGTGACGTGTTCTTACAGATCGCAAACCTTCTTGGCGCTTTTAACGTCCTACGGGACCTGCTTTTCCATCATACGTACCACTGTTTAGCTACAGCACGACAATGGTTGGTGGATATGAAAGGGCAGTAAGATACAGATCCCGTGCGGTATAATACGGTATTTTACTTCGCAAGCGACAGTTGTTGATCAACCCTTATCAAAACACCCCGTTAGTCAATGGGCAACGCGGGATCGGAGGAGGTATTCGTTCCAATGCGTTCTTTCGCGTCCACTCCGCGATTCTGCTCCGGTGCTCGTACCACCAAGGGTTCTCCCGGGATGATCAACGACCGCGCGAAAGCTCAGATTCCTGGCCTCGGTTACACTGTGACGTACGCAGTCGACAACACGTTGCTTACAATCCGGGGCATGGTGCTGGCGTGAGCATTTGCAGATCGCGTGCCGTGACCAAGTGAACAGGACTGCGGCTATTGGCCGCGACGGAATTGCAAAGAGAACCAGCGTTTGGAGATTGCGATGCCTACCAAGAGCGCACATATCGATCACTTTCGGCTCATGCACTCATCACGTGCTGATAGCTGGCGCGTAATTACGACGCTAGCCGATGCCTGGGCGACCAAAGGCGGGAGTAGGGCAGCCCTTGAGACAGCGCTGGCGAACCTGGAGGCAGTGGAGGAATACCATGCCTATCCGGGCGCGCGTCTGCTTGCGGCGCTCAACGAACGTATCGCAACCAACGATGCCGTGGGAGCTGCCGCGCTGGCGCGGCGTATCTCCAACGGCCTACTCACGCATGCCTATCGCGGCCGCCCTGCAGAATGGGATGCGCATGATGAAATGTCGCCGAGCGAAGTGGTAGACATCATGCCGCCGGCAACAGGAGAAACAACTGGCCGCCGGCCCTACTTCGAGGTGTTGTTCGTAAGCAGCCAGCCGGCGGCACGGTGGCCGGCATTCGCGAAAGAGATCCGCAGACTTCGTCGGCCTGAGGACGCCTTCATCTACGAGCCGGTGATCGTCGGTTCCTTTGAGGATGCCGTCTGCGCTTCCGCGCTGAACCCTGATATCGTTTCAGTCGTTCTCGCAGAAGGTTTTCCTTATCGCTCGCGGCACGACGCGCCGGTGCTTCGCTCGGTTCTGGATCCGTTCGGCGAAGCCGATAGCCCTGATATGTCGGCGCTGCGCCTTGCCCGTGCGTTGAGGCGGATCCGCCCCGAACTCGACATCTATCTGCTCTCTGATCGTCAGGTCGAGAAAATTGCGGGCGATCCAGCCGCCGATGCTATCCGGCGTATTTTCTATGCGGTCGAAGAGCTTCTCGAAATGCACCTGGCAATTCTGGAAGGCGTACAGGCGCGCTACGAAACGCCGTTCTTCGACAATCTGAAGAAATACGCGCGACGGCCGGTCGGCACTTTCCATGCACTGCCGATCGCGCGCGGCAAGTCGATCTTCAAGTCGGACTGGATCCGCGACATGGGGGAATTCTACGGACTTAATCTGTTCCTGGCGGAAAGCAGCGCCACGACAGGGGGCCTCGACAGTCTGCTGGAGCCCACGGGGAACATCAAGCGTTCGCAGGAGATGGCCGCGCGTGCCTTTGGCGCAGATCACGTATTTTTCGTCACCAATGGAACGTCAACTTCCAACAAGATGGCGGTTCAGGCACTATTGGCGCCGGGCGACATTGCCGTGGTTGATCGCAATTGCCATAAATCCCATCACTACGGCATGGTTCTCACCGGCGCGCAGCCCTACTATGTCGAAGCCTTTCCGATGACGGAATACTCGATGTACGGCGCCGTTCCGCTCGCCGCGATCAAGCAAGCATTGCTCGCCCTTCGCGCAGAGGGGCGGTTGGACCGGCTGAAGCTGCTCGATCTCACCAACTGCACCTTCGACGGACATATGTACAATGTCAGGCGCGTGATGGAGGAGTGCCTCGCCATCAAGCCCGACATTATCTTCCTGTGGGACGAGGCGTGGTCGGGTTTTGCCCGTTTCTCGCCATTTCTACGCCCTCGCACAGCCATGGGGGCTGCTGGCGACATCGAGGAGTGGCTGCGAGATCCTGCCTCCGTTGCGGCCTATGAGAAGCAACTTGCCGAGCTTGGAGACAATCCATCAGACGAAACGCTGCTCTCAACCCGGCTCATTCCCGACCCGCGCTCCGTGCGTCTACGGGTTTACCAGACCAATTCAACGCACAAATCGATGTCAGCGATCCGTCAAGGCTCCATGTTGCTGGTCAAGGACGTGGACTTTCACACGGTCGAGGCCCAGTTCCACGAAGCAGTCTTCACACATGCATCGACCAGCCCAAACCAGCAACTCATCGCCAGTCTGGATGTCGCTCGTCGACAGATGGAGCTCGAAGGATATGGTTTGGTGATGAACGCGATCGAGATCGCGCTCAAGATCCGGCAAGCGGTAAACGAACATGAACTAATATCAAAGTACTTCCGCGTCCTCGGTGCTGACCAAATGATCCCAGCGGCCTATCGGCAATCGGGTTTCAAGGACTATCTCGCACCGGACTCTAGCTGGGCGACAGCCGTCAAGGCGATGCGAGAGGACGAGTTCTACCTCGATCCAACACGCATGACGCTGGTTTGCGGCACCGCCGGTTTCGACGGGACGCAGTTCAAGGGACTTCTGGCAAACCAGTACAATATTCAGCTCAACAAAACCTCGCGCAACAGCGTTTTGCTACAGTCGAACATCAACAACACGCGCAGCGATGTTGCCCATCTCATCCGGGTCCTCGTTGAGATCTGCCGTGGTATCGAAAAACGCCTCGCCGACGGTGGCGAAGCCGAGCGCGCGTCTTTCGAGGCGCGCGTCAAGTCGTTGATGACCGACGTGCCGGACCTGCCGAACTTCAGCCATTTCCATGAGCTGTACCGCAGCGATGCGGGACGCACTACGCCTGAGGGCGATATGCGGAGGGCCTTCTTCAATGCCTATGATGCTTCGCTGTGCGAGTACGTGCCGCTAAACGGTGCCGAATGCGATCGAAGATTGCGCGAAGGACCGGAGATGGTCTCGGCCAACTTCGTCATTCCCTATCCGCCGGGATTTCCAATTATGGTGCCGGGCCAGGTACTGACGCAGGAGACGATCGACTTCATGCGCAAGCTCGATGTGAAGGAGATTCATGGCTACGAAAAGACGAAGGGCCTGAAGCTGGTCAAGCCTGATGCTGTCGCTGCCAAGGAGAAGCGGTGAGGGAGGTACGTGCGCAGTATCTTCACAGCGCCTGACGTCGGCGCCGCGGCGGGCGCACGGTGAATTTTCGCTGCCGGGCCCGTGATACGGACGCCGGCCCAACAAATCGCTCGTGGGTGGGGGCTTGTAAGGATCATGCTGTGGTTTGAGCAAATTCTGGTCAGGTACCCTGAGCTCGCCGTGTTCCTTGCAATCAGCATTGGATATCTGATCGGCGGCATAAAGTTTGGCGGCTTCAGTCTCGGTCCTGTCACCGGCTCGCTGTTTGCGGGCATATTTGTTGGGCAAGTTGCCGATGTACCAATTGCCGGAATGGCAAAGTCCTTTCTATTTCTCTTGTTCCTTTTCGGGATAGGTTATTCGGTCGGCCCACAGTTTCTACAGGCCCTCAGGCGGGACGGCATGAAGCCGGTGCTGCTCGCTGTTGTCGTCTGCGTGACCGGCCTCCTCACGGCCATCATTGTTGCCTCCGTCCTCGGCCTTGACCCCGGCTTTGCCGCGGGGCTGGTTTCCGGTGCACTGACGGAAAGTCCGGCGATGGGAACGGCAACAGAGGCAATCAATGCATTGCCTCTGCCGGATGCCGATCGCGCCCGCTTCGTCGCTCACATCGCTGTCGCCGATGCCGTCTGTTATGTCTTCGGTGCGGTCGGCGTCATCCTGTTCTGCAGTGTCGTCGGCCCGAAACTGCTGGGTGTCGATTTGAGCGCGGAGGCCCTCAAGTTGGAGCGTGAGCTTGGCATAATTCGGACAGCGGCCGGCGTCACCTCAGCCTGGCGCAGGTTCGAGGTTCGCGCATATCGCGTCGCCGAGGGCGCGCCGCTCGTCGGCATGTCGATGAAAACCGCGGAAGCGTCGTTCCAAGAGCACAGACTTTTCGTCCAACGGCTACGAAGGGAGGGCGTGATCCTGGATGTCGACCCACAAATCCTGTTCAAATCAGGAGATATCGTTGCTGTGTCGGGATCGCGTGAGGCGCTGATCAATGTGCTCGGTCCTCGCGCCGAAGAGGTCGAGGACAGCGCTTTGCTCGATATACCGGTGTCGGTTGCCGATGTCCTGGTGACATCTCGCGGGTTCGCCAACCGAAAGATCGCCGATGTGGCGAAAGAAAGCTGGGCGCGGAGCCTCTATCTGCGAGGAATTACGCGCGGGGGCCACGAGGTTCCCCTGGCACCGGGAGTGACGATTGAACGCGGCGATATCGTCCGTCTGGTGGGGCCGGAGAATGTCGTATCGCAAGCAGCCAAGCAGATTGGGGTCGTCGTTGCACCGACAACGACGACGGACTTTTTTGTGCTTGGGCTGGCGATATTCCTCGGCGGGCTCGTCGGTATAATCGTGACAGTTCCGATCGGTGACATGCAAATTTCCCTGAGTACCAGTGTTGGCACCTTGCTAGCAGGATTGCTCGTCGGGCATCTGCGAACGCAGTTTCCGCTCTTTGGCCGGATACCGGATGCAGCCGTATCCCTCATGACGGCACTCGGCCTTGCTGCCTTCGTCGCCATGACCGGTTTGCATGCTGGGCCCGTGTTCATTGCGGCAATCGCTGAGGCCGGGGTCGGACTGTTGCTGGGAGGCATGGTGGTAACGGCTATGCCGATGCTCGTCGGGCTCTATTTCGGGAGGTATGTGCTGCGCATGAACCCCATTCTGTTGCTCGGGGGGCTTGCTGGCGCGCAGACGATGACGGCTGGCATGGCAGCAGTCCAGGATCGGTCAGGAAGTAGCGTTGCCGTTCTTGGCTACACGCCGACAGTGCCAATCGGGCATATTCTGCTCACGACCTGGGGAACCGTGATCGTCGGCATCGTAGCCGGATAAAACGCGAGCCTTTCAGAAATTTGTCCGGTGCCGGCCGAAGCGAGTAGGAACGGGGCGGTGGTGCAGCCCACGCCCTAAATGGTACGGAAAGAGAACATCATGGTTCGGCCAACTGATACATCGCAATCAATCGGGACATCACCCGGCACACTGCGACCGGATATTGTTGCCGGTCTGACGGCTGCGGCGGTCGTCCTGCCGAAGGCTATGGCGTATGCAACCGTTGCCGGTCTTCCGGTGAGCGTAGGGCTCTACACGGCCCTCGTACCGACCGTCGTCTATGCGCTCCTGGGGACGTCTCGCGTATTGAGCGTCAGCTCAACGACAACACTGGCAATCCTGACGGCGGCGGAACTTGCACTCGTCGTTCCCGATGGGGACCCCACAAAGCTGCTCACGGCCACCGCAACGCTCACGGCGCTCACCGGCCTGCTGCTGATCCTTGCTTCCGTATTGCGGCTGGGATTTGTCGCAAATTTCATCTCGTCGCCGGTATTGACGGGTTTCAAGGCAGGTATCGGGCTAGTGATCGTTTTAGACCAGGTGCCGAAATTGCTCGGCCTTCACTTCGCCAAGGAGGGCTTCTTCCGCGACATTCTCACTCTTCTGCAACACGTTCCCGACATCTCGATCACGACGGCGCTCGTGGGCTCCATTGCACTGGTGCTGTTACTGTTTATGGAACGAGCATGGCCGCACTCGCCGGCTCCCCTTGCAATCGTTGCCGGCGGCATCGCGGCCTCATGGTTATTCGGAATGGGTGACCACGGCGTTTCTATCGTCGGTCACATTCCACAGGCGCTGCCGTCGCTGACGCTGCCGCACGCCGATCTCGTTAGACAATTGCTTCCCGGCGCGATCGGTATCGCATTGATGAGTTTCACGGAGACGATCGCCGCCGGACGCGCCTTTTCCACTCAGTCGGACCCGCCGATCCGAGCCAACCGGGAACTAGTGGCCACTGGCATCGCCAACCTTTCCGGAGCGTTCTTGGGCGCGATGCCTGCGGGTGGTGGGACATCACAGACAGCCGTCGTCCGTGCTGTTGGCGGACGGACGCAGACGGCATCGATCGTGACGGCTACCGCGTCGGCTGCGACCATGCTGGTGCTGGCGCCTTTGCTCGGCCTCCTACCGCAGGCGGTCCTAGCGGCAATCGTCATTGTCTATTCCGTTGGCCTCATTCAGCCCGCGGAGTTCGTCTCGATCCGAAATGTTCGCAAGATGGAGTTCCGCTGGGCACTCGCCGCGTTCCTCGGCGTCCTTGTCTTTGGTACGCTTCAAGGCATTGTCGTCGCCATTGTCCTGTCCCTGGTGGGCTTGTCCAGTCAGGCGGCGAACCCCCGAATCCATGTGGTTGGCCGCAAGCGAGGCGGAGATATCCTGCGTCCTCTTTCTCCTGAGCATCCCGATGACGAGACCTTCGAGGGGTTGTTGATCCTCCGGCCGGAAGGCCGACTCTTCTTTGTCAACGCACAGCATGTTGCTGACACGATGCGCGAGTTGGTCATTCAGAACAAACCTCGCGTGCTCATGCTGGATCTGAGCGCAGTGTTCGATATAGAGTATTCCGCTCTTCAAGTGTTGATCGAAAGCGAACAGAGCCTGACTGAGCGCGGCATCGTGCTCTGGCTTGCGAGCCTGAATGCCGACGTTCTCGCGTACGTCCGTGCGTCCGGATTTGCAGAACGGCTCGGCGAGAGCCGGATGTTTGCCTCGGTTCATGCCGGCATCCGCCATTATCAGGAAAGTGCTGTGCCCTTACATCCAGACACGCAACCGACGTTTGGAACAGACGGCGCCCCCTGAGGGAAATGCACGTGTCGCAGGCTCCAGAATTTGAAAGACCGCGCTGTTTGCAGAGAACGCGCGCCTTCCTGATTTGGTGTCCGGACGCTACTTCATCGAAGCATTTAACCCATCGACGCCACCGCTTTTCACTGGCCGCACGGTGCGGCCAATGTCCGGACGACGTCGCCAAGTCCTTCAGACCTCGCAGCAATATCACTATTTTGCGGCATCCCGGCCAGGCCAGCCGCTGAACTGTCCTGGAGCCCGGCATTTGGCAAATGCAAACCGTCCGAAGAGGAAGCACCCTTCTCGCGGCACGGTCACGATCCAGTTCGGATTGCTACATCACGCAGGGCGTGAAATGATCTGCGTGAGTTGGACTTGCCAAGCTTTATCAGCCCGTCCTTGCTCTCGAAATGGCTCATACGATCGTGTTCGCGATCGTCAAGCTTGACGACACTTTCGTGCACGTAGTTGTGAGAGCGAGGTGTCGCTAGAATTTAAGCCTGGCGCCTGCCAGCACTGCGTAGCTGTCTTGGAAACTGGAGATTTCCTCGTCGTACGAATATGTGCGTGCGCCGACGTAAAGTTCGGTGTTCAGATAGTCGAGATTTTGAACCAGCTGCACACCGTAGGAATCGCTGTCGCTGCCCTTGCCTTTGATGTCCCTGCCAAAGTAGGCATCGACGGAAAAGGCCGTCTTGCCAACTTCAAA
The DNA here is from genome assembly GCA_900466605.1 of Hyphomicrobiales bacterium. Classification (GTDB taxonomy): domain Bacteria; phylum Pseudomonadota; class Alphaproteobacteria; order Rhizobiales; family Rhizobiaceae; genus Rhizobium. Next base: position 8,481 of record UBMU01000029.1, read on the forward strand.
GATATCTGTCTGGTAGCCGAGCTTAGCATAGCCATAGCGACCATCCACGGTTTCTTTGTCGGAATAGCCGGCAGCAAGCGTCAAGCTCAAGCCCGTCGGCTGATGCAACAATGAAATCGAGGCGTCGTAGATCGAATTGCCGTCACCCGGTCTCGAAAACGCCAATGCGCCGCTGACTTTAACGTCTTCAATCGTTTGGTCATATCGTAACGCCACGTCCCAGACGGCGATGTCGGTCTCTTCGGGTACGACTTGCGTCCCTACAGACGACGACAAGCTGAAGCCGCCGAACGACGCCGTGTCGTAGCGGAAACGTAGCTTTCGGCTGAGCCCGTCGTAGTTGGTGAAAGCGTCTTTGACCCGCACCGAGGAAAGGGTTCCATCATCCAACCTGAGGAACGGCCCGCCGGCCATGTCCGAAATAAGCGAGTAGCCGACAACGCTGGTGCCGGACAAATCGACTTCGGCCGTACCGTCAGAGGACATGCTACCCTGGCCGAACCAGAATTTCCCGTATTCTTTCGATTCCATGTAGACCTCTGCTTTTCGCAGAAGGTTTGCCTCCCAGTCGTAGTCGCCCTTGTTCAACTGATTTACATTCGTGGTCGAGTAGGGGGTCCATTCCCATTCTAGATTTCCGCCGACTGACCAGTTGTCTTCCATCAAGACATAGAAGCGGAAACCGGCGCGCGTCGACGAATTGCCATTGTCGACGGGAAAGTAGTTCTCGGTGGAACCGCCGTCGTCGAAAACCATGAGCCCTTTGTTAATCTGGCCATAAAGCTCCAGATAGGCGTTGTCATCTCCGAGCCTCGGTCTCGGTATCCAATGTTCCTGGGCCTTCTTGGCCTCGGCGGGCTTTTGCGCCGGTTTCGCCGCCTCCTGGGCTTCCGAAAATTCAGCAGGCATGATCAAGGCAATAATCAAGTAGATTGGCGCACGCTTGGCGCCGTATTTTCCTAGCCGCATCACGTTTCCCCTCGAGCGGTTATTCAATTCTGGGATGAGCGTCAACGCTGCACCCCCTGGCACCCCACATGCCAATACCCAAATGTTCCTCTTCGCCATCGCAAGCACGCGGTACTATTCGATTTACGCCCATGCTGGCGAACAGGGCAGTAAGATACAGGCCATTTTCGGTCTAATTTACCTTGCACCTCATAATTGCGTCTTCGCCGCGCGCGGATCGCGTGACCTCGTAAGACGGGCTACTGGCTCGAAACGGGCTTGTCCGATGAATCAACAGGCGTACCGGCTGCCCTCAGCCCGGCAAAGAAGCGTTCCTGATCCTCCCTATTTTGAAGCCGAATCGAAACTTCTTGGCGGATGTTTTGCATCAGCACCGGCGCGTTGGACTGAAGCCAGTCTTGCTCCTGCTTGCCTTCATTGCGTTTGCCGGCGGCACCAAGAATCGACAGCAGTACGAGACGATGCATCGGATTGTATTCCAGATCGGACATTCGCGACCACAGCTCCGCCGCCTGAAGATCCCCTCGCATGAAGGCGCAAAGCGCCATCCCAACTTCGTAATACCCCTTGGGACCGGCGTTCTTGTTGACCGCGCTTGATACAAGTTCGCAGCCGGACTGCCATTTCCCCGACATTGACAAACGCAGACCGTATTCGCCGGCAACCTCTGCGTCATTTGGGTTGGCAGCGTAGGCGGCAGCGCCAGCGCGCAACGCCGTATCGATGTCATTCCTAAAGAAGCTCACCAACATAAGTGCCTGCAGTGCGCGGGCATTTTCAGGGTCGATGCTGATCGCTTTTTGGGCGGCTCCGACTGCCACTTTTAGCGGAGTAGCGGAAGTCGGACGGCCCAGCTTGAAGGAAAACCTGAACTCATCGAGATTTACCAACGAAAGCAATGCCCAATAGGTTGCATGGTTTGAATTGTGCTGCGTGGCTCGCTCCAGGCAATCCTTTGCCGCGGCATGACTGGTTGCGTTCATGCTCGTACGGTAGCTGTAATAAGCAAGTGTGCAGGCGTAACCGTCGAAGCCGCCATTGGTTTGCGCCTTAGCAAGCGCGTCGCCGTCCTTTTGAAAGATAGCGCCGTAGGGCTGGGCGACTGTGCTCGCGACACTCTGTGCGATGTCTTCCTGGATTTGAAACCTTCCTTGCGATCGGACATCACCGTCATAGTTGTTCGCCCAGATAACGGCGCCATCTACCTTGCGAACGAGACGGACCAGCGAGCGAAACTTGTTTTCCTCAAGCCGGACGCTTCCCTGCAACACGTATCGGGGGGCTTCGGTCGCGGCTTCTGCTGTCGTCGCTGCCGAATTTGCGATGACAACAATATCCTTGAATTTCACGAGTTGCCCGATAACTTCGTCTCTCAGGTCCTGCGCAATATCGGATGCACGCTCTGATCCCGCCCCATTCTGGAACTGTTCGACGAGGATTTTCGGAGGGGTCGTATCGGTGCTCGTCGTCGGATGCGAGCCTTTGATCGGCGAAAAGACGAACGCAAGCAGGATGTGGACGAGTGCTGCCATCGCAAGCACTGTAACGCTCGCCGGCAACGCATACCTGATCCAGAAATGGCTAGAGAGGCTTACAAGCGGTGCGGGTGAGTCGCCAGTAATTGATAGGTCAGGTTTTGATGGTGAGTCTTGATCAAACACAGGTTGCGTGTCTGTCCTGAAGCCATCTGCATAAGCGAATGTCGGTACATAGCCGCCCTTCGGTATGGTGATAATCACGCGCTCGGCACGACCTGCAATGAGGTAGTATCGCTCCAGCGCTCGACGCATTCGTCCCGCTTCGATGCGCACCACAGGGTCGTTTTGGGCATCGAATGAGACGTTTCGGCCGAAAACAATATTTGCAATTGTGAACGCCTTGAGGAATTCCGAGCGTCCCGCGAGCGTCTCATGCACAATAAACTGTAGAAAAGCCCGGCCGCGTTGCGGAGAGTGAAATTCCACGCTCGCAAGTATCCTATCCAGCTGTTGGCGAATTTCCGCCTCAGTTGGTTGATCGGCACACGACAGGTCTGCAGCTTCCATGGTCCCTCGACACAGAATTAAGCATTCCTAGTTTGCTATGTTTATAACCAATTGCACGAACATACAACTCTACGCCGTAACAAACGATAGCTTGGCCGCGGTCTGCGTGCAGTTGGCGACCTAAGAGTTTCCGCTTGATGGTCAGCTGCGCCTCTATCGGTCATCAAGTTACGTTTGTAATCCCAACCGGCGTATTCGAATTGCAGCCCAACCCGATGGGATCCGGTTGTCGCGAAGGTTGCTAGCACGCCCATCATTACAGTCCTCACCGAGTGGGTGGCACAAGCCGGGAAGGTCCATCTCATGCTGAGCCCAACCCGAGCCATCAGCCCCCTGTTACCGATCGTGGCGCGCCAAGGCCCCGCAGATCCCACCAAAGTCCCTAGCTTTCGGCGATCCGCCGCTCTTCGTCTGTGCCCATCGCCAGTTGCTTCCAGTCCAGGTCCTCCTGGAGTTCAAGGTATTGGCCAGGACCAATCTTGTCGGAGTCGCGTAGCTCCTCCAGCCGTTGGCGTTGCGCCAGGACAGCGTCGCGCGAGAGGCCGCGACGACGATTTACTACCTCCCCGTTCTCACGGTTGTCTACGCAAAGCTCCTGGTATGCCTGCCGCAATACTTCCGCTTCCGCACCTTCCTCCTTCGCCAGGCGTTCGAGTGCTGCCTCCGCCAGAGACCTTCGCGCCGCTTCCAGTTCTTCGTGCCCTTCAGCCTGTCGTCCGAGCTTCAGGAAGTGGATCATCGGTGCCAGCGTTGCACCCTGGATGACCAATGTGGCCAGTACGACGGAAAACGCCGTCAGCACAACGAGGTCTCGCTCGGGAAAATTCGCCGGCAAAGCAAACGCCGTGGCGAGCGTCACGAGGCCGCGCATCCCTGACCACCCTACAAGTAGCGTTTCACCCGGCGAGAAGGGTGCCAGTTCGTGCCCGCGCCGATGACGGGATGCCACGATTGCGTGAAACAGGAACGCGATCACAAGGCGGGTCACGATGACACCCGCAACGACGATAGTCGCAAATCCAATCGCCCGGCTGAGTTCGGAAGCTGACATTGCCTCTACGATGCTGCGCGCCTGCAATCCCATGAGCAGGAATGCCACCACGTTCAACAGAAAGACGACAGTCGTCCAAACAGCAAACGAGTGAACGCGCATGCGTGGCGAGTCGTTGACCGTGGCAAGGAGCGCGATGGTCATCGCACTTGCCACCGTGGCGAGGACGGCTGAAAGATGCAGGTGCTCTGCAATCAGCCACGTCGCAAACGCATAGACGAACTGAAGCAGGGTGCCACCAACCGTGTTCTCGGCCACGGGACGTAGTCGTGACACAAAATACCCGAACGCGATGCCGAAGACGATCCCTCCTGGAGCAGCAATCCCCAATTGTAGAATCGTCCCAGTGTCGAAGCCGCCATGGGCCTGGACAGTCAGAGCGGCACTAAAAAGCAAGAGGGCGGTGGCGTCGTTGAAGAGACTTTCCCCTTTTAGCAAGGCGTCGACACGACGGGCGACCGGCAAATTCGACAACACCGCGGTGGCCGCCGCAGCATCGGGCGGAGCAACGATCGCGCCAAGCGTGATCGCAACTGCGATTGGCAGCCCGACTGTCAGTGCACTGATCGAGACTACTACACCGGTTGTGACCAGCACCGCCACCACCGCGTAGACGAATAGCGGCAGCGCCATACGACGCGCAGCCCCAAGGGGGAAATCATAGGCAGCGTCGATCAGTACGGGTGCGATGAACAACGCCAGTGCCGTTGGCGGATCGATGGGGATACTGGGAGCGCCCGGTAAGAGAGCAACCGCAACGCCAGCTGCAGCCAGGATCCCGGGATATGGCAAGTGCATGCGCCGCGTTATCTGCAAAAGCAGGACGGCGACCGCAAGCAAGGCGACAAGGGTTTCAAAGAACGACATTATTGCATAGTAGCAGGCTTTCGCGCGCGTTGAAGCGGTCGGGAATTGTCTGTAAAGCTCGATGTATCGACAGGCAAAGGGGTGCCGGACGGCAGAACGCGACAATGGATTACGAAGTTGCGATTGTGGGTGCCGGCGCCGCGGGCATTGCAGCGGCGCGTCGGCTGGCTGCGGCCGGGCGATCGGTGGTCCTGCTGGAGGCCGGTACCCGCGTTGGAGGCCGAGCCTGGACGGTGGAGCTCGCTGGAATGCCGCTGGATATGGGCTGCGGTTGGCTGCACTCGGCCGAGCGCAACCCTTTGGTTGCTCTCGCGCAAACGATGGGCTTCGAAATCGAGTCCGGGCCGACAGCGTGGCAAAAGCAATGGCATGATCTCGGCTTTCCCCTGCAGGATCAAAGTGCTGCACAGGCGGCGTGGAGCGCACTTTACGATCGCATGCAAAACGATCCCCCGGAAAGCGATTGCGCAATGGACCTGCTTCCGCCAAACGGCAAATGGAACAACTATTGCCAGTCGCTTAGTGGTTATATGAACGGCGCGGCCCTCGAGCGCCTGTCGGTCGCTGATTTCCTCGCCTACGACGAAGCCTCAACCGACGCCAATTGGCGGGTCCGCAAAGGCTATGGCAGCCTGATTGCAGCGAGTGTTCCTGAGGTTGCGTTGTGGCTTTCTTGTCCCGTACGTCGCATCGCTCGGACCGATCGTGGCGTCCGGTTGGAAGCCGACCGCGGCTCACTGACGACACAGGCCGTGATCCTTACTGTGTCGACCAATGTGCTTGCCAGCGGGGCGATCACCTTCGATGCCGATGCAGACGATCATCTCCACGCCGCAAGCAAGTTGCCGCTTGGCCTTGCTGACAAGTTGTTCTTTGAGCTCCACGGCAACCACGGCCTTGAGGCGGAGACGCATCTGCTCGGCAATCCCCATTCAAGCGACACCGGCAGTTACTACATTCGACCGCTTGGCCGACCGGTGATTGAAGGGTTCTTCGGCGGCATAGGCGCCGTCGCGGTTGAGCGTGCTGGACTATTGGAGGCTTTTGCTTTCGCAATGGAGGAGTTGTCCTCACAATTGGGTAGTCATATTCGCCATCATCTAAGGCCGCTGGCAGCGACGTCCTGGTGCCGGACCGATTGGGTGGGCGGCTCCTATAGTCATGCCCTGCCGGGGCACGCAGGAGCCCGAGAGACTTTGGCAAAACCCATGGGGGACAGAATGTTCTTTGCAGGAGAGGCAACGCACCGTTCTGACTTTTCAACGGCTCATGGGGCTTGGGAAAGCGGGATCAGAGCAGCAGATCAGGCGTTGGAGCGGCTTGTCTGAACGTTGGAGGTGTACCTTGATGTGGCACACCGTCGCGCGCGCCAATCGCACTGGACACCTCCTGTACGAGATGCTTGCATGCCCTCTGTGACCGCCGAATTAAGGGGCAAATTCATGGAAACAGGGATGGATGCATGACGCAAGGAAGCTTTGGGTTTCCACCGGCGGATATTCGAGGGCGGTCTCTCGGCGAAATTCATGCTCGCCCCTATGCGCTCGTGCCAGCATCAAGTGTCATATTTCAGCTTGCTTTCTTGACGGAAAGTGCTGCCGACAACGATCATGAGACGCTTGCCGACCTCTCACGATCGAGCGGCGTCGCGCCGCCGGCCCGCGAAAGCAGCCATCATGCAATAAGCTGGGGGCGGGGTACGCTGCGCTGGGAACGCCATACAGAATTTTCCACCTACTTCTGGGACTGTCCGGCACTGGAACGGTTTGGCGCTCCGATTGCGGTTCATCCCTTCGGCGACAGTTTCTCACCCCCGGGTGCTTTCATTTCCGGGATACGGCTGGAAATAAGGCCCGATACCGTTGAAACCGCGCAGGATGTTAACGTTTTCGATCCCACCAGCCTGTGCCGCAGCGAGCTGAGAAACGGCCAGGCGACGATCCTTACCGATTTTCGTCAAGACGGCGATGGTCTGACGAAAATTCTCGTCATTGACCGGGGCATGTCGGACAGTGCCCGTGGCGCGCTTGTCCAGCGCCTGCTAGATATTGAGACATATCGCACGCTCGCAATGATGGGCCTGCCGCTTGCCCAATCGCTCTCACCGGAAATACGCCAGATCGAGGCCGGCCTCACGGCGATTACCCAGCGCATGAAACTGCATGCCCGCGACGAGGCAGACCAAATGCTGTCCGAGATAACGCGCTTGGCGGCCGAACTCGAGGCGAACGCTGCGCTCAGCCTGTACCGTTTCGGAGCCAGCCGTGCCTACTACGAAATTGTTCAGGAACGCATTCGCGCCTTGGCGGAAACCGCCATGCCCGGTAGTGAGACGCTTGGTGCGTTCCTGGAGCGACGTCTGGCCCCGGCGATGCGAACCTGTCAGTCCGTCGAGGAACGTCAGGCGAACCTCTCGCGCAAGCTCGCCCGTGCGACTGCCCTGCTTAGAAGCTGGATTGATGTTGAGCTGGAGCGTATCAATACGACGGTGCTCAACTCCATGGATCGTCGGGCCCAGTTGCAACTGCGGCTGCAACAGACAGTCGAGGGCCTCTCTGTCGCGGCGATCTCCTATTATGTCGTCGGGCTTCTCGGCTACGTGGCAAAGGGCGCGCACAACTTCGGACTAGAGGTGTCTCCCGAGACGCTGACCGGTCTGTCGGTTCCGATCGTTGTTGCCGCCATATGGCTTGTCGTACGCAGCATCAGGCGCAGGCACGCCGAGGAAGACAAGCATTGATACTGTCAGAGCGCGTTGGCTGACCAATCAGCAAGGATTTCAACATGGAAGCCACGATTTATCACAACCCGGCATGCGGCACCTCACGCAATGCCTTAGCGATGATCCGCAATGCCGGCATCGAGCCGAAAATCATCGAGTACGTCAAGAGCCCTCCTAGCCGAGACCAGCTTGTTCGGTTGATTTCTGATGCCGGGCTAACCGTGCGGCAGGCGCTCCGGGAAAAAGGGACGCCCTATGCCGAACTCGGGCTTGATGATCCCTCCCTGACGGACGATCAACTGTTGGATGCGATGTTGGCAAATCCAATCCTGATCAACAGGCCCTTCGTGGTCACGCCACTTGGCACGCGTCTCACGCGACCGTCGGAGCAGGTGCTGGATATCCCTCCCCAGACCCCGCTCGGCGCATTTTCGAAGGAAGACGGCCAGGAGGTACTGGACGGGGACGGCAAGCGCATCCGCGAGGTCGCGTGGGTACGCTGTGCGACCTGCATCACGCTCATCTAGATCTTGGAGGTTGAGCACTCATAAAGCGCCGCGCCGGTTGCAGCATCGACGCCGCTTAAGCTCACGTCGTAACCCCAGAGGTGGCGAATATGCCCCAAGGTGGCATCGCGGGTGCCTTCTTCCAGGAGGACGCCGTTCTTCACATTGTGTTGGAGCCGAAGTTGTCGGTCACCCAGCAGGTCAACGTCGATGACCTGTATATCGGGTTGTCTGGCGCCGACATCGTAACTGCGTGCGAGTGCCGAACGGATTGTTGAGTATCCACGCTCGTTGTGAATGGAGGACACCTCGCAAAAGCTGTCCGTAGCGCGATCGGAAAGCAGAAACAGTCGGAACTTTCGGATTAGCGCCGGGCTCAAATATTGCAAAATGAAGGACTCGTCGCGATGGTTCGCCCAGGCGTCCAGAAGGGTTGCTTGCCAGTCGCCATTACCAGCAAACGATGGAAACCAGTCGCGATCCTCCGCAGTCGGTTCTGTGCTGATGCGCTGAATATCCTGCATCATCGCGAATCCAAGGGCGTAAGGATTGATACCCGGAAAACGCGGGTCATCGAAGGCTGGTTGGAACACGACGTTGGAGTGGCTTGCGAGAAGTTCCAGCATCGCGCCTTCGCTAATCCGTCCCTGGTCAAACAGCCGGTTGATGATCGTATAGTGTACGAAGGTTGCGCAGCCCTCGTTCATCACCTTGGTCTGACGCTGCGGATAGAAGTATTGCGCAATCACACGCACGATCCGAAGAATTTCGCGTTGCCAGGGATCCAGAATCAGGCTGTGCTTCTCTAGAAAGTAGAGAAGGTTCTCCTCAGGAAGGTTCAAAACCTTCTTCCGCTCCGACGCGTCGCGCTCGGCGTCTTCCGGATCGTGGCTTTCTGCCGCAAGCGGCAGTGTCCGCCACAAGTCGCTGTAAGTCTGCTCTTCGTATTCTAGTCGCTCGCGCGCGCGCTCCCTGACTTTCTCGGAAGAAAGCCGCGGCGGGCGCCGGTAGCGGAATACGCCCTGGTCCATGAGGGCGTGCGCTGAATCGAGGATGGCCTCGACGGCGTTAACACCGTGTCGTTCCTCGCACTTGGAAATGTATTTCTTGGCGAAGTCCATGTAGCTGAGGATGGCTCCAGCGTCGGTCCACTGTCGAAATAGGTAGTTGTTCTTGAAAAAATGATTGTGACCGAAAGCGGCGTGGGCGGTCACCAGGGCCTGCATCGCCATAGTATTTTCTTCCATGAGGTAGGTAATGCAGGGATTTGAATTGATGACCAGTTCGTAGGCGAGACCGCGCTGGCCCCTGCGGTAAAGATTATCCTCGAAGATGAAGCGCTTGCCAAAAGACCAGTGCTGGTACATCAACGGCATGCCGACGGAAGAGTAGGCGTCCAGCATCTGTTCGGATGAAATTATTTCCAACTGGTTGGGGTAGATGTCCAAGCCCATTTCATCGAGCGCCACAGTCTCAATGGCATCGTAGGCGCGCGAGAGCGTCGCGAAATTCCAGTCGGAACCATCAAACAGCAGGCCTGAGCTCGAGCGTCTCGCCATTCTGTCTTCCCTTATTTGCGGGCGCGCACGGCAGGCTGCCGGGTGAAGAGCTTGCGAAAAACCGGATAGATGTCCGCGGGCTTGGAAATGCGGGCCATTTGGAAATTCGGCACATCGCCGTCGACCATGCGATAAGCCCGCCATAGCGACGTTCCGTTGTCCGTCGTTCCAAAGATCTCCGTTTCACGCTCGTCAATGATTTCGACATAGGCGTAATATTGGCAAAGGCGCATCAGGTGATCACGAAGCAAAACCGCACATCGCTCTGAATCGCCGCTAATGTTGTCGCCGTCAGAAGCCTGAGCGGCATAAATGTTCCACAAATGCGCGGGGTAGCGCTCCTCGATTACACGAAGCATTTCCTCAAGGGCGGTGGAAACGACTGTGCCGCCGCTCTGCTTGCTATAGAAGAACGTCTCTTCGTCAACCTCGCGCGCCTCGTCAGTATGGCGGATGAAGACGATGTCGATGCGGTCGTAACGCCGCGTCAAAAAGAGATGGAGCAGCACAAAAAAGCGCTTGGCAAGATCCTTTTCGCGCTCACCCATCGAGGCGGAAACATCCATCAGGCAGAACATTACCGCGCTGGCATTTGGCACGGGCTGCCGTTCGAAGCGGTTGAAGCGAATGTCGACGGGATCAACATAGGAAATGCGTCGGCGCCTGCGCTCTAGTTGCTCCAATTCGTCGCGAAGCGCCAGCAGGCGCCTCCGGTTAGGGGCAGACAATTCCTTATCGGCCTCAAGGCTCGCGATTTCGTCCGCAAGTGCCTTCACGGCCGCTTCGCTCGGTCGCTGTAGAGCAATGCGGCGGCCGAAACTATTGCGCATCGTGCGACCGACATTGATGTTGGTGGGCGTTCCAGCCGTGCTGAAGCCGACCCGGTGAGGCTTGTAGGTTACGGTCTCTTTCAGATTGAGCTTCACCATGTCAGGAAGCTCTAGGTCTTCGAAGAAGAGATCTAGAACCTCGTTTCGCGAAAGAATGAACTGAAAGTCGTCCTCACTCTCACCTTTTCCCGCGCCACGATCTCCCCCTCCGGCCCCGCCTTGCGGCCGCGATAGCTTGTCGCCTGCCATGAATTCTTTGTTGCCTGGAAGGATATATTCGCGTTCGCCGCTCCCCGAGGCCGGCTGAAACGTCGGCTCTCCTGCTCCCCTCTTTGGCATGGGGACACCATGGGCGCTGTCCACGTCTGCGATCTTGTCGGACTTGACTTGATCTTTGATTGCTCGCTTCAGTTCCTCGCGGGCTCGTTTTAGGAAACGCTGACGGTTGCCAAGGCTCTTGTCCTTCGGGTTGAGCCGGCGGTCGATAAAATTCGGCATCTGCCAATCCCCCGGTTCGGCATTGTCAACCGGCTTTGTTGACCCGCATGTACCAATCGACGAGCCGCCGGACCTGGCGAACCGTGTAGCCCCGCTGCGTCATGCGCTGGACGAATTCGGCGTGCTGCTTTTCTGTCGAACTGTCCTTCTTGGAGCCAAAGCTGATCACCGGTAGGAGGTCTTCGACCTGGCCAAACATACGCTTCTCGATCACTTCGCGAAGCTTTTCGTAGCTCGTCCAGGAGGGATTGCGACCATGGTTCTTTGCGCGGGCGCGCAGGGTAAATTTCACAACCTCGTTGCGGAAGTCCTTTGGGTTGGCGATTCCCGCAGGCTTTTCGATCTGCGACAACTCGCTGTCGAGAATTTCCCGATTGAGGATTTGGCCCGTGTCGTAATCCTTGAAGTCTTGATCTTCCAACCAGGCATCCGCATAGGCAATGTAGCGATCGAACAGGTTCTGACCATATTCGCTATACGATTCCAGGTAAGCCTTCTGGATTTCGTGGCCGATGAACTCTGCGTAGCGCGCTGCCAGTTCCGACTTTATGAAATCTAGATAACGGGCCTCCGTTTCCTTTGGGAACTGCTCGCGCCGGATAGCCTGCTCCATAATATACATAAGGTGAACCGGATCGGCTGCCACCTCCTTTGTGTCGTAGTTGAATGTTTCCGACAGCACCTTGAAGGCGAAGCGCGTGCTGATGCCGGTCATGCCTTCATCAACGCCGGCCGCATCGCGATATTCCTGAACGGACTTGGCTTTGGGGTCGGTGTCCTTCAGGTTCTCGCCATCATAGACGCGCATCTTTGTGTAAAGCGGAGAATTCTCGTGCAGGTGCAGGCGCGTTGCGACCGTGAAACGGCTGAGGTTCTCAAGTACCTCAGGGGCACACGGGCTCTTTGCCAGTTCGCTCTCGCGAAGAAGCTTTTCGTAAATCTGCCGTTCCTCCGTGACACGCAGGCAATAGGGCACCTTGACCACCAGGATGCGGTCGAGAAATGCCTCATTGTTCTTGTTGTTCTTGAACTGCAGCCATTCGGACTCGTTGGAATGGGCGACGACGATGCCCTGAAACGGAAAGGCGCCAAAGTTCTCGGTGCCGTTGTAGCTGCCTTCCTGTGTGGCAGTCAGTAGTGGATGCAGCACCTTGATTGGTGCCTTGAACATTTCGACAAACTCGAGCAGGCCTTGCGTAGTCCTGTTCAATCCGCCGCTAAAAGAGTAGGCATCCGGATCGGCTTGGCTGAAGTTCTCAAGCTGGCGAATGTCCACCTTGCCGACGAGCGCAGAGACATCCTGGTTGTTTTCATCGCCGGGCTCTGTCTTGGCGATCGCGATCTGACGTAGCCTGGAGGGAGTAAGCTTGACGACGCTAAACTTCGAAATATCGCCGTCGATCTCGTCCAACCGTTTCGTTGCCCAGGGCGAGATCAGACCAGTGAGCCTGCGCCGCGCAATTCCGTACTTATCCTCCAGGAGACCAGCCATTCGCTCCGGGTGGAACAGACCGAGAGGAGATTCAAAGACGGGGCTGATTTTGCCGTTCACGGCTAGCGTGTAGATCGGGCGCTGCTCCATCAGCCTTTTCAGGCGCTCGGCAAGCGACGATTTGCCGCCCCCGACCGGTCCAAGGAGGTACAGGATCTGTTTGCGCTCCTCGAGCCCCTGCGCAGCGTATCGGAAATAGCCGACGATCCGCTCGATCGTATCCTCCATCCCGTAGAAGTCGGCGAAAGAGGGGTAGATTTTCACTGTACGATTGGCAAAAATCCTGCCGAGTCGCTCATCGGCACTTGTATCAATTAGCGTCGGCTCGCCGATCGCCTCGACCATTCTTTCCTGCGCTGTAGCATATAAGGTTTTATCGTCGCGGCACGCGAGCAGGTATTCCTGTAGGCTCAATTCTTCTTGCGCAGCACTCGTGTAAATTTCCGAGAAAAGATCGAAGACGTCGCTTTCACCCTTTTGCATGATGCTCTCCCGCGGCCGGCTGGTTGAAACGGGATCGCTGCCCTGTCGGCGCGCTCATTTTAACAACGAAGCAAACTAGTATTTGTTCCTTCAAATACTTAGGGGATTTAGAAATTGGCTCGGGGCGGCCATATAGCATCATATCGTCTCCATTCTTGCGCCGAGATTGCGACTCAAATGTTGAGCAGTGCTGGCAGTTAATATGCCACGAAAGACACGCAATCACCATGGCTAAGGTAATCACGCTATCGCTATGACCATCCTATTTTCGGTCGATATGTTGCTGTGCCGGCCAATAAAATCCTACCCCGGAAAGCTGAAGGCGTTGTAGCAGGCGGCGCACTGAGCCATTCGTTGCTCGCAGGGAGTGGAGATCGGGCGATTGCGCCTATGTCAACTGAGGCCGCCGAGGCAAACATATTTGATCTCCATGAATTCCTCGATGCCATATTTCGAGCCCTCACGACCAAGACCCGAGAGTTTGACGCCGCCAAATGGTGCTTCCGCCGTCGAGATCAATCCCGTGTTCACGCCAACCATGCCGTACTCCAGCGCCTCTGCCACCCGGAAAACACGAGCAAGATCCTTGGCATAGAAATACGATGCCAGGCCAAACTCGGTGTCGTTGGCTTGTGCTATGACGTCAGCCTCGTCCTTGAAACGGAAAAGCGGTGCAACCGGTCCGAACGTTTCTTCGCGAGCAACGGCCATATCCTTTGTAACATTGCCAAGCACGGTCGCCTCGTAGAAGGTGCCGCCGAGACCATGACGTTTGCCACCTTTCAGGACGCTGGCGCCCTTGGCGACAGCATCGGCCACGTGCTCCTCGACCTTTTCGAGCGCCGGCGCATCGATCAGCGGTCCAAGAATGATGCCCTCATCGAAGCCGTTGCCAGTCTTCAACTTGTCGACCGCAGTCGAAAGCTTCTGCGAAAAAGCATCGTAGACCCCATCCTGAACGTAGAGTCGGTTGGCGCACACGCATGTCTGGCCATTGTTGCGAAATTTGGCGATGAGCGCGCCTTCGACGGCAGCATCAAGGTCAGCGTCGTCAAAGACGATGAACGGCGCATTCCCCCCCAGTTCGAGCCCAAGCTTCTTGATGGTGGACGCACTCTGCTTGTAGAGCTCGGCGCCGATCTCCGTCGAGCCGGTGAAAGTCAACTTGCGTACGATCGGATTGGCCGTCATTTCCGCGCCGATCTCGCGAGCCGAGCCGGTGATGACCGAAAACAGTCCGCCAGGCAGGCCCGCCCGCTCGGCGAGCACCGCAATTGCGATCGCCGAGAACGGCGTCTGGCTGGCGGGCTTCAGAACCATTGCACATCCAGCCGCCAATGCAGGCCCGGCCTTGCGGGTGATCATAGCATTTGGGAAGTTCCAGGGCGTGATGGCCGCCACAACGCCGATCGGCTGCTTCATCACCATGATGCGCTTGTCTGGCTGGTGGCCAGGAACCAGATCCCCGTAAACACGCCGAGCCTCTTCTGCAAACCATTCGATGAAGCTCGCGCCGTAGACGATTTCGCCGGTCGCCTCAGCAACCGGTTTGCCCTGCTCAAGGGTCAGGATACGGCCAAGATCATCCTTGTTTTCGATCATCAGCTCGAACCACTTGCGCAGAACGCTTGAGCGCTCCTTGGCTGTGCGACTTGCCCAGACCTTCTGTGCGAGCTCTGCCGCCTGGATTGCTGCCTTCGTGTGTTCCGCCCCAAGCTTCGGCACCAGGCCGATAATTTCACCGGTCGCCGGGTTGTTGACTTCAATTGCGTTTGACGGATCGGCCTCGATCCATCTGTCACCAACAAGAGCTGCCTGACGAAAAAGTGTAGGGTCCTTGAGGTTCATCTTGTCCATCCCATCTGGAAATTGTGTCGGTGTCGCACTTTCGCGCCAGCTTAGGCAAAGCCTGTCCGGCAATGTCGGCATCCTTTTCTTTCATGTCAAATATGTGCGGGGTAAAAACGGATGCCGCAAGGGTTGGATGGCAGCCAGCTGGTGCCAAATGGGAGCCCCGTGCAATTGAGGCGATCACGGTGACAAGCCAATTGCTTCTTCGCCTGCGGACCTTCCTGGCCTATATAGCTTGGCATGTATTCACTGGAACATCCCGTATCCATCGAGCAGGTGGTGAAAAAAAGCCGGTTCCTGGCGGTCGGCGTACCGGTCACAAATGAACTCGATGTCAGGCAGACACTTGCCACATTTAGCCATGCTGATGCCAATCACAATTGCTGGGCGTGGCGAGTGGGCCAGACCTATCGCTTCAGCGACGACGGTGAGCCGAGTGGGACCGCAGGAAAGCCCATCCTTCAGGCGATTGACGGCCAATCGCTCGACAATGTCATCGTTATCGTAACACGCTGGTTCGGTGGCGTGCTTCTCGGCACCGGTGGATTAATCCGCGCCTACGGCGGCGCTGCCGCTGCCTGCCTGCGGGCGGGAGAGATTATTGAGGTCGTTGATAGGTTGGAAGGGACGATCCAGGCGGCATTTTCTGACCTGGCGATCCTCAAGGCGCGGCTTTCAGCATTCTATGGCGTCCAAATCATGCGCGAGGCATTTTTTGACGCTGGCGCCGAGATCACGCTAAGCGTCCCGAAGCTGAAGGCCAGTGATATTGCCCGGTTAGTCGCCGACACGACAAGCGGACGAAGCACGCTCGACCTAAAGCAATAGGCGAGCGCACATCGCGAAACCGTTGGTAATCTTACTGGATTTGGCTAAGCTCCATGACTGCAGCAGTCGAAAGCTCGCCTCATGATCAGCGCCATCCAAGAGCCGGTGCCACATGCTTCAATATTGCCTCGATAACATGGGCGTTGTAGTCTACGCCAAGCTGGTTGGGCACGGTTAGTAGCAGTGTATCGGCCTCCGCAATGGCTTCGTCCGAAGCGAGCTGCTTGATCAGGGCGTCCGGCTCCCCGGCATAGGAGCGTCCAAAGATGGCCCTGGTGTTTTCATCAATATAGCCGATTGAATCCTGTTCCTTGCTTCCGCCGCCGAAGTAGGCGCGATCGCGATCATCAACAAGGGCAAAGATGCTGCGGCTGACCGATACGCGGGGCGTACGGGTGTGACCTGCTTCTTTCCAGGCGTCTCGATAGGCCCGTATTTGGGTGGCTTGCTGGACATGAAAGGGTTCACCGGTTTCATCATCCTTTAAGGTCGAACTTTGTAGGTTCACCCCGAGATTGGCTGCCCACACAGCTGTCGCATTGGACCCGGCGCCCCACCAGATGCGATCGCGCAGTCCTTCCGAGTAAGGCTCTAGACGGAGAAGACCGGGCGGGTTCGGGAACATCGGACGCGGATTGGGTTGGGCAAAGCCCTCGCCATTCAGCGCTTCCAGGAATACTTCGGTATGGCCACGTCCCATTTCGGCGTCGGTAGAACCCTCCGCGGGCTGGTAGCCGAAGTACCGCCAGCCGTCGATCACCTGTTCCGGAGAGCCCCGGCTAAGGCCCAGTTGCAGACGACCGCCCGCGATTAGATCGGCAGCGCCCGCATCCTCGGCCATGTAAAGCGGGTTTTCGTAGCGCATGTCGATGACCGCAGTGCCGATCTCTATGCTCTTGGTCTTTGCACCGACCGCGGCCAGGAGTGGAAACGGGGAGGCAAGCTGCCGCGCAAAATGATGAACGCGAAAATATGCGCCGTCCGCCCCAAGCTCTTCTGCTGCGACTGCAAGATCAATTGATTGAAGCAGCGCGTCGCTAGCAGAACGTGTTTGCGACTGGGGGGAGGGAGCCCAATGGCCGAAGGAGAGGAAGCCGATTTTTTTCATGATGTGTGCCCACTGGATGTCACGGCCTGCCCGTGAATGTTGTGATTGCCATAACATGGGATGAGGTATTCGCCATGGAAAGACGATTGAACGCTGCGTTCACCGTTTGCCGTCCGACTGTCGATCTTTGCAATCACGAATTGGAAGTGCTGACGTCATTGTTCACTGTGGCGCAGACACGCCTCTTGCGAATGGCAAAAAGACTAGAGCGCATCCAGTCAGGATGGCAATGATCAGCCACGCCTCATTGATCGCCTGGACACTTGCCGCCGTTTGCACCAGCGGATCCAGTGCCGCCAAGGTATCGGGACTGAAGCTACCGGCGTTGTCAACGATGGCGCCTGCCGGCGCGCCCACAAAGTCAGATGCGGCGCTGTCTCCTGCACGCAGCCGATCCCAAAGAGACTGCGCAAGTGGTTCAGACCTCGTATAGATGATCGTATCGATCATCGCGATGCCGATTGCACCGCCAAGGTTGCGCATCAGGTTGAAGAGCCCGCTAGCGTCTGGAACCTGCGTGGGCGACAAAGTTCCGAGGGCCAAACGTGTTGGCGGTAGAAGGCAGAACATAATCGCGGCACCGCGAACCACCTGTGGCCAGAACATCGCCTCAAAGTCGGAGCGTGGATCCTCGACCGCGCTCATAGCCAGTCCCAGCGCAAAAAGCGCAAAGCCGGCGGCAGAAAGCAAACGCGGATCTGTCCGCTTCTCCAGCGCAACAGCGATGGGCGCCGCAATCAATTGCGTGATCCCGGTGACGAGCATGGTCGCGCCGATTTCGAGGGCGTTATGTCCCCTGATGAAGGCGAGAAAAACCGGCATGAGATATACGGAGCCGAACAAGCCGATCCCGAGCACGAAGCTGAGAGCCGAACCAATCAGAAAATTCCTATCCCCGAAATGACGCAGTTCGACGATCGGACGCCTTCGGCGCAGTGACCGAGAAACGAAAGCGATCCCGGACACGAGGCTCGCAGTCAGCAGACCCAATACATATGGCGAAATCCAACCTGATGTCGGCGCCTCTTTTAGTCCCAATTCGAGGCTGGTAAGCGCCATGGCCATCATGACTAGCGAAAAACAATCGAGATGGAGAAGCTCGGAAGGCGCTCCTTTTTGCTGCGGAAGGCTTCGCCATGCCACAAGCGCAGAGACAATCCCCGGAACGATATTGATCAGGAACAGCCAGTGCCAGGAGTAGGTCGCAGTCAGCCAGCCACCGACAATCGGCCCAACGGTCGGGGCCAGCACCGCAAGCACCCCTGCAATGGTCGTTGCAATCGCCTGCCGCTCATTCGGAAAGAGGATAAATACCGCTGAGAACACTGCGGGGATCAACGTTCCGCCCGAAAAGCCCTGAAGCGCCCTCCATGCAACGAGCTCGCCGAAGGTACCACTCGCCGCGCAGCCGCCAGAAGCAATGACAAACACGAGGATCGAAGCAACGAACAGCCAGCGCATTGTAAAAACGCGTGTCAGCAAACCCGTCAGCGGAATGGCAACCACTTCCGCGATCAGGTAGATCGTCTGGATCCAACTCATTTGGTCTGGATCGATATCAATGGCTTGCTGAATTGTTGGCAGTGAGGTCGCCACGACCTGGACGTCGAGAATCGCCATGAACATCCCAACGCACATCGCGACGAAGCCGATCCAGACGATCGTCGACGGCATGTGAGAAGGGGCGAGCTCACTGTCTTGCGACATGCGGTTGCTTTGCCATCGTTATACCTGAGCGATCCTGTTATGGGGCTTCATTCAGGACGGTAGAAGAAGGCTTCCAGGCGATAGCCATCTGGATCGACGAGGAAGGCGGCGTAGTAAAATGCCCCGTATTCGGGGCGGATGCCAGGTTCGCCGTTGTCGGTTCCGCCACCGGCAATGCCGTTTGCGTGAAAACCGCGTACCCCGACTTCACTTGAGGCGACAAAGCAAAAGTGCAGTCCCGACTCCATGTCGGGGATGACAGGTCGTTCAGCGAGCTTGATCCATAACTGAGGCTGCTCTGCGCCGTAGCCGAGCCATTTGTCGCTCGTTGAAAGCCTCGTATATCCCAAAGGTTCAAGAGCTTGATCGTAGAATTTTCGTGCACGCTCGAGATCGGACACGCCGATGGAAATATGATGAAACATCGTTTCTCCCTTTGACGTCGGCAGCGGTCTGCGTCCCAGCCGCGGCCAATTGGCCCCCGAGACACTACAGCGTCGCACTTGCAAAGGAAATGACCGCTTATAGCGGCAAGAAACCGCCACGGGTTGGCCTCAGCCCACAGGCGGGCGGATCAAGAGGTTTTTTGGGGTGTCCTGGTCACCAGAGCTCCGATGGCATGGCGTCAGCCGGTTTCCAACCAATCAAAGTAGAAATCGACCGTACCAGGTCGGATGCCGGGCTTGCCGCTTCGTGACGGTGCAAAGCGGCAAGCACGCGGGCTGACCGAAAGGTTTGGGCATCGCCTCGTTCGGTGGTGCGAAGCGAGACGGGTACTCAATACTAGTTTGCCTGAACCCTTCGAGCGAGAGCCATGACGTAGTCGTCTGCGATGTCTGCTAACGTCAGGGCGACTTCTGCTTCCTTCCACCCCGCAGCAACGGCTCGCTGTACAAAGGCTCGGAATGCCTGTGCAAGGACTTCCTCGCGCTCGACGACGCGATACGGATCATTCGCGGGATATCGAGGATTGCTAATCTGGATCGTGGGGTGGGTCGGTTCCATTGCTGTGCCTCTGTAAGTTGCGTCATTGCATCGGAGTGCATTTTTGCGATGCGCCCCATTTCACTGGCCTGCACTAAGATTATGTTTCGTTTTTAATGGCTTACGTGGCCCTTGTCGTTAGCCACGCATCCGGAAACTTGCAGCAGCGTACATTTTTGGGATTCTTGCAGTTTTCGACAACGTTCGATCTGTATGGAAAGGATGCACCCAAGCAACCTCGCTCGACGAAAGCTGCGGAGGGTCTCTAGGCTCAAACCAGCCAGTGGCTGGGCATAATATTGACAGGGTTGTCGGTCAGACAACTGGATCGTCTTTTGGCGTTTTTCTGGAGGCTTGGACGTTCGAGAATTGTGCGGTCAGGCTTGGATGCGTTGTCCAAGCGACCGCAGCCACTTGTCAAACGATTGAGCGCCTTCGACCTCGGGTGCCGGCTCAACAGAATGCCCGAGATAAGATGGTGCTACTACGTTCCTCGCCTCGCGCGGGCTGTAACCGAATTCCTTGCTGAATGCCCGGCTGAAATGGGCGGCAGAGGAGAAACCGGCGGCAAAGGCGATGTCGGTGATCTGTTGACGATTGGCAGCGTCGCTCAAAGAGGCATGAGCAGACAGAAGGCGACGTCGTTGAATATAGTGATGAACACCGCCGTCAGGTTCGAATGCCTGGTAGAGACGCGTGCGTGATACGGCAAGCTCTCGGCATAGGCGCTCTGTCGTCAGATCGGGGGCAGTCAGATTGTGCTGCACGAACCGGTAAACGCGCTCTTTTAAGGAGAGAGAGCCTTGTTCTGCCGAGGAAGAATGCGCCGCAGATGCCGAGACGCAGGTCAAGATCATGTCGCGGACCGTTTGGACGATATGTGGGAGATCACCTTCGGACAGTTGTGCGAGCTTTGCCTCAAGCCCATCCAGGTAATCGATCAGTAGCGTGGTTCTCGTGCCAGAGAGTGTAATGTTGTTCTTGATCTCGGTGGAGGCAAGATGAAGCAGTTCCCTTGGCAGGTAAAGAGACAGGGTCTGGGCTTCTGTCGAACGTCCCCGGAAGGGATACCCTAACGTTCGCAGCTCGACTTTTCCCGCTTCGCCGTGACAAACATGGCCGTTGACTTCCGTCCACGTCCGGCCGCTTCGCACGACCGAGACATGCCAATGGTCCATATGGCTTGACCTGACCTTGGCGTCGGGGCGCAAAAAGCTGTGTGCGGGCGTACTCTGCTGCACAACCAGCATGCCGCCCAGATTCCATGCTGCGTGATCGGCCAGAAAGCCTCTATCGAGTGGAGAATTGTCCGGGAGCCGCACGTCAACCAATGGAGCCATATAGGCCTGCCAAGCGGAAAATTGCTGTGCCTGCGGCAGATCCCGCGTGGAAAACCGCAAGGGTTTTAGGACCGGCGGCGGTGGCGGTTGCTCGTCGGGCCTTGCCTCGCGCGGGAAGCGCCGCCGTTCAATCGGCGCATTCCTGGTATCATCCACGCGCGTGGGATCACTCGCTTGCACCGAGTCTGCTCGTGGTGGGTCGTTATCCGGCAATTCCGCCTCCGTCACTGGATCAGCAAGAGCCGTCCTTGCTCGGTCCGAAATTTCAATCCTACTCCCTACGTCATTCTTAGATCCACGCCCGGGTGCAACTTCTTCAAATTGGGCAAAGACTTTGTCTGCCACGAAACTTGAGAGGAGCCGAGCACGGTCAAATGAAGGTCGGGACGCTTGCGCGCTTCGATCGTCAGTTTAGCCAGCAAATTTATCCCTGATGAGTTGAGAAATTCAAGCCCGGTCAGGTCCAATGTCGTTTTGCCGCCACCTTCCTCAAGCGCTTTCATTGCCAGTGCGTGGACCGGCGCATAGGCATCAGGTCCTGCCAGGCGCATTGTGCCGTCAAAGTAGACGGTTCCGCCTTCAGACCAGACGCGGTATGCTTCTTCTCTAATCTCCATTACGCACCTTTCAAGGTTTCAGGATAGTCGAACTGCCATCGCGGCATAGGTTTGGATCTTCGTTGGTTCGTGTTCGTCCCGGTCCTCAAAGAGCCAGGCAAACTGCACCTCATAGTCGCTCATCAGCGTGAGCAGCCCCAGACCGGAAGCGTTTGATGTTGTTGCCATGGCGCTTGCTTCTATCTGCTGGATCAAAAGTTCGCCGGGATCACCGCTTGTCACGGTCGCAAGCAGCTTCTGAAACCTGGCGGCCGTCTCCCGGTCGACCAAATTGGTGACACTAAGGCGAAAGCAGCCTGCTTGCGCTAATGCTTCAACCACGACCTCGCCGCGGCTGCGAAACTTTATGGCATTCTCGATTAACTCGTTTGCAAGGTATCCAATATCCTGCCGGAGTTGGTTGTAGAGCCGTTTTGAAGGACGAAATCTCGGCGCCATCATCTCCGCGATAAAGTCGGATGTCATGCCCGAGTGTTTCCAGGCTAGCTCAAGCGGCCCATCAAGCAGGCGCAGGCGCACAGAATGGGCGATCTCCGGGGATGCCAGATGCTCGTGTCCAAAAAGCATGGTTGTCATGTCATCACCTATGCCGCATCACAACCAGCGTGATGTCATCATGTATCTTCTGCGTTCCGATATAGGCCATTAGTCCCTCGATAATGCCGTCCTTCACCTCTTCGGCCGACTGGCCATGCAATTGGCGCGCGCTCTGACAGAGCCGATCAATGCCGAATAGCTCACCGCGGAGATTTTCGGCCTCTGTAACCCCGTCCGTGTGAAGCACGATCAAGTCGCCTTTCTGGAAGGAAATCTCGCGCGTATCGACAAAGGGGGTGATATCGGATTCAAGCCCGACTGGAAGTCCGAGGTCGCCGGTATCGATGCGCTCGATCTCACCGGTCTGGCGGATGACGATCAGGTCTTCATGCTGTCCGGAGATAGTGAGGCGCTCGCCGTCGTAATCCAGGAAGGACAGTGTAAGGTGCTTGTCCGTTCTGGTTCGCTCGATGTTCTTGAAGATCGCCCGATTAAGGTGTGTGAGGAATCTGGAAGGATCGGTCTCTCCCGCCTCCAAGAGTGCACGGGCGACCGATTGTACCATGAGCATCAGAACCCCGCTTTCCAGACCATGGCCGGTCACGTCACCGATGCCGATCTTGAGGCTTTTGCCGTTTTGCAAAACGTCATAGTAGTCGCCACCAACCTCGTCAGCGGGACGCATGTAGGCCGCAATCTCCAACTGCTCGACGGCCCCGAGTTCGGTCGCGCGCGGCAGAACCATCATCTGGATATGTCGGGCAACATCCAGCTCCGCGCCGAGACGTAAGTTTTCGCTCTTCAGTTGCGTATTCAGGGTTGAGATTTCTTCCTTTGCGTCCTCGATTTCCCTTGTGCGCTCCGTGACTAGATTTTCAAGGTTTTCCGTGTGGTAGCTGATCTCTTCGGCCATGCGGTTGAAGGCGAGCCCTGCCTGAGCAACTTCGTCCTTGGAGCGAATATCAACGCGTACGGAATAGTCCTTCGCTTGAATGCGTTGCGCCGCGGCCGCCAGTGCGCTGATGCCACCGGTAATGCGCTTCGACGCTGCAAATACCGCGGCTGTGACTATAAGCAGTGAAACCAAAAGGGCGAGGATCTGGTAGATCAGGATACGGTTGGTCGCGCGTGTGATCTGCTCCCTTGCAGCGATAAGGGACGCGTAAATCTCTCGTTCCGGTACGACAATTCCGAGCGACATGACCTCTCGCTGCACCGGACCATTTACCCATAGATTGGAGGGGTTGAGCGTCTTGGTAACGACAAGATAGGGAACGTCTTCCCCGTTTTCGTTCAAGGAGATATGCTGGACTTCACCATCTGCATCGAGCGGAAGTGAGGCAATTGCTTTCTGAGAGCTGTTTGGCAAGGAGCGGTCAAGCCCCGTTACACCCTTGCTGGCCTCATCACTTGCCGATCGCAGTCCCATCACCTTCTCGCCAGCCGAATTGACTGCAACTACGTTCCCGTTCGACATGGCCAGAAAACCGAAACCGGTATCCGCAACCTTCACATGCTCAACGACTTCGGCAAGTTGATTGAGCGTAATGTCGGCGCCCGCTGTGCCTGCCACGCCACGGCGATCGGCTGTCCACAAAGGGTGGAAAAAGCTGACAATCAGCTTTCCCGTGATCGCATCCGTATAAGGCGCGGTCTGCGTGATGTTGTCAGGAACGGGACGTGAAGCAGGATCGCGCGCCCATTTCTGCCAGGATTCGTACAGGCCGGGAAAGAAAAAATCCCAGAAGTTCGCGTTGTTGTGGCCGGGGTATAGTCGATCGAAGGTCTGAGCTTGATCCGTGTAGGGCGCGGTTCTGAAGATCGGTCGTTCCTTCGGACCGATGAAATACATTTGAAGTTTCGAGGCACCGGTCCGCAAAAGGTTGGGTGCAACGAGATCAAGGACGGTGCTTGTTTCTATGTCCGTCTGTACCGGCGGGAGCGGGTGATGCTCCCGATCGAGCAGATAGCCCCAAACGCTCACAACCGACGGCGCCCCGGGAAGGTTCTGTGCCCAGTTGCCACTGCTGTTGAATTCGAGGTTGACGGCCGCGGGCTCAGCCTTCGCCATGGCGGCGCCAACCAGGTCGTTCCTGTCCGGTTGATCAATCTGGTCCTGCAGTACCCCGGCCAGTGCTTTGACGTCGGAATGTACCTGGCCCAGAAGCAGGCTGACCTGCGCGGCCGTGGAATCGGTCGAGGAGCGAATGTAGTCCTGACTTGCCTTTTCAAGCCCCTCGCCAACTTGAGCTGTCGCATCTCTGGATAGACGCTGCACGTTCCAGAGCGCGAGGCCGCCGCTGACCAAAAGATCAAAAAGGACCGCACCGCCGACAACGATAATGAATTTCGTTCGAAACGAGCGCAATCCAAGGCTTGGCTTTCCTACAGAAGCCGTCATAGGGGCTTCCGGCCCGAAGTGGCCCAGATGGGCCAGCCGGCATAGCCTCGAGGGTGGAGTGCGGAAAAGATATGGTCGGCAAACCCCTGCCTGAACCGCTTGATAAATTCGGGAGAATCCCCTCTTTTGACCGCCATCTCTCCTGCGTAAACGTCCTCCCATGCCTGGATGATATCTGCAAATTCTTGAGGATCGCCGTCGAGATTCGTAACCATGAAACTTTCGATTTTCACATCCTCAAACCCGGCGTCGCGCAGCAGGCGCGAACCCTTCGGTCCTATCTCGACATCCATATCGAAATGACGAAAGAGCTTGGCAACTTCGGTGTAGGTCCACTGAATGCTGTCGGCGCGCGGTTCTCCAAGGCAATGAGAGTTCTTCTCGTTGGTGATGTAAACTCGGCCGCCCGGCTTGCAAATGCGATAGAGCTCCCGGAGAAGGAGTTCGGGCCTGTCGAAAATCTGCAGCGAGTGTCGACATGTCACGAAATCGAACTGGTCGCTTTCAAACAGCATTTGCGACGCGTCACCAAAGGTGTACTCGATGTCCCTGACGCAGAATTTGTCGGCGACCGAGCGCGCGTACTCGAGGCTCGCAACGGAGTGATCGAGGGCAACAATTCTTGCGGGATTGAATTCCTTCCTGACAAGCATCGCGAAGTCGCCGATGCCGCAACAGATATCGGCGATCGCCATGCCACTGCGCAGGCCATGGCGAGGAAGGATCTCGCGCTCATGTCGCCAGGTCATCTTGGTTTGGGTTCTTAGAATCGGAATGAAGCTCTGGTTCTCGACGAATGTCTGGCCCGGATAAAAGGCGGAGTCGTAGATCTCCATCGTAATATTCGGTGAGAGTTCGCTCAGGTGCCGGAACATCTGCGTTGCCCATGTGACGACGCTTGATACAACAACGACAATCTGGAGCTCCGGCCTTGACCGGGATGCATCGACCAGGACGCGGGTCAGGGCATGGAATGCCGTACTGTTCATATGTGTTACGCGTTTCAGATTGACGTAAAATACCCCCTTTACCAATTCCATGCCGTCTCGCAAAAGCCGTAGGTCGTCGGCAATATCGGCGATCGACCGGGGTCGAAAGACGCCAGCTGCAAGAAACTCCTGGTTGCTGGTGTCGAATTGCGTTGTGAACGTGGGAGAGGGGGTGGTTGCGGTCAATTGAGCAGCCTCTCAAGCGGCAGGTCAACGATAAAGGTCAAAGTGTCGCCAGCGGTCGCTCGCAGCTCGATGCCTGCATCGTAGTTAACCGCCAATCCCATGAGGACCGCTTGCTCTATTGGCGCTGTCTCATCTGCAATGATGTCGATGTAAACCGCCAACTTGTCGCTGTCTTTCAGGCAGTCGACCAGTTCACAGTAGAAGCGTTGCTGTTGCGAGGGGCAGGGAAAGCTAAGCTCAATTCGCTCCAGCTTCTGATGGCGATAGAAGCCAAAGACCAGTTCTCCTTCCTGGACCTCTGTGCGAAACGACATCTCGAGGAGCTCGTTTAGAGCTGAGGAAAGCAAATTGGAGTGACGAAGTGGGTCACGGCGGTCATGGCTTACCATCCGGGCAACATAGTTTGAGAGCTGATCGCAATGAAGCCAGTCCGCCGTGAATGTCGCCATTTCCATTTCCAGTTTAAGCAGTTGCTCGAACGCCGCGTCTTTCATGGCTTCCCGCCCTGTCAATTGCTGCCTCCCTGACCAATGGCCATTCGCGCGCCTTGAACGTGCGGCGCTGTGTTTGCAGTTGCGCTGCTACCCCGTCGGGACTTCCTCCCGTAGCGAATGAACTGGCCTATCCGATCAACATGCATGGGCGGACTCAGGAAGTGCCCTTGCAACCGGTCGCATCCCTCTGCCAGAAGCCACGCAGCCTGCTCTGGCGTCTCGACGCCCTCGGCGGTGACGCGCATGTCGAGTCCGTGTGACAGGGCAATGATCGATCGCACGATCGTTCGGCTCTTTTCGTCGTCCAGCAGGTCGTTGATGAAGTATTTGTCAATCTTGATGTTATCGAAGGGGAAATTCTTGAGATAACTCAATGATGAGTACTCCGTCCCGAAATCATCGAGGGAAATCTGTATGCCCAGCACATTAAGAGTGTTTAGAGTGTCCAGATTGTTGGTTGTGCGCTCGAGTAGCACGGTTTCCGTGATCTCCAGCTCCAGGCGCTCAGCTGGGAAGCCGACGAGATCAAGTGTTTGCGATACACGATCGGTGAAGCCCGCCATTAAAAACTCCGCCGGTGAAAGGTTGACGGCAACGGTATAGTGGTCCGGCCAGTCCAGAGCCGCGCGGCACGCTTCTTCGAGCACCCATTGACCAATTTCACTCATCAGGCCGTCGGCTTCCGCCATCGGGATGAATGCGATAGGCGGAATCACTCCAAGTCTTGGATGTCGCCAGCGCAAGAGAGCTTCAAATCCAGTGACTATACGCGAGCGGTCAACCAGAGGCTGATACTCGATAAAAAACTCTCGGTGTTGCAGCGCGACCCTAAGGCTGCGCCGCAAAACCTCTCTTTGTTCCAGCACCAAGAGCATGCCCGGATCAAATGTTCGTGCGCGCCGGCGACCTTCTTTCTTTGCTGCGTAGAGGGCGACATCGGCGGCCTTCATCAGTTGCTCTCCCTCATCGCCGTCGCGGGGCGCAATTGCAATGCCGACACTCGCCCCAACAAAAACCGTGATGCCGTCCACAATAAAGGGCTTCTTGAATTCGCCAACCAACTCGTCGGCTAACCGTTCTGCCTCACTTGGCTGATGCTGAGCGGTCTGGATGATCGCAAATTCATCACCTGCTAGACGGAAGGCGGTCTCATCAGTACCAAGTACGCTCCGAATCCTGTTGGCCGCAAGCTTGAGCACGATATCACCAGCGCCATGCCCGAGTGTATCATTGACCGGCTTGAAGTCGTCTAGATCGATCTGCATCAGGGCAAGATCGCAGCCTTGTGTGGGGAGAAGACGTGCCAGCTCGTCACTGAACTGCCGACGGTTGGGCAGTCCGGTCAGGACGTCATGGGTTGCCTGGTGGCGCAGAAGTGCCCTCTCGTCGTCCTGGGAACTCGTAGTTCCGGAGACATCGACGGCGGCGATTTCGACGATTGCCAACCCGTCTTTGGCAGGAAGGAGCAGGAGGTCGTATGGTTCGTTTGTCGTCTTGCTCAGCCGAATGGTTTGCGGCTTTCCGGTTTCGAGTACGTGCCTGACAAGGTCTGCGGTCGGAGGGTGTGCAAGGGCAGGGTACACATCCGACAATCTAGTGGCGACCTGGGCGTGGAAACCCTCCCTTTTAGTCAGCTCCTCGGACCAATCGACAATGATAAGGTCGAGATCCCACAGCGAGAATGTTGCCGCGGCACGCTTGAAGAATTCAGATCCTTGTGGAACCAGCTTGGGCCAATCCGCACGATTTTCCGGCATATAGGTCGAACCTCCTCATCCCGCCGCGCTCGGGTTGGCTTGCGTGTGCTGCCCGTCTTCCGTGGCAGGCCCACATTAGAGCTAGCGCATACCGTGTTTCAGTCAACAAAAAACGCTACCATAGCATAGCATTATGCACGCTCATGGCGATCGATGATGCCAGATGTGACTAAACAGGCGCACTCCCGTGCACTGACGGGTCACAGACTATGGGCCGAGCGTTGCTTGCTTGGCTGGGATTGCCAATCGGGGTCTGAAAGCCGCGGTGACGGCCTCGCTGGAAACGCCCCGTTTTTCGATTCGTGATCGATGTCAGAAGTCGGCGACGCTCCTCTTGCGTAATTGCTGCAACGGGATGAGGCCAGACTAAATGTGACACGATATCATGTACCCGCAATGGTTTTTGAAAGAAGACCTTTCGTTCAAGGATAGGGCAATTGTAGGCAATTTGTCGACAGGCTTGCCGGGGCTGGCCTTTTGGCAATTGACGCTGAAAGGACCGTGGCGGCAGCAAGAGGAGAAACAGGGGGGACTGATGTCCGGCATTCGGCTACAGGATATTCGCCTTGTCTGCAGCCGAATGCCTGTCGCTCAGGAGGGGCTGGGATAGGCTCCGAGCAACCCCTGAATTCTAATTGGATAGCGCTGACCGCGCACGTTGGCGATCGGGATATGGTTCCGTATTTGTTCGTGGCTAAAAGGAGCTGCGACGATACGGCGCGCGTTGATCGGCACCTGCGGTCGATTCCTGCCTGAAGGCATGTCTCTATTACGAAGGGTGCTGCACCAGCTGATCCACAGCCGAGCGACACTTTCCTTATCCGCTCTCATTGGGTGATGAGGCCAAATCCCATCGACTGGACCGGAGGTCGCACACAAGAAGCGACGAAAGTCCGATGCGAATGAGATTTGAGAGCGATATAGTCTTGAAACTGCCAGTTTGATGGCGGCGAACCGGAATGCTGGGTAACCCGGTTTGAAGAGAACGCCAGCGGAGGGCGCGCAAACGCTCCCTCCGCCAGCGGGTCCAAAACCCTTGCGGCCTGCGAACGCAGTCGGTTTGCATCAGCTTCTCGAGGTTGCCGACATCCGATCTCTCCTGTGACCCTACATCTCCTCGAAAATATCCAAACAGATCGGTGCTCGATGACGCGGATTCCACTCGTGTGACTGCCCGGCGTTGATGGTCCTTAAAAAATTGCTGGAATTTTCGGCCAATAGCCAGAGCTCGCAGATCGCCCAGCATGTGCTGATGGACGACCAGTATCAATTCGGAATAGGATGCGATACGACAGGGATACCTAGTCAAATCTGCAGGAACCGGGGAGGGGAGAATGCAGTCGCTGGTAACGCCAGTGCACAAGTCGATGGCCGTAGAAGTTCTGCAGGAGGAAATCCGGAAGGTCTGTGGCGCGTTCGACGTCGAACCTATGGCCCGCACCAATGTGATGGCGGGCGATGTGGCGACGTGTCGCATGGGGCTTTTCGATACCGCTATCGTCGCACTTGATGCCCGCCACGTGCAGCGCGGGGCGAAATCAATCCGGCAAGATCCCGGTGAACACTTGTTTCTGCTGATCCAGGACGATGGGCACTGTCGCGTGGAGCAGGGGGAGCATTCGGTTCGGCTTGCCCCCGGCGACATGTTCCTTGTCGATTCCGTCCGCCCGTCGTCGTTCGTTTATGACGGCGAGCGGTCCAGCCAGCTATCGGTCCACATGCCGCGTGGTGAGATGCTGCACCGGTTCGGCAATACCTGTACCGACGGTGTCGCCATCAATCGCGAGGATCCACTCTGGTTGGCTATGCGCGCGGTGATTATAAAGATGCTCAAGGAACCCGGCGCGCAGACACAGCTCGGCGAAGCGATGATGTCGCTCCTAGGCGCCTATCTTCATGGCATCAAGACGGCTGAAACCAGCGGGCTAGGCAATACACTGCTGTCGAGGGCGCTCACGATGATTGATCGTTACTGCGCCGACCCCACCTTTGGACCTGGCGAGCTGGCAAGGCGGCTCGGCGTATCAGATCGCATGTTGCAGCGACATTTTCGTTTGCTCGGTGAGACGCCCGGTCACCGCTTGCTCGATCGCCGCCTGGAAGTTGCGCACGCAACACTAACCGGCAAGCCTACCGAGGGCATCGCTGCGGTCGCCTACGACTCCGGCTTCAACGATCTCTCTTACTTCTATCGCGAGTTCCGAAAGAAATACGGCTCCGCGCCGGGCGTTGTTGCTCGTCGCCACTGACGGATTTGTCCAATAATGCAGACGGCCCAGTCCAAGTCCTGAGGCCTGTCGTCGCCTAGTCTCCGCTGCCAGGCAGTCCCGTCCTATGGTCGGGACCTCATTCGGAGGAGATGAGAATGACGATCCATAGCGCCACGATCGACGGAAGGCCGATGATCGGCGAAAGGAGCTTCAGCGTGCGCAATCCGGCCACGGGGAGCGAGGCCGGCCGCGCGCCGAATATGGGCCCATCGGAACTGAACGCTGCAGTCGCCGCAGCTAAGGCAGCTTTTCCGGCATGGTCGGCCAAGAGCGACCAAGAACTGCAGGCCTCTTGTGCTGCAGTCACAGCTCGCATTGAGTCGCACGCAGAAGAACTTGCGCGATTGATTACGCTCGAACAGGGCAAGCCACTGAATGGCCTTGGCTCGCGCTGGGAAATGGGTGGCACTGTCGCATGGGCGGGTTATACGACCGCTCTATCGCTGCCGCCGAAGATCCTGCAGGACAATGCAGAGGGCCGCGTCGAGCTTCATCGTAAGCCGCTCGGCGTCGTCGGATCCATTACGCCTTGGAACTTCCCGGTCATGATCGCCATCTGGCACGTCATGCCGGCGCTTCGAACGGGCAACACTGTTGTCATCAAACCTTCGCCGTTGACGCCGCTTGCGACACTCCGCTTGGTTGAAGTCATGAACGAGGTCCTGCCGCCCGGCGTGCTGAATGTGGTGACGGGAGACGACGGCGAGTTCAACATCGGCGCGGCAATGTCGGCTCACCCGGACATCAGCAAGATCGTGTTTACGGGTTCGTGCGCCACTGGGCAAAAAGTCATGCGCTCTGCCGCAGAGACGATGAAACGCCTGACGCTCGAGCTCGGCGGGAATGATGCTGGGATCGTGCTGCCGGATGCAGATCCCCAGGCCATTGCGGAAGGCCTGTTCTGGGGTGCTTTCATCAATAACGGCCAGACCTGCGCGGCAATGAAGCGGCTCTATGTCCATGAATCGATCCACGATGCCGTTTGCGATGCGCTCGTTGCCTATGCACGCAACATTCCGGTCGGTGACGGGATGGAGGAGGGCAGTGTCCTCGGTCCCGTGCAGAACCGCATGCAGTTCGAAAAGCTTTCGCGACTGGTCAGCGATGCCAAAAAGCGAGGGAGGGTGTTACTCGGCGGCGAGCCGGGCGACGGGCTTTTCTTTCCGCCGACTATCGTTGCCGGCCTGAAGAACGGCGATCCACTGGTCGATGAAGAGCAGTTCGGGCCCGCACTGCCAATCATCAAATACAGCAGTGTCGAAGAGGCGATTGCGCTAGCCAATGACAGCCAAAACGGCCTCGGAGGCTCGGTATGGTCGTCGGACGTCTCCGCAGCGAGGGCGGTTGCCGGCCGCATGCAATGCGGTTCGGTCTGGATCAACAAGCATGGGGCCATTCAGCCGAATGCACCATTCGGCGGCATTAAGGCGTCCGGGTTCGGCGTTGAGTTCGCAGAGGAAGGACTGCAGGAATACACGAATATCCAGGTGGTATTCGCTTGATCATTGAAGCTACAGGGAGGATGCAATGAACATAAGGCGATTTCTGGCTTCGGCCGGCTTGCTTCTGGCGCTCGGCGCCCCAGCTGCCATCGCTCATCCGTTGGATGGGCTGACGGCGGAGGAATATCAGAAGATCAACAAGATCTTGCGCGACCAAAAGGTGGTCGACGACAATACGCTTTATCCGCTGATCGAATTGAAGGAGCCCACTAAGGAACAGGTGCTGTCCTGGAAGGATGGCGACCAGCTCGATCGCCAGGCGAAGGTGCAGCTGACGAGCCCCCAGGGATTCAAGGAGGCGGTGGTCAACATTACCAAGGGCACGGTTGAAAGCACGACGCCGATCAAAGGGCAGCCTATGGTGCTCTTTGCCGAGTTCATGGACGCTCTTCAAGGTGCGCTTGCCAATCCTGATATGATCGCCGGCCTGAAGAAGCGCGGCCTAACGCCAGAACAGGCTTTTTGCCTGCCACTCACGGCCGGTAATTTCTTCACAGACGAATACGAGAACTCGCGTCTGATGAAGGTGCCTTGCTACAAGGTGCCTGAGGGGTCGAATTTCTACGCAAAGCCCATCGAGGGCCTGTTTGCCGTCTACGATATCGGCAAGAAGAAAGTCCTTCGGGTCATCGATACTGGCGTGATCGAGGGTCCTAAGGACAACTGGGGCTACACCGAGAAGGAAGTCGCGGAGCGCGAGCCGCTGCGGCCTGAAATGAACCCCGCAAAGCTGTCTCAGCCCGGCGGCCCAAATTACAAGATTACAGGCAGCCACCTCGAATGGGATATGTGGCGGATGAACTTCCGCGTCGACAAGCGCCCCGGCCTGGTCGTCTCGAATCTTGACGTCAAGGATGGGGACAAATGGCGTTCGGTAATCTACCAGTCTCATCTGTCTGAAGTGTTTGTACCTTATATGGACCCGACCGAAGGCTGGTATTGGCGCACTTACATGGACAGCGGAGAGTATGGCTTCGGGCTGTTCCTGAGCCCACTGCGTTCTGGCGTCGATTGCCCTGACTATGCGACCTTCTTGCCGGCAACGATTGCCGACGACAAGGGTAGCCCGCTGACCATTCCGAACGCGATCTGCGTGTTTGAGCGCAGCATCGGCGATCCGGCCTGGCGCCATTTCGAAGTCTTTGCACAGACGCCCGACAAGCCGATCCCTGCAGAAGGCCGGCCAGCGACTGAGCTCGTCGTGCGAACCGCGTCCGAAGTCGGAAACTATGACTACCTCATCGACTATCGCCTGCAGCAGGATGGCCAGATCAGGATCATGATCGGAGCAACCGGCCTTGACGCGGTCAAGGGTGTTGCATCGACGTCGATGAACGACAAGACGGCTCCAGAAGACACCGCACACGGCACGCTGATCGCACCAAATCTGGTGGCGGCAAACCACGATCATTATTTCAACTTCCGCATCGACTTTGACGTCGACCAACCGGTCAACCATTTCGGCACCATGGATATCGTGCCGGCGAAGGTTGACGCGAAGAATCCGCGCCGATCGATGTGGACCGTGCAGCACACGATGCCGAAAACCGAAATGGAGGCGCGCTATCAACTGTCGGCGATGAAGCCACGCTACTTCATGATTTCCGATCCGTCCCGCGAAGGCTATCTCGGGCAGGAGCCGGGTTGGATGATCCATCATGGCGACGTTGCCTACGGTCCGTTCGACTTTGCCAAGGACCCGCCGATGAAGCGCAATGCCTATATCGAGTACTCGGTGTGGAACACCGTCTACGACATCGATCAGCAGTATGCGGGCGGTAAGTATGCGATGCAGAGCGATGGCTCCGATACGCTGCCGGAATGGGTCAAGGCCAACAAGCCGCTGATGGGCAAGGATGTCGTTACGTGGTTTACGGCCGGCTTCCACCATATTCCGCGTATGGAGGATTGGCCGGTCATGTCGACCGAGTGGAAGACGATCCACATCGAGCCGCACAATTTCTTTGCACATAATCCGGCGCTGACGATCCGAAGCGCCAAATAACAAAAAAAGGGGCGCTTCGTGCGCCCCTTTCTGCGGGGTGTTGGCGCTAGCCCTGCCAGCCTTCCAGGGTCTCGACAAAACGCGTCAGCCAGCCGTTGGTCTGATGAGCGTCGAGCGCGCGATGGTCGATCGTCAGGGAGACGTAGGCCATCGGCCGAATCTGGATGGTATCGGCGCCATCGACCTCTCGTACCACCACGCGCTTCTCCATTTTTCCGACGCCAAGGATGGCCGATTGCGGCTGGTTAATGATGATCGGGGCGGCGACCAGCGAGCCTGACACGCCGTGGTTCGAGATTGTGAAGGTACTGCCGCGCATGTCGGCGTTGGTCAGGCCACCGGCGCGGCCGCGATTGGTCAGCTCCTGAAGTCTGGCGGCGATGGCGGATAGTGAGAGGTCCTGTGCTTGCTGGATCACCGGAACGATCAGCCCCTTGTCGCCGAGCGCCATGCCGACGCCGATGTTGATATCATCGAAGACCTCAAGATGATCGTCATGCCAACGGCTATTAATCTCCGGAACCGCCTGCATGGCCGCAATACAGGCCGTAATGATATAGGCCGTATAGGAGAGGCTGATGCCATCGGCGGCAAATGCCGCCTTGCTCCTTTCGCGATGCCTGGTGATCGCGGTGAAATCAGCCTCGAAGATCGACGTTACATGTGGCGCCGTCGTGACTGATTCCAGCATGTGACGGGCGATCGAGAGCCGCATGGGTGTGTGAGCAACCATGTGCGAGCGAGCTCGGATTGGATCGCGGGCAAGAGAGCCTGGCGGCTCATGGCCGATCGAACTGCTCTGTAACGACGGCGTTTCATCGCGCCGGGTCTGTTTTGCTTCGAACGCAGCATCCATGTCCAGGCGCGTCACGCGGCCGTCCAAGCCGGTGCCGACCACCGTAGCCGGATCGATGCCGTATTGCTCGAAAGCGCTGCGAACTGCCGGTGAGAAGCGATCGCTCCCGGTATTGTCAGCTTCGGGCGCGAGACGTTGGCTCTCCCGCGCGGGTACCTCAGTGGCGATGGCGTCTTTCAGGCGAATACGACCGAGAACCGCGCCGGGTGTTGCGTCCGCACCTGACGACATGACAATTTCATCGAGAATACCTGCTGCGGGTGACGAAATCTCCTGCGTGACCTTGTCCGTTTCGAGCTCGACGAGCGGATCGTCTAAAGCGACCATCTCGCCTGGCTGCTTCAGCCAGTTGCGGACGACCGCTTTCGTTCCCTCCTGTTCCATCGGGACGACGACATCGGCAAAATCTGCCATTTCCTAGTACTCCACGAGGGCAGCGATTTTCTGTCTGATGCTTTCAACCGACGGCACCGCCCAGTCGAGCAGGGTCGGGTTGTGAGGGCTTGGGATATCGGGCATCGTCAGCCGAGACACCGGCGCGTCGAGATCCATGAAGACCTCGCCGGCAATAACAGCGGCAATCTCCGCGCCGAAGCCGGCCGTTCCAAGATCCTCGTGTACGATGAGGCAACGCCGTGTGCGACGGACGGACGAAACGACGCTCGCTCGGTCCCAGGGCATCAATGTACGCAGATCTATGACATCGGCGGAGATGCCTTCGGCGGCCTCCTCGCAGCGCGGAACCATCGCGCCCCAGGTAACAATCGTAATCGCATCGCCTGTGCGCGTGAACCGCGCCTTGCCAAAGGGAAGGGCGTAATTATCCCCGGGGTAAGGACGGCGCGCCCATTGATGGTCGAGCATGGCGCGATGTTCAAAGAAAATTACCGGATCGTTGCCGCGCAACGCCGTTCGCAATAACCCGACAGCGTCTTCGGCGTTCGAGGGAACGGCAACCTTCCAGCCTGGCTGATGGATGAAGGCGACCTCGTTCGTTTGGCTGTGCCATGGATCGCCGCACTTGAAGAAGCCGCCCGGCATGCGCAGTACGACCGGTGCGGCGAACCGGTTGTTGGTACGCCATCGGATCGTGCCGCAATCGTTGATCTGTTCTGTCGCAGGCTCGGCATATTTGCGGAACTGGATTTCGGGTACAGGGACCAGGCCCGCAAGCGCCATGCCGACGGCTCTGCCGACGATGCCTTCTTCCGAGAGCGAAGTATCAAATACCCGTTCCTTGCCGAATTTTTCCTGTAGTCCGAGCGTCACGGCGTGAACGCCGCCCTTCGGGCCTATGTCTTCGCCGAACAGCACCACACGCTTGTTGATTGCCAATTCGTGTTCCAGCGTGCGCCTGATTGCCGTGACCATATTGATGCGCTGGCCGCCTGGAGCCGCCTCATCGCTGCATTCAGGGGCTTGATAACCGTCGCAATGCTGGCCACCCATTGATTGGATCTCGCCGTCATAGAACACGTGGCGGGTGACGGTTTCGGGAGATGCCACCCCCCGGCCCTCGGCCTCGACCCGCGCCCGTTCTGCGATGTCGCCTGCCTCCTGCCTGCAGGTCTCCCACTCGTCCGCGCTCAACACCGATGGAACCAGATAGTCCCGCAAGCGGGGCAGCGGGTCACGGGCCCATTCCGCTTTGACAACCGCTTCGCTCTTGTAGGACTGCGTATCCTGGAAGCTGTGACCTTCCAGCCGCGGGACGCTCAGCCGCAAAAGGGCGGGCATTCGACGTCCACGCACGAAGTCGACGGCTTGTTGTGTGAGGCGAGCCACATCGCCAGGATTGCTGCCGTCGCCTTCAAAAATGGTGAGGTCACGCCAGCTTGCGAGATTGGCTGCTATGTTCCCACCCGGCGTCTGCAGATCTGAGGGCACTGAGATCCCGTAACCGTTATCCTCGACGTAGAACAGCATCGGCAGCTTCTGTGTCGTGGCAATCGTCAGCGCCGACCAGAAGCCATTTGATGCTATTGAACCGTCTCCACCAAGCACGACTGCAATCGCGTCCCGATAGTCCTTCTCTCCGAGCACAGTCGCGTAGTAACGGAGCGCTTCTGCCCAACCGGCGGTCGGAGTGTATTGGGCGCCGACACCGCCGCACATTGGCAAAGCCGACGCGCCGTTGCGGTTCGGATAGTTAAAGACCACGCCAATGTCGCGACCATCGGAATAGCCGCCGGCGCGTCCCATAGCAGAGCCGAGCGCATCGGCCGGGTCAACGCCAAGTGACAGGAGCAGAGGACGTGACCGATAGTAGCCGCAGGCGGCGTCGTGCCGGTTCGTCAGCTGCAGGCCGAGGATGATCTGCGCCATGTCATGGCCGCGGGCAGAGAATTGATAAAGGACCTTCCTCTCGGGCACGAGGCGGGTCTCTTCCATCTCGTCGAGAATGCGGGAAAGATGCAGGAGATAGGCGACACGGCGCCAAGCTATTCCGTTATCCGGTGCGTTGCGCTCGTACATCAAGGTTATTGCTTGCTGCGCCATCTGATCCTCCAAACATCTGGTCTTTGAGGATTTTAGAGCGGCCGCGGGGAAATTGCTTTTCAGCTTCTGACCTGAATTTGAGATCTATGAAACATTCATTTCGCAACTGATCTAAACAGCCCGATTTCAATTCGCGTCCGACATGCCGACCGCAAGCCAAGATTTGTCGGTGTGCGTTCTCTAACGAATCTCCACGCGACCCTGCGCCTGCGTCCGGGATTGGCGATTCAACTGGCCGAGCGCCAACTGATTCCTCTCAGACTGCATGTCGAGGTTGCAAATTCTCGATGCCTCATATGCGGATTTGGAAGTGCTCATTTGGTGGGCGATGAGCTATATAATTGTGCATCGAACAAGGAGATATGAGATGAAAATTGGCAGCAGAATCGGAGAATTCCTTCAGCTCCGTAAGGCATACAGGGATCTTTCCAGATTGGACGACGCAGCTCTCAAGGACATCGGTGTGACACGTGCAGACATTAAGCGTCTGGTCTACGGTCAGTAAGACCAGCCAAGACTGATACGCCAGGGCCCGCATCGCGGGCCTTTGTTGTTTATGGGGACGCGTGGCCTGGACGGTTCCTTCCGTGTGCAGTTCATGCAGTTTGGCCCTGGTTCCAAGGACGGTTTGATCGCGGTCGCAGAACGGCATCCGACTTGCTTGTCGTCTGTGGGCAACAGCAGAGCGACCGTTATTCGAGATCGGGCGCTCTGCGGTGCCGTTATCCGTAAGAAGCCTCATTTGCACCGGTTCCCGCATGAACAAGACCTTCAATCCGCCCGCCGTCAGAAAGCCGTTTGGCAACTACAATCACGGTCTCCTCGTGCCCGCGGGTGCGTCATTGCTCGTGACATCAGGTCAGCTCGGCATTGGTACGGATGACATCATACCCGATGAAGTTACAGCTCAGGCCGAGCTGTGCTTCGAGGCGATAGGGGCAATCCTGAAAGAAGCGGGCATGAGTTTTGCCGACGTCATTCGCATTTCGGGCTTCGTCACCAAGCGCGAGGATTTTCCAGCCTACATGGCCGTGCGCGACCGCTATACATCGGACCCTAAGCCCGTTTCGACGCTCATTGTTGTTGGCGGCTTTACGCGACCCGAGTTCCTCGTCGAGGTAGAGGTCACGGCGGCCAAGGTGATCTGACCAACGGTTTGTCTTATCGGGTCCCGGCTCGGCGGCATACTCCGCCCACGAGCGTCAAAACCTCTCCATTGCGGACTTCACCCTGCCGAGAAAAGCCGCACGCGTCTCTTCCGTGCAATTGTTCATGTCGTAGTGGGCCAGAAACGTTACCGGACGAACCGGATTGATCTGTGCACGAAGCACCCGTTTGACGATCTTCTTCGGCGGATTTCCGGCAACAAAGGCGCGCAAGGGTGTCGCGCCGTAGGTTAAAACTGCGCCAAGTTTGCGGATGTGGCGTAAGCGGGATTCGACCTTGCCATCGACAAGCTCGAAGGAAACGCCAGGCAGCCAGACGCGGTCGAAATAGCCCTTCAGAATTGCCGGGAAACCGAAGTTCCAGACGGGCGTGACGATTACCAGCCCCTCGGCTCGTTTCAGCCGTTCGACATAACCCTCCACCAACTCCATGTTCTCGGGATAGTCGTGATAGATCAGCCGATCGCGACGCGACAGTACAGGGTCGAAATTCTCTGCATAGAGATTGCAGTCATCGACCTCGTGCCCCGCCTTCGTTAAGCTCTCGAGCGTCTGTTGATAGAGCGCGGCGCCATAGCTCGACTCCACTGGATGCGAATGAAGAACGAGAACCCTCATGAGGCCTCCATGACGGCGGCTAGGCCGGGGAAAAGGTAGTTCTCGCCTGAGGAAAAATCGAAGTTCGGGTTCTCCCAGGCAATCATCTTGCCGGGATTGAGCAGTCCTTGAGGATCTGTCTCATGCTTAAAGGCCAGTTGGACCTTGTCTGTTTGCTTCATCCCGCCTTCTTCCAGCGTGTAGCGATGCGGGTTGAATATCGGGCAACCGTGGTCCTGATGGATCTTTATGATTTCTTCCAGCCGTTCCTCGCTCGTGTAGCGAACCAGCGGAAGACCGGCACACTGGATCTGGCCGTCGAACTTGATGAATTCCAGATGGCCGGGGACCTCGTCGCCAAAGATCTGGACCATCTTTTCGACCTTCGTCACATGATCGGGGCTGGGATACTGGACTTGCAAGTAGGTAAAGGCGGGATCGACCTTGAGGGCGCGAAGCGTCGTATGGTTCCAGGCAAGCTCATATGCGTGCGGAATGCCCTTCATGCTCTCGACCTTGTCGGAGCGGAAAATGATCTCGCCTTTCTGTGCCCCGGTGAATGCTACAAATGCATCCATCGAATGCGGTGCGATCATCAACACGACGACAGACTGCCCCTGGCGGATGTACGGCTTGTGTCGGGTGAAATACGCATGCGGGATGGGGGCGGCGATCGGCGCGATTTCCTTGACAAGAATGCCGTTGCATTTTGCAAGCGCGTCCGAGTAACGAACGGCCGCCATGAAGTCGTCGTACCCCACCAACACGTCAACCCAATCATAGGTTGGTGCAAGCGGCATCTCGATTTCCGTGATGATGCCGTTCGTACCATAGGCATGGCTGACTTTCTGAAGATCCCAGCCGGTCAGATCTAGAATCCGTGGCTCTGCTTCCATTGTGACGACACGAAGCCGGATGATGTTGCCGATGTCGCGCAATCCGCCCCATGTGATCGATCCAACGCCGCCCGAACCGCCAGCGATGAACCCACCGATTGTTGCCGTCTGCGCAGTCGATGGATGAAAGCGAAGTTCCTGCCCGGAATGAGCCTTGGTCTGTTTGTCGAGCTGGGCAATGACGATGCCCGGCTCGCAGATCACCCGGCCGGGATGGATCGCCTTGATCTTATCCATTGCTGCGAGATTGAGGACGATCCCACCGGAGAGAGGCATCGCCTGGCCATAGTTTCCGGTACCTGCCCCGCGGGGCGTTACCGGAGCGCCATGAGCGAAGGCGACCTTTAGCGTCTGCATTACCTCGGCTTCGTTTTTGGGTGTCACGACGAGATCGGCGGTCACTCCGTCGAGCTGAGCCTTCAGGATTGGCGAATACCAGTAGAAATCGCGGCTCTTCTGACGGACGAGCGCCGGGTTGTCTTCTACGGCCAGTCCTTCGAGTTCTTTTTTGATCTTCTGATAGTCTGGCATGTCAGGCTCCAACGACGCTATCGAGTTCACGGTAATCTGGCAGACTCCGATCGGTCACTTTGCCGCGGCGTAGCACCACGCGGTCAGACTGAGGACGGGAAAGGAATTCACTCCAGCGACGCGCACTGAAGAGAACCAGATCGGCAGGCCTGCCGACGCCTAGACGCCCCATATCGGGCCGAGCGGCTATATCGGCAGGCGAGGTGGTCACGACACGCGCAGCTAAATCGAGCGGGTGATCGAGATGAAGAATGCGCACGGCCTCGCGAAACACCTCGACAGCATCGAGGTCGCCGTAGGCATAGAAAGGATCACGCGTATTGTCTGATGCAACGGCGGTTGCCACGCCTGCGGCCGCAAGCTCCTTGAACAGTGTGACACCGCGCCAGCGAGGCGTGCGACCGGGGTAGCGATCCTGCAAGTATGCGTTACACATCGGCAGCGAGATAATAGAGATGCCAGCCTTGGCGACGAGTTCCACCGTGCGCTTTGCGATGCAATCGTCCTGCCTTGCGAGTGAACAGCAATGGCCTGCAGTGACCTTGCCAGCAAAGCCGTTTCGAAGGACGGCCTCGGCGATGGCCCTCAAGGTCCCAGCGCCTGGATCGTCGGTCTCATCGACATGAAGATCAACGTCGAGACCATTCTTGTCGGCAGTACGCAAGAGAATATCTAACTGCGACGGAAGGCTCGGGGCCATCTTGGTGACACCACCGATGAGGCCACCCGCCCTTCGAATGACCGAGACGAGATCGGCGAAGTAGACCTCATCGACCATATCGTCCATCGGGAAGAGGGCAACGGCCTGTAGTGCGATCTTGTCCCTCCAGGCTTCCCGCACCTCTGAAAAGACTTCAAAGGAGATGCGATGCTGGGGAGCGACCGAATCAAGGTGTGTGCGGATTAGGCTCGTGCCGTGCGCGTAGGCCGACCGCAGGGAAAACTCCATGCGCTTGCGCACATCATCGGCCGACCAATTGGCTTCGCGGTCCGCGCCGACTGCCTGGAGCGCGCCCTTGA
Source organism: Hyphomicrobiales bacterium (assembly GCA_900466605.1). Taxonomy (GTDB): domain Bacteria; phylum Pseudomonadota; class Alphaproteobacteria; order Rhizobiales; family Rhizobiaceae; genus Rhizobium. The sequence goes on from UBMU01000029.1 coordinate 49,644, forward strand.
AGGTTCCGTCCGGATTGCTGTTGCGCGCCCATATGTGCCCCTTGTCGAGGTGGGTGTGAACATCGGCGAAGCAGGGCCATACCATGCCGTCGCGTAGGTCGGACTTTGGAAATTCCGGTGGGGCGCTGCCAGGGGGCAGGATTGCGGCGACGAGACCATCGGCAATGAGGAGGTCGGCGCGTACCAGTCCCTCATTGGTGGGTGCAGTGTAGCCCTCGACTGCGACAGCCGGCAGCGTCGCATTGCTCAAAGCAAAACGACCGGCGTTCGGCGGCGACATGAATGAGTAGGTCATCAATTCTCCCGCTTGAGGCTGCTCTCGTGCCAGCGGTGCAGGCTGAGCCAGGAAATGAAGGAGGTGACTGCAAAGATCGCGACGCCGAGCAGCGAGAGCATCAGCAGGGCCGCAAACAAGCGGGGAATGTTCATGCGGTATTGCGCCTCCAGGAGCCTGAAGGCGAGGCCGGAACCAGCACCGGCCGAACCGGCCGCAAACTCGGCCACTACCGCAGCGATCAGCGCGAGCCCACCGCCAATACGAAGACCGGTCATGAAATAGGGCTGGGCCGCAGGGAGCTTGAGATAGAGAAGTGTCTGCCAACGCGAAGCGCCGTAGAGCTCGAAGAGATTGATCAGATTGTGATCGACGCTCTTCAGGCCCTGCACCATGTTGGATAGAATTGGGAAGAAGGCGACGAGGAAGGCGCAGATCAGAAGTGCAACTTGCGTCGAGGGCGCGTAGATCAGGATCAAAGGCGAAATGGCTACGATCGGCGTGACCTGCAAGATGACCGCAAGCGGGTAAAACGCGATCTCGATCCATCGCGACTGCACCAGGAAAATCGCAAATCCCACTCCACCCACAAGGGCCAGCATCAGCGACAGGAAAGTTATCTTTGCTGTCACCCAGAGCGCTGGTGCAAGCGTGCCCCAATCGCTTATGAAGGCACCAGCCACGGCGGCAGGACCTGGAAGAATGTAGGGGGGGACGCCGGAAAGCTTGACGAACAGGCCCCACACCGCAACCAGAACCGCAACCGTAATGAACGGAACCGCAATCCTCAGGGCAAGGTCACGACGCCTTGCTGTCAACGGGATTGGCAGTGGCGTCGCCGGAAGGTCGGCAATATCCGTGCTCATCCCTTATCCTCCTTTGCAGCGTTAATGGCGCCGATCAACGAGCGTGATACCGTTTCACAGGCCTGGCGATACTCTTCCGAGGTGCGGTAGTAGGCGTCGCGCTCGAGGCTGGTCACGAGAGGCAGGTCGGCATGGACCCGACCGGGGCGGGCTTTCATGACGACGATGCGGTTCGACAGATAGGCTGACTCGTAGACCGAGTGGGTGACGAAAATCACCGTTATGCCCGTGTCCTTCCAGAGACGCAGCACGTCGTCGTTCAGCTTCTGTCTCGTGATCTCGTCAAGGGCTGCAAAAGGTTCGTCCATCAACAGGAGCTTTGGCTTGGTAACGAGGGCACGCGCAATCGACACGCGCATCTTCATGCCGCCGGAGAGCTCGCGGGGATAGGCTTCGGCAAAATCCTGCAGACCGACGGTTGTTAGCGCGCTCATTATCTGATCGCGCGCAGCTGCCTTTGGAATGCCGCGTAGCTTCAACGGCAGATGGACGTTGCCGAAGACGTTCTTCCACGGCATCAACGTCGGCTCTTGGAAGACGAAACTGATATCGCCTTCCGGCAGGCCCCTGGCGTTGATGCGGGAGCTTGGCCAGTCGATCTTCCCCGAAGAGATGTCGCCGAGACCGGCAATGATTCGCAGTGCCGTAGATTTGCCGCAGCCGGACGGGCCAAGCAGGCTGATGAATTCGCCGCTTTCCACCGTCAGTGACATCCCTGACAAGGCGATGGTGCCGCTGGAAAAGACCTTTGATACCGATTGCATGGAGACAAGCGGTCTCTTGCGCACGTCCTTGCTTGGCGAGGTCTGAGCTGAGGCTCGAAGCATCCTGTCTCTTTTCATGATGTGGGCCGACCTGCCGCCTGACGGGGCAGGTCAAAGCTAAGGCGCTATTTCTTCAGTGCCATGCCGACGCCTTTGCAGACGAATTTCGTCGTGTAGGCCTTCGTATAGTCAGTGTCGGCCTTGAAGACCTTGATGCCGACCATCTCAGCGAAGAACTTCTTGTAGTGCTCGTCGGTGATGCAGCCGATGCCCTTGTCGGTTGCGTCACCGGATTCGACAATGCCGTACTCTTTGAGCTTGGCGATCGAATAGGCGATCTGGCCATCCGTCATTTCCGGATTGTCCTTCTTGATCAGCTCGTTGGCCTTGGAATTGTCGCCATAGAGATAGTCGTACCAACCCTCGATCGAGGCATCGACAAAACGCTGCACGACGTCCGACTTGGTATCGATCATCGACTGCGTCGTGGTGATCATTGTGGAGTAGGGGGAGTAGCCGTTGTCAGCGAGGAGAAACACCTTCGGTTCCCAGCCGGTCTGCTTCTGGATTTCGTAGGGCTCGGAGGTCAGGTACCCCTGCTGTCCAGATTCCTTGTCTGCCAGGAACGGGCCGGGGTTGAAGTTGTATGGCTTGTATTGCTCGTCCTTGAAGCCCTTGTAGTTCGCTTTCATCCACTCGAAGTAGGTCAGATAGCCGTCCTTGCCGAGAAACAGCGTTTTCAGCTTTGAAAGATCCTCGAATGTCTCGATGCCAGCGTCCGGATGCGCGATCAGAACCTGAGGGTCTTTCTGGAAGATTGCAGCAACGTCAACGAGCGGGATACCCTGCTCGACTGCCGAGAGTTCGCTCTGTGGGCCGCCCATGTAGAAGTCAATCTTGCCGGAGATCAGCAGTGCACCGTTTGCCGCGTTGGGCCCACCTTGTACGATCGTAACGTCGAGTCCGTGCTTGGCATATGTGCCATCGGCGACGGCCTGATAGAAGCCGCCATGCTCTGCTTGCGCGAGCCAGTTTGTTCCATAGCTGACTTTATCGAGCGCATAGCCAGGGGCTGCGAGCGTAAACGCGCATCCCAATCCCCAAGCCGCGGTAAATGCCATACTCTTCAATGTGTTGGACATGATCGGCGTTCCCCTTTGTAGGCCGTTCGGCACGCTTATAGCTGCCGATTTTCTTCATTTGAGCGATTGCGTCGCTGATTGAAAAGCATCAAAATTCGCGCGCAACGATGCCTTTTTGGCATCTCACAAGGCGCGTGTGCCTAATTTGTGCGTGGCGCTTAAAAATGATGCAATGAGAGGTTGGATGCTGCATTCCAGGAAGCTGCTTTACATCAACGAGATTGCTCGTACTGGCTCGATCCGCAAAGCAGCAGCGCGCTTGAACGTTGCATCTTCGGCCATCAATCGCCAGATTCTGGCTCTTGAGGAAGAGATCGGGGCGCCGCTCTTTGAACGTCTTCCGCGTGGGCTGCGGCTGACGGCGGCCGGCGAGCTCTGCATCGAACATATCCGCGAGGTTCTGAAAAATTACGACCGCCTGGAGGGCCGTATCCGCAGCCTGAAGATGCAGCAAGCCGGCAAGGTGAGGCTGGTGACGACGGTCGGGCTCGCCTCGGGACCGCTCGCCGAAATCATCACGCGGTTCCAGTCAGAGCATCCGCGGGTCTATTTTCAGGTCAGGAACGACGCCGGAACGACGACGGTCAATCCTGTCCTTTCGGGCGACGTCGACATTGGGCTTGGTTTCAATATTCCGGCAACGCCGGGAATCCGTTCGTTGGGCAGCTTTGATGTTCCGATTGGCGTCGTACTGCCACCTGGGCATCGCCTCATCGGGCCTGGACCGATCAGCCTCGGTGATATCGTGCAGGAGCGACTGGTTCTCGCCCAGTCGGGAACCAGCCTTCGCGATGTCATCAATCTGGCGCTTGCTCGGCTGGATGTCTCTGTGGAGCCGGTGCTTGAAAGCAATGCGTCCGAGATGCTGAAAAAGCTCGTCAAGTGCGGCGCAGGGCTCACACTTCTCAATCCGCTTGACGTCATCACGGAGTGCCGTGCCGGCGAGCTTGTCTTCCGGCCGATTGCCGAGCCCCATAACCGCCATCAACCGATGAAGCTGTTTGCCCGCGCCCGAGCGCCGCTCGACGCGGCAACCAGCCTGTTCGTCGAGTATCTGCTGGCCGAACTGGACGGGCTGATTCAGGAGTTGCATTCAAAAGGCCACATCACTGCCGACAAGGCGCCCACTGCCTGAGATTTAGCGCGAGTAGAGATTGGTCAGCGGGTAGCGCGCAAGATCATAGAGGAGTTCGATGAAACCGCGCACCTGATGGCGGCAGATCGCTTCGCCTTTTTCAGCCGTGCCGCGGGATGCGTCGCCGACGACCCCGTTCGGGTTGAGATCGTGCGCAATCCAGGCCAGCGAATGTGGTGGTAGCGGTTGGATGTATTTCGATTGCTCGCGCATCCATTCTGCTTTGGATGTGAAATTCTGCGCCTTCTCCATGCGGACGAGATCCGGCCTGAAGTGCAGCATAAGCGACGTTTCCACCTCGCCGCCATGGATTCCATATCGCGACTCGTGTTCGTCAACCATGCCTTCGGGGTTCCCGAAGCGGCCCCATTGTGTCGAGACGACTGCCATCTGGTAGCGCACGCGCAGTTCACGCGCGACGATACTCATGATGTCGACGTTACCACCATGCGAATTGACAATAACCATCTTGCGAAGGCCGGCTTCAGCCACTTTCGCGCCGATTGCCGTCCACACAGGGATCAATAGCTCGGCTGAGAGCGAAAGCGTTCCCGGTCCGTAGACATGCTCGTTCGCCTTGCCGATTTCCTGCGTCGGTAGCACCAGGATATTGAGGTCGTTGCCCCGCTGACGGCGAAGTTCCGCCAACATGCAGTTTGCGATCGTCACGTCCGTCGCAATCGGTAAATGTGGCCCGTGTTGCTCGGTCGAGGCGATCGGCAAGATGGCAATGGTTGTGTCGGCAGAGAGCTCCGCAAAATCATGAGTGTTGAGCTCGTTCCAATAAAATGGCGTGGCCATTACCGTCTTCCTTTCGACTGCGATTACAGCAGTGACTAGGGAATTATCCGGTATGCGAAAAGCATCGATTTTCGTTCGCCCCGGTGCCTTTTTGAGGTCGGATCCCCGCAAAGTGCTCACTTCGGCTGGGGCGTGCGGTCAGCGCCAAGTCCGGCGCTCGGGCACAAAATAAGTGCGGTTGGTTAATGCTCAAACCGGCGGAAATTAACTATTTGTTAACCAAATCAGCGATAGAAATGATCAACGATTTCTTAACCTAGATGATCAAAGTGCTAACAGACGCTCGCTCGATCCGCATCAAGGGCCGCTCTTTTCTGGCGGTCATGCTGTCGCCAGATCTCCCCTTCGATGACTGGCTTGTAAGACTAGATGATCTTGCCGCGCGCTCCGCCGGCTTCTTCCTGGGGCGACCGGTCGTGCTCGACGTCAGCGATCTTCAGATCGATCGCGCGCAGCTGAAGGGGCTCATCGCTGAGCTTGCGCAGCGCAACGTCAGCATCATGGGTATCGAAGGCTGCCGTCCGTCGCTGATCGGCCCCGGCATGCCGCCCGCTCTCAAGGGAGGGCGCCCGGTCTCGGATTTCGAGGTTCCGCAGCAGGAGCCGATGATTGATGTTTCCAGCAAGCCCGCGGTGGTCGAAGCGCGGCCGGCATTGCAGTCGCTCGTCATTCGCGAACCGATTCGTTCCGGCCAGTCGCTGATCTTTCCGGAAGGCGACGTTACCGTCATCGGTTCCGTCGCGTCCGGTTCGGAAATTATCGCCGGTGGTTCGGTTCATATCTATGGGACGCTGAGGGGGCGTGCCATGGCGGGTTCGGTCGGGAATACGTCGGCGCGCATCTTCTGCCGCAAGCTTGAGGCAGAGCTGGTCGCGATCGACGGTATCTACAAGATGGCGGAAGACATAGCGCCGAACCTTCGTGGACAGCCGGTTCAGCTCTGGTTGGAAGACGAATCGATCAAGGCAGAGAAACTTATCTAGGCCCGAAGCTGGCTATCATACAGGAGAGAAAGATGGGGAAAGTCATCGTCGTCACTTCGGGCAAGGGCGGAGTGGGCAAGACCACATCCACCGCAGCCCTCGGAGCAGCCTTAGCGCAGCGGAACGAAAAAGTCGTTGTCGTCGACTTTGACGTCGGCCTTCGCAACCTCGATCTCGTCATGGGCGCAGAACGGCGTGTCGTCTACGACCTGGTTAACGTCATCCAGGGAGATGCGAAGCTTCCCCAGGCGCTGATCCGCGACAAGAGACTTGAGACGCTCTTCCTGTTGCCAGCATCACAGACGCGCGACAAGGACAATTTGACGGCAGAGGGAGTCGAGCGCGTCATCAACGATTTGAAGCGCCATTTCGACTGGATCATCTGCGATAGCCCGGCCGGGATCGAACGCGGTGCAACGCTTGCCATGCGCCACGCCGACGTTGCGGTGGTCGTCACCAATCCTGAAGTCTCTTCCGTTCGTGACTCCGATCGTATCATCGGGCTGCTCGATTCGAAGACAGCCAAGGCAGAGCGTGGCGAACGGATGGAAAAGCATCTCCTCTTGACGCGCTACGACCCAGGCCGCGCCGAGCGCGGTGACATGCTGAAAGTCGATGACGTTTTGGAAATTCTTTCCATTCCACTCCTCGGCATCATCCCGGAAAGCACGGATGTGCTGCGCGCATCCAACATTGGTTCTCCCGTAACCCTGGCCGATAGTCGCAGCGCGCCTGCGATGGCTTATTTTGATGCGGCGCGTCGACTGGCAGGTGAGGAGCTTCCAGTCGTCATTCCGGGAGAAAAGCGGGGTATCTTTGGCAAGATCTTCGGACGGAGGGCGGCTGCATGAGCATTTTCAACTTCTTTGGCAAACAGAGGACCGCGCCTGCGGCCCGAGAGCGCCTGCAGGTGTTGCTGGCGCACGAGCGGGTCTCTTCGGGATCTGATCTCGTATCGCTGCTGCGCGAGGAAATCTTGGCAGTCATCGCCAGGCACGTGGACGTCGACAACGACAGGGTTCGTGTAACGATGGATCGCGATGAGCATATGTCGGTCCTCGAGATCGATGTGGAAATTCCCTTTGGAGCTACAGTGCGCGCGGCATGAAATTCAAGCGGCGCCTTGGCGCCGCTTTCGTTTCCGCACCGGCGCCGTGACGCCGCCCGATTCTGCGATTCGGCATGCGTTCAACGGGTGCCACCCGTCCCACGCCTTCGCTAGGCAGTTTTGTGGACAGCTGGGCTGAATACCATGAGGCTCGATATCTCGAACAATACCTGGGCGCCGGCCTGCGCCGTATTCGTGGTGCTATCGTATTGCGGGGCGACTTCCCCAAAGTCAGCTCCAACGAGGTTCAACACTTCCCGGCTTGTCAGGCCGCCGATCTCGGGGGGTCCGGTGCCCGGCGCAAAGGCCGGGTCGAGGCTGTCGATGTCGAGGGAGAGGTAGGTCGGGCCATCGCCAACGATCTGACGGGCTTTGGCGATGATTGCAGGATTCCCATGCCGGTTATCTCCTCGGCGTGAATCACGGTCTGCCGGCCTCGTAGGAAAATTCCCACAGATACTCCGCAGGCCCTCGGATGCCGATCTGAATAGTCCTGGTTGGATCGAGGACGCCGTCCAGCACCACATTGCGCATTGGTCCGCCATGGTGGAACTTGGCCTGGTCGAAGGGGCCGCCGGTATCGCAATGGGCGTCGATATGGATGAGGCCAACTGGTGCCTTGGCGCCAACCGCCTTGAGGATCGGATGAGTAATCGAGTGATCGCCGCCAACTGAAACCGGAATAACACCGGCCTCAACGATCTTCCCGATCGCAGCCTCGATGTCCCTATGGCATTCCTCCAATCTGTAGCGGCTGGCAAGGGGCACGCCACCGATATCGGCAGCACGCAGATCATATGCGAGAGCGCGGTCGAGCACGTGATTGTATGGGCCGATCCGCTCAATGCTACGAACCGCCCTAGGCCCAAAGCGAGACCCTGGTCTGTTGGTCACGCCGTGTCAATCGGCATCCCGACTGCCGCAACCCGTAAGGCAGACTTGCGAAGGTGGAAATGCCGGAATAGGCAGCTGCACGGGTGCCGCCCTTGAAAATCTTCTCGGCCACCCTGCGAAAGCGCGGATCGAAGAACTCAGTGCTATCGGCAAACTTGCGGCGCAGATCTTCCAGATGCTTCTTCAATTCGACCACAGTTCACTCCTTGCTGCGTGGCCCGCTTAGATTGGCAGGGTATGGTTACAGAAGACAACTGGTTTTGCTGTCTCCTGCGTGAATCACACGGCCGTCTTAGCGCTGCCTCGGGCGAGCCGCTCGTTGACCGGGGATTGTCAAAAGTTGGGCTTGCACGCGTGGAGCTGGGGTCACACAGTGCTGACAGTCTCTTGCAAAGGAAGAATGATGAGCAGCAGTTTTTTTCAACCAGTCGATGCTGCCGAGGTTCCACGGTTTGCGGGACACTCAACATTCATGCGCCTGCCCGCGGTGAACTCAGCAAAGGGGTTGGACATTGCCCTTGTGGGTATTCCCTGGGACGGCGGCACGACGAATCGGGCTGGAGCTCGCCACGGCCCACGTGAGGTACGCAATCAGTCGAGCCTGATGCGGCGCGTTCATCATGTCTCGGGCACGGAGCCGTTCAGCATCGCCAATGTTGCTGACGTCGGCGACCTGTCAGTCAACCCGATCGATCTCATGGATGGACTTCACCGCATCGAAAGCGGAATGGCCGAGATTCTCGCTTCTGGCGCAATTCCGCTTTCAGTGGGCGGTGATCATCTCATAACGCTTCCTGTCCTGCGGGCCATCGCAAAGGAGCGACCCGTTGGCCTGATCCATTTTGACGCCCATTCCGACACGAACGACCGCTACTTTGGCGATAATCCTTATACGCACGGCACGCCCTTCCGTCGCGCAATAGAGGAGGGGCTGCTGGATCCCAGGCGGATTGTTCAGATTGGTATTCGCGGTTCTATCTACGAGCCTGGTGAGCATGACTGGGCAAAGCAGCAGGGTATTCGCATCATCTACATGGAAGAGTTTGTTAGTCGCGGTGCCGAAGCGGTCATGCGCGAAGCACGTGAGATTGCAGGCGGATTGCCGACCTATGTAACGTTCGATATCGACAGCATCGACCCTTCGATGGCGCCCGGTACTGGGACTCCTGAAGCCGGTGGTTTCACAACGCGCGAGGCCCAGCAAATGATCCGGCTGCTTGCGGGTGTGCCGATCGTTGGCGCCGACGTAGTGGAGGTCTCTCCACCGTTCGATCTCGCCGGTATGACTGCGCTTGCCGGTGCCACGATGATGTTTGAACTTTTATGCGTCATTGCCAGGCAGGTCGATGAACAGCGCAGGGTAAAGCAGGTCTGATGTCTGTCATCGGCTTGCGTCGTGCCGGCTTTCCTCTCAGGGGCGGCTGGTGACTTCGCCGGATAGGCGCCTGTAGCCGCCGCGCCAGTAAAGCAGAGGCTCGATGTCTTCGCGCGTTTGAATTGCGCAAACACGGCCGATCAGAATGGCGTGCGAGTGGTGATTCAAGACGGTTTCCAGCTCACAGTCGAGAACGGTCAGCGCATCCTTGAGCGCCGCGGTTCCGGTGGAGAGCGAATACCAATGCGCGTCGGCATAACGTTCAGCGCCGCGCCGCCCGCCGAAGCCGGCAAAGGATTGTGCGACGTGTTCTTGATCGGAGGCCAGCACGTTGACACAGAAGCGACGGTATTTCTCGACAGCAGGCCATGATGACGATGCCCGGTTGACGCTGACGATGACTGACGGCGCATCGGCGGAAAGCGATGAGACCGAGGTTGCAGTGAAGCCTGTACGGTCGTCATCTTCGCCGACGGTAATGACGCTCACTGCCCCGGCCAACTGTCGCATCGACAGTTTGAATGCGGACTGACCAACATTAGGTCGGGCTATCGGACTGTCCATGGCCTTGCCTCCTTCGTCAGGTTGTGGTCGCAGCTCTTGCAAAGCGGTTGGCTGGCATCGAGAGGCCGAGATTCTCACGTAGCGTCTTTCCCTCGTATTCTTCGCGGAAAAGGCCGCGGCGGCGCAGTTCAGGCAGGACGAGCCTCACGAAATCGTCGAGGCTGGACGGCAGCGTCGGAAACATCAGGATGAAACCGTCGGCAGCTCGCGTTTCGAACCACTCCTCCATGAAGTCTGCAATTTGGCGCGGTGTGCCAGTAATGCCATTTCCCGTATGTTTTTCGGCATAGTGGCGAACCAGTTCTCCGACTGTGCGTCCGCCCTTGACGAAGTCGACGAGTTCTTCGAACAGCGCGCGCGAACCCTTTGGTGCGGCCGGCAGGCGGTCCATCGGAAAGGGCTTGTCCAACGGCACGCCGGTAAGATCAGCCTCCAGGAACTCCGAAAGCATCAAGCGTCCAACATCGGGATGCATCTTGTCGATCAGATAGTCGACCTTTGCCTTTGCCTCGGCTTCCGTCTCGCCGACGTTCAGCACAACGCCCGGCATGATCTTCAGGTCGTCCGGACTACGCCCGTAGGCAGCCATGCGGCCCTTGACGTTCTCATAGAAGCTACGGTTACGTTCGATATTGGAGGCAAGACTGAAGACGATCTCGGCCGTGCGTGCTGCCATGTCAATGCCGGGCTCCGAGCCGCCGGCCTGGGCAATAACGGGTCGGCCTTGGGGAGTACGGGCGATATTGAGAGGCCCGCGTACTTGGAAATGCTTACCCTTGTGATTGAGCGTATGATGTTTGCTCTTGTCATAGTAGACGCCGCTCTCGCGATCGAGGAGAAGCGCGCCCTCTTCGAAGCTGTCCCAGAGTCCGAATACGACATCTACGAACTCATTGCCGCGTTCGTAGCGCAATGCATGCGGATCGAGCCCTTCGCGGTTGAAGTTGTAGCCTGTCTCGTCGTGGTCGGAGGTGACGACGTTCCAGCAGGCTCGGCCGCCGCTCAGATGGTCGATCGATGCGAAGAGGCGCGCGACATTGTAAGGCTCATAGTAACTGGTGGATAGGGTCGCGACGAGGCCCAGATCTTTGGTCGTCACGGAAAGAGCCGAAAGCAGCGACAACGGCTCGAAGCGATTCATCTTCGTCGGGATGCGTGCGAGCGCGTCGGGATCGCCGACGGCGGCGGCAGGTGAATCTGCCATGAACATGAAATCGAACTTTGCCGCTTCGGAGCGTTTGGCAATGTCGAGCAGGTGAGTAAAATCATTTGCGCCGTGGACGCCGCTTGCGGGATGAAGCCAGGAGGCTGGATGAAAGCCGAACGTATACACGAAGGTGCCGAGTTTCATCTTGTCGGTGCGCGCCATCTCTCATCCCCTCAGACAGTCCGTTTTGTCAAAGATAACGTCGCGCGGCTTTTTTCATCAATGCCACAATGCTGGCTTCCGCTTTAGTTTTTCTAAAGATTAGCCTCTCCAGGGTTAGGCGGTGCAGAAGTCGTCGTCGTCTGTTCTGTCTGTGCCTGATGGCGTGAGATCGCGATCATCCAATCCCGGAATTCTCGACCATACGGCTTCTGGAGCGCGGAACGATCCCACGCCAGGAAGTAGCTTTCGCGCAACGGTATCCTCACGTCGAACGGAATGATGAGTGTCTGTGCTTCAATCTCGTCGGCAATCATCGACATTTGTGCAAGCACGATACCGCGCTTGTTGACTGCAGCATCGATGGCGCTACTCGACAGTGTAAAGGACAGTCCCGAGGTGGTGGCTCGACGCTCCATTCCGACCTTTGCCGCAAACTCTGCCCAGCTCGGGTATGGCGTGAAGTGCCGTTCCCATTCCACGTGTAGCAAGGGGTAGGAAAACAATGTCTCCGCGTCCAACCTTTGCCCCTTCAAGAGGCCTGGCGAGCACGCAGGTACTACCCAGTCGCGAAACAGCTCGGTGTAGTGTTCGTGCTGCAGTACGTCGGATCCGTAGCTGACGCGGAAGTCGACTTCGTCGAGGCCCATCCGGGGCTCCCTGTCCCTGCCTATGAGCCGCACCTGGGCGTCGGGATGAAGCGCCTGCCAGTCGAAGATGCGCCGTCCGATCCACTTGTTCACCACCGATGACAATGCACTAAGGACCAACGCATTCTCGTTGCGTGCCCGCTCCAGCAATTGCTCGGCGATTGCAAACCTCTCAAAACCCTTCGATATCTCTCGATGATAGAGGCGACCCCACTGGGTCAATTCCACGGTGCGACCGCTGCGTTCGAGGAGGGTTACCCCGAGGAAGCTTTCGATCTTGCGAATTTGCTGGCTAATCGCGCCCGAGGATACACCCAGTTCTGTTGCTGCTGCCATTACGCTGCCACAGCGTCCAACGGCCTCGAAAGCCTGCAGACCCTTGAGAGGAAGTCCTTTAAAAACCTGTTCGTCACTCAAGGGTATGCTCCAGCGCCGTTACCCGATTGGTGCAGGCCCTCGACGGGATGAAAGACGCCAGCGAACTGAAATCGGTCGCCCGGATGCGTGATCTCAACATAGGTGACCATATGGTCGTTTTGCCAGGTCTGGCGAATGAGGTTGAGGCAGGGCTCGCCACGCTCGATCTGCAGGATGCGCGCGGTTGCTGCATCGGCGCAGACTGCGCGTATTATGTGTTTCGCTTTGGACCAGGGCACCTGGGACAAAAGCCATTTCGCGGGTGGCACAGTGTCAAAACGCTCGCTTCTGGCCTGTGGAACCGTATCCAGATAGATGATTCGTCGCTCAATGGCTGTCGGTTTTCCGTCAACGATGTGGAGGCACTGGATGCGAAGGACCTCCGCACCGGGATCGGCCGCGCCACGCGTTTGGGAAGCGTCTGCAGTCTCAACGATCTCGATCTTCCAAGTCAGTATCTCGTAACGATGCTCAAACCCCGCCAAGGCCGCTTCGGTTCCAATGTCCTGAATATCCATGACGGTGCGGTCGATTTGCGGGGTGGCAACAAAGGATCCCGTCTTTCGCCGTCGTACAACCAAGCCACGTTGGACGAGCGTCGATAATGCCTTCGTTACTGTCATGCGCGAACAGCCGTAGTTCCCGCACAGATCGTGTTCTCGTGGAATGCGGTCGCCTGGGCGCCATTCGCCGCTCAGGATCTTGGCTTCAATATCCTTGATTATCCTGAGGTAAATCGGCTCCAAGACAAAACCTCTAGCAATCGGCTGATACGGTGGTTCGTATGGCGATACCAGCTACCCACGCCTGCGACCCATCGTTAGGCACAAAATTTGCGTTCGTCGACTTTGACGTTGACACCTTAGGTCAGCCTATATCTATTTGTATAGTCAAAAGCGGACCAAGGAAGTTCGCACACTGAACTAAATCGGGAACTGGCTCCGTTCGCGGAGCGAAAACTGGAGAGAAAATAAATGATCGCACGTTCATTGCTTAAGGGCTTCGTCGGGGCCGCGTTCCTGGTCGGGGCGACCTTGTCTGCACAGGCGGCCGATACGCTTGCTGCCGTCAAGGCTGCTGGTACACTCAAAGTCGGCACCGAGACCGCTTTTGCTCCATTCGACTTCATCGACGCTGGCGAGCATGCCGGCCTGAACGTCGACCTCTTTTCCGAAATTGGCAAGGAGCTCGGCGTTAAGATCGAATGGGTAGCACTTCCCTGGGATGGTGTTTTTCCGGCGCTCGAAGCGGGCAAGTTCGATGTGGTTGCTGGCCCGGCGACGATCACCAAGAAGCGCATGGAGCGCTACCGTTTCACCCCGCCGATTGCCGAGGCAACGATTGCCATCCTGAAGAAGGCCGGGGACACCACGATCAGCAAGCCGGACGATATCGCAGGCAAAACGATCGGCGTCGGCAAAGCGACGTCGCAGCTCGATCAGTTGAAGGAGTTCTCCGCCACCTTGCCGTCAAAGGTTGATATCCGCGAATATCCTGCCTTCACCGAATCTTACGCTGACCTGGCTGCCGGCCGTATTGCCGGCGTTGCCAATTCGCTGCCGAACATCGCCTTCGTCGCCAAGCAGCGCGAAGGGACATTCGAAGTCGTCCTGCCCCCCTTCGGCAAGAAGTCCTATTTCGGCTTCATTGGTCTGAAGGACGCCGATCATGCGCCGCTTATGGACGCAATCGACGCAGCGCTGCTGAAGATCAAGGCGGATGGCCGCATGGCCGAGCTTCAGAAGAAGTGGTTCGGCGCGAGCTTCGAGACGCCAGATGCGGTCAAGGATCCTGCATTCTGATTGCTGGTTGATTGATCGACTGCGCTCCGATCGCGGGCGCAGTCGAAACTGCTCGGATTTCCTCGACAGCGAGGCGGACAAAAGCCGGACATGTCCATCAAACTCTTTGAATTGCTTCTCTACGCATCGCTCTACACGGTGACGATCAGCGTCGTTTCCATTCTGATCGGTTTTGCAATTGCTATCCTTCTATCCGGCATGCTTCTGTCGAAGAAGAGAAGCCTTGTTGCACCTGCACGGATTTTCATCAGTTTCTTCCGTGGTGTGCCTCTGCTCGTGCAATTGCTCCTGATCTACAACATGCTTCCTGCAATTGGCTTGAATGTGCCGAGCATCATTGCTGCGATTGTCGGCCTGTCGCTTTGTACTGCGGCTTATCAAGCCGAAAATATGCGCGGCGGATTTGCAAGCGTTCCATTGGGCCTTATCGAGTCAGCCGAAATGGTCGGTCTGACACCCGGCCAGATCTTTCGACGGATCAAGGCACCAATCGCGCTGCGTCTGACATTTCCAGCTCTTGTCAATGAGGCAATCCTTATTCTCAAGGCCTCATCGCTGGTCTCGGTCGTTGGCGTCATTGAGCTGACCCGCATGGCGCAAGATCTCGCGGGCAGCACGTTTCTGCCGTTGCAAATCTTTGCTGCCGCCGGCCTTATCTATCTCGTCATCAACTGGATCGTGGCGCTTGCTGGCGATCTGATTGAGCGCTTCCTGCCTGGAGTGCCGCGATGACCTTCGACATCAATGTCATTCTGGATCAAATGCCGGCAATCGCCAGCGGTGCCGCGGTGACCGTCATGATCTGGATCGTTGGTACAATTGCCGCTGCGGTCATCGGCTTTTTTGTCGCCGTCGGTCGTCGGTTCGGTGGTCTGTTGCTCGACCGGGCGCTGGGCCTGATCGTTGCTGTATTGCGCGGCACGCCGTTCCTTATCCAGATCTTTCTGGTTTACTACGGCGGCCCGTTCATCGGCCTCTCGCTGGATCCGATCCCGGCCGGCCTCATCGGCATCTCGATCTATGGTGCGGCATATTACAGCGAGATTTTCCGTTCAGGGTTCATGGCTGTTCCGAAAGGTCACATCGAAGCCGGTGAGTGCGTAGGCCTTAACCAGGGTCAGATCATCAGGCGCATTCTGTTACCGGAAATGACCATGCTGGTGCTTCCGCCGTCGCTTAACATGGCTGTCTTGCTGATGAAGGAAACGGCCGTACTGTCGATCATTACCGTGCCGGAGCTGACGGCGACACTGAGCGCCATTGGTGCGCAGCAATACGCCTTCGTCGAAGCGCTGTCGGTGTTGGCGCTATTCTATTGGGCGCTTGTCGAGGTCACTGGCCGCCTCGGTCACCTCGTCGAAACGAAACTCACCAGATTCAGGTTTTTCAACGCATGAGCCTCCCATCGATCGCCGTCAAGAATCTCGTCAAGACATTTGGAGAGACAACCGTTCTCCAGAATATCGACCTCGAGATCCCGCAGGGGCAGGTGTCCTGCCTGGTCGGGCCATCAGGCTCGGGAAAGAGCACTCTGCTTCGTTGCATGGCGTTTCTTGAGGAGGCCACCTCAGGCACGATCACAATCAACGGCGAGGTATTGGGCTTCACCGAAAACGCCCAAGGGGTGCGAGAGCGTATCCCCGCGGCAGCGAACCGCGCAATTCGCGCGCAGATCGGCATGGTGTTCCAGCAATTCAATCTCTGGCCCCATATGACCGCACTCGGAAATGTCAGTGAAGCGCTAAAGACCGTCCATAAAATGAGCCGCAAGGATGCCGAGGAGCGCGCCACTGCGCAACTCGTCAAGGTCGGATTGGAGGCGAGGGCGGGCCATTATCCATCACAGCTATCGGGTGGTCAGCAGCAGCGCGTGGCGATCGCTCGTGCGCTGGCATTGAAGCCGAAGATCATGCTCTTCGATGAGCCGACTTCATCGCTCGACCCGGAGTTGACCGGTGAAGTGCTGAACGTCATGCGCGATCTTGCCAAGGAAGGCATGACGATGGTGGTTGTCTCGCACGAGATCGGCTTTGCAGCCACGGTCGGCCAGCAGATCGCCTTCCTCGATCACGGTAAGATCCTTTTCACCGGAGCGCCGCGAGACGTGTTCAAAAAGCCGCGTCATCCACGTCTCGAGCAGTTTCTCGACACCTATCTCGACCGCGGCGCGTCGATGTTGCTTTAGCACGGCAGACAAGCTTTCCTAGCCCATCATTGCGGTTGCCGCGTCGCGACGCGCTCCTTCTTCGCTGCAGATCGAGGAAGGAGGAGATGATGACGCTGGTTTCGTACCTTGCGGTAGTTATGGTGCACACCTGTGCAATTTTCTTCGGATCTCTCGTGTCTGTAATTACCCAGTTATGCGCCGGCGATAGCACGGCCTTCTACATGCCAGCCAACGGAGAAGGCTATGAACAGACGCGATTTCCTTGCCGCCGCAACCGCTGCTGCAGGCATGTTGATGCTGCCACGCCTTGCATCGGCCCAAGCAAACACGATCGATCTCTACAGCGGATCGGACGCCAACATTATCGATTTCTGGAACAACATCGTGCGTGGCGCATCCGGATTTGGTCGTCAAGATCACTGACGCTGGCGACGACAATGGTTTGCGCGCGATTGCAGATCGTGCTCTCGCTGCATTCAAAACGAAGGCTGATCCGCAGGCCGATATCTTTGAGCACTTCGATCCGCGCCTTCCGCCGGCCGGTTTAGATGCCGGTCTGTGGGTGGAGTTCTCTGCGCAGAACACCGAAGGCTTTGATCACGTCAACCCGTTGGCCTTCGATAGCAAATACTCGCTACCCTATCGTGGCTCACAGGTACTTCTTGCCTATGACAAAACGAAACTTGATCCGAAGGACGCGCCCAAGAGCTGGGAACAGCTCACGACCTGGATCAAAGCCAATCCCGGCCAGTTCATCTACGACCGTCCCCACAAGGGGGGGCGGCGGGAACTTCGTTCGCCGCGCGATTCATGAGGCCAACGGTCGCGATCCGAAGAAATTCACGGTTGACGACTTCACGGCCGACTACGCCAACAAGGTATTGACGCCCGCTTGGGCACTCCTCAACGATCTGGTGCCCTCGCTTTACAAGAAGGGCGCGTATACGGCTGGCAATACCCAGTCGATCCAGCTGCTAGCGCAGGGCGTCGTGACGATGACCCCCGTCTGGTCCGACCAAGTGCTGGAGGCCATTTCGCAAGGCGTGCTGCCTGAGACCACGGGTGTCGTCCAGCTCGGCGACCTCGCACTCTGCGGCGGTTTCTCGCGCATGACCGTGCTGTCAAACGGCGCCAACAAGGATGCCCCACTCAAGCTGGCTTCTTTCCTGCTGACCAAGGAGATTCAGGAAGCGATCATCACGGAGATCGGCGGCTTTCCGGGCGTATCCTGGGATCACATCTCGGACGAGCTTCGAAAGAAGTATGCTGACGTCATCCCCGCGACGATCCCCACTTTTCCGGGTGGCGACTGGGAAACCAATGATGGCTGGTATGGTAACGTTGCTCCGGGCATAAGCCGCACGTGATGCGCAGGTCATTCACCCTTCCGGTGCCGGCGCGACGTTCAGCGCCGGCAAGCGGTCAAGGCTGGGTGGGCTTCCGCTGGTAGCGCTGCCCGTACTTCTTCTGGCATGGTTGATAATCTATCCGATCCTCTCTGCGGTGGTGAGCACCGTCTTTGTCACCCAGCCGGACGGCGCATCTACGGTCTCCATGGCTTCTTATCGTTTCTTCTTCAGCGACCACTACAGTTGCGCCAATCTCTGGATCACGCTTTGGACGACGCTGGTTTGCGGAATGCTGCTGTTGGCGTCGGGTTTGCCGATCGCGCTCTATCTTCGCTTTTTCCGCGGGCGGCTACCAGCCTATCTCCACGGAGTCGCCATTTTTCCAATGTTCGTGCCGTCCATCACCCTGTCCTACGCACTTATCCGGACCATGGGTCCGAACGGTGCCGTCGATGTGCTGCTGAACGCCGTCGGGGCTGCCGAAGCTGCCGTCTCCCTACTTGACGCCATGGGGTCCGACCATCGGTCCGGTCTGGGATAATCTGCCGCTCACCGTCTTGATGCTGACGGCGGGACTGGGAAGCATCCCCAAATAGCTCGATCGAGGCTGCACGGGACGTCGGGGCCTCGCCGCTGCGCGTGTTCACAGCAATCATCATGCCTCGTACGGGAACTTCACTGCTTGTGACCACCTCTTTCGCCATCCTCGGGATATTCTCGTCCTTTACGCTGTCCTACCTGCTTGGGCCTGCCTCGCCGGAGATGATGGGTCCGTTTATGCAGCGGACATTTTCGGATACGAACGATCCGATCAATGCCCTTACGCAGGCCGTCCTCTCCTTTGGTTTCTGCCTTGCCTTCGGGATTTTGTACGTGCGCTCTATTGCCCGGAACCGAGGGCGCGCGCGATGAGGCCCGCAAGGTTATCAATCGCCGGCACGGATTGGGTGGGTGTGGCATTGGCCTTCCTTCTCACTTTTTTCATCGGCCTGCCTCTGATCATTGTCGGAACCTGGGCCTTTAGCGAGGTCTGGCACTACCCCGCCGTCATCCCGCAGCAATTTGGACTGCGGTACTGGTCGCTAACGCTATCGCGAATCGTTCTTTACGCCGACCAGATGGGCTTTGATCTGATTGACGCATTTCACGAAGCAGGACGGTCCGTGGATGCCTACACCATCAATGCGGATACACCGTCAGCCCTGCCGGGCGTCAGGCGGCCGCTCGAGCTCAAGGCCGACCAGATCACGACCGACGATCCGGTCGGCTTGGAGCGGCTTCTGATCGAAGATCAGTCCCTGAAGCCTTCGACCAGCCAAGTGTGAAGCGCCTCGTTGGAGACGAGAATGTCTCCATTCGCGGTAATAGGACCGCCGTTGAAAGAGGATGTCATGCCACCTGCCTCGCGGACAAGCAAAGCGGACGCGCCGTAGTCGTGCAACGACAGCCCGTCCTCAAAAAAGCCATCGAGGCGCCCACAGGCAACATATGCGATCGACAGAGCGGCAGATCCAAGCCGCCGAACGCCCGCAGTCGTGGCCATCAATCGCTTGAGTGCGGCAAAATATACGTCCTCAGGTACGGCCTTGAGCTGTCCCGGGATAGGCAGACCGGCTCCAACGAGTACGTCCTCGATTCCCTTTGAGCTTACGCAACAAATCTGTTCGCCATTGAGATACGAACCGCCACCCGCCTCTGCGCTGAAAAGCTCGTCCAGCATTGCGTCATAGATGACGCCGGCAACGACCATTTCGCCCTCAACGATCGAAATGGTCATGCCGAAATGCGGAATCCCCCAGGCGAAATTCGTCGTTCCGTCGATCGGATCGATATAGATGACTGGAGCGCCGTCGGCACCGTCGTGGTTGCTAACCTCTTCCTCGCCTTTGATCGTGTAAGTAGGAAAGCAGCGGCTGAGGTCGTCGGCGATGATCCGCTCGACAGCTACATCTATCTCGGTCTGATAGTCTCTCGGCGCTTTCGCCAACAATTCGCCGTCAAGACGCCGGCGCAGCGAGCCGCGCGCTTTGGCGCCTCCGATCAGGACGGCGTTGGCCAATGCCGCCAATCGCGGCGAAGCGTTTGGTGAAATTCGCGATGACATGGGAGTGATTTCGGTGGGGCTGGGATTCGACTTCATTCGAAGCCTCTTGGCAGAGCTGCATGACGCCTTGATGACGCATGTGCCAAGGACAGTACTGGATCGTTTGCAATCTTACCGTTGGACGATAACGCGTGTTCCGGGCTGAACCATGTCATAGAGTTCCTCGACATCAGCTCGGTACATACGAAAGCAACCACTCGACGCGTTCGTGCCTATCGAGGATGGATCGTTGGTGCCGTGAATGCGCAATAGGCCATCGGCAAGATAGATCGCGCGCGTCCCGAGTGGATTGGAGGGGCCAGGCCGTACAACGGCGGGCAGTCGCGGGTTCTTCTGTCGCATCCCCGCTGTCGGTCGCCACTCGGGATGCCTGCGCTTGGACGTCACATGCGTCGTGCCGTACCATTGCTTTCCCTCGCGTCCGACGGCAATCGGATAGGCGAGCTGCTCGCCCCTCGGCGTGGTATAGATCAGTGTGTGCTCGCGAGTGGCGATGATGATCGTTCCCCTCCCGCTCCTCGTGCGAGGCTGGCGCTCAGGCATTGGCTCGCCGTAATCCGGCGGTGGCCCATATGGGTCATAGTACCCGTAGTCACCATAATCGCCATAGTCGTCATACGGCCCATAAATCTGGGCCTGAGCCTGAAAGACAGTAAGCAAAAAAGCTGCCGCCAGAAGAGCCAGGAACTTCATTTCCGCTATCCGCTTGTTTTGAAAGCAAGATAGCCGGGAGATGTGTGGCGGCATTGTGGCAGCTGATGTTTTGAGGCCGGAGGAGCATCGAACGTGCTCACCCAAGATCGTCGGATACTTCCCGATGCTTTGCTGAGTACTCTCGAAATTGCCCCATCACCGGGCGGGTGCAGATCATCTGAGGCAAATTGCGCGCGGTAAACCTTGCACGTCACCTGAAACGGCAATTTGCTGCGTCGACATAACGGTGCGTGCAACTAAGGATCTATTTTTATCAAAAAATACCCTCATTGGTATCTATGGCTCACTGGAAAATGAAGGTGCAACGCTCGGAATGGGGACAGTCTCGCTGACACGTCACTGGACGACAACTTGCGTTTAACACCTGGTTTGGGGACTTAGCGCATAGCGATACAGTCGCCGTGTTTTGCGGTCGCCATTTGGCTTCCTTTGGCCCAGTCTAGACAAATCGTCGCGATTTCCTGGGCCTTCGCCGCTCCTGCAACGGCGAGCCAGAGCAAAAATCACAAGGAGCCCAGTTGCCCAAAGGCGGATCCCCTTTACATCCACGGCCCCTCGTCGGCCTCTTTTCACTGTTGCGCGTCGGCGCCCTGGGTATTGGTTTAACCAGTTGCCTGGTCAACATTCTAGCGCTCACCGGCTCATTTTTCATGCTCCAGGTCTATGACCGGGTCATTCCAAGCCGCAGTCTACCGACCCTGATCGGTTTGGTGGCCATCGTCATCGTGCTCTTTGCCTTCCAGTGGTTTCTCGACCTCACACGATCCCTGCTCCTGGGGCAGGTCGGGCGGTGCGTGGACGAGCGTTTAGCGGGACGTGCGTTTCTCTCCGTTGCCCTGTCCGCGTCGAGAAAGCCCTCTGCGGGCGACGGTCTGCAGTCTATTCGTGATATTGATGCGGTCCGCGGCTTCCTGTCAGGTCCTGGTCCAGCAGCGTTGTTCGATCTGCCGTGGATGCCCTTCTATCTCGTCCTGTGCTTCCTGTTTCATAGTTGGATCGGTATCACCGCCGCGACCGGGGCGTTGCTGTTGACTGGTGTGGCCTTGCTCGCCGAGCTCAAGTCGCGAGAACCAACGCGAGAGACGGTCGCTACCCTTGCCGAGCGCATGGCATTTGCAGAGGCTGCGCGGCGCAATTCGGAAGCTGTAGTCGCAATGGGATTTGCCGCCACGCTTTCGGCGCGGTGGGCGGACCTCAACCGACGCCACCTCGATAGTCACCTGCGGACTTCCACTCTCATAAACTCGCTGTCGACGCTTTCACGGTCGGCGCGCATGCTGCTACAGTCTGCTGTGCTCGCAGTTGGCGCTGTACTGGTCATTCGCCAGGAAGCAACGGGTGGCATCATGATCGCGAGCTCCATTCTCGTCAGCCGCGCGCTTGCGCCGATCGAACTTGCCATTGCCAACTGGAGAGGATTTGCCGCTGCACGCCAAGCGTGGCTGCGACTCGACCGGGAGGTGCGCCAAGCAGACGATGCGGCTCACGACGTCGCGCTGCCTGCCCCGCGGCAATCATTGACAATCACCAACCTTCATCTCGGCGCTCCGGGCTCGAAGGTGCCGATCATTCGGGGACTATCCTTCGATGTGCAGGCTGGTGAGGCGGTTGGCATCGTCGGTCCGAGTGCCTCGGGCAAATCGTCGCTGGCACGGGGCATTGTCGGGCTATGGCCAGCTTTCGCCGGCGACATCCGACTGGACAAGGCGTCACTTTCACAATGGTCGTCGGCAGCGCTTGGTCGACATGTCGGCTACCTGCCTCAAGACGTCGCATTGTTCGATGGGACGATCGCCGAAAACATTGCGCGTTTCGACCCTGACGCTGCTTCCGACACGATCATCGCTGCTGCCAAGGCCGCCGCTGTCTACGATATGATTGTCAGCTTCCCTGATGGCTTCGACACGCGGATTGGCGAAAGAGGCAGGGCCCTGTCCGCCGGACAACGGCAACGCATCGGGCTGGCAAGGGCGCTGTATGCCGATCCATTCCTTGTCGTGCTTGATGAACCGAATTCGAATCTCGACGCCGAGGGCGAATTGGCACTACTGCGGGCGATCGAGAGTGTCCGATTGCGCCAGGGTGTGGTGCTGGTTATCGCCCATCGTTCAAGCGCGCTGTCTGGGGTCGACAAGGTGCTGGTCCTCGACGACGGTCGCGCCAAGGCGTTCGGTCCGAAGGATGCTGTTGTAAAGACGACGCCGAAACCAGCAGTTACCGGCTCCTTCGTCCGGCTTCTGCGCGCGGGCGGAGAGCTGTCGTTATGATCAAAGTTTCTCCGACATCGACGGAACGTGCGATCCGCCGCCTTACTCTGCTTTCGCTGGCAACCGGCATTCTACTTGTCGGTGTTCTCGGCGGCATGGCCGCAGCAATCCGCATAAACGGCGCGGTGATCGCCCAGGGGACCCTCGTTGTCGATAGTTACGTCAAGCCGGTTCAACACCAGAAAGGCGGTACCGTCAGGGAGATCTTCGTGCACAACGGAGACCGCGTCAAAGCTGGCCAGACCCTGGTTCATCTCGATGACCAGCAGACGAGAGCCAGCCTTGCGATCATATCGCGACGGCTGAGAGAGCTGTCGACGCGAATGGCCCGGCTTACGGCAGAGCGCGATAGCGGCGAAGCCATCGCATTTCCAGCGGTTGCAGCGGGCGAAGATTCGGCCGAGGCGGAAGCGCTCTCCAGGGGAGAGCAGCGGATATTCGACGATCGCCGCGCATCGCTTAGGGGACGCACAGCGCAATTGCGCGAAAGGGTTCGCCAACTCAATCAGCAGGCTGAGGGGCTCATGGCCCAACAGGAGGGCAAGCGACGGGCGATCGGCATTATCGAAAAGGAACTCGCAAGCCTGGAGCCTCTCCTTAGGCAGGGCGTCATTCCGGCAACTCGGGTCTACGCCCTGCAACGGGATGCGGCCGATCTGACGGGTGAATTGGGCAGCCTCGTTGCCTCGGGGGCCGAAATCAAAGGAAAGGTCGCAGAGACGGAACTGCAGATCATTCAGGTGGGGGACGACCATAAGAGCGAGGTCTCCGAGCAATTGAGTCAAGCTGAAAGCGACAGCGGCGAATATGCAGAGCGGCGTGTTGCGATCGAGGACGAGCTTGGGCACGTAGACATCAAGGCACCTCAGGACGGTGTCGTCCATCAGTTGGCCGTACATGCTTCGGGCGCAGTCGTTGGGCCGGGTGAGAACATCATGCAGATCGTACCTGACCATGACGTACTCACCCCCGAGCTTAAACTGTCGCCACAGGACATCGACCAGGTTGCGCTTGGCAAGGAAGTCAGCCTGCGGTTCACTGCCTTCAGCTACCGGACAACGCCGGAATTGCGAGGGCGCATCGCCTCCATTTCCGCTGATCTCACGACGGACGCTCATTCGGGTCAGTCCTATTACACGCTTCGTGTCGCAGTTCCGCAGACGGAGTGGCAGAGGCTTGGCGAGCTTTCGCCGATTGCCGGGATGCCCGTAGAAGCGTTTATCGTCACCGGCGAGCGTACGGCACTCGCTTACCTTGCAAAGCCGTTTACGGACCAGTTGGTCCGCGCATTTCGGGAGGAGTGACTGCAGGCATGGGAGGAGAAAGACCGTTGAGACGCAACAAAACCCGAAGGAGTTGACAATGGCAAAGTCTGTACAGAATGCGGTGGGTCAGACGCTTTACTACAGCGGCACGTCGACCGCATGGTTCTCGGCGACCGGTTCTGGTCCTGTGTTGAATGGCACGGCTGGAAACGATTCCATATGGGGTGACAGTTCCGTCAACGTGACCATGCACGGCGGAACCGGCGATGACATCTACTATCTCTATTCCGGCATAAACCGGGCTACGGAAGCGTCCGGCGCAGGCGTTGACACGATCAACACCTGGATGAGCTATACGCTGCCGGAGAACTTCGAGAACCTTACTGTTACCGGCAACGGGCGCTATGCCTTCGGCAATGCCCAGGACAATATCATTTCCGGTGCATCAGGAAGTCAGACGATCGATGGCGGCGCCGGTAACGACGTGCTCATCGGCGGAGGTGGGGCAGATACCTTCATCGTTACACGCGGCAACGGCAGCGACCTGATCGTCGACTTCAGCAGCGACGACACCTTGCGACTGAACAGCTACGGGCTTTCCTCTTTCGAACAGGTGCTGTCCCACACGACCCAAGAAGGCTTAAACCTGCGGCTCGATCTTGGCGGCGGAGAGAGCCTCGTCTTTGCCAATACGAAAGCGTCCGATCTGCAGGCCAGCCAGTTCCAGCTGACACTCGACCGTTCGCATCTGTCTCTGACCTTTGACGACGAATTCAATAGTCTGTCACTGCGCAGCGGTGATCACGGCACCTGGGATGCGAAATTCTGGTGGGCGCCCGAAAAGGGTAGTCCGCTGACGGGCAACGGTGAACTCCAGTGGTACATCAATCCGTCGTATGCCCCGACTGCGTCGGTCAATCCGTTTTCGGTCAGCAATGGAGTGCTGACCATTTCGGCTGAGCCCGCCTCGCAAGCGATCCAGACGCAGATCAACGGCTACGACTACACATCAGGCCTGCTGACGACGCATTCTTCCTTCGCGCAGACGTACGGCTACTTCGAAATCCGAGCGGATATGCCAACTGAGCAAGGCGTCTGGCCGGCCTTTTGGCTACTGCCGGAAGACGGATCCTGGCCACCGGAGCTTGATGTCGTGGAGATG
The DNA here is from genome assembly GCA_900466605.1 of Hyphomicrobiales bacterium. Classification (GTDB taxonomy): domain Bacteria; phylum Pseudomonadota; class Alphaproteobacteria; order Rhizobiales; family Rhizobiaceae; genus Rhizobium. Next base: position 74,813 of record UBMU01000029.1, read on the forward strand.
CGCGGGCAGGATTCCAATACAGTCAACGTCACTGTCCACAGTGACCATAGTGGCGCGCATACAATGACCTCCTTTCCGGTCAGGATGCCAAGCACGGACGGCTTCCACAACTATGGTGTGTTATGGGATGAAGACCACATCACTTGGTACTTTGATGATGTTGCGATCGCCCAAACCGATACGCCTGAGGACATGCACGGCCCGATGTACTTGCTACTCAACCTTGCCGTCGGCGGACCGGCGGGGGCGCCTGCAAACAGCTTGGCGGGTGGCTCGCAAATGCATATCGACTACATCAGAGCGTATGCTCTTGCCGACAGCCAAGTACACCCCGCTGGTGAGGGAACTGCTGTCAACGATTGGCATATCTAATGAGCGAGAGCACCTGCTAGATGAGATCGTCGCTCGCACCAACGCGGTGATGGTTAGGGTGTGATAGTGCCTTCGCGTTAGGCTCCCTGGTCGTTCGAAATTGCTTTGACATGGCGTTGCCACTCTCTCAGGCGACCTCGCGATATCGCTCCCGGCTTGCCGATGAATGGGCACGCATTGCGTTGCGTGCTCCAATGCGTCGCCCAAAAACTGTTCTGTCACAGAAAATAGCGTAACACGCCTTGAAGATACGGCCTGCAACGTATGCATTCTGGACGCACTAGCGCCCACTAGTGGGCTGTTCCTGGAGATGCATCAATGCGGTGGCGTTTCTAGCGCTCGAGGCATCTAGCCACACCCCATCGACCTGTCCTACCGGTGGATTGCTAGGTGCAGCACCCAACTCGTAGACTTTCAAGTCTGCCGCTCCGCGGCCGCTGACCGGCGTTATCCTATTCAATCCAATATGCATCCTCTGTTCGAGCGTTTCACGAAACCCGAGTCTGTGTCCGCATTGTTAAGGGGAGTTGATTGACGGCAAGAAGAACTCAACTTCCTTCCGTCGGCGCTCCTCCAGACGTTCGATCCGATCACGCCAGAATTGCTCCGCGGCGGGTGGGTCAACCTCCCATATTCTAACGGTCTGCAGGTTGTCATCGATCTTAACGCGTCTCTTTCCCCCAAGTCGGAGGTATTCCTCAGCAATCATGCGGCTTTCCGTGATTTCCATCTTAGGTCACATCCTTTCCGGCAGCTCTTGCGACGCGAACATTCTTTGCGGGCGCCGGCGTAAACCCTCTGTCCATGACGCCGCGGAGTACACGGCAATTGGGCCCTAGCCGAGCAGCTTCGCCACTATAGGTCCCTCGGAGAACGTACCGTGCTAGTTTACCATGCGCGTGCGAAAAGTCACAGGTGAAGTGCCTACAATGTGTTTGAACGCCCGGTTGAACGGCGCCTATGCCTCATCCTCCAAGGCGCGCGGTGATAACGGTGACACGTTGCCCTTCGCGCAGCCATTGATAGGCCGGATGCATGCGCGTCCGCGCCACTTGGGGGCAGGCGTCTCGCCGAGCACCGTAGCATAGTGGTCGGCGAAGCCCGACCGCGGCGTCCCCGATTTCGCGAGCATGTTCCTGAACCGTCCAGTCATGGGCGGGATGGAGATGAGTTGTGGCCAAGACGTTGCCAACCCTCGGATATCGAAGTGCAGTCAACCGGAAGCGTCGCGGCGGCCGCGCTCAAAGTCTGTACTATCGCTGCAGTCTTCTACAAGGCGATAGAGGATACCAGCTGCTCCCACGCGTTCATTTCAACTTGCGTCACGCCAGATCACTAGTGCGCATCAACCACGGTTTCAACTTAAGGTCGTAGCGCCATTTGTCTGCGTTGAACCGCATAACCGCGAGGAAGAGCAGGTTCCTGCTATCCGGACGGGACACTGCGAGTCGACGATGCCATCGCATGTCGGCTGGCGTGGCATGCATTCCACGAGGCTCGGAGATAAACCCTGTTACCTCGCGAGGACGTGAGTTCGCATTTCCGACTACTCACCATCTGGCGTCTGGAAAAATGCGTTGCCAGTAGCCTTAAAGTGACAATGCGCCTCATTCCTAATCGAAAAACGACGTCGCCAAAACATTCGACGATCGGCAGCGAACATATTCGATGCCATCCAGGCCCAATTTCCGCATTATCTCGTTTGAAGGATCATGTAACCGGCCTCAATGGGGTTGGACGAGCGGTCATGCGTCCTAGAGATTCCAGCATAGAAACGCCAAGCTTTGGCGCTTAGCCTTACGGAAAATTGGAGATCCACATCAGTATCAATCACCGAGTCGAATGGCTTTCGCATCAATATAACCCGAAGGGCCGCTCGGCCATGTGTAATTCCCCTATCAGCCATTTCATGCGTCTTACCACAGTCCTCAATGCTCGCGCCGCACAAGTCGACACCCCCCCGAAAACGCAATGCGATACGACATGTCTGCCTACACCGCGTGCCAGCAACTGATGTCCGGACTGCCTGCTCGTTGTTTCACACTTCTATTAGGCCCGGCGCTTCGCGTCCTGCCCCGGCTTC
>UBMU01000024.1 GCA_900466605.1 Hyphomicrobiales bacterium
ATGCCCGATTAGAGAAGCGGCCATTGAACTTGACTCAACCCAAGATTAGATTTGCGCGATGGCAAAATTGTACAATGCGATCACGTTCATTCTGAGCACCGTAGGGCTGATCCTTGGTGGTTGGTTTGGCTATGAACTCGCGGGCCCGATTGGGGTGCTAATATTCGTGCCCCTTGGCGCTCTGGCTGGATTGCTCTTGAGTGTTCTCAACTGGCGGCTGCTCTATTTTCTGGGATGACCGCTTTTGGCGCATAGTTGCCATCGCGCTTCACGGCAGAAGGCAGGCCTGATCCCAGAATCCTCGCGCTTGCGGCATTCGAAGCACAGAGGGCCTCCGAGCGGAAGTCGGAGCCACCTTGGGTCTTCCGTAAAAAAATTCCGGCATAGGCAATACCGAAAATTGGCGTCGTAAGGAGTATTTAGACGATCCCACATTTACGTTTGTGGTTGGGCGTTTCAGCCACCTTTTTTTCACGTCCGGAATTATCGTTCAGTAACGCGAGATGTAACCGATCAGCATCGGCTTCTCGTGCGTCGGCGCCAGAGCCAGGTTGATCTGCCCCTTCATCGAGGCCGAGCCGACGCCGATGGTGAAGCCGGTGTTCAGCGTCTTGCCCCTGTTGCGGTAGAGCGTCGCGATGGCGTCATCGATCTGCGTGTCGATCGAGAACCGCAAGCTCTTCGTCAACAGCGCGGCATCACCAATCGGAAGGCGCTGGCGAAGCATTGTCAGGAAGGGATCGTTGAAGAGCTGGATCTTCTTTTCCTGCGTCAGCAGGATCGTCGGCGAAGGCGATGCCTGAATGATGGCGTTGACGTTTGCCATCGACGAGGCATCCTCGACCGTATCCAGCCGGCGTAGCGCCCACTTGAAGCTCAGGACGCGCAGCAGCGAGGCAAGATTGCCGGACTCGGGCATCTGCGAGGCGGTATAGTGGACGAGGTCGGCGGTGCTCATCTTGCCGGCAGCCGACATGCGGCCGAGGCCATCCCAGTAGATCCGCTCAAGGCGGATACCGCGGCGCTCGCCGCTACGGCCAACGACAGCCCGGAAGCGCGGCTCGATCTCGTCGGCGTCGATGGCCGGCAAGGGCTCGTCGACCGGCTCGAGCTCGGAAAGTGCGTTGCTGCCTGGCTTGACGATCAGCATCTCATCGCTCCGTCAGCGCTTCGCTGCGCGCCTTGTTGATCGGCTTCATCAGGTAGCTCAGCACCGTCTTGTTGCCGGTCATGATCTCGACCGAGGCAACCATGCCGGGGATGATCGGATAGGACTTGCCGTCACGCTCCAGGGCGGACTTGTCGGTCTTGACCTGTACGAGATAGTAGGTTTCGCCCTTTTCCTTCTCGACGAGACTGTCGGCCGAAATGTTCTCGACGATGCCCTCGAGACCCCCGAAAATGGAGAAATCATAGGCCGTGACCTTGACGACGGCCGGCTGGCCGCGGCGCACGAAGGCGACATCGCGGGGCGAAATCTTGGCTTCAACAAGCAGCGTATCGGCGGTCGGGACGATGCCGGCGATAACGCGGCCGGGATCCACATAGGCGCCGATGGTATTGACCTCCAGCGTGTTGACGATGCCGTCGACGGGCGAGCGGATATCGGTGCGCTTCACGCGGTCGGACGCGCCTCGGATGGTCTCGTCAACGACCGAAAGCTCGGCCAGCGCCTGCGCCTTGTCCGTCAGCGCCTGCTGACGCAGCTCTAGGGCAAGATCGCCAAGCTGCAGCTTGGCTTCCTGCACCGCAGCCTCCAGACGGTCTATGCTTTCCTGATAGACCTTGAGCTGGCCCTGCTGGTCGGTCAGATCGCGCTCGGTCTTCAGGACTTCGGTCTGCGCGACCAGCTTCTTCTTGGCCAACGGGCTGATGAGATCATACTGGCGCTGGGCGCCATCGATGTTCTGCTCCAGCCGATCGACATTGGCGTGCGCTTCGCTCAGTTCATTTTCGCGCTGGCGAACGCGCTCTTTCAGGACCCCGAGCTTGTTCTGATAGCTGGCGCGATCGGCGGCGAAAAGCTGCTCCTCGTTTGCGCAGACATCCTTCGCGACGGCCAAGATCTCTTCCGGGCAAATGAACGGCGTGTCGTATTGGCCTTTCTCCTCGAGCTTGAGGCGCGCAACCTTGGCCCCGAGCGCACGCGCCTTGGCAACGGATTCGCCAAGGGTGGACGTCGTTGTCGTGTTGTCGAGCTGGACGAGCAACTGACCTTTGCGGACGACCTGACCGAGGACGACGGCGATCTGTTGAACAACGCCGGGTTCGGAGGACTGGATAATCTGCGTCTTCGAGACCGGAATGACCTTGCCCTCGCCGCGGGCGATCTCATTGATATCGGCGATCGCAGCCCAGGCGACGAAGCTCGCAATGACGAGCGCCACCAATGCCAGAATGCCACGGGCAAGAAGCGGAGGATTGTCGTGTTGATTGCCGATGCTCATGGCTGCGCTCCCGCCGGCTTGCGCTGCATGGCCTCGATGACCGCATTCTTCGGGCCATCGGCGATGATCCGGCCCTTGTCGATGACAATCAGGCGATCGACGAGTTCCAGCATGCTGTAGCGGTGAGTAGCGATTAAAAGCGTGGTGTCGCGGCCGATGGCTTTCGAGAGGCGCGAGATCAGGTTGCGCTCGGTCGCCAAATCCATGGCGCCCGACGGTTCGTCGAGAAACACGATCTTCGGCTTTGTGAGCAGCAGGCGGGCAATCGTCAGCGCCTGCTTCTGGCCGCTCGACAGATTGGTACCGCGTTCGCCGACCGGCATGTCGAAGCCGCGAGGATGGTTGCCCACGAACTCGTCGACACCTGTCATGCGGGCGACTTCCAGGAGTTCCTCATCGGTCGCATCGGCGCGTCCGATCAGCAGGTTTTCCTTGACGGTTCCCGAGAAGAGATCGGACGACTGGCCGGCCACGGCGACCGCTGATCGAACTTCGGCCATGTGGTATTGGCGGATATCGACGCCATCGATCAGCACACGGCCACCCGAGGGAGAAAAGAGCCCGTCGAGCAGGCGACCGAGCGTGGTCTTGCCGGAGCCGATGCGGCCGATGATGCCGATGCGTTCGCCCGGCTGCACCGTGAAAGACAGCTTGTTGATGACGGGATAGTCCGATCCCGGATACTGGAAGGACACATCCTGGAAGCTGAAAGCGCCGCGGGTGATCTCGCGATTGACGAAGCCGACGGTCGACGGGCGGTCGTCGGGCTGTTCCATGATCTTGTCGAGGATGCGCAGCGACATGGTGGCCTGGCGGAATCGCGCCAGCGTCATGGCGATCTGGCCGAGGGGGGCGCCGGCGCGGCTTGCCAGCATCACGGTCGCGACAATCGCGCCCATGGCGATGCGGCCTTCGGAGAACTCATAGGTGCCGGCAATCACGATCAGGACGCTCACCATCTGCTGCACGAACATCGTCATGTTGATGGCGTTGGTGGAAACGTGCTTGATCTCTTCGCTGGTGCGGCTGGAATACTTCGTCAGCTCCTGCCAGCGGCGCAGCATCGTCGCTTCAGCGCGCAGGCTCTTCAGCGTTTCGATGGTCGAGATGGTCTCAACGAGCAAGGACTGACGGCGCGATGCCTCGTTGGCGGCAGTTGCCATGCGCTTGCCGATCGCTGCCTGTGCGTAGAGGCCGATGATCACGGACAGCACGAATGCTACGGCCGGTATGATCACCAGCCAGCCGGAAATGAGATAGATGACCGCAAGGAAGATGAAGACGAACAGACTGTCGATCAGGACGCCGATGGTGTTCGAGGTGAAGAACTCGCGGACGAATTCATACTGCGTCACGCGGTTGGCATATTCACCCGTCGACATCGGCCGCGAGGCGAGCGTCGAGTTGAGCACCTTGTCGAACAACAGCTGCGACAGGCGCAAATCCGCCTTGCGTCCGGCATAGTCGATGAGCGACGAGCGCGCCGTCTTCAGGAGAAAATCGAAGATATAGGCAAGCGAGATACCCGCAGCCAGCACCCAGAGCGTCGGGATCGCCTTGTTCGGCAGCACCCGGTCATAGACATTCATCGTGAACAGCGGCGAGCCGAGCGCAATCAGGTTGATGAAGAGCGCCGCGACCATGACGCGAACATAGGTGCGCCAGTAAGGCGCCAGCGTTGTTGCCAGCCAATGCCGCTTTTCGATCTCCACGGCATGGCCGACCAGCGCCTCTTCCGAGGCGTTCTGGTAGTAGAGCGTAAAGGCAAAGGCCAGTTGCGGTTTCAACGCCAGGAATTCTTCCCGCGTCAGGCGGATCGCGCTGCCGGCGATCGGGACGATATCCGTGACATAGGAACCGTCCTCGGCGACCTCGAGCACAGGCAGCACGCTGCCATCCGCGAACGCGACGATCGCAGGACAATCGAAATTGCCCTGACGGCATTCGCGTTCATGATGCTTGATCACCTGCAGGCCGATGCGCTCGGCCATGCGTTCGACATCATCAACCTCAAGCGACTCGGTCACTTCATCCGGAAGACCGGAGAAGAGGACCGTGTCGGAGCTTGGTCGGCCATAGAACGCAGCCACGGATTTAAATGCGGCTTTGAATGTCTGCAGCGGTGTGCTGCTTGAAGTCTCGAGCGCTACGTTCAGCATTGTTCCATGGCCATGTCGACTACTGCTGTCGAATTGGCGCTAGGAGGTCCAGGGGCATGCCGGCTTTCTGATGTGAATCAAGCTCGACATATCCGGGATTCGCGACGCCCGCGGGGACAACAAACTCTTCCCGCGCATAAGGTTTGGCCTGCTCGACCGGCTTCAGCTTCATCGTCTGAAGCAGATTGCCCGAGGCCGCCAGGATCTTGTATTCGGCAAACTGCGAGGCAACGCGTGCGGTGTCAGCCAGAACCTGCGTATTGAACTTCGTGTTCTGCGCATCGAGCACGTCGAGCAGCGAGCGCTGACCAACCTTGAACTGCTCGCGGTAGGAACCGACGAGCTGGTTGTTGATCGACGCCTGCTTGCCCAGGATGCCGGAAAGCTCACCACGGCTGACGCGCTCGTTCCAGGCGGAACGAACCGACTGCTCGACCTCGCGCTGCACCTGGGCGAGATTATAGCGCTGCTCGCCGGCACGACGGATCTGCTCCTGCTCGCGAGCGACATCGATGCCGCCGCGATAGAGGTTCCAGCGGGCAACGACGCGGACCTGGTAGTCGTTGGTATTGCCTTCGTCGCCATCAATGTCGTTGCCGACGCGGGCGGTGCCCTCGAGGTTGACCTTCGGCATATAGTTGGCGCGTGCGCCGCGAACACCGGCATCGGCTGCGTCGATGTCGGCATTGGCGGAATAGATGCGCGGGCTGTTCTTGCCAGCAACGAAGACCGCGTCGTTCAGCGTCTTAGGCACATACTTGCCGACCGACGGAGGCGTCTGCGCATTGGCAATCGGCTCGCCGACGACCTGCAGGAAGCGAATCTTCGTCTGCTCGAGCTCTTCGAGTGCTTCGCGCAACCGCGCCTTTGCGGCCTGCAGGCGCTCGCTGCCCTGGAGGCGGTCGGCATCCGTCAGGGCGCCGCCCTTGATGCTCTCGTCGATATCGCCGACCATCTGCGTGTGGAAGGCGACGTTCTGCTTAGCAGCAGTAACGATCTGGTTCTGGAGCACATACTCCAGATAATCCTGCGTTACTTCGAGGGCGAGCGATTCGGAACGCTCGAGGACACGAAAGGATGCGCCATCGACGCGCGAGGCCTGCTGCTGGACCTGGGCGCGGCGGCTGCCGCCATCGTATAGTGTCTGCGAGATCGTAAGACCAACATCGCCCGGCGACAGATAGTCATGATCGTCTCTCAGCGAACCGGAGCTGGCGTTCGACAACCGACGGCGCCCGATCCCGCTCTCCAGATCCACCGATGGCAAGTACAAACCGCGCGCTTGACGCAGTTCAAACTCAACAGCTTCACGATCTTTAGCAGCCTGCAAGATCTGCGGGTTCGTTTTCATCGTTTTTTCGATGGCCTGCTGCAGAGACATTGCATTGGCATCAGCATAAAACGAAACACTTAAAGCAACGGTCGCAGACAATGCTGCAAAAATTCTTTTGCCTTTAAACAAGATCGATGCCCCTCAACATCCAAGATTCACCCGGTGCACCCGTATACCAAAGATTTTCTTCGGCAAAGAAGTAACACCAATCTTTCCACATTCCAATTGCAGCGTCAGGCATTCCTGCCAAAACAGTTAATCACGGTGGACAACTGCCTAAAGCAAGAATTTTACAGGATTTTTTAACGGGGGTTTTGCCCGGACCTGCTTATCTGGCATTACTTTCAAACGGACATGACCCGCGATGAATTTCAGCCAGCGTTACTCGTCAGCCACAATCTTTTCAGCTCTTCGGATCGCCATCCTCGGCGCGGTCTGCTACGCGACTGGATCCGTCGGCGTTTTACTTATCTTAAACCTTCTCGTGCCGGATCGACCATTTTTGGTAGGATTTGCCGGCGCAAGCGTAATTTCGCTTCTTGTTGCATTTCCGTTGCTTTTGATCTTGCAACTGAAGGTTAGCGAACTCCGAAAACTGCAGGATACGGTTAACTATACTAGCCGCCACGACGCAGTAACGAAGACGTTAAACGGCACAGCTTTCGCCGCTGCCGTCGAACACTATATCGACAGACGCAAGCGAATCGCGACCGACGCCGGTGGCGTGATGATCGCCGTCGTCATCGATACGCTGGACGAGATCAGCCGACGCTACGGTCCGCAATGGGCCGACACGGTCATGCAGTCGCTTGCGGCGATCATCCAGTCCTCCGTCAGAAAGGGCGATCTCGTCGCACGCCTTGCGACCAACGAACTCGGCGTCTTCCTGCCTGGGGCGTCCGTCGAGAATGCCCAGGATGTCGGCACTCGCATTCGTCGGCGGGTGGACGAAGCCTCCTTCTCTGCCGAAGGCACGCCGATGACAATCGGCGTCCGTCTCGGCGGCGCGGTATTCGAGGGACCGACCGACTTCAATCACATCCGCCAACTGGCCGACGAAATGGCGATGCAGCGCGGCGGCGAGAGCGACGAAGCGGTTCCGATGTCGCGGCTGCCGGCCGCCTAAGCTGATCGGTCCACAAGAACCAGTTGATGGGGCGCGCCCGACTGGTGGCAGAGCCGTCAACTCGATTGATTTTTCGGAGGGCAGATAGCCATCGCCGTCATACCGGCCTCGTGCCGGTATGACGGCGCGATCAAGCCCTTGATCGCGAAAGACTCTTTGGCCGCGCAGACGCACGGCCGGCTGGATTCCGGCTGAAAGCCGGAATGACGGAGAAGCAAGGGTGTCAAACAACAAGAGGTTTGTCAGCAGCCTGGGGCGGCGACGGGCGCCCTTTTTTTGTTGCCGGCTTCGGCACCAATGAATGCCGGGTGTCGCCCAGAAGCGATCGTTGAAGACACGGCTCTCGACACTTGCATCCACCGGCCCATCGCCGTCCCTCAACGCAGAGGCATGCAAGGGACGCCTTCGGCGAGGAATCCACCGACTTCAAGCACACGCGCTACCTCGAGAATGAGTAGCCAAGCAGCCTAGCGAGCGATTCTGGTGTCGCGGTCGCGGTATCAACCCATGACTGCAGCGGCTCGTCGGAAGAGCGACGTGCCGAAGCCCCTTTCTCTGTTTCAAGAACTGAGGAGGTGCATTCGGCCGTGGTCCGCTCGTGGATAAGCCCAGAGTGCAGAAAAGGCGCCAAGCGGCGCCTTTTCCTTCGCTGGTTCATGCAGGCATCAGCCGACGTGCGGCGCAGTCGTCGTGTCGTGCTTGTCGTCGAACAGGATCTTGACCGCTTCCGTGGTGTTCTGGAGAACCGCCACATCGTGCCAGCCGCCGTTTGCATTGACGCTGACCACGGTGTCCGCACCGCTGACCGTCGTCTTGACGCTGGCGAGCGCTTCCGCCTCTGTGGCCTGGTGGCCGAGCAGGCTGTCGAGAAGCTTCGACACGTCGAGCGTATCGCCCTCGCTGGCCTTGTAGTCGGTGATGACATCGGCGAGCTTGACGTCGTTCAGGGCATCGGCGTCGAGGACGAACGTATCGGCCCCTGCCCCGCCGGTCAGCGTGTACATGCCTCCGGCGCCCGACAGGATATCGTCACCGTCGCTGCCGATCAGCGAGTAGGCATTGCTGCCGCTTTCGCTGCCGCCGAGCGTGGTGTCGAAGGCAACCTCGACGAAGTGGCCGGTCGAGCCGTCCGTCAGCGTATAGCTTCCGTCGGCAAGGATCGACTGACCATTGATCTCCGAGTTTGAAGCGTTCGCATCAAGCGAGATGCTGCTGATCGAATGATCCGAGAGGCTCGAGAGTTCGCCGCTGTCGGTGATGCCGTTGTGGTTCAGATCCTGCCAGACGGTGAGCTTCGAGAAGGCCTCGTCGGCCGCATCGATCTTGCCGTCATGGTTGCTGTCGAGCGTCGAAAGCGCCGCCAGGCCATCAACGTAGCTGCCACCGGCAAAGTGCGGCGAGAAGATCTCGCTGCCATTGTCGATCTTGCCGTTGCCGTCGACGTCGTAGGCCAGGATGCCATCACTGCCGGCCGTCCAGGCGATCTGATCCTTGTGGCTGTCGGCATTGATGTCGAACTGGACGCCGTGATCGAGCGTGGTCAGAGCGACGCCATTGTGGTCGAGGTCGAGGATGATCGGGTCGATGGCGGATGAGAGCAGCGTATAGTGGCTTGTCAGCTTCGGAGCGTTGACATCCGTCACGCTTGTCAGGCTGTCGAAGACCGCAACCAGCTTCACAGTGTTGGTAGAGCCGCTGTCAGCGTCAGAGCTGTAATACAAGGCGACCTTACCGTTGGCATCGTATGCCAGCGCGAAGACACCGCCGCTGAAAGTATTGCGCTGGGCCTGCAGCAAGTCCGCAACCTTGGCCTCCGAATTTGCCGAGCTGGCCGCGATGTTGAAGATGACAAGATCCGCACCTGTGATGCTCTGGTCACCCTGCGAGTTTCCAACAGTGGCAGTCGTGACGGTGACAACGTTCGATATGCCGCCCACGGACAACTGATTGACCAGAGAGAAATTGAGGAACTTCAGAGTGTCGCCACTCGTGAAATCCTTGATCGTATCGAAGCCGGTGTCGTTCTTGTCGAATACGAACGTATCGTTTCCGTTTCCGCCCGTCAGCGTATCGCTGCCGCTACCGCTGATGATGGTATCGTTGCCGAGGCCGCCCGTGATCGTGTCGATGCCGCTGTACCCGGTGATAATCAGGTTTTCGCTCTGGCTGGAGAGGTTCAGCACGCCGGACGACGTGAGCGTCACCTTCTCGATGCCCTGCAACTGAGCATCGCTCGAGTTGGTAAAGCCGCCACCAATCTTCAGCGTATCGGTAGTGCCGCCGCCGAGATCGATCGAGCTGAAACCAGAAAGCGAATTGCTGACCGTCACCGTATCGCTGCCGGCGCTACCCGTCAGCTTTTCCACGCTGTTAAGCGTGCCCGCCGTGAAGTCGACGGTTGTCGTATTGGTGAGGACGATCGTGTCGGTGCCATTACCGCCGCTGATCGATTCGTTGTTCGCAAAGTCGCCATTGGCGAGATTGAACGTATCGTTGCCCTCGCCACCGCTGAGCGCATCCCTGCCAGCGCCGCCGGTGATCGTGTCGTTGCCCGAGCCACCCGTGATCGTGTCATTGCCGGAGCTGCCGGTCACGACAAGATTCTCGGACTGATGCGAGAGGTTCAGCGTGCCGGCATTCACCAGCACGACGTTGTCCACGCCGCCGAGTTCGGTATCGTTCGCGTCGCTGAAGCCTGTGGTCAGTTTCAGCGTATCGTTGCCGCCATCAAGATCGACCGAGGTAAGCGCGACCATCTGGGCACCGGTCAGCGTCAGCGTGTCGTCGCCTGCCGAACCCGTCAGCTTTAAGGTTTCGACACCGGCAAGAGTCGTGCTGTTTGTCGAAAGATCGGTCGTTCCGGAAACCTTGACCGTCAGCGTATCGTTGCCGCCCTTGAGATCGATACTGTCAAAGGCCGCATACTGCTGGGCGCTGATGGTCAGGTTGTCGTCGCCGGTCGAACCGGCGATCTTCAGCGCTTCGACGCCGAGGATAGTCGGTGTGGAGGCAGAGATATCCGCCGCGCCGCTTACGCTTATTGTCAGCGAGTCGCCGTTGCCGTTGTTACCTCCAAGATTGATGGTCGAGAAGCCCACGAACTGCTGGGTCGACATCGTAACGTTGTCGTTGCTCGAGCTGCCGGTCAGCGTTTCGACATTACTGATCGTGCCGGTCGTGAAGTCGACGTTTTGTCCGCCGGTTAGAGTGATCGTGTCGGTACCCGATCCGCCATCGATCGATTCACCGGCGACCCAATCGCCACTGGCCAGCTGGAACGTATCGTTGCCCGCGCCGCCAGACAGCGTATCCGCGCCGCCGTTGCCGTCGAGCGTATCGTCGCCGTCACCACCAAACAGCCAGTCCGCACCGGAGTTGCCCGTCAGGGTATCGTTTCCGCCGAAGCCATAGATAGCCGTTGGGGTTCCGTCGGAGGCGGTCAGCGAACTACTACCGGTGTTGTTACCGCTGGTGCCGAGGATGACCTTGACGACGCCATCGGACAGAGCTCCGTCGCTGACAGTCAGCGTGCCGGTGAGAACACTGGTCTGTGCCGTCGGCGTCAGGGTGTTGTCGCCGACATGGAGCCCCGGATTGCTGCCGAATGCGGTGGCAAACGGCGAAGCAAGCGTGAAGCTGGAGCTGTCCGGATCCGCGAGCGTGAACTTGATGCCGCTCTCGGTGACGACGAGGTTCGAGACGACTGGAGCGTCATTTACCGCGCCCACCGTGATCGAGACCGTGTCGCTGTCGATCTTGGCGCCGCCTGAACCGTTGTGGCCACCGTCGTCGGTGGTCATCGTCAGGGTGTCGGCGCCGTTGTAATTCAGTTCGCCCTTGTAGGAGACGTTATTATTGGCGAGCGAGGCATTGATCTGGGCAATGGTGCCGCTCAACGTCACGGTATCGCTTCCGCTGCCGCTGATCGACGCGCCGCCGCCGACCGCGCCGAGCGTCAATGTGCCATGCTGCACCGAGAGCGTCGTCGTGACGATCGAGGAGCCGGCATCGACGTCGGTGATGGACAGGCCGGTGATCGACTTGCTGGTATCCTCGGTCGCGGCGACCGTCGCAGCCGGAACGGTGTTGACCGGAGCATCATTGACCGGCGTCACCGTGATCGAAACCGTATCGGTATCGGTCTTGACGCCGCCAGTGCCCGTGTTTCCACCATCGCTGGTCGTCATCGTCAGCGTGTCGGAACCGCTGTAGTTCAGGTCGCCCTTGTATGAGACGTTGTTGCCGGCGAGTGTGGCGTTGATCTGATCAAGCGTGCCGCTGAGCGTTACCGTGCCGGTTCCGCTGCCGCTGACGGAGGCTCCGCCGAGTGCGACAAGCGTCAGCGTGCCGTGCGCCACCGAGAGCGTCGTCGTCAGCGTCGAGGAGCCGGCATCCACGTCGGAGACGGAAAGCCCGGTGATCGCCGTGCTGGTTTCCTCCGCCGCCGTGACCGCGGAGCCCGGAACCGTATTGACCGGCGCGTCGTTGACACCCGTCACGTGGACAATCGCCGTCGCGGTGTTGGAGTTAAGGCCGTCGTTGACGACAACCTGGAAGGTACGGTCAGCGCCGTTCGGGTTTTCCAAGCTGTTCGCAAAGCGGACGGCTTCGATCGCAGCTTCGTAAGCAGCCTTGGTGGCAGAGCCGGTGAAGGTAACGGTGTTGCCGCTGATGCTGTAGGCGATACCGCCGATCGTGCCGGTGGCGGTAGCCTGGCCGGCGATCGAAAGCACGTCGCCTGCCTGGCCGTTGGTCAGCTTGACGGTGGCCGAGCTCATGTTGGCATCGGCATCGGCAATCGCGGCGTTGGTAACGACAGCAACAGCCGAACCGCCTTCGATGAATGTCGGCGTCGTCGTGTATTCGATCTTGACGTTGTCGATGAAGACCTTGTCGCCGTCGTCGATATCGTCATTTGAGTAGAAGCGGATCGTGGTCGCGGACGAGATGTAGGCCGAAAGATTGACGGTTACAGTCGTGTAGCCTGCGTCATCCTGACCATTACCGCTGACGGTCGCCACCTCCACCCAGTTACCGCTGCTGTTCAACACCTGCACATGGATGGCATCGCTGGACTCCATGCTGACCCGCTTATAATCGAAGGTCAGCGTCGCCTGGGTCGCGCCCGTAAGGTCTACCGTACGCTGGACAAAATCGCCGAAAGTGTCGACCTCTGCATCCGTATCGGTAAGAAGCAAGGCGCCATTGCTCACCCGGACATCGCCGGTCGTAGCAGCATTGCCTTCGTTTTCGCCGTACTCGATCCAGTCCGTCTTCCAGTTCGCGGTACCGTCGCTGCCGTTATAGGCCTGCTGGTTGAACTGATCGAGGACATAGGCGCTGTTCGACAGAGTCAGGACCGGCGCGATATTTTCCTGAACATCCCTTACCGTGACAGCGATCGTCTGGGTATCGACCTTGTCGCCGTCCGTTACCTGCACGATGACGTCGTAGACATTGTCGCCGCCCTTATCGAGCGGATGCTCGAAGTCCGGAGCATTCTTGAAAGAAAGCTGGCCGTTAACGATCTGGAACAGGCTCGCGTCATCGCCGGAAAGCGAGTAGCTGAGGTTCGCTTGCGAACTATCCACGTCCGTTGCTGTCACAGTCGTGACGGCGCTTGTGTTCTCGTCGATCGTAATGGCCGCGGTATCGCCACCGCCGTTGGAGGTAATGACCGGCGCGTCGTTGACCGAGGCCACCGCAATCGTCGCCGTCGCCGGCGTGCTGTCGGCCAGGCCGTTGTTGTCGACTGCCGCGTAATGGAAGCTTGTCGTGCCGTTGTAGTTCGCGGCCGGTACAAAATAGACCGTCGAGCCGCTTACCGTGTCTCCAGCATGAAGTTCGGTCGTCAGACCGGCATCGCTGAAGAGCTTGCCGTTCGCCGGCAGATCGCTGATCTGGTAGGATGCGACCGAGCCGTCGATGTCGCCTCCCGACAGCGCGACCGAGATCGACGACGCATCCTCGTTGCCGCTGCCCGATGCCGCGTTGGTTTCCGGCGCATCATTGGTTCCGCCGATGTTGACCGTCACCGTCGTCGCTGTGCCATCCGCCGAGGAGACCGTGAATACCTCCTGATAGGTGTGGCCCGCCTTGAACTCGTCATGCGCGGAATTGGCCGTATAGGTCCAGTTGCCGTTCGTATCGATCGAGAACTTGCCGTAGCCGCCGGGGTTGGAGACGTCGCTCTGTGCCACGAAGGTGGCCGGGCTGTCCGCGTCGGTGATCGTCAGCTTACCGGACGTGCTAATCACGGCCGCCGTGTCACCTTCCGTCAGATTGGCAACGACCGGTGTCAGGACCGCCGCGTCGTTGGTGCCGAGGATATCGACCGTCACCGTCGTCGTCGTGCCGTCGGCAGACGTCACCGTCACGCTGTCGGTGTAGTGCTGGCCGGCGACGAACTCGTTGTGCGCCGTGTTGGCCACATAGGTCCAGGCGCCGCCCGCGGTGATCGTGAACTTGCCGTAGCCGTTCGTGCCGGCAACGTCCGTCTGCGCCACGAAGGTCGCAGCACTGTCGACGTCAGTGATCGTCAGCTGTCCTGATGTGCTCAGCGGCGCGTCGGCTTCCGTCAGGTTGGCAACGACCGGTGCCAGGACCGCCGCGTCGTTGGTGCCATGGATCACAACGGTAATCGAGGATGGGGTCGCGGTCGTGCCGTCGCTGACCTGGATGTCGTACTTGATCGTAATCGTCTGACCAGCGCCCAGGAAATCGAGGCTCTGTGCGCCCGGATGGTAGCTCCAGTTGATGAACGATACGCTGCCGTTCGAGATCGGCGACGATCCGAAGGTCAGGGCAGCGGCGTTGGTAAGGGCGGCCGCAAGCTCCGGCGTCAGTGCACCGCCGGTCCATGTTGCCGTAGCGCCGGTCACGGAGGGCGTTTCGGTATCGCCGACGTCGAAATCGGCAACCATCAGCTGTCCTGAAACATTGACAGCTTGGGCATGGGCATCGGCCAACTCATTGACGTCGTTCACAGCCGAGATAACGCCAACAAGCGGGATATTGTTATCGCCCGTCACGTGAATGGTCAGGGTTGCCGTGGACGTCAGTCCGGACGGATCCTTGACCGCGTAGGTGAAGGTATCGTCGACCTGAGCACCCTTCGGAAGCACCTCGGCTGCGAGAGCGTTCGCCGTGTATTGGTAGGTGCCGTCAGCTTTGATCACCAGATCACCATACTTGCCATGGCTGACAGTGCCGGCTGCCGTGACGGACGCAGCAACGCCATCATTGAAGCCCTTGATGGCGCCGACCGCGAGATGACCCGTATCGCCGGCATCCGGGTCCGTATCGTTGGCAAGCACGCTCTGGCTCGAAACGACGGTCTTGTTCTCCAGCACCGCGTTTTCGTCGTTGACGCCGACAGGCGCCTCGTTGACGTTGTTGATAACAAGCGTGAAGTTCTTCGACGCATCGACCGGATCGCCGACGGCCGGATCGTTCACATTGACCGTGACGTCGTAGGACGACTTCGCCTCGAAGTTCGGCGAGGTGCCCACGTAGTAAAGGGCGCCGTTCTTGATCGCGAAGGAGCCCGCATCCGTGCCCGAAAGCGAGTAGCCGTTGCTGCCGAGCGCATCGTCGACGATGCTGAGCGTCGCAACCTTGATACCATCGGGACCGACTGCGGTGTTCTCGTTGATCGAGGCGACGACATCCGAGAAGGTCACCGCCGTCGGCGCTTCGTTGACATCGTTGACGTTGAGCGTGAAGTTCGCCGATGCGTCGATCGAACCACCGACAGTAGAATCGTCGACGTTGACCGTGACGCTGTAGGACGACTTCGCCTCGAAGTTCGGCGACGCGCCGACATAATAGAGGTTTCCGTCCTTGATCTCGAAGGAGGCCGCGTCGGCGCCCGAAAGCGAATACTTGTTGGTGCCCTGCTCGTCGTCGACAACACCGAGCGTCGCGACCTTGATGCCGGTTCCGATGACCGTGTTTTCGTCAATGGACGAAATGGCGCCCGTCAGGGTGACCGCCGCCGGCGCGTCGTTGACCGGCGTGACGTTGACGGTGACTGTTGCCGTCGCGCTGCCGCCGTGGCCGTCGCTGACGGTGTAGGTAAACGTATCCTTGCCGTTGTAGTTGGCGGCAGGGTTGTAGGTGATGACGCCGTTGTTCAACGCTACCGTACCGCCGTGCGCGGAGGTGCCGCTGACGTTGACGAGGTTCAGCGTGTCGCCGTCGACATCGCTGTCATTCGCCAGGAGGTCGGCAGCCTTGATCGTCAGCGAGGTGTCCTCGGCGGTCGTGATCGGGCCGCCGCCGGTCGATGCCGTGAAGTTGTCATAAGCGATGCCGTCGTCGTTATCATCAGTATAGACGCCGTACCCGCCGAGAGCCGGAATTTCGGAGCTATGGAGCACCACGGGCTGCCCGTTGCCTTGCACCGTGACATTGATGCCGTCGCCATCCACTTCGACCTTGAAGTGAATCGTGTTGGGACCGAGGTTGGCCTTGTCGACAATGTCGAGGACCGTGACCTGATTGCCATCCACCCGCTCGAGAACGAGATCGCGATGGCTGCCTTGGTTGGCGTAGTCGGTGCCGAAATCCTTCCAGTAGACGCGGTAGTAGTGGGTCGAGTCCTGATAGCCAAAGACCACGCCAAGCGCCTGGTTGGACTTGGGGTTGCCATTGCCGGTGTTCGGATCGCCATCGACCTCGATTGTGTAGTACTTGCTGCCGACCGGCAGGCTGTTTGCCGGTGCGAGCGCGATGCCGTTGCCGTCGTTGGAGGACGAGTCGGTCCGCTCGACGAGGCTGCCTCCACTCATCGACCAGCTGGGATTGCCCGAGAGCTTGACGAAGGTCCAGCCGTCGGTGCCGGAATTGTTGAAGTTGTCGCTGTAGGTGGTTGCAACGCCGCCCAGGGTCGTGTCGTCGACAGCCACTGGGTTGTCGTTGGAGCCCTGGACAGTAATGGTCGCGCTCGCCGTGTCGCTGCTGCTGCCGTCGGAAACCGTGTAGTTGAACTTGATGGTCGCGGTCTCGTTGACACCCAGCGCCTTGAACGGATCCTCACCGCTGTCTGACCAGATCTTGACGTCGCCATTCGAGCCGACGGACATGTGGGCGTCGCCGAAGTTCGTGGCGATCTTGTAGACGCCGTTTCCTTCGCTCGCCACGGAAAGCGTCAGGCCGGTGCCGCTCGCGGTATTGACCGTCACGTTCGAAATGCCGGTAACGCTCAGGCTGGCGCTGTCGACATCCGTGTCGTTAGCGAGAACGTTACCGACAACGAGCGGGTTCGCCGACGAAGCATGAGAGGAAACGCCGTCTTCGCTTGCCGTGAAGGTGTCGTCGTTGGCGACTGGTGCATCGTTCGTTCCGCGCACCGTGATGGTAACGGTTTGGGTGTCGGTCGCGCCGTGGCTATCGGTGACCTGAACCGTGAAGGTTTCAAGCTTATTGTCGCCGTTCTTCAGAGCCTGGGTTGCCGGCAGGCCGTTGTCGAGCGTGTAGGTCCACTTGCCGGCCTGGTCGACGGAAAGCTTGCCGTAGACACCCTTCACCGAGGAGCCGTCCTGAGTCTGGCTACCGGACGCGACCACCGACCAGCTGTCGTTGCCGCTGTTGTCGTCGCTGTCGACGTCCGTCTTGGTCAGCGTGCCGCTTTCGCTCGCATCGCCATTGGTGCCGGCGCCGGCCTCAATGACCGTTGCGCTCGTCGTGCCGCCCGTAATGACCGGCGCATCGTTCGTGCCGGTAATGGTGATGACAACGTTCTGCACATCCCTTTCGCCATGGCTGTCGGTGACCCACACCTGGAAGGTCTCGGTAACAACCTTGCCCGCAGACAGGCCCTGCGTATCCGAGCGGCTGTTGTCGAGGGTGTAGGTCCACTTGCCGGCCTGGTCTATCGAAAGCGAACCGTACTTGCCGTTGTCTGTGGTCAGCCACGGGTTGCCGACGCCCCAGGAATCGTTGGTCGCATTGTCGTCGGAGTCGACATCCGACTTCACGAGGGTATCGGAAATCGTCGCAATGCCGTTCGTGCCGACACCCGCCTCGATGGCGCTGCCAGTTGCATGGGAATCCGCAATGACAGGCGCGTCGTTCGATCCGAGGATATTGACGGTGATCGTCTTGGTGGCGGTCGCACCGTGAGCGTCCGTGACCGTCACATCGAATTTCTCACTGGCCGTCGCGTTCAGAGCGAGGCCCTGCGTCGAGGCCAGCGTATTGTCGAGCGTGTAGGTCCATTTGCCATTGGCATCGACCGATATCGATCCGTAGAGACCCTTGACGGAGCTTCCGTCAACGACCTGGCCAGCGCGAGGCGCGATCGACCAGGAGTCGTTCGAGCTGTTGTCGTCGAGGTCGGCGTCGGTCTTTGTGAGGGTGCCGCTGGCAGTGCTCTCGCCGCGCGGCAAGCCGAGCCAGTCGTAACCGTGCTCGACGACCCAGTCGCTCGTCGAGCCGCCGGTAATGACCGGCGCGTCGTTCGTGCCGTTGATGACGATCGTGACGACCTGGCTAACCTTGCCGCCGTCGCCGTCGTTGAGCAGGACGGTGTATTTCAGCGTGACGTGATCATTCGCGCCGAGATAGTCGAATGCCTTGTCCGGAGCAGAGAACGTCCACTTGATCTCGCCGGCCGTGCTGCCCGGCGCCTTTGTCACTGAGTCGATCTTGAAGAACGACATCAGGTTGGAGGGCAGACCGCTCTTCGTGTCGGTAGCGTCAACACCGGTGACAGTGGCCGTGTGGCCGACATCGTTGAGGTCGACATCGGTAAATGCGAGGCTACCAGACGCCTTCTGCTCGGAATTCGAGCCCGTGGTGTTGGGCGCCTCGGTCAGCGTTGCACCGGCGTTCGTCGTTGTGAGCACGGGCGCGTCGTTCGAGCCGATAATCGTTACCGTGACGGTCTGCGTATCGCTCGCGTTGTGGCTGTCGGTCACCTTGACCGTAAATGTCTCGGTCCGCGTCTCGCCAAGCGCGAGACCCTGCGTCGCCGCGCTGGAATCGTTCAGCGTGTAGGTCCACTTGCCGGCCTGATCGACCTTGAAGGTGCCGTAGGCGGTAACAACGCCCGTCTGACCAGATGATGTCTGTCCGTTGCCGGCGACAACCGACCAATTGTCGTTCGAGGGCTTGTCGTCCGAGTCGACGTCGGTCTTTGCAAGTGTATCGGAAACGGAGTTTACGCCGCGGGCGGTTCCCGTCGCGTCCATGCCCATTTCGATCACAGCGCCCGTCGCATGACTGTCGGCGATCACAGGCGCGTCGTTCGTGCCGGTGATCTTGATCTTCAGCGTCTGGGTATCAGTCGCACCCCATTCGTCCTTGATCGTGAAGGAGAATGTCTCATAGCGCACTTCGCCCGCCGCCAGTGCCTGCACGGACGCTTTCGTGTTGTCTAGCGCGTAGCTGTATGTGCCGGTAGACGCATCCCAGGTGAGCTTGCCATAGTCGCCGGCAACGCCCGTCGAGCCATTGCTCTTTCCATCGACGCCCGCAACCGTCAGGACCGCACCGTGATCGACGTCCGACGCGCCGTTAAGCAGGTTGCCGGTCGCGACGGAGCTATCCGCGGTCGAAATCCCCTCCTTGACCGTATTGTACTGGAAGTCGGCGCTCGGCGCGTCGTTGGTTCCCTTGATCTCGATCGTCAGGGTGGTCGTCGAGATGGCGCCGGACGCGTCCCTTACCGTGTAAGTGAAGGTCTCGTGGGCGGTTTCACCCTGAGCGAGACGATTCGTATTCTTGTCTAAGTTGTTGAGGATGTAGGTATATGAGCCGTTCCTATTGAGCTCCAGGACGCCGTAGTCGCCGTTCTTGACGAAGACGCCAAAGGCATGGATGTCTGCGTCCTTG
Organism: Hyphomicrobiales bacterium; assembly: GCA_900466605.1. Lineage (GTDB taxonomy): Bacteria > Pseudomonadota > Alphaproteobacteria > Rhizobiales > Rhizobiaceae > Rhizobium. Next base: position 18,904 of record UBMU01000024.1, read on the forward strand.
AGGTCCGAGACGACCTTGGTGTCGCCGGCATCACGGTCCGAGTCGTTGCTCAGGACATTGCCTTCAGCCTTCCAGTCGCCCAACGTCCCGACGCCGGCTTCCCTCACCATGTTGGTGTCTGCGACCGCGACGGGAGTGTCGTTGGTGCCGTCGAGCGTGATCGTCAGCGTCTTGCTGTCGCTGGCGCCAGCACCATCGGTCACCGTCAGCGTGAAGCTTTCCGTTGCGCCCTTCTTCAGTGCTTCGATGGCGTCATCGTTCGGCACGTAGGAATAGGCGCCCGTCGCGCTGTTGAGGTAGAGCGTGCCGTAGGTCCCCACCTTTTCGATGTTATAGTCACCGGCAAAAGTTCCCGTGACCACACCGGTACCGCTGATGCCATAGGTGGCGGAATCGCCGACATCGACGTCGGAGGACTGCAGCTGACCGACCACGGGCGCAAACGCGTCGTCGCCGGCCGTATCCTTGAAGGTCCAGCCGGTAATGGCGGAGAGCTGCGGCGCGTCGTTGGTGCCGTTGACGGTCACCGTAATCGTCTGCGTCGCGGTGCCGTCAGCGGAGGCCACCGTCAGCGTCTCGTTGAAATGCGCTCCCTGACCAAGCGACTGAGCGAGCCCATTGTTGAGCGTATAGTTCCATGCCCCCGTTGCCGGGTTGAAGCTGAAAATGCCGTACTGGCCGGTAAGCGAGGAAGGCGTCTGGAAATGGTTTTCGCCGTGGTCGATATCCTTGACCGAGAGCAAGCCGTTGGCTTGAAGCTGACCGTCCTCGACAACGGCACCGGCAGCAACGCCCGAGATGGACGCCGTATCATTCACGCCGGTAATCTGGATCTGATAGACACCGGTCTTGCTGTCACCATCGGAGTCGGTCACGGTGAAGGGAACGGTGACGGTGGCAATTTCGCCGCCATTCAGCGAATCGAAGACACCAGCTTTGATGACGATTGCGCCGTTCTGATAGAAATAGTCCTCGGCATGGAGCGTCAGCGCGATGCCTGCCGCCGACGCCACGGTTGCGGTTCCCAGCACCACCTTGCCAGCGCCGTCCGCGCCGAAGTTGAACTGCTCGCCGGCCACCAGCTTGAAGGACATCACGTCGTCCTCGCCTGCCGCACCTGTGAAGACGGCAGCGGTTGTGCTCCCTGTCAGGCTGACATTTGCGAGGTACGTGCCGGTGTTGTCGGAGCTATTGCCGACTTCCTTGAACGTCAGCGTATTGGTGCCGCCGATCGCCGTAAGGTCGAGATCGATCGACTTCATCGAGGAGGTCGGCGAGTAGGTGTAGACCAGCTTGTTGTTCCAATAGACTTCCAGCCCCGAGGACACGGGATCCGGCGATCCTGCCTGGAAGCTCAACTTGTAGGTCTGCCCCTCGGCAAGCCCAGATATATCCTGGGAAATCGTTGTGTTGCCCGGCGACGATCCCATATCCACCATCGGCGCGCCATTGGATGTCGTCATGCCCAAATAGCCGCTGCCAACGCGTTCAAGCTGCACGCTGCCAGTACCGTCGACCTTCCAGCCGATATCGGCGTTGGCCGCTCCGCCAAGAGGGCCACCCCAATCACTGTGCTGTTCCCAAGTGCCGGCCGCAAAATTGCCGTTGGCGAGCAGGTTGACCGCCTGGACGGCTCCGTTGATCGTCGGCACGTCGTCGTGGATATCGACCTGCACCGTGCCGGTGTTCCAGGCGGTCTTGTCGCCGTCACCGTCGGTCACCGCAAAGTCGAACACCAGGCGAAGGTCGTCGCTCTTTACTGGATGATCGATCGAGGCGAACTGCTTGTATTCATAGGCGCCGGTCGCCTGGTTGGCGGTCAGCGTGAAGACCACGGTGTTGCCGGCGGAGGCCGTCAGCGTGATCACGCCATTGACCGTCGTCGTCGTGTAGGTCAGCGCGACGCCGTGCGAGCTCAGTGGCGGATAGCTGTTCGAATTGTCCATGTCGATCGACGTGCGGAACGTCAGATCGGTCACCACCGCGCCGTCAGCACCGCCGTTGAACACCATCGTGCCTTTCGCCGACTGCGTCGCGAACACACCGTTGGTGCCGTCCTCCGTGATAATGACCGTGCCCGAATAATCCGCTGTCGGCGTGTCGTCGTTGACATCAACCGCGAACGAACCGTTCGCAGTATCGCCGTCGGCGTCGCTCGCCACGAAGTTGAAATGCAGGCCGAGCTGTGTGTTGCCGGTTTCAGAGTTCTGCGGATGATCGAGGGGCTGCAGCAGCGTGAAGCTGTAGGCGCCATTCGGAGCCGTCGGATCAAGCTTGACGACGAAGACTTCGGTGCGGCCCTCTCCTTCGCCGATGAAGCCGGTCAGCGTGTGGCCATCGGCGGAGATCGCGAACTGAATCGTCTGGCCATCGGACTTCAGACCGCCGAGTTGGTCCTGCGCAGTCGAGAACGTCAGATCGCGATGCGCGCCGGCATCGGCACCCCAGTGAATGCCGAGCGATACGTCGTGAACGCTTGCGTTGTTTCCTTCGCCGGAAAGCAGGTCGGACTCGTTGATCGCGCTCGGGCCAACACCGTCGCCGGTGCTCGGACCATCGTCGTTGATGTCGATCGAGGCGACGCCGGTGGCCTGGTCACCGTCCTTGTCGGTGACGGTGTAGCTGAACTGAAGGCGAAGGATATCATTGACGCCTGCCTCGCCCTTGTCCGGGTGATCGAGCGGAGCGAATTGCGTAAAGGTGAAGGCGCCGGTTGCCGCGTTCGTAACGGTCAGGACGAAGACCGGCTGGCCATCGACACTGCCGGTGATCGTCAGGCCATCGACGGTGATGACGACCGGCTTGCCGTCGGACGTCAGGTCAATGTGCGTCCCGTTCTGCGTGCCCTCGACCATGTTGAGCGAATCGGCAAGCCTGACCTCGGTGATCTCCCCGACATCAGCGCCACCGTCGAACCCGAATATGCCGTTGACGGTTTGTGTCTCGAAGCCGCCTTCTGTGCCTTCCGTTTCCGTCAGGCTGAGGTTTGTCGTCCGGTCAGCGGAAATGGTCGGCTGGTCATCGAACAATTCACGGCGCTCACCGAAACCGGGATCGGGCTGCTGCGTATCAGCCAGCAACTGGGCAAGCTGCAGCGGATCGTTCGGATCCTGCTGGATCGTGTCCTGGAAATCTGCGCCTGAGCTGGGGGCGGACGCGCTTGCCGTGTAGGAGCCGTCGGGGCCAGCCGCAACGTTGATGTTGTTCTGCTCGAGAGCGGCAATCACGGCCTGCTGCGGCAGCTCGACTTCGCCGAGCAGGAAGGTCGGCACGTGCAGAGCGCCGTTGACGATAACGATCTCCGTTCCATCTGCCTGGACGAGCACGAGATTGTTGCCCTCGACGCGAATATCGTCGATCGAAACGTCAGCCGGCAGGTGGGCGACGTTGTTTTGATCCGGGACGATTTCGCTCGGATGGGCGTTGGCAGCTACCACCTGCGGAGCCGCGGGCACGCGGTCGGTTTTGTCAGGCTGCTGGCTATTATCGGCCTGCGCGACCTCGACGCCCTGGCGAGCGGAAGTCTCAATACTTGCGTCTTCATGAATGTCCTGGCGGAAGTCGTGCGAGACGTTTTCGCTTGCAGTAGCGGAAATGCGCGGATCTTCGATAGACATAACAAAACAACCCCAATGTGAAACTGGGGCCAATCAATTACGCAGAAGAACCAAAATCAATACTTGCAGGGGCTTCAGACATAGCCGGTTATGCATCCACCCAAAAATGTTTGAGGAAGAGTTAACAGGCAAGCCCTGAAGGTGGTCGGAAATGCTAAAATTCTAATAAAATTAATGAAATACAAACGCGCCGGCAATCTGCCGCAGCCTGTTAAGGGCCCTCGATTCGACACTCGGGCTGCCTCCCGCCCCTGTCGGCAGCACGCCCGGAACCCGTCAAACACAGTCCAGTGCGATACGGTGTCTGTCCGCATCGCGCTGGGCAAAACCAGCATTTCCGCGCCTATCGCGCAGGTGCCACCAAGCAGAAGAATGCGCCCTGCGGATCGGTCGCCTGGATGATCCAGCTGCCGCCGGGCACCTCAATCGGGCCGTTCAGCACCGTGCCGCCGCCAGCCTTGACGCGTTCGATGGCAGCATCGATGGCCGGCACATTGAAATAATAGGCCCATGCCGGCATGGGGACGTTTGGCGGCTTCGTCATCATACCGCCAATGGGCGTGCCGCGCTCTGCGAAGATTGTATAGGGCCCCATTTCGCCCATGTCGAAATCGTGATCCTTCGTCCAGCCGAAAAGCTTCGAGTAGAAAGCCATGGCCTCAGTACCGTTGCCAGCATAGAGCTCGTGCCAGCCGACGTGGCCCGGCGCGCCCATCGGAGCCGGAGGCGGCTGATTGTCCATCGGCAGCGGCGTCATGATGCAAATCACCGCGCCGTGCGGATCGGCGACGACTGCAAAGCGGCCGACCGTTGGGATATCCTCGGGTGGACGACGGACCGACCCACCGTTGGCGGCAAAGTCCTTGGCAGATTTATCGACATCATCGACCGCAACGTAGCCGGTCCAGTTCGGCGGGATGCCGCTGCCTGCCAGTTCGGCCGGAAAATCCATGAGACCGGCGACGCCAGCGCCGTTCGCTTCGAACACCGTGTAAGGTGGCAGATCCTGGATCTTCATATCATTCGTCGTCCACCCGACGACCTTGCCGTAGAACTCGGCTGCAGCCTTGGGGTCGGGGGTCATCAATTCGCACCATATGAATTTGCCGTGGGTTTCGGACATCGTCTTCTCCATTTGGATTTGGACTTGCGATGAACGGCAGAACCGTTCTCTCCGCCCGCAGCTATTGCTTGCGGGTGTAGTGCGCTTCCATGAACTGCTTCCAGGAACCGTCGGGCTGCCTGGCAGCAGAATTGAACGTGCGGTGATCGCGATCGTGGAAGATGAGCTGCTCGCGATACTCGGCGAGTTCGTTTCCGCCGATGACATCGGGGCCCGTCGTATAGAGGCTCAAGGTCTTGCCGTCGTCGGAAACCTCGCCCTCGTAGACCCACATGTGGTCCATCATCGTCCCTATCCAAGTCCCGACATATTTTCCCTTTTCGGCGCTGTAGCCGAGAGTAAGCACCGTCGTTGCCGCGCCACCGCCCGGCATGGTGCCGGAGCCTTCGGCGACGAACCAGATGCCATGAAGCGACCGCACGATCTCCGTCCACGGTTCCTGTCCGGTCATGTCGGGTGCCGTCACATTCCATACGCCGACGAGGTCTTCCAGGAACTCGTGCTCCTTCAGAACTTTCGCTTGCTGCATCGTCCTTCTCCCTTGGGATGATGGTCGCAGATATCAGTGACAGCAGGATGGCGCGCTCTTGGCCGGCTCGTATTCGTCGTGACGCTTGACGAAATCCATGGTCGCGTCTTCGTTGCGGCCCTTCGGCGCGCGATCGAGGATCATCAAGGTGCCGACCGCTTCTTCGAGGCCGCGGGCGTAGCTCGAGTAGGTATGGAAGATTTCGCCTACGTCGTTCTTGTAGAATGCGCTGAGACCGGGAAGCTCGTCATTGGCATTGGCCGGATCAATCGCCTCGAAATTGTAGAAGACCTTCTCCTTCGCCAGATCCTCCGGGCTGAAGGACACATGGTAGTCGAAGTTGAAGCTGTTATCGAAGGACGAGACCCAAGGGAATTTCCAGCCCATGCGCTTCTTGTAAGCCTCGATCCCGGCGAGCGGCGCGCGCGAGACGGCGACCCAGGTGACATCATGGTTGTTGAGATGCGGCAGCGTTCCATCGACGTGATCCGACAGGAACGAGCATCCGGGGCAACCGGCCTCCCAATCGGGGCCAAGCATGAAATGATAGATCAAGAGCTGGCTGCGCCCATCGAAAAGGTCGGCGAGGCCTTTCTTGTCTTGCGGCGTGTCGAAGATGTAGTTCCTGTCAACCTTGACCCATGGCAGGGCCATGCGTTCGGCGTTGACCTTGTCCCTCAGATGCGTTGCTTCCTTCTCCTTGAGAAGCAGTGCACGGCGGGCCTCCAGCCATTCTTCACGGGAAACGACTTGGTTCTGCATCACGTGCGCCCTCCTCCGGCGCGGTCGAGACGTGCTTGGTTCATGCTCCTTTTTCTTGACCAATTACATTGATATCAATAGAACTTGATCATGTCAAACGCAGCAGAGATTCCTTTTTCGACAACGCTTCTGGTACGCGACACGTGCCTCTGTCTGCACGTGCAGCGGGCAGCGCGCGCACTAGCGCGGCTGTTCGACGATGCGCTTCGCCCCGTCGGACTCACCAACGGCCAATTCTCGCTGATGATGGCACTGAACCGCCCGGAACCGCCGCCGATGGGACCGGTGGCAGCCCTGCTTGCCATGGACCAGACGACATTGACGGCAGCGCTCAAGCCATTGCAGCGCCGTGGATGGGTAGATGTGACGCAAAACGCGAAAGACAAGCGACGCCGCCTGTTGAGCCTGACACCGGCGGGCAAGGCGGTGCTTGCCGCCGCGCTGCCGATTTGGGAAAGCACCCATGCTAAGCTTGAGGAGGCCCTGCCGGACGGCGATCCGGCGAGGCTGCGGCGGGACCTGCAAGCGCTATCCTAATGACAATTCGCCTGCAGGCTGCGTCAGCCGCGCGCCATCCGCGGATCGGCAGCAAAGTCCTCGACCGAGAATCCAATTCTGACTTTCGGGAAATCACAAAGCGCCTGCACGCCAATCTCTGAAAGCCGTATCCGCCACGTCTGGCGCTCGACAGGCTCGCGGGCTGCAAATGCCGCTGCCGTCAAAAGCGCGATATTGCGGCCGCGCCGCGGATCCCGCACGGACTCATAAAGGATTGCCTCGCAACCCGCCTCCCGTGCGGCGTCGGCGAGAGCCTGGCACGGCGCGTAATTCCGAGGATGCGTCCAAACAGCCCGATCGGCATCGAGCGGCGGGTGCGTGAGATCGATTGCCGACTGCGTCGCGATAGCAGCGGCAAAGGCCGTGTATTCGGCGGCATTGCCGGGATGTGGGGTGGCCGGCGACTCGGCATAAAAGAGCAGCCTGTAGAAGGCCATTTCCGCAAGCGCTGTTTCCACTCGCTCGGAGGCGTAGAAGACGCCAAGCGTGCGCCCTGCCCGGCGGAAGCGCGAACCGTGCGGATAGACGGCGCCATAGCGGAACGGCGTGGCGAGCAGGTAGTCGAGCCCAAGGCATTCCGGCGGCAGCGCCGGCTTGCTTTCTTCGAGCAAGGTTTCGAGCAGCGCCTGCTCGTCGAGCGTATCGACGAGTTTAAGCGTCGAAATCTGGTGCTGCGCCTCGACCAGACGCCAAAACTTGCCCGAAATCGCCCGCGTCTCAGACGAGAGCGCGGCGGGCGTCCAAATAGGCAAGGACATCGGTTAATCCCGAAATACTGACGATCTTTTCAAGCGGCGTGGCGCCGAGCGCCGCATTGGCGTTACGCAGCCATTGCCGGGCAACGGCCTCGTCGCCACCGACAATCGCGTCGAGCGAACGAAACAGGCGCACGAGCAAGATGGCGAGTTCAAAGGACTTCGAGCCACGCTCGAGCAGATAGTCCTGCCGCTTCATACGCGAGACGGTTGCCTCGGAAACGCCGAGCACCGCAGAAAGCGTTCGGGCGTTGAGACCGAGATGGTCTGCGGCATTGACGGCCGCCTTGGTGATCACGACAGCCTCCGGAGACCGGACATCAGAGATCGGATGTGCTATAGCCATACCGTTTCCTTTCACAGGAAAGAATATAGCATCTTAATTTCACATGAAAAGAGCGCCGCCGTCCGCGACGCTCTTTCTCGGCTTTGGATCAGGCAACCGTGACCGGAACTTCCGTCGACGTGCGCATGGCGTGGCTATAGGGGCACACGATGTGAGCAGCTGCGGCGAGCTTTTCAGCGGTCGGCTTATCAAGGCCGGGAATGTTCACCGTCAGGGCAACTTCGATGCCGAAGCCGGTGCCGTCTTCGCGCGGGCCGATGCCGACCGTGGCGCTGACCGTCGTATCCTCGGGAATCTTGACCTTTTCCTTGCCGGCGACAAATTTCAAGGCACCGAGGAAGCAGGCCGAATAGCCGGCTGCAAAGAGCTGTTCAGGGTTGGTGCCGGTCGCACCGTCGCCGCCGAGTTCCTTCGGAACCGTTAGCGTCACATCGAGAACGCCGTTTTCGGAAACGGCGCGGCCTGCGCGGCCACCGGTGGCGGAAGCTTTGGTCGTGTAGAGGATAGGCATGTCAGTCTCCTTTGCGTTGGGGTTGGATTTTGTATAATGCGCAATTAAATTGTACGCAAGTGAATTTTGCAAATTGCATTTCCAATTCTAAAAGAGGACAATTGGGCCTAGGGAAAGACGACAATGAAAGCACATCTGGCAAAGACCATGGAAATTCCGGAAGAGGAAAAACGGCTCGAGAACCAACTCTGCTTTGCGGTCTATTCGACCGCGCACGCCTTTACCCGCGCCTACAAGCCGATTCTCGACAAGGTCGGCCTCACCTATCCGCAATATCTCGTGATGCTGGCGTTGTGGGAGAAGTCCGAGCAGCCGGTCAAGGCGATCGGCGAACAACTCGATCTCGACTCGGGCACGCTGTCGCCATTACTGAAGCGCCTGGAGCAGAATGGTCTGATCAAGCGTACGCGCGATTCCCGCGACGAGCGGCAAGTCATCGTCTCGTTGACCGAGGAAGGCCGTGCAATGAGAAACGAGCTCGACACAATCATGGCCGCGATCGGCCAGGCGGCAGGCTGCACGCTCGAGGAAATGAAGACGATACGTGGGCTGCTGAAAGGCCTTCGGTCAAACCTGGCGTCGGCGGTGTAAGTACTGCCGGACCTCAATGCGCCCAGATCGAGCTAAATTTTGCCCAGAGCAGCCTGCAGTTTTAGCCACAATCTTTGCCGGTTATCGGCGCTCCCGTCGCCAACAGCGTTTCAGGTGGCGCAACATCGGCAATGAATGCGGCCAGCCAATCGGCCAGCCGCACTCCGATGGGATCATTGCATAACGACGACTGGCGCCTTGTTCGGCACGCGGTCATAGAGATCGATGATGTCCTGGTTCAGCAGGCGCACGCAGCCCGACGACACAGCCTTGCCGATGGAACGCCAGTCAGGGTTACCGTGCAGGCGGTAGAGCGTGTCTTCGCCATTCGAGAAGATGTAAAGGGCACGCGCGCCGAGCGGGTTTTTGAGGCCCGGCTCCATGCCGCCGTTTTCGATCGAATACTTTGCAAGCTCGGGCTGACGCGCGACCATCTCGTTCGGTGGCTTCCAGCGCGGCCATCTCTGACGCCACTGAATGACGCCGGAGCCTTGCCATGCGAAACCTTCGCGGCCGATGCCGACGCCATAGCGCATCGCGGTGCCGCCGGGTTGAACGAGGTAGAGGAAACGCGAGGGCGTATCGACAACGATGGTGCCGGGCGCCTGGCCTGTCGGATCGACGACCTGCTGACGATAGAAGCGTGGGTCGATCTGCTGGTAGGGCACGGCCGGAATGAGAAAACCGCCGTCCTCGATCGGGCCGTACATGACCGCCAGTTCGGCGTCACTCGGCGTCTGCGGCGCCTGGAACATGTTGACCGGATTGCGAATTGCGACCGGCTGAGCCGTCGGAGGCGGCCCCGCCGTGGATGCACAGCCCGCAAGCGCCGAAGCGGCAGTCATTGCCGAGAGCGAAAGGAAGCTGCGGCGGGAGAAGTTTTTTTCAAAGCTCATAACGCGGGTCTGGTTTCCTGTTGCGCTGGAAGGACGAATGCCCTTCGCGGAGGGTGGCTCAACGCCGGTGACGACAGACGAAATCTATCGTCTTACGTTAAATAAACCACCACCTCACGAAGTCTTGTCCACCCGCCAACAAACGATATGACCCGCGCTGTTGCGCGGCTACATCACGACGATGTCGGCCTTGGCCGGAACCCGGTCAAAGAGGTCGACCACATCCTGGTTCAGCATGCGCACGCAACCCGACGAGGTGGCCTTTCCGACCGACTGCCAATCCGGCGTGCCGTGGATGCGGTAAAGCGTATCCTGGCCATCCTTGAAGATGTAGAGGGCACGCGCGCCAAGCGGATTTCCGAGTCCCGGATTCATGCCGCCGTTTTCCGCGGAGAAGGCCCGAACATCCGGCTGACGTGAGACCATTTCGGCAGGCGGCGTCCACCGCGGCCATTTCTGCTTCCATTGAATGACACCCCGACCGGTCCATGCGTAACCTTCGCGACCAAGTCCGACGCCATAGCGCATCGCCTTGCCGCCCTGTTCGACGAGATAGAGGTGTTTGGTGTTTGTATCGACGATAATGGTACCCGGCTTTTCCCTGGTCGGATAATCGACTTCCTGTCGCAGATATTGCGGATCGATGCGACTGACCGGTATGGCCGGCAAGGTGAAGTCTGTGTCGCGCACTTGGCCGTACATCGCGCTATTTACCGGATTGCTCACCGGCAGGCCGTAGGTGCGGCTAGTGGTCGCGCCCGGGATGCCATAAGTCTGGTTATATATGGTCGCCGGCACACCGGGTCTCTGCGGGATCGGCGCATCCACCGGCCTGACGCGCATGGGATCAACACCGGGCGGATTATAGAAGACGGGCGACGTTTCCTGTACGAAGCGGGCGGGATCGGTGGCACCGGTATCCGGGATCAGGATGTTGCAACCGCTCAGGCAAAGAGCAGCGGCCGCAAGCCCGGCAAGTGGCGACACCCGGCGGAGAACAGTCATAAAACACCCTCATCGACAACAGCGAAACGTATAGTTGCGCCAAGGATGGCATTTGCGGCTGGCGCGAAGCTGGTCACGGGTTCAGCTTCTCCGCAATTGGCGTCGCACAAGGGTCAAGCCGCGACGCCGTGGAAGAACCGTATGCTCTGCTCGATCTCTGCCGGCAATGCAGAGGTATGGTTGCCGGTCACCGTATCCGTTTCGATGCGGACGCCGCCTGAGCGGGCGCGGCTCGCAAGCAGACCGGCGCGGTCGTTGAAATGCGCCTCCTCGGTGCCATGCACGACACGGACGGGGCACTTGAAGCTCTTGGCATAGCAGAGCGCGCTGCGAACCTCGAACTCGTGGAGATTGCTGTCGTCGAAGCGAATATCCTGCGGGTAGCGGTTAAAGAAGCGGAAGGCGTCAGGATTGCCCGAGATCGGTGCGGCCGCTCGGAACTTGTGGCTGCTCATCGCCGCAAGCATGGTCAACGTGCCGCCGATGCTGTGGCCGGCAATAAACAAGCGATCGGCGTCGACGCCTGGGAGATGCTGCAGACGATCGGCCGCCGAGAGCACGTCATCCACCTCGTCATAGAAGCCCGAGAAATTCCCCATCTGGCCGTTTTCGCCGCGCAACGACGGCATCATCACCACGAAACCGGCGTCGACGTAGGCCTTCAGCAGAACCCAGTGCCCAAGCCCCATCGCATTACCGCCATGCAGGAAAAGAACGCCGGGCTTCGATTTGCTGCCGCGCTTATACTTGGAGACCCAGGCAACCAGCTCCAATTCGCCGCCATAACCCGACCGATAGAAGATCTTCTCGCCTTCCGGTGGCGCGTCGAGGGGTTCGTACTTATCGGGAGCCGGCCCCTTCTGCAGCAACTTGGTATGGAAGCGCTTGCGGACCTTGGCATAATCATGATCGATCAGCCTCGGCACCTCGGGAACCTCGAATGCACTTGCCATGCGCGGAAGCAGCAGGGTTCCGGCCAGGCCGGCAAGAACCATGCGGCGCTGGCGGAGAAAAGAATTACCTTCGTCTGACGTCATTTCACACTTCCATCGTTCCCGGCCAACCGAGATTTGCACCGGAAGCGGGCGTCCGCCAACACACGTTGTGTTGAAAAAGGTGACCCTGCGGCGTTTTGCGCCACCAAACCCTACCGCGTAGCCTTGGCATCGATCATCGCGACCAGCGTCTGGAGGCGATCCGCCTCGTAGGACGGCTTATCGGGTCGCAGGCGCGCGATTCGTGGAAACCGCATGGCCACGCCCGACTTGTGCCGACTCGAACGGTTGATGCCTTCGAAGGCAACCTCCACGACAAAGCCGAAGTCCCTATCCGCCCTGACGGCGCGTACCGGGCCAAAGCGCTCCGTCGTATTGTTGCGAACGAACTTGTCCAGAACTTCGAGTTCGGCATCCGTAAATCCGAAATAGGCCTTGCCGACCGGCACCAGCTGCTCCCCTTCCGGGGTCTCGGTCCAGACGCCAAAGGTGAAGTCAGAATAATAGCTCGACCGTTTGCCGTGGCCGCGCTGCGCATACATGAGCACTGCATCGACATTGTAGGGATTGCGCTTCCACTTGAACCACGGCCCCTTCAGCCGCCCCGCCTGATAAATGCTGTCGCGGCGCTTGATCATTACCCCTTCGATAACAGGGTCCGGCGGCGCCGACCGCAGCTGATCCAGTTCGTCCCATGACGAGAATTCCACCAGAGGCGAAAGATCGAAGCGGTCGTGCGGCGCGCGCTCGATGATCTCCGAGAGGCGCTCACGTCGATCGACGTAGGAGCGACCGCGCACATCCTCTAGTCGATCGAAAAGCAGGTCATAAGCGCGAATGAAGGCCGGATACTCGTCGAGCATCTTCGTCGCTACCGTCTTGCGGTTCAGACGTTGCTGCAGATCGGAAAAGGTGCGTGTCGGGCTGTTCGATCGTGTCGTTCCCCCCACCAGCAGCTCGCCGTCGACGACACCATCGAAGCTGATCGACTCAAGGATATCGGGGAACGCGCCTGAGATATCGTCGCCGGAGCGCGAATAGATCTTGCGGGTATCGCCGGAGCGCGAGAGCTGCACGCGAATGCCGTCCCACTTCCATTCCGCGGCATATTCGGCCGGATCGAGCTGATCAAGATCCCCCTCTTCCACTGGATTGGCGAGCATGACGGAGTGGAAGATTGCGGGCGTTGCCAGGATCGGCTTGTCGCCCTGCCCTTCCAACCAATGAAACAAGGATTCGTAAGGCGGCCGCAGGCCATGCCACAGCGTCTCGATTTCCGTCACATCCCGGCCACCGAGATCGGCGAGCGCCTGTTTCGCCAGGCGCGACGAAACTCCGATGCGAAGCGCGCCAGTCGCAAGCTTGATGAAGGCGAAGCGCCCCGAGGTGTCCAGCCTGTCGAGGAGGTCGCGGACGAAGCTGCGCACCTCGGTGCGCCCGAGCGCATTCATCTGCGCGACCACTTCGCCGAGATGCGGCTGGGCAAGCGGAGAGCGCTCGATGTCCTTCTCGTTGTCCCACACCAGGGAAATCGTTTCAGCGAGATCACCGACATAATCGTAGGAATAGCGAAACAGCACCTCATCCATGCGCTCCAGCACCAGTTCGCGCAGCATGGCCGGCTTGACGTTGCGCACTTCGAGCGTGCCGGCAATGGCTGCAAGACCATAGCCGCGATCCGGGTCCGGGGTGTTGCGGAAGTAATCGGTGAGCAGTTTCAGCTTGCCGTTGCGGCTGGGGGTGAGCACGAGGCGGTCGAGCAGGTCGGCGAATGCTTTCATCAATCGGCCTCGTCTTCGTAGCCGACCAAGTGGAGCGGTCGGGCCTTGATGCCCTGCAACTGGCACCAGCGAACCAGCGCCTCCTCGCGACCATGCGTTACCCACACTTCCTGCGGGTGCAGATCGGTAATGGTTTCCGTGAGTTCGGGCCAGTCGCAATGGTCGGAGATGACGAGCGGCAGCTCGACGCCCTGCTGCTTGGCGCGCTGACGCACCATCATCCAGCCCGAGGCGAACGCCGGTAACGGCTCGTTGAAGCGCCTCGCCCAACGGTCGGCAAAGGCGGAGGACGGACCGACGACAATCGCTCCCTTGAAGGCGGATTTGTCGCGGCTCTCAATGGTCGCCGGGCGTAGCTCACCAAGTTCTATGCCCTGCTCGATGTAGTAATCGCAGAGCCTTTCCATCGCACCGTGGATATAGATCGGCTGGTCGTAGCCGGTATCGCGCAGCAGGCGGATTACGCGCTGCGCCTTGCCAAGCGCATAGGCGCCGATCAGATGCGTGCGTTCTGGAAACTGCCGCAGCGACGCATAGAGCTTGCCCATTTCGTCGACAGGATCGGGATGATGGAAAACCGGCAGCCCGAAAGTGGCCTCGGTGATGAAGACATCGCAGGGCACCGGCACATAGGCGGCACATGTCGGATCCGCGCGCCGCTTGTAATCACCGGAGACGACGATGCGGGTGCCATTCTTCTCGATGGCGATCTGAGCCGAACCGAGCACATGTCCGGCCGGATGAAAGCTGACCTTCACGCCGTTGATCAGGATCTCCTCGCCGAAAGCGGCAGACTGCTCGCTTGCGCAGAAACCATCGCCATAGCGGATCTGCATGATATCGAGCGTCTGGCGGGTGGCGAGCACGTTCGTGTGGCCGGGCCGCGCGTGATCGGAATGGCCGTGGGTAATCAGGGCTCGCTCGACCGGCCGCACGGGATCCACATAGAATCCTCCCTCGGGACAAAAGAGCCCCTCGGGGGCGGGATAGAGCAAGGCGTCTGGTCTCATGCCTGCAAAGATAGCGGGAAAGTATGGAAGGGCCAGTGGGCGTCATGCCGATGCGAAAGATCGATCTGTATCAAAATGAAACAAGCGCGTTGGCACATTTCCTGCAGCGTAGTGGGTATGAAGGAAAATCCGTTAACCTCCCGCCGTGAACTGCTTCGCCTTGCAGGCGCATCCGCCGTTGCGCTGGCCGCCTCACGCAGTTTTGCGACGATGCGCGAGGGCGATCTGCGCGGAGCGATCGACGCCGTCCAGTACAAGACGACGCCTGACGCCACCGGCCGCAAGAGCGTCAGCCTGCAGACGATGATCGATCGGGCCGCCGCAGAGAATGTGCCGGTTTTCCTGCCACCCGGCACCTACAAGGTTTCCAATCTCGTACTGCCTGACAATACGCGCATTGCAGGCGTGCCCGGCGCATCGCGTATTGTCTACACCGGCGACGGCCACCTCTTCAGCGCCGAGAACATCAAGCGCGTCGAGTTGTCGAACATCATCATCGACGGGCAGAACCGCTGGCTCGGCGACTACGCCGGTGCGCTGTTGCAGTTTACCGGCGTCGACGAGGTGATGATCGACAATTGCGAGATCGGCGGTAGCCGCAAGCACGGCGTCCAGCTGGAACGATGCGGCGGTCGGGTCGAACGCAGCCGGATATCGGGCGCTGGCCAATCGGGCATCTATGCCGTCGAATCCGACGCGCTTTCGATCACTGGCAACGAGGTCTTCGACTGCGGCAACGGTGGCATTCTCGTGCATCGCTGGAAGAAGGCGGCTGACAACAGCGTCGTCAACGGCAACCGTGTCTACCGCATCAGAGCCAATGACGGCGGCACCGGCCAGAACGGCAACGGCATCAATATCTTCCGCGCCGACAACGTCATGGTAGCGAACAACCACGTGTCCGATTGTGCCTTCACCGCGATCCGCGCCAATTCGGCCTCGGATATCCAGATCACCGGCAACCAATGCCAGCGTTCGGGCGAGACGGCTGTATATGTCGAGTTCGAGTTTGAGGGCGCCATCGTCTCCAACAACATCGTGGACGGTGCCGCGAACGGCATCTCGATCGCCAATTTCGACCAGGGCGGCAGGCTGGCAAGCGTTACCGGCAACGTCGTGCGCAACCTGACGCTCAAAGGCCCTTACGAACATGAGGTCGGCTTCGGCATCGGCATTGCTGCCGAGGCCGATACTCTTGTCTCCGGCAACATCATCGAGGGCGCGCCACGCTGGGGCATGCAGCTTGGCTGGGGACCGTACCTGCGCAATCTCGTCGTGACGGGCAACATTATCCGCAAGGCACCGATCGGCTGTGCCGTCTCGGTAGCACAAGGCGCGGGAACCGCCGTCATCACCGACAACGTGTTTCAGGAAACGCACGACGGCGCCATCCTCGGTTTCGAATGGGACAAGCGGGTGTCGGGCGAACTGGCAACGACAGGTTCCTCGCGCTTTGCGCAACTGACGATCGAGCGCAACCGGATCTCGTGAGAAGCATCAAAAGCTTTCATCGATTCATAAGCCTCGGCGGCTTCCGCCGGGGCGCTTCGGCTCCTACGTTGCGGCCAACCAAACAAGGGGACATCAACATGCTGACGATCTACGGGGTTTATCGGTCGCGCACCTCGCGCGTTTACTGGATGGCTGAGGAACTGGGGCTCGAATTCGAGTCCGTGCGGGTTATTCAGGCCCGGCGACTTGCCAATCCGCTCGCCGCCGATGCGCCTATCAATACGCTCTCGCCGGATTTCCTCGCGGTCAATCCGATGGCGCTGATCCCGAGCATCAGGGATGGCGACCTCGTGATGCATGAGTCGCTTGCCATTACCCTTTACCTCGCGCGCAAGCATGGAGGACCGCTTGCCGGCCAAACCGTCGCGGAAGACGGTTTGATGACGATGTGGACCATATGGGCGGCAACCGAGGTTGAGCCGCAGACGGTGAAGATCGTCTTTGTCTACGACGACGAGAAGCAGAACAGCGACGAGGGCAAGGCAACGATCGGCGTCGCCCTCCGATCGCTGAAGAAGTCGTTCGCGACGCTCGAGAAGCACCTTTCAACCAACGACTACGTCGTCGGCAACCGCTTCACGGCGGCCGACCTCAACATCGCGGAGGTGCTTCGCTACGCGCAGACGGAACAGGCGTTGTTCGACGCCCATCCCAACATCAACGCCTGGATCAAACGCTGCCAGTCGCGGCCGGCTTATATCGCGATGCAGGCGACGCGGTCGCAGGAAACGGTCTGATCAGGGAAAGAGCTTGAGGGTGCCGGCCATTTCCTCGCGGATCCAGGCCTTGAAGTCCCTCACCTTCTTGGGTTCGCGCGAACCTTCGGCCGTTACAAAATAGTGGCCGAAGCCGGTTTTGGCGCGAATGCCGAACGGCGCGACCAGCTGCCCCTGCTGCAGCGCGAAGCCCGCCAGCGTTTGCCAGGCGAGCATGACGCCCTGCCCCGCGATCGCCGCATCGAGGCAAAGGGATGCATCGTTGAAGACGTGGCGGGTGTCGAGCGTCTTGCCCGACAACCCGGCCTCGCGCATCCACACCTCCCAGGTAAACATCGCGCGGCCGTCGATCACGGCGGGAAGCGACAGGATATCGGCGGGTTCCCGCAACCGCGCGGCCATGGCGGGCGAACAGACAGGAAAGACCTCCTGCTGAAGCAACAACTCCGCCTTCACATCCGGCCACTGCCCATTGCCGACCCGGATGCCGACATCGACATCGCAGAGTGCCGGATTGACGAGCCGGGTGGTCGCATCCATCCGCAGGCTGATTTCGGGATGCCTTTCCGCAAAGCGATCAAGTCTGTAAACGAGCCAGCGCGCGGCAAAGACCGGCGCCACCGAGATCGTCAGGATGCTGTCGTCGCGTCTCTGCGTTGTCGCCACGGCCTGCGACAGGGCGTTGAAGCCCTCGGTCAGGCCGGCCAGCAGCCGCGCACCCGCCTCGGTCGCGACCATGCCCTTCGGCGTGCGCTCGAAGATCACGTGGTCGAGCTGCGCTTCAGCCTTGATGTCCTGCTGGCTGACCGCCCCGATCGAGACACCCATTTCCTCCGCAGCGGCCTGCAGGGAGCCGAGCCGGCCTACCGCCTCAAGCGCGCGCAATCCATTGAGGTGAACCGAGTTGAGATTTCTCATATAGTTTTTCTATACTGAGATCTTGGTAATCTCAATTGAAACGTACCTGCCTCACCGCGATAATCCCCCTGAGTTCAGCAGATGCTCCATTCACCCTTCTGGGAGGAAGAGAGGCACGTCATGCAAATATTCAAGTTTTTCTTGAGCGTCGAAACGGTGGAACCGCCTTACAGCGCGGACGTCAAGCGCGATCCGCTCTATCATCCTGATCTGGCGCGGATGTCGCCGACGGCGTTGGCCGACCTGCCGCTTGGTCCGCAGCCACGCCCGCCCGTGCCGGAGTCGCGCCACCTAGCAAAGTGCGCATAGAGCGCTGAAATCTGCTAGATTGGGTGAGCGTTAACTCGAGCGACCCAAAATGACCGACAGCGTCGACGCGATCTTTGCGCGCCTCAAGCGCCTTTCGGCGGAAGCCAACCTGCCTGATGTCGAGGAGAGCACCTCCTACGGCAACCCAGCGCTGAAAGTCGGCGGCAAATCCTTCGCGGCGGTCAAGAACAACGAGACGATCGTGCTCTGCATCTCGATCGACGACAAGGAACGACTGATAGAGATGGCGCCGGACATTTACTATCAGACGGCCCACTATATCGGTTGGCCATATATGCCGTTACATGCCGCGGCGATCAGCGACGCCGAACTGAAGGAACGGCTGATCGGCGCATGGCGGTTCCGTGCGCCGAAAAGGATTGCTGCAAGCTTTCGCGGATAACTGCAGGTTCCCCCCCAGCCTCGAGGCTGCCGGCAAAAAGCTCGGCGGCTCGCTAAGTCTGCTCGTGCTCCAATGCCCGTTGCACGGCCGGCCGCTCCATCATCTGGGCATAGTGGGCGGTCGCTTTTCTGAAACGGATCGGATCGACGCCGTCCGACCGCAGCCAGCCAGTCATGACGAAGAGATAGGGATCGGCAACCGAGTAGTACTCGCCCATGACCCAGGGGCCCTCGAGCATCTTCTCATCGATGAGCTCAAAGCATTCGGCCATGGTCTGCGGCACCTTTGCCTTCATCGCATCGTGGGCTGCCGGGTCATCCGCCCATCGGCTGCCCCGGCGACCATGCGCGTGGTTCACATGCACGGTGGAGCAGAGGTAGTTGTTGAACGCCTGCATGCGGGCGAACTCGAAAGGATCGAGCGGCGCCAGCTGCGCGGCAGTCGCGATCTGAGCGATGTAGGCCAGGATCGCCGGCGTTTCGGTAATGACGCCGCGATCCGTCGCCAGTACGGGAACCCGGCCCTTTGGATTGATTGCCAGATATTCGGGAGAACGCTGCTCCGCTTCAGCAAAATTCAGCTTCTTCGTCTTGAACTGCAGGCCGGACTCTTCCAGTGCAATGAGGCTTGCGAGCGCACAGGTACGCGGCGCGAAATACAATGTCAGCATGATCGACTCCCTTTGTCGCTGACTTTATAGCGCGGCCACACGCAAACGCACAGATCGAGGCCGGCAAGCCGGCCTCTCAAAATCAAGCGGCTTCGGCGCAGCCCGGAACATCCTCGATCCGGTGCCAGACCGGGATGCCGCGTTCGCGGGCAATACGAACATCATTATCGGCGCCCTTCGATTCTCCCTCAAGCCGAAGCACGCCGTCGCAAAGCTCAAGCAGACGGCCGGCAACGGGATGGAATATCTCTTCGTAGAGATCATCGCCGACAGTCTGGCCGCCGGCGGCGTTCCACACCGGCAAGGCCACCCACTCTCCAATCATCGGGATATGGCCAGCCCTGAACAGTCTGTGCGAAGGCTGCTCCAGCCGTTTCAAATTCTCCGCCATTTTCGCGGGATCGTCCCCGGTTCCGGACCTGTACGGGCCAGCAATCAAAATCAACATGATCAAACTCCATTTTTCTCGGCCTCATGCACGAGAAGGCCAAATAACCGCACGAAATTTCTTGTTTGTCGAATCATTTCGTGTAGTTTCATGCTTATTCGTGCACAAATAGAGATTGATGCGATGCTCACGAACCAGCGCAAATCGCTGATCCTCGACATCCTGCGGCGGGACGGCCAGGTGATTGCCAAGCGCGTCGCAGGAGATTTCTCGCTGTCCGAGGACACGATCCGTCGTGACCTCAGGGAGATGGCGGCGGAGGGACTGCTGAAGCGAGTGCACGGGGGTGCGATGCCCATTGTGCCGGAGCTTCCGGACTTCTCGACACGGAAAAGCGTTTCGTCCGACGTCAAGGCGCAGCTCGGACGGAAGGCGGCCTCACTCGTGCAGCCGGGCCAGCTGATCTTTCTGGATGGCGGAACGACAACGGCGGAGATCGCCCGGCAACTGCCTCGCGACTTTGCGTTCTCGGTGGCCACCCACAGCCCGACGATCGCAGCGGAGCTTGAACATCACCCGACGGCGAGCGTCATCGTGATCGGCGGCAAGCTCTACAAGCATTCGATGGTCGCGGTCGGATCCGTTGCCATGGCTGCGATCTCCCAGCTTCGACCGGATATCTTTTTTCTGGGAGCGACCGCCGCACACCTGGTACACGGGCTGTCGACCGGCGACTTCGAAGAAGCAGCCATCAAGCGGCACATCGCATCCTGCGCTGCCGAAACCTACGTGCCGCTGACAGTGGAGAAGTTCGACCGCGTTTCTCCCTGCCAGGTCCTGCCGATTTCGGGCGTATCCGGGATCATTGTCGCAGCAGACGTCGCCGCGGCTGTCATCAACCCCTATCGCACCCTCACTGCCGAGATCCTCGAAGCATAAGCGGCTGGATAAAGCGCGCTTTCAGCTCCTCGAGGTTCTGCGGCAACAGGCTTGCAGCGAGACCGGCGACAAAGATCGCCAGGACGACGTATGCGAAGGTGTCGCGACCCATGCCGAGGGTGAGGAGATCATGCAAGCCTGGCTGCAGCGCCGCAATCGAGGTCGTAAGCTTCATCTCGCCGAATAGCCGCCCAGGGATGGTCGCGAAGGCCGGCGCCTCCGAAAGCGCCAGCAAAGCACCATACAAGCCAGTGACTGAAATGACTGCCCGCAGCGCGCGCCACACACCAAGCGGCCGCGCACCGCTTTCTTCGAATGACCAGCCTATATAGGCACAGAAAGACACAAAGAACAGGAACGCCACGGGGAGCCCGTCGAGAACTGCTTCCGGCTTCAGCTGGCCGGTCCAACCGTTGGCAAGCAGCAGCGGGAAAGGCGCCGATGCGACGAACCAGATTGCCGCGATCACGCCCCAGGCCCAGCTCATCGACAGATAGTGGATGCGGGCAAGGGTAACGACGAGGATGATGCCGCCCGCCAGGTAAACACCCGACGGCTTCATGGATCCAGTCATGGTGACGACGATCGGCCCGCAAGAACCGGCGATCCGGGCGCAACCCGACGAAACGACCGTCAGCCAGGTCACATAATCGAAACACATGGTGAAGAAGAGAAAGATCGCGATAGCGATCAACATCCACCAAAGATACCGGCCCGCAAACATATCCTGCCCTCATGGCGTTCGATGTACTGGGCAAAGGGTAACTCAGCCTCTGAAAACTGCATCCGTTCTCGTGCGCTGTAGTTTCACATACATTAGCATTGTCTATTTCTGCGGTGCGACTGTCCCGTTCCGGAACGGCTTATGCAGTCAACGCAGCCGTCGCGCGAATGTCGCCGACATGAATACCGTTCCAATTGTGCATCTGGACAGTCGCCATGGCCGCCAGGCTTGCGCGAATCGGATCGTCCTTGTCGAAGAAGCGGCCGAGTGTCGCGGCAACCATCGCCTCAGAAGCACGCGAATGGCCGTCGTCGCATTTGAGCGCGATCGCAATTCCCTGCTCGGGAATGGCTGCGCAGAAGACACCCTCGGCACCTGTCTTGGCGAAGATGCGGCCGGGCGCCACCTGCATCAGCGCGGTGCAGGCGCGGCCGGTTCCGGCCACATAGAAGGGCTCTGCCATGCAGGCATCGAACAGCCGCCGGGAAGCATTGGCGCGAAGCGGCTCCAGGCCGTTGCCGGTCGCCATCTTGGCGAAACCGTGCGCCAGACCGCGCAGGGGAACTGCGTATGTGGGGATGGAACAGCCGTCCGTGCCGCAATTGTCGTGACCGAGCACAGCGCCCGTGAGGCTTTCCATAACGCCGCGGATTTCCGCCTGCAGCGGATGGTCGTAACCGACATATCCCTTCGGATCGACGCCCTGATGGCAGCAGGCGCAGACGAACCCCGCATGCTTGCCCGAGCAATTGTTATGCAGGGCCGTCGGCTTATCCATCGTGCGCGCCTGGTGGATCACCGTCCTCTGGCTGGAGGACCAATGCGCCCCGCATTCGAGCGTTTCGACACCGCGCCCGGCGCGCGCCAGCATGGCGGCGGCGAGCGCCACATGCTCGTCCTCGCCATTGTGCGAGGAGCAGGCGAGCGCCAGTTCCTTGTCGCCGAAGCCATAGGCATCCGCTGCGCCGCTTTCCATCAGTGGCAATGCCTGCATCGCCTTGCAGGCAGAGCGCGGGAAGGTTGGCGCGTCGATATCACCGACTGAGAACACGACCTTTCCATCGCCATCCACGGCAACTACGGCGCCGCGATGCCGGCTTTCGACGAGCGAGCCGCGGGTGACTTCGACGGTGACGGGATTGGTCATGGCATGGTCCTGATCGTGTAGGCAGATGCGTCACGCATAGCGAGTCGCATCGATAAAGCAATTGCCTTTCGTCGCGTTCGCCTTGCGCCGATGTCGGTCAAAGAGGAGTAATGCGGTAGGCGCAGCGGCGAGCGCCAAGCAGGATATGCTCCTCGCGCTCGACCTTTGCGCCGAGAACAGCGCGAAAAGTCTCCAGCTCCGAGCGGCAGAAGCCGGCGCAGACGCTCGCAGCGGCACAGATCGGGCAATGGTTCTCGACGAGCAGCAGCGAACCGTCCGCTTCCTGCCAGCTGTCAGCCATGTATCCTTCGCTTGTGCGGACGGTCGCGAGCTGCTGCACGCGGGATTGCACGTCCGCCGCGTCGACTTCCTCGCGATATCGCTTAAGGGTGTCGGCTTCCCGGGCAGAAATGACGGCATCCAAGGCAGGCCTCCCCAACTGCGCGACCAGCGTGCTCAAGATCGTGGCGGTAAGTTCAGCATGCCCATCGGGGAAGGTCTGATTGCCGGCAGCCGTCAGGCTCCACAGCTGCCGCGGTCGACCCCTGCCGGCTGCAGCTTCGCTCACCGCCTCGACAAGCCCCTCCTCCGCCATCTTCGTCAACTGCTGGCGAACTGCTTCCGAGGAAATAGCAAGCCTTGCCGCGAGCGTCGCGGCAAGCTGAGGTCCTTCGGTCTTGATCAGCAACAGAATCCGATTGGCCGGCGATTGTCTCATTTATTTTTCCAAGTTCTCGCTTGCTTTAATAGCATGGCGGTGTATTTTTGCAAGCAACAACTTGTAAAAATAATGCATACCCCGGGAAGCACACAAGGCATCACATATGACCGGTATTGAAGAAATTTCCGCAGATAAGCCCTCCGTCTTTCATCTGTTTTCCGCGCCGTTGCTGCCCGCAACGCTCATGCTCGGCGGCGGCGTGACGCTCTATGCCGTCGAGACCTACATCACCGCGACAATTGCACCGTCCATCGTGCGCGACATCGGCGGGCTTGAACTTCTGTCATGGATGACGACGCTTTTTGTCGCCGCGGCGGTCCTGGGGTCCATCTTTGTCGCGATGCGCCCGCGGGGCATCGGGCTGCGCAGCGTCTATGTCGCAGGTGCCCTCGTATTTGGCGCCGGCAGCCTGATCTGTGCGCTCGCTCCGGCGATGCCGCTGGTATTGACGGGGCGTACGGTACAGGGGTTCGGCGCCGGCATTCTCGCCGGGCTTGCCTACGCCTTCATTCGCTTCGCCTACCCCGAGCCGCTGTGGCAGAAGGCGTCAACGCTCTATGCGGCCATATGGGGTGTATCCACGTTGCTGGGCCCTAGCCTCGGAGGTCTCTTTTCCGAAGGCAACGCATGGCGGCACGCCTTCATGCTGCTGGTTCCACTCTGTGTGCTGATGGCGACGCTGGCGCCCTGGCTCTTGCCCCGTGCCGAAGACGATCGTGCCCACGGCAACATACCCATCCTTCAGATTGCCCTGCTGCTTGCGGCGGTACTGCTTGTCAGCATTGCCGGAACGATCGACGAAGCGACCTCAAAAGCGTTGCTGATTGCTGCATCGATCGTTGCGATCGTCTCGATGCTGACCGTCGAGCGGCGCGGCAAAAACCGTCTTCTGCCGACGGGGGCCGTCACGCTCGCAAAGCCGGTGGCGCGCGTCTACCTGACGATGTTCGTACTGCTGCTGGTGCTGACAAGCGACATCTACATTCCATATTTCCTGCAGGTGCTGCACGGCGTGACGCCTCTGGTGTCCGGCTATCTCACTGCCCTTGTCGCGCTCGGTTGGACCTTTGCTGCGTTCTTCAGTGGCACCCTCTCCGGACGCCGTGCCAATACCGCGATCGTCGCCGGTTGCGTGATCGAGATGGTTGCGGGTGCATCCCTCACGATCTTTCTCGCAGCGGACAATCAGTCCGGCGACCTGGCTATTCTCGGCCCGGCCGTCGTCGGGATGTTCTTGATGGGCTTCGGCGTCGGCCTTGGCTGGGCTCATCTTGTGACCAAGATCCTTGGTTTGGTCGGCAACTCGGAACAGGACAAAGCCTCGGCCGCGATCTCGACAGTGCAGTCGCTCGGTAGCGCCTTCGGCGCCGCCGTTGCCGGCGTGATTGTCAACAGCACCGGGCTGGTGAATCCCGGTGGCGTTGCGGGCAGCGTTTCGGCTGCACACTGGCTCTACGTGCTTATGGCGCTTCCCGGCCTGATTGCCGTCACGATGTCCCTGACCCTCTCGTCGCCCGCCGAACGGCAGGCCCGGTGAGCGACGTGCGAGCGGTCACAGACGCAGCATGACCTTGCTGATGTGACCGCTCGTTTCCATCCCGGCGATCGGGTCGGCAACACTTCCAAGGGGACGTCGGTATCGATGACCGCCGCAAGCTTACCATCTGCGGCAATAACGGCACCGCCTTCCCTCGATAGAGCAATCGTTTGTTGGGAAAGAGCGGCTCAATTGCGCCATCTTGCTCGGGAAGTCTTCCCGCTGCAAAGCACGTCAGCAAAGGTCACAGGCGTTTCATGCGTCATATCAAACGGCTGCTTCTCCTGATCCTCGTCATCTACCTGCTTCCGGCGCTGGCATCGGCCGGCTGGTGGTTGCTGCAGAACCACCCGAGGAACTGGCGGGAGGCCGACTGGACGACATCGGGCGTGCTGCCGAAAGCGAACGCCGACCGGGAGGCTGCGATCTACATCATGTCAGCCGGCACCGGCGGGCTGAAGGGCGCGGTCGCCAGCCACTCCTGGATCGTCACCAAGGCATCAGGCGACACGACCTACAATCGCTACGACAAGGTCGGCTGGGGGGGCGCCAATCCGCCGCAACAACTATGTCGCTGATGCCTACTGGTATTCGAACACGCCTCATATCGTGCGCGAGATCAAAGGTGCCGAGGCCGCCAGGCTCATTCCTGAGGTGGAAGCGGCAATCCAGTCCTATCCGCATGCCGGTGTCGGCGATTATCGAATCTATCCCGGTCCGAATTCCAACAGCTTCGTTGCGCATGTGCTGCGGAGGGTGCCCGATCTCGGCACCGTGCTGCCGCCCGATGCGGTCGGGCGCGATTTTCTTACCGATGGACGGATGTTCGAGATCGATGCCGACGGGCGCGACATGCATGCTACGCTCTACGGCCTTGTCGGGATTGCCGCCGGCCAACGAAGCGGCTTCGAGGTGCATTTCATGGGGCTGGTCGCCGGTGTAGACATTGCCAATCCCGGGCTGAAGATCCCGGCAATCGGCCGTATCGGGCTTTAGGCCGGGCGCACGATCACGGGATCACCAAATCTGACCATCCATCACGTGATTTGACTACGATCATCACAAACTCTGGTTATTCGAAAGCACACTACTGGTTTATAGCTGAGGGTATCGGGAATCACGCCATGCCATCTGCTTTTTCTTCCATTTTCCGCGACCGCCGGATCCGCGTTCCAACGCTGACGCTGGTGGCGCTCGCCTTTACCTATGCCTCAACGATGCCCTATCAATCGATCATCGGCATCAATGAACTCGGGCTGTCGGACCGCACCTATTCCGGGCTGATATTCCTTGCCGCACTCGTCAATGTCGCCACCAGCCTGACGCTCGGTATCTGGTCAGACAGGCTAAACGATCGTCGGCCGCTGGTGCTGGCGCTTTCGGTTTGCGGCATGCTCGGCTTCGGGATGGTCTACGAGTTCCGCACCGCCGGCGCCTTCATCTTCGCCACGCTGGTTCTGATACCGATCAGCAATTCCACCTATTCGATCCTCTTTGCCAGCATCCGGGCGACGACGAACACGATGGACCGCGGACGCGGGGCGGCGATCACCGCCACGGTGCGCGCGCTGTTCTCGGGTTCCTGGGCGCTCGCGCCGGGGATGATCGGCCTCTATCTCATCCATTCGCAATCGATGACGCCAGCCTATGGCATTGCTGGGCTCGCGAGCCTGACCTGCTTCTGCTTCTACCTGTTTCTCGCCAGGCCGGCGCCGAAACGCGAGGGGCAACCCGCCCAACAGATCGGGTTCTTATCGTCGCTCGGCCGAATCTTTTCGCCCTATGTGCTGACACGTATCGGTGTGATGGCCCTGCTGCTCGGGCTACAGCGGTCAAACAGCGTGGTGTCGCCGCTGATCATCACCCATGCCGCCGGCGGCAGCGTCGTTGATGTCGGCTTTATGGCAGGGCTCGTCGCCTTCCTGGAGATGCCCTTCATGATGATGTGGGGTGCGCTGCAGCGGCGCTTCCGCAGCGTCCACGTTCTGGCGGTGGGAGCGCTGATCTACTGCCTTTACCTGGCGCTTCTGGGCTTTGCCTCAGCGCCATGGCATATATATGCGCTCGTTCTGATCAATGCCTGTGGCGCTGCGGCGATCCTTAGCGTTCCCATCACCTACATGCAGGACCTGATTGCCGATCGACCGGGGCTCGGAAGCTCGCTTATCTCTGTCAACACCTTCGTCGCCAACGGCATCAGCGCCTCGATCTTTGCGGCAGGCACCAGCTTTACCAGCTATTCCGGAACGGCACAGTTTGCTGCCGCCATCGGCCTTGTTTCCGTCGGCCTACTGCTGTTCCTTGAAAGAACTCCGCGACCGGTCCAGCAACCGGCCTAGAGCCGCAACATGATCTTGCCAATGTGACCGCTCGTTTCCATCCGCCGATGAGCCTCGGCAACGTCTTCGAAGGGAACCACGGTATCGATAACCGGCGCAAGCTTGCCCTCATCAAGAAGCGGCCAGACATGGGATAGGAGATCGTCGCGGATCGCCCGCTTTTCCTCAGCGGTGCGCGGGCGCAGCGTCGAGCCGGTAACCGTCAGACGTTTCACCATGATCGGCGCCAGATTGACCTTTTCCGCGACGGCCCCGCCAAGGAAAGCGATAATCGACAGGCAGCCGTCTTTCGCAAGCGATGCGACGTTTTGTTCGAAATACGCAGCACCAATCATATCCAGAATGATATCGACGCCGTGGCCGGTCTCGGCCTTGATGACCTCTGCAAAGTCCTCTGTCTTGTAGTTGATGGCCCGTCTTGCGCCGAGCTTAACGCAGGCATCGCATTTCTCCGGCGAACCGGCCGTCGCATAGACCTCGGCGCCGAAAGCTCGCGCAAGCTGGATTGCGGTCGTTCCGATTCCACTCGAGCCGCCATGCACGAGAACCTTTTCGCCTTCGGTCAGCCCCGCCATCTGGAACATGTTGGCCCAGACGGTGAAATAGTTTTCAGGAAGTGCGGCAGCCTTGACGGCATCGTAGCCTTTCGGGAAACGCAGAGCCTGGCCTGCGGGCAGCAAGCAATACTCGGCATAGGCACCACCGTTGGTCAGGCCGCACACTTTGTCGCCGACGGCAAAGTCACGGACGTCCCCACCGACAGCGACTATCTCGCCCGCCATCTCAAGTCCGAGAATCGGACTTGCATCCTTCGGCGGCGGGTAAATGCCCTGGCGCTGTGCGACGTCGGGCCGGTTGACGCCAATCGCCTCGGTGCGAACAAGGAGTTGGCCCTCCCCCGGTATCGGCAGCGGCCCGGTGGCAATCCGCATCACCTCGGGCGCACCAAAGCTCGACAGGTCGATGAAGCGCATCTGCGTGGGCAAAGACATGATCCGGTCTCCTCGTTCCGACACCATGTCAGATAGTCCAGCGCTACCGACTTGAGAAGGAGGGACGCGCGGGTGGCGTCAATTCGTCTCGCCCAGCAGATGGAAGACCAGTCCCTCTTCGCTCTCCTTTGCCTCGGCTTTGATGTGGGCAATTTCGGCGCTGACGCGATTGATGTCGTCGATGACGAGACCTTCCGGCAGTTCCAGCACGCCGATCGAGCAACGCATCAGCGGGAACAGTGCCTCCACGCCGGCTCGGTCATGGCCACGGATGCGACCGGCTGTGCGATCGGCGTCAGAGTAAAGGTCGAGTACATCATCATGGAAATCGCTGATCAGGCGGTCGAGGATCTCGGTGAGTTCTTCCTTGGTCCAGCCATGGACGCCGATGAAGAAATCGTCGCCACCGACATGTCCCAGGAAGTGACGCTCGGCGAAGAAATAGCGGCGCATGAGCGCGGCAAAGAGCGAAATCGCATGGTCGCCGAGGTGGAAGCCGTAGGCATCGTTGAACGGCTTGAAATTATCGAAGTCGCAGTAGCAGAAATGACGTTTCTCGTCGCCATCGAGGCTCGATTCGCGCATGAAATCGCGGATCGCCCTGTTGCCCGGCAGCCCGGTCAGCGGGTTTTGGTCCTGGGCGGTCTTCAGCTTCTTCTCGTTCATGACCTTGATGAGCGAGGCAGCGGAGACGACGCCCGCATAGCGCATGTTGTCGGTCAAAAGCAGGCAGTTCGTGCCTTCCATGTTGGCGAAGATCGCCATCAGCTGTTCGGTATCGGAATCGAGGCCGACGATCGGCGCCATCTCGACGAAGTGCGAGATCGTCCGCTCGTACACCTTGTTCTTCAGGAGGTCGCGGCCGAAGGGCTGGTAGATATATTCCTTCAAGTGCCGCTCGTGCAGGATGCCGCGCGGCTCGCCATTGGCGTTCAGCACGGGAAAGAAGGCCTGGTGCGGGTTACGGCGAAAGAGCTCGAAGACACTGTCGATGGTATCGTTTTCGTAGACCGTCGGCAGCATCTCGATCTGCTTACGGATCAGGATCTCGTCGAGCGACTGCGGATTGCGCTTGCTCTTGCCGAGATCGAGAAGATGCGGAAACGCTGGCTGCAGCTCGGTGACATGGGTCGTCGGGCGGGAGATGAACCAGCCCTGGACGAGATCGACGCCAAACTCGCGGCAGGCGACGAACTCTGCCTCGGTCTCGATCCCCTCCGCAATGACGCGGGTGCCGAGCACGTGGGCGATGTGAACGATGTTCTTCAGCAGGTGGCGCTTGCGCGGGCTGGTGTCGATATCGGCGATGAAATGCCGATCGATCTTCAGGTAATCGACCGGATGGTCGCAGAGGAGCTTCATTTCACCGTGGCCGACGCCGAAGTCGTCGATCGCCAGCTTGAAGCCGGCCTTGCGCAGCAGCGATACGAGGGCAGAAAACTCCGGCACGCTCGTATTGTCGAAGCGCTCGGAAAATTCGAAACAAATGGAAGATGGAGGAATGTTGGCGAGCTTCAGATGCTGCAGCAGGCCTTCGACCAGGCGCTCGCCATGCGGGATAAGCCGAACATCGAGATTGAGGAACAGTGTCGAACTGGAAAAGTGCGGCAGCGTTGCGAACTTCGCAAGCGCACGACTTGCCACCATCTGCTCCAGTTGCAGCAGCTGCTGGTTCTTGTGAGCCTCGTCGAGGATTTCGATCGGAGAGTTGAAACCAATTCGCTCCTGGCCGCGCATCAGCGATTCATAGCCGAACGCCACCCCCGTTCCTGCTTCCACGATGGGCTGGAACGCGTTCTCGATGACGAGTTTCGCAAGGGTTACGATCTGATCGCTGGCGTAACGGCGAACAAGCGCCGGATCGACGGTGGCAGCCAAAGACATGCCAATCTCCACTGTGTCTTATTGTTTTGCGCAGGGACACTGGCGGAGAAGGATCAACGAACCCTTTCCCGAATGTGAAACTTTTGTGAAAACCGGCTTCTCCCGGTCATCCAGTCGATCGAATTTTATCGATCAATCAACGGCTTGGTCAGGCTGTACGCCGATGCCCAGCCTCGTGATCGGCGAACATGTCTGCGACGCACCTGCCACCATGGGGGGCGCTGTCCCGATCGAATATGTCTTCGTGGTATCCGCCGAGTTTGCGGGCGGCGTCCCACATGCGCAAGGCTTCGCGCACAACTTCGCTGCTCGAGGCATAGCTGCCATTGTCGACAGCGGCCCGGATATCAGCGGCCTGCAACGGTGAAATGGATACGGTGACCATCGGCATGAGATTCCTCCCTTTACCTCGTGGGGCACGTATGCCCTGTCGGGGGACGGTTAATCCGCCCACGGCATTACCGACGCGCGCCGCCGCCTCGGCTGCCTCTCGGTGGTAAATTTTAGTCCTCCCTCACATACTTGTCAAAAAAGAAACAGTCCGTGATGTGAGCCTGTGAATTGCGGGCATAAGTCAGCGACGGACGGCAAGGCCAAGAGCCAGCATCGACCAGCCCTGGATGAGAAGGTCGCAGGCAAGGAAAAGCCCGAGGATCCAGAGGCTGTTGACCGGCCAGCCGAGATAGATCACGACGCCGGCGAGTGCGGTGATGATGCCACTGATCAGGACCCAAGCCCAGCCCTTGACCGGGCGCATACGCCAGCCGACCCAGATGCGGAATATGCCGGCAATCAGCAGGGCGACGGCAAGAAAGAGCGTCAGCGCCGCCGATGCCAACAGGGGATTCATGAAGGCGAAGACACCGGCCAGCACGTAGAGCACGCCGCTCAACGCCCAAAACAGCACCTGGTCCCAGCTGCGCACCTGAAATGCGTGGATCAGGTAGACGATGCCGCCGATCAGCATCAGCACGCCGACATAGTAGACGGATACAACGGTCGCCATCACGACGTTGGCCAATGCGATGATGCCGCAGACAATCAGCAACACGCCCAGTGCGACGAACCAGCCCCATTTCGATTGCAGCGACGAAAAGCTCAGTCGATCAGATATGTCTGTCATGGCACACCTCCTGGTTGGTAAAGGAGTATGCCGCAAAAACACGCAATTGGAAGGGGTTAGCCATTTGCACGCGCCTCCAGATTTTTATTGATTGATCAGTCAATCAAAATTATGCTTGGTAGCATCTTCGTGGAGTGATGCGATGCCCAAGGTCGGAATGGAGCCGGTTCGCCGCAAGGCGCTCGTCGATGCCGCGCTGCGCGTGATCGGCGATCACGGCTCGCTCACCGTCACCATGTCCGAAATTGCGCGGCAGGCGGGTGTATCACCGGCGTTGGCGCATCACTACTTCGGCAGCAAGGAACAGCTGCTGATCGAGACTGTCCGCTCACTCCTAAAGCAGCTCCGCGACGACGCCGTGACGGCACTCAAGGTGGCCGATAGTCCGCGCGAGAAGATTTCTGCGGTGATCCGTGTCAGCTTCCAGGCCGATCAGTTCGCTCCGGCAACGATTGCCGCCTGGCTCGCCTTTTACGCCGAGGCGCAGCGCTCAGAGGAAACCCGGCGCTTCCTCGTCATTTACGCCCGCCGTCTGCGGTCGAACCTGCTCGCCAACCTGAAGGCGCTCTGCGCGAGCGGTGCCGCAGAACGCATTGCCGAGGGCGCGGCTGCGATGATCGACGGCCTCTATATCCGCCAAAGTCTGCGGTCAGCGCCTGTCAGCATCGAGGCATCGATCTCGCTGACCGAAGACTACATCAATTCACAGCTTGCCGCCCTTGCGAAAGGACAGATCCAGTGACCCTCAAAGCCCAGCCGAAAGCCTCCCATTTCATCGACGGCGAATATGTCGAGGATGACGCGGGCAGCGTCATCGAAAGCATCTATCCCGCCACCGGCGAGGTGATCGCCCGGCTGCACGCCGCAACTCCTGCCATCGTCGAAAAGGCGATCGCGGCGGCCAAGCGCGCCCAGCCGGAATGGGCGGCGATGAGCGCGACGGCGCGTGGCCGCATCCTGAAGCGAGCCGCCGACCTGATACGCGAGCGCAACCGCGAACTGTCAGAACTGGAGACGCTGGATACCGGCAAGCCGATCCAGGAAACGATCGTCGCCGACCCGACATCGGGCGCCGACAGTTTCGAGTTTTTCGGCGGCATTGCCGCTGCTGGCCTCAACGGCTCCTACATCCCGCTCGGCGGCGATTTCGCCTATACCAAGCGCGTACCGCTCGGCGTCTGCGTCGGCATCGGCGCCTGGAACTACCCGCAGCAGATCGCCTGCTGGAAGGGCGCGCCGGCGCTTGCCGCCGGCAATGCCATGGTCTTCAAACCGTCGGAAAACACGCCGCTCGGTGCGCTTGCCATTGCCGAGATCCTTCATGAGGCGGGCCTGCCGAAGGGGCTCTACAATGTGATCCAGGGGGATCGCGAGACCGGGCCGCTGCTGGTCAATCACCCTGACGTCGCCAAAGTGTCGCTGACGGGCTCGGTGCCAACAGGCCGCAAGGTCGCGGCAGCCGCTGCCGGCAACCTCAAGCACGTGACCATGGAGCTCGGCGGCAAGTCACCGCTTGTTGTTTTCGACGACGCCGATATCGACAGCGCTGTCGGCGGCGCCATGCTCGGCAATTTCTATTCGACCGGACAGGTCTGCTCGAACGGCACCCGCGTCTTCGTGCAGCGGAAGATCAAGGCGGAGTTCCTGAAGCGGCTGAAAGCCCGTACCGAGGCCATCCTGATCGGCGATCCGATGGATGAGGCGACACAGCTCGGGCCGATGGTGTCCTGGGCGCAGCGCGACAAGGTTCTTGCCTACATCGAGAAGGGCAAGGCCGAGGGCGCGACGCTCGTCACCGGCGGCGGCATCCCGAACAACGTTTCCGGCGAAGGCTACTACGTGCAGCCGACCGTCTTTGCGGACGTCACCGACGAGATGACGATCGCCCGGGAGGAGATCTTCGGGCCTGTCATGTGCGTGCTCGATTTCGACGACGAGGCGGAGGTGATCGCTCGCGGCAACGCCACGGAATTCGGCCTCTCCGCCGGCGTCTTCACATCAGACCTGACGCGGGCCCATCGTGTCGTCGACCAGCTCGAAGCCGGGACGCTCTGGATCAACACCTACAACCTCTGCCCTGTCGAAATCCCGTTCGGCGGCTCCAAGCAATCCGGTTTCGGACGCGAGAATTCGCTGGCCGCACTGGAGCACTATTCGGAGCTGAAGACGGTTTACGTCGGCATGGGGCCGGTGCAGGCGCCTTATTGAGGCGGCAAGCGCCCCATCTGGACAGGTAGCATTCAAATTGGCTTCGCCCCGATCGGCTCCTTCAGCCAATCCGAGGGCGAGGTGGTGATCGGAAAAGAAGCACACCATGCAGCAGGCAGATTTCGTCATCATCGGCTCCGGCTCGGCGGGTTCGGCACTTGCCTACCGGCTTTCGGAAGACGGCAAGAATACAGTCATCGTCATCGAGGCTGGCGGCTCCGATTTCGGGCCGTTCATCCAGATGCCGGCAGCCCTTGCCTGGCCGATGAGCATGAAGCGCTACAACTGGGGCTATTTCTCGGAGCCCGAGCCTGCTCTCAACAACCGGCGCATCACCGCGCCGCGCGGCAAGGTGATCGGTGGCTCATCGTCGATCAACGGCATGGTCTATGTGCGCGGCCACGCCGAGGACTATAACCGCTGGGAAGAACTCGGCGCGCAGGGTTGGGCCTATGCCGACGTTCTCCCCTACTTCAAGCGGATGGAGCACAGTCACGGCGGCGAGGAAGGCTGGCGCGGCACCAACGGGCCGCTGCACGTCCAGCGCGGCGTTTTCCGCAATCCGCTGTTCCACGCCTTCATCGAGGCCGGCAAACAGGCGGGCTTCGAGGCGACGGAGGACTATAACGGTTCGAAGCAGGAAGGCTTCGGGCTGATGGAGCAGACGATTTTTGGCGGCCGTCGCTGGTCGGCCGCGTCAGCCTATCTGAAACCGGCACTGAAACGCCCGAACGTCGAGGTCGTCTACGGCCACGCCCAGAAGGTGGTCATCGAGAATGGCCGCGCTGTTGGTGTCGAGATCGAGCGCGGCGGCAAGATCGAGGTCGTCAAGGCGAACCGCGAGGTGATCGTCTCGGCGTCGTCCTTCAACTCGCCGAAGCTTTTGATGCTGTCGGGCATCGGCCCCGGCGCGCATCTGCAGGACATGGGCATCGAGGTCAAGGCGAACCGACCGGGCGTCGGCGCCAATCTGCAGGACCACATGGAATTCTACTTCCAACAGGTCAGCACCAAGCCGGTTTCACTCTACTCCTGGCTTCCCTGGTTCTGGCAAGGCGTTGCCGGCGCGCAATGGATGTTCACCAAGTCGGGGCTCGGCACCTCGAACCAGTTTGAGGCCTGCGCCTTCCTGCGCTCGGCGCCCGGCGTCAAGCAGCCCGACATCCAATACCATTTCCTGCCGGTGGCGATCAGCTATGACGGCAAGGCGGCAGCCAAGAGCCACGGTTTCCAGGTGCATGTCGGCTACAATCTGTCGAAGTCGCGCGGCAACGTCACGCTGGCTTCGTCGGACCCGAAGGCGGACCCTGTCATTCGGTTTAACTACATGAGCCATCCTGAGGACTGGGAGAAATTCCGCCATTGCGTGCGGCTCACCCGCGAGCTTTTCAGCCAAAAGGCTTTCGACCAGTATCGCGGACCGGAGATCCAGCCGGGCGAGAAAGTGCAGACCGACGAGGAGATCGACGCCTTCCTGCGCGAGCACCTCGAAAGCGCCTATCACCCCTGCGGCACCTGCAAGATGGGCGCGACGACCGACCCGATGGCGGTCGTCGATCCCGAGACGCGCGTCATCGGCGTCGACGGTCTGCGCGTCGCCGACTCGTCGATTTTCCCGCACGTCACCTACGGCAACCTCAATGGGCCCTCGATCATGACCGGAGAGAAGGCGGCCGACCATATCCTCGGCAAGCAGCCTCTGCCGCGCTCCAACCAGGAGCCCTGGATCAACCCGTGCTGGGAAACGAGCGATCGGTAGAACTGCCGTCAGATAAAGCCGATCCAGCGACCGGCGAGGAGCGCAGATATCCAGACGACGGCAGAGACGCCGGCCTGAAAACGCAAGCCTGGTGTTGGCGCTTTGCCCGACAAGGCCCACCCCCAGGCTGCCTGACCGTGGACCAAGGCAGCGTTCACAATACCGAGGATCAGGAGCCCCAGCTTCGTGAGAAACGCCGGATTTCCTGCGTATTCAATCGGCTTGACGCTGAACAGGGCAAAGCCGGTAATCAGCGTCCCCACAAGGCCCACCGCCGCGACTCTCGACAGGAACGGGCCGATGATGGCCAGTGGCGCCGAGCCAAAAAGGCCCATCAACCGAAGATCCAGCGGCAGGATCGCTCCGATCAACAGCGCGATCGAAAGGATGTGGGCGGCATTGACGACCATGTAGACAAGCGCCGAGCGCCGCAGCCCTGAAGACAGCGGCGTTGCGGCGAGCCATTCCAGGAACTCGATTTCCATCGCTCAGTTCGTCTGGATCCGTTCCGGATAGATGTCGTAGCGCTTGTCGGCGACGGTGATCCTCACGGCCTTCATCCGCTTCTCGTCGGCCTTCTGTGAGCGGTTTCCAAGGACGATAATCTGATCGCCCTTCTTTGCGGAGCCTTCGACAAAACCCGAGCGCGCGGTCTGCCGGGGATTGCCGAGTTCGATGAGCCAGACGCCGTCGTCAGCGGTCGCGACATCAAGCGTCGGGTGCGGACCGCCCATGGTTATCTTCTCAATGGTTCCCCGTAATTCCGTCTGCTCACCCTCGGCCCACGACCAGCCGTGATGCGCAGCAGCTCCCGTCGCCAAACTCAGCGCCAGAACCGCACCAATTGCCATCCGTTTCGCGTTCATGAGATGCATGTTCGTTTCTCCCTATCCCTGGATAGGGGCGAACTGGCGCACGGGCGGTGGATTGAAAGCTATCTCACCGAATCTTGAAGCGACGCGACAAGACCCATGTGATCAACAGGCTGGGCCCTAGGCCAATAGGCGGGTGACCTGCGCGCCCCTTGCCGGCGCGACTGCATCGGCGATCGTGGTGGAGAACAGCACCTTGCGGGTGGCGTCGGCCACCTTGGCGAAGACGTGGCGGATCTCGCAGTTCTGCTCGCCGTCGCAATCATCACACTTGCGATAAGCTGTGATCGACAGGCAGGGGAGCGGCGCGATCGGACCGTCGATAATGCGCAACACCTCGCCGAAGGTGATCATATCGGCCGGCTTCAGCAGGAGGTAACCACCCGCCTTGCCGCGACGGCTGACGACGATACCCTGATGTTTCAGGTCGAGCAGGATCTGTTCGAGAAACTTCTTCGGTATCTTCTGCTGCGCCGCAATGTCGGAAATCATCACAGGTTCACCGCGATCGGCTTCAGCCAATACCGTCAGCGCCCTCAGCGCATATTTTGCCTTCTGCGTAATCATTTTCGACCGTCGACACACACATGGCGGGTGGAATCACCGACCCACCGCAAGCTCGATACTGTCTCTATGGCACACGCAGCATGAACGGAATTTGAACGACCCTGCGAAGCCCTTGAGAGACAAGGTTTTTGGCCTTGTTTTTTCGCCCTCGACCAATGCCTCAAATCTACTGCAAAATGCGTCCCCGATGTCATCAATTCACATTTCCGATTGACAGGCTGCGTGTTACTCTACTAAATCAATAGAGTTTCAGGCTGACCGTCGACAAATGTCGCGGGGGCGGCTGCTTTTCCGCATTGCAGCGACGCAAGAGAGATATTTGCTCCTATCGCGCCTGCTTTCGAAATGCGTTTTTCTGTCCGACCCGAGCCCGACCTGCGATACTCCGGCCAACATCAAGGACAGGATCCGCATGACTGTTGCTGCCAATCCAAACGCTGAAGCGGAAACGCTGAACGCGAAACTCGCAAGCCTTGACCTTGCCGGGCGTCTGTCGCTCGTTGCCGGTCTTGGCGGCCGCGTCGTCTTCACGACTTCCCTCGGCATCGAGGACCAGGTGATTACGGCCGAAATCGGCAATCACCGCCTGCCGATCGACGTCGCAACGCTGCAGACGGGCCGGCTGTTTCCAGAAACGCTCGCGCTCATCGACGAGACCGAGAAGCAATACGACATCCACATCAGCCGCTACGAGCCTGAACAGGCCGATATCGACGCTTATGCCGCGAAGTACGGCCTCAACGGCTTCTACGAAAGCGTCGAAGCCAGGCACGCCTGTTGTGGCGTGCGCAAGCTGAAGCCGCTTGCGCGCGCACTCGATGGGGCAACCATCTGGATCACCGGTCTGCGCCGTGGCCAATCGGCCAACCGCGCGGAAACGCCGTTTGCCGAGTATGACGCCGAACGCCACCTTTTGAAGGTCAACCCGCTGGCCGATTGGAACCTCGACGTCATCAAGGCCTACGTCGCCGACAACAGCGTGCCGGTCAATCCACTGCATGCCCGTGGCTACCCCTCGATCGGCTGCGAACCCTGCACGCGGGCGATCAAGCCCGGCGAGCCGGAGCGTGCCGGCCGCTGGTGGTGGGAACAGGACGAAAAGCGCGAATGCGGCCTGCACGTGGCTGAAGAAGCCTCGGCGATTGCCGCGCAACAGTAACCCGTCGACTTCGGGATCGGAGCGCGGCTCCTCGCCTGCGCTCCTCGAAGTCTGAAATACAACTCGTTCCGGAGGCCTCCCGTCCTGGAATGATCGAAGTCTGGAGTTAGAAATGCCCGATAGCCGTCCGGATACGGAACTGAATAATCCTCAGAGCGCCAAGCCGCCGCTCGACCCGCATTTGAAGGCGCTCGAGAACGAAGCGATCCACATCTTCCGCGAAGTCGCCGCCGAGTTTGAGAAGCCCGTGATGCTCTACTCGATCGGCAAGGACTCGTCGGTCCTGCTGCATCTTGCGCGCAAGGCGTTCTACCCCGGCCGCGTCCCCTTCCCGCTGTTGCACGTCAACACCGGCTGGAAGTTCGCGGAGATGATCACCTTCCGCGACGAGATCGTGAAGAAGTACGACCTCGACCTGATCGAGCATATCAATCCGCGCGGAGCTGCCGAAAACATCACGCCGTTCACCTACGGCTCGGCGCGCTACACCGACATCATGAAGACCGAAGCGCTGCGCAATGCGCTCGACGCCGGGAAGTTCGACGCTGCCTTCGGCGGCGCGCGCCGCGACGAGGAGGCGAGCCGCGCCAAGGAGCGCATCTATTCCTTCCGTACGCCCGACCATCGCTGGGACCCGCGCAACCAGCGCCCGGAACTCTGGAACGTCTACAACGGTCAGATCCGCAAGGGCGAAAGCGTTCGCGTCTTCCCGCTGTCTAACTGGACCGAGGTCGATATCTGGCGCTACATCCAGGCTGAGAACATTCCGATCGTGCCGCTCTACTTCGCGGCAAAGCGCCCCTATGTGGAGCGCGACGGCATGATGATATCAGCCTCCGATCCACGGCTTGAACTTTTGCCCGGCGAAACGAAGCAGGAGGATTCCATCCGCTTCCGCACGCTCGGCTGCTTCCCGCTGACGGGCGCGATCCGCTCGACCGCCACCACCCTTGAAGACATCATCGCGGAGCTGGAAATCGCCACGGTTTCCGAACGACAGGGCCGCGCCATCGACCGCGACCAGTCCGGTTCCATGGAAAAGAAGAAGCGTGAAGGATATTTCTGAGATGACCGCAGCCGTAACCGCCGTACACGCCCTCGCCGTGCCCGCCGCAGAACCCGCGACGGCGACCCGCGACTCGCGACCGCTGCGCCTCATCACCTGCGGCAGCGTCGATGATGGCAAGTCCACCCTGATCGGCCGCCTGCTTTGGGACACCAAGGCCGTCAAGGAAGACCAGGCCGCCACGCTGCAACGCGATTCCACCGGCAAGCAGAACGATCTCGGCCTGCCGGACTTCGCGCTGCTTCT
Source organism: Hyphomicrobiales bacterium (assembly GCA_900466605.1). Lineage (GTDB taxonomy): Bacteria > Pseudomonadota > Alphaproteobacteria > Rhizobiales > Rhizobiaceae > Rhizobium. Next base: position 57,582 of record UBMU01000024.1, read on the forward strand.
CGACGGCCTGCAGGCCGAGCGCGAACAGGGCATCACCATCGATGTCGCCTATCGCTACTTCTCGACCGACAAGCGCTCGTTCATCGTTGCCGATACGCCCGGCCACGAGCAGTACACACGCAACATGGCGACCGGCGCATCCACCGCCGATCTCGCCGTTCTGCTGGTCGACGCACGCGCCGGTATTCTGGAGCAGACACGCCGCCACGCGACGATCGCCTCGCTGCTGGGGATCAAGCAGTTCGTGCTTGCCATCAACAAGATCGACCTGACGAACTACGACCGCGCCGGCTTCGAGAAGATCACGCATGAATTCCGCGAATTCGCGCTGTCGCTCGGCGTCAAGCAGATCACCGCGATCCCGATGTCGGCCCTGAAGGGCGAGAACGTCGTCTACTCCGGTGAAGCATCGATGCCGTGGTATGCCGGCCCGACGCTCGTCGAAACCCTCGAGCTTGCCACCGTCCGCTCGTCGCAGGCGACCGGTTTCCGCTTCTCCGTGCAGCGCGTGTCGCGTCCGGGCGAAAGCTTCCGCGGCTACCAGGGCACCGTTGCCGGCGGCTCCGTCAAGCCGGGTGACAGCGTCATGATCCTGCCGTCGGGCATGGTCGCCAATGTCACCAAAATCGTGACGTTCGATCTGGTGCGCAACGCTGCCGTTGCCGGCGACGCGATCACGCTGGTTCTCGACCGGCAGGTCGACGTTGCACGCGGCGACATGATCGTCTCGATCGACAGCCAGCCGCAGGTCGGCCTGTCGTTCGACGCACAGATCGTGGCGTTGCAGCCTGAGGGCATCGAAGCCGGCAAGCGCTACTGGCTGAAGAGCGGCAGCCGCCGCCAGCGTGTGCAGGTGCAGCCGTTGGCTCAGCTTGAGCTGAAGACCGGCGCCTGGGCTCCCGTCGATACGCTGTACATGAACGCGATCGGCAAGGTGCGCCTTGCCTTCGACGAGCAGGCGATCTTCGACCCCTACGAGCAGAACCGCGCATCCGGTTCCTTCATCCTGATCGACCCCGAGACCAACAACACGGTCGCCGGCGGAATGATATCAGGAAAGCGCAGCGAGCTCGGCGGCATCCACGGCGGCGACGCCCGCGTTATCCTGTCTCTGCCGGCCGATCTCGCCGACCAGATCATGGCAAGCGAACTCTTCGCCAACCGCCGCCACGAGGCGGAGGTGCGGCGCATGACAGCCGCAGAGGCCTCCGATCTCTGGTCGAACGCGGCAAGCGACATCTAGGTAAAACGAAAACGGGGCCAGATCGGCCCCGTTTCTTTTCGTCGTCTGCACCGCCTACCACAAGGGCATGTGCCGATTGACATCCTTGTAGAGCAGGTAGCGGAAGCGACCGGGGCCACCGGCATAGCAGGCCTGCGGGCAGAAAGCGCGCAGCCACATGAAGTCGCCGGCCTCCACCTCGACCCAATCCTTATTGAGACGATAGACGGCCTTGCCCTCCAGAACATAGAGGCCATGCTCCATGACGTGCGTCTCCATGAAGGGGATCACTCCGCCCGGCTCGAGCGTCACGATGGTGACGTGCATGTCGTAGCGCAGATCGGCGGGATCGATGAAACGCGTAGTCGCCCAGGCGCCGTTGGTATCGGGCATCGGCTGAGGCGGATTCTCGTCCTCATGCGTGAACATCGCCGGCGGCGGCTCCAGACCTTCGACTTCCTGGAAGGCCTTGCGGATCCAGTGGAACTTCACCGGCGCCGCGCTCCTGTTCCAGAGCGTCCAGCTCGACCCGGCCGGCAGGAAGGCGAACGAGCCGGGGCGCATGGCCTGCGACACGCCATCAAGTTCGACAGTCATCTCGCCTTCGACGACGAAGAGCACACCTTCTGCACGTTTTTCCGGCTCCGGCCTGTCACTGCCGCCACCCGGCTGCACTTCCATGATGTACTGTGAAAAGGTCTCGGAGAAACCCGTCATCGGGCGAGAAATCACCCAGGCGCGCGTGCCCTCCCAGTGCGGAAGGTAACTGGTGACGATATCGGTCATCACACTGCGCGGGATGACCGCATAGGCCGTTGTGAACACAGCCTTGCTGGACAGAAGTTCGGTCTGCGGCGGCAGGCCGCCCATGTCGGAATAGAAGTTCGAGCTGCTCATTGGTTCACTTTTCGCGGACTGGGATTGTCAACCTGCTTTAAGCGCCGCATCTCTTCTAGGCAACCGTAAGATTTGCGAGGCGACGCGCGCCCGCAGGAGAGATCAAGTGAGCCTGGAAAAACTTCGAGAAGACTATGCCCAGCGGATCAAGGAGTATGAGGACAGCCTCAAGTCAATGAGCGAGAATGGAGTCAAGCATTTCCGCTCAGAGGGCGGCGGGCCGCTTTCCGACATCACTGAGCAGATTCGCAACGAGTATCACCGACACATCGAGACCTATGCGACCTTGATTGCGCAGATCGACGCGATCCTCGGTGCATAGTTGTCGTCGCCCCGGCCACCGACTGGGGCGACGCAGGCGCAATGAAACGGATGTTTGGGGATCTCAGGCGATCCTGGCCAATCGGATATCGGCGCCATCCGCCAATATCTGTGCCTGGGTGACCGAAACGTTCGCCGCGGTCATTAGCAACAGGCATAGGCTGACCGCACGCGGAACTTCCTGCTCGCCCGATGCCCAGCGATCTGTCGTCAGATGATCGACTCCGAAGAGTTGCTCCACACCTGCGGCGCTCAGTCCCGTGACGGCAACCGCAGCTTTGTATTCTGAGGCTTTCATGCACTGTTCCTCGCCCGCCAGAAGCGTGCTTGTCCTGATATATTTGATATGAAGGTCAATACTTTAGTCCAAGCTGATTTTCATGGATACCGAACTACGACATACGAAGGCCCATTTGCGACACAGAAGTCAGACCTGAACTTCCGGCTTCCGGAGCTTCCTCACCCTTCGCCAGCGTTTCGAAATCGTCACCCTGGAAACCTTCCAGGGCTGCGGCGAGCGTGGAACCGCCAAGGCCACAACCAAGCGACGGGGAGCCGGCGATCACCAGCCAGTTTCGCGATATGTCGGTGGTCAAGATATGAGCAGGGGCACACGGTCCTGATGACCGTCTTGTTGCTCTGCGACGACAATGTGTGGAGGCCATGCAACCGGCGACCGGCCACGACTGAAGCCGGTACTGTGCTGCAAAGAAAAAAGCCCGCTTGCGCGGGCTTTTCGGCTGGTCGGAGTGGAGTGATTCGAACACTCGACCCCCACGTCCCGAACGTGGTGCGCTACCAGACTGCGCTACACTCCGTGACCAGCGGCGCCTCTATAGACCGGCCCATCTCGTTGCGCAAGCACCAAAATTCAAAAGCCGGCGCATTTTTTCGGGCGTAGGCAGCACATCTCCCGGCCGGGCTAAGTGGAGCAAAAAGACACACTTGCGGCAAATTCTGCAATTGCGAAGGCGGCCCGATTTTCTTTTACCGGGTTCCGCGCTAAAGCGCTCGACGGGACAAGCGGAAACCGCTGCAGGCCAGCGATTCCCGCCGTCGAATGCGCGACAACTTCAGGGACGATAGAATGAAACTCAGCACCTTTGCCGCGGCTGGGCTTGCCATTGCGCTTGCCGGCTGCACGACCATTCCGACCTCCGCAGATCCGATCTCCAGCCGTTGGGTTGGCCAGTCGGCCGGCAAGTTCTTCGCCGCCTTCGGCCCGCCGATCAGCGACGTCGAGAACGGCTCCGGCGTCAACTACACCTGGAAGGGTGGCTACAAGACGGTTCGCATCCCGGCAAAGTATGCGGAAGGTGCAGACGGCAAGCGCGGCAAGCAGATCTCGGCGGCCCGCACTCAGTACCTTCGCTGCCAGGCGGAAATCGTCACAAGCTCCGACTACACGATCCGCAGCATCCGCGTCACCGGCGATATCCCGGGCGTGAACGGCCCCTCCTATTGCGCCGAGTTCCTGGCACCGGCACAGCCTGCGCAGTAAGAGACGACAGAACAAGCAGTCTGGAAGGCGGCCCATCGGGTCGCCTTTTTTGTATCGAGTGCTTTGGGCTGGTCGGCGTGCCGCTACGTGGCTTTGGTTCGCGGCTGATCGCTGCGACAGGAGCTTTGATATTGCTGGAGTTCAATGGCTGGGGCGCCAGGATTCGAACCTGGGAATGCCGGTACCAAAAACCGGTGCCTTACCGCTTGGCGACGCCCCACCAGAGCTTGAAAGCGGAGACCGCTTGCCAAATCGACGCCTGCTTAGCAAAGCTCGCCTGCCGTCACAATCATTAAGTTTCGCGCCATCGCATATTTCTGTGCGCTCCTTGCCTTGCCGTGCTAGGTCTCGGGTCAGCCGCCAGACGATCCGGAGTAACGATGAGCCAATACCGCGCGCGCCCGCCTGCTCTTGCAACGCTGCTGCTCGACGACGCCGTTGTCCGGATCACGCGCTGGGATTTCGAGCCCGGCGCCGACACCGGCATTCATACCCATGGAATGGGCTATGTTGTCGTGCCTATGACGGACTGCCAGTTTCTATTGGAAGAGAAAGACGGGAGCCGCAGGGTCGATATTGCCAAGGGCGCGGCTTACCGGCGAGAAGCCGGCGTGGAGCACAATGTCGTCAATGCCGGCGATCAGCCGATGTCCTTCATCGAGATCGAATACAAATAAATGGCAAGTCCCGAGTTCAATCTGGCGTTCGAGCCGGCTTACGGCCACGCGGTGCCTGTTGCGTCAGGCGTGCAGCGGATCACGGTCAACAATCCGAGCGCCTTCACGTTCCACGGCACCAACAGCTATATCGTTGGCCATGGCTCTACCGCGGTCATCGACCCCGGCCCTGAGGACGAAGCGCACTTCCAGGCATTGATGGCAGCGCTCAGTGGACGTGAGGTCACCCATATCTTCGTCAGCCATACCCATCGCGACCACTCACCACTGTCGCGGCGTCTGCAGGCGGCGACAGGCGCACGAATTGTCGCCGAGGGACCGCACCGCGCGTCCCGCCCGCTGCATCAGGGCGAGATCAATCCCTTCGCCGAGAGTTCGGACACGGATTTCCGGCCTGACATCGCGATCGGCGACGGCGACACGGTCGTAGGCGACGGGTGGAAGCTGACGGGAGTGTTGACGCCCGGGCATACCGCCAACCATGCGGCCTTTGCGCTCGAGGGAACGGGCATCCTGTTTTCCGCCGATCACGTCATGGGTTGGGCCACCTCGATCGTGGCGCCGCCTGATGGCTCCATGTCCGACTACATGGCATCGCTCGACAAGCTGATTGCGCGACATGACCGGATTCTGCTCCCGGGACATGGCGGACCCGTTCGCAAGCCGTTGTCCTTCATGCGGGCGCTGAAGACGCATCGCCGGATGCGCGAACGCGCCGTACTTGGCCGCATTCGCGCCGGCGATCATAACATCCCTGATATGGTGAAAGTAATCTACCGCGAGACTGATCCGCGCCTGCACGGCGCTGCCGCGCTCTCGGTTCTTGCACATATCGAGGATCTGTTGGAGCGCGGAGAAATTGAAACGGACGGTCCGCCTGCCCTGCTCGGATCTTACCGGCCGGCGAAGCGGAGGTAATCTTTTGCGCGATGCCTACAGTTATCGGACCGATGCCGCTGTGCCAGCCTTTGCAGATGACAAGCCGCTCATCATCTTCGATGGAGAATGCGTATTCTGCTCCGCCTGGGTCCAGTTCATTCTTAGGCATGACAAGGCGGCGCGTTATCGTTTCCTCGCAGCTCAGTCGCCGCTGGGAGAAGCGCTCTACCGGCACTATGGGCTGAACGAGCGTAACTACGAGACCAACATCCTGATCGAAGACGGCCGCGCCCATTTCAGGTCGAGAGGGACGATCCGCATGGTTTCGGGACTGGGCCTTCCCTGGTCCCTGGCAAACGGTCTGCGACTGCTGCCGCAGGGACTTGCTGACAGGTTCTACGGGTTCATCGCCCGCAACCGGCTTCGCATTGCTGGCAGACGAGCGACGTGTTTCGTGCCCGACGCCGAGCAAAAGGGCCGCTTCCTGGGATAACTACACGGCGCGAAAGACCAACGAGGCTAGCTGCCGGCGATGCCGAGCAACTCGGAATCGAGCGCCTTCAGATAGTCCTCGGCGATATCGGCGCTGAGGCCGAGATCGTGCGGGCCATAGCGAGAGGCGACGCGAACGTCGACCAGTGTGGTTTCCGCCTCTTCGCGCAGGCGGATGATGACGTCGAAACGCAAGCCGAGGACGAGAGTGCGGGTTTCGCCCTGCAGCGTCACGCCGTTGGCCCTGCGAATCAACAGCGCCACATCGTCGTCGTAGGGCCGCGGCGTCGGGATCGGAACGGCCTCCGGCGCTTCGGCAACCGCGCCATCGTCCGGCTGCGGCTTCGCCGGTCGCTCTTCGAGATCGCGGCCTGGCTCGCTGTCGCCATCGGCGCGGGTGATGCGGATGCCGCTCTGCTTGGCGACCTTCTTGACTGCTTCGAGAACGCGGTCGATCGCGCCGTCATAGCGGCGGCCCGTAAGTTCGGGATAGGCTTCGAGCTGCTTTTCGCGATCCTCTGGTGTTACCAGCGGCTCGCGCTTCAGCCAGATCTGATCGGCGTTCGGCGTCTTCAGCCAGTCTGGCGCGGAAACGAGATCGCTCGACACGTCATAGATGGCCGGCAGAGCGAAATAACGCTCGACGGCAATCCCGCCGATCGCGAGCGGGAGGGCGGCAAAAATCAACGCTTTCAAGGCATCCAGCCCGCCTTCGGCGCCTGTCAGCCACAAGCTTCGCAGCCCCGCAATCGCAAGCAGCCCCGCAAGCAACGCGAAACCCGCCGAGACCAGCAGGATCAGCACCAGGTATGGCGTGACAAGACCGGCGAAGCGGTGACCAACCAGCGCCGCAAGGCACAAAACCAGGGCAAATGCTCCGAAGCGCCGCGAGAAGCGGGCGGCACTTGAAACGGGGCGGTCGAAACGGATTGCCATCAAACTTACCGGTTACTCGCAAGCGGCGCGTCCCGCACGAACGCGCAAAATCGCCCTCGACCTGTTTAGTGCAAGATTCGCCTAAATTGAAACTGTTGTGTCGATCTGGGCCGCTCAATCCACCAAGAAGACGACAATGGCGTGCGTGAGCATTTTCTGATATTTCTTCATTTGCAGTTGCGCGGCGTGCGCCGCGCACCGACCAACAGGAGAAGGGCAATGATTGCACCGGAGCTTGCATCGGGAACCCCGGCGCCGACGCTGGGGCGAGTTGATCATGCCGATCCGCTTCTGCCTATCGAGCTCCTGGAGCTGGAACTGTCGCTCGACGGATACGATGGCAAATCCGACTTCTGCGAAACAGTCCGTGTCGCTTCGGCCAAGGCTGGCGGAGAAATGCTCTTCGATCTTCCCGCCGAGGGATTGATGGACGACTGCAAGCGGATCGCCGTGCTTCGCATCCCTTCGTCGAGCGAGCAGATGCGTGTCGTCCTTGCCGTACTCGATCACAGCGGCACGGAAATCCGCATGGAAGCGCCGGACCCTGCGACGGCCCACCTCGTCCGCTTCGCCGACGCCTTCGTCAAGGTCCTCGAACGGTTCTGAGCTAGTTGCGCTCAGCGGCTGCTTCCGTCAGGCTGCGGAACGGGAACTTGCGTCCGCACTCACACTTGATCATGCAGGTTTCCTGATGGTTGGATGCGCGCTGTATAAAGAAGCCGCGCGGCAGATGATCGACGCTGAAGCCCGGATGCTTGCGCTTCGGATCGTCGATCTCGGAGGCTTCGGCAAAGCCGCTATTGCCGCATTGCGGGCAGGTCAGTTTCTTCGAGAATCGATCGCGCAGTGCCATGCTTGCCTTCCAATGTCGTCCGGGCAGCCTTCTTACAGACGATCTCCGACGGACGAAAGCCATTCGCGCGCCAGGTCGGTCGACCAGCGGCGATCCGAAAAGCGGCTAGTAACCCTAAGCCATTCTTTTAGTTGACTGTAAGTCGCGATTGGCGTCATCTAGTTGTGGGAAATTTTCGTTGCAAAGATACACCGATGCGTATCCTCGTCTTATCACTCGCGCTCGCCGCAGCGGCCATAAGCCTCTCGGCGTGCCAGACGCTGTCGCCGGAGCAGCAGCGCGCCGCCGACGAAGACCAATGCCTACGCTATGGCTTCAGGCGTGGCACCGACGGCTTTGCTAGCTGCCTCCAGCGCATCGATCTCTACCGCCGCGCGCAGTACCGCTATGACAGCGACAGGCTCATGATGGGGATGGCGTTTGAACTCGACCCGTCTTACTACGGGCGCCCCTATTGGCGGCAATATCGCTGGTAATGATCGCCTGCGCTGCTGCAAGCCGGGCAATTGGCACGCGGAAGGGCGAGCAGGACACGTAATCCAACCCGATCTCCTCGCAGAAATGGATGGAGGCGGGATCACCGCCGTGCTCTCCGCAAATTCCGAGCTTCATGTCATTGCGCGTGCGCCGGCCGCGCTCGGCAGCGATGCGGATCAACTCCCCGACACCATCGAAATCCAACGAAATGAAGGGATCGTGCTCGATGATTCCCTTGCGCTGGTACGTCGGAATGAAGGCTGACGCATCGTCGCGTGAAATACCGAAAGTTGTCTGTGTCAGGTCGTTAGTACCGAACGAGAAGAACTCCGCCGCCTCCGCGATGATGTGGGCCCTGAGCGCCGCGCGTGGCAGCTCGATCATCGTACCGACCAGATAGTCGATCCGCATGCCCGCCTCCGTCATCACGTTGCCGGCGATGGCATCGATGCGCTCCTTGACGTAGTCCAGCTCCGAGCGCAACCCGACCAGCGGCACCATGATCTCGGGCACGACGGCCGCGCCGGTTTCATGGGCGGCCGCGACCGCCGCTTCGAAAATGGCGCGCGCCTGCATCTCGACGATTTCAGGATAGGAAATCGCCAGCCGGCAGCCGCGATGACCGAGCATCGGATTGAATTCGTGTAGCGCGTCGACGCGATGACGCAGGGCCCCCGCATCCATGCCCATTGCGGCGGCAACGTCGGCGATCTCCTCGTCCGTCTTCGGCAGAAACTCATGCAGCGGCGGATCGAGCAGACGGATGGTCACCGGCAGCCCGTGCATGACATTGAAAAGGCTGATGAAATCGTGGCGTTGCACAGGCAGCAACCTGTCCAGTGCGGCGCGGCGGCCAGTTTCGTCCTCGGCGAGGATCATCTCTCGCATCAAATGAATGCGGTCGCCCTCGAAGAACATGTGTTCCGTGCGGCAAAGGCCAATGCCCTCCGCACCGAACGAGCGGGCTGCGCGCGCGTCGGCCGGTGTATCAGCATTGGTGCGCACGGTCATGCGACGTGCCCGATCGGCCCATTGCATAATGCGGCCGAAATCACCCGAAAGCTCCGGCTGCACCATCTGCACATCGCCCTTCAGCACCTGTCCGGCCGAGCCGTCGATGGTGATGACGTCGCCCTTCTTCAATGTGACGCCAACGCCGATCAGCCGCTCGTTGCGAGCGTCGATGCGCATGCTGCCGGCTCCGACGACGCAGGGGATGCCCATGCCGCGCGCGACAACGGCGGCATGGCTCGTCATGCCGCCGCGCGTTGTCAGGATGCCCTCCGCCGCGTGCATGCCGTGGATGTCTTCGGGACTTGTCTCAACGCGCAGCAGGATAACCTTGCGCCCCTCCTCGGACGCCGTCACAGCCTCCTCGGCGGTGAAGACGATCTCGCCGGTTGCGGCGCCGGGCGATGCCGGCAGGCCTGTTCCGATGACCTCACGCGCCACGCGCGGATCAATGGTCGGGTGCAGGAGCTGATCCAGGGAAGACGGCTCGATACGAAGCACCGCCTCTTCCTCGGTGATCACCTTCTCGTCCACCATGTCGACGGCAATCTTCATGGCCGCGCGCGTCGATCGTTTGCCTGCGCGGGTCTGCAACATCCAGAGCTTTCCGCGCTCGATCGTGAACTCGATGTCCTGCATGTCGCGATAGTGTGTCTCGAGCTCGGAACAGATGCTCGACAGCTCCTTGAAAGCGTCAGGCATCAGCTTTTCCATCGACGGGCGCTCGGAGCCGGAGCTGATACGGCCCTCCTCGGTGATGCTCTGCGGCGTGCGAATGCCGGCAACGACGTCCTCGCCCTGCGCATTGACGAGGAATTCGCCGTAGAGCGACTTTTCGCCCGTCGAAGGATTGCGCGTGAAGGCAACACCAGTCGCGGATGAATTGCCGTGGTTGCCGAAGACCATGGCCTGGATGTTGATCGCCGTTCCCCAGCCTTCGGGAATGTTGTGAAGCTGGCGATAGGTGACAGCGCGTGTGCTCATCCAGCTGGCGAAGACAGCCCCGACTGCGCCCCATAGCTGCACCTCGGGATCCTGGGGAAATTCCACCCCCAGCTCTTCCTCGATGACGCTCTTGTAGAGCGAGACCACGTGCTGCCATTCGCTGGCTGTCAGTTCCGTGTCCAACTCATAGCCGAGGCGCGCCTTTTCATCCTCGAGGATTTCCTCGAACACCTCGTGATCGAGACGCATGACCACATCGGCATACATCTGGATGAACCGGCGGTAGCTGTCCCAGGCGAAACGTGCGTCGCCGGCGTCGTGGCCGAGCGCCTGCACCGTTTCGTCGTTAAGGCCGAGATTGAGAACAGTGTCCATCATCCCCGGCATGGAAACACGCGCTCCGGAACGCACGGAAAGGAGCAGCGGTCGATCACCCGCACCGAAACGCCGGCCGGTAATTTCCTCGATGCGTCCGATGCCGGCGCGGACCTGCACTTTCTGCTCTTCGGCAATCCGGCGCTCGTTCTTGTAGTAGGCGGAGCAGGCGTCGGCGATAATCGTCAGGCCGGGAGGAACGGGAAGGCCGAGATTGCACATCTCCGCGAGGTTCGCGCCTTTGCCGCCCAAACGCTCACTGTCGAGAGCACTGCCCTCTGCCTGACTACTGCCAAATGTGTAGACCCACTTGGTCATATTCCCCCCAACACCAAATCGGGATCAACTTAATCCGTTGGTGTTGAAATGAAAATCGACAAATGCGGCCGAAATGTTGCGGCGCACAAATACTACGTCAGACTGAAGCGATTGAAGGGAGAAAAAGCTTTGCGGGACTGCAACAAAGTCCCGCAAAGCCTTATGTCCGTCCGGCCAGGAAAACCGGACGGGGGGTTCCGTACATGCGACCGTCGGAGCCAAGACGTATTTTGCTCCGATCCTGCCCCACAGAAAACTACGCAGCCGACATCACTTCGCAGTAACTCGACAGCGACATGAAGCAATCTCTAATACAAGATCGGTAGGAAAACATTAACTGAATGGCGCAGGAGGACCAATCGGACAGACTTTTTTTGGGCTGTTCTCAGTCCTTCAGGCAATCTCGCGCAGTTGCTCAGCTGTCTGGAGATCGACCGACACCAGTTGCGAGACCCCCTGCTCCGCCATGGTCACACCGAACAACCTGTTCATGCGGGCCATCGTGATCGGATTATGCGTGATGATGACGAAACGGGTCTCTGTCGAAGCGGCCATTTCGTCCATCAGATTGCAGTAGCGCTCGACATTGTGGTCATCAAGCGGCGCGTCCACTTCGTCCAGAACGCAGATCGGTGCCGGATTGGTCAGGAAGACGGCAAAGATCAGCGCCATTGCCGTCAGCGCCTGCTCCCCGCCGGAAAGCAGCGTCATCGTCTGCGGCTTCTTGCCTGGCGGACGGGCGAGGATTTCGAGGCCGGCTTCAAGCGGATCGTCGGATTCGATCAGCTGCAGCTCCGCCGTGCCTCCACCGAAAAGATGGGTGAAGAGGCGCTGGAACTGGCCGTTGACAACATCGAAGGCGGCAATCAGCCGCTCGCGCCCCTCGCGATTGAGGCTCTGGATCGCGCCACGCAGCTTGCGGATCGCATCGATCACGTCGTCGCGCTCCTTGATCAGCGCCTCGAGCTTCCCACTCAGTTCCTTCTGCTCTTCCTCGGCGCGCAGATTGACCGCACCAAGTCGCTCGCGCTCCATCTTGAGGCGTTCAAGTTCGCGCTCGACCTCGCGAAGGTCAGGCGCTGCCTGCATCGACTCCAGCCCTGCAAGCCGAAGCGCTTCGTGGGGCGCGACGTTCAAGGTCTCACGAATGCGCGCCTCAGTTTCCTGACGCTTCTCGCGAGCAGAGACAAGGCGCTCTTCGGCGCGGCCACGGCGCTCGCGGCTTTCGGCGAGTTCGGATAAGGCTGTCGCCGCCCTGTGATCGGCATCACGCTGCACGAGTTCGGCTTCGGCAAGCACATCGGCCGCATGGCGACGCGCCTCTTCGGTCTTCTGGAGTTCATTCAACATCGCGCGTCGCTTGTCGTCGAACTCATCGGGAGCCATTTCCAGCTCGGCCGCCTCCTCGCGTGCTTCCTCTTCACGGTCGCGGAGCGTCGTGATGTGATCCTCGGCGCTGGCGGCGCGCTGGCGCCAGGTTTCGCGTTCCTGCCCGATGGCAACGATACGACGTTGGCGAGCCTCGTTTTCGCGGTTCAGGCTTTCGTAGCGAGCCCGCGCTTCGGCAAGCGCACCCCGATCAGTCGCGACTTCCACCTGCTGCGACCGAAGCCGCTCGTCGATCGCTGTCAGATCAGGGGCATCCTCCAGTTCGATACGAGCGTTCTCCTCCTGAATGGAGAGATCCTCAAGCTGCATCTGAAGCTGACTGACGGCTTCGGCAACGACGGCGCGGCGGCGTATGAGATCGCCGGAGGCTCGCTCGGCCACTGCCAGCGCTTCGCGCGCCTCGGCGAGCTGCCGCGCCGACATTCGGTTTCTCTCGCGCGCCTCGGCGAGACGTTGTTCCTGAAGGCGAATGGCGTCTGCCGCGCCCTCCAGGCGTTCCTCCGCTTCAGTGAGTATATCGCGGGCAAGCGCGACTTCGCCTTCGAGTTCGGCGAGCCGGTTCTTCTGCGCCAGCCGCAGCGCGGCCGCGCTCGGGGCATCTGCACCGGTGACATGGCCGTCCCAGCGGTAGACAGCGCCCTCCTTGGTCACAAGACGCTGGCCGGGCTTGAGATCCTTCATCAGGACTGCGGCATCTGAACCGGAGACGAGGCCGATCTGTTTCAGGCGACGCATCAGCGCGGCTGGAGCGCGAACATACTCTGTCAGCGGCGTCGCCCCCGCCGGCAGCGCCGGATCCGCGGCACCGTCGCCGTTGCCAGACCAATGAGCCGGCGCCTTTGGATCAAGCGGCGATTCGATGTCATCACCCAGCGCAGCACCGAGCGCCGTTTCAAAGCCGCGGTCGACGCGCAGTTCATCGGCGGCCGGTGAAAATTCGCCGGCAGCTGCACCAGCGGCGAGCATGCGCGCAATAGTCCGGGCTTCGGTTTCGATGGCGTTCAGCCTGGCACGCGCCTGATCCACCGGCGATCGGGACAGGGCTTCGGTCTGGCGGGAAGCGGCCAGGGCCTGCTCGACGCTCTGGATGGCGGCTTCCGTCTCGGCAACAGCCTGCTCGCCCGCCTCCACCACGGCCCGCTTCTCCTCCGGATCGGGCAGACTGGCAATCCTTTCGCCGATTGCGGAGAGTTCGCGATTGGCCTCGTCCATCTGCCGTTCAAGGCGCATCTTGCGATCGGCAAGGTCACGAATGGCGCGCTCGAGCTGGTTGCGCCCGGCAGCAGCCTCGGCACGTTCAGCCGTCAGCGCGGTAAAGATACGCTCGCTGTCGGCGAGCTTTCCGGCGGCCTCCTCGAAGGCCTCGCGGGTCTCTTCGGCAAAGCGGCCGGAATCGGCAAGGATTTCTGTGATCTCGGCCTCTTCGGCATCCAGTCTTGCGAGGACCGCGGCGTTGTCGGCAACCAGCCGCTCCTCGCGGCGGATGTCCTCGCCGAGTTGTGCGAGGCGGCGGGTCAGTTCGTCGCGACGACGCAGGATACGATTGGCATCCTCTTCCAGCTGCGTCTTGGCGATCTGCAAGCGCTGCAGCGCGGCGGCGGCACGCGCTTCGCCCTCGCGCAGTTCCGGCAGCTTGAGGCTCGCAATGCCCTGGGCCTTGGCTGCCTCCATCTGCATCTGCGCCCTTTCGGCAACCACGACGGTGGCTTGGTTGAGAGCGCTATCGGCTTCGGCTTCCGCCTCCTTGGCCTGAACCCAGCGGATATGCAGAAGCATCGCCTCGCGGGCACGGATATCGGCGGACAGCGACTTGAAACGGCTTGCCTGGCGGGCCTGACGCTTCAAGCTCTCGATCTGGCTTTCCAGCTGAGACGTCACGTCGTCAAGACGTTCGAGATTGCTCTCGGCAGCACGCAGGCGAAGCTCAGCCTCGTGCCGGCGCGAATGCAGGCCGGAAATGCCGGCGGCCTCTTCCAGCAACTGGCGGCGGGCCTGCGGCTTTGCCGAGATCAACTCGCCGATCCGCCCCTGCCCCACCATCGACGGTGAACGGGCGCCGGTGGAAGCATCGGCGAAGAGAAGCTGCACGTCCTTGGCGCGGCTTTCCTTGCCGTTGATGCGATAGATCGATCCCTGCTCACGCTCGATTCGGCGCGTGACCTGGATCTCGTCGCTGTCGTTGAAGGCGGCAGGCGCCGTGCGCTCGGCATTGTCGAGATAGAGCGCCACCTCAGCCGTGTTGCGGGCAGGACGGTTGCCGGAGCCGGAGAAGATAACGTCGTCCATACCGGACGCACGCATGTTCTTGTAGGAGTTCTCGCCCATCACCCAGCGGAGCGCTTCGACGAGGTTCGACTTGCCGCAACCGTTCGGGCCGACGACGCCGGTCAATCCGCGCTCGATGATGAATTCGGTGGGTTCTACGAAAGACTTGAAGCCGACGACGCGAAGCTTGTTGAACTTCATGCGGCAGCCCCGCGCGTGATAAAGCAGACGACGGGCGCACGGCTTCCGCCGTCGCCCGTCGATCGGATACGGTTCAGTTTAGAGCAGGCTGTCGATAAGGGCCGACATGGTGTCAATCGTCATGTCTCCAGAATAGCGCTTGCCGTTGATCAGGAAAGTCGGTGTGGCATTCACGCCAAACTCCTTGGAACCTCTTTCCCGCGTTGCATTCACTTCATCCAGCAGCTTCTGGTTCGTCAAGCACTTCGTGAAGCTATCCTCAGTAAATCCAGCGAGTTTGGACATCTGAAGCAGTGCAGAGCGGCCATCGTCCGCGGCAGCCCAGGTCTGCTGCTGCTTGAACAGCATCGAGATCATCGGAAAATACTGTTCGGCCGTGCTCAGTTCTTCCGGCTTGGAAGCATTGCAGCGAGCGAGCATGAAGGCGGCGGCGGCACGCGGATCAAACGGGAATTCGCGGATGATGAAGCGCACCTTGCCGGTATCGACGTACTTCTTCTTGATCTCATCGAAGGTGGTCGTGTGGAAGTGGGCGCAGTGCGGGCAGGTCATCGACATGTATTCGACGATCTTGACCGGGGCATCTTCCTTGCCGAGTGCCATTTCAGGCAGCTCGCCAGGCTTCAGCACGGCAGCCATGTCGACATCGCCATCGGACTGGGGAATTTCAACGGCGGCATGCGCGGTGCTGAAAACCGCCAGAGTCGCAGTCGCGGCAGCCGCGCCGCTCAGAAGCTGGCGTTTCGTCAGTTGCATTTCGGAAATCGACATAAAGTTCCCCATAAATGAGAGTAGTGGCTGACAGTGCGATATAATGGCTCGAAGCCCCGAACAAGGCACGCTTCGCCAACTTTCTTCAAAGAATTGTGACCTTGGTTGGACAGCCAGATTAAATTGCGGACAGAATTGCCGCCAATACTTCAAAGGCGCTAGCGGCCGCGCTTCCCCAGCACGGCCGTGCCGAGGCGTTTCACAGCTTCGCGCAGCTTGTCTCCCTCGATGCCTTCCATCATGCCCTCCAGCTTTGCGGCAGCGGCACCTTTCAACGGCGGAGGCGTACGAGAGCGCTTCACCGCCGAATAGACAGGTTTCTGGACAATGCGGATCTGGTGGACGGCCGCAAAGCCGAAGAAGCTGTTGACGCGCTGGATCAACTCACCTTGCGCATGGGTCAAGAACAGCGCACGGGCACCCTCGCAGGCGATCGTGAGCACACCCGGCCGAAAACTGCCTTCGTCATTGCCGCGCGTCCAGGCGATCTTTTCGGGACGCGTGCAATCGGCAAATTCCGCGCCGGCGATCTCATCCCACGAGCCGAGCAGCGCCGTGTTGATACCGGCGCGCTTTGCGAGCACCGGATCGATCAGTCGGTTGGCCAATTCGGAGATCTGCTTTTCACCTTTGCGTGGATAACTCATCGAAACCTTCACATCGCGCTGCCTTGAGGCGCCACTGCCTTGATCGCGCGGCATTGCTTCGCCAAGTATAGGGTACTTCCCCTCACGACGGCAAATGATGACATCGACGACACTGGACGCGCCCGCAGCAAAGCCCCTCCTCGACTGGTACGACCGCCACCATCGCGACCTGCCGTGGCGGGTATCGCCGCCGATGGCGGCGCGCGGCATCAAGGCCGACCCGTATCGCGTCTGGCTCTCCGAGGTCATGCTGCAGCAGACAACGGTCCCGGCGGTGAAACCCTATTTCGCCAATTTCCTGGCGCGCTGGCCGACAGTGCGTGATCTTGCGGACGCCGCCAGCGAGGACGTGATGGCGGCTTGGGCAGGGCTCGGATATTACGCCCGCGCCCGCAACCTGAAGAAATGCGCCGACGCGGTTGCGCGCGAGCATAACTGTATCTTTCCGACTACCGAGGAAGGATTGAAATCGCTTCCTGGTATCGGCGACTATACGGCAGCCGCGGTGGCGGCAATCGCCTTCAACCGCCAGGCCGCAGTCATGGACGGCAATGTCGAGCGAGTAATTTCACGTCTATACGCGATCGCCACGCCACTGCCCGCGGCCAAACCACTGATGAAGCAGAAGGTGGCTCTGCTAACACCCAAGGATCGGCCCGGCGATTTCGCGCAGGCGATGATGGACCTCGGTGCCACGATCTGCACACCGAAGCGGCCGGCCTGTTCCCTCTGTCCGTTCAGGGGAGCGTGCGAGGCGCTGCGCCTGCATGATCCCGAACAGTTTCCGGTCAAGGCCGCCAAAAAGGAAAAACCGGTTCGCCATGGTGCAGCCTTCGTCGCCGTGACGGCGGAGGGCGACGTTCTGCTGCGACGGCGCATCGAAAGCGGCCTGCTCGGCGGCATGACCGAAGTGCCGACGACGGGTTGGACGGCGCGGCAGGACGGAGAGACGTCGGCCGACGCAGGACCTTTCCCGGCAACCTGGGAGCCTTGCGGAACCGTGACGCACGTCTTCACCCATTTCGAGCTCCGGCTTTCCATTTACCGCGTCGCGATCCCCTCGCGAATTCAAGTGGATAACGGTTGGTGGGAGCCGGTTACAAATCTTGACTCGCAGGCGCTGCCGACCGTCATGAAAAAAGCAATCACCGCGGCTATCCCGCTCGCGTTCAAACATTCCAAGGATTAATCGATGCCCATTGAGCATATTGTTTTCGACATCGGAAAAGTTCTCATCCATTACGATCCGAATATTCCGTTCAGCCGCCTCATTCCCGATGAGGCCGAACGCAAGTGGTTCTTCGAGAATGTCTGCACCCACGACTGGAATATCGAACAGGACCGCGGTCGCACATGGGCCGATGCCGAAGCCCTGCTGATAGAGGCACACCCGGACCGCGAGGAACACATCCGCGCCTTCCGCAAGCACTGGCACGAAATGGTCTCGCACGCCTATGACGACAGCGTCGCCATCATGGAGAGCCTGATCGCCGACGGTCAGGACGTGACGATGCTGACCAACTTCGCATCCGATACCTTCCGCGAGGCACAGGTACGCTTTCCGTTCCTGACCAAGCCACGCGGGGTGACGGTCTCGGGCGACGTCGGCCTCATCAAGCCTGACATCGCGATCTACGAAACACATACGAAGAGCTTCGACCTCAATCCGGCTGCGACAATCTTCATCGACGACTCGGCCCCCAACGTCGAAGGCGCGAAGGCGGCAGGCTGGGATGCGGTTCTTTTCACCGGCGCCGACAAGCTGCGCGCCGATCTTGCAGCACGCGGCGTGAGGCTCTGACCATGGCATTCGATCCGGTTGAGGAACTCAAGCGTTTCCACGGCGCGGTCAACGCGCTCGATTTCGAGACGATCGAGAACTATTTCGCTGAAGACGCGACCTATGTCTCGGAAGGCGTCGGAAGCCTTTCGGGGCGAGCCGACATCATGGTCGCCTTCCGCAAGTATTTCGACGACTACCCGAACCAGAGGGCGGTCGACACTCTGGTCGAGAAGGTCAGCCCGAATGCGGCCCGCGCCGTATGGTCGGTTCGCGCGACACACAGCAAGACGGGCAAGCCCCTGGTGCGGGAAGGCGAAGAGACGCTCACCTTCAACGAAGACGGCTATGTCACCCACGTCGAGGTGAAGGACTATCAGGCGTTCTGAAAAAACGCTGCTGAGAGATAAAAGGCGAGCACGAAAAAGAGCCACAGGTCAGAGATCATCGCGATGTTTCTCGACCTGTTTCTCACTGGCTCGAGAAGGTGCTTGAGACCGGCAAGCCCGAAAAACAGGCAACCGGTGATCGCTGCCGGGACGGTCCACAGCGGTTCGAAGAGGCTGAGCACACCAAGCATGCCGATCGAGAGATTGCCGAAACCGATCTCCTGCACCAGTGACTGGGCTTTGTGATCGGTCACGCCGAAAATTGTCTCGGCGGTGAAGGCCGGATTGAGGATCTGCTTCAGGCTGGCAACAAGCAGCCGCAGGCCTACGCCCCAAAATACGAACCACTTTCCGACCAGAAAGACGAGGTTGGCATCCGTGCTCCACAGCGCTTCGGCAACAACCGAGCCAGACGGCAGGACAAGCATCAGCAACAGTATGATCGCAAGATACATGGCGGCTTCCTTGCCTGCTTCGGATCATCAGCGGCCGATACATGACACGGAATTGCGCTTGCGCGCGAGCCAAAATGAAGAGCGCCCGGGGGTGTTGATCCCCGGGCGCCAAGCCTTCTTCCGTAACTGGAGGTACAAAACACCGGAAGAAGGGAGTCTCGATCAGGTCGAGGCGCGCGTCATTCCGCCTTTGCCAGATCACTGCGGATCACGGACCGCAATTCGTCGATCGGGCGCAGGGATTGCCCGTCGTCGAAGTGCCAGAACGTCCACCCGTTGCATGCATCAAGGCCCTGGACCTTTGCCCCAAGACGATGAATGGAACCGGCCTCGCCACCGGAGGCGACCGTGCCGTCAGCGCGAACGATCGCGCTGTAACGGCGTCTCGCATCGGTCAGCACCTGGCCGGGCTTGATCAGGCCGCTTTCGACCAGCACGTTGAAAGCCACGCGGACTTCCTGCTTCTTGCCGGTCATCACGGTGAGTTCGGCCTTGCCGAGCGGCTCGACCGCTTCGATGCGGGCGGAGGCGGCATCGATATAGTCCTGTTCGCGCTCGATGCCGACGAAGTGGCGGCCGAGACGCTTGGCGACGGCACCCGTCGTGCCCGAGCCGAAAAACGGGTCGAGGATGATGTCGCCGGGCTTCGAGGAGGCCATGATGACGCGGGCAAGCAGCGCTTCCGGCTTCTGCGTCGGATGCACCTTCTTGCCGTCGTCGCCCTTCAAGCGCTCATTGCCGTTGCAGATCGGGAACAGCCAGTCGGAGCGCATCTGCACGTCGTCGTTGGCAGCCTTCATTGCATCGTAGTTGAAGGTGTAGCCCTTGGCCTTGGCGTTCGGGCTCGCCCAGATCATCGTCTCATGCGCGTTCTGGAATCTGCGACCCTTGAAGTTCGGCATCGGGTTGGTCTTGCGCCAGACGATGTCGTTGAGGATCCAGAAGTTCAGGTCCTGCAGCGTGGCGCCGACGCGGAAGATGTTGTGGTAGGAGCCGATAACCCAGAGCGTGCCGGTCGGTTTCAGCACGCGGCGGCAGGCGAGCAGCCAGGCGCGGGTGAACGCGTCATAGGCTTCGAAGGAAGCGAACTGGTCCCATTCGTCATCGACGGCATCGACCAGCGACTGATCGGGGCGATGCAGCGAGCCACCGAGCTGCAGATTGTACGGCGGATCGGCGAAAATAACGTCTACGGAGTGGTTCGGCAGGGCTTCAAGGGCCGCAACGCAATCGCCCTTGATGATCGTGTCGATCCAGGAGCCCGGCTTTGCGGAGGCCTTGAGATCGGCAAGCGGAAATACTGACGCCATCTGGAAACTCGCTCATACACATTACGCTTTTTACTGTCCGTTATGGTTACTCAGTTTGGTTACCAAAGCCTGAAGGCATGAGCGATTTTGGGAAAATAAGTCGCAGCGCAAGTTTCGGCGGCAGGAAGGGACGGTCGCCAAGCGATGCCCCCCTCCCTTTCCGTCTGAAGCAGTTAAGCAGTGACATCATGCACCTTGCGGCTGTCGGCCGGTGCCTCGGCGCGCTCGTTCATGCCGTAGTCGCGGACGATGTGGCCGATGCGCAGCCGGTAGTCCGCGAAGACACCGTTGCGGCCGGCGTGCTGTGCGGCGCGGTGCGCCTCGAGGTTTCGCCACGCCTTTACCGCTTCCTCGTCGCGCCAGAATGACAGCGAGAGCAGCTTGCCGCGATTGGTCAGGCTTTCGAAGCGCTCGATCGAGATGAAACCGTCGATCTTTTCGAGTTCGCCGCGAAGCTCGCCGGCAAGATCAAGATAGGTGTGGCGCTCGCCCATGAAAGGCAGGACTTCGAAGATAACAGCGATCATGGCATCACCAGCTTTGCATGAGGAAGGGAAGCGTTTTTGAGGAAGATGCGATCTTCCTTAAGAATGAAACGTTCGCGTTTGGCGAACTCGTAATTCTCCTTACCAAGCGGGTCGGCGGCAAGGCGGGCGCGATAGGCTTCATAGGCGGCGAGGCTATCGATGTTGTAGACGCCGTAGGCGGTCGTCGCCGAACCCTCATGCGGCGCGAAGTAGCCGATCAGATCGGCCCCGTTGCGCGGGATCGCCTGGCCCCAGTTGCGCGCATATTCGGCAAAGGCGTCCTTTTTGAACGGATCGATCTCGTAACGGATAAAGCAGGTAATCATCGTCGTCTCCTTGTGGTCTGGAACGAGTTTTCGCACGTTGCCGGACGACGATGCTTCGGTTAGGATCGAAGTATGAAGGAAGGACCTGACATAGCCCAGATCGGCGCGCTGATCGGCGACCCCGCCCGCGCCAACATCCTGACCGCGCTGATGGGCGGCAAGGCGCTGACGGCGACGGAGCTCGCAGCGGCCGGCGGCGTGACCGTACAGACGGCAAGCACGCACCTCGCAAAGCTGGAGGCAGGCAATCTGCTCGTGCAGCGCAAGCAGGGCCGCCATCGCTATTTCACGCTGGCAGATGATAGCGTTGGCAAGTTCCTCGAAAGCATCATGGGCTTTGCGGCCGGGCGTGGCCATCTGCGACACAAGCCGGGGCCAAAGGAGCCTGCTCTTCGCAAGGCGCGCATCTGCTACGACCACCTCGCCGGTGATTATGGCGTGCGGATGCTTGACAGCCTGATAGCCCGAGGCGCCATTGACGCGTTCGGCGATGGCCTTGCAGTGACCGAGAGCGGCGAAAGCGAATTGAAGCGCATCGGCATAGACGTGCCTGCCCTGAAATCGTCGCGAAGGCCACTCTGCCGCTCCTGCCTCGACTGGAGCGAGCGACGGGCGCATCTCGCCGGCAGCCTCGGCAAGGCCCTGCTTTCCAACTTCCTTGATAAAGGCTGGGCTCGTCGTACCGCACAAAGCCGCTCCGTGGTCTTTTCACCTGAAGGCGAGCGGCAGTTTCTTGCGCTGTTTCCAACTTCCAGATAGCGCGACCAAACACAAGTCCAAGCCGCCCACGCCGCGCAATCCAGCCATGCCCTGCTATCGGTTGAGCTTCGCCCAAGCATCGTGTAAAGGGGCATCATCCCAAAACAAGGCGCGAGTAAATGGACGGCTTCGACCTCATCATCTTCGACTGCGACGGCGTTCTGGTCGATTCCGAAATCATTGCCGCGGATGTCGAATCCAAGCTTCTGACCGAAGCAGGCTACCCGATCAGCATCGAGGAAATGGGCGAGCGTTTCGCTGGCATGACCTGGCAGAACATTCTCTTCCAGGTCGAGCGCGAGGCCAGCATTCCGATCCCCGCCTCTCTGCTCGACAAGTCCGAGAAGCTCCTCGACCTGCGTCTGGAGCAGGACGTGCAGGCGATATCGGGCGTTGAAGCCGCCCTTTCGCGTCTGCAGCTGAAGCGCTGCATCTGCTCCAACTCCAGCAGCGCGCGGCTGGACATGATGCTGGGCAAAGTCGGCCTGAAGCCGCTTTTTGCGCCGCACATTTTCTCGGCAAAGGACCTCGGTCCCGATCGCGTGAAGCCGAAGCCGGATATCTTCCTGCATGGCGCCAAGCAGATGAGCGTCTCGCCTGATCGTGCCGTTGTCGTCGAAGACTCCGTTCACGGCGTCCACGCTGCGCGCGCCGCAGGCATGCGCGTCATCGGCTTTACCGGTGCATCGCACACCTATCCGGCACATGCCGACAGGCTGACCGATGCCGGCGCCGAAACGGTCATCTCCCGCATGAGTGACCTGCCGGGCGTCGTCGCGGCACTCGCCGAATGGGAAGGCGTGCTGTAACTCCGGTTGCACTCGAGCTCCAGCGCCCGGCCGGTCTCCGCGAAGTCCAGTTTCAAGATTGGCTGCAGAGTGAAAACACTGCGGCCGATTTTGTATTGGAAACCGGATGAGCTTTGCCGCACTGCACCGAGACAGATGGCTCCCATTCGGATATCGGAGTAAATTGTCTCTGTTCTGATGGTGCGTCTCGCATGACTATTTCCGTGGAATTGTGCTCCCATCCCCAGCTTGACGACCGCATTACTATCGTCAGGGCGGGAGAAGAGGTTGACGCCGTGTTCGTGCGTACCGAGAGATTCAACGTCCTGATCGACACTCTCGGAACGCCTGAGCTATGCAGGATGGCACTCGATCTCCTTGATGAGGAAGTGCGCGCTCGTCCGCTCATCGTCGTAAACTCGCACATGGATTGGGATCACTTCTGGGGCAACGCTGCAATTGCCGGGAAAGCGCCCATCGTTGCGCATGCTGCTGCATGTGAACGTCTGAACGACGCCCGCGCCCTTCAGGTTCTGAACGAGAAGGTGCGCGAGGATTCGCGGTTTCGAAACGTCGAGCTCATCGCGCCTGACATTACCTTTTCGGGTTCGATGGCCCTTCATGGCGGCGATTTAACGCTTGAGCTAATCCACACACCGGGACACACGCCTGACCATATCGCGGTATGGATTCCGGAAATCAGTGTCTGCCTGGCTGTCGATGCGGTGGAATACCCCATTCCGGAGGTCTGGAGCAAAAGCACCAATGACCTTCGGCTGATCTGCTCATCCCTAGAGCGAATACGCGACCTGCACGCTAGATTTGTCATCCCTGCGCATGGAAGGACCCTCTCTCCTTCGACTGTGAACGGCAACTTGTCATACTTCCGAGAATTGGCTGTCCGCATCGAGAATTTAAGCGAGCAGGAGCTATCCAACTCCGAGCTGGCCAAATTGACGGGCCTTAGACTTCAGGATTTCGTGACCATCCCGGCCGACATGCCGCGGCAGGTGGTGGAATTCTATGAAACGTGTCACGAGACCAACCTCGGCGCGACGGTTCAAGCCCGCCTGGACGGGTTGAGCTTCACTTAAGGGCCAAATTGTGTAGCCGCTTCTTCTCCGGAAGGGCTAGACTTTCAGACTGAGTGCGCTGGCGAGCATCTCGAAGCGGGCCGGAAGCTGCCCGGGTGCCTCGCCGTCGCTGTCGATCGGCACCGCGTCCCCGCCGATCGGCCAAGCCTCGACGCGCCTGGCCCGATGAATACTGACGAGCGGGCTCTTCAGATGGCCGCCGCTGTAGATGCTGTTCATCAGCGACAATACCTTCAACCTGCCGGCACCGCGGATGATGACCACATCGAACAGGCCATCGGCGATATCCGCATCCGGAGCCACCTTCATGCCACCGCCGAACCAGGCGCCGTTGGCAACGGCGACTGCGGTGATCGGCCCCTCGTAGACATCTTCGCCGTCCAGTCTGAGGCGGATGTCGCGCGGTGTGTAACGCAGAATTTGAAGCAGGCTGTGGAGGAAAAAGACCATCGGCCCCGGCAGACGCCTGCCCTTGCGGGCCTCGTTAACGGCCTGCACGATATGGCCGGAGACGCCAAAGCTCGCGATGTTGGCGAAGTGGCGGTTAACGGTGTCGCCGTCCTCGTCGTCGCAGGTGAGCAATCCGGCATCGATCTGCCGCACTGTCGGAGAGACCAGGCGGTCGGTGATCGTGGCGGGATCGCTCAACATCGGAAAATTGCGGGCGAAATCACAGCCGGTGCCAGTGGCGATGAAAGAGAAAGCCGTATCCGGGCGACGCGACTTCAAGATACCGCCAGCGACCTCCCCGATCGTCCCGTCGCCACCGACGGCGATCACCAGATCGGCGCCATCATCCGCCAGCTCGCGCCCGAAGCGCTCAGCGTCGCCGTATCCCTTGGTTTCACGCAGGCCGAGATCGGTGAACCTCGCCTCGATGGCACGTCGCAGCGCCGACCAGAGCAGCTTCCTTCCGTGCCGGCCAGATGCCGGATTCAACACGATGCCGATTTTCAAGCGATGCTCTCCCCGCGCCGGCTGATACGGCGAAGCGGAAACAAGGGCGTTTCTCAGGCCTTCTTCTTTTTCGTCGACACCGGCCCCTGATCGAAACCGATGTTCACGCGAACCAGGGAGCCGGAACCGACCGGAAGCTTGATGCCGTCCTTGCGGAACAGAACCTGCGTGGCTCCTGCACCGACCGCAACCGGGAAATTCGTTACTTCCGAAAAGAGTGCATCCTCGCCGTCGTAAACCGTGATGCGAATTGGGAGCGTCACCTTGCCGCCGGACGAACCGTTCGGCCCGGCAATGACGCGAAGCTGCGCCACCACGGTCATCGTCAGGTTCGTGTCGTTCAGGCTGCACTGGCGGGTGTAGTCGCCGATCGATGCCTGGTAGGCGAGTTTCTCCGCATCACCGGTTTTGGCGCCCCCCGCATAAGTGCGGAAGATAGCGTCGCTGTCCTTCATGAACATCTGCGGGCACGCACCCTGAACGACGGGAGCGGTTGCGCCCGAGGCCGTCTTGGCAGTACCGATCGATGCGTCGTTGGACGACGGGTTAGCCGGCGCCAACGGCATGATCTGCCCATTGCCATTAGCCTGGGCCGGCGCAGTTGCGCTGTCCGAGCCACCACCGACGCCGAGGGAGTTGCAGCCGGCAAGAATTGCCACAAGCGAAGCTGAAACGATGAGACGCGAGACCTTGCCAAGCACGATTATTCCACCCTCTCCACAAAGTTTTTTGGCAGGCCCAATCACTTGATGGCAGGCCTTTCGTGACAGTTTGCGATGGTCTATATCAGCGGCGCAAACAAAAATCGATTGGGTAAGAACCGTTTTGATGCACATTTCGGGATCGCGGGCGACAGCCGGCAGGGCAAGCGAGATGCAGCGCGAGGCATACTTTCCTTCCAACCCGGATTTTCTCCGGCCGGCACATCAAGGATGACGACAGTGGATTATATCTCGACCCGCGGCGAAGCCCCTTCCCTCGGTTTTTGCGATGCATTGCTGGCGGGTCTGGCGCGCGATGGCGGCCTCTACGTGCCACGCAAGTGGCCCCATTTCTCGAAAAAGGAAATCCGCGCGCTTCGCGGCAAGAGCTATCAGGAGATCGCCTTCGCGATCCTGTCGCCCTTCACCAACGGGGAAATTCCGGACGAGACCTTCCGCGCAATGATCGATGAGGCGTATGGCACGTTCCGCCACCCGGCGATCGCTCCGCTCGTGCAGACCGGTCCGAACAACTTTGTCATGGAGCTCTTCCATGGCACGACGCTGGCGTTCAAGGATGTCGCCATGCAGCTTCTTGCCCGGCTGATGGACTATGCGCTGGAGAAGCGTGGCGAGCGTGCGACTATCGTCGGCGCGACCTCCGGCGATACCGGAGGAGCTGCCATCGACGCTTTTGCCGGCCGCGACCGCACCGACATCTTCATCCTCTTCCCCAATGGCAAGGTCTCACCGGTGCAACAGCGCCAAATGACGACCTCGACCGCCTCCAACGTTCACGCGCTTGCTGTCGAAGGCAATTTCGACGATTGCCAGAACCTCGTCAAAGCGATGTTCAACGATGCGCCGTTCCGCGATCGCGTCAGGCTTTCAGGGGTCAACTCGATCAACTGGGCCCGCATCATGGCCCAGATCGTCTACTACTTCACGACGGCAATCGCGCTCGGCGGACCGGATCGCAAGATCTCGTTCACCGTGCCGACCGGCAATTTCGGCGACATCTTTGCGGGCTACTGCGCAAAGCGCATGGGCCTGCCGATCGGCAAGCTGGTTGTCGCCACCAACGCAAACGACATCCTCGACCGCACGCTGAAAACCGGCCGCTACGAGATGAAGGCAGTGAAGGCCACAACCTCGCCGTCGATGGACATCCAGATCTCCTCGAACTTCGAACGGCTGCTGTTCGAAGCCTATGACCGTGATGCCTCGAAGGTTCGCGCGGCAATGGACAGCTTGAAACAGTCCAGCGGTTTCGATATCTCAAAGGACGCGCTTGCCTTCATCAAGAAGGACTTCCGCGCCGGCCGCGCCAGCGAGAAACAGGTTACCCAGACGATCAAGAAAACCCATGCCGAAACCGGCTACCTCCTCGATCCGCACTCGGCGATCGGCGTCTTCGTTGCCGGAAAGCACGAGAAGCCCAACACGCCGATGGTGACGCTTGCCACTGCGCATCCAGCGAAATTCCCCGCCGCCGTAAAATCCGCCGCCGGTATTGACCCCGCGCTTCCGACGTGGCTTGCTGATCTGATGCACAAGGAGGAGCGCTTTCAGATTGTTAAGCCTGAGCTCAAAGCCGTTGAGACCTTCATCGGCAAGCATACTCGGGCCTAAGTAACGCAGGCGCAGAAAGATAGCCAATGACAGTTGAGTGCACCCGGCTCAAATCCGGGCTGACAGTAGTCACACAGACCATGCCGCATCTGGAAAGCGTTGCGCTGGGAGTTTGGATCAAATCAGGATCGCGCAACGAGACGACCGACGAGCATGGAATTGCCCACCTGCTGGAGCACATGGCCTTCAAGGGCACAGCGCGCCGCAGCGCGCGGGAAATCGCCGAAGAGATCGAGGATGTTGGCGGCGAGGTGAATGCCGCGACTTCCACGGAAACAACTTCCTACTATGCCCGTGTTCTGAAGGACCATGTGCCGCTCGCGGTCGATATCCTTGCCGATATCCTGACGGAGTCCGCCTTCGAGGAGGAAGAACTCGAGCGCGAGAAGCAGGTCATTTTGCAGGAAATCAACGCTGCAAACGACACGCCTGACGACGTCGTTTTCGACAAATTTTCCGAGACCGCCTACCGCGACCAGACGCTTGGTCGGGCGATCCTCGGCACGCCTCAGACCGTTGTTTCGTTCACGCCGCAGCAGATTCGCGGCTACCTCAGCCGCAATTACACGACCGACAGGATGTTCGTCGTCGCGACCGGCGCCGTTCAACATGACGAGTTCGTTCGCATGGTCGAGGAGCGCTTCGCCAGCCTTCCGACAACTCCTTCAGCAACGCCCGTCATGGAGGCGGCGAAATACATCGGCGGAAATATCCGCGAAACGCGCGACTTGATGGATGCGCAGATCCTGCTCGGTTTCGAAGGCAAGGCCTATCACGCCCGCGACTTCTACTGTTCGCAGATCCTCGCCAACATCCTCGGCGGCGGCATGTCGTCACGCCTGTTCCAGGAAGTCCGCGAGATCCGCGGCCTCTGCTACTCCATCTATGCCTTCCACTGGGGCTTCTCCGATACCGGGATCTTCGGCATCCATGCCGCAACCGGTGGCGAGAACCTGCCGGAACTGGTGCCCGTCATCGTTGACGAGCTGCACAAGTCGGCAGCGACCATCGAGCAGAAAGAAATCGAACGCGCCCGCGCCCAGATCCGCGCCCAGCTGTTGATGGGTCAGGAAAGTCCGGCAGCCCGCGCCGGTCAGATCGCAAGGCAGATGATGCTCTACGGCCGCCCCATTTCCAACCCGGAGATGATGGAACGGTTGGAAGGTATTACAGTCGAACGACTGACGGATCTTGCTGGTCGCCTGTTCTTCGACACCGTGCCGACGCTCTCTGCCATCGGCCCGCTCGAACATCTGGCCCCGATGGAAGACATCGCCGCGTCACTTTCCTCGCCCGATCATCAGGGCAAACACGCCCTCGTCTGATCTCACGTCCATCCTGCCGGGAGTGATCGATGCCAAAATCGGTTTTTCGGTTCCTGTCGCGACAGCCGGATTCCGTGGAGCTAGAGAACGAGCACTATGTGCTGCGCCTGCCGCGCTACCAGGACTTCAACCAGTGGCACAAGCTGCGGGCTGCGAGCCGGCAGTTTCTGGAACCTTGGGAGCCGACATGGCGCCGCGATGAGCTGACGGAGGGCGCCTACCGCGCCCGCGTCATCCGCGGCAAGCAGGAATATGCCTCGGGCCAGGCCATTCCACTCTTCCTGTTTCACAAGCAGAACGGCGCCCTGCTCGGCGGCATCACGATCGGCTATATCAGGCGCGGGGCGGCACAAAGCTGCATGATCGGCTACTGGATGGGCGAGGCATATGCCGGCCAGGGCCATATGTTCGCCGCACTTCAATTGGTTATACCCTATATCTTCGCAGGCCTTGAGTTGCACCGTATCGAAGCAGCCTGTATTCCAGACAATGCTCGGAGCATCCGCCTGCTTGAAAAAGCCGGGTTTCAGCGGGAAGGCTATCTGCGCGGATACTTGAAAATCAACGGTCAGTGGCATGACCATGTGATGTTCTCATTGCTCGCCACCGACACGGATAAAGGCAGGATAACCGACAGCCGATGACTAACAACCGAATGCTGCTCTCATCACCGGCCGGACGATTGATCGCGGTGATCGCAGCTCTCTTGCTATCGGCCTTTATGCTAGCGGCAGGTCATGTTCAGGCAGCCGAACCGGTCAAGATCTCTCGCGACGATACCGCGCTCGATCTCACTGCCACCACGGAAATCTACGCCAACCAGGGCGAGGCCTTTCAGGTCTCGACCGCAGCCGGTGCCGACGGTATCCGCCGCCGTATTGAGGTACGTGCCAGCTCCGACAACCATCAGGGCGACTGGGCCGTCTTCGCGCTTGCCAACGTCTCCGACGAGCAGCTTGAGCGCGTGATCGTGGCCCCCCACTTCCGCCTCGTGAATTCCAAGCTTTTCTGGCCGGACCTCGGTTCGCAACGCATCATCGCCATCACGCCGAGCGAAGGCTTCGCACTCGACCGGCAGCCCAGCGACGAGGCCGACGTGTTCCGCATCACGCTCAACCCAGGCGCGGTCATCACCTTCGTTGCCGAACTGACGACGCCGGAATTGCCGCAGATCTATCTCTGGGAACCGGACGCCTACAAGGACACGATCAACGCGTTCACGCTCTATCGCGGCATCGTGCTCGGCATTGCAGGCCTGCTCGCGGTCTTCCTGACGATCCTTTTCGTGGTCAAGGGAACGTCGATGCTGCCGGCAACGGCTGCGCTTGCCTGGGCGGTGCTTGGCTATATCTGCGTCGACTTCGGCTTCCTCGGCAAGCTGATCAGCATCGCTTCGACCGACCAGCGAATATGGCGCGCCTGCGCCGAAGTTGCCCTTGCCTCGAGCTTCGTCATCTTCCTGTTCACTTACCTGAACCTCAACCGATGGCACACGCACCTCGGCTACCTGACGCTCGCGTGGGTGCTTGGTCTAGCGTTGCTCTTCGGCGTCGCGATCTACGACCCCGCAATCGCCGCCGGCATCGCGCGCCTGTCGTTTGCGCTGACCGCAACGATGGGTCTGCTGCTGATCGTCTATCTCGGTCTCAACCGCTATGACCGCGCCATTCTTCTTGTCCCGGCCTGGGCGCTGATCCTCGTCTGGATCTTCGGTGCCTGGCTGACAATTACCGGCCGGCTCGACAATGATATCATCCAGCCGGCGCTGGGCGGCGGCCTTGTTCTGATCGTGCTCCTGATCGGCTTTACCGTGATGCAGCACGCCTTCGCCGGTGGCGCGTTCCAGCAAGGGCTGTTTTCCGATCTCGAACGGCAATCGCTGGCTCTGACCGGCTCCGGCGACATGGTGTGGGACTGGGACGTAGCACGCGACCGCGTCGTCACCATCCCCGATGTGTCCGTCAAGCTCGGCTTACCGCTCGGCGCAATGCATGGCGCTGCCCGCAACTGGCTGCCACGGCTCCATCCCGATGATCGTGACCGCTTCCGGGCGACGCTCGACGTCCTGCTCGAGCATCGCCGCGGGCGACTGAACCACGAATTCCGCATCCGCGCGGAAGACGGTCATTTCCATTGGCTCCTCATCCGAGCTCGGCCGGTGCTCGGCTCGAACGGCGAGATCATCCGCTGCGTCGGCACCATCGTCGACGTCACCGAACAGAAGAATTCTGTCGAGCGGCTGCTGCACGACGCGTTGCACGACAACCTCACCGGCCTGCCGAACCGCCAACTGTTCCTCGATCGCCTGCAGTCTGTGCTTGCGCTGGCGCCAGGCGGCGAGACGCTGCGCCCGACTGTCATGGTGATCGATATCGACCGCTATAAGCTGGTGAACGACACGCTCGGGATCGCCGCCGGCGACAATATCCTGATCGCGCTGACCCGCCGTCTGCGTCGTCTGCTCAAGCCGCAGGACACGCTCGCACGCCTGTCTGGCGACCAGTTTGGCTTGATCCTGACGTCCGAGCGCGACCCGATGAAGATCGCAGACTTTGCCGATGCGATCAGCAAGGCGATTATGGTGCCGATCAACTTCGCCAATCGCGAGATCATCCTGACTGCATCGATCGGGCTTGCCTCCTTCGTCGATCAGCAGGAAAGCGCTGCCGGCATGCTCAGCGATGCGGAGCTTGCAATGTACCGCGCCAAGCGCGCCGGCGGCAATCGTGTCGAGCCTTTCCAGCCCGCCTTCCGCGATTTCGGTGCCGACAGGCTGCAGCTGGAATCGGACCTCCGACGCGCCATCGAACGCAAGGAACTGTCGATGGTCTACCAGCCGATCGCCGGGCTGGAGGACGTGGAGATCGCCGGCTTCGAAGCGCTGATGCGATGGGAACACCCGAAGCGCGGCAGCATTCCGCCGTCGGAGTTCATCCCGATCGCCGAGACATCCGACATCATCGACATGCTCGGCCTCTTTGCCCTGGAGCAGGCGACAAACGACCTGATGGGCTGGGAGAACCAGACCGGCGAGTTGCCGATCTTCGTCTCGATCAACCTCTCGAGTGCCCAGCTGCTAAACAACGAGCTCTATGAAGACGTCCGCTCGGTGCTGGCGAAAACCCATTGCGACCCATCGCGGCTGAAGCTCGAGCTGACGGAATCCATGGTCATGGAGAATCCGGAGCAAGCCCGCCTGGTGCTTGAGAAGTTGCGGGAAATGGGCCTTGGCCTTGCGCTGGATGATTTTGGAACCGGCTACTCGTCCCTCGCCTATCTGACGCGCTTCCCCTTCGATACGATCAAGCTCGACAAGACGATGGTATGCGATGGCAGCGACAAGAAGGCGACCGTGCTTCGCTCGGTGATCGCCATGGCGCGCGAACTGGATATGAAGGTGGTTGCCGAGGGGATCGAGTCCAACGAGGATGCGATCGAGCTTGCCAAGATGGGCTGCACCTTCGGGCAAAGCTATTTGTTCGGACCGCCCATGGCGTCTGAATCCGTCTTGCGGCTGCTGAAGGAGCGGTTCCCGCTGACGAAGCGCGCCTAGCCAACCAGGCGCGCCCAAGCTACGCGGCTGCTTGTTGCGGCGCGGTGCTCCCCGCTATCAGCTGGTGCAGGTATTCAAGCTTGGCGACCACCGGCGCTGACAGCACGAACGGGTAGGAATCGGGCTGCCCCATGCTGCGCTGTATCGAATTGATCGCAACGCTCAACGGCACCCACTCGTCGACAAGCTGATCGGCGCTTGCTGCCCGGTAGGGGTCGAAATCCACCTCCGCCGCCATCTCTTCATGGCCGCGGGGATCAATTGCGATGCCGAAGGCGCGCGCTGTCTCCAAGGTGTCGACGATGTGGAGATAGTGAGCAAAGCATTCGGCGAAGTCTTCCCAGGGATGGGCGCTGGCATAGGCGCTCACGAAGCTGTCCTGCCAGCCCGGCGGAGCGCCATTTGCGTAGTGTTGTGCAAGGGCCTCGCTGTAGTCCTCGCGCTCATCGCCGAACACTGCCCGGAATCCATCGAAGTTGTTCCTGTCTCGTACGAGGAGATTCCACATGAAATGACCCGTCTCATGGCGAAAATGGCCGAGCAGCGTCCGGTAAGGTTCATCCATCGAGGTGCGCGCTTGTTCGCGCGTCAGGTCATCGGCCTCGGCGGCCCGAATTGCGATCAGACCCTCCTCGTGCCCCGTCATCGCCGGCACGACGCTGCCATCATCCTGGACGATATCTTCAAGGAAGTCGAAAACCAGGCCGCCAACGGGGTCCTGCGTGCGATCCGGATGCGGCAGTCGCCAACGCAAGAGCGAGTAAAAGAGATGCCGCTGTGCCTGGCTGATCCGACGCCACCGATCGACGCCATCCTGCGTCGCCGAATTCGGCACCAGCCGATTATGCCGGCAGGCGACACAGTAATCGCCAGCGTCTCCATCCTCTACAAGCCAGTTGCAGATGTCGCGGCCAGCATTGGTGCAGAAGCGCACCAGATCCGGCTGGGCTGCGTATTGCCAGAGATCTCCATCCTGCTGCTGAACAGCATGCATGCGCAGACCATTCGGCAGGAAGCCAAGGCGATGACCGCACCGAACGCACTGACGATTGTCGAAATGAACAACCTGATCACAGTTGTCACATACAAAGAGCCTCAACACGCCCTCCCTCGGGATCAAGACAAGAAAACCCGCTGTGCAGAATGCACAACGGGCAATCTCCAGACGTGAACCCGGCTTGCTTAAAGACGGTCTACCGCGTTCTTAAGCTTTTCCTTGACAGTGCCGGTTGCAACCTGAGCCTTGCCCTTGGCTTCCTGGGCCGCACCGTCAGCACGTAGAGAATTATCTCCGGAAGCCTTTCCGATTGCCTGCTTCGCCTTGCCGGCGAGTTCATTTGTCTTGCCGGAAATCTTGTCAGTCGTGCTACCCATCATGTGTCTCCTTGTTGGCGAGCTTTATGCCCGAACTGCCAGAAGGAAACGCCGCGATGTACAGATCGTTCCGCCGAGTCTATGCGTGGCCGGCTTCCGCCGACAGCATGGCGGCATTGATGCCCATGGTGGCCAGCGCACGCTCGTACTTATCATCAAGGCTGCGATCGAAGATCAACTCGTCGTTCGCCGCGCATGTGAGCCAGCCATTGTTCCCGACTTCAGCCTCCAGCTGACCGGCGCCCCAACCGGCATAGCCGAGCAGCATGGTCGCCCGCTTCGGTCCTTTGCCCTTGGAGATCGCCCGGATGATGTCGAGCGTCGCTGTCATGCAGATATCGTCGCTGACGGGAATGCTGGAATCGCACTGATAGTCATCCGAGTGCAGCACAAAGCCACGGCCGCTTTCCACGGGTCCGCCTGTCTGGATCGGGCAATCGCGTGCATGCGGGGGGAGCACGATGGCCTCTTCGTCCTTGATCATTTCGAGGTGAAGCAGAACGTCGGTAAAGGTCAGGTTCTGTGGGCGGTTGATGATGAACCCCATCGCGCCGGCATCGGAATGAGCGCATATATAGATCACCGTGCGGGCGAAGTTGCGATCCTCCATCCCCGGCATGGCAATGAGAAACTGGCCATCGAAAAAGCCACGTTCTCTTTTGTTTTTCAGGGTTGCTAAGGACATCATCCCTCCTGCTGCCAGACCGTACGAGGCCCCGACAACAGGAGCATGGGCTAATGTCACAAATCAATCAACTGAAAATGAAAAGCTGAGCGAGGGTGAGTTCTAGCCGAACATCGGGATTTTCAATAAATGACTGATCCATGAAGACTATTTCACTCGCCATTCGCCAGCTCTGTTCCGCCGTGTGCCTGCTTGGGGCCGTGCTGCAGCTTTCCCAGCCGGCCCGAGCGGAGATGAGCGCCTGGGCAGACAACGAGGGCGGCCGGATGCGGCTAATCGCGCTCCCACCTGACGCAAGCGGGAGCATCCGCGCCGGACTGCAGATCGAACCGAAGCCCGGCTGGATCACCTATTGGCGTGAGCCGGGCAATAGCGGCATTCCCCCTCAGCTCAGCGTCACGACGGCGGGCGTCTCCCTCGACAGGATGAGCTATCCGATCCCGAAGCACATCGCCGACGGCAGGGTCGATGAGCTCGCTTACGATGCCCCGGTAACGCTCCCGCTGGAGCTGACCGCGAAAGACGCGGCGGTTCGCGAACTCAAGGCGAATGCTTTCATCGGTATCTGCAAGGATATCTGCATCCCCTTTCAGACCGAGCTGTTGCTGACCTTTGAGCCATCGGCACAGTCACGGCCTGTCGAGGAAGTTATTCTCAGGAACGCAGAGGCTGCTTTGCCGGAAGCCGCCTCCTCCGAATTCAAAATCAACGAACACACGCTGTCGGACGATATGAAGGAACTCTCCCTCAGCATTACCCTGCCGGAGAGTGGCGAGAGCGCGCCTCAGGTGATCGTGGCAGGCCCGAGCGGACACGTTTTTACCAAGCAGACGGCCACCCACCGTGACGGTCACAACTTTACGACAACGCTGTCGATAGGCAAGCTTCCCAAGGCATACGACATCCATGGAAAGACATGGAGCGCGCTTGTCATCGATGGCTCGCGTGCTATCGAGACGCCGCTTGCCTTTGAGTGATCGCATTCTATAGTCCCGCCAAATCGCGGTATTTCAGCCGCCAGAAATGACAAGGAGACGTCCATGACCATCGCAATCGGCGACAAGCTTCCTGCAGCCACCTTCAAGGAAAAGACGTCGGACGGCCCCGTCGAGATCAACACGGAGCAGCTCTTCAAGGGCAAGCGCGTCGTTCTCTTTGCGGTCCCGGGTGCGTTTACCCCCACCTGCTCGCTGAACCATCTGCCTGGGTATCTGGAGAACCGGGACACCATCCTCTCGAAGGGCGTTGACGATATCGCCGTCGTCGCCGTCAAT
Source organism: Hyphomicrobiales bacterium (assembly GCA_900466605.1). Classification (GTDB taxonomy): domain Bacteria; phylum Pseudomonadota; class Alphaproteobacteria; order Rhizobiales; family Rhizobiaceae; genus Rhizobium. The sequence goes on from UBMU01000024.1 coordinate 92,688, forward strand.
GATTGGCATGTGATGGGCGCTTGGGCCCAGTCCTCCGGCGGCTTGGGAAAGATCCACTTCCTTGCCGATTGGGATGCAGGCTTCACAAAGGCGCTCGGCCTCGACGCTGACCTTTCGGCGGGCGGCCTTGGTGTTCGTTCGAAGCGCTATTCCATGCTCGTGGAGGACGGTGTCGTAAAGTCGCTGAACGTTGAAGAGAGCCCAGGTCAGGCTACGGTGTCCGGTGCTGCAAAGATGCTGGAGCAGCTGTAAGCTTCGCAACTCTGCCCATCCGAAAGCGGCCCCTTGTGGCCGCTTTTTTGTTTCCTCGTTTAAGTTTGCGCCGCGTCACTTTTTTGCCTCATTTGTTATAACATAACGGTAACGTTATTACATTTGGTGATGCATGCGTTTCTCGAAGTTCCGAAACTCTCCGGGCCTGATGGCGCTCTCTGCCGGGCGCCGTGTCCTTTACGTCGCGTTGATCGGCATCCCGCTCTGGGGGGCGATCCATTGGGCAACGCTGCTGCCATGAGCGACATTGCAATCGAGCTTGAGAATCTGACGGTCGCCTACGAGCGCCATCCCGCCGTGCACCACATTTCCGGAACTATAACGGCTGGAAGCCTGACAGCGATTGCCGGCCCGAACGGAGCTGGAAAATCGAGCCTGTTGAAAGCGATCATCGGTGAGCTCCGCCCCTCCTCCGGTGCAGTCCGGCACCGGTTGAAGCGTACGGATATCGGCTACCTGCCACAGGCCGTCGATATCAACCGCCGTTTCCCTATCTCGGTGCTGGACACGGTTCTCCTGGGAGCCTGGCGGCAGGCTGGAGCCTTCGGGCACACCGCCCCCATCGAACGACGCAGAGCGCAGGAAGCGCTTGGCACGGTGGGGCTGGAGGACTTCGGGCGGCGCAGTATCGGATCACTCTCGGCCGGCCAGTTTCAACGCGTCTTGTTTGCCAGGCTACTGGTGCAGGATGCGAGCGTCATTCTTCTCGACGAGCCTTTCACGGCCATCGATGGCCGCACAACGCGAGATCTTCTCCAGATCGTTGCGGATTGGCATGGCGAAGGGCGAACGGTCCTCGCCGTGCTTCATGATTTCGAGCAGGTCCGCGGTCATTTTCCGCAAACCCTCCTGCTTGCGCGCGAGGTCATCGGCTGGGGAGCGACCGCAGACGTGATGTCTCCCCTAAACCTTCGCAAGGCGCGTGCCATGGCCGAGCGGTGGGACGAGAGCGCCGGCATTTGCGAGCCCGCGGCATGACCGTTTACGATCTCCTCCTCGCGCCCTTCGTTGACTATGGTTTCATGCGCCGCGCGCTCGTCGCTTGCCTGTGCCTCGGACTTGGATCCGGGCCGATCGGAGTGTTCCTGATGTTGCGGCGAATGAGCCTCGTCGGCGATGCGATGAGCCATGCCGTATTGCCCGGCGCGGCTATCGGCTACCTTGTGGCCGGTTCGCTGTCGCTGACGGCGATGGGCCTCGGCGGGCTTGTTGCCGGACTTTCGGTGGCACTCCTGTCCGGCATGGTCAGCCGCATCACCTCACTGCAGGAGGATGCGAGCTTCGCCAGCTTCTACCTCTCCTCGCTCGCGCTCGGCGTCCTGATCGTGTCGTTGCGCGGTTCGAACATCGACCTGCTGCATGTCCTCTTCGGTACGATCCTCGCGATCGACGCACCTGCCCTTTACGAGATCGGCGCCTTCAGCACAGTGACGCTGGCACTGCTGGCGATCATCTACAGGCCGCTGGTCGCGGAATGCTTCGATCCCGGTTTCCTCCGCGCGATCGGCGGGCGAGGACCGGTCTATCACTTCCTCTTCCTGCTTTTGGTGGTGCTCAATCTGGTCGCTAGTTTCCAGGCGCTGGGAACGCTGATGGCGGTCGGCCTGATGATGCTGCCGGCGGCGATCGCACAGCTCTGGTCGCGCAGCCTGCCATCCATGATGGCGATTGCGGCGGTGAGCGCCGCTGCCTCGGGTTACCTCGGCCTCATCGCCTCATACCATCTCGAGCTCGCCTCCGGACCGACGATCATCATGACGGCAGCGCTGATCTACGGCCTTTCCATTTTCCTCGCCCCGTCGGGCCTTGCCCGGCGGTATTTCCCTCGCCCGCACCTGAAGGGCTGACACACCCTGGAGCTTCCCATGATTTCCCGCAGACTGCTCTTTACAGTGATGATCCCGGCGCTCGTGGCGCTTTCGACAACATCAGCGTCTGCCGCGACGCTAAAGGTTGTCGCCTCCTTCACAGTGCTCGCCGATGTGGTCCGCCAAGTCGGTGGCGACCATGTGACGGTCACGAGCCTCGTCGGCCCCAACGGCGATCCCCACGAGTTTGAGCCATCGCCAAGCGACGCACGAAACCTCAATGCGGCACAAGTCGCCTTCGTTAGCGGTGAAGGTCTGGAAGGCTGGATGGACCGCCTGATCAGCGCCTCGGGCTACAAAGGCAAGCCGATTGTCGTCTCCGAGGGGATAAGGCTTCGGACCATGGACGAGGACGGACAGACGGTCACTGACCCGCATGTCTGGAACAGCCCCGTCAACGTCAAGGTCTGGGTCGCCAACATCGAACAGGCGCTTGCCGACGCGGCCCCGGCCCATGCTGCCGTCTTCAAGACCAATGCCGAGGCCTATCTGAAGAAGCTGAACGAGCTAGACGCCTACGCGCATTCGAAGCTTGAGAAGATCGCTTTGGACCACCGCAAGGTCCTGACCAGCCATGACGCCTTCGGCTATTTCGGACGTGAGTACGGCGTGCAGTTCCTCGCCCCAATTGGCGTCTCGACCGAAAGCGAAGCCTCCGCCGCAGATGTCGCCAAACTGATTGAACAAATCAAGGCTGAGCACGTGAAGACGTATTTCTTCGAGAACTCCAACGACCCGCGTCTCGTCAAGCAGATCGCCAAGGCGACGGGCGCTGCGCCGGGCGGTGAGCTCTATGTCGAGTCTCTTTCCGACGCCAAGGGACCAGCATCAACCTACGAGAAGATGTTCCGCTACAACGTCGACCAGTTGGTGGCGGCCATGGCGAAGGCCAGCTGAAAGAAAGGGCTGGGGCGCACGACGACGCGGCCCAGCCTCAATAGTTGAGATCGAAGACGATCAGGCCACCCAGACCACCATCCGTCGAGGAGACGATACGCTCGCCAACGTCCACATGCTCCGGATGCACGAGATAGGTATCGCGCGCTTCCGCGCTTTCGAAGGTCACGGCAAAACCGTCGACGTAGCCGGCGTGCAGCCCCTCAGGCGAGACGTTCGGTCCGTACTTGATGTCGATGATGCCCGGGATCACCTGCTTCAGCGCGACGATCGATTCGAACAAGGACTGCTTCTCTTCGGCCGTCATCGCGGCCTTCAGCCGCATCAGCACGCAGTGCAGGATCATATGGCATCCTCCCAAATAACATCGGGTGCAACATAGAGAGAGAAACGTGGGCGCGGCAACAACAAAGCCCACTCTCAACAGGAAAGGAGACGCTCCACATCGGACGGCCATTTCCGTCCCTCAAACCGTCGCAATCGGAACGATGCTATGGCCGTTCTTCATTAGTCTGTTGCCAACGGCCGGATCAGGTTGAGGAGCCAAAGACGGTCGGCAGCATTTTCAACGGAGGAGATGGAAATGAGCAAGAACCGAGGCGTCGTCTATATGCGGCCCGGCAAGGTCGAAATCCACGACATCGATGATCCGAAGCTTGAAGCACCTGATGGCCGCAGAATCGAGCACGGCGTCATCCTGAAAGTGATTTCCACCAACATCTGCGGATCCGACCAGCACATGGTTCGTGGCCGCACGACCGCCATGCCCGGTCTCGTCCTCGGCCACGAAATCACCGGCGAAGTGATCGAGAAAGGCATCGATGTCGAGATGCTTCAGATCGGCGACATCGTCTCCGTGCCGTTCAATGTAGCCTGCGGCCGCTGCCGCTGCTGCAAATCGCAGGACACCGGCGTCTGCCTGACAGTCAATCCGTCGCGCGCCGGCGGCGCTTATGGCTATGTCGATATGGGCGGCTGGATCGGCGGGCAGGCCCGCTACGTCACCATTCCCTATGCAGACTTCAACCTGCTGAAATTCCCCGACCGCGACCGGGCCATGGAAAAGATTCGCGACCTCACGATGCTTTCCGACATCCTGCCGACCGGCTTCCATGGCGCCGTGCGTGCCGGCGTCGGTGTCGGGTCGACGGTCTATGTTGCGGGTGCCGGTCCGGTCGGACTTGCGGCGGCGGCATCGGCCCGCATTCTGGGTGCTGCCGTGGTGATGATCGGCGACTTCAACAAGGATCGCCTTGCCCATGCCGCCAAGGTCGGCTTCGAGCCGATCGATCTGTCCATGAGTGACCGGCTCGGCGACATGATCGCGCAGGTGACCGGCAGCAACGAGGTGGACAGCGCCGTCGACGCCGTCGGCTTCGAGGCACGGGGCCATTCAGGCGGCGAGCAGCCGGCGATCGTGCTGAACCAGATGATGGAGATCACCCGCGCGGCTGGCTCGATCGGCATTCCCGGCCTCTACGTCACCGAGGATCCGGGCGCCGTCGACAATGCCGCCAAGCACGGCAACCTGGCGCTCCGCTTCGGCCTCGGCTGGGCCAAGGCGCAGTCCTTCCATACGGGTCAGACGCCGGTGCTGAAATACAACCGTCAGCTCATGCAGGCGATCCTGCACGACCGGTTGCCGATTGCCGATATCGTCAATGCCAAGGTCATTCCGCTTGAAGAGGCGGTGCAGGGCTATGAGAGCTTCGATCACGGTGCCGCGACGAAGTTCGTCCTCGACCCGCATGGCGAAGTTGCCAAGGCGGCATAATCGATAAGCCTCCCAGGGCTCGGCGCAGCGGCTGCATCCTGCACCGCTGCGCCATCCTGACCCCTTAGGCAATCTCCAGCAACAGCGCCCGATGGTCGGAAACCTCGGGCTGTTCGACCACATCGAACGCCAGGACGTCGACATTCGATGTGACCAACATATAGTCGGCGTAGCGGCCTTCCTTGGCGTAGTGTGAGGTTCGTGTATCCGTGTGGCCGCGCGAGGTCACGAGGTCGGTGAGACCGAGTTCGGAAAGCGCGTCGAACATGACGCTGCCCGGGAGAACGTTGAAGTCGCCGCAGACGACCAGCGGCTCGCCTTCTCGCCAGATGCGACGGATAAGAGCAACCAAGGCATCAGCCTGTCCCCGACGCGCCGGCGTGTCGCCCTTGCCCGCAAGGTCGCGCAAGCCATGTAGCTGCGCGACGGTGATCGGACGATTGGCGCGGTAGTCAAACAGGCGAAGGCACTGCGCGTTGCGTCCGCGGGGATGCGGCCCATAACCATCGCCCGAGAAGTCGCCATGCACGAAATCCATTGCATGGCCGATGATCGGGTGGGACTGGCGCACGAAGGTCGCAAGACCGAATTCCGACTTGAACGAGGTATCGCCTTCGAAAAGCTCTCCTCGGGCGGTTGGCGCGAAGAAGGCATCGTGCGTGGGAAGAATTGCTTTGATCTCGGCAAACAGGTTGGCGCGCTGCGGCAGGATATGGCTGCCGTCGCGGTAGACCAGCCAGTCGCTGGACACGGTCACCGTACGGGTGACTTCCTGCATGCAGAGAACGTCGGCATCGACCTCGGCAAGATAGGGGATCAGCGGCGCGTGCAGCTTTCCACCCCATGCGTTCAACGAGACAATCCGCACGACATCCCTCCTCGATCGGTGCAAGAACGTTTCCAGGCTGATTCAAGGAAGCGCTCGATGTCCTTGTTTCTGCGAAATTTCGACCGGAAAGCTCTAGCGCTTCTTGAACGGCTCCATGCCCTTGCGGGCGAGTTCGTCAGCGCGCTCGTTTTCCGGATGGCCGGCGTGGCCCTTGACCCAATGCCACTTGACCTTGTGGCTCTGGTTGGCCGCGTCGAGCGCCTGCCATAGCTCACCGTTCTTGACCGGCTTCTTGTCGGCGGTCTTCCAGCCGTTCTTCTTCCAGCCGAATATCCACTTGGAGATGCCATCCATGACATATTTGGAATCGGTGTGTAGATCGACTTCGCAGGGGCTTTTCAGTGCCGTGAGCGCGGAGATCGCTGCCAGCAGTTCCATGCGGTTGTTGGTGGTGTCGGCCTCGCCGCCGCAGAGTTCCTTTTCCACATCGCCGTAACGCAGCACCGCCCCCCAGCCGCCAGGCCCGGGATTGCCCGAGCAGGCTCCGTCCGTGAAGATTTCGACGTGTTTCATGCTGCAAGCCCGTATTCGGCGGCAGAGGCGATCTGCCTATGGAAGCGCAGCTTGCGCAGATATTCGAGCGGATCCTTCTTGGTGACCAGCGCGCCTTCGGGTGTCGTCAGCCAGTCGTAGAGGCGCGTCAGGAAGAAGCGAAGTGCAGAGCCGCGAGCCAGGATCGGCAGCGCGGCAAGCTCGGCTGCGCTCAGCGGCCGAACGCTTTGGTAGCCCTCCAGCATCGCCATCCCCTTGGTGATGTTATAGGCGCCGTCCTTTTCGAAACACCAGGCGTTGAGGATGATCGAGACGTCGTAGGCAAGCAGATCGTTGCAGGCGAAATAGAAGTCGATCAGACCTGACAGATCGTCACCGAGGAAGAAGACGTTGTCGGGGAAGAGATCTGCGTGGATGACGCCATCCGGCAGATCCTTCGGCCAATGGGCGGCGAGGAAATCGAGCTCACTGCGGATTTCGTGCTGCAGTCCCCTTTCCACCTCGTCGGCGCGGGATTCCGACTTCTCCCAGAGCGCCTTCCAGCCATCAACCGACAACGCGTTCGGCCGCTTCAGTTCGAAGCCTTCACCGGCAACGTGCATCTTTGCCAAGGCCTTGCCGACTTCACGGCAATGTTTGGCCTCCGGCTTGCGCAGCCACATGCCTTCCAGGAAAGAGATTAGCGCTGCTGGGCGATCGGAAAGCGCGCCGAGCAAGGCCCCGTCTTTTCGCGGTAGGGGCAAGGGGCAGGACAGGCCGCCGGCGGCCAGATGTTGCATCAGGCCGAGGAAGAACGGCAGATCGGTCTTCTCGACCCGCTTCTCGTAAAGGGTGAGGATCAGCGGATCCTTGGTGGTGTGCAACAGGAAGTTCGAGTTCTCGACGCCTTCCGCAATGCCCTTGTAGGACAGTAGCGTGCCGGTGTCGTACTCCGTCAGGAACCACTTCAAATCGTCTTCGGAAATATCGGTATAGACTGCCAATTTACGTCCCGCGAAAATGTTTGATCAGTTAGCCACCGCCCGGTCCGGGCGCCGGCAGGCGCTGCAATCGCCCCCCGCCAATTGCTCTGGCTAGGCGGGATTGCGGCTCACCCGTTCACCCACGCCATATCCTCATGCGTCAGCTCGATGTTGCGCAGTTCGCGGTTGACGAGGAAATGCTCGTTTTCCTGAACCGTCTCGGCAAGCTCGACCTTGGCGTCGAAGCGCGCCCGGAAAGCCTCGATGATCTCGTTGACGATCACCTCTGGCGCCGACGCGCCAGCGGACAGCCCGAGCGTCGAGATCGGACCGATCTCATCCCAGTCGAGTTCCGAGGCACGTTGCACGAGGAGCGACTTCTTGGCCCCTGCCCTGAGCGCCACCTCGACGAGCCGCTTGGAATTCGACGAGTTCGGCGCTCCGACGATGATGAAGAGATCGCAGCCGGGGGCTGCCTGTTTCACCACTTCCTGACGGTTCGTCGTCGCGTAGCAGATCGAGTCGGCCGCCGGCGCGGTCAGGTTGGGGAAGCGTTCATGCAGACGCGCGATTACGCCGGCCGTGTCGTCCACCGACAGGGTCGTCTGCGTCACAAACCCCAGATTGTCCGGGTCGGCGGGCTCATAGACATCGGCGTCCTCGACGGTCTCGATCAGGGACACCGAACCCTCGGGCAGTTGCCCCATCGTGCCGATGACCTCAGGGTGACCAGCATGGCCGATCAGCACCACATGGCGACCGAGCCGGTTGTGCCGCATCGCTTGCTTATGGACCTTCGACACCAGCGGACACGTCGCGTCGAGATAGAAGAGATTGCGGGCGCTCGCATCTTCCGGCACGGATTTCGGAACGCCGTGAGCGGAGAAAACGACCGGCTGGGCGCGGTGCTCTTCGGGGATCTCGTCGAGTTCCTCGACGAAGACAGCACCCTTGGCTTCCAGGCCTTCGACCACATACCTGTTATGGACGATCTCGTGGCGGACGTAGACCGGCGCACCATAGGATTTCAGCGCCAGCACGACGATCTGGATGGCGCGGTCGACACCGGCGCAAAAGCCGCGCGGTCCGCATAGCCTGATCGTCAAAGGAGGTTTCGCCGCAATATTCATGTCAGTTCCGGTTTGTAGGGATAGGGCTCTCTAGCCCAATATAGGCAAGAATTGAAGCGATACTATTGCGTAGGGCCCCGCTTGCGGAAACGGGCCACCACAACGATCACGACAAGCGTTGCCGCCAATCCATACCAGGTGAAGGCATATTGCAGATGGTTGTTGGGCAGATCGACATCGGTGACACCGCCGATCGGCATCCCCTTCGGATTGGGAGTATCATCCGCATCTACGAAGAAGGGAACGACCTGAGCCTTGTCAAGGTCGACACTGGACGCCATCACATCGAGGTCCTTCCAGTAGAAGATATTCTTGGCCAAATCATTGTCGGGCACGACCCAGGATGGTTTGCCGGCCAGCTTCGCACGGGCAAGTCCGGTGACCGTCTGCTGATCGGTCAGTTGGCCTTGCATGCGCATCTCCGGCTCCTTGTTGTCGTAGGGAACAAAGCCGCGATTGACCAAGAGATAGCGGCCATCGGCAAGCTGCAGTGGCGTGTAAACGTAAAAACCCGTCCGGCCGTGCCAGGTGGCGAAGAAATGCCGTTCCTTGCTGTTGACGTATTCGCCAGTGACCGTGATGTGGCGATAGTCGATATCCTCACCCTTGGCCGCCAATGATTCGATATCTGCAAGGGGTGCCGGCGGCGCCTGGCGACGCTCGGCGATGTCGGAGAGCAGCTTTTCCTTCCACTGCAGCCGCTCGACCTGCCAGGTGCCAAGCGAGATGAGGATCGCCAGCGCGACCAGCACTATAGCGCCGGTCAGCACCGGCCGCTTTCGGCGAGGCGCCGAGACTTCAAGTTCAGTCACGGGAAAGGCGCCCCTCGCTGGCGTTGTGGCGATACTGCATCGCGATCAGGATTCCCTTGCACCAACGAAGGGCAAGCAGGGATAGAATAATCGTCAGTGGAGCGAACAGCAGAATGTGCAGCCAGATCGGCGGCGCGTAGTTGACCTCAAGCCACAAAACCGAGCCGATGACGATGAAACCGACAATCAGAATGACGAACACCGCGGGACCATCGCCGGCATCGGCAAAGGCGTAGTCGAGACCACAGGCCGAGCAGCGCGGCTTCAGCGCCAGCAGGCCGTTGAAGAGCTTTCCCTGGCCGCAGCGCGGGCAGCGTCCCCTGATGCCTGTCTTGACAGGGTCGACCGGTGGGAAATGTGCGCTGTCCTCGTTCATGCCATCCTTCCAATTGCCTATGGCCAACTGGTTCCGCCGCCATAACTCACCCATAAAGTAATCACAGAGGGAAGGGAAATACCCGCGCGCATTCGCCCCAGCGATTCGCGCCAAACAGAAGAAGAAAACTGATGACATACGACAGCTCGGCCGGACAAATCGTCATTCTGAACGGCGCCCCGCGCAGTGGGAAATCGTCGATCGCCAACGCGATCCAGGAGCACTTCGACGGCCCCTGGATGAACCTTGGCGTCGACACCTATAACGAGATGACCCCGGAGCGCTATCTGCCGGGCATCGGCCTGCGCCCCGGCGGGGAACGCCCCGATCTCGAGGAGATGGTGCCGTTTTTCTATGTCGCACTCTACGAGTCGATCGCCATTCATGCTGGGCTCGGCCTCAATGTGGTTGCCGACCTCGGCCATCACGACAGCTACTCTCAGCCGCTCGGCATCCTCGCCGACTGCGCGCGCCGGCTTGAGGGATTGCCGGTGCTTTTTGTCGGCGTCAGGTGTCCGATCGAGGTCATCTTGAAGAGGCGGGACATCCCTTCGCCGGGGCGACACACGCTTTATGTCCGCGCAACCGAAGACGACGCGGTGCCCGATCCCGTCCGGCTCTGGCAGGAGCAGGTCCATATTCCCGGTATCTACGATCTTGAGGTCGACACGTCAGTACTGACCCCCTTCGAATGCGCCGAAGCAATCCGGCAGCGCCTGGACCTCGGCATTCCCGAACCCTCCGCATTCGAGCGCATAGCCGCGATGCGATGATCGACAAACAAAAAGGGCGGGTGCCGTGGCACCCGCCCTTTTCAATTCCGCGATGTCAACTCAGCCTGCAGCCAGTGGCGCGCCCCAGCCGCCCCAGACGTAGATGCAGAAGAACAGGAAGAGCCAGACGACGTCGACGAAGTGCCAGTACCAGGCAGCCGCCTCGAAGCCGAAATGCTGCTTCGGCGTGAAGTCGCCACGGATCGCGCGCAGCAGGCAGACCAGCAGGAAAATGGTACCGACGAAAACATGGAAGCCGTGGAAACCGGTGGCCATGAAGAAGGTCGCGCCGTAGATCGAGTTCTTGAAGGCGAACGGAGCGTGGGCGTATTCGTAAGCCTGGACAGCCGAGAACAAGATGCCGAGCAGAACGGTCAGGGTCAGGCCCTGGATCAGGCCGCGGCGGTCGTTGTGCAGTAGCGCGTGGTGCGCCCAGGTAACGGTCGTGCCGGACAACAACAGGATGACCGTGTTGTAGATCGGCAAGTGCCAGGGATCGAGGACTTCGATACCCTTCGGCGGCCACTGGCCACCAGTATAGGCGAGGCGCGAAGCCTGGATTGCTTCACTCGGGAAGAGGCTCGCGTCGAAGTAAGCCCAGAACCAGGCGACGAAGAACATCACTTCCGAAGCGATGAACATGATCATGCCGTAGCGAAGGTGCAGCGAGACAACGCGCGTATGGGCGCCCTCGTGCGCTTCCTTCACGGTGTCCGACCACCAGCCGAACATGACGTAGAGAATGAGGGCAAGCCCGATGAAGAACAACCACGGGTGGGCCCATTCTATACCAAAGAGGTGCAGCGAGCCGCCGTTGATGTAGCGCATGTAGCCGACGCCGCCGAACGTGATGACGAACGCGCCAATCGAGGCCAAGATCGGCCACGGGCTCGGGTCGATGATGTGGTAGTCGTGATGTTTCTGATGAGCATCAGCCATGTAAGCTATCCCCGGATCTCTTCCTCTCCGCTCCGGCTTAGCCGGAAACGAACCTCAATCAAAGTTTCTTTTCAAGCTTCACCGTTCCACCCTCATTCGAAGCCAGTGGCTTCGGACCCTCCTTCGGGTAGAACGTATAGGACAATGTAATGGTGTGGATATCCTTCGACTCCACAGCCTTGGTAATATCAGGATCGATGTAGAAAACGACCGGCATCTCCAGCTTTTCGCCCGGCTTCAGCACGGTTTCGTTGAAGCAGAAGCACTGCACCTTGTTGAAGTAGACGCCGGCCTCGCCTGGCGTCACATTGAACACTGCCTGGCCGCGCTGCGGCTCGTTCGACTTGTTCACCGCGACGAAATTCACCTGGATGGTTTCGCCGATGCGCGGGTTGACCTCGCGCTCGACTGGCTTGAACTCCCAGCTGAGGCCGGGGGCAACGTTGGCGTCGAAGGTGACCCGCATCTTGCGGTCGAGTACCACCGTCGAGGCCTGTTCGACGCGCTGCGTCGTGCCGTTGTAGCCCGTAAGCTGGCAGAACATCCTGTAGAGCGGAACGGCCGCATAGCTCGCGGCGCCCATGCCGAAGACGAAGGCAAGGCACATGAAAACAACGGCGCCATTGTTGCGCGGCTTTCGCGGTATGCCTTGCGTCTCGTTCATCCCACGTGCCCCGAGGTGAACTTCACGATCGTGATCGCGTAGAAAAGCACGACCAGGCCGCCCAGAACGAGGCCGAGAGCGACGTTGCGGTTGCGGCGCGACTTGCGCTGCGCTTCCGTGAGCTTGACGACATCCATCAGAAAATACCTCCCGCATGCGAAACGAGCACCGCGGCGAGCCGGTCGAACATCAGGGCCGAGAATATCGCGAAGAGATAGGCAATCGAGAAGCCGAAGAGCTTCTTGGCCGGGATCATCTTCTCGTCGCCGTCCGGCATCCGCCAGACGGCGATGGAACAGTAGATAAAGATTGCGCCAAGCGCGGCGGCAACCAATCCGTAGCCGAGGCTCGCAAAGCCGAGCACTGTCGGCAGCACGCCGCAGATCGCCGTCAGCACGGCATAGGCAACGATCTGATGCTTGGTGGTGCGCTCGCCCGAGACATTCGGCAGCATCGGTACGCCGACCGCCTCGTAGTCACCCATCTTGAACAGAGCCAACGCCCAGAAATGAGCCGGCGTCCACAGGAAGATGATCATGAAGAGCACGAAGCTTTCGATCGTAACCGTGCCGGTTACGCAGGCCCAGCCGATCATTGGCGGAAACGCGCCGGCTGCACCACCGATAACAATGTTCTGCGGCGTCGAGCGCTTCAGCCACATCGTGTAGATCACGGCATAGAAGAAAATCGTGAAGGCGAGGATTGAAGCTGCGAGCCAATTGACGGCGAGCCCGAGAATCGTCACCGAGAAGCAGGAAAGCACTAGGCCGAATGCCAGTGCTTCGCGTGGAGCGATGCGGCCAGCCGGGATCGGACGCTTGGCAGTGCGGGTCATGATCGCGTCGATATCGGCATCGTACCACATGTTGAGTGCGCCCGAAGCGCCTGCGCCGATGGCAATGCAAAGGATGGCAATGACGCCGAGAACCGGGTTGATGTGGCCCGGGGCCAGAACCAGACCGGCAAATGCCGTGAAAACCACGAGCGACATGACGCGCGGTTTCAAAAGCTCGAAATAATCGCGCGCGTTCGCCTCCGACAGGCGGAACTCGCCGTCGTGTGCTAGAGCCTTGCGATTGCCGATTACTGTCATTCTCTTGTCCTGCAAACTTGTAAGCCGACCGCCGCACTGTAACACGCGGCGGTCGCAATTTCTCGCATCTTACTTGATGCGCGGGAGCTGTTCCCACTGGTGATAAGGCGGCGGCGAAGAAAGCTGCCATTCGAGCGTCGTTGCGCCCTCGCCCCATGGATTATCACCAGCAACGCGCTTCTTGGCGAAGGCTTCAAAGACGCCGACCAGGAAGATCAACACGCCGACGGCCGAGATGTAGGAGCCGATCGAGGAAACGTAGTTCCAGCCGGCAAACGCATCCGGGTAGTCGATGTAGCGGCGCGGCATACCGGCAAGGCCGAGGAAGTGCTGCGGGAAGAACACCAGGTTGACGCCGATGAACATGACCCAGAAATGCAGCGTGCCCAGGAACTCGCTGTACATGTAGCCGGTCATCTTCGGGAACCAGTAGTACCAGGCCGCGAAGATCGCGAAGACGGCGCCGAGCGACAGAACGTAGTGGAAGTGAGCCACGACGTAGTAGGTGTCATGCAGCGAACGGTCGAGGCCGGCGTTGGCGAGCTGGACGCCCGTCACACCACCGACGGTGAACAGGAAGATGAAGCCGATCGCCCAGACCATCGGCGTGCGGAAGCTGATGGAGCCACCCCACATCGTCGCGATCCAGGAGAAGATCTTCACGCCCGTCGGAACGGCGATGACCATCGTTGCGAACACGAAGTAGCGCTGCGCATCGAGCGACAGGCCGACCGTGTACATATGGTGTGCCCAGACGACGAAGCCGACAGCACCGATCGCGACCATGGCGTAGGCCATGCCGAGATAGCCGAAGACAGGCTTCTTCGAGAACGTCGAGATGATGTGGCTGACGATGCCGAAGCCCGGCAGGATCAGAATGTAGACTTCCGGGTGACCGAAGAACCAGAACAGGTGCTGGTAAAGGATCGGGTCGCCGCCGCCCTCAGGCACGAAGAAGGAGGTGCCGAAGTTGCGGTCGGTCAGCATCATGGTGATGGCGCCGGCGAGAACCGGGAGCGACAGCAGCAGCAGGAAGGCGGTGATCAGCACCGACCAGGCAAACAGCGGCATCTTGTGCAGCGTCATGCCCGGAGCGCGCATGTTCAGGATCGTGGTGATGAAGTTGATCGCACCGAGGATCGAGGACGCACCAGCAATGTGGAGCGCGAAGATCGCAAGGTCGACAGCCGGGCCCGGCGTGCCGGAGCTCGACAGCGGCGGATACATCGTCCAGCCACCACCTGCGCCGTAGGCACCGGCAGGACCTTCGACGAACATCGACATGATGAGCAGAAGGAAGGCCGGAACGATCAGCCAGAAGGAGATGTTGTTCAGACGCGGGAACGCCATGTCAGGCGCACCGATCATGATCGGCACCATCCAGTTGGCGAAACCACCGATCATCGCCGGCATGACCATGAAGAAGATCATGATCAGCGCGTGCGCTGTGGTGAACATGTTGAACATCTGCTTGGCGCCGTCGATGGCGGCGTCGCCTTCATAGCCGTAAACCATGGCCGCCAGGCCGTGGAAGATCTGGATGCCCGGCTCCTGCAGCTCCATGCGCATGGCAACGGAGAGCGCGCCGCCGATGATACCGGCGATGATCGCGAAGATCAGGTAGAGCGTGCCGATGTCCTTGTGATTCGTCGAAAAGAACCAGCGATTGATGAAGCTCGGCTTGTGCGAGTGATCGTGGTGGTCGTCATGGGCGTGTGCGCCATGAGAATGATCATGCGAGTGATGATCGTCGTGTGCGGAAGGTCCAGCCATGTCCCGTTCCCTCTTCCCTTACTGTGCGACGTTTTCGGCGACGTCGACGGTCTTTGCAGGACCATCGGTTGCAGCCATGAGTGTCTTGTACGCGCCAGGCAGATCGCTGGCGGCAGCAGCGAGCCACTGCTTGTACTTGTCCTCGGAAACGACGTGGATGGCGATCGGCATGAACGCATGGTCCTTGCCGCAGAGCTCGGAGCACTGGCCGTAGAACAGGCCTTCGCGCTCTGCGCGGAACCAGGTTTCGTTCAGGCGACCCGGAACGGCATCGATCTTGACGCCGAACGACGGCATTGCAAAAGCATGAATGACGTCGGTCGGGGCAGCGGTCACGAGAACGCGGACGGTCTTGTTGACGGGCAGAACCAGTTCGTTGTCCACAGCCAGGAGGCGCGGATATCTCGACTTGTCTTCCTTGCCGGCAGCGGCGCGGTCCTGATCCTTCAGGAGATAGGAATCGAAGGCGACCGGGGTTTCGCCCGAACCTTCATATTCGTAGTTCCACTGCCACTGGGTGGCCGTCGCCTTGATGGTGACATCCGGATTTTCCGGAAGTGTCAGCTGGGCGGTCAAAAGATTGAACGAAGGCACTGCGAGGAAAAGAAGCACGAGAACCGGTCCCACGGTCCAAGCAACTTCGATCAGCGTATTGTGGCTCGTCTTGGACGGCACCGGATTGGCGCCGGCCCGGAACTTGAGACAGACGACGATAAGAAGGACCAGAACAAAGAGGGTGATCGGAACAATAAACCACAGGGTATATTGTTCGAACCAATGAATGTCCCGCATGATCGGCGTGGCTGCAGGCTGCAACGTCGCCTGCCACGGCAGCGGTTGGTCGGCATAACTGCCGGAAGCAAAAAGCAGACAGACCAGTGCGGTCAGAGCTGCATAAGCCTTCTTAATCACGTTAAAATCTCCCTCGAGCGCTGACCTGCGCAAAAATGCGCGCAGAATCCTTGCCATCCTCAGCGCTTCAAACCACAGTTTGCCATTCGCCGCAACATCCCAAAGCATTTGTCTGTGCGGCATTTTCGCTTTCAAACATGTTGTTCCAAGCATCAAGAAACGTTCCATCTTTTCGCTATGATCGGCAAAATATGGCTTGCGAACGCGCCGCTGTGCCAACATTCTCGAAGAAACGTCCCATTTCCGCCGTAGTCCCCGGCTTTTCAGCGGGTGGGGCTTTTCATTTTTGGTGGCGCGCCCCAATTTAGCGGCACTGATTCGAATTGCAGAGGTTTTCATGGGTTTCCGTTCCCTCGCACGGCCATTGGTGCTGACAGCGTGCATCGCGGCCGCAGCGACTGCTCCCGCTTTCGCCCAGCAGCCAGGCGCGCCGGCACAGCCCGCGCCGGCAACGCAGGCAACGCCCGGCCAGACGCAGCCGCAGGCGCCAGGCACCGTCAAGTCTAACCACGGCGCATGGTCCGTCGTGTGCGACAAGCCGGCAGGCGCCGCGACAGAGCAGTGCGCGCTTATGCAGAACGTCATCGCCGAAGACCGGCCGGAAGTCGGCCTTTCCGTCGTCGTATTGAAGACCGCCGACCGCAAGTCGAAGATCCTGCGCGTTCTCGCACCGCTCGGCGTTCTCCTGCCGAACGGCCTCGGCCTCAATGTCGACGGCAAGGATATCGGGCGGGCCTATTTCGTCCGTTGCTTCGCCGATGGCTGCTATGCCGAGGTTGTTCTTGAAGACGAACTGCTCAAGACTTTCCGCAGCGGCGCCAGCGCTACGTTCATCGTCTTCCAGACGCCCGAAGAAGGCATCGGCATTCCTGTCGATCTCAAGGGTTTTGCGGAAGGCTACGACGCCCTTCCCTGACCCCTTGGCCTGATCCGTCTCGATTCGGGGCTTGCTCGAACCGTCCACCGGACCTACATCGGCTGAAAGCATTCCTGCTTCAGCGGAGCATAAAGATATGAATACGGATCTCCTCACGCTTTTCGATGCCGACGAAGCAAAGATGCGCTCGCTTGTTGCCGACGCGCTTTCGGGCGCGGACGACGGGGAGCTCTACATCGAACACGCCCAGGCGGAATCGTTGATGTTCGACAACGGACGCCTGAAGGGCGGCAGCTTCAACACCGAGCAGGGTTTTGGTCTGCGCGCCGTGGCGGGCGAAGCCGTCGGCTATGCACATGCGGGCGACCTCTCCGTGGAGGCGCTCAAGCGCGCGGCCGATGCGGTCGGCGCCGTCACGCGCGGTCATTCCGGAAGCTATGCCGCAGCTCCCCAGCGAACCAACAAAAAATTCTATTCGGACGAGAACCCGATCGGCACGCCGACCTTCGAGGAGAAGGTCAAGGTGCTGCAGGACATCGACGCTTATCTGCGCGGCAAGAACGACAAGGTGCGCCAGGTGACCGCATCTGTCGCCGCCAGCTGGCAGGTCGTCGATATCCTGCGCGCCGATGGCCACCGCGTTCGTGATATCCGGCCGATGACGCGCATCAACATTTCGGTCATTGCAGGCGACGGCGACCGTCAGGAGAGCGGCTCCTACGGTAGCGGCGGGCGCGTCGGCTTTGGCGATTTCATCACCGAAGACAGCTGGCAGTACGGTGCCGACGAAGCCTTGCGGCAGGCACTGGTGAACCTGGAGGCGATCGAAGCGCCCGCCGGCACCATGGATGTCGTACTCGGTTCCGGCTGGCCAGGCGTCATGCTGCATGAAGCCGTCGGCCATGGGCTGGAAGGCGATTTCAACCGAAAGAAGACATCCGCCTTTGCCGGCCTCCTCGGCCAGATGGTTGCGGCTCCTGGCGTAACCGTCGTCGACGACGGCACGATAGACAACCGCCGCGGCTCGATCACCATCGATGACGAGGGCACGCCGTCCGCCTACAATGTGCTGATCGAAAACGGCAAGCTCGTCGGTTACATGCAGGACAGGCAGAATGCCCGCCTGATGGGAATGACGCCCACCGGCAACGGCCGTCGTCAGGGCTACGCGCATGTTCCGATGCCTCGCATGACCAACACCTACATGCTCGGCGGCGACAAGACGCCGGAGGAAATCATCTCTTCCGTCAAGAAGGGCATCTATGCCGTCTCCTTCGGCGGCGGTCAGGTGGATATCACCTCCGGCAAGTTCGTATTCGGCTGCACCGAGGCTTACCTGATCGAGAACGGCAAGATTGGCGCGCCGATCAAGGGCGCGATGCTGATCGGCAACGGACCTGATGCCATGAAGCGTGTTTCGATGGTCGGTAACGACATGAAGCTCGACACCGGTATCGGCAATTGCGGCAAGGCCGGCCAATGGGTCCCGGTCGGCGTCGGCCAACCGCACCTCAGGATGGACCAGGTGACCGTCGGCGGCACGAAGGCCTAGTCGAGCGCAAGGAGCGGCAATGAACGAGATCGAAATCAGACCTTTCGTTGCCGCTGATATCGATGATGTTTTCTCGGTGATCCTGCCTATCCAGCGCGAGGAATTCGGCATCGCGATCACGGCCGACGACCAGCCGGACCTCGCCGTCATTTCTGATTTCTATCAGTCTGGAAAGGGTCAGTTCTGGGTCGCCGTTCGCGATGGTCAGCTTGTCGGAACGATTGGGCTGAAGGACATCGGAAATAACCAGGCGGCACTACGCAAGATGTTTGTCGCGGCTGAAGTGCGCGGTCGCGAACATGGCGTTGCGGCCAGACTTCTGGCCGAACTGCTGACGCTCGCAGAGGTTCAGGGGATCAAGGATGTCTTCCTTGGAACCACGGACAAATTCCTTGCCGCGCATCGGTTCTACGAAAAGAACGGATTCGCAGAGGTCTTGCGCGGCGATCTCCCGCGAGAGTTTCCGCTGATGACGGTGGATAGCAAGTTCTATCGGCGCCGGATCACTGTGGCCTGAGCCTAGCGCTGCTCGGGCTGGAAGAGCCATTTGCGCTTGATCGCCGCGGGCAGATCCAGATCGTTCCTATGTGCAAATAGAAGGATGTGTCCGAGCACATCGGCTGCCTCGTCGGCGAGGTCGCGTGCCAGTTCCTCGTCTGACCTGCCCTTCCGACGCCCTCTTCCGCTCACGCGGTTCCAAGCCTGGGTAAGCTCGCCTATTTCCTCCTGAAGCTTCAGGAGAAACCAGTCTGCATCACGCTCGATGCCGTTTGCGTCGGCATAGTGCCGCGATGCGCGCTCGAACTTTTCGGCGAGATCATTCAGCATGACGTTCTCCTTTTGTTTACCCAGGAGAACCTGATTCTACTCGAAAGTCGAGACCGATCAGCCGTGATCTGGCAGTAGCATGCAGTCGTAGGAACGCTGTCTCAGGGCATCGCAGGCAGATGTGGCCGCTTCGCGGCTCTGGAAGCCGATGAAGCGAGCCCGAAAAACCTTGTTGGCGCCATTGCCGACGGCCTCGGTATAGGGCGACGCGGCTTTCAGGGCTGCGCCACCGGCGGCCTTGGCCTGGGCAAGAAGGGCACGGGCGGCGTCGTCGCTCGGTGCGGCCGAGATCTGAATCTGCCAATCGCCGGAAGCCGACGGCGCGCCAGCAGATTTGACTGCGGGCTTGCCGACATTGGCAATTTCGGCAAGAGCGGACGGACGCTCCATGGGCACCGTCGCATCGCTGAGATAGCCGAGCGCCTTCGGCGAGAGCTCATTGGTGCGCGGCGCGTTTTCCGGGATCGGCATGTCGCTGTCATCCGCTGCTGAGGCGACTTCCACCTGCTGGCGTGCATTCGTGCTTGCAACCAGCTTTGCAGCGCCGGACGAAGAGGCACGACCGAGATACTTGTCGAGCAAGCCGGCCATCTTGTCGTCGCGGCTGCGGGCGGTGCGGCCGCCCAACACGACGCCGACGACGCGGCGGTTGCCATCCCTCACGGCGCTGACGAGATTGAAGCCGGACGCGTTGGTGTAGCCGGTCTTGATGCCATCCATGCCCTGGTAGCGGTACATGAGATTGTTGTGGCCGCGGATCGTGCGTCCACGGAAGGTAAAGCTCGACGTAGCGAACAGTCGATACTCACTCGGGTAATTCCGCATGAGCGCCACGGCAAGCGTGGACATGTCGCGCGCAGTCGTCACCTGGCGGCCATCCGGGAGGCCGGATGCGTTATAGAAGGCAGTGCGGTTCATGCCGAGCTGCCGGGCCTTCTGCGTCATCATGCGGGCAAAATTGTCCTCCGAACCACCGAGCTTCTCGCCCATTGCCGCGGCGGCATCATTGGCCGACTTGGTGATCATGCCAAGGATCGCTTCGCGGACCGTAATGGAATCGCCGGCGCGAACCCCGAGCTTTGTGGGGGGCCGCGAGGCGGCGTATCTCGACATGACGAGCGGCGTGTTCCAGCTGATCTTGCCACGATTGATCGCCTCGAAGGCCATGTAGATGGTCATCATCTTCGTCAGCGAAGCGGGATGGTTCAGCACATCGGCATTTTCGGCGCTCAACACCTTGCCGGTTCGGGCATCCAGGATCAGGGAGGCGCTGCCTGCCATCGCCGTCAACGGCGCCACAACGACGAGCGTCGCGGTCATAATCGCGGCCAACAGCTTCTTCATACAATTCCCCTCAATGAACGAATAGCCGGCGCCATTCAGATGTGTCCCGTTCCGTTACAGAAGCCGCCAATGTGGCGCTACTTTGCGGCAACCGGTACCATTTTTGTCAAGTTTTATCCTTCATAGTGAAAATCCCGTAAAGAGGACACTCTAAAATCTCTATTCAGCAAGACTTAACCTCAAGCTTGCTAGTTTCGTCGCTCCAGAAACCAGCAGGCGGATGAGATGACGGCGAGCTTCAGAAGGCTTGCGAAGCGGACTGCCATTACAAGCGGCCTCGAGGCCGCCAACCTCCTGCGTGCCGCCGGGGTAATGCGCAGCGCCCGCGGACGTGGAGCCATTTTCACGCTCCACCATGTCCGCCCTCATGAGGAGGCCGGGTTTGCACCGAATGCACATCTGGAGATAACGCCTGAATTCCTGGATCTCGTGCTGGATCGCCTCAAGAGCGACGGCTATCGCTTCGTGGCGCTTGACGAGCTCCCTGCACTGCTTTCGCGATCCGGTTCCGGCCAGCCCTTCGCCGCGTTCACGCTCGATGACGGTTACCGCAACAACCTCGTCTACGCTCTGCCTATCTTCGAGAAGCACGAGGCGCCATTCACCGTCTTCGTCGCCAAGGGTCTTGCCGAACGCACCCATACGATCTGGTGGGAGACGCTCGCTGCACTTCTGCGCAAAGAAGAAAGGCTCGGCTTCGATTTCGGCAACGGCCACGAGATGCTGGACATTGCGACGGTTGCCACAAAGGAGCGGGCGTTCGCGCGTTTCGCTAGCCATCTTCACCGGCACGACGAGAGCGCCATCGTCGGTGCAATCGACCTAATGGCGAGAAAGCATGAGATCGATCCAGGTGAGATCGTCGACGATCTCGTCATGACGCCGGCCGAGCTCAATCTTCTGGAGGCCAGCCCGCTGGCCTCGCTCGGCGCCCATACAATCAGCCATAGGGCGATCTCGCGTCTCCCCGACCAGGAGGTTCGCGACGAAATGGAGGCTTCCCGCGACTACGTCGCCATGATCACCGGAGCTCGTCCGGGGGCTTTCGCTTACCCTTATGGCACGCGCGAGGCGGTAACGCAGAGACAGGCGGCGATTGCACGCGAGGTGGGCTTCGATATCGCCGTGACGACGCAACCCGGCGTCGTCACATCGCACTCAATCGATAGCATTACCTACCTGCCGAGGTTGTCGGTCAACGGCCTCTACCAGAAGGTACGGTACGTTTCCGGTCTTGCCTCCGGTATTCCGTTCCGGTTTGCATCAAACAGGGGATGAGCGCTCCTGTTCATGCCTGATCAGGGATACATGCGAACCTTCGTCCAGTCGCCTTCCGGCGATGCCCGGCGAAACTCGATGCGGTCATGCAGGCGGAACTTCTGGTCCTTCCAGAATTCGATCGACACCGGCCGTATCCGGAAACCCGACCAATGCGCCGGACGCGGGATCTCGCCGATCGCGTAGCGGGCGGTGTATTCGGCTACAGCTTTTTCCAGTGCGAATCGGCTCTCCAGCGGCCGCGACTGTTTCGATGCCCAAGCGCCGATCCGGCTACCGCGGGCTCGCGTCTTGAAGTACGCGTCAGCTTCCTCATCCGTCACGATTTCCACAGGCCCGCGCAAGCGCACCTGCCGGCGCAGCGTTTTCCAGTGGAAACACATGGCCGCTTTTTTCTGTCCGAGGATTTCCTGACCTTTCTGGCTCTCGAAATTCGTGTAGAAGACAAAGCCGTCGTGATCGAATCCCTTAAGGAGAACCATGCGGACATTGGGAAGGCCGTCCTCATCGACCGTCGCAAGCGCTACCGCATTCGGGTCATTGATCTCGGAAGCCTCCGCTTCCTTCAACCAGTCGGCAAAAAGATCGAACGGTTCGTTTCGCTCGGTGAAGTCACTGCTTGTTAACTCATTTGCCGACATATTAGCTCAAATTCCCCGGGTTTATTCGAAATTTGCCCAGCCTTTAGCTACTGGACAGGACGCAGGGTGGAAGTCATAGCAAAGTCAGATCGCCATACAAAGGGTCTGCTGCGTCGCAGTTCGGCCTTCTGCATTGTCGGTGCGGCGGTGCTCTCCCTTTCCGGCTGCATTTCCGGCGGTTTGGATCTCTTCAGCAGCTCGAAGGTCGATCGGTCGGTTGCAACGGGCACCGTGCCGCAGCCAGCGCCGACGAGTGACTCGATTTCGGATGAAATGACTGTTGGCAACGCCGTCACATCAGCCGATATCCAAAAGCTCGAAGGACGCCCCCTTCCCTGGGCCAACGCTTCGACCGGCAGCGCCGGCGTCATCGACACAATCGTCGAGAATACGGATTCCGGCTACGTTTGCCGTCAGTTCCGCACGACACGGCACTCCTATGTCGGCATCGCGAAATTCAACGGCAGGACCTGCCTTGTCGGCGGCGGCAACTGGCAACTGCTGAGCTTCCAGCAGGAAAGCTGAAGCCGAAAGGCAGATAATCAACTCCTGCCCGATGCCTTAGCAAAAGGCTAACCATTCGGCGCAAAAGCGAAATGTCTCCCACTCCCAATAAGAACTGATTAGCAACTTCTGCTCACAATCGATCCTCATGTACGCGCGGTTTCCTCGAAAGGGGCCGGGCGACGAACGAGAGGCTTCGGGGTGCCAGGGCAGAGGACAGGCACACCGCATCGGAACACCGGCGGTTTGGAATATGCGCGATCCTTATAAGATCTTGGGCGTCAAGCGCGACGCGGGGCAGGACGAAATCAAGGCAGCCTGGCGCAACATGGCCAAGGCGGTTCACCCTGACCACAATCAGGGCGACCCGACGGCGAGCGCCCGCTTTGCCGAGATCGGCCGCGCCTACGAAACACTGAAAGATCCGAAGAAGCGGAGCCTCTTCGACAATGCCGCCCGCATGGCCGAAGCAAAGGCCAACGAAGGCACGATCATGCAGCAGCGCCAGGCAGCCCGTGAGGCCGCTGTTCGCGCCAAGGCGGCGCAGGCCAATGCCGAGCGCGTGATGGAAGAGCTTGCGCGCGCCGCCGCGCAGAAGGCGGCAGCTGACGTCGCCAAGCAACCGAAAACCGGTGCGGCCGAGCCGCCGGAAGAAATGATCGAACGTATCTTCGGCACGCAGTCACGCGCAGCGGCCGGCGGCGGCCGTGCCCAAGCCTTCACCGCGAGTGCTGAGAAGCGGCCGGAAGCGGAGGCTGCGACCGCAGACAGACAGCCGGATGCTGGAAAGGCCGATGCCGAACAGCAAGCTGCCGAGGAAGCGGCGGCTCAGGCCTCGGCTGCCATGCAGCCGCTCAGCCTGCTGACTTCGCTCGTTCGCCGCTTTACCGGCGGCGGCGCTGCCACGCCCGAGAAGGTCCCTGACCAGTTCGCAACGAAGACGGTCAGTGTCAACGAAATCATCAAGGGCAGCTGGGTTACCGTCGACCTCGGCGAAGGCCGGGAGGTCGGATTTGCATTGGCCGCCGGCACGACCGAGGGGCATCAGGTGCGCCTGAAGGGCCAGGGCCACAAGCTCGCCGGCATGCAGCGCGGCGACGCGATCATCAATATCCACATTGCGCCCGATACGCGATTTACCGTCAGCGGCTTCGATCTTCACACAGTGCTGCCGGTGACCATCGAGAACGCCGTACTTGGAACCGAGGCACGCATCGAAGGACCTCAAGGCGCTGTCAACGTCACGGTTCCCGCCTGGTCCGGCTCCGACAAGGCGATCCGCATCCCCGGTCAAGGTCTGACAAATGCCGATGGCGGCAAGGGTGATCTCGTCGTCGAGCTACGCATTATGCTGTGGGAAAAGCCCGACGACAAAGTCACCGATTTGATGCGAAGCATGAAGAACGGGCTGTTTCTGTGAAGTTTTGGTGACACACGCACCCTTTGTTACGATCCCTAACAGTTGATGATTGCTGCCAATCTTGAACCGATTAGCAGCCTATGCCATAGGCAGGACCGATCAGAATTCCTTAGGGGGCAAAATATGGCTCAGGCAACAGGCCTCATGTCAGGCAAGCGCGGCGTCATCATGGGCGTTGCCAACAATCGTTCGATTGCGTGGGGTATTGCCAAGGCTATTCATGCACAGGGTGGCGAAATTGCCTTTACCTACCAGGGCGAGGCGCTGAAGAAGCGTGTGGAGCCGCTGGTTGCAGAGGTAAACGGCGTTCTCGCCGGACATTGCGACGTCAGCGACGAATCGACCATCGACGCCGTTTTCGACCACGTCGAGAAGCTGTGGGGCAAGATCGATTTCATCGTTCACGCGATCGGCTTTTCGGACAAGGACGAGTTGACCGGCCGGTACGTCGATACTTCGGCCGATAACTTCGCCAAGACGATGCAGATCTCCGTCTATTCCTTCACCTCGGTCGCACGCCGTGCCGAGAAGCTGATGACGGACGGCGGCTCGATGCTGACGCTCACCTACTACGGTGCGGAAAAGGTCATGCCGAACTACAACGTCATGGGCGTTGCCAAGGCCGCACTCGAAGCCAGCGTCAAGTATCTGGCGGTCGATCTCGGGCCGAAGAACATTCGCGTCAACGCCGTTTCCGCCGGCCCGATCAAGACCCTTGCTGCATCTGGCATTGGCGACTTCCGCTACATTCTGAAGTGGAACGAATACAATGCGCCGCTGCGCCGCACAGTGACGATCGAAGAAGTCGGCGATGTCGGCCTCTATCTGCTTTCTGATCTCTCACGCTCGGTCACCGGCGAAGTCCACCATGCCGACAGCGGCTACCATGTCATCGGCATGAAGGCGGTAGACGCGCCCGACATTTCCGTCATAAAGGACTGATCGCACTCCTTTGCTGCGTCGTGCTCGCGACCCCTTTTTTCGCGACAGCGATTAAGGGGTTGCGCGCCGTAAACGGAGCCGATCATTGCTTATCTACGTCGTCAGACACGGCCAGACTGACTGGAACGCCGAACGCCGCCTGCAAGGGCAGAAAGACATTCCGCTCAATGCCATCGGCAGGGCGCAGGCGTGGCAGAACGGCATCGACCTCGCAGAGATCCTCAAGGTCGAGGCAACCCCCTTTGATTTCGTTGCAAGCCCGCTCGCGCGCACCCGTGCCACCATGGAGATCGCCCGCGAAGCGATGGGCCTTCCATCGAAAGACTATCGGACCGATGAGCGCCTGGTCGAGGTTTCCTTCGGCGATTGGGAAGGTTTCACGATCAAGGAACTGAAGGCGACAGTCCGGGACCGCGTTACAGAGCGCAATCTCAACAAATGGGATTTTATTCCGCCGGGAGACGACGCCGAGAGCTACGAAATCATGTCCTGGCGTGTGGCTTCCTGGTTGAATTCCGTCGACAAACCAACGGTTTGCGTAACCCACGGCGGCGTCATTCGCAGCCTTTTCAGGACGATTGCTGCCTTGCCGAAAAACGAAGCGGCAGAGGGCGAGATTCCGCAGGACCGGATCCTCAAGATTGATCGGGACAACGGGTTGATCGGCTGGATCTAGGCCTGACTACTGAACGACGTCGAGATCGTTGATCACGCGCTTGCCATCGACCTCTGTATAGAAGACGATCACCTTCACGCCGGCCTTCAATCCCTCGAAATTGAATTCTTCCGGAGCCTGGTAGGTCTTTCCGTCGTCGAGAGTCAGGCTGAGATTGGTCATATCGACCTTCTTGATCGTCGCTTCGACGTCCGCGCTTTCCGCAAATCCGCTGATCGGCGACAAGAAACTGGCTGTGGCCAAAAGCGTAGCTACTACAAAGCGCATGGCGGCTTTTCCTCGAAAACGCGACTCGATGATCCAACTGCGCACAGATAACCTCCCGAATATGGCGAAATTTGCCCTGAAGAATGACCGCTCACGCCCAATTGGTGAATAGTACTTTAAGAACAACCCGACGAATCCGTTAAGGCTATTTCCAGTACGAATCCACAGAGGGCAAAGTGGATTTCCGGGAAATCGGAAATTAACTGCTTCTATTTAAAGTCGCCCTGAACATGGGAGACTGGGTTTTGCTATTCCGCCTCAAAGACAGCAACACGTTGCGGCGCGTCTTCAGGCATACCCGTATCGCCCTGCTGGTTTCTGGCCTTGTTGCTATTGTGGTGGTCATGGTCGGCTTTGGGCTGGACCGCGCCAATACTGCCGCTCATCTGCGCGAACTGACGATGCGGACTGAAAACGAGGTCAGTTTGATTCGGGCGCGGATGACTGCGCAGATCAACATGGACATCACTGTCGTCCGCGACCTGGCCAACATGGTGGCGGTCAATTCGAGCGTGAATGCCGAAGAGATGGAGCGACAGATCAACTGGCTGCTCATCCAGAACCCCCACTTCCTGAATGTCGCCATCGCGCCTGACTTCGTCGTCGGTAGTGTCTTTCCGTCACAGACCGGCCAAGAACGCGTCGGCAAGGATGTCCGAGAGGCCCTCTTCACCCGTCAATTGGTGATGCGCACCGCCGGCGCCCAGCAGGCACGCTTCTATGGACCGATCACCGCTGGCGATGGCAAGGAAGCCTTCGCAATCTTCTTTCCCGTCTTTGTGAAGGAGAATGGCCAACGCCGTATCTGGGGCGCGGTCGAGGTGATGATCGACGCCGACATGTTCTATCAGAACACCGGATTGAAGCCCGCGCGCAACAGCGAAAATCAGGAGAAGTATCCGCACCTCGATCATCTCTCGATTGCGGTTCGCGACCTCGCCTTGGCGGACTCGACGCGACCCTTCTTCGGCTCGCCGGATTTGCGCGACCAACAGCCGATGACGCGAAAGATCGCCTTTGCCGGCGGCCGCTGGGAAATAGTCGCGGTTCCGAAGACCGGCTGGAATGCGGTTCCCGAAAACCAGTCAACGCTTCGTCTGATTATCGCGGCAGCCGGCTGCATCACGATCATCCCGGTCTTCTTTGCGACCTTGCTGCTCGGCGAGCGCAATCGCAACATCGAGCAGCTCAAGGTGCGAGAGGCAACGTTGCTGAAGTTGTCGCAGCGCCTCAATCTGGCATTGGAATCGTCGAATATCGGCATATGGGAGCTTCATGACCACGGGCATACCCTGTTCTGGGACGCCCGGGCTGCGGCGCTCCACGGAAAACACGCCGAAGACGGCAGCCACTCGTTGGAGGACTGGCTTGCTGCGATCGTTGCCGAAGACCGGCATCTCGCGGAAATCCACTTCTTCAACTACAACGTGGCGGGCTCTGCCTATGAAACACAGTACCGTGTCGTGGCAGAGGACGGCACCGTCCGACACCTGCGCTCCATCGGCTCCTTCTACACGGACGCGGCCGGCGACGACAAAACCATCGGCATCGTCTGGGATGTGACCACCGACGCAGAAGCGGCCGAGACGCTTCGCAAGGCAAAAAACGTCAGCGACATCAAGAATGCCGAACTCGAGATGGCGCTGGATGAACTCTCACGGCGCGAAGCAGAGCTTGCGGAACTGTCCGGCAAACTCGATCTGGCACTCGACTCCTACCAGTGTGGCATTTGGGAGGCGACGCTCGGCGACGAGGGTTCCATTTGGGACGATCGAATGCACGAGCTTTACGGCCTGAAGCCAAGAGTCGGTTTCATGACCGAGGAGATCTGGCTCTCCTGCATTCTGCCTGAAGACAGGGAACTGGCGGTCGAAAGCGCCCGCCATTTCAAACAATTGGGCGACTCTCACACACTAATCTGTCGCGTTCCCGTCGAGGATGGCTCGATGCGCTACGTCCGCTCGACGGGCAAGGTCCACCAGACCCCCAGCGGCAAACTGAAGATCATCGGCGTTGCCTTCGATATCACCGAGGATGCGCTGATGACGGCGCAGCTCAAAGCCGCCAAGGACGAAGCGATTGCCAAGAACATCGAGCTCGAGATCGCCAAGAACCGCATCGAACACAACTCGCTGCATGACCCGCTGACGGCGCTCGCCAACCGCCGCAAACTCGACATCGCGCTCGAAAAGTTGACGCTCGATGGACGACGGGAGCGACAGAAATTTGCCATCCTCCACATCGATCTGGACAGGTTCAAGGAGATCAATGACACGCTCGGCCATGCTGCCGGCGACGCGATGCTGATCCATGCGTCACGGGTGCTGTCGCGGAACCTGCGTGGAGACGACCTTGTCGCGCGCATTGGCGGCGACGAATTCGTCATCCTGGCCCTCAACGCCAGCGATACGGAAATGTCCACGCTTGCGGGCCGCATCATCGAAGAAATGCGCCAACCGATAGACTTCGAGGGGTTCGCCTGCCGTTGCGGGGTCTCCATCGGGATCGCGCTCGCCAATGGCGTACACGTCGATGCGCGAAAGGTGCTGATCAATGCCGACATCGCTCTTTACCGCGCCAAGAGCCAGGGGCGAAACCGCTACGAATTCTTCAATCACAATCTCCAGGCAGACATCATCAACAACAAGCGGCTGGCCGACGAGATCCTTACGGGCATCGAGAATGGTGAGTTCACAGCCTGGTATCAGCCACAGTTCTCAGCACAAACGATGAAGCTGACGGGTGTCGAAGCGCTTGTTCGCTGGAACCATCCCACCAAGGGACTGCTGACGCCTGACAAATTCCTGAAGATCGCCGACGAGATCAATGTCGTCCAGACCCTCGACCGCATCGTCCTTGAGACCGCGCTCAAGGACAGGATGCGCTGGGCAGCACAGGGCATCTCCGTTCCGAAAATCTCCGTCAACGTTTCGGCGCGGCGGTTGCACGACGAAACACTGGTGGAATCGTTAAGCGGCCTGCAGATCCGGCCCGGCGAGCTTTCCTTCGAACTGGTCGAGTCAATCTTTCTCGACGAAAGCGAGGACGTGGCAGCCCATAACCTCGATCAGATCAAGGCACTTGGGATCGACATCGAGATCGATGATTTCGGGACAGGGCATACGTCGATCGTCAGCCTTCTCAAGCTGAAGCCGAAACGCCTCAAGATCGATCGACAGCTGGTGCAGCCGATCATGAATTCCCCGCAGGAACGTGCGCTCGTCAGCTCGATCATTGAAATCGCCCGATCGCTCGGCGTCGAGACGGTGGCGGAAGGCGTCGAAACGACCGATCATGCTGCCCTCCTCCACGAACTCGGCTGCGACCTGCTGCAGGGCTACGCGTTCTCCCGGCCACTATCCTTCGCGGACTTCAGCCAGATGGCGGTGGAGAGTTCCTGGCGTATCGCCTCCTAAGGTCCGCGTTTTCGACTTGCGGAAACACCATTTCTTTCGTTGACGGTTTCGAGCAAAGAAAGGCTTTTGCCACTGCGGCTTTTTGGCCTATGAGTGTCGCGCATTTTTCAGATGAAGGACGCCGCTGGTGACGACCGGTTGGCGTGATCCGGTCGGGACACATGTCGCACAATACATTCGGTCACCTCTTCCGCGTAACCACCTGGGGCGAAAGCCACGGGCCGGCGCTTGGCTGCGTCGTCGACGGCTGCCCTCCCGGTCTACGCTTCAAGCTTGAAGACATTCAGGTCTGGCTCGATAAGCGAAAGCCCGGCCAGTCGCGCTTTGTGACGCAGCGGCGCGAAGCCGATCTCGTCAAGGTGCTGTCCGGAGTTATGCTGGACGCCGATGGCGAGACGATGATTTCGACCGGCACGCCGATCTCGATGCTGATCGAGAACACCGACCAGCGTTCCAAGGATTACGGCGAGATCGCGCGGCAGTATCGTCCGGGGCATGCCGACTACACCTACGATGTAAAGTATGGAATCCGCGACTACCGCGGCGGCGGCCGCTCATCAGCCCGCGAAACGGCTGCGCGCGTGGCAGCCGGCGGCATTGCCCGTCTTGTCGTGCCCGGCGTCAAGGTACGTGGCGCTTTGGTGCAGATCGGCAAACACAAGATCAACCGCCAGAACTGGGATTGGGATCAGATCGACCAGAACCCGTTCTTTGCGCCGGACCCTGAGATCGTTCCTGTCTGGGAAGAGTATCTCGATGGCATCCGGAAAAACGGCTCTTCGATCGGTGCTGTGGTCGAGGTGGTGGCCGAGGGGGTCCCGGCCGGGTTGGGTGCGCCAATCTATAGCAAACTCGACCAGGATATCGCCTCGCTGCTGATGTCGATCAACGCCGTCAAGGGCGTCGAAATCGGCAACGGATTCGAAGCGGCGGAGATTACCGGCGAGGAAAACGCCGACGAAATGCGGATGGGCAATGACGGCAAGCCGCTGTTCCTGTCGAACAAGGCCGGCGGCATTCTGGGCGGCATCTCGACCGGGCAGCCTGTCATCGCACGTTTCGCCATCAAGCCGACCTCGTCGATCCTGACCGAGCGCCAGTCGATCGATGCCGACGGCAAGAACGTCGACATCCGCACCAAGGGACGACACGATCCGTGCGTCGGCATTCGCGCAGTGCCGATCGGTGAGGCGATGGTCGCCTGTGCGATTGCAGATCACTACCTCCGCGACCGCGGCCAGACCGGCCGGCTGAAATAGGAACACTGACATGCCTTACGATCAGAAGCGCGTCGTCGATGCGATCCGGGCCTTCGAGGCCGGCGAAATCGTCGTGGTAATGGACGACAACGACCGCGAGAACGAAGGCGACCTCATCGTTGCGGCTGTTCACTGTACCTCGGAAAAGATGGCATTCATCGTGCGTCACACCTCCGGTATCGTCTGCGCGCCAATGCCGAAAGAGGAGGCCCGCCGGCTCAACCTCAATGCGATGGTTGCCGAAAACGACTCGGCTCACACGACCGCCTTCACGGTTTCCGTCGATTTCAAGCACGGTACGACAACGGGCATTTCCGCCGACGATCGGACACTGACCGTTCGCAACCTCGCCAACCCGAATGTCGGGGCGACCGACTTCGTGCGGCCGGGTCACATCTTCCCGCTGGTTTCACGCGAGGGCGGCGTTCTCATGCGTTCTGGCCACACGGAAGCTGCGGTCGACCTATGCAAGCTCGCGGGCCTTCCACTGATTGGCGTGATCAGCGAGCTGGTCAACGATGACGGCACCGTCACGCGCGGACAGCAGGTAGTCGAATTCGCGGAAACGCACGGCCTCAAGCTCGTGTCTGTGGCCGACCTCATCGCCTATCGCCAGCGCAAGGAAACGCTGATCGAACTCGGCGACAGCTTCGACATCGACACGCCCTTCGGCAAGGCCAAGGCACATACCTATTCGCTTCCTTGGGATACGATGCAGCACCTCGCCGTTGTTTTCGGTGACATCCGCGACGGCATAGACATTCCAGTCCGCCTGCATCCGGAGAACGTCGCCGAGGATCTTTTCGGCAAGCGCCGTCCCGTCGACCACTACATGAAGAAAATTGCGGAGGAAGGCCGCGGGATCATTGTCTACCTGCGCGAGGGATCCGTCGGGGTCGGCCACTCCGACAGCGGCCGCAAGGCGCGCAGCCAGGGTCGGGAAGCCCATGTGGAGGCGCAGGTCCGTGACAGCGAATGGCTGGAAATCGGTCTCGGCGCGCAGATCCTGAAGGACCTTGGCGTATCGTCGATCCGGCTACTCACCAGCCGCGAACGGCACTATGTCGGTCTAGAAGGCTTCGGCATCAAGATCGCCGAAACACAGATCTGCTGAGATCGGCAAATTTGCGCCGGCGGTGAAAAGGCCGCCGGCTTCACACTCAGGCGGCGATGCGCTTGAAGCGGCCGCTGACGTTCTCGATATAATATTTTCCCGGCGATTGGGAGGTGACCATGGCGATCACCTCGGCTTCCGCCACGCCCTCGAACTGCCGCTCTTCGCCGTTGCTCAGGCAGACCCGAAGCCGGCCATCCTCCTGGCTGAAATAGACCGCATCGATCAGCGTTGATTTCACCGTCAACGGTTCCATCTTCGCCAGCCGTCCGGCCCGTGTCACGATCGTGGCGGCGCGCGCATCGCGCCGCTTGCGCAGCAAGGCCCTCACTTCACGGCGAAGGCTGTTCAGTGCCGCCAATGCGGCGAATTTGATGGCTCGTGTTTTCATGCAGCCATCCTACGCAGGCGGCTCTTAAAGAGTTCAAGACAAGCATGGTAAAGCGCGCATCAACATTAATTCTTTGTAATTACGACGAAATTTCCTAAAATACCAACCATCGGCGAGCGCTGCTCAGCCCTGCCAGCCATCCATTAGAACGACCTGGTCAACACCGGCGAATTTGGCCAGTCGGTCAAGTTCGGCGTGCAGCTTTTCGATCCGCCCGGCCGACGGGCGTACTCCCGGCTCCAGCCACAGGCGCTTGACATCGAGGCGGCCATTCTTGCGGTCCGCCTTCATGTCGATGCGGCCGATCAGCCGATCCCCTTCAAGCAGCGGGAAGACGTAGTAGCCGTACTCCCGCTTGGGCTCGGGAACAAAAATCTCGATGCGATAGAAGAAGCCGAACAGACGTTCGGTGCGATTGCGGTCGCGGATCATCGGATCAAAGGGGCTGAGCACACGAACACGTGGCGGCGCGGCGGGATAGTCCGGAAAGCTCGTGAGTAGGTCCGGAAAGGCCCAAGACGGTCGCGGTTTGCCGCCCAACGCCGGCTCGACCAGGACCTCGGTCAACTCGTCGCGATGGGCGGCAATCCACGCTTTCGCTTCATAGGGCGACAGCAGATCCCAGAAAGCGGCAATCTCGCCGTGCGTGGCGAAACCCAGTCGCATCAGCGCGCTGCGGCAAGCCCAATCGACAAATTCCTCGTAAGAGACTTCGGGCTCGTGAAACTCGGCCGGAATGACGCGTTCGACGAGATCATAGATCTTCTGGAAGTTGGAGCGTCCTGATATGGCGAACTTGCCGGTGCGCCAGAAATATTCGAGCGCCGTCTTGTTGGGATGCCAGTTCCACCAGCCGCCGGAAACGTACCCGTCCGCCTTGATCTCGCGCGCCATGATGGCGCCGTCACGCGTGACGCGTTCAAATGTCTCGTCGAAGGCGTGTTCGAACCCCTCTCCCTGCCATTTGCGCCAGCGATCGCCGATCACCTCTTCCTCGTGGCGAAACTTGTGTTTCCAATAGCGGAAGAAGGCACTGGGCAGGATCGAGGCGTCGTGCGTCCAGTGCTCGAAGAGCGAGCCGTCCTTCTCCAGTAGCGCCTTCAGATGCTCGCGCTTGTAAGTCTGGTTGCGGGAAAACAGGATCTGGTGGTGCGCCCGCTCCACCGTCTGGATACTGTCCACCTGCACGAAGCCGAGTTCGTGGATGAGGTCCAGCAGGCCAGCCTTGGTCAGCGCCCTGTTGGGCGACGCACTCAGACCCTGCTTGGCGAGGAATATGCGGCGGGCATCGGAATTCGAAATGAGATTCGTCATAAGCGCATCATAAGACGGAAAATGTTCCTAGCCACCCGATAAGTTTAAGGGAAAATCGGGCAGGAACACGCACCGTCATTGCGAGATTTAGAGCTTTCAAAGCACGAAATTCGTTATAGAACGGCCTCTCAATTCACGAGGGACCAAGTGGATATCCGTTTCGAAGGCGCAGGGGTCAGCTACGGCGTGCGCGTCGCGCTGGCACCGGTGACACTGCAACTCAGGGAAAAACGCGTCGGCATCATTGGGCTGAACGGCTCGGGCAAGACGACCTTTGCGCGCCTGATCAACGGCCTGACCAAGCCGAGCGTTGGGCGCGTGGTCGTCAACGGCCAGGATACGTCGGATGCAAAGGCCGTCCTCACCGATGTCGGCTTCATCTTTCAGTCCCCGCAAAACCAGATCATCCTGCCTGTCGTGCGCGACGACATTGCTTTCGGACTGAAGAGCCGCGGCTACAAGCCGGCAGAGATCACCGCGAGGGTGGAGGCGGTCCTGCAGCGCTTCAGCGCTGCGCATCTCGCCGACAGGCGAGCCCACGAACTGTCGGGCGGGGAGCTTCAACTCGCAGCCCTTTGCTCGGTGCTTGCCACCGGGCCCGACATTCTCATCCTCGACGAGCCGACCAACCAGCTGGACCTCAAGAATCGCGGCCTTGTGCAGAAGCTGGTGGAAAGCCTATCCGAGAGCGCAATCGTCATCAGCCACGATCTGGAACTGGTCGCGGACTACGAGCGCGTGCTGGTTTTCCATGAGGGCAATCTCGTTGCCGATGCGCCTGCTCAAGAAGCGATCCGCCGCTACAAGGAGATTGCCAGCTGATGAAGTCTCTTTTCGTCGAAGGCAACAGCGCCATGCACCGGCTTTCGGCTCGCGCCAAGCTGCTTGGGCTGGCGGTTCTCGGCGTCGTGCTCTTCCTTTCGGCGAACATTCCGCTGCTTGCTGTGGCAATGCTTGCAGCGGCCGCGATCTATTTCAGCATCGGCCTTCCGGCGCGATCGGCGCTTGCGCGGCTTAAGCCGATATTCCTGACCATTCTCATCGTTGCGTTATTCAGCCTTGCCTTCAATCCCTGGCATGTCGCAGTCCTTGCCCTATTACGCCTGACGGCCTTGATGCTGTTTGCCGCCGCCGTGACGGCGACCACCACGATTGCGCAGTTCATCGACGAGATTACCCTGCTAGCCGGGCCGCTGGAGCGTCTCGGACTTCTGAGGGCCGACGACGTTGGCCTCGCCGTCGGGCTCGTCGTCCGCTTTGTACCCGAAATTCTCGATCGCTACCGCGCCATCCGCGAGGCGCACGCCGCACGCGGCATCAAGGTGCGGCCGACGACAGTGCTGGTGCCGCTGATCATTCTGACGCTGAGGGATGCGGATAACATTGCCGCGGCAATTGACGCGCGCGGCGTTCGGCGGCATGTCAATTTCAGAACTCGCTAACAGGAGCCATGCATGAGCACTCGCGACCTCGTTCTCTCTGCCCTCTTTGCTGCCATCATCGTCGCGCTCGGCATTCTGCCGCCGATCACGCTTGGCTTCATTCCGGTGCCGATCACCGCGCAGTCGCTCGGCGTCATGATGGCGGGTGTCGTGCTCGGCGCGCGCCGCGGCGCGATCGCGGTGCTCATCGTTCTCGTGCTTGTCGCAATCGGCCTCCCCGTGCTTTCCGGCGGCCGTGGCGGGCTTGCGGCCTTCGCAGCTCCGACCACCGGCTTCCTGATCGGATGGGTGTTTGCTGCTTTCGTAACCGGGTACCTCAGCGAGCGGCTGGTCAAATCCGAACAGTCGGCGCTGCTGCAGACAGTCGGCTTCTTCTTTGCTGCCATGATCGGCGGCATCGTGGTTCTCTACGCCTTCGGTATCGTCTACCTGGCAGTTGCCGCACAGCTCGGCCTTTCCAAGGCATTCCTCGGCTCGATGGCGTTTATCCCGGGTGATGTCATCAAGGCGTTTGTGGCAGCACTCGTCGGTCGCGCTGTCATGGTCGGCTATCCCCTGCTCCCGGTGCGCAGCTAGTCGACGAAACCATAGAGCCAGTCGCGCGTGACTTCGGGAAGCGGGACTGGTGAACGATCTTCGCGTGAGCGCGTCTGCCAGATGATTTCGACCTCGGCAGAGCGCTCACCGCCAATGTTGGCCGCAATGATGAAGCCAACCGAACGCACGCCGATCTTATCGACTGACGCCGTGAAGACAACTCTCTCATCGTAATGCAGCGGCCGATGCAGGATGCAGGTCACCTTGCTGGCTATATAAAGCGGCTCGTCTTCCAGCTGCGGCCGCGACGACCAGAACGTCGCCAGCACCGACTCCGCATAGGAAATATAGGAACCCAGGAACACCTGGCCGTTCATGTCGACATCGCGGAACGGCACATTCATTTCAACGGTGCGCGTGACCTCGTTCATTGATCTTTCTGCCAATTTCCCCCTCCCCAGAGACTAGCCGCGAGGCCGAACGAAGTAAACGCAAGACTGGTACGACGACCAAAGCTCGCGCTTGTTGAAATCGCCGCGTCAAGCCCCATCTGCTGTGGATCATGACGGGACGGAAAGATAGAGTGATCCCATGAGCACCCGCCTTTACGAGCACCCGATCTTCCTCGAACACGTCACGCCCGCCGGTCATCCCGAGCGGTCCGACCGTTTGCGGGCGATCAACGTGGCGCTGGAGCATCCGAATTTCGCACCGCTGGAACGAAAGCAGGCGCCGCAAGCTGCCGAAGACGCCGTGCTGCTCGCCCATCCGGAAGAGCACCTGCTTTCCGTCATGCGCCAGGTGCCGGAAGAGGACGGCGAGATCAATCAGCTCGAAGCCGACACCTATGCGAGCCCGAAAAGTTTGCAAGCCGCGCTGACGGCAATCGGCGGCGCCATGGCCGCGGTCGATGACGTCTTCACCGGCAAGGCTGACAACGTCTTCGTCGCCTCGCGTCCGCCCGGCCACCATGCCGAAAAATCCACAGCGATGGGCTTCTGCTTTTTCAACAATGCCGCGATCGCCGCCCGCCACGCCCAGAAGGTGCATGGCGCCGAGCGCGTCGCGATCGTCGACTGGGACGTGCACCACGGCAACGGCACGCAGGACATCTTCTGGGATGATCCCTCGGTGCTCTTCTGCTCGACACACCAGATGCCTCTCTATCCCGGCAGCGGGGCGAAGGATGAAAGCGGCAAGCACGGCACCATCGTCAACGCCCCGCTTTCCCCGAACGTCGGCAGCGATCACTTCCGCGAGGCATTCAAGTCGCGGGTGCTGCCGGCGCTGTTCGACTTCCGCCCGGACCTGATCATCATCTCCGCAGGCTTCGACGCCCATCACCGCGATCCGCTGGCGCAGATCAATCTCGTCGGCGAGGATTTCGACTGGGCAACCGGACGGTTGCTCGAGGTCGCAGACAAAAGTGCCGGCAACCGGGTCGTCAGCCTGCTGGAAGGCGGCTATGATCTCGAAGGCCTCGCCGAATCGGCTGGCCTGCATATTCTCAGAATGATGAAGGGTTGAGTATGACTGACAGCGCCAAGCCGGAGGTTTCCGGTCTTTCCTTCGAGAAGGCCGTTGCCGAACTCGAAAGCATCGTGGCCCGGCTGGAACGCGGCGACGTGGCGCTGGACGAATCGATCGAGATCTACGAGCGCGGCGAAGCGCTGAAGAAGCATTGCGAAACGCTGCTGTCGGCCGCCGAAAACCGCATCGAGAAGATCCGCCTCGACCGCGCTGGCAAGCCGCAGGGCGTCGAGCCGCTGGACGGCGCATAAGCTCCCGCAGCGAAATCGTCATCATCCTGAACGGAGCGTCGCCTTTCAGGCGAGAAGTTTTCCTAGTCCGTCATCCGCAATCGGTCTAGCGTAGAAGCAACGCTCATCGGAGACCTGCGATGTCCTTCTTCCCCGGTAAAGACCCCCTGCCCGGCGATGCCTTCGCCTGTGACGCGATCGAGAACCTGATCATCCCGCGCACCAGCGATATCGGCGGGTTCGAGGTGCGGCGCGCGCTGCCGACCAGGCAGCGGCGGCTCGTCGGGCCATTCATCTTCTTCGATCGGATGGGACCGGCGATCCTGAAGCCGAACGAGGCACTGGACGTGCGCCCGCATCCGCATATCGGGCTTTCGACGGTGACATACCTCTTCGACGGCGAGATCCGGCACCTGGATAGCCTGGGCACCGAGAAGGTCATTCGTCCCGGCGACATCAACCTGATGACAGCAGGACGCGGCATCGTGCATTCGGAGCGCACGCCCGACAATTTGCGCGGCCATCCGCTGTTGATGTCGGGGCTACAGACGTGGCTGGCGCTGCCTGATGACAAGGAGGAGATCGATCCCTCCTTCACGCACACCGAAAAGAGCGACATGCCCGTGATCGACGAACGAGGCGTGCGCGGACGCGTTGTCATCGGATCTTTCGAGGGGATGGCATCCCCGGTGAAGGTGTTTTCAGACACGCTCTATGCCGATATCAATCTGGAGCCCGGCGTGAAGTTTCCCTTCGCTGCCGCACATGAGGAGCGGGCGGCCTACGTGTTATCCGGCGAAGTCGTGATATCTGGCGATACATTTGCCCCCGATCAGCTGCTCGTCTTCCGCCCCGGCGATGCGATAACGCTCGAAGCCGGTGGCCAGGGCTGTCATCTGATGCTGTTTGGCGGAGCGGCGCTGAACTCGAAACGCTACATCTGGTGGAACTTCGTTTCCTCCTCGAAAGAGCGCATCGAAAAAGCGAAGGAAGAGTGGCGAACCGGCAAGTTCGACATCGTTCCGGGGGATGAAGAAGAATTCATCCCTTTGCCCGAAGGCTGATCTCCTTTAGAAAGGAGCTACTGCCGTTCTTGAAATCGACTTTTTTCACCGCAATTTATGGCTTAAAGGCATCCCGCCCAAGAAAGACAAGAAAGAGCGCCCACCCGTGACACAACCGCCGAAGACGCCGCTGCTGGACAAGGTTCCTTATCCAGCCGACCTCCGAAAGCTGGAGGATCGCGACCTGCCGCAGCTTGCGCGCGAGGTTCGTGATGAAATGATCGATGCGGTGTCTAAAACGGGCGGACATCTGGGTGCCGGGCTCGGGGTCGTCGAACTGACGATCGCCATCCACAACGTCTTCAACACGCCCGAAGATCGTCTGATCTTCGATGTCGGGCACCAGTGCTATCCGCACAAGATCCTCACCGGTCGTCGTGACCGGATCCGCACGCTGCGCCAGGAGGACGGTCTTTCCGGCTTCACGCGACGCGCAGAAAGCGAATACGATCCGTTCGGCGCGGCTCACTCTTCCACGTCTATTTCCGCCGGCCTTGGCATGGCTGTTGCCTCCGACCTCGACAAGACGGACCGCCGCGTGATCGCCGTTATCGGCGACGGCGCGATGTCGGCCGGCATGGCCTATGAGGCGCTCAACAATGCCGGCGCGCTCGACGCCCGGCTGATCGTCATCCTCAACGACAACGACATGTCGATTGCGCCTCCAACAGGTGCGATGAGCGCTTACCTCGCGCGTCTTGCTTCCGGCCGCACCTATATGGGCTTCCGCGATTTCGGCAAGAAGCTGACGGCCTATCTCGGCAAGAATGTCGACCGCGCCATTACCCGCGCCGTCGAGCATGCGCGGGGCTATGTGACCGGCGGGACCATGTTCGAGGAGATGGGTTTCTATCATATCGGCCCGATCGACGGTCACTCCTTCGAGCACCTGCTGCCGGTGCTGCGCAACGTGCGCGACCATGCCAACGGCCCGGTTCTGATCCATGTCGTGACGCAGAAGGGCAAGGGCTACGCACCGGCGGAAGCCGCGGCTGACAAGTATCACGGCGTCAACAAGTTCGATGTCATCACCGGCGCGCAGGCGAAGGTGAAGCCGAATGCACCGAGCTACACGAGCGTTTTCGCCGAAACCCTCGTGCAGGAAGCCGAACTCGACGACAAGATCGTCGGCATTACCGCCGCGATGCCTAACGGTACCGGGCTCGACAAGCTCGCCAGCGTCTTCCCGTCGCGTTGCTTCGATGTCGGCATTGCCGAACAACATGCGGTGACGTTCGCGGCCGGCCTCGCCGCCGAGGGCTTCAAGCCGTTTGCCGCCCTCTACTCCACCTTCCTGCAGCGGGCTTACGACCAGGTCGTCCATGACGTCGCGATCCAGGGCCTGCCGGTTCGCTTCCCGATCGATCGCGCCGGTTTTGTCGGCGCCGACGGCCCGACTCATGCAGGCTCGTTCGATACGACCTTCCTTGCGACTCTGCCTGGCTTCGTGGTCATGGCAGCGGCCGATGAGGCCGAACTGAAGCACATGGTGAGAACGGCAGCGGCCTATGATGCCGGCCCGATCTCGTTCCGGTATCCGCGCGGCGAAGGCGTCGGCATCGAAATGCCCGTTCGCGGCGAGATCCTGCAGATCGGCAAGGGCCGCGTCGTCAAGGAAGGCGCAAAGGTGGCTCTGCTCTCATTCGGCACGCGGCTGGCCGACTGTCTACTTGCCGCCGAAGATCTGGATGCGGCCGGCCTTTCGACGACGGTTGCCGATGCACGCTTTGCCAAGCCGCTGGATCACGATCTGATCCGCCAGCTTGCCCGCCACCACGAAATCCTGATCACAGTCGAGGAAGGCGCAGTCGGCGGCTTCGGCAGCCAGGTGATGCAGTTCCTGGCGATGGACGGCCTGCTCGACGGCCTGAAGATCCGATCGCTGGTCATGCCCGACGTTTGGATGGAACAGGCAAAGCCGGAAGTGATGAACGCCCACGCCGGCCTCGACCGTGCGGGGATCGTCTCGACGGTGTTCAAGGCGCTAGGCCGCGGCCTGGCTGTCGGCGTCGCAGGCTAAACGCTGCTGCCAGTTTAAATGGCAGCCTGACGCACAGTTTCCCAGCGCTCTCAGCCAACGGCCCGACAGTGCGAGTCTGCCACAATTGAAAAGGGCGACCCGATTGGGGCCGCCCTCTTTTCGTTCAATGACGAGTCTCGTTATCTCAGAACTCGGTCCAATCTTCCTTGACGGCGGCGGCGGTCGCTGTCTTGCCACCGAAGGCGCTGGCGACGCGGTTGTTCAGCGCGCGCGCCGGAGAGGCAACCGGGCGCGATGCGGCGTGGGCGGGCGCGGCGCGCGGGGCCGCGGCAGCGACATTGTTGCCGAGGTTGAACTGCCGCAGCAGATCGTCGAGAGCTCCTGCCTCCTGAGCGAGCGAATGGCTGGCCGCCGTCTGTTCTTCGACCATGGCCGCATTCTGCTGCGTGCCCTGATCCATGTTGTTGACCGCCGTGTTGATCTCCTGCAGGCCGACCGACTGTTCCCGCGTTGCGGTGACGATCGCGCCGACGTGTGTGTTGATCTCTTGGACCGCACCAACGATCTCGGCCAGAGCCTTGCCCGTTTCGTCGACCAGCGAGACGCCTGCATTGACCTGCGTGCCCGAGGTGTTGATCAGCGCCTTGATTTCCTTGGCGGCGTTCGCCGAGCGTTGCGCCAGCTCACGCACTTCCTGTGCGACGACTGCAAAGCCCTTGCCCGCCTCGCCGGCACGTGCCGCTTCGACGCCGGCATTCAGCGCCAATAGGTTGGTCTGGAATGCGATGTCGTCGATCACACCGATGATGTTGCTGATCTCGCCTGAGGACTTCTCGATCTCCTGCATCGCAGAGACGGCCTTGCGGACGACATCGCCGGACTTCTCGGCGCCGAGCCGCGTGCGCTCGAC
Organism: Hyphomicrobiales bacterium; assembly: GCA_900466605.1. Classification (GTDB taxonomy): domain Bacteria; phylum Pseudomonadota; class Alphaproteobacteria; order Rhizobiales; family Rhizobiaceae; genus Rhizobium. Next base: position 133,832 of record UBMU01000024.1, read on the forward strand.
CAATTGACCGACATCTTCGGCGCGCTTGGCGGAGTCGCGAACGGTCGTCGTCACTTCCTCGAGGGCTGCTGCGGTTTCCTCAACCGCTGCGGCCTGCTGCTCGGTGCGGCGCGCGAGATCGTCGGCCGCCGAGCGGATTTCGCCGGCGCCGGCATTGATCGCCGACGCATTGCGACCGACGGACTGGAGAGCGCCCTGGAGCTTCTCGACCGCGTTGTTGAAATCGTTGCGCAGGCGGTCGAATTGCGATGCGAACGGCGTCGTGATGCGAACGGCGACGTTGCCGTTGGCGAGGTCCGACAGACCGCTGGCAAGCCCTTCGATGGCGAAGCGAAGTTCTGTTTCTTCGCGAGCCTTCTGTTCGTCGCTCGCCTGACGATGGCGCTCGGCGTCACCTCGCATGCGGTCTGTTTCGCCAGAGAGGCGAAGTTTCTCGATGGCTGCATCCTTGAAGACCAGAACCGACTGAGCCATACGGCCGACTTCGTCGTGCCGGTCGAGAGCCGGAACGTCGATGTTGTTCTCGCCGCCTGCGAGGCGCCCCATCGCCGAAGTCATGCCAACGATCGGGCGGACGATGCTGCGCGACAGCATCCAGGCAAGCAGGGCTGCAGCAAAGGCAGCTGCGATGCCGCCGGTCAGCAGCGTTGCGCGGAGATCGCTGCTTGCATCGGCCTGAACTGCCGCGAGCGCAGTGGACTCCTCGCGGGCGGCAGCCTTGATCTTGGCGGACGCCTGCCGGAAGCCGTCGAGCTGGCCCTTGGTTTCGTTGACACCGATCTTGACGATCTGATCGATCGGCATTTCGGTTTCCTTGCGGGCCTTCGACTGCGGCTCGGCAAGCTCATGGAAATAGAGATCCGCAGCCTTCTGCATGGCATCGATCTGCTGGATGAAATCGCTTTTGCCGGCTGCGGTTTCGCGAGCGGCGGCAATCGCCTTCAACATGCGCTCGCGGTTGGTGAAGATATCGCCATAGGTGCTATCGCTGCGAAACAGCAGGAAACCGCGCAGGTTCACGGCCTGTTCGAGCATGGCCTGCAGCGCGTCATCGATCTGGTTGACCAGACGCTCGGATTTCTTCTGCTGCTCGGAGGCGGCCGCAACGGCGCCTGCTTTCGAGTAAACAAAGGCGGAAACGGACAGGAATATCAGGATCAGCACTGCGAATGTCGCAGCGAGCTTACCATTCAAGGACATGTTTCTAGCAAACATCAGTCATTCTCTCGTGGCGGCCTTCGGCCATGGGGAGCGGGCACACCAATGCGGGCCCTGTAAATTCGGCGGAGGAAGAACATGATCGGCAATGGGAGGAGGCCATCATGGCGGGAAGCAGCCTCGATGAGCCGCCGCAATCTGCCTGACACTATGACGGCAGACTTTAAATTTGCTTAAGTTTGTGCAGCGCAGCGAAGGTCGTCAGCGAGAGGCCCCGAACAAAAGGCTTGCAAGGCTTGCCTTTGCCGGTCATGGACAGCGCATGTCAGATCAGAACACACAACGCCTCGACCAGCTTCTCGTCAGCCTCGGTCTTTTCGCCAGTCGCTCCCGCGCGCGCGATGCCGTGCAACGCGGCACCGTCAAGGTCGGTGGCAAGGTCGTCACCAAGGCCGGCGCGCTGTTTGGCGAGGACGCAGCAATCGAGATCGACGATCCCGCCCAGGAGTACGTGTCTCGTGCGGCGCTGAAGCTCGCCACCGCTCTCGATCACTTCAAGCTCGATCCATCAGGACATCACTGCGTTGATGTCGGCGCTTCGACCGGCGGCTTCACGGAAGTTCTGCTGGCGCGCGGCGCGACGCACGTGACCGCCATCGATGTCGGGCATGGCCAGATGCATCCGCGCATATCGAATGACCCCCGTGTGACCAACACAGAGGGTCTGAACGCGCGTCACCTGACGTCCGAGGACATCGGCCATCCGATCACCTTCATTGTGTCGGACGTCTCTTTCATCTCGCTGAAGCTGGCACTGGCCCCTGCCCTCGATCTTGCTGAAGCGGGAGCTATCGCGGCTCTCCTCGTCAAGCCGCAGTTCGAAGCAGGGCGCGATGCGATCGGCAAGGGCGGGCTTCTCAAGGATCCGTCAACGGCGCCTGATGTGGCAGCCGAAGTCGAGCGCTGGTTCGTCGAGGACATGGGCTGGAACAGCTTCGGGCTGATCCCCTCCCCGATCGCCGGCGGCGACGGAAACCTGGAATTTCTACTCGCAGGAACAAAACCGTGAGCACGCAAACAGTTACGATCGAAAAGCTCGGCGCCCAAGGCGACGGGATCGTTCACGCAGATGGCGGGCCGATCTACGTGCCCTTCACCTTGCCGGGTGAAACCGTCGCCATTGCGCGGGTCAAAAACCATGGCACGCTGATGTCTATCTCAGCCGCATCGGGCGATCGCCAGGAACCACCCTGCCGGCATTTCGGACCGGATGGGCTGAACGGCACCTGCGGCGGCTGTAATCTGCAGCACATGAGCGACGCGGCCTATCGCAGTTTCAAGCGCCAGCTGGTCATCGATGCGCTGAAATCGAAGGGATTGACGCCTGATGTTGCCGAGATCGTCGCCGCGCATCCTGGCGAGCGCCGACGTGTCGTCTTCGCGGCACGGCGGACCGAGAAGGACATGCTGATCGGTTTCAATCAGGCCGAAAGCCACCACATCGTCGCCATCGAGGAATGTCCCATCTCGTCGGCAGGCATCATGGCCAGGCTGCCGGCGATCAAGGCGATTGGCGCGGCACTCGCCAACAGTGCCGAAGCGTTCCGCATTGCCGTATTGGAGACCCTTTCGGGCCTCGATCTTTCAGTCGACGGCATCAAGAAGCTATCGGACCAGCAGCGTCGCAAGGCAATCGAGACGGTGCTTTCCATGCGCGGCATTGCCCGCGTCTCGCTGAACGGCGAGATCCTCGTCGAACCATCGAAGCCGATCATCGATTTCGGCGGCGTCAATGTCGTCCCTCCGCCCGGCAGCTTCACGCAGGCAACCAAGCCGGCGGAAGACGCGATGGCGGAACTGGTTCTGGCACATGTCGGCAAGGCAAAGCGGATCGCCGACCTCTTTGCCGGTGCCGGCACATTCTCGCTCCGCCTTGCCCGTGTCGGCCGCGTGCACGCCGTCGAGAGCGAAGACAAGCCGCTCGCGGCACTCGATCATGCCGCGCGTAACACACAGGGTCTCAAGCCGGTCAGCGTCGAGAAACGGGATCTCTTCCGCCGACCGCTAATGACCTCGGAGCTGAAGGTCTACGACGCCGTGGTCTTCGATCCGCCGCGTGCCGGAGCCGAGTTTCAGTGCAAGGAACTGGCACGTTCCAACGTCAAGAAGATCGTTGCTGTCAGCTGCAATCCGCTGTCGCTGGCACGCGATCTCGCCCTTCTTGTCGAAGGCGGCTACCGCATCACGGGTGTGACGCCGATCGACCAGTTCCTGTGGACGCCGCATGTCGAGGTCGTGGCGACGCTAGAGAAATAAGCGTTATCCTGCGAGCAAGGTAACTCTCAAAAGTCTCGAACATCACGAAGGGAATTCGATGCGTTTTATCAATCCAATCCCTTTCGTCCGCGACATAAATCGTTCCAAGGAATTTTACCACAAGACACTTGGCCTGCAGATTTTGGCGGACTTCGGAAACTTCGTTCTATTCGAGACTGGCTTTGCGATCCATGATGGAACGTCGCTTGAGCAAACGATCTGGCGGCAACCACATGTCACTGAAGAACCCTATGGGCGGAGAAATCTGCTCTTGTATTTTGAACATGAGGATGTCGATGCGGCCTTCGGAGACATCGCACCGTATGTCGAGCTGATCCATCCCGTCGAACGGCAAGCATGGGGGCAGAGGGTATTCCGCTTTTATGATCCTGACAGGCATGCGATTGAGATCGGGGAGCCGCAGAATCTTGGCCCCCCGAACCCCGCGCAGGAATCCTGATCACCGCAAAAGGTCGCCAGCCCTTTCTGTTGCAAGGCACTAATCTTGGATATTCAAAAATCAGTCAAAGGCCCGCGTTTAGCGCGGGCCTTTTCGTTGCAGCCTTTGCTTACATCAGGCAGCGCGACGATTG
>UBMU01000125.1 GCA_900466605.1 Hyphomicrobiales bacterium
CCCTCGAGTGGGCGCCGCGCAGATCACCGTGTGGATGAAGAACCGAGACGACCCCCGGCCGTACCCGCACAAGGGGCGCGCCGCGAATGCTCTGGCCAGATACCTCATCCGGATGCAGGACATCGAATTCCGTACGATCATCCCCGCGATGCAGTCGCTGCGCACACGCACCGGCACCGTCGGACTCGGCGGAAACGGGCAGTTCACGCGCCTGTCCGTCCTGGATGCCATCGCTGAGCAGTTCGGGCGACCCTGGCACGGCGCGTTGCTCGAAGACTACGAGCTCGGCCTGCACGTGCTCTTCGCCGGATATGAGAACCGGCACGTGCACTCGACATACGTGGCGCAAGAAGCCTTGCCGAGCTTGCGCCGACTCATCGTGCAGCGTTCGCGTTGGTCCCAAGGGAACATCCAGTGCGTCAAATACCTGGCCGAGATCATCCGCTCGCCTCACTTCGACTCCGGTGGAGTTCTGGAGAGCATCTACTATCTCTTCCTGCCGTTCATCCAACTGCTCGGTGTCGTCGTCTTCGGAGCACTCTGGGGCCTTCTCGTCACGTCGTTCGTCACGACGCCGGCCAGTTTCACGGTCGACTGGACGTTCCTCGGCCTGTCTATCGCCCTCTGGTTCGTCTTCGGCCTGTCGCCGTTCTTCATCGGGGCCGTGCTCTACAAGCTCCGCTGCGAGCCTGACTCGAGCTGGCCCGTGACGCTCGCGCGCGGCTTCGGGCTCTGGGTCTTCGTGCTGTACATCTTCGTCTCGACCGCGCGCGCCTTCTGGCGGGTCGTGCGAGGCAAGAACGGGTGGGCCAAGACCCGCCGCAACGCTGAGCTTCACGTCGTCGGACCGACGGCGAAAGACCACTGACCGAAACGGAGCCCCCGGTGACGATGTCCGACGCTGACACCACCCCGCCCGCAACCACATCGCGTGCGACCACACCCTCTCGAAACCACCGGAGCGGTCGAACGCTGCTCCGGCCGCGTCTCACGGTCGCCCTCCTCCATCTGCTCACGCTCGTCATCGATGTGACGATCGTCGGAGCCGGTGCCGCATTGCTCTGGCAATTCGCCGGAACGACGGTCGTCGACGGTCCGTTCTGGCTGCGGGTGTGCGTATTCCTTCTGCTGACCGCGCTCTTCGGAGTGCGATCCATCAGCCAACGTGCACTTCGCGATCGATTGAGCGACCGCTACCTCGCGCGCTTCCGCGCGGCGAGCGTGCAGTGGGTCACCCACACCGCGCTTCTCGTCGCCGGAGCGCTGATCTGGGCGCAGACGCACAACTACTTCATCGGCTGGGTGGTGTGCTTCGCGGCATCCGTCATGGCTGTCGGCTACTTCTGGAT
>UBMU01000028.1 GCA_900466605.1 Hyphomicrobiales bacterium
GTCATCACGTATCGACCTCCTCGCACCGCGCTAGAAAAAGCTCGGCATTTTGACGTCCGGCAGCGAACACCGGAGCCAATGCCAATTGGAAAAAGCCTTATGCACATCGCGTGGGCATGCACGTGAACGCAGAAGCATTCCGGACATCCGAAACCACCATCGTGTCAGACGGTTCGGATAATATTCGGATAATAGATGAGCAAGCTGGCCATGAAGTGTATCTTACGCGATACTACGCAAGCGGCTCCATTGTGGAGGAGCTGATAGTGGACAACCGAATGCAAACTGCAGATCATCGAAGATGCCCGCTCTTCGGTGAATCTGTTTTCGTGCGGCTCGATGCCAAACATTGAGCCAAGATTAGATTGGCATCGCTCTTAGCATCGAGGTCGAGCTGAACTCAGTTGTCGTACGGGGAATGTGCCCGTTCTTACAGAAAGGAAATTGCAATGGCGCAAGCTCTCCATCCGGCAGCTGTCGAGCACTTACCGATCTTTATCACCCCACCCGGGCAAATCGACTATCTCTTCGTCGGCGTCGTTGTCTTCCTGATCCTGATCATTCTAATCATCGGCAATCTCTACTTTCAGCTTCACGCTGTTCCCGAGCGCATGGCGCACCGCACCAGTAAGGTGCAGATGGAAGTGGTGGCGGTGCTGGCGTTGATTTCCCTGTTCACACATAACCACCTCTTCTGGATTGCAGGTCTGCTGCTCGCCTTCGTGCACATACCCGACTTTTCAACGCCCCTCTATTCGATCGCACAATCGCTCGGAAAGCTATCTGGGCGCACCGTTGAAACGACCGGCGACCCCGCGCTGGTTCACGATGAGCCACAAAAACCGGTTGAAGAGCCCGCGAAGGCAGAAGAGCCAGCGACGCGCGAGACACGGGGCGAAGGAATCTGACGATGTTCGAATTGATGCTCTGCTCGCTTCTAACGATCTTCCCGGATTACCTCTATCGCCGCTATGTCCAGAAAAAGCGAATTGGCTATGAGATCAATCTCTATACCATGTGGTATGAACTGCGTTGGGGTATATCAGCGTGCCTCATGCTCACCATTTCGCTGATCACGTTGATCTTCTACTTCCATCCCTCAACGAAAAGCGTGACGGCGGTGTTCCGCACAGTGACGATCCTGCCGGAAACGGTCGGGCGCGTCGATGAAGTCTATGTCGGCCTAAACCAGAAAGTTGAAGCCGGCGCTCCGCTCTTTCGACTGGATGATGCGCAACAAAAGGCAGCGGTGGAAACAGCGCGCCGACAGATCGCTGAACTCGATGCTGAAGCCAAAGTGGCGCAAACCGAGTTAGCGGCGGCCGACGGTCAGATCCAGGAGGCGCAAGGTGCGCTGCAGGTTGCGGTCGATGAATACGAGATGAAAGCCGAGCTACTAACAAAAGATGCCGTGGCCCGCCGCGAGGTCGACCGCCTTGCCAACACCATCGAAAGCCGCAAGGGCACGCTCAGCGCTGCAATCTCCAAGAAAGACACCCTCCAGGCCAAAATAACAGGCCTATTGCCGGCCCAAAGGGCAAGCGCTGAAGCGGCTTTAACGCAGGCACAGGTCGAATTGGACAAAACCCTGGTCCGAGCCGGTGTTTCCGGCACGGTTCAACAATTCACTCTCAGGCCGGGCGACGTCGTCAACACGATGATCAGACCCGCCGGTATTCTCGTGCCTACGGCAGCCGGCCGAGGTACACTGATTGCGGGCTTTGGACAAATCGAAGCGCAGGTGATCAAGCGGGGGATGATCGCCGAGGCTACCTGCATCGGAAAGCCGTTCACCGTTATTCCTCTTGTTGTGACAGAAGTACAGGATGTGATCGCGGCCGGGCAACTGCGCCCCACAGATCAACTTATCGACGTCCAACAACTGGCACAGCCAGGGACGCTCACCGTCTTCTTGCAACCACTGTTCGAAAACGGGCTGGATGACATCCCCCCCGGCAGCAGCTGTATTGCCAACGCCTATACGAACAACCACGACGCACTTGCCGACAAGAATATCGGGACGCTGCAATGGGTGTTCCTGCACGTGGTGGACACTGTCGGCCTCGTGCACGCGATGATTTTGCGCATGCAGGCGATGTTGCTTCCTGTACAGACACTCGTGTTTACGGGACACTGAATTCGTCGGCCTCTACTCGAGCGCATCGCCGATGATCGCGCATGAGCGGCCAGTTGGCCGCTTCGGGCGCTTTTTAGGCTGTTGAAAGGATTGGTGCCGGCAACTCCTGAGCGAGATCGCCAGCGGCCCAAGGCTACCGTCCTTTGGAATATCGAGCCATGATCTGGGAAGCGACCTATGCCGTCCCGTATGCTACCGTAAGATACGTTGGTCCGGCGCTGATCGCCGATTATGCTGCAAATGCTAAGAGCGCGTCTCTCATGAGACAGGCTCATTCACAAAGCGGTCGCGGACATGAAATATTGTCATTCAGCATAGGTCTTTGAGCTATCGCCAACAGCGATGAACCAGGAGATTCGATATGCGGCACTCTCCCTATCTTCCGACAACCAATTTTGTCGCTCAATTCGGCCCACTCGGTTTCGCATTCGACTATGCCTTGGACGCCGCCCAGCGCAGCGTGTTGTACTTGGACGTAATGCGCAAGCGCGGCAACCAGTATCGCGTTCATGCCAACGCAACCGCACCGCATGTTCTAAGCTTCACACCTGAGGTGGTTCTCGATGGGCGTGAGCTCGATAAGCCCGTCAACTACGCGCTGGTCCGGATCGTACCTCCCGACGGAATTGAGGTTGACCCGAAGCGCCGTCCATTCGTCGTCGTCGATCCCAGAGCCGGGCACGGACCAGGTATCGGAGGGTTCAAGGCCGACAGCGAGATCGGTGTCGCACTGAGAGCCGGTCACCCCTGCTATTTCATCGGCTTCCTTCCGCACCCCGTGCCAGAGCAGACGATCGAGGACATCGCGCACGCCGAAGCGACCTTCCTGGAAAAAGTCATTGCACTGCACCCGCAGTCGGATGCAAAGCCCTGCGTGATCGGAAACTGCCAAGCGGGCTGGGCGGTGATGATGCTTGCCGCCGCGCGCCCAGAATTGTTCGGGTCGATCATCATCGCCGGTGCGCCGCTTTCCTACTGGGCTGGTGAGCGAGGCAAGTACCCGATGCGCTATACGGGCGGCTTGCTGGGAGGCAGTTGGCTCACGGCGCTGACCAGCGATATCGGCCATGGGCAGTTCGACGGCGCCTGGCTCGTTCAGAACTTCGAGAACCAAAACCCGGCAAACACACTCTGGACCAAGCCTTACACTCTCTATTCGAAAATCGATACCGAGGCCCCGCGCTACCTTGGCTTTGAGGAGTGGTGGGGTGGGCACGTCAGCCTTAATGCGGAAGAGATTCAGTTCATCGTTGACGAGCTATTCACTGGCAACAATCTTGCTGCGGGCCGCATCGAGACATCCAAAGGCGAGGCAATCGATCTTCGCAACATTCGTGCGCCGATCGTCGTCTTCTGTTCAAGGGGAGACAACATCACGCCGCCCGCGCAGGCGCTCGGATGGGTCCTGGACCTCTTTGATGACGTGAACGAGATACGTTCGCATGGACAGACGATCGTCTACACCGTCCACGAAACGATCGGCCATCTCGGGATCTTTGTTTCCGCAAATGTCGCTCGTAAGGAGCACCAAGAATTCTCCAGCAACATCGACCTGATCGACGCGTTACCTCCAGGTCTATACGAGGCGACCTTCGAGGCCAAGACTGACGAGACCATCGGTGGCGATCTCGTCGTTGGTGACTGGGTCATGCGCTGCGAGGCAAGGACGCTCGATGATATCCGGGCGCTCGGCTGCAATAGTGCCGAAGACGACCGCCGCTTTGCGACGGTCGCCAAAGTGTCGGATATCAACCTCTCACTTTATCGTACATTCCTTCAGCCGGTGGTCAAAGCGATGGTGCCCGAGTGGGCGGCCGATCAGTTGCGGGCGATGCATCCGCTCCGTTTGCAATACGAGCTGTTCTCCGACGTCAATCCCCTGATGGCCCCGATCGCAGACATTGCTGCCGATGTGGAGAACGAACGGCGCCCGATCGCTGCGGACAATCCTTTCCTGGCGTTAGAACAGGTATTGTCTCGGCAGATTGTTGCGGGGCTTGATACATTGCGCGTAGGTATGGAGGCCCTGAGCGAGGCGACGTTCCTCTCTGTCTACGGTTCTCCGCTTTTGCAGGCGTTGGTCGGTATTGACCCGTCCGATACAAGGCACTATCGGCGCGCAAGCAAGACTGCACTGCATCGTCAGGTCCTTGAGGCGAGGATCGATGAACTCAAGGCGAGAATGGATACTGGTGGACTTCGCGAAGGACTGGCGCGAAGCCTGCTTTACGTCGCCATGGCGAGTGGCGCGGCAGATGAGCGGGGATTTGCCGCAATCCGTCGGATGCGCAGTGTAGAGGGCGGGCTGCCACCAATGACGCTTTCAGAGTTCAAGGCGCTGATCCGGGACCAGTTCCTCATGCTGGTGATCGATGAAGAGGCTGCGCTGAACACGATACCTCGCCTACTACCGTCGGACGAAGCGGTTAGACACGGGGCGTTATCGTCGCTTCGGGAGGTTTTAAATGCGCGTGGGCCGCTGTCCGAAGAGGCCGAGCGGCGTTGGCATAGGGTCGTTGAGCTCTTCGGGCTTTCCGAAGACGCGTTCGCACCGCCCGCGGTGCCTCCAGCGGAGCCCAGCCAACTCAAGTCAGTGAACCGCTCAAACTAGTCTCAGCCCTTGAGGCCGTCCTTGAACACGGAGCATGTGCAGATGCGCGATATGGACAACACTGAGAAAGAAACTGGTCGCCATCAGAAGTATGAGCAGCTGATCGCGAAGGCCAAGCAAGCGCCAAAGATGCGGACCGTTGTTGCCCATCCTTGTGATGAGGCATCGCTGCGAGGCGCTGTCGAGGCGGCAGAGGTCGGGCTGATGGATCCAATTCTTGTCGGGCCGGGTTATAAGGTGCGATCAGTCGCCAAGTCGCACGAAATTGATATCTCTGGGTTCGAACTCGTCGAAGCGCCTCACAGCGATGCAGCGGCGGCCAAGGCGGTGGATATCGTACGGCAAGGAGCTGCAGATCTTCTTATGAAGGGGAGCCTTCACACCGACGAACTCATGCGGGCGGTGACATCGTCCACCACGGGGCTGAGGACGGCGCGGCGCATCAGCCATGTCTTTGTCATGGATGTTCCAAACCATTCTGAAACACTCTTTATCACCGACGCCGCCATAAATATCGCACCGGATCTCGATGCCAAACGCGATATCGTTCAAAACGCCATCGATCTTTTCACGAACATCGGTCTTGGCACGCCACGCGTGGCGATATTGTCGGCTGTTGAGACGGTGACTTCGAAGATCCCGTCCACGATCGAGGCCGCCGCTCTATGCAAGATGGCCGAACGTGGTCAAATAACCGGCGGCGTCCTTGATGGGCCGCTTGCCTTCGACAACGCGATCGATCCGGAAGCGGCCCGGATCAAGGGCATCCATTCGCCAGTTGCCGGCCACGCCCAGATCCTCGTCGTCCCAAATCTGGAGTCCGGTAACATGCTGGCGAAGAACCTGACGTTCCTTGCAAGAGCGGATGCGGCTGGCATTGTCCTTGGAGCGCGGGTGCCAATCATTCTGACATCGCGGGCAGATTCGGTAAGGACACGGCTTGCCTCCTGCGCGGTTTCCGTATTGCTCGCCGAAGCCCAACGCCGCACATCAGCGATACAGGGCGGTTGATGCGATGGAGACCATTCTCGTCGTCAATGCCGGGTCGTCCAGCCTCAAGTTCCAGGTATTCGGGATCGCGGGGGGCCTCAATCGGCTGCTGAAGGGAAATCTGGAAGGGATCGGCACCGCGCCACACCTAACCATCAAGAGTGCCAGCGGCGAGCGTGTTCTTACCGAAGACTTTCCGTCCGATATCGTTCCCGATTTACCTGCGGCGATGCGCCTGGTGGGTGAGCGGTTGCGGGAGCGGCATCAGGGGCAATTGATCGCCGTCGGCCATCGTGTCGTCCACGGAGGCCCGAACCATATCCGCCCGGCGAGAATCGACGAAGGCCTGGTGCGCGAACTGGAACGATACACACCACTTGCACCGCTGCACCAGCCAAACAATCTTGCTCCGATCCGCGTCCTTCTGGAGCGCCGGCCAGAACTTGTGCAGGTCGCCTGCTTCGACACTGCTTTTCATCGGACGCATGATCGAATTGCCGATCACTACGCCATTCCGGTTCACTATTTCGAAGAGGGGGTTCGGCGCTACGGATTTCACGGGTTGTCTTACGAGTATGTGGCAGAAAGGCTGGCCGAGATAGCGCCAAACGTTGGCGGCGGACGTGTTATTGTCGCGCACCTTGGAAGCGGCGCCTCCATGTGCGCCCTCAATGCATGGCGCAGTGTGGAGAGCACGATGGGGTTTACCGCCCTCGACGGCGTTCCGATGGGCACGCGATGCGGACAGATTGACCCCGGCGTGCTCCTTTATCTGCTCATGCAGCATAGGATGTCGGCTTCGCAACTGCAGGATCTCCTCTACAAGGAGTCGGGCCTGAAGGGACTTTCCGGTATCAGCAATGACGTGCGCAACCTGCTGGCAAGCGACGCCCCTGGCGCGATGCTAGCGCTCGACCATTTTGTTTACCGCATCGGGCTTAATGCCGGCGCGCTTGCGGCTGCAATTGGGGGGCTCGATGCCTTTGTGTTTACCGCGGGTGTGGGGGAAAATTCACCGATTATGCGCGCGCGGATCGGCGAAAAGCTCGGTTGGCTCGGAGCATCCCTGGACCCGGCGCGAAACGAGGCAGGCGACGTCCTCATCTCCAGCGACCGCAGCAAGGTCGCCATCTATGTCGTGCCGACTGACGAAGAATTAATGATAGCGCGGCATACGCTCGCGCTCATCGCTGCGCCGATCACGGGCACTAACGGTCCAAACTCAAGAAAGGTTGGATATGATTCCTGAGGTAAAGGCCAAGCTTCTCGAGGGAAAGCGCGGACTGGTGGTCGGCATCGCCAATGACCAGTCGATCGCCTGGGGCTGTGCCAGGGCTTTCCGCGCCTTGGGAGCGGAAATCGCTGTCACTTATCTCAACGACAAGGCACGGCCCTACGTCAAGCCGTTGGCCGAGGCGCTCGATGCGCCAATCTTCATGCCGCTCGATGTCGCGGTGCCTGGTCAGTTGGAAGCAGTATTTGAGCGCATTTCGGAACAGTGGGGCGAACTCGATTTCGTTGTGCATTCGATCGCTTTCTCGCCGAAGGACACGTTGCAGGGACGCGTTGTGGACGTGCCCCATGACGGGTTTCTGAAGACGATGGACATCTCCTGCTGGTCATTCATTCGCATGGCGCATCTAGCCGAACCGCTCATGAAACGCGGGGGCACTCTGTTCACCATGACCTATTACGGCAGCCAGATGGTCGTGAAGAACTATAACATCATGGGAGTGGCCAAGGCGGCGCTGGAAAGTGCCGTTCGCTACATCGCCGCTGAACTCGGACCAAAGGGTATTCGCGTGCATGCCATTTCTCCTGGTCCGCTGGCGACACGAGCAGCTTCGGGCATCCCCGAATTCGACGAACTGCTTGATAAGGCGCGGGAAACGGCACCAACCCGCAGTCTCGTCTCTATTGACGACGTGGGCATGGCGACAGCCTTCTTGGCGCATGATGCCGCACGGCTGATCACCGGCGACACGATCTACATTGACGGTGGTTACCACATCATCGACTAGATTGCCGTTTCAAGCCTATCGGAAAGGATCCGCCGGACACCTGACCACAATTGAGGTTGGCGTTGAAACACTCAAGAGAGCAGGCTGGAGTGCAAAACTTCGAATCACGAGCGTCTCGTCCAGGTTGGGTGCCATGCTAGTAAAACTTCTACTTGCCAGTTGCCTGATTGCCGCAACGGTGGCCGTCCAGGCCGCGTTCATGTCAACGGGGCTAGGCGTGTTCCGCAAGCTTGAGGAGAAGCGACCTGCCCTACTTGCCTACCGGGCGACGATTACGGTCGTTTGGGTCATCTTTCTCATGATCCCGATCGTGATCGATGTGTCGCTCTGGGGAGCATTCTACTATCTGTCTGAGGCGCTTCCGAGCATGGAAGACTCTCTGTACTTTTCAACGGTAACGTTTACCACGGTCGGATACGGAGACATCGTCCTCGAGAAGGAGTGGCGTCAGCTGTCCACCTTTGAAGCCGTCAATGGCTGGATTATCTTCGGGTGGGCGACGGCCCTCATGATGGCAGTGATCCAACGCCTATATTTCCGCCCTGGTCACTAGCCTTCCCTGGCGCTGCAGTTTTCGGTTCACGTTGACGCTGGCGGAAGAAGAAATAGAGCAAGGCCAAAAATCGCATAAACGGCGAGCGCCATTATTCCAACATACCAGGCACCCCGCCCACCATTCGACAGGAAGGTGGCGGCCATTGTTGCAATGAGCATCATCGTAACTGCACCGGGCCAGAACTGGAGAGACATCGGCTCCGGCCCGACGAAGTAACTTACGATGACCAGTAGGGGTGCGACGAAAAGGGCGATCTGGGCTGCGCTGCCCAAGGCGATGCCAACGCTCAAATCAAGGCGGTCGGCTCGTGCGGCAGAAAATGCGGTCGTCATCTCCGCCGCTCCACCGACAAGCGCAACGACGATAAACCCCACGAAAGCGGGCGTCATACCGAGATGTTCGGCCGCAACTTGCACCGAGCCGACGAAGATCTCGCTGATGACGGCAACGAATACCGTTACAACAACGAGTATGACGATGCTCACCGAAAGGGGCCAGGAGCCGTGGGCTTCCTCGGCATGACCAACGCTGGCAAAGAGTTCCCGATGCGTCTTTAGGGAAAAGAGCATTCCCATCGCATAGACCGCGATGAGGAGTATTGCCAGACCTAGGCTCAGCTTTTGAGAAACGGGACCGAGCGATACCTGGTCAACATCGCTGATCAGCGAAGGCACGAGAACAGCCACCGTTGCCAGGAATAGCAGGCAGGCCTGGAACCTCGCATTGACCCGATTGAATTCCTGCACATGATGTCGAAGGCCGCCGAGCAGGAACGAACCACCGAGCATGAAGAGGCTGTTGGTCACGATAGCCCCCGCAATCGACGCCTTCACGAGCAGGTATTGACCGGCCTGAAGGGCTGCTAGCGAGATCACCAGTTCCGTAAGATTTCCGAGTGTTGCATTGAGCAGACCTCCAATCGCGTCCCCGGTTTCTGCAGCAACGGCCTCCGTGGCACGGCTAAGCAATGCAGCCAGCGGCACAATCGCAACGACCGAAAGCACAAACAACAGTGTGTGCGCATCAGGCAAGATGTGCTCGGCGACCATGACGAGAGGAACGAAGATCAGCAGGGTGAGCAGTGGCGCCTGCCGAAGCTCAGTCATGACCCTCTTGCCAAACCCTCCTCGAGAGCCTGCTTCCGAATTCCTTCGCTCATGACCGGGCATCTGACCCCCCTATGCGACGAGGCGCCAACCAAGCCGACGTTTGGCTCCGCCAATAGAATAGACCTCGTAAGGGCTATGGTAGCAGTTGGCCAAGCCCAAAGTGCGTATCTTACTGTATCCTCGCATGGCCTCGCGCGTAGGCTACTTCAACGCTGCCGCCAACTGTCATAAAATCGTCACATGGAGGGCGACTTCGATGACGGAAGATCAAGGCGCTCGGTATCGAATCTGCGAGGATGGCTGCGGAACGTTCTCGGTGATCGATGATGCAACAGGACTTCCTGCTGACCTAGGAGTGACGTCCATTCTTTTACAAAAGTCCGAAGCACAGGACCTTCTCACCTGGCTTAGAAGCCATCCTCAATCAATTTCGAAATATTCCGAGCCTCCTGCCCTACCCCGGCATTAAGGTAATCCGGTTCGCTCAGCTTGGGCCGATCCTTGGTGTGCGGTGTCCGATGTGCCGATGACTGGATCGATTGCCGCTTTCGGCATGTGAGAGATTTGCCACACGGACGCAGGAACGACAGCTGCTGTGCGCAGACAGCTAAGATGTGGCCTTTTCCTTTTTTAGAATTTCCTCATAACTTGCATCCGCCCGGAAACGGGTGGAAACGCTGCCGGCACCTTGTCGAAGGCAATAGCTGGGCGTCGGCAGCGTTTCATCCGGTATATCCGGCCTTATGGTCTTCGTGAACGCTTCCGATTTTACGGGTTTTGCCCCCGGCTGTGGCTTGCGTATGGCGGCCGCTAGTCATGGGACCTGTACAGGATCCGAGTTTGCCTCCTTCGCCAAGATGCTCCGATTGTGGCGCAGCGGCAAGAACCTGCATAGTTACCGGCGGACAACGCTTGATGGTTGTCGATTGGCATAAAACAGGTATATTTCCGTTCTGAAATCGGGGCGTTGCCTACGACATTCTTTGCCAGGGCCAAGGCGCGGCACATTCGACGATCCCGCGCATCCTCCAGGCCCACTACGCATCTAATCGACCTTTCGCAACGCATCTACGAGTGTTGGCAGATGGGAGAGAACTTATGGCGCAGGCGATGAAGGCGGCTGTCGTTCGACAGTTCCGGGCACCTCTGGTGATCGAAGAGTTGGCTGTGCCGACTCCTCGTCCAGGGCAGATACTTGTCAAATATGAAGCGACGGGCGTCTGTCATACCGATCTACACGCAGCCAACGGCGATTGGCCCGTGAGACCGAACCCTCCGTTCGTTCCGGGACACGAGGGCGTCGGATTTGTTGCCGCAGTCGGCGCCGGTGTAAAGAGAGTGAAGGAGGGCGACCGTGTCGGCGTTCCATGGCTCCACAGCGCATGCGGCTATTGCCCGCATTGCCGGACGGGTTGGGAAACCCTCTGCGCCTCGCAGTCAAACACCGGATATTCAGTGGATGGAACCTTTGCCGAATACGGGTTGGCCGATCCCGATTTCGTTGGCACTCTTCCAAACGGGTTGGAATTCGGCCCCGCTGCTCCGGTTCTCTGCGCCGGTGTGACCGTCTACAAAGGATTGAAGGAAACGGAAGTTCGTCCTGGCGAATGGGTCGCAGTGTCTGGCGTGGGCGGCCTCGGCCACATGGCCGTTCAGTACGCGAAGGCCATGGGCATGCACGTCGTCGCCGCGGACATCTTTGAAGAGAAGCTGGCCCTCGCAAAGCAGCTAGGCGCTGACTTTACGGTCAATTGCAAGGATAAAGACGCCATCGAGCAGGTGCAGAAGGCCACCGGCGGCGTTCACGGAGCATTGGTTACCGCCGTGTCCCCCATAGCCATGGAGCAAGCCTTCGGCTTTCTACGGTCGCGCGGCACGATGGCGCTCGTCGGTCTGCCTCCGGGAATGATCTCGCTGCCTGTGTTCGAAACCGTCCTGAAGAGGATCACCGTTCGGGGATCGATCGTCGGCACGCGCCAGGATTTGGAGGAATCGCTTCAATTTGCGGTGGAAGGCAAGGTGACACCTCATTTTTCGTGGGAGAGCCTGGAGAACATCAACGCAATTTTTCATCGCATGGAAGCAGGCCAGATCGACGGCCGTATCGTGTTGCGAATGCAGTAGCCGGCTAGCATCAACGACGCTATCGACGCGTATGTTTGCACGGGGCGTCGATCCCACTCAAGCAGACCACGGCGCTTGGCTGACCACGTAATGAGATTCGCCGGTGCTAGAGAAAGGAAGTCGTCATGAACACGCGCTTGTTCTCTGATCGCGCCTTCGGCCTGTCCAGACGAAACCTTCTGCTTGCAGCGGGAGCCGCCGCTACGCTCGCCAATTGTAATGTCGTCAGGGCTGCTGCAACAGCCGGCACCTTCAAGATCAACGAGGTCAAACAGGGCGAGGACTTATTTGCCTACATCGACAGGATCAATGGCGGTTTTGATCAGACGACCTATCAGCAGGTCATAGGCGCTGCCAATGAGTTCAAGGAGGGAGATGAGGCAATCGGAGTGGCGGCCGCCAACCAGACGACGCGAGACAACGCCCGCGCTCTGCTCGCAAGCACGAAGATCGGCGACCTCTACCGGAGACCGCTGTTCCACGACGCTCTGCAACAACTGATCTGGCAAACCACGGATCAAGCCCAGTACGCACAGGTCAAGGACTGGACGATGGGCCAGTTGAAGGCGTTTCTCCTTGCAGAACCGGAGGAGAGGATCAAGGCGGTCATGAACGGCCTGACCAGCGACATAATCGGCTGCGTTCCGAAGCTGATGAGCGATGCGGAGCTCGTCCAGATAAGTGGGAAGATCTTCAACGTGATGCCCGGGACCAAACTGGGGGCGAAGGGATACATGGGCGCGCGAATCCAGCCCAATTCCCCGACCGATCATCCCGACGATATCTTGTTCCAGGTCTTCAACGCGTTCTCCTATGCCACCGGCGACATAGTTATCGGCACTAACCCCGTAGACAGCACCGTAGAGAGCGTCGCCACCGTCGAACGCACACTCAAGGACGTCGTGGATACGTTCAAGCTGCATGACGTGATCCCGTGGTGCGTGCTCGCCCACATAGACGTCCAGGCGGAGGTCAGCGACAGTTTCCCCAAAACAGTCGCCACGATGTTTCAGAGTCTCGCCGGAACAGACGATTGCAACAAGATTTTCGATATCACAATCGACAAAATCATGAAGTACGCGCATTCGAAGAAAGGCGAAAGATATGGCCTCTACTTCGAAACCGGACAGGGTTCGGAGTTCACCAACGGCGCGGCGAACGGCGTGGACATGATGGTCCTCGAGTCCCGGAAGTATGGATTCAGCAGAGCGGTTGGTTTCGAGCTGGCGAAGGTGCAGCCCGAAGGCGCGTGGCTTCACGTCAACGACGTTGCCGGATTCATCGGCCCCGAGGTCTTCAAGACTCGCGAGCAACTGGTGAGATGCTGCCTCGAAGACATGGTGATGGGCAAGCTTCACGGGCTCACTATCGGCCTGGACGTCTGCACCACCCTGCACATGACCGTCAGTCTCGAGGATCTAGATTGGTGCCAGGACCGGATCATGCCGGCCAACCCAGCTTATCTGATCGCTCTGCCCACCAAGAACGACCCGATGCTGAGTTATCTCACCACTTCGTTCCAGGATCACGTCCGACTACGCAAGAAGTTCGGCTTCAAGGTTAACGACGCCATGTGGGATTTTTATAGACGGATCGACGTCGTCGGGAAGGACGACGACTACACCACGCACTATGGCGACCCCCTGTGGGTGTTCTTCCAGTATCGCCTAGCCAAGGGGGATACTAGATCCATGGACGAAATCTATGCTGAGGGCCGGCAGATGATGCGAGAAATCGACGAGCGCGGCGTCGACCTGGCCACCGGCCATGGAAGAGAAATCTGGGACCTCAATCCACCGCTCGCTGTCAAGGTCAAAGGACTTTATGAGGACGCGAAAGTGTCCCTCTGGGCCGAGCTTACCCCCGAGTTCATCTCTGCGGTGCCAGGCGTCGTGTCTGTGCGCACGCTATCCAAGGACCGCAACGATTACATCGCCCACCCAGTCACCGGCGAGATGCTGGACCCGGAATCGATCAGGGAGGTTGAACGGCTAAGGGATTCTTGGGGGAAGGACATGCCCCAGGGTCAGATCGTCATCTCCGACGGACTGAACGCAAAAGCTATCATGGACGACGGACATCTTCAGCCGTATCTTGCCGAAATGCGAAGGCTGCTTGCCGAGGCGGGCGTCACCGTAGGCGACAAGAACGTCATGGTCACTAGCGGAAGGGTGCGGGTCGGCTACAGGATCGGCGAAGTCCTCTTCGCAAACGCGGATCCCAACAGCTTCAGAGGTATTCTTCACATCATCGGCGAACGGCCCGGAACCACCCACCACGCCTACTCGGTCTACATCACTGTCGCCAAGGGCAAGCGATGGGCTGAGAAGGATATTGACCACGACATCACCAAGCTCGTGAGCAACGTCGCGGATACCGCCCTGCCACCCAAGGACGCCGCGAGGGAAACACTGACCATCATCCGGGAAGTCGTCGGAAAGAACGTCAATGGCAGTCGTCGCTATGGATAGTCCTCTGAGCCACGCGGTCGAAGCGCTCGATAAGCAGCACGTCCCTATGGGCGGCACGGGCCATTGACACAGACGCCGCGTTAAGCCCGCAGGCACTCGCCAGCTTCATCGCGATGAATTCGGCCTCCACGACGCTGTGGGCGTCGTTAGTCGCCGAGAATTTGGCGATGAATTTCTTTGTGCCGTCGTCAATCCGCGCCTTTAGGCGCGCACCGCCAAGATTGGGCGCTGGCATTCTTAAAGCCCGCCTCCCCTTTATGGAAGGACGCAAAAATCAATATCCGTTGACCACGACTGACATGGTCGGCCACCTCGCATTTGAATATATTTATGTCGCTCCGCGCATCATCCGCCCTCCGGAACGTTGCGGGTCCGCTCCGCTCGTCAAGAGTTATGAGTGGGCGCAAATCTGTTAGCTTCCTCCCTTGTCCCCAAGCCACCACCCACGGGTTGCCGGTGTTTAAATGGGCGAAAGCCGTTCTCAAACGTAACGGACTTGCACACTTTTGTGATGGAACCAATCGTGTTTCACCTACTTGTCTCGATTAGGGAGCCCCCGCGCTATGGCGAAAGGCTGTGGAAAGCCTGCCGTGCGGTGAGTGTGACTGGGTTCCTGGTGGGTACTGCTGTGGTATTGCCCGATCTTACTCGGGAGAGATTCGATGGCCATAATCGACATTCTGACGTCCGTGGCTCTCGCTGCTGCTTCAACCGTCACCGCATCCATCTCACCAGCTGAGACGGTAGCGCCCCCCTTCCAACCGTTCGGCGTTTCACAGGATGCCTTGCCGTCGGCGTTGGGCTGCAAAGCTATATATGGCGATCAGCTCGATGTGACCGGCCAGTACTCATGCAACAGCTTGCCCGGTGGAAACAACCTGTTCGACCAGTATGTACTGGCCTATGTTCGCGGGATGGGGATATGTAATGTCGTAGCTGTCTCGCGCTACATCGACGACGATCAGCGTGGCACCACGACCCGTCAGGTCTACAAGGAAGCGGCATCCCTTCTCTCATCGCAGTTCGGACCGGCCGACGAAAAGGTTGACCACGTTGCTGCCTCCAAATTTGGCAAGGATGGGATGTTCAAGCAGGCAGTTATCGCCCAGGAGCGGCAGGTTTTCGAGCAATGGGACAATCTGAGCACAAAGTTTCAAAACGCCCAGTCAGCAAGCGTCACGATCTCCGGAAGCGATGACTGGGGATTGGCCGTCTACAGCATTTTCCGGTTCGCCCACAACGATGCGTGCCTGAGCAGTCTGGAACAGCAAACGCCCACCGAAGGTGACGAGTGATTTCTTCCTGTTGGTAGTGCTAAACCGACCGCCGTTCCCGAGAGCGGCGGCAAGCAGGTCAGGTGTAGCAATCGCGCCTGAGGTTTTCCGCTTAGGACATAAACAGTGCCCGCAGACGAGCAAACAAGCGTGGCCGTTCTACGCCGAGAATACCGCGCACGTAGTGAGCAGCTGTTGCAGCGCTGACCGTGGCGCCGAAATGGCAATAGCAAAGAACGTTATGCAGTTCACCATCGGTGAGACCGAAGAACTTCTTGGCTTGGCCATAGGTATCGTTTTCAAGCCCGGCTGCCCTCAAAATCGGATCCTCGAATGCGACCGAGATAGGCGAATTGTCGCTACGTAGGACAGAAAGGACGGACATCGGCTGATGTTCGGTCTGGTAAAGCGTTGCCAGTCGTCTATGCGGGCTAAGCTCGAGTAGTTCCACCCAGCGCGCCAGACGCTCGCTTCGCGACATGATGCGGTGCGGAAATGCCTGGTCTATATCCGCAATATTCTGCAGTTGCTCCAATGTCTGATGTTTCATGGTGGGCTCCATCCGGCTGGTGTATGCGCGGCCCTATTCACTTCTTCGCCCTTAGTGACGGAGCTAGGGGACGGCGAGGTCCAATCAAGATCGCTCGGGACCGATTTGTGCGCGTCGATGATAAGTTGATCAGCTAGGCGGAGACAAAGGGTCATTGGGCGTTAAATCGTCTCCCGCAGCGGATGTAAGTTGACATATTCGGTAAAGTTTTGCACGAGCATCTCATTTCGAATATGAACCTGAAAGAGTTCGCATGCCGACTTCCTTTATGATGATGTCGCAAGTTGCCTATAAAGCCGAGGGCAAAAGCATCCTTTCAGAAATCGACCTGACTTTCGACCAAGGGCGCGTCTACGGGCTGGTGGGGCAGAACGGTAGCGGCAAGAGTACGCTCCTGAAGATCATGGCACGCCAGCTTTCCCCTACTTCCGGCAAGGTCGATCTCCAGGGACAGGTGTCTGCAAGCTGGGGCGGCAGAGCTTTCGCGAGACAGGTCGCCTACATGCCGCAATTCACGCCAGCCACCGACGGCATGACGGTCCGCGAGCTCGTCGCACTTGGGCGGTTCCCATGGCATGGCACGCTTGGGCGTTTTACCCGCGCGGATCAGAAGCTGGTGGATGACGCCATCGAGCGCACCGATCTGACGCGATTTGCCGACAGCCCTGTTGCCAACATGTCGGGTGGCGAGCGACAGCGCGCCTGGATTGCCATGATGCTGGCACAAAACGCGCAATGTCTTCTGCTTGATGAGCCGACCTCGGCACTCGATCTCTTGCACCAGGACGGCGTTCTCGCGCTTTTGCGCGAACTGAGCCATGAGCGCGGGCTGACAATCGTCGTCGTCCTTCATGACATTAATCTGGCAGCCCGCTATTGCGATGAGATCGTTGCATTAAAAAGCGGGCGCCTTTCGGCGCGGGGAACACCCACAGAAATTGTTCGGGCCGATGTGCTAAAGTCCGTCTTTGACGTAACGATGGGCGTGTTTCCGCACCCAGTCAGCAACGATCCAATAAGCTACATTCTTTGAGACCGTTGCCTGTAGGTGCGACCCCTATCGCAGCATTGACGGGAGGCAGCCCGCCTCAGCGTCAATCAGACCTTCAGAGGTCACCTGGCTGCTTGGCGGGTACCTTCGGGTTTTTCTCGGCCCGATCTCGATGGAGGGCAGCGCGCGCAAGCAGCATGAACGTTATCGGAGTGGTGACCGTCACGAAGATGCCAATCAAGATCTCGTGGACCACCAATCGCTCGGATGCCACGGAAAAGAAGATCATCGATCCAAGCATGATCCCTCCGATACCCCAGCTGGTGCCGAGCGTTGGAGCATGTATGCGTTCGTAGAACGTCGGCAGTCTGAGAAAGCCTATTGCGCCGATCAGCGCGAGCGCTGCTCCAAGCAGCAAGAACACTGCAACGATAATTGCCGCGGGGAGCGGGAGATCGGTTGCATCATACATCATTCGATCACCTCCCCGCGCATCAGGAATTTGGCGAGCGCAACGGTGGCAACAAACCCGAGCATGCCGATTACCAGCGCTGCTTCAAAGTAGACCACGCGGCCAGTCCCTACTCCAAACGTAACGAGCAGCAGCATTGCATTGATATAGAATGTATCGAGCCCGATAATTCGGTCCTGTGCGCGTGGACCGACAAACATCCGGATTGAAGCGATGGCCATTGCCGCAACCAGCATCAACTGCGCAACCGAAACGGCTGTGAAGAGAATGATAGCACTCATGCGAAAATCTCCATCAGAAGTCTCTCGTAGCGGTTCTTAATGGTGTCGCGCCACACCGCTTCGTTCTGGATGTCGAGAACGTGGAGAAGAACGGTATTGTCGTTGGAATCGTACTCCAGCCACGCCGATCCTGGCGTACTTGTCAGGATCACGGCCAAGAGCGCCAGAGCGAAGTGGTTGCGGGTCTCGAGCTGGATGGTCAAAAAACCGGGGTCGTGACGCCTCCCACTTCGAAGGATGATCCAGGACACAGCCAAATTTGACTTCACGATGTCGTAGACCACGCGAAAGAACAACTTCGGGAGAAGGTACCATTTCGCGAGATTGGGTCGCTCAGGACGCAGAGACGCCATTGCCCAGGACGCAAAGACGGAGACGAAAATGCCAAGAACGAGTTGCCCGAGGCTGAAACCGTTGAGCAGCAACCACATCAGAAGCAAACCGGCAGTAAGGATCGGATAGGGAAACATCAATTTCCTCCCGTTTCGCTGCTGGTGCCATCGTCCTTGTAGCCCGGAATTCTCACCGCACCCTTCACCGCATCAATGTATATGCCAGGCTTGCTTAGTGTGCGGATTGTCGCGTCCATATATCGCATCGCCGGGCCCGCCTGGACGCTTAGCGCAAGTGTGAGCGCAAGGAGGAACATGACAGGTACGATTTCGATCACCAGTACACGCGGTACGGTACCCTCAATTGAACTCCAAAAGGTGCGAATTCCAGCGCGCGTCATGGAAATCAGCGCCGCAACACCTGACAGGATAACAAGAGCGATCAATGCCCAAATTGCGGGCGTTGGCGGCACACCGATCGCGCCGGTTCCCATCATTGCCGAGAGCATTGCAAACTTTGCGACAAAGCCTGAAAGGGGCGGCAGGCCGGAAAGCAAAAGGGCACATGCCGCAAAGCATAGACCGAGGATTGCCATTGTGCCTGGCATTGTAACGCCATCACTTTCTTCCGGTTCGTCATCGTCTGCGTCACCGTATGCTTCCATCGTCACTGCAAGCACGTTGGCACCTGCATCCTGGCCACGCTCGACAAGTTCGATCAGCATGAAGAATGCGCTAATCGAAAGCGTTGAACTGACAAGATAGAGTAGCGCACCCGAGGAAACGGCACCGTCGTTGATACCAAGCACCATCAGCAGTGTTCCCGAAGAAACCAGAACCGAGAAGCCTGCAAGGCGCCCAAGTGCCTGAGAGGCAAATACGCCGATTGTTCCGAAAATCAATGTCGCCATACCGCCGTAGAACAGCGCGACCGATCCAAAGCCCGCCGAGGGCCCCTCGCCGAAGAGCAACATCGTCAATCTGAGGATCACATAGATGCCGAGTTTGCTCATGATCGCAAAAATGCCGGCGACAGGAGCCGACGCGGCACTATAGGCGGTGGGCAGCCAGAAGCAGAGCGGCCACATGCCTGCCTTGATCAGGAAAACGACGCCCAGAATGCCGGCGCCCGCCTCCATGAGCATACGCCGATCAGGCTCAATCTCGGGGATACGGGCGGCAAGATCGGCCATGTTTAGCGTTCCGGCTGTCCCGTAGATCAGGCTTACACCAATCAGAAAGAGTAGTGCGGCCACGAGGTTGACGGCGATATAGTGCATCCCGGCCTTGACCCGCAAAGGGCCAGAGCCATGCAGCAGCAAACCATAAGAGGCAGCCAGCATCACCTCGAAG
This sequence comes from Hyphomicrobiales bacterium, assembly GCA_900466605.1. Lineage (GTDB taxonomy): Bacteria > Pseudomonadota > Alphaproteobacteria > Rhizobiales > Rhizobiaceae > Rhizobium. The sequence continues at coordinate 19,273 of UBMU01000028.1, forward strand.
AAAACGAAAAGATTGAAGAGATCGCCCGTCAGGAAAGCGCCGTTGACGCCCATCAGTAGCAGCTGGAACATGCTATGAAAGTGCGCGCCGACCGCGTGCCAACGGGCGAGGGAAAAGACGAGCGCCGGGATTGCCAGAAGTGCCGTCAAAAGCAGCATCAGCGCAGAGAGCGCATCGATGACCAATACGATACCGAACGGCGCGGCCCAGTTGCCTACAAGGTAGACGCCCGCAAATTCGTTCGGTCCGCTTTCTATGCGGAACAATGCAAGGGCAATTGCCATCAGAACGAGCGTTGAGCCTAGGCTGATCATCGCCTTGGTGGTGCGCCGACGTTCGTCAACCAATAGCAGGACGGCACTGGCAACGAGGGGAACCAGGATAGGGGCGACGATGAGATGGTGCGACCAGCTATTCATCGCGGTTCATTCCTCCCGTCGACGTGGTCGTTGCCGGTAAGCCCACGCGACGCAAGCAGCACGACCAGGAACAGCGCTGTCGTCGCAAAGCCAATGACTATTGCCGTCAATACCAGTGCCTGCGGCACGGGGTCGGCAAGGGCGGCCGGCGAAATGTCTTCCCCAAGGATGGGCGGCACATTCGCCTTGACGCCGCCGACACCGAAAATGAACAGGTTTACAGCGTAGGAAAGCAGCGAAAGCCCGACGATCACCTGATAGGTGCGTGGACGCAAGATCAACCAGATGCCGCAGCTGGTCATGACGCCAATCGCGATGGAAAGAACGAGCTCCATTACGCCTCCTCCGCCTTGGCTGAATCGATCGCACGTAGACGATTGATACGGATGGATTGGTGGGCGAGCGCTACGAGGATGAGCACGGTTGAGCCAACAACAAGGCTGAAGACACCCAGATCGAACAAAAGCGCTGTGGCCGCAGGTATTTTGCCGATCAGCGGCAGGTCGACGTACTGGGAGTGCGAGGTCAGGAACGGATAGCCGAAAACCCATGCACCGACACCCGTCAAAACCGCGGTAAGCAGCCCTGCCCCCATCCAACGCAGCGGCAGGATGCGAATTCGATCTTCTGCCCACCGCGTACCGCCGGCAAGATATTGGAGCAGGAAAGCGATCGACAGGGTCAGGCCGGCAGAGAAGCCGCCGCCGGGCAGATCATGACCACGCATGAAGACATAGACCGCAAAGGTAATGATGACAGGAAAGAGCCATTGCATGATGATGGAGGGGACGAGCAGATAGTCGCGGACAGTATCGCCAGCAGACCGTTCAGGGCGCTCCTCGTCGAAACGGTTCTGGATCCGCTGTTGCTCCGGCATGTCCATGCTGTCAGCGGCCGGGCGGAAACGGCGAAGCAGTGCATAGACCGTCAACGCCACGACACCGAGTACGGCAATCTCACCGAGCGTATCGAAGCCACGGAAGTCGACGAGGATAACATTGACGACGTTACGCCCACCCCCTTGAGAATACGCGTTCTCCAGGAAATAGGTCGCTATGGCATCCGGGACCGGCATGGTCATGACGGCATAGGCGATGAAGGACATGGCGATCCCGCAAGCCACTGCGAGCGCGAAATCCCGGAAGCGTCTGAAGCGCGCCCGCAATGTCATGGATTCACCAACGCCTTCGGTGCGCTTTGGCAGCCATCGAAGGCCGAGAAGGATGAGCACTGTCGTGACGATTTCGACAAGCAACTGGGTGATGGCAAGATCGGGCGCGGAAAGCCATACGAAAGTGGTGCAGACGATGAGACCGACACCACCGAGCATTATAAGGGCGGCCAGCCTGTGATACTTTGCGAGATAGGCGGTACCGATTGCCAGGCAGATGCCGATTGCCCAGAGGGTGGCAAAGACAGGATCGACGCCGGAAATGGCCAGTGGGCGGCTTTCGAAGCCTCTAAGATAGAGAGGAAGAAGCCCCGCCGCAAAACCCATAATGACAACCCAGCGAAGCTGTGGCTGCAGTTTTCGAGTTCCCAGCCGTTGCTCGGCAATGCGCGCCCAGTGCCACGACAACTCAACGAGGACGCGCTCGAAAATCCGCTGCCCCTTAAGCCGCCGCAAGAATGGCGGGCCGTCTTCGCAACGCGCGAAATAGTCCTTGAAGACGAAATAGATCGCCGTTCCACCGAGAAGCGCAATGGCGCTCATGATCAATGGAAGATTGACGCCATGCCATATCGCGAGGCTGTATTCGGGCGTTTCGTTCCCAAGGACGCTGATGACTGCGCTCCTGAGGAACGGCCCGATCGAGAGTGCTGGGATAATACCAACGACCAGACACAGGACGACCAGGAGTTCAATCGGAAACCGCATCCAGCGCGGGGGCTCATGAGGATGTGCAACCGGCAGGTCGCTTGGGGGCGGTCCGAAGAAGACTGTATGGATGAAGCGAAGCGAATAGGCCACGCTGAAGGCGCCTGCGAGCGTCGCGACATAGGGTAGAACGCGGTCAAGGATCGAATCCGCGTGAGTTTCGACTGCCTCAGCGAAGAACATTTCCTTGGAAAGAAAGCCATTGAGGAGCGGAACGCCGGCCATCGCGGCGCTCGCAACGATGGCAAGCGTTGCTGTGAAGGGCATGAAGCGAAAAAGCCCACTTAACCTTCGCATATCACGCGTTCCGGTCTCGTGGTCTATGATACCTGCTGCCATGAACAGCGAAGCCTTGAACGTCGCGTGGTTCAGCATGTGGAAAATCGCCGCCACTGTTGCCAGAGGGCTGCCCAGACTAAGCAGCGTGGTGATCAGTCCGAGATGACTGATGGTGGAATAGGCCAGTAGCCCTTTCAGATCCTGCTGGAACATGGCGAAGTATGCGCCGAGCAACAACGTGATGATGCCAGCCGCACCGACAATCCAAAACCATTCCCACGTTCCGGATAATACCGGCCAGAACCGCACAAGGAGGAAAACGCCCGCCTTTACAAGTGTCGCAGAGTGTAGAAATGCCGAGACTGGCGTCGGCGCCGCCATTGCATTCGGTAGCCAGAAGTGGAACGGAAATTGTGCGCTCTTCGTCAGCGCCCCGAGCAAAATGAAGATCAACGCCGGTAGATAAAGTGCATGGCCGCGGATGATGTCGCCGGATCCCAATATCTTGTCGAGATCGTAGCTCCCAACGATATTGCCAATGAGAAGAACGCCGATTAGCAGGCAGAAGCCGCCGATCCCGGTGATCGTCAACGCCATTCGCGCTCCGTCGCGAGCAGCCGCACTATTGTGCCAGTAGCTGATCAGGAGAAATGAGAAGATGCTGGTCAGCTCCCAAAACACTGACAGCAGAATGACATTTCCTGAAATTACGATTCCAAGCATCGCCCCCATGAATGCGAGGAGGAAGGAGAAGAACCGTGGCACCGGATCTTCTTCGGACATGTAGTAACGTGCATAGAGAACGACGAGCAGGCCGATCGCAGTGACGAGCATGGCAAAGATCCATGCAAAACCGTCCATGCGAAGCGTGAAATCAAGACCGAGCTGCGGCAGCCACTGGACGCTATATCGAAGGACGCCTCCATCGGAGACGGCTGGATAAACACTCGCAGTTATCAGGAGCGACGCGAGCGTGACGACACCCGCCAGCGCCGCCGGCAGGCGACGCGAAGGTGTATTCAGCAGAAATACGGATAGAAGGCTTCCCAAGAAGGGCAGAACCAACAGGGCAAGAAGTAGAAATGGTCCGCCTGTTATCCCAACACCTTGATCCTTATTGTTTCTGCGGTGACCGTCGCGTGATTTCGCGACAAAACTGCAGTATCTAGCAATCGAAGCAAAATTGCCATATATGTAAGATGGTAACCAATATGGGCAGCTTTGCGGGATGGGTCAAGCTTTCAATGCCAAGATTTTGACGCCGGCACTTTGTCGTGCGGCACGCGGGCTTCTCGATTGGACGCAATCCGATCTAGCCGATCGTTCAGGCGTCTCCAGAAGCACCGTAAGAGACTACGAAGGTAGCCGGCACGATATCCATCGGGCCACGGAAGCTCAATTGCGTCTCGCCTTTGAAAATGGCGGCGTTGCCTTTGTTTGCCTCGATGACGACACCGTTGCGGTCTGCTCAAGTAAGCAAAGCCAAACTTGAGGCTCCGGGTTGAATTGGCGATTTGTCAGACGGTGCTAATGTTATGCTTCAGTTGAACTTATCTGCAAAAATAATTGATTCTAAAATCTAATATAGTTTCAATACGAGCTTCAGCTGGACATGACAGCCAAAAAGAACGATCGCGCCACCTTGACTGCATGGCATTCGAGTGCCTGGCGGCTCCAGCAACCACGCCTGCCTGATTGCGGACTTCAGTCACCACAGATGGTGCGTGCGTAACCGTCTGGCGAAGCACACCTCCCGTGTGGATTGGCTACCAGGTAGTCCCCAGCGAGTTCTAATGACAAATTCGATTTGGATTGCGTGGAGCGTTCGATCAGAGTAGGCGAGCGCCTACAAATACCTTCCTTCATAATTTCACGGACCCTTACGACTAATGAATTCCATGCTTTATCGATTTATCGATCTCTTTAGTGCGTCCAAATCCAAATATCGTGATCACGTCGTCCCATTCCCACTTGATTCGCAAATCATCATATCTCCCGCCGCCCATGGGAAAATTGTCGGCTTCTACACCTCCAATTCGCTCTATGAACGCGAGGCCTCACGGATGGAAGCATCGGCCAGACGGCTTGCGTTACCCGTTGACACGGTTGCCGTGGAGAGTGCGGGAAGCTGGGTGCGCAATGCGGCGCTGAAACCGACCTTTCTCCTCGAGATGCGAAAGAGGCATTCCGGCCCGTTATTGTACGTGGATGTGGATGCTGTGTTTCACAGAGATCCATGGCCAGTTCTGGCGACCTACAACTGCGATCTGGCCGTTTATCGCGAGGAGGACCGGCTGATTTCGGCAACCATTCTGCTGCAGGACACACCGGAAACGCTACGCTTGCTGAAAACCTGGAAAGAACGCTGTGACGAAAATCCCGAAATATGGGATCAGGTCGTCCTCCAGGAAATTCTCGATGAAGATCGCGCTGGCGAGAGCCCCCAGTATCGTGTTGGTGAGCTTCCCGTTTCGTTTTGCTGGATCTTCGACCGGCTTTCAAACGCCAAAACCGACGCTGTCTACATTGAGCAGTTGCAGGCAAGCCGCCAAGCCAAGGCCCACGAGAAGCGTGGGCGCAACAAAATGCTCGAGCGCCGCAGGGAACGCATCGAAACGATCGAGACCATCCTCGCGTCATCAATGAACACGACCGTCAGCGAGCGGCCAAAGCTGTAGATCTTAGGCGCCCTTAGCTACCAAGTCCGACCGCCGGCTGAATATGGCCTTTGATGACGCGTTCGCGGATGAGCGAATTGGCGCTCGATCGCCAGGCCCGCGATGCCGGCGGATCTCTGCGCACGGTGATTGCTGCCAAACCGTATGGTGGAAAGCCTTGCAACGGTTTCAGCCTGAAGGCGGAGTTCAGGCAGATTATCACGATGTTGCGCAGGACCGGTTAGTCCTTTGCCTTGCCTCTGGAGTTCCAACGAAGTGCTCATTTGCACTGTTTCAGCGTTTGCTCTTTCCTTTGAGCAACTGTCCCATAGTTAAGACGCTGTAAGGAAATGTCTTTCTTCATAGGAGTGGGGAAACGTATGGGTGCATCGATATTGATTGGAATCCTGATCACTTTTCTCGTGATTGTGCTTGTTTTGTATCTCGTTCAACGGTTGCCGATCGACGGCCGCACACGCCAGATCGTGCAAATCATTGTCATCATCATCGGCATTATATCGCTGCTGAAATACCTGGCAGTCTGGTAGATTTTAAAGGCCCGGTTTCGGCCGGGCCGATTTTCTAACCGGGGCCCGCTTTGACCCGATTGAGGAAAACATCAAGTCTTGGACAGTACGCGCGCCAGAACAGGGATTTCTATTCCCTTGAGAGAGAGCGCCCGGGTTTTCGCCTGAGATGTTAGGTGTGACGCCTGCGCAGCAGTCTGGCCCGACATCACAATCTCACCGGCATCGGCCTTGGATTCAAGCCTCGCAGCCAGATTAACTGCACCGCCGATTGCAGTAAAATCGCTGCGAAAGCTTGAAAATTCACCGATTTCGACTTCGCCGCTATGAATGCCAATACCGACGCCAAGGGCGCGATCAACATTCAGGCTTTTGAGCGCCGCGGCGCAATGGCGCTGTATCTCCATTGCTGCGGTGACCGCGGCACTGGCATGATCTTTCCTGACAATCGGGAAATTGAAGATTGCCATTAGACCATCGCCCATCTGCTTGTTGACGATGCCATCATGCGCCCAGATCGCCTGGGCACAGTGATCCTGAAACAGACCGACAATTTCCGTCAACCTGACAGGTTCGATTTGCTCCGAGAGCGCTGTAAATCCTCGAATGTCAGCAAACAGGATCGTAGCATTAACAGTGACTTGTCGCTGTTTTTTGACGTAACGAAACGAACGTTCACAGATCGTGCAAATGTTCGGGTTCATCTTGCTTCGGGTAATTCCGAATGCACGAAATGGAAGTGCAAGAGCGCCGCGAATGGGAATTGGCACGTGCATCTGATCCCAGCATCCGCGACAGATGCTGGCGTCGCCACGATAGATTTGCTCCCCGGTAAAGGAGGCTCTTGTCATGATCTGCGACCTCGGGCCGGCAGGCCCGAACGTCCCGCTCAAGACCAAGCTTCCAACATTCGCCTGCCTTTGGCAACTCGCATTGCTAAGTCAAGATGGAGAACATGCCACGGACGCGTCGGAAAGAGTGGATCTTACGGCGGTGGTTCCAACGGACGGAAAGGCTGTGCGAGGCGTCAACGCGCCGGGCTCACCTTCCAATGCGTATCGCCCGAAAGGCAGGCAACCCCTTTAAACCGCGCCTCGCCTGCAAGTGAACGCTGAGTGGTCGTAAAGGTTCTGCATGCACCATCTGAGTCAGGCGCCACCCCGACCTCCTCGATCACGCCCGAGCTTCCAGTCGACGGATTTGCCCAGGCAAGCGGCTCGACGCCGACGGTCGACTGTCCAACTTTTTCGGCGATGACGGACTGATCGGTCTGCGTTTGTTGAGGAGTCGATTGCGTCGTAAGCGAAGTCTCGAGAGGTTCAACGGTCGAGCAAGCTGCCAACGACAGCATTATCAGGCCCGCCTGCAGCAATTTCACTCGCATCGTCATGATCATTCCGGCGCACTTCCATTATTCGCTAGTCTGATGATTGCCGAAGAACCTTTCAACAACCTGAACGTGGACCGCCCGCAAAAACATAAGATACGGGCAGGTTTTGGCAGTCGCTCATCCGGCACCTCCAGATCGAAGTTGTCGCACTTGAACTACTACAGGTTACGCGCCATGGCGCAAAAATCATAGTTGGACTTACGTCCGTCCACACGCACTTGGCATCTTGGGGCGCATGTGTCTAGCTATATCGGCAAATTTGAGGCGCGCCCACCGCGGTGGTGACCACTCAAACACAGGTCAAATCACGCCTATTAGCTGTTTGCGCTTACAGGTGCGTCAGCGGATGCCTTGCCATGCTATTTGAAAGGTCAATGGTGATTGCCTAAAGACGCATCTACCAAGAGCCATGCTTTCGTTGTCTGAACTCCTACTCTCCTGAACGTCGCAGGAAGACCTTTTTTTGTCGCATATAAGCTTCCTTTAAAATAAAAAGAAACTAAACTCGGCGACAACGAAATAAAGCGCGCTCGAATCGCGCATGGGGCGCAACAATGAAACCGTCTGAATACAGGGCGGCACTCGCTGTAGTCGGATTGACAGCGGGTACCGTTCAGCAGCTTTTTCAAATCGATCAATCGACGGGGCGCCGGTGGGCCACAGGCGAGCAGGCTGTTCCGCGCGCAGTTGAACTCAGCTTGTTGCTTATGGCATCGCGTGGCGTTTCCGCAGGTCAAGCCCTGGTTCTGGTCGGAGAGCAATGGACCCCACGCCGCCTCGATGCAGCCTAAAGAGGCTGACATCCGACCTCCACACAGGCAACCTCCCTCCTAAACCGCCCGAACTCATCGACCACAGCCTCAATTCCCTATAAAATCTATCGATAGAACGACGTGCTGGCGCGGCGGTTAAAAAAGCAAAGTCATGCCTCGAAGCATGCCTGCGGATGCTGCATCGTGACACCGAAATTGAACGGGAGTCACCTATGAATGCGCAAGTGCATCACCTCTCACAGGAGAGAACGGCCGCCAAGACACTTGAAAACGAGCCTGAGGCGATCGCGATAGCACGGGAGCTTGCCAAACGCTTTCAGGAAACGGCGTCCAGGCGGGACAAGGAGCGGCAACTTCCCTTTGCCGACCTCGACCTCCTATCCCAATCCGGCCTCCTCGGGATTACAGTTCCGGCACAATACGGGGGGCTTGACGTTTCCAATTCGGTGTTGGCCGAAATCACCGCCATTCTATCTGAGGCGGACGGGTCGATCGGGCAGATCCCGCAAAACCACTTCTATATACTCGAGGCGCTACGCACCGATGGAACAGAAGAGCAAAAGCGCTTCTATTTCAGCCGAGCGCTTGCGGGTGATCGTTTCGGAAACGCACTTTCGGAACGTGGCACGAAGACGGTCGGTCACTATCATACACGCATTACCCGCGACGGCATTGGCTACCGGGTCAATGGGACGAAATACTATTCCACGGGCGTACTATTTGCCGACTGGATTACAATCTTTGCGCTCGACGAGGACGAACAGTTAGTGATGGCGTTCGTCCCAAAGGGCACCGAAGGAGTGGAAATCGTCGACGATTGGGACGGCTTTGGACAACGCGTGACCGGCAGCGGGACGACGATACTTAACAACGTTTACGTACACGCAGATTCCGTCGTACATCATCACAAGGGATTTGAGCGTCCGACGACGATTGGTTCGGTCGGCCAGATCATCCATGCCGGGATCGACCTCGGCATCGCGCGGGCAGCCTTCGCCGAAACGCTTGATTTCGTGCGTACAAGGGCCAGACCTTGGACGAACAGTGGCGTAGAGCAAGCCTCAGACGACCCCCTCACAGTCGCCAAAGTCGGCCAGATCGCAATCAGGCTCGAAGCAGCGACGGCAACTGTAGAGCACGCCGGTCGCAAGGTGGATGCCGCACAGATTGATCCGACAGTGGAGAATGTCGTGGGGGCGAGCCTGGCTGTTGCGGCGGCAAAAGTCTTGACGACCGAAATCGCGCTCGAGGCGACGAACACCCTCTTTGAGCTCGCCGGTACCGCGTCGGTAAAGCGCGATCTGAATCTCGATCGCCACTGGCGCAACGCGCGCACACATACCCTACATGATCCGGTGCGCTGGAAGTACCACGTTGTTGGCAACTATCACCTGAACGGAATTATACCTCCAAAAAGTGGTGCATTGTAAGTCTCGATCGCCGACCAGTGGCCCCATCCCGGTCGCCGGGATGGGGCGTTTCAAGAAGATCAGTCGACCTTAGCTGTAAAGACTAACCTCGGGAATCGTGTCGTTCAGCACGAATTCTCCGACTTCCCTGGCCTTGTAGAAAACGGGATCATGCAGCGTGTGGGTCCTGACGTTTCTCCAAAAGCGATCAAAGCGGTAGTGCTCAGCAGTAGAGCGGGCACCGGTAAGTTCGAAGACGCGCGAGGTAACGTCGAGCGATGTGTGGGTTGCATGGACCTTGGCGGCATAGGCCTCGGCTGCTGCTTCGCCCCTCTCGCGCGCTGTCACCTGCTCTCCCCGCAAAAGGCCCGCCTGGACAGCGGCGGCGGCACTATCGGCCAGCGCAGCTGACGCCTTCAACGCGGCCGTCAATTCACCAACTCGCTCGAGGATATAGGGGTCATCGGAGGCACGCTGTACACCCGAAGTGACCCAAGGCCTGGTTGTGGTGCGAACATAGTCTATGGCAGCCTGCAGGGCCCCCTCAGCTGTACCTAGATAGAAGTTGACGAAGACCAACTGGATCAGCGGTGTGTTGAAGGTAGAAAGCACGGACGGCGCCGTGTCCGGGGCGGTTGGCGAGGTGACGAAATCCTCTTCATAGACTGGAAAATCGTGGAATTCGACACTGCCGCTATCGGACAGACGCTGGCCGAAATTGTCCCAATCGTCGTTTGCCGTGTATCCGGCGCGGCTTGTTGGTACAGCAAAACCAACAATTCTGTCGCCAATACTAGCATTGGCATTGATATAGTCGGAGACGTGTGCTGCGGTCGAAAAGGACTTGCGGCCATTCAGGACATAGCCATTGCCGCGACGCGACAGGACGAGGCCCGGATCCCGAGGATTGACTGCTGCGCCCCAGTAGAGGCTTTTTGCGACCGTCTCACTTCCAAGGGCGCGTGCTCGGGCCTCGTCGAACGCCCAATCGACATACTGGCTGTTGACGAAATGGTAGCCGAGCAGTTGGCCGATCGAGCTTTCGCCGCGAGCCAGAATCCGCACCAGCTTCAGACCATCCACCCAGTCCAATCCACCCCCACCTATCTCGGGTGCGTGCAGTGCGTTCAAGAGGCCGGAATTTTTGAGTTTGACGATCTCGGCAAGCGGCGGACGCCCTTGACGATCAAGTTCGGCGGCGCGGGTGGCAAGGTCGGCAGAAATGGCCTCGGCGCGGGAAAACAGATCCTCGCGGCTGGAATTGCGGGTGGTTGCGAAGAGCACATTGGATTGGCTCATGGATCAAACTCCAGTTCTTGGAAGAAAGCCGCGGGGGCATTGCTGCCCCCGCGCAGAAAATGAGATGGTAAACCTAGAAAAGCTTGTCCGGGATCCAGCTTGCGGTCGCCGCATCGCTTGTGCTGAAGGCGGGAACCTTCTCGGCCAGTTCTTCGATCGTCTTGACACCGGCAGCCCGCAGATTTTCCTGAGTGAGAAGTGTGGGCTTGACGACGATCTGGTGGGGAACGTCTTGTCCCGCGACCTGGAGTGCTGCAGCGCGCACGGACACAGCACCGACGACGGCCGGATTGGTAGCAGCCGTTGCCACCCACGGGCTTCCTTCTTCCGTTATTTCCTGAATGTCTGCGGTCGAAACGTCGGCCGAATAGATTCTGAGTTTCTTTGCGATACCAAGATCGTTCGCAGCAAGCTTAACGCCGCGGGCGAATTCATCATAAGGAGCAAATATGACACTGATGTCGGGATTGGCCGAAAGTGCCGCCTTGGCCTGATCGGCCGTCGACGTTGCCGTCGTATCGTTGACGACGCCAAAGCGGGCCTTTTCCACGACGCCGGAATTCTCCGATCTGAACTTTTCCCAAACCTCGTTGCGACGATCGAGTGGCGCAAACCCGGCGACGTAGACATAGCCCGCATTGAAGCTTGTGCCGTTGTCCTTTGCCGCTTGTTCAAGAGCAATGCGCGCAAGTTCGTGATCGCTCTGTTCGACCTGCGGAATTTTCGGATTGTTGAGGTTCACATCGAACGCGACGACCTTGATACCCTTGTCCAATGCCTGCTGGGCGACGTCCCCGAGGGACTCAGGCAACCCGTGATCGATCACAATGGCGGAAACGCCAAGGTTGATGGCCTGTAGCACCTGCTCACGCTGCTGAGCGGCATCCTGGCGCCCAGGGAATACGCGCAGGTCGATGTCGAGGGATTTCGCTTGTGCTTCAGCGCCGGCTTGATAGGCCTGGAAGAAATCGCCAGCGGAGATGTAGCTAATCAACGCTATCTTGACGCCCCCCTTGTCAAAGGGAGCCGGAGCCCCGGTGATGCCTTCGGCAAAAACGGCGTGGGAGACAAAGAGTGGTATGGCGGCACTCAGAGCCAGCCGGGCAAGTCGTTTCATTGTCGCGTTCCTCTGGTCATTTAAAGCGTCGTCTGACGGACGGCAGATCCCCGCGACGCAGAAATTATTAGATATAAACTCTATGTTTTTAGTAGAGTAAAACGTGCGATTTTACCTGCCTCCGGAGATTCTTTGTTTCTCTGACCGTATCCGACCGACAAAGCTTGCCTGGAAATTCCTGGACCGACAGCGCCATTATCACGCGCCCCAAAAGCCGAACTGGATGCGGACAATGCCACTCCTCGACATTAGTGACCTTTATAGAAGCTTCGGTTCAACCCAGGCCCTGGCAGGCATTGGGCTGTCTATAGAGCGGGGAGAGATTGTCGCGCTGATGGGGGCAAACGGCGCCGGCAAGTCGACGTTGGTAAAAATCCTTTCGGGCGCACTTGCCGCTGACAGCGGAACAATCCGTTTCAACGGCCACAAATTCGCACCAAAATCCCCATCGCAAGCCGCTGCGGCCGGCATCGCGACGGTTCATCAGTCGACCGACACGGTCGCCTCGGCGGGACTGACCGTTGCCGACGCTCTCCTCCTTCATCGTTTTGCCGATCGCCGCGTACCCTTTTTCGTTTCCCGTAAACACTTGCGGGCAGAAGCGCAGGCAATGCTCGACGCGGCAGGATTCCCGTTACCGCTCGAACGCGATTTCGGCGATCTTTCCGCTGCCGAGCGCCAGTTGGTGGCGATTGCACGCGCGCTTTCCGACAGGGCCGAGTTGCTGATCCTAGACGAGCCGACTGCAAGCCTTTCTGGCGAGGAGAGCCACCGCCTCTTTAAGATACTTTTGGCCCTGCGGGCACAGGGGCTCGCAATCCTTTACATTTCCCATCGTACGAGCGACCTCGAAGCAATCGCCGATCGGGCACTTGTAATGCGCGGCGGCCGGGTGGTCGCAAGCTTTACCCGACCGATCGACTTCTCAAACGCTGTCGAAGCAATGATTGGCCGCAGGCTAGAGGCCGCTCATGCGTTCGCGCGCACTCACGTTGGCGATCCCGTATTCGAGATGCGCAATGCCCGGCTGCTGCCGACGAGCGCGCCATTTAGTTTGTCGGTCGGTCAAGGAGAGGTGGTCGCGATCACGGGGGCGCTTGGTTCCGGCAAGAGCCGGCTGCTTGCTGCGATCTTCGGGGCGGGCCGACTTGGTGGCGGAGAAATGTGGCTTGCGGGGAGGCACTATGCGCCGCGCTCGCCGGCAGAGGCGATAGCCGCTGGCGTGGCGATGGCCGCCGAAGACCGGCATCGCTCGTCCCTTGTGCCGGCAGGCTGGCCGGGACACTCGCTTGCCGCGACGATCAGTCTCCCACATCTCAAAAAATGGTACCGACAGGGTTTCCTCTTCGGAGGCCGCGAACGTCGCGAGGCAACACAGGCAATTTCCCGTCTCGGGATCAAGACCCCAGGTCCCCTCGCCTCCGTGTGGAGCCTTTCAGGTGGTAACCAGCAAAAAGCGGTAATCGCCCGCTGGGAGGCAGAGCCGAGTCGGCTGCTGCTTCTCGACGAGCCCTTTCAGGGTGTCGATGTCGGAGCGCGCCGAGACATCGTAGAGGCGCTGCGCGCCCGACGCGACCGTGGCACTCTAATCGCGACATCCGATCCCGGGGAAGCCCTTGAGGTCGCCGACCGGATCCTGACGATTGATTGCCACCAGTTGCGCACCCTCTCGACCGACACGACCAGCAATCCAGCCGCCCAGGAAACATATGCATGACGACAATTGATGACAACGCGCGCCTGAAAGAACCGGCGACATCCGAACGCTTGCGCAGTGATGAACGCGACAAGATCGGCACGACGCTTCGCTCTGCGGCAGTATTCTTGCTTCTTGGCGTAATGCTGTTTGGCTTCACGCTGGCCGAGCCTGCATTTATCAACGTGGGCAATTTGATGAGCATCCTGCAGGCGGTGTCGGTCGTTGCCATCCTTGGCTCAGGCGTGACAGTGACGCTTGCCGTCGGCGGCTTCGACCTCTCGATCGGCGCGGTTGCAGCCTCGAGCGTCATGGCAGCAAGTTACGCCATGATTGTATGGCAGCTTGATGCCGTCGCAACAGTGCCGCTGGTTCTTGCGTTCGGCGCGTCGATCGGGCTCATCAACGCATTTTTGATCGTGCGCCTACGTGTGCCAGATCTTCTTGCGACGCTGTCGATGATGTTTTTGTTATCCGGCCTTCAGCTTATTCCGACGGCGGGGCGTTCAATATCTGCGGGCCTCGTTCTGCCGAGCGGATTGAAGGCGAACGGTGCATACGACCCCACCTTTCTCCTCATCGGCCGATACAGCCTGTCTGGCATCCTGCCGGTGTCGGTCGTCTTGATGGCACTCGTTGCAACGGTCCTTTATGTTTTGACCGAACGCACGCGTATCGGCCGACTGCTGTTTGCCACCGGCGGAAATGAGGTCGCAACACGGCTTGCCGGCGCATCGACAGGCTGGCTGAAATCTCTTGCCTACGTCATTTCAGGCACGCTTGCCTCTCTCGGCGGCATTGTTATCGCTGCGCGGGTCGGTCGCGGCGACGTATCGTCTGGCGGGTCACTGCTTATGGATTCCGTTGCGGCGGCGCTGATCGGCTTTGCCGTTTTGAACTTGCGCCGGCCGAACGTTTTGGGAACCGTCGTTGGCGCCGTATTCGTGGGCATACTTTTGAACGGCCTGACCATGCTCAATGCCCCCTATTACACGCAGGACTTTGTGAAAGGCGCAGTCCTCGTCGGTGCGCTTGCCCTCACCTTCGGGCTCGGACGCAACGTCGATCGCTAGGGAGCGGCGACCGCCCCGCGAAATTTTCCCGCAACACTTCGCATTTGGAAAAAACATCCTCCATAGAGACATAAATCCATATATTTTGTGGACTAAAGAAACGAGAGGGTTATTCGATGACGCACGACACTGGATCTGGCCTCGGCCGGCGTGAGATATTGAAGCTGGCGGCCGTCGCTGGCGCCACATTCGCCGGCGCAGGCGTCCTTGCTGCGGGCACGGCAAATGCAACGGACGATGGGCTTTCATTAAAGGGAAAGCGCGTCGCTATCAGTGCCACAGGCACCGATCACTATTTCGATCTGCAAGTCTACAATGCCCAGATTGAAGAGGTCAAAAGGCTAGGCGGTGAGCCGATTGCCGTGGACGCAGGGCGCAACGACGGCAAGCTTATTGCTCAACTACAGACGCTCGTTGCCCAGAAGCCGGATGCGCTCGTACAGATCCTTGGGACGCTCAGCGTCATCGACCCATGGCTTAAGAAAGCACGTGATGCCGGCATTCCCGTCCTGACCGTAGACGTCGGCTCTACCAATTCGCTCAACAACACGACCTCCGACAACTGGGGCATTGGCAAAGACCTTGCCCTGCAACTCGTCTCCGACATCGGCGGTGAAGGCAACATTGTTGTCTTCAACGGATTTTATGGCGTCACTCCCTGCGCGATTCGCTACGACCAGCTCGTCAATGTCATCAAGTACTTCCCGAAGGTGAAGATCATTCAGCCGGAACTGCGCGACGTCATTCCGAACACCGTTCAAGACGCCTTTACCCAGATCACTGCAATTCTGAACAAATATCCCGAAAAGGGCTCGATCAAAGCTGTCTGGTCTGCCTGGGATATTCCGCAGCTTGGAGCCACACAGGCAATTGCGGCAGCCGGACGAAACGAAATCCGAACCTACGGCGTCGATGGCAGTCCCGAAGTCCTTCAGCTTGTTGCCGATCCCAAATCTCCGGCAGGAGCCGACGCTGCTCAGCAGCCGGCCGAGATCGGCCGTGTGGCAATACGAAACGTCGCAAAACTTCTCGCCGGCCAGACCTTGCCTCGCGAGACCTATGTTCCTGCACTTCTCGCAAACAAGGAGAATGTCGGCGAGATCACCAAGAAGCTCGGCATCGGCTGATAGCAACCTTGCGATGCGGCACGTTTCGCATCGCCCCTTTCTCTCAGCGAGCCCGCAAGATGACCGCATACGCCGCCGGCAAAACAGCCCAAACAGGTAATCCTATCATCCGTGTCGACGGTATTGTGAAACGCTTCGGGGGAGCCCAGGCACTGGCTGGCGCCTCGCTTTTCTTGCGGCGAGGCACGGTGCACGGGCTCGTTGGACAAAACGGTGCAGGCAAATCGACGCTCATCA
Source organism: Hyphomicrobiales bacterium (assembly GCA_900466605.1). Classification (GTDB taxonomy): domain Bacteria; phylum Pseudomonadota; class Alphaproteobacteria; order Rhizobiales; family Rhizobiaceae; genus Rhizobium. The sequence goes on from UBMU01000028.1 coordinate 35,155, forward strand.
AGGTTCTCGCCGGGCTTCATGTCCCAGACGAGGGAAGGATAGAGGTCGAGGGCCGGCGTTATGAAAGCTTGACGCCACATCTTTGCGAAGAACTTGGCATCCACTTCATTCACCAGGACCGCCTTCTCGTGCCTACGTTTACTGTCGGAGAAGCGCTGTTTCTCGGGCGGGAGAAAACGTATCCCGGAACGCCGTTTCTCAATCGCCGCGCCATGCAGAGCCGGGCCGAAGAAATCCTTCTCAACTATTTCGGGCTTCGGCTTCAGAAAAACACCCTGATTGGAGCACTCTCCACTGCTGAAAAGCAAATCGTCCAGATCACCCGCGCTTTGCTGAACCAGCCAAGGGTGTTGGTCTTCGACGAGCCTACGGCGGCGCTTATCAGGCGTGAGGCTGAAACGCTCTTCCGGCTGATCCGTCGACTTCGCGACGAGGGCGTGACGATCCTCTACATCTCGCACTATCTGAACGAAATCGAGGAGTTGTGTGACGAGGTCACAATCTTGCGCAACGGCGTCAATGTTGCGTCCCTATCGGTCGAGGAAACCTCTGCCAAGGCGATCGCAACCCTGATGACCGAGCGCGATATTGCCGAAATGTTTCCAAACCGAGAGGTCACGTTTGGTCCAGAGATCCTCAAGGTCGAGGCATTGTCGGCACCGAGCCACTACGACAATGTCGATTTCACTCTGCGCCGTGGAGAGGTCCTTGGCGTGACAGGGCTTCTGGGCTCAGGCGCAAAGCCCCTCATCCGCACACTCTTCGGTCTGGAGGCGGCGAAAACGGGCCGGATCGAGATCGTTGGACGCTCAAGGCACGCGCGCAATCCCGTACAGGCGGTTGAAAACCAAGTTGCGCTCGTACCGGAAGACCGCCGAGGCAATGGCGTTGCTCTCGATCTCAGTGTCTCCGAAAACATCACACTTTCCAGCCTTGCCCGGTTTACACGCTTCGGATTTCTCAAGCGCAGCGGCGAGCGCAAAACTACCGACGCGCTTATTGAGCGACTTGAGATCAAGACCACAGGACGCGACGCCCTGCTACGCACGCTTTCCGGTGGCAACCAACAGAAGGTCGCTATTGCGAAGTGGCTCAGCCGCCAGTCGGAGATCTATCTGCTCGACGAACCGACGGTTGGTGTTGATATCGGCTCGAAGGTTGAGATTTACGCGCTGATTAACGAGCTGGCGGCCCGCGGGGCCGGCGTTATCGTGCTCTCGTCGGACCTGCCCGAGCTTGTCGGCATCACCGACCGGATCCTAGTCTTTTTTCGCGGCCGCATCGTGCGCGAACTTCTCTCCTCAAATACCTCGACGGATGAAGTACTGGCAGCATCGACTGGCGCTTCAGAAGGATTGCGCCATGTCGGCTGAGGCCCAGATTTCTACGCTCGCAACTGCCAGCGTCCTTAGCGACGATCGGCAAAGGACAAGGTCCAATCTGGCTGCATCTGCGTTGCGTTTTGGCTCGCTTCTTTCTTTTGCTCTTGTTCTCGTCGGGTTTTCTCTCACAGCCCCCTATTTCCTGACGATTGGCAACATCGGCAATGTCCTCGGTCAATCCGCCATAGCCGGGGTCCTGGCGATCGGCCTGACAATCGTCCTGATAGCGGGCGGCTCGAATGTTGTAACGGGCGGCATAGACCTGTCGCTTGCGGCAAACATGGGACTGAGCTCGGCGATCTATGCAACGCTTATCCACCTCGGCTATGGCGACCTGGTTGCCGCCCTTGGCGCAATCCTCGCGGGATTAGCAATTGGCGCAGTCAATGCCGCTGCGGTGGTCTTGGCAGGTATTGTGCCGCTGCTTGCGACGCTTGCGGTCATGAATGTTGTCGCCGGGCTGGAACTCGTCTTGACCCAAAACACCGTCGTGCCGGCTTCAACCGATTTTCTGACCGCGGTCTCCGCCTCAGACGGTTTCGGCATTCCGGTTCTCGCTTATGTTCTGCTCGGGTTTGCAGCGATTGCAGCAGCGGTCATACAGCATACGCCTCTAGGGCTTCGCCTTTATGCGGTTGGCGAATTTCCAGATGCTGCCAGAGCAGCTGGCGTTCCGCTTAAACGCCTTCTGGCTGGTGCGTTTGTCGCCAGTGGGCTGTGTGGCGGCCTTGCCGGTATCTTGTCAGTCTCCTACCTGAGCGGCAGCACGACCGGATCGGGAGAGATGCTTTTGCCGGTCGTCGTAACCGCCCTGCTCGGGTCGGTATTTTCGCGCCGGCTGGTGCCTACCGTAACGGGAACCCTAATCTCGGCGCTGTTCATCGGTTTTCTCATTAACGGATTTCAACTCCTTAATATTACAAGTACTTTTGTCAGTGGAATACAGGGAGGTCTAATCCTGATCGTCGTATCCGCCACCACGCTTCTCAGTAAACGGGAGCTCTGACACATGTCGACCTCGTCTCCCATTGCTAAAGCAATTTCCGGCCTCTCCCGATACGGCCTTGTTCTGGCACTGTTGGTGGTGTTCTCCATCTTCACTGTCGCCGCCCCGACCTTTCTGACACCGGGCAATCTGCAAAGCATCCTCGTAAACAACTTCACGCTGCTTGCGATTGTCTCCATCGCCATGACACTTTCTGTATCGGTAGGCGGTATTGACCTTTCGGTTGGCACGGCTGTTGATTTTGCAAGCTTTGCCTTCATCTCCGTGGTGCTTGCTGGCAAGCCGGTCGCGCTTGCGTTGCTCGCTGCTCTTTTCGCAGGCGCCCTTGTCGGGGGGTTCAATTCCATTCTGATTTCGGCGATCGGTGTATCGCCCTTCCTGGCAACTCTTGGCACGCTGTTTATCGGTCGCAGCATTCAGCAGCTCCTGACAAACGGCGGCAACCCGGTCTATCTGCCTCCGATGGGCATTCCCGACGCCTTTCGCTTCCTCGGCCACGGATCGCTTGGCGGCCTGCCTGTTCCACTCTTGATTGCCGCACTCGTCATGCTGGGCGCCGGGATTTTACTTTCGCGCATGCGCGTTGGCCGGGTGTTGCTATCGATTGGTATACAGCCAAGTGTCGTGCGTCATTCCGGTATCGGCCTTGGCCCTCACATCGCGGTGACCTTCATTCTGGCAGGAATGATTTCGGCAATTGCCGGAATTATTCTCACGTCGACGGTCACGGTCTACATCCCGTCGTCCGGCAACGCCTTTCTGCTCAATGCGATCGGCGCGACCTTTATCGGCACGACTTTTTCGCCACTGGGACGCCCAAATATCGCAGGTACGGTCCTTGGCGTCCTGCTGCTGAGCATCGTGGCCAACGGCCTGCTCCTGACGGGCTTGAACTTCTACTGGCAGCAGGTGGCCACCGGAACCCTCATATTCGCCGTGCTGGCCTTCAGCTTCATCAACCGAAATACCGCCACCGCCTGAGAGCGATGCGATCTTGAAAACGCAGGAACCATGACATGAGCCGAGAAATCAGATTGAACGCCTTCGACATGAATTGCGTCGGGCACCAATCGCCGGGCCTATGGCGCCATCCGCGCGACCAATCCTGGACCTACAAGGATCTCGACTACTGGGTTCATCTGGCCAAGACGCTCGAACGTGGCAAGTTCGACGGTTTGTTCATCGCAGATGTGCTTGGTGTCTATGACGTATTGAACGGCAACGTTGACGCGGCGCTGCGCCATTCCGCGCAGGTTCCGGTCAACGATCCACTACAGCTGATTCCGACCATGGCATATGAAACCGAGCACCTCGGCTTCGGGCTGACCGCGTCGCTTTCCTTCGAGCATCCCTACACGTTCGCGCGCCGGATCTCTACGCTTGACCACCTCACAAAGGGTCGGGTGGGCTGGAACATAGTCACCTCCTATCTCAACAGTGGCGCTCTTAATGTCGGCCAGCCGGCGCAGACAAATCATGACGACCGCTACGACCTTGCCGATGAGTATCTCGAGGTCTGCTATAAGTTGTGGGAAGGCAGCTGGGAAGACGACGCCGTTGTACGCGACCGTCACAAGGGCGTCTTTACCGACCCGAGCAAGGTGCATCCCATCCGCCACGCGGGGAAGCACTTCTCCGTTCCGGGCATTCACCTCAGCGAACCCTCTCCACAGCGTACGCCGGTGCTTTACCAGGCAGGCGCCTCCAGCCGTGGCAAGGATTTCGCCGGCGCCCACGCCGAATGCATTTTTGTCGCCGCGCCTTCCAAGACGGTCCTCAAGCGTTACGTCGCAAACGTCCGCCAGGCGGCCGAACGGGTGGGCCGCAATCCGAAGGAAATTCTTGCCTTCAACCTGCAGACAGTTGTCCTCGGCGAAACGGATGCCGAGGCCCAGCGCAAGTTCAACGAATATCGCCAGTACGCCTCCTTCGAAGGGGCGCTGACGTTGATATCGGGCTGGACTGGGATAGATTTCGGGCAGTTCGGCCCAGATGAGGTCTTGCGCCACCGCTACACCAACGCCGTCCAATCGGCGGTAGAGACCTTCACGACGATCGATCCTGCAAAGGAATGGACTGTTCGCGAGATGGCCGACTGGGTCGGCGTCGGCGGATTCGGTCCAGTTTTCGTAGGCTCGCCAGCGACAGTCGCCGACCTGATGCAGGAGTGGGTCGAAGACACGGATGTCGACGGCTTCAATCTTGCCTATGCGGTGACGCCAGAAAGCTTTGAGGATGCTGTTGACCTTCTTGTGCCGGAGCTCCAAAAACGTGGTGTCTACAAGACTGATTACAGGCAGGGAACGCTTCGCGAGAAGCTCGGCGGCAAAGGGCCACGCCTGCAAGAACCACATCCAGGCGCCGCATTTCGCCACCGCACGTCGGTGTCCAGGAAACTCGCCGTCTAGGGCAACTCCGCCAAGATCAATGCGCAAACTTACGCGCAGCCGCCACGCAGGCAATCACAGCGGCAGTGACCGCAAACATGGTCCAAGTTACCGTTTCGTGCAGTAGGGTTGATGCCAGCGTCAATCCGAGAAACGGTTGGAGCAACTGCAATTGCCCGACGCTGGCGATACCGCCAAGGGCAAGACCCCGATACCAGAAGACGAAGCCGATCAGCATGCTGAAAAGTGACACATAGGCCAGGCCCGCGAGCGCAGGCGTTCCAATGCCGGAGAAGCTTGCGGGCATGGACCATAGCGACGCAATGACCATCCACGGTAGCGATACAACGAGCGCCCAGGATATGACCTGCCATCCTCCCAGCCTGCGTGAAAGCCGCGCGCCTTCTGCGTAACCGAGGCCGCAGACTATGATTGCCGCCATCATCAGCGCGTCTCCGACAGGAGAAGCACTGAGCCCTTGTGCTACGGCAAACGCGCAGACGAGCGCACTTCCCGTCATTGCGAAAAGCCAAAACGCCGGTTTCGGGCGCTCTCCGCCACGTACGACACCGAAGACTGCGGTGGCTAGCGGCAACAGGCCAATGAAGACAACCGAATGGGCAGACGTTACGTGTCGAAGTGCCAGTGCGGTCAAAAGGGGGAAGCCAACGACCACACCGGCTGCTACCACCAGCAGCGGTATGATATCGCCCCGCACTGGGCGTTTCGCGCCGAAGAAGAAGAGCAACCCAAGCGCCAATACTCCGGCGATCAAAGCGCGTGCGACGGTCAGAAACACGGGATCGAACTGCATGACCGCAAGACGCGTGGCAGGCAACGAGCCGCTGAAGATCACGACGCCGACCATACCGCTCAGCCATCCAGTTGTTCTGCGTTCCATGACCTGCCTCTCTTTTAGCTTCTTATCGGGTCGAAACGATAACAATGCCAGTGACAGTCTGGTACGGTTTGATAAAACTGTTATGCTAAAAACATCAGTACAGATTGAAGGGAAACCGGGTGCAAAATATCACGCGGGTAGTCACTGTCATGACCGCGGTCCGAGACAGGATCGCCGGACGACATCTGACACCCGGCGCGAAACTTCCCTCGGTCCGGTCCATGGCTGCGGCTCTCAAGGTTTCTACCTCAACAGTTGTCGAGGCATACGAGCGCCTGATTGGCGAAGGTGTCATTCTCTCCCGGCCTGGCTCCGGTTTCTATGTCGCCAGCCAGGCTTCACCATTTTCGCTTTCGGCTGCCGGTCCAAAACTCGATCGCGCGATCGACCCTTTCTGGGTCTCCCGGCAGTCCCTGGAGGCAGATAGCAGCGACCTCAAGCCGGGTTGCGGTTGGCTCCCACCCTCATGGCTTCCTGAACCGGGAATTCGAAAGGCGTTGCGAAAACTCTCGCGCAGCGACGGCGCCGCGCTGGCAGACTACGGTTCCCCGCTTGGGTTGGAGCCCCTGCGTCTACTGATTGCCAGGCGCATGGCGGAGCGAGGAATGGAGGCTTCCCGCGACCAGATCATGTTAACTGAATCCGGCACCCAGGCAATTGATCTGCTGTGCCGGTTCTTTCTCGAACCGGGTGACACTGTCCTGGTGGATGACCCATGCTACTTTAATTTCCAGGCACTGTTACGGGCGCATCGCGCGAAAATGATCAGCGTTCCCTATACGCCGACTGGACCGAACATAGATCTGTTTGCTCAGACGGTTGCAGAGCATCGGCCGCGCCTCTACATCACCAACTCGGCAATCCATAATCCCACCGGAGCAACTATTTCGCCGGTTGTCGCCCACAGGGTCTTAAAGCTTGCCGATCAATACGATCTCACGATCATTGAAGACGACATCTTTGCAGATTTCGAGCACACGTCGGCGCCGCGCCTTGCGGCATTCGATGGCCTGGACCGTGTGGTTCACATCGGAAGCTTCTCCAAAACGCTCTCTGCTTCCGCCCGTTGCGGATTTATCGCGGCTAAGCGCGAATGGGTGGATGGCCTAATCGACCTGAAGATTGCGACGTCGTTTGGCGGCGCAAGGCTCTCGGCTGAACTTGTTTACACGGTGCTCAGCGATGGCAGCTACCGCAGGCACCTGGAGGTTCTGCGCGGTAGGCTATCAAGAGCGATGTCCGAGGTCGCAGCTCGCCTGAAGAGCCTTGGTTTCTCTCCCTTTGTGGAGCCTCAGGCCGGCATGTTCCTGTGGTGCCTCCTGCCTGATGGCAAAGACGCGGCAAATGTCGCCCGCGCGGCTCTGGACAGAAACATCGTTCTGGCACCTGGCAATGCGTTCAGCCTTTCGAAGTCCGCATCGAGCTACATGCGCTTTAACGTCTCGCAGACGCTTGATGGACGGGTTTTCGACATGCTTCGCGACGCTCTAAAGGCTGAATGAATGTCAACGGCGGGTCGAGTGCATCCTCGATCAGCGATCGAACATGTCCTGCCACTGCCGCTCACCGATCATACAGTCGGTCTTCGGCTGGTCGGCAACCCTTCCGACGACGACCGGCGGCGTGAGCCCGCTTACTTCCAGGACAAGCTTGCGTCGCACGGCGATAGCGAAGTCCTCGATCTTGTAGACCGGCAAGACGAAGGAGCCTGGCCCACCGATCACGCAATCAGCATAGTAGTTGTCGAGACCACCCGGCGCACCAGAGGGTCGAAGCATCAGCGCAAGCCCGTTGATGATGATGCCTGCTGCCACGGCCTTGTCGCGTGTCTGGGCAACGGGATTGCCGGAATTGTTTGTCCCGTCGCCAGAGACATCGATGACCTGTCTCCTACCGGAATAGGGGCTGGAAACGATCATGGCTGCGCCCTGGGCAATCGCGGTTGAAATCGACGTGCGACGTTGTGTGGTGATTGGACGCTGTGCAAGCTTGTCGGCAAAGCCAATCGCGTCCTGCTCGGTTTCTATCATGTGCCAATCGATGACAGAATCGGGCACGACGTAACCTGCCCATTCGAAGTAGCTGATCGCAATGCGTCCGTTCAGCCCCCCGGTTACCGCATCAATGAACTCACGGTGCCTGAGCGCTTCGACATAACCCTCGCGCTGGATGCGGACCTCCTCCTGATCCATCGACCGAGAGGTATCGACAGCAAGGACGAGCTTTACATCGACCTCGCCTCCCCCCAGCCCAGCGGCAACGGGAGTGGCTGCCGACAGACTTATGAGCATTGCCAGTGTTGCAAGCATCTGCGCTCCAATCAGCGGGTCAGACTGTCTAGGCAAATGTAGCACAGCTTGAACCGCGGAGGTCGCCGACCATGCCTTTGCAAGTCAACTTTCGGTGATACAAGGCGGTGACTGCCGCCGTTTGACTTCCTCCCGCGATCGGTTCGGCCCTCTTGATTTGAGCGGCAAGCCACCTCATCTGATAGGTCTGTTTCAAACTGTCGAACCGACAGCCCCTCGCATTTGCAGCCGCTGCCGTTCCTCACGTTGACGCACCAGCGTCCGAGGAGTTCTCATGGGATTCATTGATCGCGACATCCAGCCATCTCTCGATACCGGGCTGATAGACGCGTATTCGACATCGGTATCGAGTGCCGTTGATCTTGTCGGCCCCGCAGTCAGTCGCATCGAAAGAGCCGGCGGTCGGGCGGGTCATGGTTCCGGTTTTGCAATTTCACCCGATGGTCTCGTGGTGACCAACAACCACGTCGTCGATGATGCCAAGACTGTCCGGATCAAGACCCCGGAGGGCGTGGTCGTAGAGGGCAAGGTGCTCGGCCGTGATGCCGACAGTGACCTGGCGCTCATTCGCGCTAACGATTGGTCAGGGGCCTGGGCAAAGCTTGGCGATTCCAAGACGCTAAAGCGCGGCCATATCGCGATTGCAATTGGCAACCCACTCGGGTTCGAGTGGACCGTAACCGCCGGCATTGTTTCGGCGCTTGGACGATCAATGCGCTCAGCCAGCGGGCGGCTTATGGATGATGTCATCCAGACGGACGCTGCCTTGAACCCCGGAAATTCCGGTGGACCGCTGGTCTCCTCGGCCGGCGAGGTCATCGGCGTCAATACGGCTGTCATCCAGGGCGCGCAAAGCATCGCGTTCTCTGTTGCTTCCAACACCGCCAGGCATGTAGTGTCAGAGCTTCTGCGTTTTGGGCATGTTAGACGCGCCTTTATCGGTATTGCCGCCGATACGGTTGACCTGCATCGCCGCGTCGCCTTAGAAGCCGGCCTTGCCCAAACAACGGCCGTGCGGCTGCGTCGGGTGGAGGTGGACAGCCCGGCAGCACACGGTGGCCTCCAGGAAGGGGACTATCTGCTCTCGATCGACGGCCATCCAACCTCAGGCGTTGACGACGTGGTCAGGCTTCTGGATGGCGACAAGATCGACACGGATGTCGAAGTGTTGATCTTTTCCGTGACGGGTCGGATCGAGCGACACATCTTGCGACCAACCAATCGTCCAAAGTCGGCCTAGCGTCTTCGACGCTTGATCAATGCGCCGCGAGGAAGCCCTGGATATCCTGCTCCGGAAGTGGGCGCGACAGCAGGTATCCCTGCAGAAAATCGCAGCCTGCATCACGCAGAAAGGCAGCTTGGTCGGCTGTCTCGACACCTTCGGCGACCACCTCGAGTTCCAGGAGCTTGGCAAGCGCCAGTATTGCTCGCGTGATAGCCATATCACCCGCATCGGTTGGAATGTCGGCGATAAACGATCGGTCGATCTTCAGCCTGGACAGCGGAAACAGCTTGAGGGTGCTTAGGCTGGAATATCCCGTGCCGAAATCATCAATCGACAGAGTAACGCCAAGCTCCTTCAGCTCATGCATGCGTGCGATTGCCCCTTCCACGTCCTGCATGATGAGACTTTCGGTCACCTCGATTTCCAGCCACCTTGCATCTAGGTCGGCGGCATTGAGAGCCGCAGAAATCTGCCTGGTCAAGGAAGGCTCGCGAAACTGACGCGCTGAGACGTTCACAGCTATCTTGATTGGATCAAGGCCCCGATCCTGCCATTCTCTGGCCTGTAGACAGGCCTTTTTCAGGATGGCCTCGCCGATCGGCAGAATAAGTCCCGTTTCCTCGGCAATAGGGATGAATTCCCCAGGATAGACTAGGCCCATGGTTGGATGGTTCCACCGGACAAGCGCCTCTACGCCGGTTACCTTTCCTGTTCCTATCTGCTTTTGGGGCTGATAGTGCAGGACGAACTCGTCGCGCTCGACAGCACGCCTCAACTCCTCGATGCGGGCGAGCTTGTGGCGTGCTTCGTCTGCAAGTGCGGGAGAGAAAACAGTAACACCATTGCGGCCGCTCTCCTTCACCCTGTAAAGGGCCATGTCCGCGTTGACAAAAAGCTCAGCAGTTGTGTTTCCGTGCGTGCCTGAACAGGCAACACCGATACTGCAGGTGACGGTCAGTTCCATTCCCGACACCGACAGCGGCGTTGATATCGCGTTTCGTAGATCGGCAAGGCGTCTTTCGAAACTCGCCGATGTTGGCGTCAAGACGACAATGAACTCGTCTCCCCCTACCCGTGAAACGAGGCCATCCTGGCCCACCTGTGCCCTGATGCGCTCTGCGACAAGCTTGAGCAACTCATCGCCGGCCACGTGACCGAGGCTATCATTGACGAGCTTGAAATGATCCAGGTCAACGAAGGCAACGGCGACCGGGCTTGCGTCCTGTCCTTTGTCTTCAAGCAGTGCCTGAAGCTTGAAATCCAATGTTGTGCGATTGGGAAGACCAGTCAGAGCATCGTGCTCGGCAAGATGGGAGATACGCTCGGCATCGTGATGACGGTCGATCGCAATTCCGATGGTTTGTGCAATCCCTGTCAAAAATTCTCGGATCCCACCATCATCGTGCGCGGAAACGGGGGCAAGGAGCGCGCCGTGGCGGCGGCCATCGCGTGAGCGGATCACAAACTCGCTCGCTTCGATTGCTCTATGGGATTGCGCGGGTCCGTCGAGAATGACGACGGGCTCACATCCGGGCAACAAGCCCTTAAGGACACCAGTCAGGTTAGCCATGAGCGTCTTGAGGTCGACGCCCGTTGCGACATCGCGTAACAGTGCTGCGTGAGCCTTCATCAATTCTTCGGCGCGCTTCCTTGCAGTGATATCACGCGATGCGCCGACGATGCCGATCACGTTGCCTGCGCGATCGCGAAGCGGGACGCGCGACATCATCAGCCAGCCTTCGCCCTTCAACCGGCGCTCCTCGATGCCAAGGTCGGGCTTCGCATGTTCCATCACCTGGCGCTCGACTTCTGCGATATCGCGAGCAGCAGTACTCGGGTGAATGTCGAAATCGGTAAGTCCGATCAGTTCTTCGACGCTGTCGAACCCATTGTTTGCAACGATCGCATGGTTTGCGAACAGAAACCTTCCCTGTAGATCCTTGGCATAGATGAAGTCCGGCACATGGTTGATCATCGCCTCCAGCCACTCGTAGCGCTCCGTCAACTGCGATTGCTGTTGCTGAAGGGTTTCGGCAATTGCCTGCAAATGCCGATAGGCTTCGACTGCCTCCAGCCGCGTGTCGGTTGGCAGGCTGCCGTTGTCTGCTTGCTTCATGATCGTCCTCGCCTTTGCGCGGGTGACCTTACTATCAACCGGTTATGCAACCATGAATACTTCCGGATTGGTCGAACATCGCCGCTTGAAAGGACTCTTGCCGCCTTGGGAGCGGGTCTCGAGAAACAATGTGCCCCCAAGCAGGACCGAATCCCAACCTCATATTGCGGCAATGAAAAATCAAAAACTGGTCGCGGGCCAAAGGCCGACGGAGCGATAGTCGGGCCCGCAATACTTCCGTTTCGTCTCAACGGTCAGAATGTTTTGAGATCAATCGCGTAGACGTCTGACGGGACTGCTTGAACCGACGCACAGGTCAAGCGGGAGCGACAGCCCTGTCCGTAAATACTGGACTATGTGTGGCCAGCCGGGCGAAGAAGACGCCTTCTACCGTTCTCAAAGCTCTTTCTCCCAAGTTTCCACCCGGCAATCACCGGGGTAATTTCGCGAACCGCCGCCCGGGGACCCGCGCAGTCCAGGAGGACGATGGTTGCGTCGGCACCCACCTTCAGCCCGTGATCCACGCCCATCTGCCTTGCCGCAGATGTCGTGACCATCGAAAAAACCGCCTCCAGCTCGTGTGGCCTCGAAAGCTGCGCGACGTTAGCATAGAGGTTTGCCATACGGATGAGAGAAGCGTCGCCGTAAGGCGTAAATGGGTTGAGCACATTGTTCGTCGCAATCGACGTGACGACGCCGTGCGCTGCCAGGATATGGGCCGGCGCCACGCCACGCGGCACGAGCCAATCATACTGACGACCATTGAGAAAGAGGTCGGTTGACGGCAGGACAGTGAGGGCGATACCGGTTTCGGCGAGCTCGGCTGCAATCGTTGCCACCCTGGCCGGCTCCATGGCGGAGATGTTCGTCACATGCCCGATCGATACTCGCCCCTGCCAACCGCGCGCGAGCGTCTGGGCGAGCACGGCCGGAAGGTTTGACCGGTCGGCGACAAGATCAAAGTCCAGATGGAAGTCCACGGCGACATCGTGCTTCTCGGCAAGATCGAATATCAGCTCGACATGTCGGGTGGGGTATGGGTCGGTATATGGGCAGCCACCAACGAGATCAGCACCGTTTGAGAGGGCGGCGTCGAGCATTTCGATGGTTGCCGGTTCATTGGTCAGCCCCTCTTGTGCAAAGGCACAGATTTCAAGATCGACTGCAAATGCATAATCGGATTTGACGCGCTTCAGCGCCTCGAAAGACCGAAAGCCGGCGCGTGGATCGATCTCGACGAACGTGCGCATGTGCGTCGTCCCGTGGCAGATTGCTTTCTCAAGCACATGGGCGGCACGCGAATAAACATCGTATTCCTGGAAGTTTGCCTTTGCCACGGCCACCTGCAAAACGGCCTCCGCAAGCGTTCCCTCGCAAATAGTACAGCGGTCAAGGATGCAGGCCTTGTCGAGATGAACATGGCTGTCGACAAAGCCCCCAAAGGCAAATGCGCCGTATCCTTCGACTGTCTCGATCGCCTCGCACCGCAATGAAGGTTTAATCGCTGCGATCCGACCATGCAGCACGCCGACGTCAACAAAATCGCCGTCTTCTTCTACACGCACGTTGCGGATAACGAGATCCAACGTCGTTTGAAGGTCACTCATACCCCTATCGCACCGCCGTCGCTGCGTGGATCGTGAGCGCCCTCAATCAGACCTTCCCCGTCAATCCTGATGATGCCCGCTTGACCGCCAAGTTGGCTGAAGGCGTCTATACCGGACACCTCGTGACCGAGTGCAGCCAATTCATCGATGACTGCGCTGCCGATATTGGTCTCGATCTTCAAGCTGTCTCGGCTGTCAGAAAAGGTGCGCCCGAGCAGAAATCGTGGCCGTGAAAGTGCGGCGAGCGGATCGAGGCCCTGATCAATCATCAGCGTCAAGAGAAGGGAAAGAGTTTGCGGCTGGCCGTCGGCACCCTGCGTACCGTAGAGGAGATGAGGCCGCCCGTTGCGCAAGGCCAGCCCGGGATTGAGCGTGTAGAAGGGTCTCCTGCCAGGAGCAAGCCGATTGGGGCTTTTTGGTTCTAGGCTGAAGGCTGCACCGCGGTTCTGCCAAAGGATGCCGGTGTCACCGACGACGACCCCACTTCCCCAGTCGAAATAGGTGCTCTGAAGCAACGAAGCGCAGCGACCTTCGGCATCGACCGCCGCCAGCAGCGCTGTATCGCCATGGCGATAGGTCTGCGGCCATGGCATTGCACGAGACGGATTGATGTCGCTTGCCTTGGCGGTGAGACGCTTTGCGTCAAGCAATCCGCCCATGGCGGGATTGGGCATTCCGTCTGGGTCCCCAATATGATGTCGGTCAAGAAAGGCCTGTTTTACAGCCTCCACGAGCCAGTGATAATAGGCAGCACTGTCGTAGGCGACTTCACCCAACGGCAAGTTTTCCAGAATTCCAAGGATGGCGAGCGTCGTCGTGCCCTGGGTCGGGGGCGGAGGTGCATAGAGCATAAGGTCGCGGTAGGATAGCGACACAGGCGGTTCCTGGCGGGTCCGCGTCTTTTCAAGGTCACTGGCCTTCAGCGGTGAACCCGCCTCAGAAAGGCCCTTTGCGATACGGGCAGCAAGCGCACCGTCATAAAAGCTGCGCGCGCCTTCCTTGGCTATCGTTCGAAGCGTATTTGCAAGCTCTGGCTGGCGCTGTTGGCCCTGCGCCTTGAAGGTTTCGCTGAACCGTGGCCAAGCGGCAATTTCCTGGCTTCGGAAGGTGTACCAGAAGCTTTGCGAGGCACTCACCGGAAACCCGGCCTCGGCCAGGACGATCGCGTCCTCGAGCAACGTCGGCAAACGGTTGCGGCCGGACCATTGCCCTTCGGAGAAGGCAAGGACTGTGTCCCAACTGTCGACAAGGCATGCGGTGGTAAGCGCTGATAGAGGACCGCGCGTAGGCAGATGCGATATGTGGCTGACGTCCTGCGCGGCCTGACCAATGCCGCTAAAGGATTGAACCTTTCCCGCAGCATCCGACACCATCCAGACTGCATCTCCGCCAAGTCCGCAGAAGTGCGGATAAAGAACCGAGAGCGCCGCGCCGGCGGCAACCAAAGCCTCGATAGCGTTACCACCACGTCGCAAGACGGCAACCCCGGCTTCGCTTGCCCGCCAGTGGGGCGATGTCACCATGCCTTTGTAAGACGTGGCATTGGCTGTCGCTGTTTGTGTGGTTCCGCGCTGCATCACCGGACAACCGATCCATTTTCGGCAACGAGCCTGCCGGCCTTGAATACCCGTCGCCCCTTTGGAACGGATACGACTGCTTCGGGGACGTGAGCGGCCGCAAGGGTCACGAAATCCGCCTTGGCGCCGATCTCAATACCGTAACCGTCAAGCCGCAAAGCGTGAGCGCCGCCCATGGTAACCACGTCGAAAGCGGCGCAAAGCTCCCGATCTGTATAGAATCCAGATCGATATCCGATAATCTCGGCCCGCCGCAACATGTCACCGTCACCGTACGGCCACCAGGAGTCGCGAATGTTGTCGCTGCCGCTGAACACGACGACGCCTTCGCTTCGGAGAAGGGCAACCGGAGGGAAATTGTGGCTGCCGGGCGCATTGGTCATGATCGATACCCCGCTCGTCGCAATAAGGCCCGCAATTTTTCGTGCGGCGTCAGATGACAAGTCGCCAAGGCCGTAGGCATGGCTGATCGCTACTCGGCCCTGCATGCCAAGCGCGGTCGTGCGCGCACAAATCTCCTCGATCGTGAATGCGCCGAGTGTGCCTGCATCGTGCAGATGGATATCGACGTCGACACCGCGCCTCTCGGCGATGCCAAAAACGACGTCGAGATGTCCTTTGATATCGCGATCGAAGCTCAAGGGGTCTAGACCGCCCACGAGGTTAGCGCCGAGCGCGATTGCCTCATCCATGAGCTCGGGCGTGCCGGGACTTTTGAGGATGCCACTTTGCGGAAATGCCACGAGCTGGATGTCGATCAGTCCCTCATATTCCTCCCGCACCCGCAAAATCGTCTCCAGGGACGACAGACCGACCGATCCGTCGACCATGACGTGGCTGCGCATCTGAAGCGCGCCGTTCGCGATGCAGAGATCAAGCTGGTTTCGGGCGCGTTCGTCCATGGCTGCTGCCTGCGCCATGTTTTCGGCTTGGAACGCCACCCGCTCGTGAACGTCAAAGCCGTTCAAGCAAGGCTTGTGTGGGATCCATGCATCGCCGAAAAAGCTGGTATCAAGATGAATATGACCTTCCACGAAGCAAGGCACGAGAAGCTCGCCAGCGATATCGACGATTGCCTCCGCATGGCCGCCGGATCCTGCCGGAACGATCGAGCCTATACGCCCTTTATCGACGGCAATGTCATGGACTTTGCCATCGCGTAACCTGGCATTCTTAAAGAGTGTTTCGATCGTGGCCATTGTTATCTTCCGTGTACTTCTATTGAGGTCTTCAGGGACAGACCGCTAAAGCTGAACGCCATTCAATGGAACGTCTGCTGTCGCAGCGTCCAAACAAGGCCCTTCTCTCGGGGTATGCCGGCAGCCTTCGCCCTGAATCTCATGCGTTGTAAGAGCAAGGAAGAATTCTGTCTACATAATCGCTGTACTATTGTATGCAGGATCCATGCCATATCGTATCGCATTGACGACAGTGGGACTAAACAGAGACTATGCGTGAAAGAACGACGTCGCATCGACGCTGAAGAGAGGTTAGACGCCAATGCTGGAACACCCAGCGTTGCGCCTTCATCCAGGATTTTCTTAAAGTTCTGTCCGAAAAACTGGCAGTTAGCCCAATGTACGTGCAACGTAGCGAGACAGGATCGCGCCGATGTCCGGCTCGGCGGTCATGTCCTCGTCGAGAAGCGCTCGGCTTTCAACGGCGTTGAGGTGCTCATCCATCATTCGTTCAGCGGCAGCGACATCGCTGTCACGAAGTGCGTTGATGAGTGCAAGATGCTCGCTGATTGCACACTCGCTGGAATGGGGGCGACCATAGATGGCCAGGATCAGGGAACACCGTGAGACGAGTGCATAGAGGTAGCGCTCAAGGAGAAAGTTGCCCGATAATTTGGCAAGTTTCAGATGGAACTCGCCTGCAAGGCGGGTGGAGTGGCGCACGTCTCCCCTGGCATGGGCTGTCTCCTCCTCAGCGACGTGGGCTTTGAGGGCTTTTTCCACATTTGCGTTCCAATGCCGGATCACACCTTTTACCACTTCACGCTCAAGAGCACGGCGCACCGCAAAAGTATCCCGGGCCTCCTCAAGGCTCGGCCGAGCCACTGTAGCTGTGCGCTTGTGATAGGTATCGACGAGGCCCTGCGCCTCCAACTTCCCAAGAACTGCCCGCACGAGCGTGCGGCTCATTGCGAAATGGCGGCCGATTTCATCCTCAGGTAGTTTCGTGCCAGCTTTCAAGGCCTGCTCGATGATGGCCTGGCGCAGTGCCGTGACGGCGATATCTACACGATCGGAATTTGAGCTCATCGCCTGCCTTACCCTCTCGTATGCAAAAGCGCTAGCTCTATGTATACATGAAATGCCTTGGATCTACCAAAAGTCGGGCACCACCACCTGCAACGGGCTGCCGACATCAGCGGCCCGTTCGGAGAAGATCGGCGTCATTCGAGTTCAATCTTCGCATCTCTGACGACGGGGGTCCATTTAGCGATCTCAGCCTTTACATGCGCTGCAAGCTGGTCGGGCGTGGAAGCGATAACGACAGCACTGAACTCGACCATTCTTTTGGCGACGTCAGGATCGGCGAGCGCCTTGCTCGCTGAAAGGTTAAGGCGGGCAATAACATCAGTCGGGGTACCGGCGGGCGCAAACAGTGCATTCCATGTGTAGGTCTCATAGCCGGGGACTGTCTCGGCAAGCGTCGGGACATCTGGGAAGGATGGCGCACGTTCCTTGGTGGTGACCGCAAGGGCGCGCAGCGTGCCGCTCTTGATGTGACCGGACGACGACGGCAAGTTGTCGAACATGATCGGAACCTGATTGCCAAGGACATCGTTCAACGCCGGACCCGAACCTTTATAGGGGATATGTTCCATGTCCACGCCTGCCATTGCCTTGAAGAGTTCGCCAGATAGATGCAGCGGCGTGCCATTGCCAGATGAGGCATAGCTAAACGTGCCTGGCTTCGACTTGAGGAGCGCGATCAGTTCCGCGACCGTCTTGGCAGGCAACTCGGGATTGACAACGAGAACGTTCGGAACAAGAACCAGCAACGAGATCGGAGCAAAATCCTTCTCCGGATCGTAAGGCGTCGACTTCAGGATCAATGGGTTGAGCGCGTGCGTCGCAACCGTGCCCATCAGGATCGTGTAGCCGTCAGGATCGGCGCGCGCGACATTGTCCGCACCGAGATTGCCGCCAGCGCCTGCAACATTTTGAACAATCACCTGCTGACCAAGATCGTCCGACATCTTTTGCGCAAGAATACGAGCAACGACGTCCGTTGATCCGCCAGCCGCAAATGGCACCACCATGGTCACCTGCCGGTCCGGAAATTCAGCAGCTTGCAGCGGTCCTGTTGCCAAAAGAGCGACACCGAGAAAAAGGCCAGCAGCAAGTGCGCACCGGCGCGTCAGGCAAAGCTTCGTCATTTCATTCCTCCTTGTTCCCATCTTGCTTTCGGTGTGGTCACGAAATTTCTCGCTCACCTCAGTCCTCCTCCTGGAACACCTCTTCGCGCTTGGCCTTTACCGACGGGAGCAGCACAACCAACAAAACACCGAGCGCGATCAGAAGCAAAATGGCGCTGATTGGACGGGTCACGAAGGTTGTCGGGTCGCCACGTGAAAGGATCATGGCTCGCCTCAGATTTTCTTCAAGAAGCGGTCCCAGGACAAAGCCGAGAAGCAATGGTGCCGGCTCACAGCGCAGCTTGACCAGCAGATAGCCTGCAAGACCAAAGAAGGCGACGGCGTAGAGATCGTAGACATTGGAATTGACGCTATAGACCCCGATCGAGCAGAACGCCATGATGATCGGAAACAGCACGTAATAAGGGATCGTCAGCAATTTCACCCAGAGTCCGATCAGTGGCAGATTGAGAACCACGAGCATCAGATTGCCGATCCACATGGAAGCGATGATGCCCCAGAACAGTGCTGGCTGTTCGCTTGCAACGTTCGGGCCCGGCACGATCCCCTGGATAATCATTGCACCGACCATCAGCGCCATCACAGGATTTGCGGGGATGCCAAGCGTTAACAACGGAATGAAGGAGGTCTGTGCTCCGGCGTTGTTTGCCGATTCTGGACCAGCAACGCCTGCGATCGCTCCGTGACCGAACTCCTGCGGTCTGTCGGAGATGCGCTTTTCCACGGTATAGGACGCGAAGGCGGCAAGGATTGCCCCGCCACCAGGCAAGATACCAAGCGCTGATCCGATCGCCGTGCCACGCAACACTGGCGCAATCATCCGCCTGAAATCCTCACGCGTCGGCCACAGGCCGCTGACCTTGGCCATCAGGACCGTTCTGGTCTTTTCGCCTTCGAGATTGCGCAAGATCTCGGCAACGCCGAATACCCCGACGGCAACGGCCACGAAATTGAGACCATCGGCATATTCGCGAATGCCGAGAGTGAAACGCGGCGTTCCGGTGTAGATATCGGTCCCGACCAAACCGAGCAGCAGGCCAAGTGCTACCATCGCCAGCGCCTTAACGATCGAGCCATGTGCGAGCGCGACGGAGGAAACCAGCCCGACGATCATCAGGGAGAAGTATTCGGCGGCGCCAAACTTGAGGGCGAGCGCGGTGAGCGGGATCGCAAAGATTGCCACGAGGAACGTTGATACGGTGCCGGCAAAGAACGAGCCGAGCGCCGCAATCGAAAGTGCCGCCCCCGCCTTGCCCTGACGCGCCATTTGATATCCGTCTATGGCAGTTACCGCCGAAGACGACTCTCCTGGCATATTGATGAGGATAGCAGTGGTCGAGCCACCGTACTGTGCGCCGTAGTAAATGCCGGCCAACATGATGAGCGACGAGACCGGCTCGAGCTGAAAGGTGATTGGCAACAGCATCGCGATCGTAGCGGTTGCCCCTATACCTGGCAGGACGCCAATCAAGGTACCGAGCAGCACGCCGATCAGGCAGAAAAGAAGGTTTTCCGGTGAGGCGGCTGTGCTGAACCCAAGCGCGAGATTGCTGACGAGATCCATATGCGCCTCCTAGAACCGGACCCAAGGGCCGAAACGCTGAAATGGCAGGCCGAGCGCATAGGAGAAGACGATGACGGAGAAGAGGGTTATTGTACCTGCGAGGATTATCGCCAGCGGCATCTTCATCCGTGAGGACGCGAAAGCTGCAAAAAGAGCTGCCGCGAACAACGATGGTACGAAGCCGAGACCACGCACGGTCAGTCCAAAAATGACGGGCGCGGGCAAGATGAAGACCATTCCTCGCCATGCGATCGGTCCAAGCGGATCACCTTGTACCCTCGTGGCCTGGACGAGCACTATGAAGCCGAGGCCTGTCAAAACGACGGCAAGCACGAGCGGAAAGTAACCCGGCCCCATGCGCAATGCAGTGCCGAGCTCAAGGCCCAGGCATTGATAGATGAAGAAGCACCCTAGCGCTATGAAGACGGCGCCGCACATGGCGTTGGTACGATCGAAGGTCAGTGATTTCATATTTCCCCCTGCTGGCAGTTGCTGACCTTTAACCGCACGTGAAATCCATAGAGTTCGGTGGAGACCACGTGGGCGAGCCAGGTAGTTAAGGTCAGGGCGCTGCCCGAAATTGCTTCGGGCAGCGCCGACATCGTCTAGTCAGCGTACTGACCGGCAGCCTCGATGACCGGTTTCCAGCGTACGATCTCTGTTTCGAGCCTCGCCTTAAGCGCCGCCGGTGTGGCATCGTCTTGGGGGGACGGCTCTGTACCAAGTTCGGCAAAGCGGGCAACGACGTTTGGATCCTTGAGCGCGGCCTGAAGCGACTTGGAAAGCTTGTCGGTCACGTCTGTCGGCGTGCCCTTTGGCGCATACAGACCATGCCAGATTCCGACCTGAAAGTCGGGAAGTCCGCCTTCCACTGCCGTCGGCACGTCTGGAAGAACCTTTAGTCTTGCGGGCGAGGTAACGGCATAGGCCTTTATGGTTCCACCCTGGATCTGCTTTGTCGTGTTGGTGGTCTGGTCGCACATGATGTCGACCTGGCCGCCCAAGAGATCGGTCATGGCGGGACCGGTGCCCTTATAGGGAACAGTGGTGAGCGGCGTTTGGATCGCGCTCATCAGCATCATGCCGCACAGGTGCGAAGCTGCACCAATGCCAGCATTGGCGACTGTGACGCTGTCCTTGTTTGCCTTGATATATTCGACAAGGCCCTTGAGGTCGGCTGGCTCGAAATCCTTGCGCGCAACGATTGTCATCGGCACGTCAGTAACGAGGCCAACGTATTCGAACGCATTCAGCGTGTCGTAGGCAAGCTTGCGATAGAGAGTGGCACTTGTTGCCATGCCGATATGGTGGAGAAGCAGAGTGTAGCCATCCGGATCGGCCTGGGCCACACGGCCAGCGCCAAGCGTCCCACCCGCCCCGCCAACGTTTTCGACGACGATCTGCTGGCCGAGATCCTTGGACATCGATTCAGCGACCAGACGGGCCACAGTATCGGTCGGACCACCTGCAGCGAACGGAACGACCATGGTGATGGTCCGGTCCGGGTAAGTTTGAGCGGTAGCAGACAAAGAAAACAGCGAGACAGCAGCAACGGCCGTCATCCCAAGCACGGCATTGAACACCTTCATTTCATCCTCCCATTAACCCGCCGGTGCGACTCCCCCGCCCCGGTTCCTCCCTGGTTACAGTGGAGCGCCCCACACGCGGGACAACCGGCGGGGGCTATGCTTTTCGCATTTTAGAAGATCTTGCTGGTTTCACTGGGTGGAACCGGGGACAAACCGATCAGACATTGGGTGGATTTCCACCCATCAGGTGTCAACGTCGTCGCACCCGCCACCCTTTTCAAGTCCGTATTTTTGCATCTTCTCATACAGCGTCTTTCGGGACACGCCGAGCATCTCGTAGACGGAGCGTAGAGTACCGCCGTGGACAGCAAGCGCACTGGCTATAAGGCCGCGCTCATAGGCGGCGACCCGCTCGGCAAGTTTCTGGTTTTGTCCGTCGACGTCTTCAGGCTGCAAATCGAGACCAAGGACCAGACGATCGGCGGCGTTTCGCAATTCACGTACATTGCCGGGCCAGCTTCGCGCGACAACCTTGCTGATCGTTTCGGGCCTTACCTCGACGTCATTGCGGCCGTAGCGAGCCGATCCCTCCCGCACGAGCTGGAGAAACAGCAATGGTATATCGGCTTGCCTTTGCGCAAGTGTCGGCACGTGGATCGTCGCGACATTCAGACGGTAAAGAAGGTCGGCTCTAAACCGCCCGGCTGCCACTTCTGTCTCAAGGTCAACCTTGCTCGTGGCAATGAAACGTACGTCAAGCGACACAGCTTCGTTTGATCCCAGCCGTGTAATAACGCGCTCCTGCAGCACGCGCAGGAACTTGGCCTGCAGATCGAAGGGCATTGATCCGATCTCATCGAGTAAAATCGTGCCGCCGCGGCCGTGCTCGAACTTCCCATATCGCGGCCGCAGCGCACCTGGAAACGCGCCAGCTTCGTGTCCAAACAGCTCGCTTTCGATGAGGTTTTCCGGAAGAGCAGCGCAATTGATCGCGATGAACGGCTTGTCGGCACGAGAACTGGTGTCGTGCAGTGCACGGGCAACGACTTCT
Organism: Hyphomicrobiales bacterium; assembly: GCA_900466605.1. GTDB lineage: Bacteria > Pseudomonadota > Alphaproteobacteria > Rhizobiales > Rhizobiaceae > Rhizobium. The sequence goes on from UBMU01000028.1 coordinate 57,200, forward strand.
TTTCCAACACCCGTTTCGCCGATAATCAGCGTATCGGCATCGGTTGCTGCGATTGCTCTCAGTCGGTAGCGCAAATCGACCATTGCTTGAGTGCGCCCTGGCAATCGCGCCTCGATATCGTCACGCTTGCCAGCGACCGCACGCAACCGCCTGTTCTCGATCACCAGACTGCGCTGGTCGAGTGCTCGTCGGATGATGCCGAAGAGCTGCTGCACAGCGAACGGCTTTTCCACGAAATCATAAACGCCAGCGTGCATTGCGCTAACGGCGAGTTGCACGTCGGCGTGTCCCGTCACGAGAATGACAGGGATCTCCCAATCCATCTCGCGAATACGCTGCAGCAATGTCATGCCGTCCATACCGGGCATACGGATATCGCTGATTACAACGCCGTCGAAGCCATACCCAACACGCTCCAAAACAGGCTCAGCACTGGCAAATGTGATAACCTCAAGCCCAAACAGGCCAAGTGCCTGCGCCGTGGATCGGCGCATTTCCTCCTCGTCGTCGATCAGGAGTATCCGGTTGCTGCTCATTCAGCCGCCTCGCTAACTGCCGGGGCAGCATCAAGGACGACACGAAATTCGGCTCCCCCGTCCTGAGCGTTGGCAACAGAAATGCTTCCACCGAAATCCCTGATGATATTGTAGGAAATTGACAGACCAAGACCGAGACCCCGACCCACCCCCTTCGTACTGAAGAAGGGATCGAAGATCCTTTCGGCGATGGACGGAGGGACGCCCGGCCCGTGATCACGGATCGTCAGGATCACCTTGTTATCGTCACGCACAGCCAGCACATGGATCCTCCTGTCATCAAGCCCCTCCACAGCGTCAGCTGCGTTGGTGATGATATTGACTAGAACCTGTTGCAGCCGCACCGAGCCCGCCCGTACCGAGGTCGACGGGTCGCCTAGATCGACATGCAAGGTTGCATCTGCCACCTTCAGGCGTGCGGAGACAATCTCCATTGTGTCGGCCATGGCCGAGGCGAGAGACAGACTTCCAATTTTCTCATCGGGTTTGCGGGCGAAATTTCGAAGATGCCGGCTGATCGATGCCATCCGGTCGATCAAGGCCGAGATGCGAGCGAGGTTATCGCGGGCATCATCTTTGCGATCACGAGCAATCAGCATGGCAGCACTGTCGACATAGGTCTTGGCGGCCGCAAGCGGCTGGTTGAGTTCGTGCGACAACGCTGCTGACATTTGTCCGAGACCGGCAAGCTTTCCTGCCTGGATGAGGTCGGCTTGTGTTTGTCTGAGCTTTTGTTCCGTGAGCCGTCGCTCTCCGATTTCCTCCTCTATGCGTCGATTGACCCGAGCAAGATCAGCTGTGCGCTCCTCGACACGATGTTCAAGCTCGTTGTGGGCATCTGCCTGCATGCGCATTCTTTCCATTGCACGTGCGCGGCGCTGCAAAAGGATGGCGACGACGAGGCCCGAAAGACCAATGAAGAGCACAACTGCAGCAAGCATCGTGCGTGCCTGCGCATGCACGGAGCTTGTGTCCATCAAGACGGTGACGGTCCAGTCTGCGTCCTGCATGTAATGGGAAAGCGTCAAATACTCCCGCGTCGTCTGGCCACTCTCAATCGTCGTGAGGCGATGGTCTCCAAGCTGATGCTCGGCCATTGGCAATGGCTTCAGAACCGCCTCGGCATAGCGGCGCGATGCCTGCGTCCGTTTCAGGCGTTCCGTCGTCAGCGGCAAGAGGCCGGAATACAACCATTCCGGGCTGCCTGTCATGAAAACGATGCCTTCGGGATCCGATACGACGATCTTGTACTCGCCGTCTTTCCAAGACGCCTCGATCGAGTCGATGTCGACCTTGAAGACGATAACCCCGAGGATTCTATTGTCTACCCGTATTGGCGAGGCAAAATAGTAGCCACGTTTCAGCGAAGTCGTGCCGAGCGCATAAAAGCGCGCCTGTCGACCACTGGCCGCCCCCTGAAAATACGGCCGGTAGCTGAAATTCTCTCCGACGAAGCTTGTCGGTCCATCGTAATTGCTGGCCGCAATCGTTTCACCATTCATTCCCATGACGTAAATATCAGATGATTCAAGCAGACTGTTTATCTCCTTGAGATAGATGTTTGCCCTGTCGCGAAGGAGCTGATTGTGCGGATCGCTCATCAACTGCTTGATATGGTCATGGTCGGCGATCAATTCGGGAAGCGGCTCATATCGGCTCAAGTGGCCAGAAAGAGCAGAGACGGCGAGGCGAAGTGCTGAGCCGGCCTGCAACGAGGCTTCGTCCATGTAGCTTCGCGTCGAAAGGTCTCTGCCCGAAAAGATGGCAGCGTAGCAAACGACGGACAACAAGCAGAGCCCAACAAAGAGACTAGATCGCTGCTTCACGAACGCGGGCTCCTCCTTCCCTCGCCTCGGCCTGTTTCGGCCATCGGGTTAGTCTAGAGGTCAAAGTCACAGTTTGAAAGACCGCACGACAGGGCAAACTCGGGGCATCCGGACAGTGCAGGTTTTCACAGAACGGTTACATCCGGTCTCATTCAGTGACGGAACCAGCGATCCATGGAGGTTGTTTGGTTAAGTGAAAGGAGACGTCATGAGTAAGGAAGTGCTTGAAATATCGTATTCCCCATCCAGCCTGCGGGACCAATATTGCCTCGAAAATGGAGAGGCCCGCAGACTGCTGACCAGTTTCGGAAGTTGCCCGGATGAAATGGACAGGCTGCTTGCAGCCAAGGGCAGGACCATGCGTCATCGGACACGTGAAATGCGAACTCCCCTCACCAAAGTACCATTTGGTATCTGGTAACCGATTGCTTGGCCCAATAGCTTTTTGAGCCCGCATTCGGCGACCAATGCAGTGCCAATCGACGGCGAAACCGGATTGCATGGGCTCCATGCACCGGTGTCCGCCGGCCGGCCAGGAGCCCGACTACGATCACGCCTCGATTGTCCATTCGTACCCAAGCGCTAAACCGCGCTTCGAACACGCTCCCAGGCGTTGCCAAGATGCCGGCCGAGGACTTCCGATAACCGATCCTCGTCTCGTGCTTCGAGAGCTTTGACCATCTCTTCGTGCTCGGCGACGGCAGCTGCCCATTTCTCCGCACCTTCATGTCCGATGAAGCGAATGCGCTTTAGTCGTGTCTGCAGCATCTGGTGCATTTCGCTAAGAGTTGCATTCTTAGCCAGCCTGACTATGCCGGTATGGATCTCTTGATTGAGCTTGTAGTACTGCAAGCGATCTGCCGCCCGATAGCGGTCAATCATCTCGTCGTGCAAGGCACGCATTTGGATAATTTCATCGTCGCTTGCCAGTCGACAAGCAAGCTTGCCTGCAAGCTCCTCGAGATTACGAAGCACGATCAGCATATCCTGGACGTCCTTGGCACCGAAGCGCTTGACGACTGCGCCGCGGCTCGGGACCAGTTCGACCAGGCCCTCACTCGCAAGAAACTTAATCGCTTCACGCAGTGGTGTGCGAGAGACGCCAAGCTGCTCTCCCAACTGACCTTCATGAAGGCGAGATCCGGGCTCGAGGATGCCCTCGATGATCATGTCGCGCAGGTGGTTGACCAGCGTGTCATGTAGCGCTGTGCGCCGAATTGGACCATGCCCGCTTTCGGGGCGCCGATCTACCGAGCTCGCGTCGTCCATTTTCGTTCCAATCTTTCACGGTTCTGGCAGGCGGACGCGAGTCGGGCCTGTCCTGCTGATTGAAAGCATCGCAAGGCTGCAATGCTCCGTCAATAAAAAATGCTGCATACAGAATACAAAAGACTTGATGCAAAATTCTGAATGCCCTATGAACATGACACCATGCCTATCGAGGAGGACAAATCATCATGACAGTGAATGGCGCAGCAAAAGCGCGTCCCGTTATTGCACTTGCGATGGGCGACCCTGCCGGCATCAGCCCCGAATTGACCGCGCGACTGCTCGCACTGGATGATGTCCGCGCGGCCGCACACCTCGTCGCAATTGGCGATCGTCGGATCCTCGAGGAAGGCGCCAAGGCCGCTGGCCTGACGCTTGATCTAACGCCTGCAGCTCTCGACGGCCTGGATCAGGCCGGCAACGGTCGGCATGTGTTCGTGGATCTAAACAACCTCGCCCCCTCTGACGTGAAGCGTGGCGAAGCGACGCTTGCCGGAGGTACATTCGCGACGCAGAACTTCCGCGAGGCGCTGAAACTCGCCCACACCGGTGGTGCTCAAGCCGTGTGCTTTACCCCGTTTAACAAAAAGGCGATGCGCTACGCTTATCCCGGCTACGATGACGAGATCCGCTTCGTTGCGGACGTACTTGGATTTACCGGCAAGGTGCGTGAGTTCAACGTGCTGGAAAAGGTCTGGAATGCGCGGGTGACATCTCATATCCCGCTTTCCGAAGTGGCTTCAGCAATCTCCATCGATGGGATCCTGGAAGAGCTGGAGCTCGCACAGGCCTGCCTGAAACGCGCCGGTCATGATCAGCCGAGAATTGCCGTGGCCGGTATCAATCCTCATGCCGGTGACGGCGGCAGCTTCGGTATGGAGGAAATCGACATCATCGAACCGGCTGTGGCTGCGGCGAAGTCACGGGGTTACAATGTCGAAGGCCCGTTCCCGGCAGATACCGTTTTCCTTCGCGCTCTCAAGGACGGCTTTCACGCGGTGCTGACGATGTATCACGACCAGGGGCAGATCGCCATGAAGCTCATGGGATTTGACAAGGGTGTGACGATGATGGGCGGCCTGCCCTTCCCGCTTTGTACACCTGCGCACGGCACGGCCTATGACATTGCCGGCCAAGGGATTGCAGATGTCGGCGCAAGCCGCGAAGCAATCCTCCTGGCCGCTCGAATGGCCACGCGTGCCGCAGCGCTATCGGCGGCAGCCTGATCGCCATCGACTTGCATGAAATGGCGGCATGGAGGAGGTCTCGTGCTGCTTGTCTAACGGAGGAGTTGACTATGATGAAATGTCTGACTTTGGCCTGCGTCATTGCTGCAGCACTTGGCCTTTCCGCACCGACCTATGCGTTTGAACCCACTCGCCCGGTCGAATTTGTGGTCACAGCCGGCCCCGGCGGCGGCACTGACATCTTTGCACGTACGATCCAGTCCATCATCGGAAAATACGAACTGATGAAGGCCCCTGTCATCGTCACCAACAAAGGAAGTGCCGGGGGCGCAGAGGGGTTCGTCTATACTGCCGGCTACCACGGAGATGCCTATAAACTGGCTTTTGGCACCAACAATGCCTACCTGCTGCCGATCCGCGCCAAGGTGCCATACAAGGCGGCGGATCTCGTTCCAGTTTCAGCGCTTGCGGCCGACGAATTCATTCTTTGGGTCAACGGGAAGTCGGACTTCAAGACGGCTCAAGACTTTGTCACAAAGGCCAAGGAGACGTCTGACATGAAGGTTGGCGGCAGCCAATCCAAGGATGTCGACCAGATCCTGACGTCGATGATCAACGACGCGTCGGGCGCCAAGCTCGGCTATATTCCTTTCAAGAGTGGTGGCGAGGCCGCAGTTCAGCTGGCAGGCGAACACATTGCGGCCAACGTCAACAATCCAAGCGAAAATCTTGGGCAATGGCAGGCAGGAATGGTCAAGCCGCTCTGCGTGTTCAAGTCTGAGAAGCTGAAGAGCGATGCAAAGGTAAACGGTGGCGCTGGCTGGGCCGACATCCCGACCTGCAAGGACAGCGGTATTGGTATAGACAACTACTCCATGCCGCGCACAGTCTGGCTTCCAGCCGGCGTGAAGCCCGATGTCGTGCAGTTCTACTCTGACATCCTCAAGAAGGTTGCCGAAACACCGGAATGGAAAAAGTACCTCGCCGACACCTCACAGTCTCCAGCTTATATGAGCGGAGAACAGCTCACGACCTTCATCAAGAATGATGAGGCCTCCGTGAGCCAGGTGTTGAAGCGGGAAGGTTGGCTGGCCAACTGATCCTCCCAAGATCAGGGCGGACGCCTTGGGGCGTCCGTCACCTAATTTGGAAAGGTTCAATCCATGCATAATCTCAATCAATCCGGACTGCCGCGCTTTGTCATGGAGGCTGCCGTTTCGCTCCTTACCGGAGCATTCGGGATAGCTGTTGTAGTGGGCTCCATCGAGGCTGGTGCGGGCTGGACCGAGATGGGTCCCGATGCCGGGTACTTCCCCTTCTACATTGGCCTGCTGATCCTCTTCGGAAGCCTTGTCAACTTCGTCCACGCGTTCATCAAGCACAGGGGAACGGGCGAGATCTTCGTCGAAGCGACACGCTTCAGGACGGTACTTGGTTTCTTCCTGCCGCTGCTCGCGTTTGCGACAGTCGCCACTTTTCTCGGCCTTTACGTGGGAACAGCGCTCTACATCGCCGGCACCATGACTTTTCAGGGGCGCTACAAGTGGTGGGTCGGATTGCCGGTGGGGGTCGGGGTCTCGTTCTTCTTTTTCGTCATCTTTGAAATTGGCTTCAAGGTTCCACTGTTGAAGGGACCAGTCGAGGCCTGGCTGGGGATCTACTGATCCTGGCAGCCAGGTGTCTTCGGAGGAAAGACATGGAAAATATCGGTCTGTTGATGGATGGCTTCGGCCACATCTTGAGTTGGAACCATATCCTGCTGATGATGCTCGGCGTGACGCTCGGCATTCTGGTCGGTGTGCTGCCTGGTCTGGGGGCACCAAACGGCGTCTCTCTTCTCCTGCCGCTTACATTCTCGATGGATCCAATTTCGGCAATTATCCTGCTCTCCTGCATGTACTGGGGTGCATTGTTCGGGGGATCGACGACATCGATCATCTTTAACATTCCAGGAGAGCCTTCATCGGTTGCGACGACCTTCGATGGTTATCCGATGGCCAAGCAAGGCCAGGCGAGCCGGGCGCTGACGCTTGCCTTCGTTTCCGCCGGATTGGGCGCCCTGGCTGGCGTCGTGATGATTACGCTCCTGTCTGGCTGGGTTGCGAACTTCGCATTGCGCTTTTCATCGCCGGAATACTTCGCCGTCTACTTCCTTGCATTTTCGAGCTTCATTTCGATGGGAGCACAATCGCCCTTCAAGACTCTTGTTTCGATGATGATTGGCTTTGCGCTTGCGTCAGTGGGCATGGACACGATCTCCGGCAACCTGCGCCTGACATTTGACGTTCCAGAATTGATCAAAGGCGTATCTTTCCTGATCGCAGTCATGGGCCTGTTCGGCATCGGCGAATTGCTGCTGACAACCGAAGAGGGACTACGGTTCGAGGGCATCAAGGCCCGTGTCCGCCTGAGTGAAATCGGTCGCACATTGCTGGAGATGCCTCGTTACTGGTTCACGATCGTGCGCTCCACGCTGATTGGCATCTGGATGGGCATCACGCCCGCTGGCCCAACGGCGGCCTCCTTCATGAGCTATGGGGTTGCACGTAGATCAGCACGCGACAAGTCGCAATTCGGCAAAGGCGACCCACGTGGCATCGTAGCGCCAGAGACAGCGGACCATTCCGCAGGCACCTCAGCACTGCTTCCAATGCTGGCTCTTGGTGTCCCTGGCTCGGCGACCGCGGCCGTGATGATGGGCGGCCTGATGATCTGGGGACTGACGCCTGGGCCGACTCTCTTTACCGATCGTCCTGATTTCGTCTGGGGGCTGATTGCGTCCATGTATCTCGGCAACATCGTCGCCGTGATCCTCGTCATTGCAACCGTACCCCTTTACGCATCAATCTTGAGAATTCCCTTCACAATCATCGGTCCGATTATCGTCGCGGTTATCTTCTCTGGGGCCTACCAGGTTGCAAATGCTGTGTCCGACATGTGGCTGGTGCTAGGTTTCGGCGTGTTGGGATATGTCTTCAAGAAACTGGAATACCCCCTTGCCCCGCTTGTTTTGGCAATGGTGCTGGGTGACAAGGCAGAAGACGCCTTTCGCCAGTCGATGCTGATGTCTGGCGGCAGTCTGTCGATCTTCTGGTCAAACGGCCTGGTTACGGCCCTGATGCTCATCGGTGCAGCCTTGCTCATCTCGCCAATCGTCTTCTGGCTTGTTGGCCATCTGCGCGAAGGCAAGAGCGAGCCAAGAGAAGGAGATCATGACGGCAAGCCCGCTATCTGATCGACGATCGCCTACCGCCACAGCAGCAATTTTGGAGAACGCGATGAACGCCACGCCACGAAGGTGGAACAATGAAACCTGGCCGATCGCTGCCGCCATGATCCAGTATCCTGGCATACTCCGGGACGGGCGATCGGTTCAGGACCAGTCTGTCGAAGAGTGGCAAACGACGCTTGCCGATGTCGTTGATGCCGGCTTTACGGAGCTCGACCCGACTGACAGCTGGTTGCGGCTTGCTGACCTCTCGCCTCAACGGCTCGACGCCTTCGTTGCGTTGGTCAAGAAGCTTGGTCTGTCCATTCCAGCGATTTCCACGTCACGTCGAAGTGTGATCGATCCAATTCGAGGCGACGAGTACTTGGCCTACGGGCATCGTGTCATCGAGACCGCAAAGGCGATTGGGGCAAGCGCGGTTTCCTTTGGCCTTTTCGAGCCGCTCACGGATGCCCAGCAGAAGGCTTTGTGGTTTTGGACCGAGGACGGCGCCAAGAATCCCGACGATCCGGCAATATGGCAGAAAGCTGTCAGCCGTATCCGGCAACTCGGTCGTCACGGCGAGGAGCTTGGTATCGAGCTTTCACTCGAAATGTATGAGGACACTTATCTAGGGACGGCCGACAGTGCTGTTCGCTTCGTCGAAGAGGTTGGCCTTTCCAACGTCGGCATCAACGCCGATCTTGGCAACCTCATACGTCTCCATCGACCAGTCGAGCACTGGCAGCAGATGATGGCGAAGGTCGCCCCCCATGCCAAGTTCTGGCACGTCAAGAACTATAGCCGGATGGAAGATCCAGCGTCTGGCGTCATCATTACCCATCCGGCCTCTCTCGAGCATGGGATTATCAACTACCGAGCTGCGATCCGCATGGCGCTCGAGCATGGCTTTTCCAGCCCCTTCCTTTGCGAACATTACGGCGGTGACGGACTGTCCGTCAGCGCCACCAATCGTGACTATCTGCGGCGCATTCTGCCGCGCTGACGAGGACCTTCGATATGACCACAATCTTTGATGATCCGGCAGAATTTGCAACGACCGCACTCAGTGGGTTCGCGGCGCTTTACAGCCGATATGTCCGTCCTGTGAAAGGCGGCGTTCTTCGCTCGACCGAGGTCACGAAAGGCAAGGTCTCGGTGGTCGTCGGCGGCGGATCCGGTCACTACCCGGCCTTTGCGGGCTATGTCGGACCAGGCCTTGCCGATGCCGCGGTTGCAGGAGACGTTTTTGCATCACCGTCAACAGCTGCGATCGCACGTGTATGCCGCCAAGCCGACCATGGCGGTGGCATTCTGCTCGGCTTTGGAAATTACGCCGGCGACGTGTTGAATTTTGGCGTGGCGGCGGAACGGCTGAGAGCTGAAGGCATCGATGTGCGCATCGTGCCTGTTACCGACGACGTTGCCAGTGCGTCGATCGACAATTTGACCAAGCGCCGTGGCATTGCTGGCGATCTGATTGTCTTTAAAATTGCTGGTGCAGCGGCAGAAGCGGGTTTGCCGCTGGATGCGGTCGAGCGCATCGCTCGCCATGCCAACGCCAGCACTGTCTCATTTGGGGTTGCCTTTGGCGGGTGCACGCTGCCTGGCGCCGCTCAGTCGCTTTTTGCGGTACCTTCGGGGCAAATGGCTCTCGGACTCGGGATCCACGGTGAACCAGGCATTCGCGACGAGAACATTGTCAGCGCAACCGACCTCGCACAGCTGATGACGTCACGTTTGTTATCGGAACGCCCCGCCGGCGCCAATAGGGTTGGTGCGGTGCTCAATGGCCTCGGCTCCACCAAATATGAAGAACTGTTCGTGCTCTGGACCGCGATTGCAAAACGATTGGCGGACGCGAACCTTGAGATCATTGCGCCCGAAGCAGGCGAATTCGTCACCAGTCTTGATATGCAGGGCTGCTCCCTTTCACTCATCTGGCTGGATGAAGAACTGGAAGCTTTCTGGACCGCCCCCTGTGATAGCCCGGTTCTGCGCCGCGGGACGGCCATCGCAACCACGGCTGCGAGCAATAGTGTCATCGAGGCAGATGGACCTTTGTATTTTCCTGCAGCGAGCCCGCAAGGACGGCGTGGCGGAGCCTGCATCGCGCGCATTTTTAGAGCCATTGCTCAGACGCTGCGCGATGCGGAAGAGGAGTTGGGGCGCATCGATGCTCGTGCTGGCGATGGCGATCATGGACAAGGCATGTACCGCGGCGCATCTGCCGCGCTCAATGCTGCCGATGCGGCCGTGGCAGCGGGGGCCGGTTCGGCAAGCGTGCTTGCAGCTGCGGGCGACGCCTGGGCAGACCGCGCAGGCGGAACGTCCGGCGCGATATGGGGACTGCTCCTGCGTTCATGGAGTACCGCGTTGGATGATGAGAGTGATCTCTTCGACAAAGCGGTGGTTGCGGGTGCAAGGTCCGCCCTTGACAGTGTTTCTCGGCTCGGTGGCGCAAGGGTCGGAGACAAGACGCTCGTCGATGCGCTTGTTCCCTTTGTCGACGTGCTGGAAGCAGCAAGCAACGCCGGCAAGGAGCTTCCTGCCGCATGGGGCGATGCCGCTTCGGCGGCAACGGCTGCGGCCAATGCTACCGCACATCTCGTTCCAAGGCTCGGACGCGCACGCCCCCTTGCCGAGAAAAGCATTGGCCATCCCGATGCCGGCGCGGTATCGCTGGCCATGATCGCCGAGTGTGTAAGCGCGATGCTGGCCCACGCCAACGAGAACGCGTGATCTCAAATATTTGGTGTCACACTGGCCGAGGCAATTGACCGTTCTGTAAAGACCTCAGGCTTCGCGACTAAATCGATATCGTCCGGGCCAACACTTATCGGTGGCCCGGCCGCTCGCCTTGCGTTCCAACGCGAGTGCGTGATTGCCACGACCCTCTTTGTGCCATTCCTGCGAGTTCGCGAGGTGATCCCGTTGGGTGCAGACACAAAATATCATACTTTTTGTGATTTTGTGGTTAATTATTGTTGCAATGCATCTGATGTGTTACGGCGGAACGCAGGCAGTCTTGTCTGGAAGAACAGTACGGAGGCATGGATCCACCGTTACAAACAGTTAAACAGGTTGCGCTCACCGCCGGTTACGTCACGATGATGGATCTGCCCAGCCATCCACGAGGAGAGATTGAATGGCACGCATTACGCTCAGACAGTTGCTCGATCATGCAGCGGAAGCCGGCTACGGCGTTCCCGCTTTCAATATCAACAATATGGAGCAGGCACTCGCGATCATGGAAGCGGCCGATGCAGCCAAGGCTCCCGTGATCATGCAAGCCTCTCGCGGTGCGCGCGCCTATGCCAATGACGTCATGCTCAAGCATATGATGGATGCCGTCGTCGAGATCTATCCTCATATTCCTGTTTGCGTGCATCTCGATCATGGCAACGACCCATCAAGCTGCATGACAGCCATTCAGGCCGGCTTCACATCCGTCATGATGGATGGATCGCTCAAAGCAGACGCCAAGACACCGGCTGACTGGACCTACAACGTTGGTGTAACGAAAATGGTCACCGAGATGGCCCACCTCGGCGGTATCTCGGTCGAAGGGGAACTTGGTGTACTCGGTTCGCTGGAAACAGGGATGGGAGAGGCCGAAGATGGACACGGTGCTGAAGGCAAGCTTTCGCACGACCAGCTTCTGACCGACCCCGACGAAGCAGTAAAATTCGTGCGTGAGACAAAGGTTGATGCACTTGCGATCGCCATGGGGACCTCCCACGGCGCCTTCAAGTTCACGCGCAGGCCGGATGGTTCCGTTCTGGCAATGAATGTCATCGAGGAAATACACCGCAAGCTGCCGAATACACATCTGGTGATGCATGGATCCTCATCGGTCCCCATTGAGCTGCAAGAGATCATCAATAAATATGGGGGCCAGATGAAACCGACATGGGGAGTGCCGATCGAGGAAATCCAGCGCGGCATCAAGAACGGTGTGCGTAAGGTGAATATCGACACCGACGGCAGGATGGCCATGACCGGTCAGATTCGCCGGGTCCTCCAGGAAGACCCGAGCGAATTCGATCCGCGAAAATATCTCAAGCCTGCCATGGCCGCACTGACCAAGCTGTGTCTGGAGCGCTTCGAGCAATTCGGTACGGCCGGCCAGGCATCGCGCATCGCCCCGCTTTCCGTCGCCGAGATGGCAAAACGGTATAAAAGCGGCTCGCTAGATCCCGTCTTTTCGTAAGGATCGACTAGGCAGATGCAGGCCGGGCAGCCGAGTTCGGTTGGCTGGCCTTAGCGCTTGCAAGGGTTTGTCCATGATACTCGCGAAGCAACATGACGACTTCGGCAATTTCATTCGCAAGCCTTTGCTCGCTCCAGCCAAGCGCCTCACCCGCGATCTTGCCAATTTCCTGCAATCCTTCGATCGTCAGAAAGCCCTCAATGGCAAGGGTCGTGCGGCGAAGGACGATATCGGACAGGTGAACGACGAGTTCTTGCCGGGCGATCCAATCCATCTCCAGATGGCTGTATTGTGGAGCACCAGCTATGCGGTTTGTGTCTGCATGTGCTGACTTGAAAGCAAGCAGTGCCGACGCGGTTGTACCGTAGCGGCTGAGGAGCTCGTTGACGCGCTCGGGTGATGATTGCGTTGCCTGCGCGCTCGCCCTTATCCATTCGCTCCGCGCCGTTTCATCTGTTGGAAAATCCCGTCCGCCGCCAATCGCCAAATACCGAGTCGACAAACCTCGAGAACGTTGAAGTCGCGAAAGGACGGTGTCGGCAACCTCTTCTGCAAAACCTCGAAACGTTGTCCACTTGCCGCCTACCAGCGACATGATCGCATATGCCCGGTCCCCTTTTGGCTCGTTTACCGGCGCCGAGTGATCACGGCTGATCAAGCCTGGAGCGGTTGCATCGGATGCCGGCAGCGGTCGGATACCGCTATAGCTGAAAATGACCTGGTTGCGATCGAAGCGTAAGGTTGGCAGCAGCGAGCGCAGGCTCTCGAGGAAATAATCAACCTCAGGTTCTTCACACCGGACCTCATCCGGATTGTTGGCAGGGATATCAGTCGAGCCGACAAGTGCCAGACCGAGATACTCGTAAACAAGGCAGATACGCCCGTCATCAGCCTCGAAATAGATCATGTGACCGTTGAGGCTGCGCACCAGTTCGGGATGATCGAGTAAAATGTGTGAGCCCTTGGTCCCCCCGATCAATCGGGACGGCACTCCAAGCGCAGCGTTTACATCGTCGATCCAAGGGCCTGCGGCATTGATCACAATCTTTGGAGATACGGACATTTCAGATCCGTCCGCCAGGCGAAACGTTACCCTCCCGGCTTCGTTCGACACGAATTTAGTGAAGGTAGCAGAAGCGCAGTTTTCATTTGCCTGCAGTCCGTCCTTTACAAGTTCGAAGACAAGGCGCTCCGGTCGACTGATCTTGGCGTCATAGTAGATGCCGCCGGCGACGATCTCTTGCGTGACATGGGGCATCTCCTGCCTTGCACGTTTCTTAAGGATCAGCCGGTGGCGCGGCATGACCTGATCGCGCGAACCAAAATGGTCGTAGAGCGAGAGACCGATCTTGACGAGAACCGCTCCGCGGCTGCGAGGCGCAGTTTTTGAGCCGAATAATGTGCGCATTGCTGCCAAAATTCCGCGCGTCCAGGAAAACACTGGGATGAACGTCGGGAGGGGCTGGACGCAATGAGGTGCGTTCTTGAGCAGTAGATTTCGCTCGAGCGTCGACTGCGCTACCAAACCAAATTCGCCGGTTTCGAGATATTTCAAACCACCGTGGATGAGGCGGGAGGGTGCAGCACTCGTGCCGGAACCAAAATCTGCCTTGTCGACAATGAGGCAGCTTACGCCCTGCACAGCAAGATCACGGAACAACCCGGCGCCATTTACCCCTGCGCCAATGATCAGGACGTCGGTACCCGTAGTATTGAGTTTCGCGAAGCGCTGCTTCATGTCGTCGGTCATCGTGTCATAATCCTATAGTCGCCGAAGGTCGCCTTCGGGCGTCGGCAACTCATTTGCATTAAGGTTGGGAAGGAGCGAGATCGGCAATCTTCGGCCAGAGCGGTGTCATCGCCTCGGCGATTTCACGAAAGACCCGGAAACGCTTTTCATAGTCGGCATTGCGGGCCGGATCAGGTTTCCAAATCCTGTCGGGAGCCTTGTCATTACCTGGACCGCAATTGGGCTCGGTGTAAACACCAACACCCGCGCCCGCACACAAGGCAGCGCCCCAGGCCGCGGCCTCATCTTTTTGTGATATGGTCACGGGCATTCCAAGCACGTCGGCAAACATCTGGACGACAGAAGGGTTACGCGAAACGCCGCCGGCAAGTCTCGCGTGGGTAAATGCAAACCCCTCACGCAACGCATCGACATGGATCCGGTGATTGAGGGCGATGCCCTCAAGTACGCCGCGAAGCATGTCGCCGCGATCATGCCAGCCGCCGAGGCCGAAGAAGCTGCCGCTAGCCGCCGAACCATAGGGGGATCCAAAGAGATAAGGATGGAAGAGGACCGTCGAGGGACGCGCGAGCGCGGCGTCGACTTCCGAACCAAGCAAAGCGTGGATAGAGCCGCCGGCCGCCTCAACTCTTTCCTGGTCTGAACCACACAGGCGATCGAGGAACCATTCATAGTTTGCGCTGGAGGCGGGCGATATCGACATGTTGTTCCAGGTACCGGGCAAGATGCCATTGCGGCAGAACCAACGCGGGTCCACTTGCGGCTGCGTTGAAAGGGTTTCATTGATCGAATACGTGCCGGCAATAACGGCAACGACCCCCTGCTCATAGCCCCCTGCTCCCAGCGCCGAGGCTGTAACGTCGTGCAGGCCGGCAACCACGGGCGTTCCCTCGCAAAGACCCGTAAGCCTTGCGGCTTCCGGTGTGACGGCGCCCACAATCTCGTCGGAACGCGCTGCCGGCGGCAAGGCATGGTGGAGGTCATCTATGCCAAACAGACCAAGGGCGTCGCGGGTATATTCCTGTGTTCTGACATTTGTGAAAGAGGTACTTGCTTCCGTTCGATCCGTGCCGACGTCGCCTGTCAGGCAGTAACGCAACCAATCCTTACAGCTCATGAAATGACCGATCCGAGCGAAGCGTTCCGGCTCCATATTTTGGATCCACGCCAGAAGCGCCGACGGTGCGGACACGTGCGGGACTTGGCCGGTGAGCGCAATTGACTGGTTGGCAACTTCGCTGTTGGACCAATTGTCGACGATCGCCCGGGCTCTGCTGTCAAGTGACAGTATGCCGTGTCCGAGTGGATTTCCGGACCTATCGAGGAGATAGATGCCGTCCCCATGGGCGGTGGCCCCAATTGCAAGAATATCCGTGGCGGGCCGATTGCTCTTTGCTATCGCCTCCCTGATTGCGTCCGCGGTCGCGGCCCAAAGCTCGTCCATGCTTCTTTCCACATGACGAGGCTTGGGCATGAACTGCGTTACCTTGCGCCGCGCGACGGCAATCGGGGTTCCGTCGATGTCGAAGATAACAGCCTTGGTAACAGTCAGGCCGCTATCGATTCCTAGCAAACTCGGCATGAATTCTCGCTTCAGCCGACAAACATTTCGGGAACGCCGTCAAGAGCGAGCCCCAGTTTGTCTGGCAATGACAACATTGATGTCTTTCGACCGCATTCGATCGATGTGGAGCGGTGATGTCTTGTCATCGACGATGACGACATCGAAGTCCTCAAGCGACGCAAAGCTGTGAAGTGCGCGGCGCTCGAATTTGGTATGGTCGGCAAGCAGGATCCGCTTTAGTGAGCAATCAAACATCGCCCGCTTCGTGTCGATGGTCTCTGGAGATTGATGCAAGACCGTGCCATCGCTGATCGCAGACATGGAGATGAATGCAATGTCAGCTCTGAGAGCCTTGATTTCGGTTATGGTCATTCGACCCATGAAAGCATTGCACCAGTTATAGTACTGACCGCCTAGACCAATCAGGGTCACATCGTGCATTCCCGTCATCGCATTCATCAGCGTCAGCGAGTTTGTGATCGCGGTGAGCGGAACTTTTGCCGGCAGATGCGGGACCATCTGAAGCACGGTTGTCGAATCATCGAAGAAAATCGCTTGGCCGGGCTCGACAAACTGCATCGCAGCTTCTGCAATCAGCTTTTTTTCAGCCGACTGGCGGTTCGCCCGATAGACGTCACTGGACTCAATAAGGTTGGTTGCCGCCGCAGTCACAATGCCGCGTGTCTTCCGGAAAAGCCCTCTGCTAACCAGCTCGTCGACGTCGCGATGGGCTGTCATCAGGCTTATACCGAAGCGATCCGTGAGGTCTTCAATGCGCATTGAGCCTTCACTCATGACGGCTTCTGCGATCATGCGTCGGCGAGCAATCTGGCGCGTCTGCCGACTGTCACTCGTCAGCTCGTCCAATAGGTTTTCGCCTTGGCTTGTCTTCTGAGTCACGGGTTACCCCTGTTGCTGATTTTTGATGCCAGCTTCCTACAGTGAATGCGCGTTCAAGGCAAAAAAATCGAAGGGAAACGGGCAGTTGCCTGCCCGTTCCTGCTTGGGAGGGGCGCTACCGTGGCGCCTCATCTATATTACTGTGAAAGAACGAACGGGCCGGTGTACTTGTCAACGTTGTCCTTGGTGATCAGCAGGCAATCGAAAAGCTGCTTTTCACTCTTGGCGCCGGTGTTGCCCGTCTTGATGACGTTATCTGCCTGTTTGACCGCTTCCTCGGAGAAAATCGCGACCGGCTGCAGAACAGTGTACTGAAGCTCTCCAGCCTTGATGGCAGCAACGGCGTCCGGAGAACCGTCAAATCCGCCCACCTTGACGTTGGCGAGCTTTCCCGCTTCCTTCAAAGCTGCAATCGCCCCGAGCGCCATTTCGTCGTTGCCGGAGATGACACCGATGATGTCAGGGTTGGCCTGGAGCATCGACTGCATTTTATTGTGCCCCTGCGTACGATCCCAGTTGGCGACTTCCTTGGCTGCCTTCTGCAGGTCGGGATACTGGGTAAGCACGGTCTCGTACCCATTGGATCGCGTTGCGGCATTGTTATCCGACGGGGCTCCGAAAAGTTCGGCATATTTGCCCTTGTCGCCAACGGCTTCGACCCATTGCTGTGCGCCAAGAGCTGCCCCTTGTGCATTGTTAGAGACGAGCTGTGCCTTTGCGAGGCCCTCCTGGTTGATCTCGGCATTGACTAGAATGACGGGAATACCCGCAGCAACGGCCTTTTTCACCGCGCCGACGGAACCGTCGGCGTTGGCCGGGTCAAGAATAATGGCGACCGACTTGTTGGTGATTGCGGTGTCGATAAGATTGCTTTCGGTGTTGGTGTCGCCCTTGTGAGCGCTGACGGAAGCCGTGTAACCGAGCTTTTCGGCAGTTGCTTTTGCCACGTTTCCTTCCGTCAGCCAGTATGGGTTCGACGGATCATTGACGATCACCGTCATCATACCGGCTGCCCAGGCGGAGCTTACGAAAATCGGTGCCACTGCTGCGGCGGCCAAAAGAATGCGCATGCCTTTCTTAAACATAGTCTCTCTCCCTTTTTTGAGCTCAGATATTGCCGGAGGCCCGGCGTTGCTTTCCGCAATCGGCGATCAGGTGAATGCAGTTGTGCCGTCGTGGATAAGTTTAGTTGTCGACAATCAGCCCGACTTTGTCCGGCGTCCGTATTGAATGCTGTTCATGAGAACGGCGAGGACGATCACCGCGCCGGTAAAGACGGTCTGCCAGTAGGCCGAGACCCCAATGATGACGAGGCCGTCCGAGAGAAACCCGATCACGAAGGCGCCAAGCATCGTGCCACGAACCGTGCCGCGCCCACCTGTCAGGGCCGCACCACCAATTACGACAGCCGCGATGGCAGTCAGTTCATAGGTGGTCCCGGCCGTTGGGCCTGCAGATGTCAGTTGGGACGATAAAACCAGACCGGCAATTGCCGCGCAGATGCCCGAAAGGACATAAACGGCGATCTTGACACGCTTGACCGGCACACCCGACAGGTCCGCAGCGCGTTCATTGCCGCCTGAGGCGTAGAGCCATCTGCCGAACGCAGTCTTGCTGAGCACGACGCCGCAGACGATTGCCAAAACAGCAAGGACGATAACACCGATCGGAATGCCTGCCAGACGGTTGAACCCGAGCCAGTCGAAGCCAGTATTTCCAAGTTCGGGGCGGCCACCGAGGTTGTTGTAGGTCAGTCCATTGGTCATCAGGAGCGCGATGCCGCGGGCGACATACAAGACGCCGAGTGAAGCGACGAAGGCTGGAACCTTAAGGTAGGCAATTAACACACCGTTGACAGCACCGACGACAGCACCGAGCACGCAAGTGATAACGACGACGGCCCAGACGGGTGGATAGAGAATGACGCCAAAGTTGTTCAGCGTCACGCCCTGCATCAGGAAGCCGGCAATACAGCCAGACAGACCGAGCGTCGACCCGACCGACAGGTCAATGCCGCCGTTCAAAATGACAAGCAGCATACCGATCGCCAGGATACCAAAGATGGCAACGTGCGATGCCATAATGAGAAAGTTGCTCAGCGTGAAGTAGTAGGGTGACAGGAAGGAAAAGACCGCGATGATGACGATCAGCGCGAAGAAGGCGCGCCCTTCCAGTATCAGGCGCACTATGTTGCTGTTGCGCTTCTGCCCGTTGGAAACTGACTTTTTCTCGGTGATGTTCGTGACTGACATAATCAGTGCTCCATAGTTCCGGGCTAGTGCGCAACCACGGCTTCGCCAGAGGCGGCCATGATCTTTTCCTTGGTGACATCAGAGCTGAATTCGGCTGATATCTTTCCCCGGCGCATGACGATGATGCGGTGTGCGATGCTGAGGCATTCGTTGACTTCTGAGGTCGAATACACAACGGCCAGCCCCTGCTTGGCGCGTTCCGCGAGAAGCTTGAAGACTTCAGCCTTGGCGCCGATGTCGATGCCACGGCTGGGCTCGTCGAGCAAAATGACCTTCGGTTCGGTCGCCAGCATCTTGCCGATGACAACCTTCTGCTGATTGCCACCCGAAAGCGAGCCGATCGCCGCATCCCCGCCGTCGGTCTTCACGTGCACCTTACGGATCGATTCGCTGACGAGTTGCCGTTCTCGGCGTCCGGATGTGAACAATCCCTTTGTGAAGCTGCGGATACTGGCAAGCGAGAGGTTGGAACCGACCGTCATCGTCTGAACCAGGCCATCACGCTGACGGTCCTCGGGGACAAGCACGAGGCCACTTGCAATGCGATCGGCAATACTGAAATGTCCGACGTCGTGGCCTTCAAGCAAAACCTTGCCGCCGTTAGAACGCAAGCGACCAGCCACACATTCCAGAAGTTCTGTGCGCCCGGCCCCCATCAGCCCGTAGATGCAGACGACTTCCCCGGCCCGCACTTGCAGGGACAGGCGGTCGACGGCATTGTAGGCGGCGCCGGAAGGCCCTGGAACGCTGAGATTGTCAATCTCGAGTGCGACACCACCGAACTGGTGACCTTGCGGCGGGCTGCCAAGATCGAAATTGTCACCGACCATGTTGCGCACGATCCACTCAAGGTCGATGTCCTTGCGTTCTGCATATGCGGTCATGTTGCCATCACGCAGCACGACCGCATGATTGGTGATCTGCAATGCCTCTTCCAGGTGGTGCGAGATGTAGACGATTGAAACGCCACGGCTCGTGAGGTCATGAATGACCTTGAACAGGACCTCGACTTCCGTTGCACTGAGAGCTGAGGTCGGTTCATCCATGATCAGAATTCGCGAGTTGACCGAGAGGGCGCGCGCGATTTCGACAATCTGTTGCTGGCCAAGCCGCAAGTCCTCGACAATGGTCAGTGGATCAATGTCCTCTTCAAGCTCCTCCATCAGGGCGCGCGTCTGGCGCTCCTCTTCGGCGAAATCGACGACACCGCCTGAGATAATCTCCCGCCCCATGAAAATATTGTCGCGCACACTAAGGTTCGGCGCGAGGCTAAGCTCCTGATGGATGATGGAGATGCCAAGTTCCCTGGCATGTGTTGAGGAGGTAAAACTGATCGGTTGCCCATCGAGGATGATTTCACCCGAGCTTGGCTGCACGACCCCCGACAGGATCTTCATGAGTGTAGATTTGCCGGCTCCATTCTCACCGAACAGAGTGGTGATCTGGCCACGATGAATGTCGAAGTTCACGCCCTTCAAGGCATGCACACTGCCATAGGACTTGGCGATGTTGCGGGCGGCAAGAACGACCTCTCCGCCTTGTGCGGGAATGCGCGAGGGATGGCTCATTTGAGGTCAACCTTCACCGGCGTCACCAGCCAGTTCTTGGGATTGATGAGTTTGAAGACACCGATGACCGACGCTGTCTTACCCGAAAGTGTCGCAGGGTCGAGGTTTGCGAGCACCGACTTCTTCATCTCATTGTTGATTGCAGACCCCGCGTCCTGGAACTGAATCTGGTTTGTAAACTGACCGAACTCAATCGAGCCGGTCGCATCGCGTAAATCGGTTCCGTTTACGGCAGGCCCGGTCTGGACGCGCACCACAATTTCGGGGGGAAGACCATCGATCTTGACTTCGTTGTAATTCGACTTTCTATCCCCGAAGACAGCTGTGAACGATACGGGGATCACCGGCCCGGTGCTCGTGGCCACGCCGTACTTCTCACCGGCGGCCTTCTTGTCGGCGGCAATTGCAGTTGCGAGCTCGCTGGCGGCAACTGCCTTTTCGGTCACCGCCGCCTGAATTTTCGGGAACTGCTCTGCACCGTACGATTCCGGCGAGAATGCCTGTTGCCTAACGTCGTTTTCCGATCCGATCCGCACAACCGTGGTATCTAGCGCAATGGCGCCAACAACCGCGACCGCGAGAGCAGCACCAATCAGGGTTTTCAGGTTCACGCTGCCAGGCTTGGATGCAGCTACGCCATTTTGTGTACTCATATCCGGACGGCCTTTGATGTTTTCAGGACGGTCTTTTGCAAAGAGAGCGGGACGTCGGCTGGCGCCGGGAACATCACGAAAAATGGCGAGCGGTTAGCGCCGCGAGACGGACTAACGAAAGCCCCGTCGGCCGGCCCGACAGCCTTGATGTGGACGAAAACACCATCGGAAGCTCCTCCTGGCAAATTGTCGGCCGTGTCCTCCGCCGACAGATCTGCAATCCATCCATCACCCGGCAAGAGCCGTGATAGATATATGTTATTTATGACGATAACCATGTTATAAAAATATGCGACTGTCAACGGCACTCTTTTACAAAATGCAGGCAATCCGGAAGGCCACATTCTGGGAAAATCGCATTGCATTGCACCAATAACATTATTGCACCGCGCAATATTCCATCGACGCTAAAAATACAAAACACCGTGTAAATCATTGTTTTTATGTAGTTTAATTCAATGCCGATGCGATCATCTTCCTGATCGCAACTCGCTAGAGGGAAGACAGGCAGATCCTGTGGAAAGATCTGGGAGCTCGAGCTCCTGGCAAATATGATAACTGAAGTATTTTTCATTACGAGAAAAATCTTACTGGCAAGATGATATCTTTATGTTATGTTCTGCGAGAGATCCGTCGCCGGCCTTTGACGCGACGGAACGGTGTAAACCCTCGCATTCGCCAGCAATTGATCTGGCGATGGGTGCGCACAACGACTGGGAGGATGGAGATGATTTCAACGCGCTCACTGTTGGCAATGTTCCGACCGCCGGCGAGATAGGTTCGCAATGGCTAGGGACAATCAGATCATCATCGGGATTGACGCGGGCACCTCGGTCATCAAGGCGGTCGCTTTCGACCTCTCCGGCAATCAAATTGCAGTCGCATCCGTGCGAAACGCTTACATGACGGGGGACGATGGTTCCGCGACCCAGTCGCTCGCCCGCACCTGGCAGGACTGTGTTAACGCGCTACTTGGGCTTGGTTCGAAGGTGTCTGGCCTTGCCTCGCGCACGGCGGCGGTTGCTGTGACCGGACAAGGCGACGGTACATGGCTCGTTGGCTCGGGCAACAGGCCTGTTGCTGATGCCTGGCTATGGCTGGATGCTCGCGCCGCACCAACGGTGACCAGCCTCGCAAGGCAGGACGTCAATCGAGCGCGGTTTGAAGCTACGGGTACGGGATTAAATACCTGCCAGCAAGGCGCGCAGCTTGCGCATATGGATCGCAAAATCCCCGAGCTTCTCGATCAAGCCGAGGTTGCCCTCCATTGCAAGGATTGGCTCTACCTCAATCTGACAGGGGTTCGCGCGACCGATCCATCCGAGGCAAGCTTTACCTTTGGGAATTTCCGGACGCGCTGTTACGACGATGCGGTGATCGATGCGCTCGGATTGACGCGCAGGAAAAAGTTGCTGCCCGAGATTGTCGATGGCACGGAGATCAGCCATGCCTTGACTGAGGAGGCAGCGCGAGCCTGCGGCCTTCGTTCCGGGACCCCCGTCAGTCTTGGCTACGTAGACATGGTCATGACGGCACTTGGGGCTGGCGTTCGCAACGGGCAGCGCAACGCCGCCTGTTCGACGATCGGTTCGACCGGCGTCCATCTTAGAGCCAAGGCAGTGGGCGATGTCCACCTCAACGCCGAAGGCACCGGCTATGTCATTGCCTTGCCAATCCCTGGCATCGTAACCCAGGTTCAGACCAACATGGGAGCGACCATCAACATCGACTGGATCCTGGATGTTGCCGGCTCGTTGATGGCAGAGGCTGGAAAACCCGTTTCCCATTCGGATCTAGTCGCCCGCATCGACGCCTGGTACGCGCAAAGCCGCCCGGGATCAGTGCTTTTTCATCCCTACATCTCCGAGGCCGGTGAAAGGGGCCCGTTCGTCAATGCGAATGCACGCGCAGGCTTCACCGGATTGTCGGTGCGCCACGGGTTTCCAGACCTTCTACGCAGCGTCGTCGAAGGCCTGAGCCTTGCAACACGCGACTGCTACGCGGCTATGGGTGACATGCCCGTCGAGCTGCGCATCACAGGCGGCGCAACGCGTTCAACTGCACTGCGAAAGTCGTTATCGGCCGCGGTAAACGCGCCAATCAGGCTCTCGAAAAGGGAAGAAACCGGCGCAGCAGGTGTGGCAATGATGGCGGCGGTTTGCAATGGCGTCTACTCCAGCATGGATGACTGCATCAGTGACTGGGTCACACCCCTGCTTGGCGAAGCGGAGGTGCCCGACGCAGCAGAAGCGACGCGCTTTGATCGCCTCTTTTCCGCCTACAGTGGCGTGCGTCATGCAATGCCTCCCGTGTGGGACATGCTTGCGGCTGTCCCGATCACAGCGCCGAATGGCCTAGAGAACAAATCTTGATGCAGCCGACCCCCAGGGAGCGTGACATGAACCAATCCGACATCCTCGACCTCTTCGTTATTGGCGGGGGCATCAATGGCGCCGGTATCGCTCGCGATGCCGCCGGGCGCGGTCTGAAGGTCGCATTGTGCGAGAAGGATGACCTGGCAGAGGGGACCTCGTCGCGCTCGGGAAAGCTGGTTCACGGCGGATTGCGCTATCTGGAATACTATGAATTCCGCCTGGTGCGGGAGGCTCTGATCGAGCGCGAGGTTTTGCTCAACGCGGCCCCGCACATCATCTGGCCGATGCGCTTTGTCCTGCCACACAGCCCCGAGGACCGCCCGGCCTGGTTGGTTCGACTGGGACTGTTCCTGTACGACCATCTTGGTGGGCGCAAGAAATTGCCCGGAACCCGGACGCTGAACCTCCTGCGCGATCCTGAAGGCGCACCGATCCTCGATCAGTACACCAGAGGATTCGAGTATTCCGATTGCTGGGTCGACGATGCTCGGCTCGTTGTTTTGAACGCACTCAGCGCCGCTGAAAAGGGTGCGATCGTGCTGACGCGCTCGCCGGCCATTTCTGCCCGACGGGAGAATGGAGGTTGGACCATTGTCACCAAAAACAGCGCAACAGGGGAGACGCGGACGTTTCGTGCCAAGTGTCTCGTCAACTGCGCAGGCCCATGGGTGACAGACATCATCAACCGTGTTGCCGGCTCCAACTCAAGCCGCAATGTCCGTCTCGTCAAAGGCAGCCACATCATCGTACCAAAGTTCTGGGCTGGCTCGAACGCGTACCTGGTACAAAACCACGACAAACGCGTGATCTTCATCAATCCTTACGAAGGCGACAAGGCACTGATCGGTACCACCGACATTGCCTATGAAGGTCGCGCCGAGGACGTTGCAGCCGAAGAGGTCGAGATCGAATATCTGTTGAAGGCGGTCAATCGCTACTTCAAGGAAAAGCTGCGTCGGGAAGATGTGCTACACAGCTTTTCGGGAGTGCGTCCGCTGTTTGATGACGGCAAGGGCAATCCGTCCGCCGTTACGCGCGATTATGTGTTCGACCTCGACGAGACAAATGGAGCGCCCCTCCTCAACGTATTCGGGGGCAAGATCACTACGTTCCGGGAGCTTGCGGAGCGCGGCATGCAGCGCTTGAGGCATGTCTTTCCGGCAATGGGAGACGATTGGACGGAAAAGGCCCCCCTTCCCGGGGGTGAGATTCCTAACGCCGATTACGAGACATTCGCCAACAGCCTAAGGGACGCCTATCCATGGATGCCGCGCAAGCTTGTCCATCACTATGGCCGCCTCTATGGCTCGCGCACGAGGAACATAATAACCGGCGCAACGAGCCTTGAGGCGCTAGGACGACATTTCGGCGGTCAACTCTACGAAGCTGAAGCTCGCTATCTCATCGCCACGGAATGGGCCGAAACGGCAAACGATATCCTGTATCGCCGCACCAAGCACTACCTGCACATGACCGAGGCCGAACGCGAGGGTTTTGCCGAGTGGTTCGCCGCAACCCACCGTGTTGCTGCCTGAAGGACGCCCAAATGCCGCTGACACTCTCACTGAATACAAATCCTCTGGTGAACCGGTTTGCAGATCCAGATGACCTGATCGAGACGATCGCCCGCGACGTGCGACTGCGCGATCTGCAACTGACGCATGAATTCATCAATCCGAGCTGGCAGGCATCGGTTATTCGCCGTTTGACACGAACAATGCTCAAGGCCCTGCAGCGCACCGGCGTGAGAGTGACCTCGGGCATGACTGGCCCCTACGGCCGGCTCAACCACTTTGGCCATCCTGACAGGGATGTTCGCCGACATTACATTGACTGGTTCAAGACGTTCGCCGATATCATCGCCGACCTCGGCGGGCATTCGGTCGGCACTCAGTTCGCAATCTTCACCTACAGAGACTTTGATGATCCCGTCCGCCGCGAGGAACTGATCAGCATTGCTATCGACTGCTGGTCTGAGGTCGCCGAACACGCACGGGCGGCGGGATTGGCCTACATCTTCTGGGAACCGATGAGCATCGGACGCGAGTTTGGCGAGACGATATCTGCGAGCCTTTCCCTTCAGGAGCGCCTGACGCGGGCCGAACTCGCCATACCGATGTGGATGATGGCAGATATCGACCATGGCGACGTCACCTCAGACAATGCCGACGATTACGACCCATATGCCTGGGCACGCGCGGTCCCAAAAGTGTCGCCGATCATCCACATCAAGCAAAGCCTGATGGACAAGGGTGGTCACCGCCCGTTCACCGCAGACTTCAACGCCAAGGGGCGTATCCAACCTGCCCCACTGCTTCAGGCATTTTCTGATGGCGGTGCAGTCGATAACGAGATCTGTCTCGAACTGTCGTTCAAGGAGCGCGAGCCCAACGATCGCCAAGTCATTCCGCAGATTGCCGAGAGCGTTGCCTTTTGGGCTCCTCACATCGACACGGGCGTTGCCGACTTGAACATTTGATCCGGGGACTTACAAGGTTTTGCAAAGCGGCAGGCAATCGCTGCCGCGTGTTGATAAAGGGAGCAGCGAATGGCGGACAGTGATGACACGCTTGCCGTGCGTGCCGCCTGGCTGCACTACGCCGGCGGCCTGACGCAGTCGGACGTTGCAAAGCGCCTCGGCGTTCCGTCGGTCAAAGCGCACCGATTGATCGCCAGAGCGGTCGCCGACGGTGTCGTCAAGGTAACGATCGACGGTGATATCGTTGAGTGCGTCGAGCTGGAAAACCGGCTCGCGGAGCGTTTCGGGCTACGCTATTGCGAGGTCGCGCCCGATCTGGGCGAAGACGGGCTCCCTCTGAGAGCATTGGGCCATGCAGGCGCGACTTTCCTGAAACGGGAAATCGAGCGCGGCGATAACAATGTTATCGGCCTTGGGCATGGCCGGACGCTGGCGGCGGCGGTGCAATACATGCCACGTGTGACGGCGAAGGATCTGCGTTTTGTCTCTTTGCTTGGTGGACTGACGAGAAACTACGGGGCCAATCCCTATGACGTGATGCACCGGATTGCCGAAAAGACGGGAACGCATGCGTTTGTAATGCCGGTCCCGTTCTTTGCCAATACAGCCGAAGACCGCGAAGTCCTGCGCGCCCAACGCGGCGTGAAGGAGGTATTTGACCTCGCCAACAAGGCAGATCTGAAACTCGTCGGCCTCGGGACCGTCGATGCCGAGGCTCAACTCGTTCTTTCCGGCATGATCGAACCCGAGGAAATCCAGGATATTGCTGAGGCTGGCGGTGTCGGAGAGATCCTTGGACACTTCTTCGATGCCACCGGGCAGATTATGGACACTGCTCTAACATCGCGAACGCTATCGGCCTCATTCCCCCAAAAGAGAACAGAGCGACTGGTCGCTCTTGCCGGAGGGCAGTCGAAGGTCGCGGCGATACGTGCAATCCTCAATAGCCATAGGTTGTTCGGATTGATCACGGACGAGCGTACCGCTCAAGCCTTGCTAGCGTAGGCCGAGACTAAAACGGCGACGTTATCTCAAAATAACACGATTAATGTTGAGTGATGTTATATTTGTGTTATCTTCAAGTGCGTAACAATGGAGTTGGTGATGAAGCGCGAGGAACGGCAGCAGCTGATCGTGAACCTGCTTGTCGAAACCAAGACCGTCGACCTTGACGATCTTGCCGATCGCTTCACCGTTTCAAAAATGACCATTCACCGGGACCTCGATGACCTCGAGCAAGCCGGTGTCCTGCGAAAGGTTCGCGGTGGCGCAACGATTGATGCCGGCACGCAGTTCGAAAGCGACTTTCGTATTCGCGAGCGCCAGGGCAACGAAGCAAAGCTTGCGATGGCGCGAAAGGCGATCGAGTTTGTCGAGCCCGGCATGACCGTCATGGTCAATGATGGTTCGATGGCCGCTGTGCTTGGCGAGATGTTGCTGCAAAAACGCCCCCTGACACTGATAACCAACAATGCTGCAATTCTGGAGAGACTTAAGAGCGAAGCCGGGATCACGCTAATAGCGCTTGGCGGAATCTATTCGCCAAAATTCAATGCCTTCCTGGGCGTGGTCACCGAGGAGGCACTGTTTCGGCTCAGAGCCGACATTGCTTTCATCTCCACCCCTGCCGTGAGCGGAGGTGTGGCCTATCACATGGATGACAATGTTGTCCGGGCAAAGCGGGCGATGATGTCGTCTGCGACGCGCAAGTGCCTGCTAGTGAACCATCAGCGCTTCGGTCACACAGCCCTGCACGCAATGGCCGACCTGGCAGACTTCGATGCGATTATCACCGACAGCGCACCCGACGCTGTCATTCAGGAGGAGTTCGATCGGCAAGGCACTACGCTGACGATCGCGCCAACGCAGGATATGACATGACCGATACGCCGCAGTTCTGGATCGGAACAAGTTGGAAAATGAACAAGACGCTCGCAGAGGCCAAGCACTTTGCAACCGGCCTCAAGGCAGCCGACGCGAGCCGCGACCCCCGTATCCAGCGTTTCGTCATTCCCGCGTTTACCGCCGTGCGAGAAGTCAAGGCAATGCTTTCGGACACATCCGTCAAGGTTGGGGCTCAAAACATGCACTGGGCCGACCAGGGAGCGTGGACCGGCGAAGTCTCACCCCTCATGCTGAAGGACTGCCACCTTGACATCGTTGAGCTTGGCCATTCCGAACGTCGTGAGTTTTTTGGCGAAACAGACGAGACGGTCGGGTTGAAGACGGAAGCGGCTGTCCGTCACGGCCTCATTCCCTTGATCTGCATTGGCGAGACACTTTCCGACCGGGAGAGTGGCCAGGCTGCCAAAATCCTGGAGAGACAGGTGCGTGGAGCACTTGGCAAACTGTCTGAGAGCCAGAAGTCTGCAGAAATCCTTCTCGCCTACGAACCCGTCTGGGCGATCGGCGAAAACGGCATACCGGCAACGGCCGAATACGCGGATGCCCGCCAGGCGGAAATTATTGCCGTTGCGCAAGAGGTGCTCAAACGCAAGATCTCCTGCCTTTACGGCGGTTCTGTAAATCCGCAAAACTGCGAAGAACTTATTTTGAGCCCCCATATCGACGGGCTTTTCATCGGTCGGTCGGCCTGGAATGTCGAAGGTTACCTCGACATCTTGGCGAAATGCGCCGCCAAACTCTGAGGAGAAAAACCATGAAGTTAGCTATCGCAGGAGACAGCGCAGGCGAAGGCCTGGCGAAGGTGTTGGCTGAACATCTGAAGGACCGCTTCGACGTTCAGGAGGTTTCTCGCACCTCCGAAGGCCCGGATCCGTTCTATGCAAACCTCTCTGATCGCGTCGCCTCGGGTGTCCTGGACGGCACCTATGACCGCGCGATCCTCGTCTGCGGAACGGGCATTGGCGTCTGCATCTCGGCCAATAAGGTGCCAGGGATTCGGGCAGCGTTGACCCATGACACCTATTCGGCAGAACGCGCTGCTCTTTCCAACAACGCCCAGATCATCACGATGGGCGCTCGCGTGATCGGCAGTGAACTCGCCAAGTCGATCGCTGACGCCTACTTGATGCAAACATTCGATGAGCAGGGTCGGTCCGTAGGCAACGTCAATGCCATCAACGAGCTTGATACGAAGTACCACAACCGCTAGTCATCTCTGTAGCCACGCCAGCCGTGGCTACAGTCGGACTTTGGCGTTCATTCAAAGGCTTGCTGGAAGCAGCGCGAATTGATGGCCAAGTCACGACACGACAATGGGAGGATTGGCGTGAAGACGAAAAAGCTGATCAATGCTGGCGAGAATGCCGTCGACGAAATGCTGGAGGGCATTCTGGCTGCCCATCCGGATCATCTTTATGCCATTGAGGGTATGCCCCGGGCCATTGTCGCGCGCAATGGACCGCGAACGGGGAAGGTCGGGCTCGTCATTGGCGGTGGCTCTGGGCATGAGCCAACCTTCTTGGGCTTTGTCGGCAAGGGGCTTGCCGATGCCGCCGCCGTCGGTAACGTTTTTGCTTCTCCCCCACCCGATCCAATCATTGCTTGTGCGACTGCTGCCAATGGTGGAGCGGGCGTTCTGTTCATGTACGGCAACTATGCCGGAGACGTTATGAATTTCGACATGGCAGCCGAGATGCTCGCCATTGACGACATCGAGGTCAGAACGGTTTTGACGACCGACGACGTCGCATCAGCTCCTCTTGATCAACGCGACAAGCGACGCGGTGTTGCCGGCAATGTCTTCATCTTCAAGGTCGCTGGGGCTGCCTGCGACCTGATGTACGATCTCGACGCCGTCGAGAATGTTGCCCGTCATGCGAACGCGCGCACCTACACAATGGGCGTTGCGCTGTCCCCCTGCTCACTTCCGCAGACGCTGAAGCCGAATTTCGCGATTGGCGACGGTGAGATGGAGATTGGCATGGGCATTCACGGGGAACCGGGTGTGGCGCGTGGTGAGATTTCGACAGCGGATGTGGTGACCGACACGCTCGTCGATAAGATCCTTAGCGAAATGCAGGCATCGAACGGTGATCGCATCGCTGTTCTTGTCAATTCTCTCGGGTCGACGCCCCTGATGGAACTTTACATCATGATGCGGCGCCTGAAGCTACGCCTTGATGCAGCGGGGCTCGTTATCCATACGTCGCTGGTTGGGAACTACTGTACATCGCTGGAAATGGCCGGAGCCTCTATCACCTTGATGCATCTCGACGATGAACTGCAAAGACTGATCGATCATCCGTGTGACTGCGCAATGTTCCGGGCCGGATAGGAGGCAAGAAGCGATGCAAGTCGATGTAGTGCAGTTGCAGGCGATGTTTGGCGCAATAGCGCAGGCAATGGAGCGCGAGAAGGAGCGATTGTGTGAGCTCGACGGAGTGATCGGCGACGCCGATCACGGCATCGCGATGGAGCTCGGGTTCTCGGCCGCAGCCAAAGCAGTGGCAGCTCTTGATGCCTCCTCGAGTGATCCAACCGCGGTTTTCAATATCGCAGCCAAGTCGTTCCTGTCGGCGGTCGGGGCATCATCGGGGCCACTTTATGCCACGGCCCTGATGCGAGCCGGTGCAAGCGTTAAGGAAAAGCCTGCCCTGTCCGACGACGACATGATCGACGTGCTTGAGGCAATGGCGAAAGGCATTCAGGACCGGGGCAAGGCTGAGCCAGGCGAGAAAACAATGGTGGATGCCTGGGCGCCCGCAGCGCTAGCAGCAAGGACTGCACGCGATGAAGGCAAGCCTTTGGCAACGAGCCTGGAAGCGGCAGAGCAGGCAGCGCGCAAAGGCGCCGAAGCCACTCGGGATATGGTCGCCCTGAAGGGCCGCT
Organism: Hyphomicrobiales bacterium; assembly: GCA_900466605.1. Classification (GTDB taxonomy): domain Bacteria; phylum Pseudomonadota; class Alphaproteobacteria; order Rhizobiales; family Rhizobiaceae; genus Rhizobium. The sequence goes on from UBMU01000028.1 coordinate 87,774, forward strand.
CCTCGCGACTCGGAGACAGGGTGATCGGCCACATGGATCCGGGCGCCGCGTCGGCAGTGGTTCTGATCGAGGCAATTCACATATTCTTTTCCGATAGATAGCCTAAGCTACGACCGTGGCCCGAGTGGCATTGGCGCGATGGTCGTCTCATCTCGATTGTACCGCTTGCGACAGCCGTCGCCGCTAAGTGGCTTGCATTGTCCTTTGAAGCCGAACTATGGTTCTGTCGTTCTCGGGGCGGGGCGCAACTCCCCACCGGCGGTATCAGGTGAAGGCCTGGAGCCCGCGAGCGCTTCCGGCTCTGCCCGGGAGGTCAGCAGATCCGGTGAGATGCCGGAGCCGACGGTATAGTCCGGATGGAAGGGAGCATGACGGGCGCAGCATTCCGTTGCGAAACGAAGCGCGTCTTGTCTGTTCGCTCAAGGGATCGGGCCCTCGTGGCCATTCGTTATTAGCTGGTCCGCCGGCAAAAACCCTTGAAAGGCATGCAATGCTTCAAACTGCAGTAACCGCACAAAAACGCATCGCGATCGTTCGCGCCCGCTGGCACGCCGATATCGTTGACAACGCCGTTGCCATGTTCGTTGACGAGTGGGTTGCGATCGGTGGCTCGAAGACGAAGGTTGAGGTCATCGATGTTCCAGGAGCCCTTGAGATCCCACTTCATGCCCAATCACTAATCGCCACCGGCAAATACGACGCAATTGTCGCTTGTGCGTTCGTCGTTGATGGAGGGATTTATCGCCACGATTTTGTCGCCTCGACCGTTCTTGACGCACTGATGAGGGTTCAACTCGACACAGGCACGCCTATCCTCTCCGTCGTGCTGACGCCGCATCATTTCCAGGAATCCGAGGCGCAGATCGGCTTCTTCAAACAGCACTTCCTGACGAAGGGAAAAGAGGCTGCCAGCGCCTGTTGGGCAATACTCGAAGCCAGGGCACGCATTGTTGCCAATGTGAGCTGACGAGGCAAGAGTGGCATTTCGGCGGCCATTTCGATGGCCGCCGCACTCGAAACGCGGCATACGGGCAACCTTATCGCGGGTTCGAATCCCACCCTCCGCCATAAAAATATATGAATTCAATTGTTTATTGCGTTTTTGCTTTGAACTCTGGCGCCGCTCGCTCGTCATTGCAATTGATTGCAGGGCCACTCTTACGGCATGTCCGGCGCGGCTTCCTTCTTCTTCCAGCCAGCAACCGTCAATCGCGCGCAGCAAGCGACGCCTAGCCGGTTTGAAGCGCTGCCGATATCTCCGCAAGTGTCGCCTTCTCGGCGTCGCTGACGGCGACACCGCCTATGCCCATGAAGCCACCCTCCTTGGAAGCCTCCGCCACTCGCTGGCTGATCTGGTAGAGCCAGGCCTTGACGGCCGCCGCATCGCCCGGAGCCTTGGCCTCGATGATCGCTCTGGCCTGCTTGAGGACCTCGATGCACTTGGTCTTCATTTCGTCGGGTTTGGCGCCTTTGAGCTTCGCATGCAATCCGTCTCGCGCGGCATCGCGTCCTTCCGAGGTTTCGAAATCGCCAACGAGCGCTATGATCAGTGGATTTGCGTCGCCGGTCTTGGCTTGCAAGAGCGCGCTACTACTTGCAATGCTCTCCTTGAGTGTGCCCCAGAGACCGCTCGGTTCCGCCGCAGTCACCGCGATGCCGGCCATCATCGCGCTCTGCAGAAGGGTCTTCCACTCTTCTGTGGTGAACGTCGACTTGTCAGCCATGGCTGCCACTCCCTTGCTCATTGGGTTTCGTCGGCACAATTGTCGGAGATCTCGCCGCTGTCACGCGGACAGAGCGGCGAGCGTCGTCTTCAATGTGTCGATGGTCTCCCCAAGATATCGTTGATAACTGCCTTTCTCTCCGAGCCATCTAATCGACGGCTAGGTGGCTCGCTGCAAACGATTCGCGCTTTGCCCCGAGACTTGGTTCTCAGAATTTCCAATCTACTTTCATTAGCATTTAAAGATACATTGCACCAGTTTGTATGTCGCTGGGTGGCTATTGTCGGGCGCGAAACCCATCCGACGCGGTCTAGCAAACGACGCAGTCCATCCTGATCGGCTCCCACGCGAGCCACCTCGGAAAGCGCATCGATCATCGTGACGCGCAGGGCCCTGGCGGGATAATCCTTGGCACCCGCCGAAGGACACGCCTGATCGACAACTGCTGTTGGAGATCACATGGCGTCGATCAGAAAGGTCAGTGGACGCTGGGAAGAACAGGTGCGCCGGCCCGGCGCAAGCGCGAAGACGAAACGTGACGAGCGAAGGCCGGTCTCGCGTCGATGAGGACGGCCAGACGTGGGGAACGAGGTTCAGCTGGCATGCGTATTTCTCCGCAGCTCCATGGTATTGCGGGCCAAAGCGTCAAGCGCCCATTGAGCCCAGAGATCTGTCGGAGGCAGCCAAAACCACCCGCCAAGCTCGTCACCGACAACCTCTGATTTTCCGGCCGCAGCGCACGCTGCAGTAAGGAGGCAGATCCAGGCAGCCCGTTTCTCGTATCAAGCCGCCCTGCCTTAACCGTTGGCGCGGCTTTTGTTTTTAAGCGATCATTAATATAAGCGGATCATTCTTGGACCGTTCGATCAACGGGAAAGAGGAAATGTTCCGACCAAAGATGGTCTTTCTGATGCTGGCCGCATTGTACATGGGGCTCTTCTTCATTCCCCACTGACACGGCCATTATTAGACCGTCGATCGCAGATTTTGCCGCTGCAAGGTTGAGCGGGGGCGGACAAACCCGTTGTTGCGGGAGACCCTAGACACCTGCTGTGGGTCGACTCACAGAAATAGTCGTGCCTAGAGGTCTCCCCAATGTGCTACTCGAAGAGGGGGCCGCGATGACTGCTCTCGACGGGTAACACAGACAATATACGCTTCTTGGTAGACTGCTCCGTTACAAATGTTTGTGAGGCATGGGAGGTGCTGCCCTACCTCTAACTTAGATGGCAACGCGCAAGACAGCAAAAGCGACGCAGTGTAGAGCCTCGGGCCTGGCTCAGCTCGACCCGCGCCACGCGCACCATCGTGCGTGGCGCGGTTATTTTAGTTATTAGGTTAGTCCGAACCACCACTGTAAAGAGAAACTGTATGCCCAGCGCGATCGGTCCATCGACGGTCGCACCTCAGCCAGGTATGGATCTCAAAAACTGTCTTCTGTGCTGGAGATTCCATCATGAAAGCAATTCGCACCGGACGATCACCTCGATCATGCCGCACTTTTCTCAGTACGGTGTCCAGAATCTCTGCTTCAAACGGATTGAACAGGTGCAAAGCCGTCGCGTCTGAATAGTCGTAATCCTCAGCCGCTATTGTTTGCAGGTCAATCGGTGTTCGCCTTCCCCGCAAACGCGCAACATTCACCCGTGCTAAATCTGAAAGGCTCCGAGAATATTCGACACCAACTACTCTTTGTAGCCGCCGTCGAGCGGCTAAGCACACGACACGTCCCTTACCAGAGCCAATATCAACCAGAACATCGGTCGGCTTCAGGTTCAGTTCCCAAAGAATGCACTTGATGTCTGCATAGTCCGCGGTGGCGTAATGGACGCCGAGTCTGTTTTCTGCTGGCGCAAATCCCCGAGTAGAAATACCAAGTAACCACTCATGGGCCAAATTTGTAAGCCGTCTTGCACACTTCGCTATTGTCATCGACCTCCCCCCAGAGCCCGTCCTCTAACAGGAGTAGCATGTGGCAAAAGAATTCTTCAACTACTTCTTGTGGCGGGAAGGCTAGCTTTCGCCCTGAGTTAAGGTCAGACTCTTGCGCGCGCACCGCCCCTCGATGGACGTCGTCAAAGTTTTAAGATGTTCGTCGCTGCTGCCCGCCTTCAAGGGAGGCCGCCTCTTCCATCGGGCGCTTCAAGCGGCTGGCCGCATCGAGTGGCTCAAGTGTGAGGTAGGGGTTGCATAACGTCGATTTTCGCCGTGCCGGAATAATAAGCAAGATGCTGGGGTATCCGCGGTAATCTACCCTTAACGGCTTCAAACTACCGGTATCCACGGTGCTCTTGTTGCATGGTTTCGAGGACATTTTGGCAGTTTCATACTACAGCGCCACTCTGGCCGAATTTATGTCGCAGTCCCCCATGGAAATCCTGGGCAAGCTTACTCGCAGCCATCGGCACGACCTAGACCATCTACAACGCGATGCCTGGCTACTTCAGATCGATATCCTAAAGGATCAGCTGAGACCCTTCCCTGTCGGTCAAATCCATTTCGAGTTCATAATACCTCGCATGGGAAAGCGTGCGGACGTTGTGCTACTGATCGATGGCGTTGTCTTCGTTCTCGAGTTCAAAGTGCACTCGTCCACCTTTGACCGCTATGCCATCGATCAGGCCCATGACTACGCTCTTGACCTGAAGAACTTCCATCGTGGCAGTCACGCCGCGGCAATCGTCCCAATCTTGATTGCTACGCGAGCAACGGCTGCAGCAATTGACATCATCTATGCTCCTGACCGCGTAGCAGCACCTCTTCAGACCGGTTCCGCTGGGATAGAAGACGCGATCGTAATGGTGCTCGCGATGACGAGAGATAGAGACCTGGACCACGAACGGTGGGCAGCAAGCGGCTACCACCCAACTCCGACGATCATTGAGGCGGCCCTGGCACTCTATCAGAGCCACGATGTCAAGGAGATCGCAAGATCAGATGCAGGTGCAATTAATCTCAAGGCGACCGACAAGCGAATAGGCGAGATAATTAATCGCTGCAAGGCTCAGGGCAGGAAATGCATATGCTTTATCACTGGTGTGCCTGGTGCCGGAAAAACGTTGGCGGGCCTCAACATTGCCACTGAACGCGCGACCCGCCATGCAGACGAGCATGCCGTGTTCCTTTCTGGAAACGGTCCATTGGTCGATGTGTTGCGCGAGGCCCTCGCCCGTGACCAGGCGCAACGGGAGGAGATAAGCAAATCAGAGGCCCTGCGTCGCGTGCGCGCATTCGTGCAGAATATTCATCATTTCAGAGATGAGTACATGCGGGATCAGAATGCTCCAATCGAGAAAGTCGTGGTTTTCGATGAGGCCCAACGCGCCTGGACGAAGGAGCAGGCGTCGAAGTTTATGCAGGCGAAACGGGGACATGCCGGATTCTCTCAGTCCGAGCCAGAGTTTTTGATCAGTGTCATGGATCGCCATGCCGACTGGTGCACGATCGTCTGTTTGATTGGGGGCGGGCAAGAAATCAACACAGGCGAGGCTGGACTACTGGAGTGGTTGACGGCCCTCAAGGACCGGTTCCCTAGATGGGAGGTGCACGCGTCCGCTCTATTGGATGATCGACACTATACGGTTGACGCCGAGGCCGTTCGGCTGCTCAGGACTGAGCGTGTAGTTAAGCATCCAGACCTCCATCTTTCGGTGTCCATGCGCTCGTTTCGGGCGGAGCGGTTGTCCGCCTTCGTCGGAGCCGTGTTGGACGCTAATGCGACCGAGGCTTCGCGGATCCATGCGGATCTGCAAGCGCGCTATCCAATCTGGGTAACCCGTGACCTGGGAAAGGCACGGGCGTGGCTACGAAGTGCCGCGCGAGGAACAGAACGCGTGGGGCTTGTGGCATCATCCGGCGCCCATCGCCTTCGGCCCGAAGGCATTCACATTAAATCGACGATCGACCCACCGAGCTGGTTTTTGAATGACAAGGAAGACGTGCGTTCCTCATACTACCTCGAGGATGTCGCCACAGAGTTCGATATTCAGGGGCTTGAACTCGATTGGGTCGGGATTTGTTGGGACGCCGATCTTCGGTTTGGTGACGATGGCTGGGATGCGTATGCATTTCGCGGCACCAGATGGCAGACTATTCGGGCTGACGAGCGACACCGCTATCTCGTCAACGCGTATCGCGTTTTGCTCACGCGGGCACGGCAAGGCATGGTGATTTTCGTCCCGGAGGGAGATGACGTCGATCCAACTCGGCCACGGTCATTTTATGATCGGACGTTTGAGTTTCTTCGCGCATGCGGGGTAGCGTTGGAACCATCAATAGTGGTCAATCCGACCTGAAGATCGTCGCCCTGTGATGAGCATGTGTACAGCGCAACATCAGCTCGACGAGATTCGAGAGTTTCAAAGTCAACGAATAGGGGCAGCCGCTCGCTGGATCGATGCAGCAAGGTTTGCTGCCGCAGGCACACGCCGGCCACTCCCATTGACCTGGCTTTGCAGTTAGCCACGCTCCACCGCGCCGAACGAACGCCGACCAGCGAAGCGGAGAGATGGCTGAGTGGTCGAAAGCACCGCACTCGTAGAGGGGGTACGCTTTGACAAAAGAACCGGAAAGGATTGCGGCTTGGGTCTTGATAGCGAGGGGAGCGGTTGCGGAGGCTGTCTGACCTAGTGCTGTGTATGCTGAGCGCGCATCCGGTCTTCAAACGAGGCAATGAGGTTGATCCCCTGCTCAAGGAGAATGGCAGCTGCCCGCAACTCTCTTGGAGAGAGATCGCTTACCAGCCCGCGGATTGTTCTCGCAAGACAGGTCGAATTGGCAACGTACCGGATGTCGCCCAATTCTTGCGCCTGCTCTGCAGCGTCCTCTAGTGCTTCAACCACCGTTGACATGATGTTTGCGCGTTCCCGCAGCGTCATTTCGTCAAGCGTCTTGCCAGGTTCCTGCATCATGATCTCCAAAGCGCTAACAGCTGCACGGCAGCTTTGAGCGACTACACTATCTTGCTCATTGATCGGTATTGGAGGCGGAAGATCGCCTAGCACCTAGATGGATAGCACGGCCGATTTAGGCAAGGCATGGCTTCCATGCACCTGACGCACATCAGAGCGCGACCACGGTGGGATCGCCCTCTTTGTGTGGCGGGAAGACGGAGGCGAATATCGAATGTGTTGAAGGCGAGAAAGCAGGGCCACCCAGATCTCGAACTGTGACCAGGCGGAAGATGGGCCTTTCGCAAGTCCAATTACGCGCTATGGTGTGATCAAGGCGCGAGCGTGAGACTTTCATGGCAGAACATCAACATAGTCACCTGCAGGAACGGATGACGATCCTTGGCGACCTTAAGGCAGCCTCCTTCGTTCCGTGGATCGAGCGTCACGCAGCAAAGCTCGGCCTCTCGCAAGCCATATCTCATACCAGTGTCGACCGGATTGAACTCGACGTTGCCGGGCCAGAAGAGTTGATCGACATGATGGAGGTTGGATGCTCGCTGGGTCCCATTGACGTTTGGGTTGAAACGATCCTTCGCACACCTATCAGGAGCGACGACGAGTAGTGATCGCAACTATCGTCGATTTTTCCACTGCACGTTATTTGATCAGCGTTGCCAATGCGAAATAATTATGCAAACGTGCCGATTGCCCCGCTTTAGGCTCAGGTCTCCGCACCAGGCTTCAGGCGGGCAAAACATTGATAATGCTGAGAAAGTCTACACTATGCCAGCCGATACGACGGGCCTTTGGACGCCAGTCGCGCTTTCCGCAGATTTGCCGTCAGGAACGGTCATCCCCGCACGCACAACAGCTGGATCAATTGCGCTTTGGAGAAGTGATTCGGGACGCGTAGCAGCATCGGCAGATCGCTGTCCGCATCGTGGCATGCGCCTGTCTTACGGCTTTGTACGCGGTGAATCTCTGTCTTGCATCTATCACGGCTGGAGTTACACGCAGGCCGGAAACTGTCTGCGCATTCCGGCTCATCCCGGGCTTACGCCGCCGGAGACGATCCGTGTAGCTACGCATCTGGTCGAAGAGGCAAATGGCGTGATCTGGGTGGCGGTCGGAGAACCCGAAGGTCAGCCTCCGAGCTTTGAGGGGCTCGTTCCATTGCGTTCGCTGACGGCACATGCCGGCATTGCCGACATTGAGGCCACGACCGGCGCAAAATCAGACGCAAGCGGCCTTTTGAAAACAACCCAAGGCTCCCAAGCGATATGGCTTTTGCTTGTCCAGCAGGAACATGACCGCACCCTTGTTCATGTTCTACTCGACGGCGACACAGCGCCCGCGGATCGCATTTCAGCGTCGCGAGCAGCCGAAAGCCTGCGCAGAAGTGCTGAAGATCTTCGGGCAAGGGGGAGCGCGTGATGAGCCTCGGCGCAATGCTCAACGAGTGGTATCCGGTCGGCATGTTCAGCCAGGTCAGCAAGGCTGCATACAAGACCGCTTTGATGGGCGAACCGATCGAGGTCTCGGTGGGAGCAGACGGGGACGCAAGAGTGACGACACTGGCGGGACGAACCTTACCCGTCCGTGTTCGCTACGGCCATGTTTGGGCATCCATTGGAGATCCGCAGAAAGAGATCTTTTCCATTCCCGAGGCTGATCAACCCGGGCGCCGGTTCGTCGATGTCGGCGTGGTTCGTGTGCGCTGCTCGCCGCTTCGCGCGGTCGAGAATTTTCTCGACATTGCCCATTTTCCTTTTGTGCATACCGACATTCTCGGCGCAGAGCCGCATACTGAGGTACAGAACTACAAGGTCGAAATCCGCGATGTCGAGGACGAGGTCTGGGCAACGCAGGTGAAATTTTACCAGCCCCAGGCTGCAAAGTCTGCAAGTGGCGGGATTACGACAGAATACATGTACCGCGTACCGGCTCCGACTTGTTCAGTGCTTTATAAAACCTGTCCGCCACGCCCCAGTGAATGGGACGTTATCACCCTGTTCGTCCAGCCTCTCGCCGAGGATCTTTGCGACGTCTGGCCGTGGATGGCGCTATTTGACGACGAAACATCGATGACCGACCTCATTCATTTCCAGCAGACGATCTTCCTGCAGGACCGCTCCATCCTTGAAAACCAGATCCCGCATCTATTACCGCTGGACCCCGGGATGGAGATCCCGACCCGCGCCGATCTGACATCGGTTGCTTACCGCCGCTGGCTTAAACGCCACAATTACACCTATGGCGCACAGTTGGTGGCGCAATGAAGCTTTACGATTACATCCTTTCTCCCAGTTGCTACAAAGTACGCCTGCTGGCCGCTTTGACCGGAGAAACACTGGATATTAGGCCGGTCGATTTTCATCCAGGCGGTGAGCATCGTAAAGCGGAACTCCTGGCGCTCAACCCGGCCGGCTCCATTCCGATCCTGGAAGACGGGGATCTGCTCCTGACTGAATCTTCGGCGATGCTCGTGTACCTGGCACAAAAGAAGGCTCCAGAATGGTTGGGGGACGGCACTGCCGAGCAAGCAGCCCGCCTCCAGCAGTGGCTTTCCTTTTCTCACCGGTTGACGGCAAATCTCGGTGGCGCGCGCCTGCACGAGATGTTGCTCCGGCCAGGCGATATCGCTCTTCTGCAAGCACAGGGCATCGCTGCATTGCGTGAACTGGAGGCCGGGCTGGTCGAGCAAAATCTGCGTGGCATCCCGTTCCTTGCTTGCGAGCGACCTACTGTCGCCGACATCGCCTGCTTCCCTTATGTGGCATTGGCACCCGACGGCGGCGTCTCACTTGATCCCTACCCCGCGATCCGTCGCTGGTCGCGCGCCATTCGCGCGCTTGATGCCTTCATCGAGATGCCAGGCATCCATCGACTACATGAGTTGAAGCCCGAACCTGAAATCGGCGCGGGCGAGGAGTGACATGGCCGGCTACCTTTTAAAGAACTGCGCAGCTGTTATCGTCGACGAGGGCAACGGCCCGACGACCCGTCGAAATGTCGATGTTTTGACAACCGGCTCCGTCATTAAGGCCATAGGCAACAACCTCAGGCAGGACGAAATCCCGACCGGCACGACTGTTAGAGATGCAACCGGCTGGTTCGTGTATCCGGGGCTGGTCAATACGCACCATCACTTTTTTCAGTGCTTCGTGCGCAACCGGGCCGATCTCGACTGGACGAAGCTGTCCGTCATCGAATGGCTCGACCGCATCTACCCGATCTTTTCGCGGCTGAACGAGGATTGCTTCTATCACTCCTCGGTCACCGCCATGGCCGAAATGATCAAGCATGGGTGCACGACCGCTTTCGATCATCAATATTGCTTTCCCCGGCATGCCGGGAAAAGGTTGATCGACCGTCAGTTCGAGGCCGCCGAGCTTCTTGGCATGCGCTTTCATGCCGGGCGCGGAGGCAACACGCTTCCGAAATCCGAAGGCTCGACCATCCCCGACGCCATGCTGGAAACAACCGACGAGTTCATTGGCGATTGCGAGCGCCTGATCGATACCTATCATGACGCCAGCCCTTTCAGCATGCGCCAGGTGGTGGTCGCTCCTTGCCAACCCGTCAACTGCTACCGTGAGACCTTCGTAGAATCGGTCGCACTGGCTCGCGACCGTGGCGTTCAAATGCACACTCACGTTGGCGAGGGCGAAAGTCCCGTAATCGAAGCGCGACATGGCATGCGTACCGTCGACTATTGCGCTGAGTTGGGTTTTGCGGGACCCGATGCCTTCTACGCCCATTGCTGGGAACTGACACACGGCGAACTGCGCAAGATGGCGGCGGACGGGACGGGCGTTTCTCATTGCCCGGAGCCTGTTTATCTGGTTGGCGCGGAAGTAACTGATATTCCGGCAATGGCAGCCTTTGGCCTTCGCGTTGGACTGGGTTGCGATGGCGCTGCCTCGAACGACAACTCAAACTTGATGCATTGCGTGCACTCCGCCTACATGCTGCAGTGCCTGACCGCATCGACGCGTGAACATCCCGTCCCGCCTCCGGTCGACTTCCTTGGCTATGCAACAACAGGCGGCGCGGCCCTGCTTGGTCGTCAAGACATAGGCAGACTGGCGTCGGGCATGGCGGCGGACCTGTTTGCGATCGACACCCGGCGCATGGACTACGTCGGCACCAGACATGATCCGCTTAGCCTGCTTGCCAAGGTGGGCGTCGGCATGCCAACCGATTTGACAATGATCAACGGTCGCATCGTGTGGCAAAATGGAGAGTTCGTCGGGCTTGATGAACGCCGTCTGTTTGCCGATGCGGAAGCCGCGCTCGCGACTGTCGATTTCTAAAACACAAAGAAGGGGAACCAGAATGACAAACATAACTCGCAGAACCCTGATGCAGGGCGTTGCAGCAGCCGGCCTGACCGCTGCCTTTGGCGGTCGCGCCGCATTGGCGGCCGACGAGCCACTTGGGATTACGCTCGTCGTACCCTCCCCAATCGGCGATGTTGGCTGGGGCCATGCCCTGGCCGCTGGGCTGGAGCCGATCAAGGCAGCCTACGGCGACAAGGTGAAGGTGACCATCGTCGAGAATATTCCGGAGGGCCCGGACGCTGACCGCATCATGAACAAGACGGTCGCCGACGGAAACAAGTTCTTGATCGCCGGCTCCTTTGGCTATCAGAACGGTGCGCTTCAAATTGCCCGACGCAACCCTGATGTCACCGTTTTGCACGCGTCGGGCTTCCAGGTGGCTCCAAACTTCTCGCCTTTTGCAGCTAAGTACTTCCAGGGAACCTACCTGCTCGGCATGGCCGCGGCAGCGATGTCCAAGACGGGCAAGCTCGGTTCCGTATCCGCCTTCGCCATCCCTGAACTCATCACCTCGATCAATGCTTTCACGCTCGGCGCTCAGGCGGTGAACCCCAACGTTGAAGTTTCGGTGGTTTGGGTAAACTCATGGTTTGATCCGGCCAAGGAACAGGAAGCCGCCAAGGCGCTGATTGCGCAAAAGTGCGATGTGATCTTCTCCAATGCGCAGGATACGCCCTCTGTCATATCTGCGTGCGAGGAAGCTGGCGTTTATTCGTTCAACCTCAATTCGTCGATGAAGAGCTATGCTCCGAAGACCTATCTTGGCTGCGTCTCCACTGATTGGTCGCCATTCTTCAAGGCTTCTGTTGATGCTCATCTCGCCGGCACATTCAAGGGCGCGAACACGTTCCTTGGCGTTGCGGACAAGGTCGTCGAAGTTGTTGACTGGAATGCTGCTATTCCGGCCGAAACCATGACCAAGATCAAGGCCGCAGAGGCAAAGATCGCCGATGGAAGTCTCTCGCCGTTTACTGGCCCGATCAGCAAAGCTGACGGAAGCGAAGGTGTCGCAGCCGGCAAGACCCTGACGGATGGGGAAATCGTAGCGATGGATTGGCACGTCAAGGGCGTGACAACGCCGCTGCCTAAGTAAGCCATGACCGCCCCACTTCTGTCGCTTCGCGGCATCTCGAAGAGCTACGGCCAGATCCACGCCAATCAGGCGATTGATCTGGACGTGGCGCCGCAGTCGATCCATGCAATTCTCGGCGAAAACGGGGCGGGCAAATCGACGCTGATGAAAGTGATCTACGGCGTTGAACAACCAGACAGCGGATCGGTTGTCTGGGAAGGTGAACCCTTGGCCCTTGCCTCCCCGGCGGAGGCAAGGCGCAGGGGCATTGGCATGGTCTTCCAGCACTTTTCGCTGTTCGAGACCCTGACTGTCGTGGAAAATATCCAGCTCGTCGTCGCAGGCAAAAAGGCAGACCTCATCAAACGCATCCGCACTCTTGGCCAGGAATTCGGCCTTGAAGTGGATCCGCTTGCCCATGTCCATGCGCTTTCGGTCGGTGAGCGCCAGCGTGTTGAGATCATCCGCTGCCTGATGACAAACCCACGGCTGTTGATCCTGGACGAACCGACGTCTGTCTTGCCTCCCCAGCTTGTCGAGAAGCTGTTCGAGACGCTACGTCGGCTGCGGGATGGAGGTGTATCCATCCTGTTTATCTCGCATAAGCTTGAGGAGATCCGGGCGATCTGCGACAGGGCAACGATCCTGCGCGGAGGTCGTGTGACGGGCAATATCGACCCACGTGAGCACGATGCCCACGACCTTGCCCGCTTGATGATTGGCCGTGACATGCCCGAGCCGATGGCTGCGCTCCCACTCTCCGGCGGCGAGAAGCGACTTGAGATCATTGGCCTCCACCATCGCCCCGAAGATCCTTTCGCAGTGCAGCTTTCCGATATTACGCTTGCGGTGCGATCTGGCGAAATCCTGGGGATCGCCGGCATTTCGGGCAACGGCCAGAGCGAGCTTGCCTCACTGATCTCAGGTGAGGTCATCCTACCGCGAGACCAGCGCGACAGGATCTACATGATGGGTCGTGATGTCGGCAGGCTGGACGCAGCCCACCGTCGCGAACTCGGATTTGCGTTTGTACCCGAAGATAGACTGGGACGGGGCGCAATTCCCGAAATGTCACTGGTGCTCAACGGTCTCCTGACGGCCCACCCCCTGGACCTCGTCCGTCATGGCCTTATTGACAAGGCAAAGGCTGCGGCTTTTACCAATGATTGCATTCGAGAGTATGATGTACGCACCCCCGGCCCTGATGCGGAAGCAGGTTCGCTTTCGGGCGGAAACCTTCAGAAGTTCATTGTTGGTCGTGAGATCAAACTTGCACCGAAGCTGCTTTTTGTTGCGCAGCCGACATGGGGTGTGGACGTCGGCGCTGCATCGGCTGTTCGGCGCCGTCTTGTTGCCTTGCGCAATGAGGGCATGGCCATTCTTGTTATTTCAGAAGAACTCGAGGAACTATTCGAGCTCTGCGATTTCATTCAGGTATTGCACCACGGGACTTTGAGCCGCCCGCTTGTGACGAAGGAAACGCGACCCGAGGAAATCGGCCGCTACATGATTGGCGCGAAAGACGCTTTGGAGAAAACCAGCGCATGAATGCCATGTCTGCAGCCTTCCTGCCCACGTTTGTCCGCCGCGAACGCGCTTCGTTTTCTGCAACGTTGGCTGCGCCATTCCTCGCGTTGGCGGTAGCGACTATCCTGAATGTCGGCCTTTACATGATTATGGGTCGCAATCCGGTCAGCGTTGTCTATGCAATGCTCCTTGAACCCTTTCTCTCCTGGGCATCGTTTTCAGAAGTTCTTTTGAAGGCCGGACCACTTTTATTGATCGCGCAAGGTCTTGCGATCGGCTTTCGCGCCAAGGTCTTTAACATCGGCGCCGAAGGGCAATTCATCCTCGGCGCGATATTTGCCTCCGCAATACCCGTTTGGTTTCCTCAGGCAACCGGACAGTGGATTTGGCCACTCATGCTGATCCTGGGCACAATTGGTGGCGCCCTTTGGGCCTCGCTCACCGCGTTCTGGCGGGTCAGGCTGAACGCGAACGAAATCCTCGTCTCACTAATGCTCAGCCTCGTGGCCGCGCAGCTGTTGAATTATCTGCTCCTCGGGCCTTGGAAGGATCCGAACGGTTTCAACTTCCCGCAATCGGTCATGTTCCAGTACGACGCAATGGTACCGCTGCTCATTTCAGGTACGCGTGTCAACGTTTCCTTGATCATCACAATCGCTCTGTCCTTGGCTGCCTGGGTATTCATGCAGAGGAGCTTTGTCGGCTACAAGCTCCAGGTTGGAGGCCTGGCTCCGCGTGCGGCCGCTTACGCTGGCTTCAAGGAAGGCTGGGCAATCTGGCTCTCCCTCCTGATCGGCGGCTGCGCTGCCGGTCTTGCCGGCGCGGCTGAAGTGGCCGGTCCCCTTGGTCAGTTACAGCGGTCAATCTCGACCGGCTATGGCTATGCGGCCATCATCGTCGCCTACCTCGGAGGCCTCCACCCCATTGGCATCATCGCCTCCTCACTATTCATGGCTGCTCTCTACATTGGCGGCGACAATGCCATGGTGTCGGCAAACCTTCCGATTGCTGCAGTACGAGTTTTCCAGGGAAGCCTTCTTCTCGCTTATCTGGTTGCCATCGCCTTCGTCCGGTACCGCCTCGAATGGCGTCGGACTGTTAACCGGAGCCAACCATGAATGCCATCGAGTTCATTCTTGCCGGCATGCTCGCAGCCGCGACGCCTTTTCTTCTTGCGGCGCTTGGCGAACTGGTCGTCGAACGGGCGGGCGTTTTGAACCTTGGTGTGGAGGGCCTTATGGCCTTTGGCGCAGCGCTGGCCTTTATTATCGTCTACCACGGCGGCGGTCACTTTTTGGGGTTCGTCGCCGCAGGACTTGGCAGCGCTGCACTTTCATTGATCTTTGCCGTGATCGCTCTTGGTTTCAGAGCGAACCAGGTAGCAACCGGTCTTGCCATCGGCATTCTCGGCCAGGGTCTCTCCGCGCTATTTGGAAAAACCTATGAGAGCCTCACGGTCAGGGGGCTCCCCAAACTCTCCGTTCCCTTTCTGTCGGACATCCCTGTTGTCGGCGGGATCTTTGTCCAGGACCTGGTCGTTTGGCTGTCACTCGCCGCCACGATTGCGATTTGGGCCCTGTTTGCGTTTTCGAAGGTCGGTCTTGTCGTGCGGGCAGTTGGAGAAAACCCCAAAGCTGCTCACGCGATAGGCTATCACGTCATTGTCGTTCGCGTTATCGCCGTTGCCTTCGGTGGTGCGATGGCAGGGTTTGCGGGCGCCTATGCTTCGGTGGTCTATACGCCACTTTGGGCCGACGGGATGATCGCCGGACGAGGTTGGATTGCAATTGCACTCGTCGTGTTCGGCACGTGGCTCACCGGCCGCATCTTTCTCGGCGCGTGCCTGTTTGGCGCCGTATCCCTGATGGGCCTTGCCGCGCAGGCAACGGGTGTAAACGTCCCTTCGCAAATGCTTGCGAGCCTGCCCTACCTTGTCACCATCATTGTGCTCGGCATCATTTCGGCAGACCGTCGGCTGTTGAAGCTGAACGGGGTCGCCTCGCTCGGCGAACCCTTCGAACGTTGAGCGTCGCTATGGGCTGTCAACCTTGAGCGTCCGCTGATTAGCCTCGTGCGTCGCAACGAACGACAATGCGGCGGTCATGACCTCGGCAGCTGCGAGCGTCGCGATGACGGCGGGACGCTTGTCTTTGACCCCATTCCCCCCAATCGGACAGACGAGGCAATCGGCAAGCTCAGGGCCTTGAGCCTCGCGCGACAGCCAGCTCTTGAAGGTAGCACGCTTGGTTTTCGATCCAATCATCCCGACATAGCATGCGTCCTTGCGGCGCAGGGCTTCGGCGGCGATCAGGAAGTCGAGCGCGTGATCATGGGTGAGAACAATGAACGCGCTGCCTGCCGGAGCATTGCGCACAATGGCCTCCGGCATTGCTGTCAGACAGGTTTCGACACCCGACACGCGCGAGGCAGCAAGTTCCTCCTCCCGCGTATCAACCAATACTGTGCGTAAGGGTGTCAGTGACAGCGCCATGGCAAGTGCATCACCGACATGGCCGGCGCCGAAAACATAGACATGAGGCCGCCTGGCAATCTCTGCGTCGGCTCGCGCAACAAGCGCGTCTGCGACTTCAGCTCTCAGCGCGGTGAACGAAAGCCCTACCCGTCCGCCGCAGCATTGCCCGATTTCCGGACCAAGCGCTACATTCATCGTTGTTTCTGGATGCGACCGGCGCAAGGCACGCCGCGCCTGGTCAATTGCCATGTACTCAAGTTGGCCACCGCCGATAGTTGAAAAGGTCCTCGACTTAGAAACCAGCATCCAGGCGTCAGTGTCGCGCGGTGTAGAGCCGGCCACACCTGTCACTTCGACAAGCATGCAATGGGGCTCTTTACGCAGAAATTCCCGCAGATTGTCACGGGCTGCTGGCATAGCGATCCATCTTTCCTTTCAAAGGCACGCGCCGGGCGTGAACCAATCGGAACTCAAACGCGGCCGCAAGTCCATACCCACAGAGCATGATAATCGAGGCAGGAGAAAATGACAGTATAAACGAGAACGAACATAGGCTAGACGCCCGGTGTCGAGGCGCGTTAGGATTTACCCAAACGGCGACTGGCCTTGGGCCGCGCTGCGATAAAGCATCCAGAACCGGTTGCTATTTCAGCACGTAGAAAGCGCCAATTCACGCTTTTCTAACAAATGGATGCCAGTAAGAGTTCACTCGGATTTTTAAGCGCGCGCGTGGGGTTACGCTAATGACAGTCAACTCTGCACTTGTCAGAATTTGGTTGGCGGCTGCCGTCTTGATTGTCCTTGTCGCAATCAATCCGTTCGGCCACCATAAAGTCGACGCGACGACGACGGCTTCGATCTCTTCGGAACGGTAGTTTAGGTACTAGACAATCGGAATTGCGGACAATCGACGATGTGGTCGATCGCGCCCTTAAGCAACGTGTTGCGAAAATGAAGTTCAGCTCAGTCCAAGGAATGAGCAGCGTTCAGCTTCGAGCGTGCGGCCAATCTCGATCGCAGACAGCAGCTACTCGCCCCGTTCGGACGCGTGGCGCAAATCGACCTATTTCGCGTAAAGCGCACTTGAGCGCTCGAGGTGCTTCAGGATTGCCGTTTCTGAGCCGTCGATGTCGTTGGCCTCGAGACGGTTCACGATATCCTCGTGTTCAGCCAGCGTGAACTTTTCCTTGCCAGTCCAGATCAGCATTTCCGTGTGGTATTCTTTAAGCCATGCGAGCATCGCTTCACTGACCGCCACATAGATCGGATTACCCGAAATCTGCGCTATGCGGGTGTGGAAGCCCATGTCCGCATTAATGAACTCCTCGGCGTGACCAAGAAATTTTCGCTGGCGCTCAATGATCTCCCTGAGATCGTTGATGTCTTTTGTCGAGGCCCTCTGCGCTGCCTCGCGCGCCATACCTCGCTCGAAGAAAATGCGTGCGCTCTTGAGGTGCTCAAGCGAGTCCGACGATTGAGAGAGCATGATCTTGGCTGTCAGATCGACCTGCTGAAATATCGATCTGGCTGTGAGTTTGAGGACCTTCGCGCGTTCTCCGTGCGAAATGTTGACGAGTCCCTTGTTTGCAAGTGACTGCATCGCCTCCCGGATAGCCGGTCGCCCGACGCCAAATCTTTCCATCAAAACGCGCTCGGAAGGCATCTCGTCGCCGGGCCGCAATTCGCCCGACGTGATCATACGCTCTAGTCGATCAAAGACCTCGTCGGACAGTTTGCGACGTACGATCTGTTCGATGGGTTGGCTCATAAGGTCTCGCTGACTCAAGTATCACCTCCTCCTACTACTTTCCGCGCTCTGCGCAAAGCGCCACCAAATTCCCTGTGGTCAAAATTTCACTTCCAATCATATGGAATACTCATTATACCAGATCACGAGTTGACGCCATGGCAAATTGACCGGGCGAGAGGAGCAACTGGTATTTCATGATGATTACGCTGACGTACCGTATCGAAACGCCCGGCAGCATCGAGGCCATGGCGGACAAGATCGCAAGCGACCAATCGACAGGTACATTCGTGCCGGTTCCTGGGGAGACTGAGGAACTGAAGTCGCGTGTGGCAGCGCGAGTGCTGGCGATCCACCCGCTTGATGACACGAACCATCCGACCTGGCCCGAGGTTGCTCCGGGCACCCGCCTCAGCCGCGCCGACGTTGATATCGCCTTTCCGCTAGACGCGATCGGAACTGACTTATCGGCCCTGATGACCATCGCAATCGGCGGCGTCTATTCGATCAAGGGCATGACCGGCATCCGCATCGTTGACATGAAATTACCGGCGGCGTTCAAGGACGCACATCCTGGACCACAATTCGGTATTCCCGGCAGCCGACGCCTGACTGGCGTGGAAGGACGCCCGATTATCGGAACGATCGTCAAGCCGGCGCTGGGGCTTCGTCCTCACGAGACCGCGGAGCTTGTTGGCGAACTGATTGAATCTGGCGTCGACTTCATCAAGGACGACGAAAAACTCATGAGCCCGGGCTACTCGCCACTCAAGGAACGGGTGGCGGCGATCATGCCGCGGATTCTCGATCACGAACAGCGGACCGGCAAGAAGGTGATGTATGCGTTCGGGATCTCGCACGCCGATCCCGACGAGATGATGCGCAACCACGACATCGTCGCTAAGGCTGGAGGCAACTGCGCCGTCGTCAACATCAATTCGATTGGCTTCGGCGGCATGAGCTTCCTTCGCAAGCGCTCCAACCTGGTGCTGCATGCACATCGCAACGGCTGGGACGTTCTGACGCGAGATCCCGGCGCCGGCATGGACTTCCAGGTCTACCAGCAATTCTGGCGGCTGCTCGGCGTAGACCAGTTTCAGATCAACGGTATCAGGGTCAAATATTGGGAGCCGGACGACAGCTTTGTCTCCTCCTTCAAGGCGGTCAGCACACCACTCTTTGATGCGTCGGACTGCCCGCTGCCAGTCGCCGGTTCCGGCCAATGGGGCGGCCAGGCTCCCGAGACATATCAGCGAACCGGCCGCACCACGGACCTTCTCTATCTCTGCGGTGGCGGTATTGTGAGCCACCCTTCGGGTCCGGCCGCCGGTGTTCGTGCCGTCAAGCAGGCCTGGCAGGCAGCGGTTGCCGGCATCCCCCTGGAGACCTACGCAAAAGACCATCCGGAACTGGCCGCATCGATCGCAAAGTTCGGCGACGGCAAGGGCGCGTGACCGCTATGGAGAACCTCCTCGTTAGCTACTATGGAGATGACTTTACCGGTTCCACTGATGTCATGGAGGCTCTGGCTTCGCACGGAGTTGCGACCGTCCTCTTTCTCGACATCCCCTCACCGGAAATGCTCGCTCGCTTCAAGGGATGCCAAGCAATCGGAATTGCCGGGACGAGCCGCAGTGAGACGCCCGAATGGATGCAGGCGCAACTCACGCCGGTCCTCGAATGGCTGAAGTTACTGGAAGCGAAATTTTGCCACTACAAGGTATGCTCGACGTTCGACTCCAGTCCCGAGATCGGGAGCATTGGCAAGGCGATAGAAATAGGGCGCGCGACTTTCGAGCAGGTCGTTGTGCCGGTCGTCGTCGGCGCTCCGCAGTTGAAGAGGTACACCGCGTTCGGCAATCTTTTTGCGGCCTACCAAGGAAACATCTATCGGATAGATCGTCATCCGGTCATGAGCCGCCACCCGGTCACTCCGATGGGCGAGGCCGATCTTGCTGTTCACCTGTCGCGGCAGACCCGATTGCCTGTTACCGTGGCTGATGTTGCGGCGATTGCGTCGGTTGACGCAGACTTGCGGGTCGACCAATTGGCGTCGAATTCTCCAGGGATTCTGCTCATCGATGTCGATTCAGAAGCAACGCAAGCTGCTGCCGGACGTCACCTGCTTCGACTGGCGGACCAGTTTGGAGGTTTCCTCGCTGGCTCGTCTGGAGTCGAATATGCACTTCTCAATGCCTGGCGGCGGAGCGGCGTCATTGCCGGGAATGCAGATTTCCCCGAAGTCGGCCCCGTCGACCGGATCGCGGTAGTCTCCGGCAGTGTTTCACCAACGACCGAGCGCCAAATTCGAAAAGCTGTGGCTGACGGCTTCGAGAGCATTTCAATCGATCCCCTGTCGTTGGTTTCGGAAGATTGCAACGAAGCGATTGCGGCGGCGGTTCGGGCCGGAATCCAAAAGCTGAAGGACGGCAAGAGCGTCATCCTTCATACGGCGCTTGGTCCGTCGGCGGATGTCGGTGCCGACATGGACAAACTCCCAGGGGCGCGTCATGCACTTGGACGAGCGCTCGGCACTGTGCTGCGCCGGCTAGTCGAGAGCGAGGGATTGTCGCGCGCTGTTATCGCCGGCGGCGATACCTCGAGCCACGCCCTTCGACAATTGAAGATCGAAGCATTGACTACGCTTCTTCCGCTTCCACAGACGCCTGGCTCCCCCCTTTGCCTCGCCCATGGAGACTATCCCGCAACCAACGGCCTGCAGATCGCTTTGAAGGGCGGTCAGGTCGGAACGGACGAATACTTCGCCCAGATACGCGCGGGAAGGAAGAACTAGAATGGCGGTCTGGGTGGACGGACGAACGATGATGTCTGTTTTTCGCGCCATTCCGCGCCAAAGGGGCTCGCAAGTGGGAAAGGCGCGACCATCGGCCTACCCGATGTGGGAATTTGCCTCATAACTTAACTAGCAGATGATATGGTGATTGACTCATCATACCAGTTTATGCTCCTATTCCGAGACAGAAAAGGTGAGGAAACATGACAACAATTGCCCTCTTCGGCGCCGGTGGCAAAATGGGCTACCGCCTTGCAAAAAACCTCAAGGGCTCACGTTTTGACGTCCGCCACATCGAGGTCAGCGACGCCGGCAAAGCGCGGTTGAGAGATGACCTCGGTGTCGATTGTGTTGGGCCCGATGCAGGCCTCGACGGAGCCGAAGTCGTAATCCTGGCCGTTCCCGATACAGCGATCGGCAAAGTGGCTTCGGGAATCGTCGACAAGCTGAAGCCGGGTACGATGGTCATTGCTCTCGATGCAGCCGCTCCTTTTGCGGGCCACCTGCCGAAGCGCGAGGATCTCACCTATTTCGTCACCCATCCCTGCCATCCGCCGATCTTCAACGATGAAACCGAGATGCAGGCAAAGAAGGACCATTTCGGCGGTCTGTTTGCCAAGCAGCACATTGTCTCGGCCCTCATGCAGGGACCAGAAACTGCCTATGAGCTTGGAGAGGAAATCGCCAAGGTCATCTGGGCTCCAGTTATGCGGTCGCATCGCGTAACTGTGGATCAATTGGCAATGCTCGAGCCCGGCCTTTCAGAAACAGTCTGCGCCTCGCTGCTCGTCGTGATGAGACAGGCAATGGACGAATGCGTGGCGCGCGGTGTGCCCGAAGAAGCAGCTCGCGACTTCCTGCTTGGCCACATGAACGTTCTCGGCGCAGTCATATTCAAGGAAGTAGACGGAGTGTTCTCGGATGCCTGCAACAAGGCAATCGAATTCGGCATTCCGGCGCTGATGCGCGACGACTGGAAAAGGGTTTTCGAACCACAGGAGATCGCCGAGAGCATTCGGCGCATCACCTAACGTGATTGGGGAGGGAAATGCCCTCCCCTTTAACCGCCCCCATGGGAGTTGGGGCTTTATTCACACTCGGGAGGACAAATATGAGACTAACGCGCAGATTGACACTCGCGGCCTTTGCTGGCGCACTCGCGCTCGGAACTGCAATGCCGGCATTTTCTGCTGACCTGATCGCCATCATCACGCCGGCCCATGACAACCCCTTCTTCAAGGCCGAAGCGGTGGGTGCGGAAGCCAAGGCGAAGGAACTCGGCTACGAAGCCCTGGTCATGACGCATGACGACGATGCCAACAAGCAGTCTGAAATGATTGACACGGCAATCGGCCGTGGCGCCAAGGCCATCATCCTCGACAACGCGGGTGCGGATGCATCGGTCGCTGCCGTCAAGAAGGCCAAGGATGCGGGCATCCCCTCCTTCCTGATCGACCGAGAAATCAACGCGACCGGCGTCGCCGTCGCCCAGATCGTTTCCAACAACTATCAAGGCGCACAACTCGGCGCGCAGGAATTCGTCAAGTTGATGGGCGAGAAGGGCAACTATGTCGAGCTGGTTGGCAAGGAGTCCGACACCAATGCCGGCATCCGCTCTCAGGGATACCATGACGTCATCGACGACTATCCGGACCTGAAGTCTGTCGCAAAGCAGTCAGCAAACTGGAGCCAGACAGAAGCCTATTCGAAGATGGAAACCATCCTGCAGGCCAATCCTGACATCAAGGGCGTCATCTCTGGCAACGACACGATGGCCATGGGCGCCATCGCGGCTCTGCAGGCTGCAGGTCGCAAGGACGTCATTGTCGTCGGCTTCGACGGTTCGAACGACGTTCGCGACTCCATCAAGTCTGGCGGCATCAAGGCCACCGTGCTGCAGCCTGCCTACGCTCAGGCACAGCTCGCCGTCGAGCAAGCGGACGCCTTTATCAAGAACAAGACGACGCCGAAGGAAGAGAAGCAGTTGATGGACTGCGTTCTCATTAACGCAGACAACGCCGGCAAGCTCGAGACTTTTGCGCTCACGAACTAGTCGCCGCTAAATCCGATGCAGAGGGCGTCAATGGCGCCCTCTGCAAGTCGTTGCTGTTATTGAGGCCTGTCGCATGTGGAGAATGAAGGGCGCTTTGCTCGCTGCTGTTATTGTTGCGGTGCTGCCGGGCTGCAAGATCATCAAGACACCCACCGCCGAGGAAAAGGCGGCGGCCGCTGCCAAGAGCGCCTTTGATCCAAAAGCCAAAGTCGATGCGATCTGGCAGCCGCAAGTCGTTCCATATTTCGAAAAGAGAGCGGGAGAGCTGAAGGATGTGGCCCAGCTTGCGGCCTCAAGTCCGGATCAGGCCGGAGAAAAATACGGCAATCCGCGCAAGCAAAGCAGTTCACCTTGGACTTATGCGGTCAAGTTCACCGGAAAGGTGATCGCCGCCGATACCGACTCGCGCGCGGCGACACTGGACGTCGACACAGACGGCGATGGCAAGGCTGATGCGAAGGTACAAATCGGGCCAGCGCTTAGAGGCACTGCGTTGCGCGACACGCTGGACTTCGTAAATTTCAACGAGTTTAAGAACCAGATTGAATGGGCCCAATTCGGCAAGGCATTCAATGAGAAGGCGAACGCGGCATTCCTTGCCTCTGTGCCGCGTAACGACTTGGTCGGCAAGACCGTGACCGTGATTGGTGCATTTCCCTTGCAAAGTGGAGGACAGCCTCCGCTTGTCACACCTTCGGAACTGACGGTGGGATCATGAGCGAGCGAGAGACAAAAAACGACGATATCATCTTGCGCCTCGAAGAGGTGTCCAAGGTCTATTCGGGCATCGTCGCCGTCAAGCGCGCCAACCTTGAGCTTCGCCGTGGCGCAGTGAACGTTCTGGTCGGCGAGAACGGCGCTGGCAAATCAACGCTGATGAAGATCATTGCCGGCGTTGAACGCCCGACCGTCGGCCGCATCATCCTCGACGAAGAGCCAGTATCGTTCGACAGCCCTGCCGATGCACAAGCGCACGGCATTGGAATGATCTTCCAGGAACTCAATCTCTTCGCCAACATGTCCGTCGCAGAGAATATATTCGCGACACGTGAGATCACCCGCGGCCTGCGAGGCATTGACCACAAGGCGCAGGTCGAGCGGGCGAACGCATTTCTAAGGCGGCTGGATGCTGGCATCGATGCGGAAACGATGGTTGAGGATCTGCCCATCGGCCAACAACAGCTCGTCGAAATTGCCAAGGCGATGTCGCTGAATGCGCGCATCCTTATCATGGACGAACCGACCTCTGCGCTTTCGGCTACGGAAGTCGAAATCCTCTTCAAGGTGATTGCAGAGTTGAAGGCTCAAGGGGTCGCGATCGTCTATATTTCGCATCGACTGGAAGAACTGATGCGGATCGGCGACTACATCACCGTGCTGCGTGACGGCCAGATTACCGGCCAGGCTGTGGTTCGTGACATCGATACGCGCTGGATCGTACGATCGATGATTGGTTCTGACGCCAAGGACTTCGCCAAGTCGGTAGACCACGTGGTGGGCAAAGAGATGTTCCGTGCGGAACACATCAGTCTTCCTCGGTCGACCGGCGGCCTTGCCGTCGATCGCGTTTCACTCTCTGTCAAATCAGGCGAGATTCTCGGCATTTATGGTCTAATGGGCGCAGGACGCAGCGAATTCTTTGAATGCGTGATCGGACGCCATACGCACTCCACCGGTAAGATCTTCATTGATGGCGAAGAGGTCAAGGCGCGCGACGTCACCCGCCGTATCCGCCGTGGATTGGCCCTTATTCCTGAAGACCGGCAGCGGGAGGGCCTGGTGCAGGTCCTCTCGATAGCGAGCAACCTGTCGCTGGCGAGCCTCAACCGTTTCGCCCGGTTCTTTCACATCAATGCGCGCGAAGAGAAAGACGCCATCAGCGACGCGATCAAGGACCTCTCGATCAAGGCGCCCAATCCGGACTTCGAAGTGACGTCGATGTCCGGCGGCAATCAGCAAAAGGTGGTAATCGGCAAAGCGCTGATGACCAGACCGAAGGTTTTGTTGATGGATGAACCGAGCCGGGGCATCGATGTCGGGGCCAAGGCGGACGTCTTCCGTACGATGCGCCGTCTTGCGGCAAACGGCCTCGCCATTCTGTTTTCGACGTCCGATCTCGAAGAGGTCATGGCGCTTTCGGATCGCATCGCAGTCTTAAGCAATGGCCAGTTGGTCGCCGTTTTCAACAAAAACGAGGCAACGGAAGACGCCATAATCGCGGCTTCGGCCAAGGGACACGGACATCAAGGGAAACTCGCGTCATGACGGCAGCCACATCATCCACTTCCGCACAGGCGGGCGCGAACGGCTCTGTACTGTTGACGCTGATGAAGCTTAGGACCTTTATCGCGCTATTCGCGGTTATCATCTTCTTCGCGATCTTCGCCCCGAACTTTACCTCGACGGCGAACATGATCCTGATGTCAAAGCACGTAGCGCTGAATGCCTTCCTGGCCATGGGGATGACCTTCGTCATCATCACTGGCGGCATCGATTTGTCGGTGGGATCGATCGTCGGGCTTTGCGGCATGGTGGCCGGCGGGTTGATCCTCTACGGGATCGAGCTGCCGATCGGCTATACGATCTATTTCAATCTCTTCGAGATCGTCCTGATCACCCTTTCGATCGGGCTGCTGATTGGTCTCATCAACGGCTTGCTGATCACCAAGCTCAATGTCGCCCCTTTTATCGCGACCCTTGGTACGCTCTATGTTGCGCGCGGCCTGGCGCTGCTTTCCTCGGATGGCCAAACCTTTCCGAACCTTGTCGGCCGCCCCGAATATGCAACGACTGGCTTCGATTTCTTCGGTGCGGGGCGGATTTTAGGTCTTCCAGTGTCAATCTGGATCCTTATCGTGCTTGCACTCGTCGCCGCCTACGTCGCGCGTTCCACACCGATCGGGCGACACATCTTTGCCGTCGGCGGCAATGAGCGGGCGGCACGTATGTCGGGTATCCGCGTCGATATCGTGAAGATCTTCGTCTACATGTTTTCCGGTCTCTGCGCGGCGATCGTTGGCGTCATCATCTCTTCAGAGTTGATGGCTGCCCATCCAGCGACCGGCGAAAGCTTCGAGCTCAACGCCATTGCGGCGGCTGTCCTCGGCGGCACATCGATGTCAGGTGGTCGCGGAACGATTGGCGGCACGATCATCGGCGCCTTCGTCATCGGGATCCTGTCGGACGGTCTGGTGATGATGGGCGTCTCGTCCTTCTGGCAGATGGTCATCAAGGGACTAGTAATTATTATTGCTGTTGTCGTCGATCAGGCGCAGCGCCGCCTGCAGCAGCGCGTTACTCTGATGCAAATGGCAAAGGCAGGTTGAAATGACTGAATTGAAAGGTGCTTTGATCGGTTGCGGGTTCTTCGCGGTCAATCAGATGCATGCCTGGAACGACGTCGACGGCGCCAAGATCGTGGCGATCTGCGACCGGGATCCGGATCGACTGAAGATGGTCGGTGACCAGTTTGGTATCGAACGGCGGTACAATGACGCAAATGCGTTGTTTGCAGACGGCGGCTTCGATTTCGTTGACATCGCCACGACCGTTCAAAGCCACCGGGCCCTTGTTGAGATGGCAGCACAGGCCAAGGTGCCCGCCATTTGCCAGAAGCCGTTTGCCAAAACCCTTACTGACGCAACGTCGATGGTGGCAGCGTGCCGTGCTGCAGGCGTTCCGCTGATGGTGCACGAGAACTTTCGCTGGCAGACACCGATCCAGGCCGTGCGCAAGGCTCTGGATGCGGGTTTGATCGGAGCACCTTTCTGGGCACGTTTTTCGTTTCGTTCCGGCTACGATGTTTTCGCCGGTCAGCCGTATCTTGCAGAGGGAGACCGGTTCATTATCGAGGACCTTGGGATCCACACGCTGGACATTGCCCGCTACATCCTTGGCGACGCCGTCACGGTCACTGCGCGAACCAAGCGTGTCAACCCGCGGATCAAGGGCGAGGACGTGGCAACGATTCTCCTCGACCACGAAAGTGGCGCAACCTCGATTGTCGATGTCAGCTATGCCACGAGACTTTCCAGAGAACCCTTCCCTGAGACGTTGATCGAAATCGATGGTTCGGAAGGAACAATCCGCCTCAGGCAGGGCTACCAGCTCGAGGTGACCAATGCCAACGGAGCCACGACCACTGACGTGGCTCCAAAGCTTTTGTCGTGGGCCTCTCGTCCCTGGCACAACATCCAGGAAAGCGTCTACGCGATCCAGCAGCACTGGATCGATCAACTGAAGCGGGGCTCGGAGCATTCGACTTCCGGTGCCGACAATCTGAAGACGTTTGCCCTTGTTGAAGCAGCGTATGAAAGCGCCGCCAGCAACCGGACGATCGACGTCGGAGCGATGCTGCGATGAAAGCAGACCCCTTCGACCTCTATGGCACTCGTGACGCCGTAACCCCACAGGTTCGGCTTAGGGCCGGAAAACTCGAGGTCGACCTCGCAAATGGTAACCTGCGCACCATCCGCTATGATGGAATCGAGGTGCTAAGAGCAATCTCGTATCTCGTTCGCGATCGCGACTGGGGAACATATAGCCCCGAAATCGCCGACCTGAAGGTCGAGCAAGATGATGATCTTTTCAAGGTTAGCTATCGAGCCCAATGCGACGGGCCGGACGACAACAGCCTCGTTATAGACGTCATGATCCTTGGGCAACGCGGCCGCCTTGACTTCGAGGCCAAAGCCCTATCGCAAACAGGCTTCGAAACCAACCGCTGCGGCTTCTGCATCCTTCATCCAATCGTTGGCGTCGCCGGCACAAAGGCTAAGGTGGAGCACGTCGACGGAGGATCAAAGGCGACACAGTTTCCTGATTTGATCGAACCCTGGCAGCCATTCAAGGATATGCGCGCCATTTCCCACGAGGTAGTGCCAGGGGTCACCGCCGAGTGCCGGATGGAGGGTGACACGTTCGAAATGGAGGATCAGAGGAACTGGTCGGACGCGTCTTACAAGACCTATGTCAGACCACTCGCTCTTCCCTGGCCTTATCAGATCCCCGCTGATCAACCCGTTTGGCAAAAGACGTCACTGATCATCAAGGACAGCCGCCCAGAACAGCGCCTTGCGGCCAAAGAAAAAGGCGAAGCAATTGAACTTCACCTTGGTGCTCGGACCGGCACCATGCCAGCAATTGGCCTGATCATTACGCCGGAGGAGGCCGATGCGTCCCTGTCGGCCAAAAGCGTCCTCGCAGACATCGCGCCGCAGGAGCTGCTCTTCCATTTCGACCCGGGCGCTGGACACGACATCGAAGCGCTGAAGCGGTTCGCAGTCATCGCGGCGACCTATCCGGGCCGTTCGACGCTAGAGATCGCTCTCCCCTGCAGGCAGTCCCCGGCAAGTGAAGCGGCCGACATTGCCCGGCAGGTTCGCTCTGCGGGCTTCAAGCCGGATGCGATCATGATTTCCCCGTCCGTCGATCGACAGTCAACGCCGCCCGGCAGCAAATGGCCCGACTGCCCGCCGCTCGAAGAGGTCTATTCGGCAGCCCATTCTGCATTTTCGGGCATCCGCATTGGCGGCGGCATGCTCAGCTACTTTACCGAACTCAATCGCAAGCGCGTGCCGGATGAAAAACTTGCATTCATCAGCCATTGCACCAATCCGATCGTCCACGCGGCCGACGATCTCAGCGTGATGCAGACATTGGAGGCGCTTCCCTTCATTACCCGCTCGGTGCGGGCGATCTACGGCACCAAGCACTACCGAATCGGGCCTTCGACCATAGCTATGCGGCAAAATCCCTACGGAAGCCGTACGATGGAGAACCTCTCTGGCGGCCGGATCCCCATGGCCAATCAAGACCCTCGCCACAACGGACGCTTCGCAGAAGCGTTTGCGTTGGCCTATGCGACAAGCGTATTGGACGCAGACCTCGAATGCTTGACGCTCTCAGCACTAACCGGACCGTTTGGACTGATCGCGGGTGCGGACGAGCCAACCAAGGAAGGCGGTAGACGCCCGTTGTCCAACACCGTCAGCATGCTCGCTGCATTGGCCGGAGGAGGCTGGCGAGAGTGTATCTCAAGCTCGCCGTCGAGGGTTCTTGCATTCGCCAGCATCGGTAGGACGGGTTCACAATTGCACGTCGTCAACCTGACAAGCCAAGAGCACATCGTGGACTGGAGCGCACTGAGGGCCGCGCCTGTTCATCCTGGGGCGCGGTTTGCTCTTCCCCCACTGGGCATCGCCTCGTTCCCACTGTCAAATTGACCCGCGAGCGCCGTGCCACCACGCCTGTAGTGGATGACCACATCGTTGGTGCGTGCGTGAACGCGACTGAGTGATGCGGAGGATGATCGGTCATCCCCGGCGATTGCGCAATGCCCAAGTGGTGAGCCGACGCCAACCAACTGCAGAGGACTGCAGCCGATTTTTTCGCTAATCGCAACTTCTGCTGCCATAACCGTCAAGTCGGAGTGATGGTTAGCTCATCATACCAGTTGACATGTCAATCACTATCTGTAAAAAGGGCAACGTCTGGACGCCTAACTGATCAACGGTTCCTCCTCACACCTGGAACTGCTCCAGTAAAAGTGCGATTCCAGCGAATTTTAGCTATCTCATATACGAGCCGATAGAACTCACATGCTACAACCCTGAGAGGTTCCAGGGGATGAGATATGAAATTTCCAGCGGTTGTAGCGTTGAGTTCAGCAGCAGCATTCTTGGGAGCCGGTGGCTACACAATCTTGCCGAAATCACTGACCAATGCGTTCAATCCCAGCTGCAACATCAAGGGCAACGTCAGTATCAATTCGGGCGAACGCATTTTTCACGTTCCAGGCCAGCATTATTATGAGGCCACGAAGATTTCACCCCAATACGGGGAACGCTGGTTCTGCTCCGAAGAAGAAGCACGGGCTTCAGGCTGGCGTAAGGCGGGGTACTGAACGCGTTCCAGCTATGCTCATAGCTGCGCCAAAGACCCAAACCGCTGGCAAAACGACGCTGTGCGGCTAACGCTGCGGGCTGCAGTCCCCCTTTGCCGCCGTGCCATGTAGAGGTCTCGTCTCGGTTTTCTTCTTCTCGAAAATCGAAACCTTGTGAATCTCTTCCCCGCAACTGCCTATCGACGCTCTCGTAAGCTTCATCGAAGAACAGGAAGCGGGAATGACGAGCGCACCGTCGTCGCGCAGAATAATACTGGTCGCCGTGGATCGACCCGCTGACGCTCAAATGGCGCCAAAGCATGGTCGACCACTCATGCGAAATCCTTGTTAAGCCGCTTTTGCAGACGCAGAACGGTAGGCAACAAGATCTTCGATCGTTATCAGATGGAGACCGTGGCGCTCCGCGAACACTTCCAGGTCAGGAAGACGCGCCATCGTACCGTCATCGTTTGCCACCTCGCAGATCACACCCGACGGGAGAAGTCCTGCGAGCCTCGAAAGATCAACAGCAGCCTCAGTGTGGCCTGGCCGGGACAGAACGCCGTTGGGGTGAGCGCGAAGCGGAAAAATGTGACCCGGGCGCGCAAAGTCCTCTGCAACCGATCCCTTGCTGACAAGTGCCCTGACAGTCGCTGCTCGGTCGGCGGCGGAGATGCCTGTGGTTGTTTCAGGTATGTAGTCTACCGACACAGTGAAGGCGGTCTTGAGCACCTCGGTATTGCGAGGAACCATCAATGGAATGTCAAGCTCGTCGAGCCTTTCGCCTTCCATTGCAACGCAGATGAGGCCACGGGCATGGTTCATCATGAATGCGATTGCCTGAGGCGTGATCGCTTCAGATGCAATGACGAGGTCACCCTCGTTCTCCCTGTCGCGATCGTCAACGACGACGACGATCTCACCACGAGCGATTGCGGCGATCGCATCGTCAATTTTGGAAATTGCCATTTCTTGCCTTTCAAGGGTTAGCCGTTACCGGCGCGCATGGCCTGTTGGGGCCACCATTTTTCCCTTGGGCGAACAAGCATAAGAAACGCCACTCAACACGGCGTCTTCTGCATTGCTCTCTTCCATCCGGACTATGACCGTCGGCTCCGGCATCTCACCGGATCTGCTGACCCTTCGTTTTAGCGAAGGCGCTCGCGGGCTCCGAGTTTCCTCGATACCGCCGGTGGGGAGTTTCACCCCGCCCTGAGAACAGGCCTAACATAGACAGGCAGCGCCTTATTTTACAAGGGGGAGCCGCCCACAAATCTGCTACTTGCAGTGAACGGACCGTTCCCCATTGTCGAATAAAGCTACGACATGATCAGGCCGCCATCGACGTTGATCGTCTGGCCAGTGATGTAGGTGGCGTCGTCGCTCGCCAGGAAAGTGACCAGACCCGCGACGTCCTCGCCCGATCCGGCGCGCTTCATTGGAATGCCTTCAACCCATTCCTTCATCAGTTCGCCGGGGCCGTAGTTGCCGAGCAGCTTGCCCCATGCCTGATCATTATAGGCCCACATGTCGGTCTCGATAATGCCAGGGCAGAACGCGTTGACGGTAATATTTTCGGAGGCTACTTCCTTTGCAAGGCTCTGAGTGATGCCGACGACCCCCATCTTCGAGGCGGCATAGTGAGGGGTGAAGATGAAGCCGTCACGCGCCTGACCGGAGGCAGTGTTGATAATGCGCCCGCCACGCCCGTGCTTGCGCATCCGCAAAATCGCTTCCTGAGCACACAGGAAGACGCCCTTCGTGTTGACGGCCAGGACCTTGTCCCACTCGCCTTCCGTCATGTCTTCGATGCGGGCGATGGTGATGACGCCCGCGTTCTGGATCGAGACGTCCACCGAACCGAAGGCATTCTCGGCAGCGTCATAGAGTGCCTTGACGCTCGCCTTGTCCGTAACGTCCCCGACAAATGCGATAGCACTGCCGCCATCGGCCTTGATCTCGTCAGCAACAGTGTGAACGGACTCCTCATTGGCGGAAACAACCAGGTTTGCCCCTTCCCGTGCGAAGCGCTTGGCGATGGCAGCGCCGATGCCGCGGCTGCCCCCGGTGATGACGACGGTCTTGGTTTCGAAGCGTTTCATTGTCTCTTCCTCTTTCAGTCTGCCTGGCAGTATTCAGCGTTTTGGCCGCAAAGGCGCGTCAGGCGTCTTTCATATGGCGGCCGAAATGATCCCACCGAAGTCTTCTGCCTTTAGCGACGCACCACCAACCAAGGCCCCATCGACGTTTGCGACGGCAAAGATCTCGGCAGCGTTCGAGGACTTGACCGAGCCCCCGTAGAGGATCCTGACGTTGCTCCCGTCTCCACCGAGCCGCTCTATAAGCATTTGCCTGATCGAGGAATGCATCTCCTCAATCTGTTCCAGGCTCGGAACGAGGCCCGTTCCGATCGCCCACACCGGCTCATATGCGATAGCAATGTTCGAGCTTGTGGCACCTTCTGGAATTGAACCGCGAAGCTGTCCACCGACTACGTCAACTGCCCTACCGTCATCACGTTCACTGCGGGTCTCGCCCACGCACACGATGGCTATCAGTCCCGCCTTGTGAGCGGCAGCGACCTTGGCCGCGACGACGGGATCGGTCTCATGGTGATAAACACGTCGTTCGGAATGGCCGAGAATGACAAAGCGCGCACCCGCATCAGCAAGCATTTCCGCCGCCACGTCCCCGGTGTAGGCTCCAGAGACCTGCGCGTGGCAGTCCTGTGCACCGATGATGATTGCCGAACCCTTCGCCCGTTCGGCAGCTTTTTCGATCAGCGTGAAGGGCGGGCAGACGACGATATCGCACGTCGCCATGCCCGTTAGCCCCTTCAGCGCCTCGATCTCAGCCAGGGAGGGGGCGAGACCGTTCATTTTCCAGTTGCCTGCGATCAACTTTTTCATCGCATCACCAGCAGCAGAAACCGCCATCGACGAGCAGATCGACACCCGTCACGAAACTTGCAGCGTTCGACAGCAAGAATACAGCCGGACCGACCATCTCGTCGACCGTTGCCATGCGTTGCATCGGGGTTTGCTCTTCAAACAGCTTGGTCTGATGGATCATTTCCGGACGGGTATTCATCGGTGTCGCCGTGTAGCCGGGCGAGATGGTGTTGACGCGGATACCGCGGTCGACCCACTCCATCGCCAATGACTTCGACATATGGATAACGCCTGCCTTGGACGCGTTGTAGTGCGCCTGGCTCAATCCCCGATTGACAATCACACCAGACATCGATGCGATGTTGACGATGGAGCCGCGGCCGTTCTTCAACATTGCGCGTGCCTCGGCCTGGCATGACAGAAAGACGCCCTTGAGATTGATATCCATCAACGTCTGATATTGATCTTCCTCCATCTCCTCCGCAGGATTTGCGTTGGCGATGCCTGCGGCGTTGACGGCGAGCGTCAGCGCACCAAGTTCTGCCTCTGTGTGTGCTACGGCGTCACTGAGCGATGACTTGTTGGTAACGTTTGCTGCAATTTGAAGGCAACGACGACCAGAGGCCTCGATGTGCCTGGCGGTGTTGGCTAGTCCGTCGTCCGTGCGACGGTCAAGCAGTGCCACGCTAGCGCCGCACTGTGCGAGGCCGATGGCGATGCGCTGGCCAATTCCACTGCCCGCTCCGGTCACGATGGCAACCTGGCCGCTAAGATCGAAAAGCTTCGGGGCGTTCAGAGTGATGTCGGACACCGCTCTTCCTTTCTCTGTCTGTTTAGATTGTGGCTAGCTCCATGACCGAAACGTCGTTTGCCTGGTCACGGTCTAGAATTCCTGCCTGCTTGCCCTGGGCAAGCACGAGAATACGATTGGACACGCCAAGAACCTCCTCGAGGTCCGAGCTTACGACGATCACTGCCACGCCCTGCTTGGCGAGATTGACGATGATATCGTAGATGCCCGCGCGCGCGCCGACGTCGATGCCGCGGGTGGGTTCATCGAGGACGACCACCTTCGGGTCACGCATCAGCCATTTCGCGATTACGACCTTCTGTTGGTTGCCGCCGGACAGGTCGGAGGCCAACTGGTCTGCGCGACCCTTGACGCCAAATTTTGCGACTGCCTGCTGTGCGAAGGCCCGCTTGACGCTTGGAGAAATCCAATTTCCTCCAAGCTTGTCGAGATTGGCGTAGATGATGTTTTCGCCGATGCGGTGGCCAACAACCAGCCCCTGATCCTTGCGGTCCTCGGGCACCATGACAATACCTTTGGCGATGGCGTCAGCAGGGTTGCGTAACTTGAGTTCTCGCCCTTCCAGCTTAACCGAGCCAGCGCTGATAGGATCTGCGCCCGAGATGGCGCGGACGAGTTCTGTACGACCGGCGCCGACAAGGCCTGCGATGCCAAGAATTTCGCCGGCCTTCACATCAAATGTGACGTCGCTAAACGAGCCATCTGGCGAACTGAGGTTGGAGACTTCCAGCACGGGTCGATCTGTGGGGACGGGAAGCGACGGGAACATCCGGTCAAGCGAGCGTCCAACCATGCTCTCAACGATCGTTCGCACGGGGGTTGCGCTGTCAGCAAACTCCTGTACGCGCTCGCCGTCGCGAAGGACGACGATGCGGTCGGTGATCTTCTTGATCTCTTCCATGCGGTGGGAGATGTAAACGATGCCGACGCCCTGGGAGCGAAGCTTTCGGACTTGTTCGAAAAGAGCTTCCGTTTCCGCTCCTCCAAGCGCCGCAGTCGGCTCGTCCAGGATCAACAGCTTGGCGTTGAGGGCAAGCGCCTTTGCGATTTCGATGAGCTGCTGATTGGCGGTCGATAGGCCCTCGACCTTTCGTGTCGCTGGAATGTGCAGGTTAAGTCGAGCGAGCTGCTCCTGGGCGCGACGAACCATCTGCGCACGGTCGACGACGCCGTTTTTCCTCGGCCAACGGCCGATAAAGACGTTCTCCGCGATGGAGAGCTGGGGCAGCAGCTGCAGTTCCTGATGGATCAGAACCACGCCTTTGTCGATAGCCTCTCCTGGAGTGGCGGGGGCATAGGGCTGCCCCAGCCATGTCATTGTTCCCTCGGAAGGTGTGCGTGACCCGGCGATGATGCCAGAGAGCGTTGACTTGCCCGCTCCGTTTTCACCGAGAAGTGCAACCACTTCGCCAGGATAAACGTCCAAGCTGACATTCTTCAGAACCTGGAGTGGACCATATCGCTTCGATATGCCCCTCAGGGAAAGAACCGGATCAGTCACGGCACACCTCCTCAAGACTCGACTGCATTACGGATGGTTGGCAATAAAGCCTGCGACGTTTTCCTTAGTCGTCAGCGTCGCATCGAGAAGCTGCACCGGCGGAACCTTCTCGCCGGCGACAAGCTTGGCGGCATTTTCGACGGCATCGCGGCCCATCTTCTGGGTCTGCTGCGTCGCAGTGACATCGAAGACGCCCTTGCTGAGGGCTTCGAGCGCCGCGGTGTCACCGTCAAAGCCACCGACCACGATCTTCTGTGAAGGGTTGGCGACCTTGATGGCCTGAGCCGCGCCAAGCGCAAGCGCGTCGGCCTGAGCAAAAACGATCGAAACATCAGGATTTGCCTGCAGCATGTTCTGCATGATCTGGAACCCTTCGTCCTGGCTCCAGATGTTCGAATACTGCTCGGCCACGACCTTTACATCCGGATTTGCCTTGAGAGATTCAGCACAACCCTTGGAGCGGTCGACTTCAGGTGTCGTACCCTTCTGGCCATGGATGATGACCATCTTACCCTTGCCGCCGGCCTGCTTGAGAATGTAATCGCAGACCCCCTTGGCGGAAGCGACGGAATCAGTGGCGAGGAAAGTGTCGCCAGGAGCGCCGTCCGCATTGCGGTCGACGTTGACAACTGGAACGCCGGCGCTCTTTGCCAGCTTGACTGGAACGGTGGCAGCAGCCGCGCCTGCGGGAATGTAGATCAGGGCGTCGATGTTCTGGGTCAAAAGGTCCTGGATCTGGTTGACCTGGGTCGGTCCATCACCCTTAGCATCGACGGTGACGACTTCGATGCCACGCTTCTTGGCTTCTGCTTCGACCGACTGCTTGATCTGGTTGAAGAAGTTGGCCTGAAGGTTTGCAACGGCGAGGCCGAGCTTCTTCAGTTCAGCCGCATGAACGGGGCCGAGCGTAAGTCCGAGCAGTGCGGCAGACGCGAGCATGGTGCGCGCAATTTTCATTGTACTTCCTCCATTGTTAGATGAGACCCTCGGGTAGTTCCTCCCCCTCGGGGTATTGATCCGCCCCATTTTCGGGGCGGAATTTTCTGGGGCCGCGGGCAAGCGGACCCGATCGTTCAGGCTCGACGGCGGCGAACCGTCTCTGCGCCGACCGCAAGCACGATGACGATGCCAATGATCACCTGCTGGATGAACGGCGAGACGTTGAGGAGATTGAGACCGTTGCGCAGGACACCGATAATAAGCACGCCGATCAGTGTGCCGCCGATGCCGCCAGCGCCGCCGGAAAGCGAGGTCCCTCCGATAACAACCGCAGCGATGGTATCGAGCTCGTAACCGAGACCACTGGATGGCTGAACAGAGTCGAGACGCGCCGCAAGTACGATGCCGGCAAGTCCTGCAAGAACAGCGCTCACAACGTATACGCCGATGGTTACGAGAGGGACGTTGATACCGGCGAGACGAGCCACTTCCGGGTTTCCGCCGACAGCGTAGAGCATGCGACCCTCGGAGCGGAAGTGGAGGAAGAGCCAGGCAACAACCACGACGGCAAGCATGAGAAACACTGTAGCAGTCAGCACGCCGAAATGACGATCGATCGCGAGCATCATGAACCAGTCCGGGAAGCCGACGATCTGTTGGCCATCCGTGATCATATTGGCGACGCCTCGCGCCGCCGACATCATGGCCAGCGTTGCTATAAATGCCGGCACCCTGAATTGTGTCACAAGCAGTCCGACAATCAGTCCTGAAATAGCTGACGCAACAAGTCCAAAGACAATTCCGACTGGAAGCGGTAGGCCAGCGACATTTGCGGTCCAACCCATGACCATCATGGCCAGAGCCAGCACCGATCCGACCGACAAGTCGATGCCCCCGATCAGAATGACGAAGGTCATGCCGACCGCCATGATGCCAAGCACGGTGATCTGATCGAGGATGTTGAGACCGTTTCGGACCGACAGAAACGCATCCGTGCTGAAGCTTAGAAAAATGCAAAGCGCGAGCAGTCCTACCAGTGGACCCGTGGCTCCCTTGAGCTTGCTCAGCCAGTTGCCGGACGAAAGCCGCTGTTCATTGATATCGAGCGCCACCATCGTTCCTCCCTAGATCTAGGTTGGTAGCCAATAATTGTTCAAGCTAGAATATTTATTCACGCTTGCTGGAAAATTCATTAACAAGATGATACCGCGGTGTCAACAGGATTTGTTCAGGCCAGACGGAAGCCATCTTTCCGCAGGGGGCTTGACTAAACTGCGTGTTGTGCAAAAATATTGATGACTGAATATTTATTCATGAGAGGAACCCATGGACATCAAGGAACTTGAGCGCCGCGCTCGCGACATCCGATTGCGCGATCTTCAGGCGGTCTTTGAAGCGGGCGCTGGCCATATCGGCGGAGAGATGTCGGTCATCGACGTCCTGACGGCACTATACTTCCGTGTGCTGAAGATCTGGCCCGACCAGCCAAAGCATCCCGATCGGGACCGGTTTGTCCTTTCCAAGGGGCATACGGCGTGCGCTCTGTACGTCACTCTTGCAAAGCGTGGCTTCATTCCGGAAGAGGAAATTTCCACCTTCCTGAAGCCGCATTCGAGATTGAACGGCCACCCCAACTGCAACAAGGTTCCCGGTGTCGAGACCAACACCGGTCCACTCGGGCATGGACTGCCGGTCGCGGTTGGAATGGCAAAGGCTGCCAAGCTCTCCGGCGCGAAGTATCATACCTACGTTGTCACCGGCGACGGAGAGATGCAGGAGGGGTCCAACTGGGAGGCGATCATGGCGGCGGCCCAATTCAAACTGGATAACCTCACGCTGGTCATTGACCACAACAGGTTCCAGCAGGGTGCCGCGCTTGCCGACACAAACGACCTTGCGCCGTTGCGGCCGAAGCTGGAAGCCTTCGATTGGGAGGTCACCGAGATCAATGGAAACGATATGAGCGAGGTCGTCCCTGCCCTTGAACACCGCGGCTCACGGCCGCACTGCATCGTGGCTCACACCAACAAGGGTCACGGAATTTCGTTCATGCAGGACAGCGTCGACTGGCACCACAAGGTTCCCAGCAAGGAGCAGTACGAAATCGCATTGAAAGAACTGTCGGAGGCACTGTGATGAACGCGCCAGTAAACGCACCAAAGCTCTATGATTGCCGTGACGCGTTCGCTGCGACGCTTGAACGGCTGGCGGCCGAGAACGAAACGATCGTGGCGGTTTGCAATGACTCCGTAGGCTCCTCCAAGCTTGGCGGCTTCAAGTCAAAGTTTCCCGAGCGCCTGGTCAATGTCGGCATCGCCGAACAGAACATGGTCGGCGTCGGAGCTGGCCTCGCCAACGGTGGTCGTCTTCCTTACGTCTGTGGCGCATCGCCTTTCCTGACAGGACGGTCGCTCGAGCAGATCAAGGCTGACATCTCCTACTCGAATGCAAACGTGAAGTTGGTCGGGATCTCTTCCGGGATGGCCTATGGCGAACTCGGACCGACCCATCACTCGATCGAGGACTTTGCCTGGACACGCGTCCTGCCCAATCTTCCTGTGATCGCCCCTTGTGACCGCATTGAAACTGCCGCGGCTGTCGAGTGGGCAGCAACCTACGATGGACCGTGCTTCCTGCGCCTGTCGCGCGTCGGTGTTCCCGACCTTCTTCCGGAAGGACACAAGTTCGAGCTTGGCAAGGCAAATCTCCTTCGTAACGGCTCGGACGTTACGCTGATTGCCAACGGCACACTTACCCATCGCATCGTAAAGGCTGCGGAGATTCTTGCAGAACGCGGCGTTAGCGCCAGGGTGCTCAACCTTGCAACGGTTCGCCCCATCGACGAGGACGCCATTGTCGCCGCGGCGAGAGAGACCGGCGCGATCGTAACAGCCGAAGAGCATTCGATTTTTGGCGGGCTGGGCTCGGCCGTTGCAGAAGTGGTGGTCGATAACGCTCCAGTACCAATGAAGCGGCTTGGCGTTCCAGGCATCTACGCACCGACGGGGTCGGCGGAATTCCTTCTCGACGAATTTGGCATGGCGCCGGTGGCGATCGCAGACGCGGCACAGGCGCTGATCAAACGCAAGTAGGCAGGAACTAGCTAGTCAGACCGGGACGCTTTTTTTTGCTGTCCCGGTCCTTTGATTTTTGGAGGATAAGATGCGGGCTATTCTGGCGATCGACCAGGGCACGACCAATTCGAAGGCAGTTCTCGTTTCCGAAAAAGGAGAGGTCGTCGCCAGGGGAGCCGCCCCTGTCGGTATCTCCTATCCAAAGCCCGGCTGGGTCGAACAAGACCCGCGTCGGCTCTATGCATCCGTTTGTGAAGCAATCAGCGTCTGCCTGAGTAGTGCGCCTGGCGTTGATATCGAGGCAGTCGCGATCTCAAACCAGCGCGAGTCGGTAACCGCCTGGGACGCCGAGACCGGAGACCCTCTCGGCCCGGTCTTGAGCTGGCAGTGCCGACGCACCGCCCCCGATTGCGAGCGTCTCATTGCAGAGGGCCACCTCGACCGTGTCCAGGCATTGACCGGCCTTCCCCTGGATCCGATGTTTCCCGGCCCGAAATTCAAATGGCTGCTCGACCGCGCCAATGCCGGCAAGGCCATCCGGCTCGGCACGATCGACAGTTGGCTCATACACTGCCTGACAGGCGGGCGCCGGCACGTTTGCGACGCCTCGAACGCGGCAAGAAGCCAGTTGTTCGACCTCCAGGAACAGCGATGGAGCCCAGAACTCGGAGAAATCTTCGGTGTCGACGTCGCCCTCCTCCCACAGGTACTCGACAGCTCGGCAGACTTCGGATCCACACTTGGTCTGCCGGGGGTTGCCGACGGCACTCCAATTAGAGCAGCGATTGGGGACAGCCATGCCGCGCTATTTGGGCATGGAGCGTTCAAACCCGGTGATGGCAAGGTGACATTTGGAACGGGTTCATCGGTGATGACAACCCTTCCGCGTTTCATAGCCCCGCGCAACGGCGTCACCACCACGGTCGCCTGGCGCATCGAGGGAACGCCGACATTTGCTTTTGAAGGGAACATTCTGGTTTCCGCCGCAAGCCTGCCATGGATGGCGCAAATTCTCGGCCTTCCTGACGTCGCTGCCCTTGTCGACCTTGCCGCGACCGCAGAGCCAGAGGGACCAGGCTTCGTCCCCGCCTTCGTGGGACTGGGCGCCCCCTACTGGGAGCCCGACGCACGCGCCCTGTTCTCGCAGATCAACTTCAGTACGACGCGTGCGCAGATGGCTCGCGCCGTAACCGATTCGATCGCATTCCAGGTTCATGACGTGATCGCCGCAATGCGTGCACAGAGCGGCGGGGAACTCGGCGCCCTTTCGGTCGATGGCGGGCCAAGCCAGAACCGCTTCCTGATGCAATGCGTCTCAAACCTCATTCAACACGCCGTCATCCAGTGTGAGGCCCCGGAAGCGTCGGCATTGGGCGCCGCCTATCTGGCAGGGCTGTCGCTGGGGCTTTGGAGCGATCTGAAGGTTATCGAGGGACTGCCGCGCAATACCCAAGTGATTGCCCCGGAAGCCGTTGACCGCAAAGCATTGCTTAATACCTGGAATGACGCGCTCGCCCGCTCGACGGCACGCCCAACACCAGCTAAAGGTGAATAAAAATTCACAACGGG
This sequence comes from Hyphomicrobiales bacterium, assembly GCA_900466605.1. GTDB lineage: Bacteria > Pseudomonadota > Alphaproteobacteria > Rhizobiales > Rhizobiaceae > Rhizobium. The sequence continues at coordinate 128,067 of UBMU01000028.1, forward strand.
ATCAGCGATGTCTCGCCTAAACGAACTCCGCCTCATTTCACGCGTTGCCCAGATGTATCACATCGAGGGGCGGCGCCAGGCGGAGATCGCTCAGCACCTGCGGTTGTCGCAGGCGACGGTGTCGCGGATGTTGAAACGCGCCGAGGCCGAAGACATCGTCCGCACGAGCGTCATCCCGCCTGTGGGAACTTATAGCGAACTCGAGGGAGCTCTGAGGGAGAAATACGCCCTGCCCGAAGCCATTGTCGTGGAGTGCACCGAAGACCGCGACGGAGCAATCATGGCCCGCATCGGCGAGGCCGCCGCCCATCTTCTGGAGATCACGCTTTCGCCCGGTGAGATCATCGGGGTTTCAAGCTGGAGCCAGACCATTTTCAAGATGGTCGAAAACATCCATCCTCAAAAAAGTGCTCAGGCGAAGTACGTCGTCCAGACGCTAGGTGGAATGGGCGACCCCTCGGTGCAGACACACGCCACACAGCTTACCACTCGACTGGCAAGGCTGACAGGAGCGGAGCCAAAGCTACTTCCCGTCCAGGGCGTAACGTCGTCGCGCGAAGCTAAACTCCTGATGCAGGCAGATCCCTTTGTCCGTGAGACCATGGACCTCTTCGGGAGCATCACGCTTGCGATCGTCGGGATTGGCGCCGTCGAACCATCCGAGTTGCTTGCACGATCGGGAAACATCTTTTCCTCCCGAGAACTCGCCGACCTTGCGGAGGCCGGTGCCGTCGGCGACATCTCACTGCGGTTCTTCGACAAAGATGGGAGACCCGTAAAGACGCCGCTCGACGAACGCGTCATCGGTTTTCCTTTGGAAGACCTTCGACGCGTGGACCGCGTGATCGCTCTGGCGGGCGGTGCAAAAAAAGCCGAAGCTATTGCAGGCGCGCTGAGAGTTGGTGTTATCGACACCCTGGTGACCGACAAGTTCACTGCCCAGCGCCTGATAGACTGACGGGTCGCACATGCCTCGCCCGTCAACGATGAGCGAAGCACTCGTCGTCGCGACTTTAAACCCCTTTAATTTAGTAGCTTACGACCATTTTCTCCAGCTCCACTGGAGGATGAGGTGAAGGAATTGGGCTTCCACGACCTCATATGCACGACGGTCCAGCGTCACACCGATTTCATCCAGAGCCTCATCGCCCGTTAGGCGGTATCCGCTTACGGATTGATCCCAAGCGCCTCAATCAAATGGGCGCCGAAACCCTTGCGAGATCGGCGATCCTCATCGCGTTCCCCGGCCACTTTCTCGACAACCACGAGCAATCCTTGATGAAGGGCGATCACCGACCGACGGCTCGCCTTTTAGATTCCTAGGAATCCTCGTGGTTGCTAATACTCGGCTAGGATCTTGCTTCGAAGACTGGAAACACGTCTCACGCACTTGCGAGAGCTGCGGGTAGCGGTGCTTCTGGCGTGGAAACAGTCAGCCTAGAATATCGCCGCCATAAACAATATAGAGACGCCGAAAACCGGCAAGAATAGAAAGAGCACGATAGAGAGGGCGATCATGGATCGCGTTCTGGTCAAGCCGTTCATGTCCTGGAATGCGCTCCAAGCTGCAATCCCCCAGGCCAGCATGACTAAAATTGCCGCCAGGTTGGCAACCGATGTGAGTAGAACAAGTCCTTCCCTACCTTGGCTAATTTCTTTCATCTCTACCCACAGGGAACGGAGATCGCCTTGGTGGGATTTGCCGGCCCAGAGAACTGAATCGACGTAGTCCGGAACGGTGATCCGCAGAATGCCAATTTGTACGATCATGCCGATACGCGCGATCATGGCGGTTACGGCGCTATAATATGTGACGACGGTGAATACGGCCAGGGGCGGCGCTCGCCAACCGACGACCCGCCATGCGACCACTGTGGCCAAGGAGATCAGACAAACATCAATTGAAAAACCTAAAATCGTGCCGACCGTGTCGTTGAGGATCTCATCAGGCTCGAAGCGCGCAATCAGCATCGACGTCGCGATCAGTATTCCAATTGTGATGCCCGCAAATAGCATCGACCGTTCGAACTCCGTCCTCGAGTTCATATTTCGCGCGCCAACGAATTTCCTCGGGGAACTAAGAAGCTGCCCAAGGTCAACGAGATAGTTTGGAATGTGTGAAATCGCCCTCTCGATGATTTCGAGCATCTGAGGCCCCAACATCGTGCAGTTATCGCGCCCTCATTCTAGCGGCTTTCTCGGCTTTGGTCTTTCTGTTTGGGCACGCTCCTCCCCACAGCTGATGATCGCTTGCTTGGCTGTCTCCGGCACAACCCTTCGGACCGGCGCGTGCAACACTGGCAACATACCTTGGTTTTGCGGGCGGCGTGATTATAGCAGCCTGTCCCGTCGCGACCACGGGGCCTGAGGCATTCCACCAGACGCGGGGACAGGCTTGCCGCCGCATATCGTCATGCCGAGGAGGCTGAGGGACGCTTGGTTAGTGACGAGGTCCTAGAGGCAACGCGTCTACGACGTCATCACGGTCAGGAACAAAATACACCCTGTCGGCGCATGGAACGCCGACCTCCTCGGCTGCATCAATAAGTGCGAGTTTTGCGTCATCTGCCGGGAGCAATCCATCTGTAACCGCTGCGCAGACGGCAAGTGCGCGTTCAAAAGCCGGACCAAAACTCACCGGCCACCTGTCGGCCAATAAGGCCGACGCTTCAGCCGTTCCTTTTACGTCAATGGGTAGCGGAAAGCCGGGTAGCCAAATCTCTAGACCGAAGGTCCAATCGCCCGTTGAAAACATGTGCGTGCTCCTCCCCCGAGTCGCCCAGTTCGAGATTCTCTTCAGAAAAAGGCGCTTTTAAGTTTTGATGCGTCAGGAGAGTTGAGGCACGTGTGGATGCGCCGATCCGGGCCTTAGACTAAAACCGGTCGAATCCGGTGAGATTGGGCCGGTCCCTGCTATAGGCCCCCTGCATCGCCCTCGCGCCGAAATTCGTGAGGGCTCTTCGACATCCACTTCCGAAATGCCCGAAAGAAGGCGCTTGGCTCCGAATATCCAAGTTGAGCGGCGATGTCGCTGGTCGTCCTCGATGTGTTCAGCAGCATGTCGATGGCAAGGTCACGGCGTATATCATCCTTGATGGCTGCGTAACTCTGCCCCTCGTCACTAAGCCGATGACGCAAGGTCGATGGCGGCATGCGCATTTCAATAGCGAGATCGGGAAAGGTCTTCCATGCTGTCGGGGATACCTTTTCGAGGCGACGCCTGACGCTCGAAGCGAGGCCGGCGTCGTACCGGTAGCGCACCAGAATATTGGCTGGAGCCCCTCGCAAGAACTGCTTCAAAGCCTGCTGAGTGCGCATTATTGGCAAATCAAGCATCACGCTGTCAAAGCCCAGACGGCTGATCGGTTGGCCGAACTTGACCGGCGCGCCGAAAAAAAGCCGATAGTCGGCCCCCTGTACCGGCTCCTCACAGCGGAAGTCCACAAGCCGGATCGGAATTCGCCTACCGACCAACCAACATGTTACGCCATGAATGAGGATCCAATAGGTGCGGTAGCAAAATGCTGAACGCGCTTCACCGGCGTCGGCAAGCTGAATCTCGGCAAGTCCGTCCCTGACCACTAGTCGCCCGCGTGGATCATCCAGCACGACGTCGAGAAATCGCAGTGCCCGGCGCAGCGCATGACCAAGCGTCGGCGCATTCAGGACACAGTGGCAAAGCAAGGTGAAGCTGCCGCTACGCATCGGTCGCCCACCCATTCCAAAAAACTCGTCATCGAGTTCTCTGGCGATGGCCAGCCAGAGCGCACCGTAACTCTCGGCCGATACGGGGTGCTCAACAACTTCTGGAAGCCCCAGCGAGGATAATAAGGAAGCAGTCGGCCGTCCGATGCGCCGCAAGCTTTCCAACGCCTCCTCGACAAACCCCGGCGCAATCATGCGCCTTTCAACGTCGGCCACCGCCGTTCTCCCACTATGGCAAAACTGTCCGGAACAATGCAGCATTTTTGTCATCGCTTGCAATATGGTGACAGACTAGAATCCATTTGCGTGTGGGCCGAGCCGGGAGGATGGCGCGACCCTCATATGCGTTCAAAAGGCGATGGGAGTGGACGGATGCTAATCCGTGGAGGAGCATTTATCGTCACCGGGGGTGGATCCGGTCTCGGCGCTGCAACATCCAGAATGCTGGTTGAGAACGGCGCACGTGTGATGATCGCCGATCTCAATGATGCCGCTGGATCAGCCGTCGCAGCCGAGCTTGGCGGGGATACCCAATTCATCAGGGCCGATGTCACCAGTGCTGAAGACGGAACAGCTGTGGTCGCTGCCGCCCTAAAATCGTTCGGCACCCTTCGTGGACTGGTCAATTGCGCTGGCGTTGCGCCAGGCGAAAAGATCATCGGGAAGAACGGCCCGCACGGTCTCGACAGTTTTGTGCGGACAGTCAGTATCAACCTTGTCGGCACATTCAATATGACCCGCCTTGCCGCATCCGCAATCCAGCAGCAGCCGCCGGATAGCGAAGGAGAACGAGGCGTCATCATTAATACTGCATCGATCGCTGCCTTCGACGGGCAGGTCGGACAGGCCGCGTACGCGGCTTCGAAGGGTGGCATCGCTTCGATGACCCTTCCTGTCGCCCGCGAGCTTGCCCGCCACGGCATTCGCGTCGTATCGATTGCTCCTGGCATCTTCGAAACCCCAATGATGGCGGGGATGCCACACGAAGTCCAGGAGGCCCTGGGCAAGAGTGTTCCCTTCCCCCCGCGCCTCGGCCGGCCCGCGGAATTCGCGGCACTCGTACGCCATATATGTGAAAACAGCATGCTGAATGGCGAGGTCATTCGCCTTGATGGCGCACTGCGCATGAGCGCACGCTAATCGTTCGGCACGGGAGGCTTGAAATGGCTTTGCAGGACCCGGTCGTCATTGTCGGAGCGGCCCGCACGCCGATCGGCGGTTTCCAAGGTGAGCTGAAGGAGGCATCGGCACCCGACCTCGGAGCGGCGGCGATCAGTGCGGCGCTCCAGCGTGCAAAAGTTGCCCCCGATGCCATCGACGAAATCATTTTTGGATGCGTTCTGCCGGCAGGGCTTGGGCAGGCTCCGGCGCGTCAGGCTGCAATCAAGGCGGGCCTACCCTTTTCCACAGGGGCAAGCACCATTAACAAGATGTGTGGCTCCGGAATGAAGGCTGTGATGCTGACCCATGACCTATTGGCGGTGGGAAGCGCCACAGTGGGCGTCGCTGGCGGCATGGAAAGCATGACCAATGCGCCCTATCTGCTTGATCGTGCACGCGGCGGTTACAGGCTCGGCCATGGACGCGTCATCGATCATATGTTCCTCGATGGGCTGGAGGATGCTTATGACAAGGGACGTTTGATGGGCACCTTTGCGGAGGACTGCGCCGAGGCTTATCAATTTACGCGCCAAGCGCAGGATCACTATGCCGTTACGTCCCTGACGCGGGCGCAAAAAGCAATCGATGAGGGCTATTTCCAAGCCGAGATCACGCCCGTGACAGTCGCCACAGGAAAGGGTGAGAAGACCGTTAGCTTGGATGAACAGCCAGGCAAGGCAAGGATCGACAAGATACCACTCCTCAAACCCGCCTTTCGCGACGGCGGAACCGTGACGGCTGCGAACTCCAGCTCGATTTCCGATGGCGCCGCCGCCTGTGTCCTGATGCGTCGTTCCGAGGCTGAACGCAGGGGATTGCGACCACTTGCAACAATCAGCGGCCACGCCACGCACTCGCAGGCGCCCAGTCTTTTTGCCACCGCCCCGATCGGCGCCTTGCAAAAACTGTCTGATCGCATCTCCTGGTCCCTTGATAGCGTCGATCTCTTTGAGATCAATGAGGCATTTGCTGTTGTCGCCATGGCAGCGATGCGCGACCTCAAGCTGCCGTATGAAAAGGTCAATGTGCATGGCGGAGCCTGCGCGCTCGGCCACCCCATCGGGGCCTCAGGTGCGCGCATTCTCGTCACGCTGCTTGCCGCACTCGAGCGCTACGACCTGAAGCGCGGCATGGCAGCCCTGTGCATCGGCGGTGGCGAGGCAACCGCTGTCGCCATCGAGCGTCACTGAATGACCGAAAGGAGACCAACATGATCCTTTCCGACCTGCAGCAGCAGATCCGCGATCTCGCAAGGGATTTCGCCCGCGAACGGCTTGCCCCGGGCGCAGCTGCGCGGGATCGCGAGAACCGGTTTCCGCGTGAGGAACTCAAGGAGATGGGGGAGCTTGGCTTGCTTGGCATGCTGGTTCCGGAAGAATACGGCGGCTCCCAAACCGGCACGCTGGCCTACGCGGCCGCCCTCGAAGAGATCGCGGCAGGCGATGGGCCCTGTTCCACCATCATGAGCGTCCATAGCTCGGTCGGCTGTGTACCGATCTTGAAGTTCGGCACCGAAGAACAGAAGCAGCGTTTCCTACCAAAGCTTGCCAGTGGTGAATGGATCGGCGGATTTGCGCTGACCGAGCCGCAAGCGGGTTCTGATGCCTCCAACCTTCGCAGCAGGGCGCGCCGTGATGGCGAACACTACGTCCTTGATGGCGCCAAGCAGTTCATTACCTCGGGCAAGAACGGGCAAATGATCATCGTCTTTGCGGTGACCGATCCGGACGCCGGAAAGAAGGGGATCACAGCCTTTATCGTCCCGACTGACACGCCAGGTTATGAAGTGATCCGTGTTGAGGAAAAGCTTGGGCTGCATTCAACAGACACCTGTCAGATTGCATTTAACAGCATGCGCCTACCCGTTGAATTGAGGCTGGGTGCCGAAGGCGAGGGATACCGGATCGCGCTTGCGAACCTTGAAGGAGGACGCATCGGCATCGGTGCTCAGGCGGTCGGCATGGCAAGTGCAGCCTTTGAGGCAGCTCGAGATTATGCGCGCGAGCGCTTGGCGTTCGGCAAGGCAATAATAGAGCACCAGGCTGTCGCCTTCCGGCTTGCCGATATGGCGACGCAGATCGAAGCAGCCCGCCAGCTTGTCTTCCACGCTGCCGCACTACGCGACAGTGGCCTTCCGTGCCTTTCGGAGGCATCAATGGCCAAACTCTTCGCCTCCGAGATGGCAGAGCGGGTCTGCTCGGATGCTATCCAGATCCATGGCGGCTACGGCTATATGTGCGACTATCCGGTCGAACGCATTTACCGGGATGTACGCATTTGCCAGATTTATGAAGGAACGAGCGACGTGCAGAAAATGGTGATCGCGCGCAATCTATAAGAACAGAAAGTGCGGAGTTCCGTTTCTGAGGAGAGATGCGGGAACAATCGCAACCGGGAGGGAAAATTCGATATGACGGACAAAGCTCAACTGAGCCTCCATGTTCCGGAACCTGCCGTTCGACCGGGCGGCCAACCCGATTTCTCCAACGTCAAGATTGCCAAGGCAGGCATTGTGCCCCGCCCTGAAGTCGACGTTGCATCTGAGGAAATCCGCGACCTCGCCTATTCGATCATCCGCGTGCTCAACCGGGAGGGTGAGGCAGTCGGCCCGTGGTCGGGCATGCTTTCTGACGAGGAGTTGCTGACCGGCCTGCGCAACATGATGAAGCTTCGCGCTTTCGACGCAAGGATGCTGATGGCGCAGCGGCAAGGAAAGACGTCTTTCTACATGCAACACCTTGGCGAGGAAGCGGTCAGCTGCGCGTTTCGCAAAGCGCTTCGCAAAGGCGACATGAACTTTCCGACCTACCGCCAGGCCGGTCTCCTGATTGCAGATGACTATCCGATGGTCGAGATGATGAACCAGATCTTCTCGAACGAGAGCGACCCGCTTCGCGGCCGCCAGTTGCCGATCATGTATTCGTCGAAAGAGCACGGCTTCTTCACGATATCGGGTAATCTGGCGACGCAATATGTGCAGGCTGTCGGCTGGGCGATGGCATCAGCCATCAAGAATGACAGCAAGATTGCAGCTGCCTGGATTGGCGATGGCTCGACCGCCGAATCCGATTTTCATTCCGCACTGGTGTTTGCCTCGACCTACAAGGCACCTGTTATTCTGAACATCGTCAACAATCAGTGGGCGATCTCGACATTCCAGGGGATTGCGCGCGGCGGTTCGGGGACTTTTGCTGCACGAGGACTGGGTTTTGGCATTCCGGCGCTGCGGGTCGACGGTAACGACTATCTTGCCGTCTATGCCGTCGCACGTTGGGCCTCGGAACGAGCCAGACGCAACCTCGGACCGACATTGATCGAATATGTGACCTACCGCGTCGGCGCTCATTCGACATCAGACGATCCAAGTGCTTACCGGCCAAAGACAGAATCTGAAGCCTGGCCATTAGGCGACCCGGTACTCCGATTGAAGAAGCATTTGATCGTCAGGGGCGCATGGTCTGAAGAACGGCATCTCCAGGCCGAAGCAGAAATCATGGATGAGGTCATCGAGGCGCAGAAGCAGGCCGAGCATCACGGCACGCTGCATGCTGGTGGCAAGCCTTCCGTGCGCGATATTTTTGAGGGCGTCTACGCGGAAATGCCGCCTCACATTCGTCGTCAACGGCAGAAGGCGGGTTTCTGACATGGCCAGAATGACTATGATTGAAGCGGTTCGCAGTGCCATGGACGTATCAATGGCCCGCGACGACAATGTGGTGGTTTTTGGTGAGGACGTCGGATACTTCGGCGGTGTGTTTCGCTGCACGCAAGGGCTACAGGCAAAGTACGGAAAGACGCGCTGCTTTGACACGCCGATCAACGAATCCGGAATTGTCGGCACTGCGATTGGCATGGCGGCCTACGGCCTCAAGCCATGTGTTGAGATCCAGTTCGCCGACTATATGTATCCTGCATACGATCAGATCACGCAGGAGGCGGCACGCATCCGCTATCGCTCGAACGGCGACTTCACATGCCCGATCGTGTTGCGCATGCCAACAGGCGGCGGCATCTTCGGCGGCCAGACGCACAGCCAGAGCCCGGAAGCACTATTTACCCACGTCTGTGGACTTAAGGTAGTTGTTCCCTCCAACCCTTATGACGCCAAAGGGCTTCTCATTGCCTCGATCGAAGATCCGGATCCCGTGATGTTCCTAGAGCCAAAGCGGCTTTATAATGGTCCGTTCGACGGACATCACGAACGACCGGTCACACCGTGGTCAAAGCATGATCTGGGTGAAGTGCCCGAGGGGCATTATTCCATCCCGATTGGCAAGGCGGAGCTCCGGCGCACCGGATCTGCCGTGACTGTGATCGCCTACGGAACGATGGTACATGTCGCACTTGCAGCTGCCGAGGACACAGGCATTGATGCTGAAGTGATTGATCTGCGCAGTCTATTGCCGCTCGATCTCGATACAATCGTCCAGTCGGTCAACAAAACGGGCCGCTGCGTGGTCGTTCACGAGGCTACGTTGACATCAGGCTTTGGGGGCGAGATCGCATCTCTGGTGCAGGAGCATTGCTTCTACCACCTCGAGGCACCTGTTGTTCGTGTCGCCGGTTGGGACACGCCATATCCGCACGCACAAGAATGGGATTACTTTCCCGGCCCTGGACGCGTCGGACGCGCACTTGCCGAAGTCATGGAGGCCTGACGCATGGGCGAATTCGTAATCAAGATGCCCGATGTCGGTGAGGGTGTGGCCGAGGCCGAGCTTGTCGAATGGCACGTCAAGGCAGGTGATCCGGTCAAGGAAGACATGGTGATTGCGGCTGTGATGACCGACAAGGCAACGGTCGAGATCCCATCGCCCGTGACGGGAACCGTTGTCTGGCTGGGAGCTGAAATCGGCGACAAGATAGCGGTCAAGGCGCCGCTTGTCCGCATCGAGACAGACGCAGGTGGAACGAGCGAGCCCGTTGAAGCACCCGCCACGGCGAAAACCTCGGACAGTCCTATCCAGCCGGCAGCGCCCCAAAAGATGACTGCTCCAAAGACTGCTACCGCCTCTGGCGGCGCAGCTTCGGCTCTAGCCGAAAGGCCGCTGGCCTCGCCATCCGTGCGCCTCTTTGCACGCGATAGCGGTGTCGACCTGCGTCAGATCAAGGGATCGGGGCCCGCTGGCCGCATCCTTCGCGACGACGTCGACCAATTCATCGCACGTGGCGATGTCTCCTCGCCTCAGCCAGCTGTCTTGAAAAAGACGTCGACCGAGGAGGTCAAACTGACCGGCCTCAGACGCCGCATCGCCGAAAGAATGTCGCTATCGACCTCCCGCATCCCCCACATAACCTATGTCGAGGAAGTCGACATGACGGCTCTTGAGGAGTTGCGTGCGACGATGAACCATGGCCGCAAGGCGGAGCAGCCAAAGCTCACCGTCCTGCCATTCCTGATGCGGGCGATCGTAAAGGCGGTCGCCGATCAACCCGATATCAATGCGACCTTTGACGACGACAAAGGCGTTCTGACCAGGCACGGCGCTGTCCACATCGGCATTGCCGCCCAGACGCCTGCCGGGCTCGTCGTGCCGGTGGTTAAGAACGCGGAGGCGCGCGGCATCTGGGATTGCGCGAGCGAGATGAGCCGCCTTGCCGACGCTGCGCGTGCTGGGACGGCGACCCGCGACGAGCTTTCCGGCTCGACCATCACCATCAGTTCGCTTGGGGCGCTCGGCGGCATTGTCTCGACACCGGTCATCAACTATCCGGAAGTCGCGATTGTCGGAGTAAACAAGATTGCCGTCAGACCGGCCTGGGATGGCAACCAGTTCGTGCCCCGCAAGATGATGAACCTGTCCTCGAGTTTCGACCATCGCATCATCGATGGATGGGATGCTGCCACCTTCGTCCAACGTGTCCGGGTACTTCTGGAGACGCCCGCCCTGATTTTCATCGAAGGCTAGGATCCATGAAAGAGATCGTCTGCAAGCTTCTCGTCGTCGGTGCCGGGCCTTCGGGTTATGTTTGCGCCATCAGAGCCGGACAACTCGGCCTCGATACTGTCATCGTCGAGGCCGTCAAACCTGGTGGTACATGTCTGAATGTTGGATGTATTCCATCCAAGGCCCTTATCCACGCAGCCGATGAGTTCGGCGTCACAAGACAGATGCTGACCGGCAAAAACGCGATGGGCATCCGCGTCGAAGCCGCATCGATCGACCTTTCGAAAACAATAGCCTGGAAGGACGGCATCGTCGGCCGTCTGAATGCAGGCGTCACCGCCCTACTGCAGAAGGCGAAGGTCAAGATAGTCCACGGCAGGGCTGCTTTTCGTGACGGTAAGACGGTGGAAGTCGAAACCGAAACCGGCATGCAGGTCATTCGCGCCGAGACAGTGGTTATTGCCACTGGCTCCGAGCCTGTGGAACTCGGAGCCCTCCCCTTCGGCGGCCAGGTTATCTCGTCGACCGAGGCACTTTCGCTGACCGAGGTACCGAATAAACTGGTCGTTGTGGGCGGCGGCTATATCGGCCTTGAGCTTGGCACTGCGTTTGCTAAGCTCGGCTCGGAGGTGACGATCATCGAAGCCATGCAGCAGATCCTGCCGCAATATGATGGCGACCTCGTGCGTCCGGTATCGCGGCGTCTTGGCGAGCTCGGCGTTCGCGTCCTGACAGGGGCAAAAGCAAAGGCGCTTTCGGATGATGGCGATGGGCTGACCGTCGAGACATCGGACGGGCACGTTAAGCTGTTTCCGGCTGATCGCGTGCTGGTGACCGTTGGTCGTCGACCAAGAATTGCAGGATCAGGTATCGAGGAACTCGACCTCGATCGTTCCGGGCCGTATCTGCGCATTGACGACCAGTGCCGAACCTCGATGCGGGGTGTCTATGCAATCGGGGATATCACCGGCGAACCGATGCTGGCCCATCGCGCCATGGCACAAGGGGAAATGGTCGCCGAGATCGTTGCTGGCAGGAAACGCGCCTGGGACAAGCGGTGCATCCCGGCAATCTGCTTTACAGACCCGGAGATCGTTACGGCGGGACTTTCTCCGGATGAAGCCCGTCAACAGGGCTACACAATTCGCGTCGGACAATTCCCTTTCAGTGCAAACGGCCGCGCGATGACCATGGTGTCCGAAGACGGCTTCGTGCGCGTCGTAGCTCGCACCGATACCGGTCTTGTTCTTGGCCTTCAGGCAGTTGGTGCTGGTGTGTCCGAACTCTCGGCGAGCTTTGCACTGGCAATCGAGATGGGCACACGGCTGGAAGACCTCGCTGGCACGATCCATGCGCATCCAACGCGAAGCGAAGCCGTCCAGGAGGCGGCACTAAAGGCATTGGGGCACGCACTGCACATTTGAGCCGGTTTTCCCCAAGCTCTCCTTTGAATGAACGATATCGGTTTGGCCACGACCCAATATCTGATAGCAAGCCCGCTTGACGAAGACCGGAGCGATTGAGCATGGCCGCCGCATTGTACAGAGACTACATCATTGACCTGAAGGCCAGGATTGACCACCTCCACGCAAACGCGGAGGACTATCAGACCTACGAGTTGACGATGGAACTGCTCGCCCAAAAGCACCTGGTCAGCTACTCCGAAAAGAAGGTGAAGGGACAATCAGAGGGGCTGTCCTACCGGCGTGACTTCACGACGGGTCAAGCTGTGCCGATGAACCAGCAAAGCGCCGACGCGCTGTTTGACGGATTTTTCAATCTCGGCCAATTTCTGGCCTTTACCGGTCAGGACCGCGAGCAGGATGCAATGCAGTTTGCTGAGCGTCTAACCGACAACTGGCAATACCCAACCTGCGCAGTACATTTCGTCTTTCGCCAGAAGGGACACCCAAAGACGGCATCGATGCGAATGCATTTTGTCGGGCTGAACGGAGAGGCAGATGCTGTAGCCTACGAACAGAAGGGCGAACGCGAAAGGACGCTTGTCCAACACCGGCCGTTCTCATCGCGCCTCTTTTGGGAATGGAAGTGACGGTCGGCGTCGCGTCACGCAAACTATCCGCAAAATGGGAATGCTTCGCCAGCCCCAGCCCTTTTCACCTCACGGCTTGGCGTCCATCGAGCCATGATCATGATGAGCGGTTGCATCCTCATGGTGATGGACATGGGTTGCTTCAGGCTGAGCGCGTAAATCCGCGATCTCGGCGGATATCTTGGAAAGGTAAGAAATAAGATCTGCGGTATCGGTCGGCGACATGCCGAGATTTGGCATACGAACACCCTTGAACTTTGCATCGAGGGCCGCAAGTGTTGGATCCTTCTCGGCTCTGAGTTTGGCGGGGTTTATGATCATTCGCTGCAGCCATTGCTGGTCGCGCCGCGTCGTAACATCCAGAAGATCCGGACCGATACGGTCGCCAACGCCGACCGTGTGGCACGGTGCGCAGATCTTCTTAAAGAGAATTTGCCCTGGCTCCCTCTCCACCTTCAGGCCCTGATAGTTGGCGGTTGCCGGGGCCAATACCGTCGCTGGCGCGAAGTAAGCTTCGCGCCAAGCGGGATCCATGTCTCGGATCGCAAGTTCAATATTTTCGATATCGGCGAAAGGCGAGTTTCTCGCCCACTCACCAGTGCTGTCGTTGCCAAGCACAATCTCGTTGCGATGGTCGGTTGCGACATCGCTCTTATTTCCAAGCTTCGAATTGATGGCGCGGATCTCATCAGGCTTGCCTGTTATGAACGTCCAGCCCGGCCCCTTGTAAAAGGCGTCGGCGAAAGTCTTTAGTTTTTCGGGTGTATCGTTTTCTGGATCGACGGTGATCGATATGACGAAGATCTTCTTGCCGATCTGGTCCTGGATCCGTTCAACGATTTGCGTTATGCGCGCAGTCGTCAGCGGACAAAGATCGGTGCAACTGGTGAAAATAAAGCTGATCAGAACAATCTTGCCCTTGATCAGATCGTCGTAGAAATGCACTTTCTGACCGTCCTGGGTGATAACCTCCGTGTTGGGGAAATAGTCTTTACCCCAACGCGAACTTGCGCCAGCAACACCTCCACACAACGTGAACAGTATGGCGGTGATCACCATCAGGACCGTGGGCCCGCGCTTCATATAAACCCTCCGCAACTATCAGGGACGCGAGTGGGCTGCGCACGTTTGCGCAGCCGCTTCATGGCTTCGGGTTGGTGGCCAACTGGGCCTGAACCTGCGGCTGGGTGTTGCTCCAACCCTTTGGCGCGCCTTCCGGCAGAATCTCTGGGGTGGTGAAGAACACGCCATACGGGGTCGGATTTGGCGTTGGCGTGACGGCTGCCTGAGGCGTTCCTGCCACGCCCGTCAACAGCTGAATACGCGCCAACATTGCGAAATCCTCGTGCACGGTGTTGTGGCAATGATTGACGTATGATCCGCCGAACTCACCGAACTGGATCTGGAATGTCACACTGCCACTTTCGCCAAGCCGCCAGACGTCCTTTCTCTGCAAATTCTCGGTCGGCGGAGGTGGCTGCCCATTGCGCAGCATCGTGATACCTTCCTCGAAATGCAGATGAATGGGATGATCCCAACCGCCGCCACCGTTCTTGTAGGTCCAGTGCTCCACTTCACCGGCTTTTGGAATGAGCAGGGAGATCCTGTTGGCATTCATCGAATGCGCCGTCTCACCATTGATACGGATGGTCCAGGGGAAGTTCAAATATTCCCCGCAATCGGGCGTACATCCATCTGGGCCACGTGAATCGCCAGTTCCCGCCCTGCCGAATTCAACCATGCGCGTGCGCACCGGCGTCACGATCGGGATCTGCTCCGTCAATGTCGCCGGAATCTGGCTCTTGTCGGGATCGGTGGCGCGGAGGATAACGCCGGGAACGTCGACGCTTTCCACCGAGCCGACGATACGGAACTCAAGCATTGGTCCGACGACAGGATCCTCTGACGTGCCCTTGAGTGCCTTCGCGAGGCTAAGCTCTTCCTTGGGCCGACGCCCGTCCTCATGACGCAGATGATTGACCACCTTGATCCGGTCGCCAACTTTGAAGCCCGAGAAATCAACAATGAAATCGTAGCGTTCAGCGATCCCCTGCACGGGAAGGGCCGTCAAGGTAAGCGGCGTGACGACCAGGTTGCCGTCGTTGGCGATGAACCTGACGGGAACTGGATTTCCCTTTGAGTCTGCCAATCCGAGCTTCAGGAAGCGTGACATGCACGCATTCAAAGCGCGGAACCGGTACTTTCGAGGCAACACCTCGAAGAACGGCGCGAACGCAAAATTGACGAGCGGGACATCGCCAAGCATGCCGTCGGTGTCGAAGATGTCAAAAAAGAGCTGGCCGGACGCGTCGCACGCGCAATCGGAGAAGATCAGATTGACATCGAAATCCGT
>UBMU01000124.1 GCA_900466605.1 Hyphomicrobiales bacterium
CACAACGTCCGATAGTTGTGTATGAGCGGCGAAACAGGAATCCCCCGCTCAGAAACAGGAAAATCATGGCTGCACAGCCTCGCAAGAACTCGCTGCACAAGTTGAACGAACCCATGAGCAAGGGAACGTTCCAAGCATTCGTTCGGCACTTCCCGAACAAGTGGCTCCGCAACGCAGGCTCGTATCTGAACGACGGGTATCAGAGCATCGATCGGTTGTCCTTCTATGCCATCGCGCACGGCCTTGTGGAGGTCGGCGGCTTCAAGAACGGTGAGAACTTCCGTCTCTCACAAGTAGCCATCGCTGACATCACCGGCGCATCCCCGAAGACGGTGAGGCGGGTGCTCGCCCTCCTGGAGATGAGCGGAGCCATCAAGGTGACCGAACTGTCGCGCCGACCCGGCGGTGGGAAGCCGGTGAAGAACTACATGCTGGTGTTCTCCTCCACGGTCCGGGAGGTGCTCCGCGTCGAAGATCGGAACGCTGAACGCGAGTCGTGGAAGCGCGATTCCAGGCCGAAGGTGGCCCCTGAATCGGCAATGGGTAGCACAACCCCATTGCAAGAGGTAGCACAACCCCAGTCAATGGGTAGTACAACCCCAGCCAATGGGGAGCACAACCCTATAAAAGGAATGTGTACGAATGTAAAGCCAGCATCGGAAGCTAGCGCTCCCTCGCCCTCGCCTAACGGCTCTCTCCCTGACGGTCGAGCCGAGGCGAGCGAAGAGCCGAAGAAGAGTGTGGATGAGGTCATTGGTGGTGCTTGGTTCACTGACGACGACTTCAGCGACATCGTTTCTTCTTTGGAGGGGTCGGTGTGAGTTCTCTAGACGATTGGACCGCACTGAACGCCCGCCTGGCGAGCAAGCTAGAGGTCATGGATGTTCTGCTTGACATCATGTTGAAGCTGATCGAGGTCAGCGAATCTCCCGCTACCTGCCAAAAAAGTGGAGCACTTCCCACTTTGTTCGATGGTAGTAGTAGGAGGTTCTTCAATCGTGGGTAGACCAAATGCGGTAACTTCGCACCCGAGGCGTCTGGAGATTGAGCGCGCACTTCGAAGTGGTGAATCTCTGACCAGCATCAGCGCGCGGTTTGGCTCGGT